>NZ_QUNG01000042.1 GCF_003387375.1 Marinomonas pollencensis | reverse complement strand
CGCGAATTCAACTCCGAAGTGCACCACCCTCTAAATTATGCTGCGCTTCGTAGTTCATCGAACACCACCGCAGGTTGTCTATAACCAAGGCATTTTCTTGGCCTAAGATTGAGTGATCTTTCTACCCGTGCAATCTCTTCATCTGAAACAGTTCTAAGGTCTGTGCCTTTTGGAATATATTGTCTCAACAGACCATTAAAGTTTTCATTTAAGCCTCGCTCCCAAGAAGCATAGGGGTTAGCAAAATACACGTCGGTTTTTAGTTTGTGAGCAACGCTTTCGTGTGCACAAAACTCTGTACCGTTGTCCGCTGTGATCGTATGGACATGACGACGGTAGTGCCACAACATACTACCTATCGCCCTACAAACGTCTTCTGTACTTTTCGTGGCGACTTTACGAATTAAGTACAGCTTACTCTTTCTCTCTACCAAACTGACGATAGCACCGGTGCCTTGTTTCCCTAACACGGTATCCACCTCCCAATCACCAAACCGCTCCTTACTATCAACAACGTGAGGTCGGTTTTCTATGCCTACTCTGTTGGGAATAATGACCCGTTTAGTGCGATCGCCTTTTTTATAGCGCCTGCCATTATGCCGTAAATGCTTGTATAACTTACCGCCTCGACGCTTGTCTCTTTGCACATGGCCATAAATCCACTCATGACTGATAGACAAGCCAATCAACTTACTGACGCCTGCGATTTGCTCAGGACTCCACTTGAGTATCAAGCCAAACTCAACATAATCAATCGTTTTCTGTGACACCTTAGTTTTAGCCGAATATTTTCTTCGATATTGAGCGCGATGCTGTGCAATATCAGGATCATAGCGGCCATTAATAGAATGTCGTCTTATCTCTCGACTGATGCTTGAATGACTTATGTTCAGCCGCCGACCTATCTCTCTGTAACTCAAACGCTCGTACAAATAGGCTTGAATCTGGTATCGTTGTCCTTCGATCAACTGCTTATAGCTCATGGTAATACTCTAATTGTTTGGCGACGTTAGAATACCACC
>NZ_QUNG01000041.1 GCF_003387375.1 Marinomonas pollencensis | reverse complement strand
GATAATAAGGGGTATCGTCTAAGCAAACCTGCTGACTTCTGGGCATGGGCATAATCCCGTTCCTCTTCCTTGAGAAAACAAAGATTAAGTATAGATGAGATACGGAAAATAGGCTTAACCACACGATAAGCCGCACCATTACTGGGGTTTATCTATGCCTGTCCTAGATAAAGGAGTGTATCTGATGACACAAGCTTATCCAATCTACCCCAGGCCACCTCGGTATCTCAAAAAGGCTGTGAGGCACATCATAGCTGGAGTTTATCTATGCCTGTCCTAGATAAAAGAGCGGGCATAAAAAAACCCTGACCAGCTTAGCTGATCAGGGCTTCTTAGTGTTTAAATCTTGATAACGACCTACTCTCACATGCGTTTCTTCATAAGAGCCCCACACGGTGTGGAGGATTATGCTTTCCTCTTTATTTTAGGCATAAAAAAACCCTGACCAGCTTAGCTGATCAGGGCTTCTTAGTATTTATAAGCTTGACGACGACCTACTCTCACATGCGTTCCTTCATAAGAGCCCCACACGGTGTGGAGGATTATGCTTTCCTCTTTATTTTAGGCATAAAAAAACCCTGACCAGCTTAGCTGATCAGGGCTTCTTAGTATTTATAAGCTTGATAACGACCTACTCTCACATGCGTTTCTTCATAAGAGCCCCACACGGTGTGGAGGATTATGCTTTCCTCTTTATTTTAGGCATAAAGAAGCCCTGACCAGCTTAGCTGATCAGGGCTTCTTAGTGTTTAAATCTTGATAACGACCTACTCTCACATGGGATCCCCCACACTACCATCGGCGATGACGCTTTTCACTTCTGAGTTCGGGATGGGATCAGGTGGTTCAACGTCTCTATGATCATCAAGAAAACTGGTATGTTTTATTAGCAATTGGCTAATAAAATCAAATTTTCTTATGCCTGATAATTCAGGACTTCGTATTCATAAGCTTGACGACGACCTACTCTCACATGGGATCCCCCACACTACCATCGGCGATGACGCTTTTCACTTCTGAGTTCGGGATGGGATCAGGTGGTTCAACGTCTCTATGATCGTCAAGCAATTCGGTTGCGTTCGTTCTGG
>NZ_QUNG01000040.1 GCF_003387375.1 Marinomonas pollencensis | reverse complement strand
GGTAGTCCTCCCTTTTTTAACTGCATTTAAAAGTAGAAGTTAAGCTGCTATGAGAGGTGGTTTACCTCCATTGCCTGTGTGTGGCCTTTCATGATTGTAAAACCATAACCACTTTGTTGCATAGTTTTCGACTTCTTCTAGCGTTTCAAAAAGATGTTTGCTTACCCAGCCATATCTTGCTGTTCGATTGTAACGCTCTATATAAGCATTTTGTTGCGGATTACCTGGCTGAATATAATCAATACGAATATTATGATGCTTAGCCCAGTTAACAAAATCATGGCTGATGAACTCAGGGCCATTATCACAACGAATAATTAACGGTTTCTCCCGCCACTCTAAGAGTTGCTCTAACGTCCTGATAACTCGTAGTGACGGTAGTGAAAAGCCCGCCTCCATAGCCAGCCCTTCACGCTTAAAATCATCAATCACATTGAACAAACGATACTTTCGTCCATCGACAAGTTGATCATGCATAAAATCGATTGACCAGACTTGGTTTGGTCTAGTTGGCTCCTTTAAGGGCTCTGGTATGTTGCGGTTTAGGCGTCGTCTTGGACGAATGCGCAGATTCAGCGCCAGTTCACAGTAGATTCGATAAACACGTTTATGATTCCAACTATGGCCTTTCACATTCCTCAGATAAGAAAAACACAAACCAAATCCCCAGTCAGATTGCTCTTCTGTAAGATCAATCAGTAGGTTCGCTATGTACGAATTTTCATCATTGAATTTTCCCTGATAACGATAACAGGTTTCACTGATGGAAAACGCCACACACGCTAAACGAACACTCATTGGGCGGCTAGCAACAGCATGCTGTGCCATCTCACGTCGTTGAGACGGCTTTACCACTTCTTTGCCATGGCTTCCTGAATCACTTCTGCTTTAAGGCGTTCTTCGGCGTACATCTTTTTAAGGCGACGATTCTCATCTTCAAGCTCTTTCATCCGAGCCATCAATGACGCATCCATACCACCGTACTTAGCTCGCCATTTATAAAAAGATGCGGCACTCATACCATGTTCTCGGCAGAGTTCAGGGACCGGTGTACCCGCTTCGGCTTGTTTTAAAATAGCCATGATTTGACTATCAGTGTAACGAGATTTTTTCATGCAGAACCTCCTGCGTTTAGATTACGAGAAAATTCTACTTTTGGCTGCTGTTATTTTTCGGGGGGATTACC
>NZ_QUNG01000039.1 GCF_003387375.1 Marinomonas pollencensis | reverse complement strand
GCGGATACTGACGAGAACTTCGCCGTAAATGTTGTGACTTCTGATGAAGTAACCAACGCGGACGAAGCGGACTCTGTGAGCGTGACCTTGAGTGGTGTGGACGATGACGCACAAAGCGTGGTCGTGACCTTCAGTGATGGTGATGAAACAACAGCGGATGTCACTGTAAATGCGACGAAAGTTGATGGCGTTTGGACTGTGGCGGATGCGGATCTATCTGACCTGACAGACGGTGAAATTACCGTTACAGCGTTGGCCACCGACGATGCGGGTAATACCGTTGAAACAACCGATACCTTGGATCTAGACACCAGTGCGGATACTGACGAGAACTTCGCCGTAAATGTTGTGACTTCTGATGAAGTAACCAACGCGGACGAAGCGGACTCTGTGAGCGTGACCTTGAGTGGCGTGGACGCGGACGCAGAAACGGTTACCGTTACGTTCAGTGATGGCACCAACAACGTGGTTGTGGATGCGACGAAAGTTGACGGCACCTGGACTGTGGCGGACGCGGATCTATCTGACCTGACAGACGGTGAAATTACCGTTACAGCGTTGGCCACCGACGATGCGGGTAATACCGTTGAAACAACCGATACCTTGGACCTAGACACCAGCGCCGACACCGACGACAACTTCACGGTTGCAGTCAGTGACACCGATGCAGTAACCAACGCCGACGAAGCGGACTCTGTGAGCGTGACCTTGAGTGGCGTGGACGATGACGCTGAAACGGTTACCGTTACGTTCAGTGATGGCACCAACAATGTGGTTGTGGACGCGACACAAACAGACGGCGTCTGGACTGTGGCGGATGTGGATCTATCTGACCTGACAGACGGTGAAATTACCGTTACGGCGTTGGCCACCGACGATGCGGGTAATACCGTTGAAACAACCGATACCTTGGATCTAGACACCAGCGCCGACACCGACGACAACTTCAGTGTGGCTGTGGCCGAAGGCGATGCAGTAACCAACGCCGACGAAGCGGACTCTGTGAACGTGACCTTGAGTGGTGTGGACGATGACGCACAAAGCGTGGTCGTGACCTTCAGTGATGGTGATGAAACAACAGCGGATGTCACTGTAAATGCGACGAAAGTTGACGGCACCTGGACTGTGGCGGATGTGGATCTATCTGACCTGACAGACGGTGAAATTACCGTTACGGCGTTGGCCACCGACGATGCGGGTAATACCGTTGAAA
>NZ_QUNG01000038.1 GCF_003387375.1 Marinomonas pollencensis | reverse complement strand
ATGGATATGGAGGACGAAGAATGACATTAACGATTTTCTTGGTCGTGTTAATGGGCTCTATTTTATTGGGTCTACCGGTTTCGTTTGCGTTACTGCTGTCTTCTATGGCGCTGATGTTCCATATGGATTTGTTTAGTGCGGACATTTTGTCCAATGCGCTGATCAATGGTGTAGACAGCTTTACCTTGTTGGCGATTCCTTTCTTTTTGGTGGCTGGCGAAGTGATGTCAGTGGGTGGCTTGTCGATGCGCATTGTGCGTCTTGCCAATGCATTCGTGGGACACCGTAAAGGAGGGCTGGGTTATGTGGCCATTCTGACGTCGATTTTACTTGCTGGTTTGTCGGGCTCTGCCGTGGCCGATGCGGCTGCCTTGGTGAGTATCTTGTATCCGATGATGCGTGATGCCAAATACCCTGAAGGCTCTTCGATTGGCTTATTGGCCTCTGGTGGCATTATCGCGCCAGTAATCCCGCCGTCTATTCCGCTTATCTTGATCGGTGTTGCGGGGGGGATCTCGATTAAAAACCTCTTTATTGGCGGTATTGTTCCTGGGCTAATTATGGGCCTGACCTTGCTGTTTTTATGGTATTTCTTGGTGCGCAAAGAGTCTTTGCCAGTGGAGAAAAAGGCTTCTGCTAAAGAGCGCCTAGCCGCACTAAAAGATGGTATTTGGGCTTTGTTCCTGCCATTTATCATTCTGGGGGGGATTCGCTTTGGGATCTTTACACCAACAGAAGCGGCGGTGGTGGCCGCGGTGTACGCCATTTTAGTGTCGGTGTTTATTTACCGTGAATTAACCTTCCGTAAATTGTATTTGGTATTAGGCCGAGCCGGTCGTTCCACCGCGATGGTGATGTTTCTGGTTGGCTGTGCCATGGTCGCTGCCTGGTTAATTACCGTCGCGCAATTGCCACAACAACTGGCGCAATTGCTGGAACCACTGATCGACAGCCCGCGCTTATTGATGGCGGTGATCATGTTGTTGGTGTTCTTGGTTGGCATGGTGATGGACTTAAGCCCTACCATTCTGATTTTAGTGCCACTGCTAATGCCAGTGGTAAAAATGGCTGGGATTGATCCTGTCTACTTCGGTTTGATGTTCGTAATTAACACTTCTATTGGCTTAATCACGCCGCCAGTGGGCAATGTGTTAAATGTGGTTTGTGGGGTCTCTCGAGTCCCTATGTCTGCGGCTATAAAAGGCATCATGCCCTTTATTGGCGCCTATGTTTTGCTACTAATACTCTTCATAGTATTTCCTAGCATTATTACTGTTCCGATGAAATTGATAATTGGTTAACCCTCAAGGAGAAAAATAATGATAAAAATAAAAACGTTACTGAAGGGTATGGGTCTTGCGTCTGC
>NZ_QUNG01000037.1 GCF_003387375.1 Marinomonas pollencensis | reverse complement strand
ACTAGGACGTTGATAGGTTGGGTGTGTAAGTGCTGTGAGGCATTGAGCTAACCAATACTAATTGCTCGTGAGGCTTGACCATATAACACCAAAGTGGTTTAGATGAGAAAACACTCATCAAAGACACATAGAATTACGATGAAAACATCGGTTTAAAACTTGATTTACGTTATTTCAAAATGAATTGTTAAAGATCCAAGCATGTCTTCGCGTGTTTTGGTAAGCGAACGAAAGAACGCACCAGAACGAACGCAACCGAATTGCTTGACGATCATAGAGACGTTGAACCACCTGATCCCATCCCGAACTCAGAAGTGAAAAGCGTCATCGCCGATGGTAGTGTGGGGGATCCCATGTGAGAGTAGGTCGTCGTCAAGCTTATAATTAAGAGAAACCCCATTCTGCTACGCAGGGTGGGGTTTTTTCGTTCAAAATACCGGTTCAAAATATTTAAACACACCACATGGTCGTGTGGGGCTCTTATGAAGGAACGCATGTGAGAGTAGGTCGTCGTCAAGCTTATAAATGCTAAGAAGCCCTGATAGCTAACGCTGTCAGGGTTTTTTTATGCCTAAAATAAGTGCTAGAACATAATCCTCCACACCGTGTGGGGCTCTTATGAAGGAATGCATGTGAGAGTAGGTCGTCGTCAAGCTTATAATTAAGAGAAACCCCATCCTGCTACGCAGGGTGGGGTTTTTTCGTTCAAAATACTGGTTCAAAATATTTAAAAACACCACATGGTCGTGTGGGGCTCTTATGAAGGAACGCATGTGAGAGCATGTCGTCGTCAAGCTTATAATTAAGAGAAACCCCATCCTGCTACGCAGGGTGGGGTTTTTTCGTTCAAAATACTGGTTCAAAATATTTAAAAACACCACATGGTCGTGTGGGGCTATTATGAAGGAACGCATGTGAGAGCAGGTCGTCGTCAAGCTTATAAATACTAAGAAGCCCTGATAGCTAACGCTGTCAGGGTTTTTTTATGCCTAAAATAAGTGCTAGAACATAATCCTCCACACCGTGTGGGGCTCTTATGAAGGAACGCATGTGAGAGCATGTCGTCGTCAAGCTTATAAATACTAAGAAGCCCTGATAGGTTATCCTGTCAGGTTTTTTTTTATGCCTAAAATAAAGAGGAAAGCATAATCCTCCACACCGGGCACTTTTATCTAGGACAGGCATAGTTAAAATCTAGCAATCATGAGCCTTACAGGCTTTTTGAGATGCAGAGATGGTCTGGTGTAGATTGGATAAGCTTGTGCCACCAGATACACTCCTTTATCTAGGACAGGCATAGTTAAAATCTAGCAATCATGCGCCTTACAGGCTTTTTGAGGTGCCGAGATGGACTGGTGTAGATTGGATAAGCTTGCCCCACTAAATACTCTCTTCTATCTAGGACAGGCATAGATAAACCCCAGTAATGGTGCGGCTTATCGTGTGGTTAAGCCTATTTTCCGTATCTCATCTATACTTAATCTTTGTTTTCTCAAGGAAGAGGAACGGGATTATGCCCATGCCCAGAAGTCAGCAGGTTTGCTTAGACGATACCCCTTATTATC
>NZ_QUNG01000036.1 GCF_003387375.1 Marinomonas pollencensis | reverse complement strand
GAGCTGACAGACGGTGAAATTACCGTTACAGCGTTGGCCACCGACGATGCGGGTAATACCGTTGAAACAACCGATACCTTGGATCTAGACACCAGCGCCGACACCGACGACAACTTCAGTGTGGCTGTGGCCGAAGGCGATGCAGTAACCAACGCCGACGAAGCGGACTCTGTGAGCGTGACCTTGAGTGGCGTGGACGCGGACGCAGAAACGGTTACCGTTACGTTCAGTGATGGCACTAACAACGTGGTTGTGGACGCGACACAAACTGACGGCGTCTGGACTGTGGCGGACGCGGATCTATCTGGGCTGACAGACGGTGAAATTACCGTTACAGCGTTGGCCACCGACGATGCGGGTAATACTGTTGAAACAACCGATACCTTGGACCTAGATACCAGCGCCGACACCGACGACAACTTCACGGTTGCAGTCAGTGACACCGATGCAGTAACCAACGCGGACGAAGCGGACTCTGTGAGCGTGACCTTGAGTGGCGTGGACGATGATGCTGAAACGGTTACCGTTACGTTCAGTGATGGCACCAACAACGTGGTTGTGGATGCGACGAAAGTTGACGGCACCTGGACTGTAGCGGATGCGGATCTATCTGACCTGACAGACGGTGAAATTACCGTTACAGCGTTGGCCACCGACGATGCGGGTAATACCGTTGAAACAACCGATACCTTGGATCTAGACACCAGCGCCGACACCGACGACAACTTCGCCGTGACTGTTAAGGGCTCTGATGAAGTGACCAACGCGGACGAAGCGAGCACAGTGAGCGTGACCTTGAGTGGCGTAGATGCGGACACCGAGACGGTGAAAGTGACGTTCACGGATGGCACCAACAATGTGGTTGTGGACGCGACACAAACAGACGGCGTCTGGACTGTGGCGGATGCGGATCTATCTGACCTGACAGACGGTGAAATTACCGTTACGGCGTTGGCCACCGACGATGCGGGTAACACCTCTACTACCACCGATACCTTGGATCTAGACACCAGTGCGGATACTGACGAGAACTTCGCCGTAAATGTTGTGACTTCTGATGAAGTAACCAACGCGGACGAAGCGGACTCTGTGAGCGTGACCTTGAGTGGCGTGGACGATGACGCACAAAGCGTGGTCGTGACCTTCAGTGATGGTGATGAAACAACAGCGGATGTCACTGTAAATGCGACGAAAGTTGATGGCGTTTGGACTGTGGCGGATGCGGATCTATCTGACCTGACAGACGGTGAAATTACCGTTACGGCGTTGGCCACCGACGATGCGGGTAATATCGTTGAAACAACCGATACCTTGGATCTAGACACCAGTGCGGATACTGACGAGAACTTCGCCGTAAATGTTGTGACTTCTGATGAAGTAACCAACGCGGACGAAGCGGACTCTGTGAGCGTGACCTTGAGTGGCGTGGACGCGGACGCAGAAACGGTTACCGTTACGTTCAGTGATGGCACTAACAACGTGGTTGTGGACGCGACACAAACTGACGGCGTCTGGACTGTGGCGGACGCGGATCTATCTGGCCTGACAGACGGTGAAATTACCGTTACGGCGTTGGCCACCGACGATGCGGGTAATACTGTTGAAACAGCCGATACCTTGGATCTAGACACCAGTGCGGATACTGACGAGAACTTCGCCGTAAA
>NZ_QUNG01000035.1 GCF_003387375.1 Marinomonas pollencensis | reverse complement strand
TACAAATAGGCTTGAATCTGGTATCGTTGCCCTTCGATCAACTGCTTATAGCTCATGGTAATACTCTAATTGTTTGGCGACGTTAGAATACCACCTATGGGCAGTTGATCTCTCGCCACCTACTCAACCATGAGTGGTGCACTTATTATCTGAATTTGCGCCCCTTGCTGATCAAGAGCGTAAAACAACATTTCTTGCTTTAAACTGTTTTCAATTTGCTCAAGAATATCGAAATGTTCATGTAATTTCGCTAAGTCGTGTAGATACTTCTTTTTACCAACAAGCATAATGCTAGAAATCTCATCAAGTAATAGCGGAATCTAATGATTATAAGTAAGCTATGTATTATAAACATTACTCAGCGCACCTGAGGTTTTAAGGCCAACACAATTAAAGAAAAAACCATGCCAGTACACAAAGGCTTATTTAATATATAATGGTATCAAGTATTGGTAGGCGACAAACCACCAAATACTTGACGCCTTTAACGTCAGGCGGGTATTGACGTAATTTCCTATCAAATTAATAGCTACATCAATAGCAAACTAGCTAGGACTTATTTTCGAAACAAGAGACAAAAAAAGAAAACTCGATATTCAGGCAAGCGTCAAACTATAAGGTACTTTCGCACAATATTGTTTCAGAAGTTTAAAACGCGAGACAATTTTAAGGTGTTGTTTAGGCTGGGCTTACGAAGATTGCGATTGTAAATACACCCATTCCATAAACTGTAATGGAATAACAACTTGAAATAGACTAGGACAGATTATGATTTTAATTTATAAATTTTTGAGGTATTTTACAGAATAGTGTTGATTGAACCATAAAATGACAAACCACCCTACCAAGAATCAATTAGCTGCGTAATTCTTTGAACCATAAGTTGAAAAAGAAATAAAGCATAAGCTAACAATTTTTTAGTGGCATTAAACTCAATTTAATTTCTCAGGTAGTAATTTTATTACATTCAACTTACAAAAATATAGGTTCATGCTAATTGCTACTACCAAGTCTGAATTGAGCCACAACTGAGCATTCAACGTATCATACTAGCCCTAACTCATTTCTGGACAGAACTGTGCCAGTGCTTCTTCTAAATTAGCAGCCCATAGATTACCTAAGGTATTGCAAACCTCTAATCAGGTGTCCAAAATTACTCATCCACTACAACAGATCATGGTCGACACACGCCATATCGACCACACATACTGTTAGTGCCAGTTAAAATTCTTGTACTGTAGGGCGCAGTACAATCTCGTTAACATCAACATCGTTTGGCTGTTCAATCACATAAGCGACAGCATTAGCGATAGACGTCGCAGAAATGGCATCGTTATACACCTCATTCACAAATTGAGAGATCGTTGCATCTGAGGTGCCATGTTTAAGCTCAGAATCAATGAGTCCAGGTGAGATGACAGTTGTGCGAATATTACGACCCACCTCCATACGTAGCCCCTCACTAATTGCACGAACGGCAAATTTAGTACCTGCATACACACTGCTCGCTGGCGAAACTTTATGACCGGCAACAGAGGAAATATTAATGAAGTGACCAGTTTCTTGTTGCTCAAACACTGGAAGTGCGGCGGCAATACCATTAAGTACACCCTTTATATTCACATCGATGGTGTCATTCCACTCTTTTACTTTCAGCGCACTTAAAGGTGAAAGCGGCATAATACCAGCGTTATTGATCATCACATCTGCGCGACCAAACGTCGTTACTGCTAAGTCAACCAATGCTTTAACGCTCTCACCTATAGTGACATGGTAGTCCTCCCTTTTTTAACTGCATTTAAAAGTAGAAGTTAAGCTGCTATGAGAGGTGGTTTACCTCCATTGCCTGTGTGTGGCCTTTCATGAT
>NZ_QUNG01000034.1 GCF_003387375.1 Marinomonas pollencensis | reverse complement strand
TTTTTGTTTGCCCAGCGAAGCTGGCAAACCCGTCAGGTTGAAAGAAACCTGTCTTACCCCGACTGAGGGGAAGAGAATCCGAATCGCAAGGGCGTTGCTGGCCAACGGCAGGGTCTGAAGGAAGCGATAGGAAGTTAACAGTACACAACGCAAGTGAACCTGCTTCGGCAGTTTAGGTGGGTAAGCGTGCAAAATAGCGCAAAGCCCGATACTCAGTCAGACCTAAGCTGTGATTGAGGGTGGAATTGTTAACAGGGAGCCAGTGCAGTAACTGGGGAAGCCTGGCATCGTATCCGATGAGATCGGAAGCCTGAGTACGAGGTGTGAGCCAAGACTTAGGTTGGTGTGAGGTGGCAGATGAATCCGTAGTAGTGAGTAAAGCGCAGCCGATGAAGCCCAGCAATGGTGTGGAGGATAAAACTGAGCTGACCAACAGCATCGAGTTTGTTGGGGCGCCTTTTGGTCAAAAGCTAATGGGTGTTGCGAAGGGAGGAAGTAGACGTTAAGTCTGTGATGAGCAGATGTTTTTTTTTAGTGGTACACGAACTGATGAATCATTAGGGTCTTCCTGCGTGGTGATTTGTGGAAGCAGAAAACTGGAGCTGGAAACCGTACGAGGGAGTAGATCTGACCCCGTTTAGTAAATTGCCATTGAGCTAGAAGGCTAAACCTCAGACTGAAATAGACCAACATGAATAAGAAACATTTTGCCCCCACACAGCGCACAACCCAAGAGAAGAGGTGTCGAGTATATTACAGCTTGTATGGTCACTTGCTAAGCAAGGAGAAACTGTACAAGGGCTTCAAAAAGGTGTGGAAAGCGAAAGGCGCGGCTGGCATAGATAAGCAGAGCCTGAGTGACTTCGCCTCGACGCTAAGTGATGAACTTGATCAATTGCTTCTTGAGCTCAAAACCAAGCAGTATCACCCCCATCCGGTCAGACGGGTAGAGATCCCCAAAGCGGACGGTGGCGTACGGTTGCTTGGGATTCCGACCGTTCGGGATCGAGTCGTTCAACAAACTCTAACCGACATCCTTACCCCTATTTTTGAAGAGCAGTTTCATCCCTCTAGTTTTGGTTATCGGCCAAAGCGAAGCGGCCATGATGCGATCAATAAAGCCACCATGTTTATGCGCCGCTATGGGCTAAACCACGTGGTGGATATGGATCTATCCAAGTGCTTTGATCAGCTGGATCATGACTTAATTTTAAAAAGTCTGAGAAAGCGAATCAAAGATGGCAGTGTGTTGGGGCTGATAAAAGCGTTCCTAAAAAGTGGTGTAATGGTTGGGACGGATTGGCAAGAAACAGAAAAAGGCAGTCCGCAAGGAGGGGTGATCAGTCCCTTGATAGCAAACGTGTACTTGGACGAGTTTGACCAAAAAATGCGTCAACGAGGCCACCGCATTGTGCGCTATGCGGATGACATTCTAATTCTGTGTCGAAGTCGAGTCGGTGCAGAAAATGCACGGGTGCAGGCAACGATAATCTTGGAGAAACAACTTAAGCTCAAAGTGAACGAAGAAAAGACACACCTTACGCACAGTCGTGAGGGTGTAAAGTTTTTAGGCGTGGAAATTGGAAGTCGATATACCAAAATCCAAACTAAGAAACTGTGTTTGTTCAAACGAAAGCTTAAGCAGCTGACCAAGCGCAATGGTGGAAAACCGTTGAGAGAGGTTATCAAGCAGCTGAATCCGCTGTTAAGAGGGTTCAGTCAGTACTTCAGGATTGCCAATGCGAATGGAGAATTCAAGAGAATTGCGCAATGGCTAAGGAGACGGCTTCGCAGTATCCAACTTAAACTATGGAAGAAACCGAAACGGCTGCATCGTAGGCTGAGGCAACTCAGCTATAAGCCGCCGTTTAAGTATATATCCATGACGAGTTGGAGGAATGCGGCGAGTCCGTTAGCCAGTCACGCGATGCCAAACAAATGGTTCGATGAACAAGGTTTAGTAAAT
>NZ_QUNG01000033.1 GCF_003387375.1 Marinomonas pollencensis | reverse complement strand
AAATGCCTTGGTTATAGACAACCTGCGGTGGTGTTCGATGAACTACGAAGCGCAGCATAATTTAGAGGGTGGTGCACTTCGGAGTTGAATTCGCGTAGAATATCATACTTGCTGAAAAAAATTAATCAGGAATCACAACGGCCCATCTAGCACACAAAACAGGAAAATACAACAAAAATGTGATGATGCACGTTATCTTAATACTATTATTTATGCTAATTTGAGGATTTATTTTGCTAAGCATTTCAAAAATATTAAAAAGAAAAAAGTTTCTGGGTCTCATCTGCAGATGTAAAGACGAAAGCTTTATAAGCGAATTTGCTGAATATTACCTCAAGGAAGGCGTTGATCACTTATATATAATAGATGACAACAGTGAAGACAAAAGCATTTACGAAAAAATAAAATCAAACAAAAAAATAACGATATTATATAAAAAAAATATAATCAGCAATAATTCTGCAAACGAGCTATACAAAAAAATAAAATCCCTTTTTACATGGATTATATACGTTGACGCTGATGAATTCATAACTACAAAGCGAAACAAAAATCACACAATCAGGGAAGAGATTAAGAACAACTTCTCTGAAGTAGATTGTATCAAAATACCTTGGGTTATGATGTCATCAAACAATATAAAAGAGACACCTAAAAGTATTTTAAATAAAAATATATGGAGATGGAATCATGATAAAGAACACCCTAATGATATACATAAATTTAGATGTAGAAAAAATGAAATAGAAGTTAAATGCATATTTAAAACATCAAGGTTTAGTGATATCAAGGACCACCACCCCATCACAAATAAAGAATCAAAAAGCTCAATAGTCAACTCTATAAATAAAGAAGAAGAAGAACTAAGTCCTTTTTACAAAAATCTAAATGAAGAAAAAATAAAAAAAGCCTATTTGGTTTGTTACCACTACAGAATAATCTCACAAGAGAACAATTTAAATAAACTAAAAAACAACATGTGGTACAAAAATAAAGGATATACTTTAAATGACTTACGCCAATCTGATCACGCGGAAGTTTTTGATAATCACATGTCAATAAAAAACAATACCAGAAAAATATTTATTATTGGCTTTAATCGATGTGGAACAAGATCACTACATTATCTTTTTAAAGAAAATGGGCTTTCTTGCATTCACTGGGACTCAGATAATTTAGTGAAGACTATCGAAAAGAATATAAAGGCAGGAAAAAAAGCTTTTTATAATGGCCACACAGTAAACAGTAACGTAAATAGTTACTGCTCATATGAAGATGCTCAAGTATTCTCAGACTTTACCTGTCATGAAATCGATAAAGACGCTAAAGATTATTACAAAAAACTTGATTACGACTATCCAAATTCAAAATTTATTTTAAATATTAGAAATGTAGATGACTGGATAAAAAGCCGAAAAAAGCACTCCAATGGCTTAATCGTTGAAAAGCAAAAAAAATACCATAATTGTTCAGAAGACCAACTTGATGCAATATGGAAAACCATGTGGGATAAGTCAATAAAAGAAATGAAAGAATATTTTTCCAACAGAGATAATGACTTTATAATTTTTGACATAGACAATGATGATATTAAAAAAATAAGCGACTTCTTAGAGGATGACTTCGTGCTAGATACTCAATTTTACACCCACATAAAGTAATAAAGTAATAAAGTAATAAAGCCATCAAATATATCAAACGGAGTGATTGTGGAAATCAGAAAATTAAACATGATTCGAGGCATTGCAGCTATAATTGTAATAGTCTCACATTTTAGCAATGGTACTAAGTGGTTAGGCGGGATATTAGGGGCTGGAGCAGGACAATTTGGTGTAATGCTTCGCAAATTCAGATAATAAGTGCACCACTCATGGTTGAGTAGGTGGCGAGAGATCAACTGCCCATAGGTGGTATTCTAACGTCGCCAAACAATTAGAGTATTACCATGAGCTATAAGCAGTTGATCGAAGGACAACGATACCAGATTCAAGCCTATTTGTA
>NZ_QUNG01000032.1 GCF_003387375.1 Marinomonas pollencensis | reverse complement strand
GTAAGCGTCGGCTAACCCCCACATAGAAATCTCCACCAAACACCATAAAGTCTCTTGCTCTCTCTGAATTGGAACGAAAGACTTATGTTTACCGCGTCTGCTCAACTTAATGTGACCCTCATTTGCGGGCCAACCGATATGCGTAAGGCCATTGATGGGCTATGCAATATTGTCGCGTATGATCTGGAAAAGGAGCCTTGTAGCGATCATATTTTTGTCTTTTGCGGTCGAGCTCGCGATAAAGTCAAAATCTTACAATGGGCATCGAATGGCTTCTGGCTACATTATAAGCGTCTCGAGAAAGGCCATTTTCAGTGGCCTGGTATTGATGATGAGCATTTGTCTATTCAAGTATCACCTCGTCAGCTGAATTGGTTGCTAGATGGTCTTGCGCTTAACTTACAAGAAGCTCACCCACATTTAACCTATCGATATCATGACGATTAGGGTATTCGCTTGGTATAATCCAAGCCATGAAAATACTCCCTGATGACTTACCCAATGACATTGACTCTCTTAAGGCTCTTTTACTTGAGCAGTCGTTGTTGTTGGGTGAAAAAGACTCGGCTTTAGCGGTTAAAGACAATCAACTTGCTGAGTGGGCGTCAAAATACGAACGGATTCTTGAGCAATGGCGCTTAGCTCAACAAAAGCAGTTTGGTAAAGGCTCTGAAGTCTCTCCCGGGCAAGGCGAATTGTTTGACGAGTCAGAAAACGACTCTCAAGAAGACAATGCTGATGTTGAAACGGACAGCCAAACTGTTTCCTATTCGCGCACAAAACCTAAGCGAAAACCTCTGCCGAAAGACTTACCTCGTGAGACGGTTGTAGTGGATGTAGCGGAATCGGATAAAACGTGCGCTTGCTGTCAGACACCACTGCATCGTATTGGCGAAGACACCTCTGAGAAATTAGAGTTTCTTCCCGCTCAGTTAAAAATCCTCGAAACGGTCCGCCCTAAATACGCGTGCCGTCAGTGTGAAAAGACCGAAACGAAAACAACGATCAAGCAAGCAGCGATACCGCCTAGCATTATTCCTAAAGGCATCGCGACACCCAGCTTATTAAGTCAAGTGATCACAGGTAAGTTCCAATACAGTCTGCCTCTATACCGACAAGAAACCATGTTCAAGCAATACGGCATTGAACTGAGCCGGCAAACCATGTCGGATTGGATGCTAAAATGCTCTTCAGCGTTACAGCCCCTTTATGATCGACTTCATACGATTTTGCTTGAACAACCCGTGATCCAAGGGGATGAGACAACGCTTAATGTCATTAAAGAATCTCGTTCGAACTGTTACATGTGGCTTTATTGCACCGGTAGAGATGGACTAGACAAACAAAGCCCGATACCCAATATTGTGTTATACGACTTCCAGCCCACACGAAGCGCCCAATGTGCGATTGACTTTTTACAAGGCTTCGACGGCTATCTGAATGTGGATGGTTACCCAGCTTACGAATCGACCAAGGCAACGCTTGCCGGTTGCTGGGCACACGCGCGTCGAAAATTTATTGAAGCAGAAAAAGGCATGCCCAAAGGAAAAGCAGGTAAAGCAACGGTAGCGATTAACTTCATCAAAAAGCTGTATGCCATCGAAGCCTTGGCCAAGCAAAAAGGCACCGCTGAAGAAATCCGACAACTCAGACAAGAAAAAGCGTCTGAGATCTTGGCATCTTATAAAAATTGGCTTGAAAAGTCGGCTCAGCAAGTACCACCAAAGTCACTTTTAGGCAAAGCGATCCAATATAATCTCAATCAATGGGACAAACTCACTGTTTACCTAACAGATGGGCAGATCAATATCGACAACAACCGAGCGGAAAGAGCCATCAAACCCTTCGTGATCGGCCGTAAAAACTGGTTATTTGCGAATACGGGGAATGGCGCACGATCCAGTGCCATACTCTACAGCATCATCGAAACGGCAAAAGCGAATGGTCTTATTCCTTATGATTATCTAGTAAAGCTCTTCGAAGAACTGCCCAAAAGACAGGCTAACGACAG
>NZ_QUNG01000031.1 GCF_003387375.1 Marinomonas pollencensis | reverse complement strand
CTCGGATGTGGGCAAAATCAGAGAACGAAGTGAGCGTGTGTTTTGTCCACATCGAGGACAAAAACGTCGTACCAAAAACGCTTAAAAAAACCTGTAAAACCAGAGTATAGAAGAGATAATTAGTAAGTTATTGATATATAAGGATTTTATAAAAACAGAGTCTCACCCCATGATACTACGGAGTCTCACCCCATGAGACTCTGTTTACACCGTGTCTCATGGGGTGATACACTGTGTATCACGACTTGATACGCGATGTATCTTTTATTTACGGATAAGGAAAAAATATGAGCGATAATGTGTCATCTGATGAGACTACAGAGTCTCATAATCGAAACTTTGTTCAGCTCAGCCGGTCGTATCTGCGAGAGATGAGAGCGCTTGCGAGGAGTAACCCAGTAGCCCATGAATTGCTCTATTATCTTGTGGAGACAATGGGAAAGACTACGAACGCTGTTGTCGTCTCCTACGCGACCCTGTGCGAAGTTCTTCAAGTCAGTAGGCCGACAGCTGCGCGAGCCGTAAAAAAACTAAAGACTGACTGTTGGGTTGACGCCGTTAAGATTGGCTCGGCAACGGCATACTGTGTCAATGAGCGCGTTTTTTGGCAGAGTCGACAAAATCAGCGGAAATACGCCAAATTCTCTGCCACTGTGATTGCGGCGGGGAGTGAGCAAGAGAAAGAGTTTTTTGATAGATCGAAGACAAAATTGACGTATATACCAGTTATTCAGGCGGGTGATTCTGTCGTGACTGGCAATGAAAAGCTTGACCCACCAGATCAAGGCGACCTTGATCTCACTTAAAGAGAAAAGCCCTCAGAGCCAATATGAGGGCTTTTTTTATTGACCTTAGCATTCTATCGAATATCGATGAAAAAGCCCTTAGTCGGCTGCTGGTGAAGCATAGTTACCTAATATTAACGTTATTATGCAAGCTCTCATAATTTTCAAACTCTTTAACCATGTTCGAATTGAAATCGTCCATTTTTTGAAGTCCCTGGTCTATCATTGATGACATGAATTGATATGTTGCATCTCCTCGAAACTGTAGAACGTCCTCTGACTCTGCATAGGCCTCGCCCCAAGCCAGCGAAGTATAGGCGCTTAGGTGTGCATAATTGATATCAAAATCACGCTCAAGCACTGCTATATCGGCATTCAGCTTTTCAATGGTTTTATCCCCTTTCGAAATCTCAATTTGAAGATTTTCAATCTGGGTTACGTATGGCTTAGCGGCCGTTTTTAGCTGGTTTTCGAGAATAGATTCGCGCTCTCTAGAGCTAGTCAGATCCGATCTAAGGCGTTTTATCTCCCTATTGTAACTTTCCTTGATTTCTTTGATTTCCTGCGTGTGCGCCTTGCTGACTGCTTCAATTTGCCTCTGTGGGGAATTCTCAGCAAGAAGATGTCGTAACTTTAAATTGTCATGTGACAGCTCCATTGCAAACTCTGCAATTTCGCCCTTACCACCTATTCTTTTGTTCGCTAAGGCCTGTATTTTTACGGCGTCTTCAGTATAAATATTTTCAACGTCTGCGAGGCTCTTAATCACTTTTGAGTAAAAGCGAGACACTTTTTCATGAGTGGCTTTAGAGCCCTTTATTCCCCGTTTTAAGCCAAGATGCTCGGTTGCCTTGGCGAATGAGTCTTGATGCTCAGAAAGCTTCTGTCGGCCTCCTATGCGCTCTCTCGCGTTGAACTTCACTACCCCTTCTTTGTTCTTGATCGTTGGGGTTACAAACAGGGAAACATGGGGGGTTGCCTCGTCCATGTGAACTTGCGCGGCAATGATCGTACCGTCTGGGTATTGTTCTTCAATCCATGATCTTGCAGTGTTTGCAAATTCACTCACTTTCTTTCTGTGCTCGTCTTTATCGGTGAATTGATCAAAGTACTCTGGGCTTGCTGTCATCACATACTCAACCGCCACAACCGCGTCAGAGCGCAGCTTACGGCCTGTTTTATCCACAACAGAAGCTATTGTTGAATGGAGCTTCCGCATTGAGTTTTCGGTCGTTTGCTCGCCGTCCCTATCTCCCCATTTTAGGTTGGACACACTCCTATCAGCGTTTGGTGTGTCTCTCTCCCTGTAGAGATGCTGTAAGGCCGCCTTCAGGCCGCCCCCTGTCGCCTTGTGCTTCTTTGTTCGCATTATCGAATACATGACCTCTCCTTTTGATGTGTACCGCTTGAAGGCGATGTGTACCGCTCAGATTAAGCCCAAAACAAGACGTTTTCAACGTCTACCTGTGGTACGCAACTTCGAAGAAGTGTACTCACTACACTTTACTTCGTAAAGGTTCGCTCGCTTCGCTCGAAAGATCCAGACCCCAAGAACTCACGGTGCACACCCAAAAACTTTTGCGGGTATCTTAATTCTCCACGCTTGTGTCCTGCTCATGTTCGCGTTTTTTTCAAAAACGACTCACAAAAGCAGGCGGCACTTTTACCGTTGAGGTGCCTTTTTTACGGGTAACTATTCGATGACCGAGGATCAAAATTAAGCCTCGGATGTGGGCAAAATCAGAGAACGAAGTGAGCGTGTGTTTTGTCCACATCGAGGACAAAAACGTCGTACCAAAAACGCTTAAAAAAACCTGT
>NZ_QUNG01000030.1 GCF_003387375.1 Marinomonas pollencensis | reverse complement strand
GCGGTAAACATAAGTCTTTCGTTCCAATTCAGAGAGAGCAAGAGACTTTATGGTGTTTGGTGGAGATTTCTATGTGGGGGTTAGCCGACGCTTACTTTACAAATTTTGGCTGGATTGTTGAAGCAAAGCTTAAAGAGGGTGAGCTAGAAAACTTTAAAGCGGTAATGAACTCGCAAGTGAACCGTGCTTTAGGTGAAAAAGGTACATTGAACTATCAATATTATATGTCAGACGCCGGTGATATTTTAGTTTACGAGCGTTTTGCTGATGCCGATGCATCTCATGAGCACATCGAAAACTGGGATGCTCACGCTGAACGCTGGATTGCAGCAGCAACACCAACACGTATGCTTCATCTTGGTGATTTACCAGATGATGTTCGTGAACGCCATGCTTCACTAGCACCCACATGGTTAAAACCTTTTGCTGGTTTTGCCCGAGAAGAAAATGAAAAAAGCGCAATTAAAAATGGAAATGATACTACCTTCGAAAACTTTGGATGGATTGTTGAGGCAAAACTGAATCCAGGCCAACTCGAAGAATTTAAAGAAGTAATGAATTCCCAAGTGAAACGGGCTAAAACAGAAGAAGGCACACTAAACTACCAATATTACCTATCTGACGAAGGTGACGTCTTAGTTTACGAGCGTTTTCGAGATTTAGAAGCTTCTTATATTCATATCGAAAACTGGAATGACCACGCCGATCGATGGATCGCAGCAGCAACACCAACCCGCATGGTACACCTAGGAAACTTACCACAGGAGTTACGTGATATGCATGCATCACTTTCACCTCTACTGCTGAAACCGCTTGGTGGTTTTGCAAAATAGTCAATTTTATGAATAAACCGATACGCTCAATCCAATGGATCTCGGTTGTATCTTGGGAAGGTACGAATCAGTCCTCCCGCCTCAGCGTGTGGATAAAAGTCTGAGATTTAAGGCGAGAAGCGCAACTTAATAGTCGCTCTATTGATCAGCTTCTCAACTTATAGATACGGCTTTTAGTCCACGCACTACGGGTCTTTTAGAAAAAAACAGCCAGCCTTCGTTATCGCTTTTTGAAAGGTGCCTACATTACTTTAAAGCGACGCCTTGCTTGGCACTTTTTCTGATAAGACTGAGAACAGGTGACTTATTCGTGCCTTCCCTAGTACGTATTTTAACAATTTACAGGTTTACCATGAAAACTTTTAAAAAATATACTGGTTTATTAAGTGTAATGTTTATTATTGGTTCGCTGTCAGCATACTCTCAAACAGCATTAGCTCAGCAACAATACTCGCTGCAAGATTTGCCTGCTCAATTTAACTCTCCAGCAAGTTTTTCGTTTGATTCAGATAATAATATTCTGTTCACATCGCCTAATCTACATAACCAAACGCTAGTAGAGCAAGGTGTTATAACTAAAGCAGAGGCTCCAACGATTGGCCTTATTGATGGCAACAATCAAGTTTCTGTGTGGTATACATTTAAACAACAGGATTTAGAGCCAAATAGCGGTGTTGTCACTCCCATGGGGATTGCTAAAGGTCCCGATGGCAACATTTATATTGCCGACATGCAATTATGGTTTGGCGGTGAATCTCGCTTGTTACGAGTGAATATTATAGATGGTGAAGCCATTGATGTAGACGTTGTTGCAAAAGGTTTCTCATTTCCTAACGCAGTAGCTTGGAGGGGTAACGATGTGTTTATCTCAGATACGGTACTTGCAACTGAGAAAGGAATATCAACGACAAGTGGTGTATATAAATTAAGCTTAGATGAACTTAGTGCTGAAAATCCATTACAGATTTCTAAATACCAGAACAAAAACAACCACGACGCACACCTGTTTGAGACTTTTGACTCAAACGGTAGTCTAGGCTTTGGTGCAAATGGCTTGGCAGTTGACGGAAAGGGCAACCTTTATACCGGTATCATGGAAGACGGTACAATCTACAAAAGCACTTTCAATGAAGATAGCTCTAAGCTAGAAACCACACTGTTTAATAAAGGCTTGATCACAAGTGATGGCATCCAGTGGGATGCACCTTCTAATGCACTTTACATTACCGATTTATTTGATAATGCGGTTTACCGTATTGATATGAATGGCCAAGCTAAATTGCTAACCAAAAACGGAAATACCAACGGCAGCAATAACATGTTAGATGCGCCGGGAGAAGTTATTGTTCGTGACGGTATTGCCTATGTAACTAATTTTGACGCTGCATTTGGTGCGTCAACTATGGTTAATACTAAACCAGATGCGCCTTTTACAATATCAGTAGTGCCTATTAAATAATCCCCCTATCATAGCCAGATAAATAAACGGTCAGATAAACTTGGCCGTTTTATCGGTAAACTACTTTTCCTGTACCCTATCCCAGTATGGCGGGCTTCCATAACGCTCAGAAAAGTAATCTATAAACGCACGAACTTTAGGGGCAACTAATTTCGATGAAGGGTAGACAGCCCATATAGACGCATCAGCCTCTAATGGGTAATCTTCAAGAATTTGCACTAAAGTCCCAACTCTTAAATGCTCATACGCAATCCATGTAGAGCACATTACAATCCCCATCCCGTTCACACATGCATCGCAAACGGCCTTGCCGTTGTCCGTGGTAAACGCCCCGCTTGTCTTAATATTTAATAGACCCTTTGAGGTTCTAAACACCCAATTGTCATTACCAATGAGGTTAATACAATTGTGCTGTTGCAGTGCTTCAGGGGTTGTTGGCCTACCGTGCTTTTTAAGGTAGTCAGGTGAGGCGCAGATAATCCTATTGTCTATGGCGAGTTTTCTGGCTATCAGGGCAGAGTCTTTTAGCTCAGCGTTTCGGATCGCTACATCAAATCCACCCTCAACAATGTCTACTATTGTATCGCTGAGACGAAGCTCTACAGATAAATCAGGGAAAATCTCCATAAATTCATTTAATGCAGGTATTAAGTGTATATGGCTAAAAGAAACTGGCGCTGTTATTCGTAATCTCCCACTGGGCTTAGATCCCCCTTTCACTGACGATACAGCTATATCCGCCGAAACAAGAACATCTCTAGCATGAGGAAGAAACTCCTCTCCCTCATCGGTAAGCGACACTTTCCGAGTTGTACGGTGTATTAGCCGAACACCAAGGCTTTCCTCTAGTTTACTAAGATGAGCGCTAGCCACAGCCGATGACAAGCCAAATTCAGCCCCAGCTTTAGATATATTGTGAGTGGCAGCTACCCGAATAAATAGTTTTACATAGTCTAGATTTATCATTATTAGGGGCACAGTTAGGGTTGCAGAAACAGAGTAGTATTACTTAACCGTATCTCTATAAAAGTACATAAGCTAAGCTTCAACAGCTCTTAGGATCACTATTTGACAAAATAACGCATTGTAACTATTTCAAGTAGTACAAACCATACATCAGAGTTCAAGACGAAGACACCCAATAAAATACGATAAACAAAAAAATACGATAAACAAAAAAATGGTTTATTCTAGAAATTCTGGTCACAGAAAACATATGATTACATTCAACAGCACATTCTCTTGCGCCAAAACCAGCGAGAATCAAAAACTGCAAAAAACCAAAGGAAATGGCTGTTAATTTAGAAGTACAGAAAAGGAAAATATTTAGGCTGTTCACCATGCAGTTACAGTCTGACCACACTGAATAATGGTGTTTAAAAGAGATGTCTATTAAGAGGAGATAGAAAATATAGATAAACCATTATTAAAACAATCACGACTGATTTTTTAAGGTTTAAAGAGAAACAAAAAGACCGACATGAAATGTTAAATATAATGGTGGACGTGGAAAGGTTCGAAATTTTCTTTATAAGGGCGATACTCTCCAAACAGAGCTACACACTCGCTTTGCTTAAAAAGTAAAACTTACATCTTATAATATGAGGAGCTTTAACCCCTAATTCTTAGATAGTGTGAATATCTAATCACTCTTTGCCAAACTCACTTCTTTAAGTGAAAGAAGTAAATGGCGGAATGGACGGGACTCGAACCCGCGACCCCCTGCGTGACAGGCAGGTATTCTAACCAACTGAACTACCACTCCAACACATTCTAGGACTCTTGTTCATTTTTTAACAATGAACCCACTGTCTAGTAAGTGGTGGGTGTGGAGAGGTTCGAACTCCCGACATTCGCCTTGTAAGGGCGACGCTCTCCCAACTGAGCTACACACCCCCCAAAAAAATAGTGTTAACTATTTATCAACTCTTTGCCAAACTCACTTCTTTAAGAAAAGAAGTAAATGGCGGAATGGACGGGACTCGAACCCGCGACCCCCTGCGTGACAGGCAGGTATTCTAACCAACTGAACTACCACTCCAACACAATCTAAATCTCTTGCTCACTGTTACATGAACCCACTGTTTAGTAAGTGGTGGGTGTGGAGAGGTTCGAACTCCCGACATTCGCCTTGTAAGGGCGACGCTCTCCCAACTGAGCTACACACCCGTCATAATTTTACATCTTA
>NZ_QUNG01000029.1 GCF_003387375.1 Marinomonas pollencensis | reverse complement strand
AGTATATATCCATGACGAGTTGGAGGAATGCGGCGAGTCCGTTAGCCAGTCACGCGATGCCAAACAAATGGTTCGATGAACAAGGTTTAGTAAATCTTGAAGAAGTGAAAACGGGGTATGTGTTCAGCGTACATGCTGAATGGACGTTTACATGAGCCGTATACGAGGTCCGTACGTACGGTTCTGTGAGAGGGATGAGGCGGTAACGCCTCACCCTACTCGATGTGTCTGATGGTTTCGTTATTGGTCTGTGACGTGTTTTTTGTGTTTTGGTAACCACAAAGACACTAGGGTGGTGGTGATGAGAAAAGCAAATGACACCCAGAGGCAAGCGGAGAATCCCCATACTTGGAAGACCCAGCCAGATAATACGGTGCCGATTAAGCGTCCCATGGCGTTGGCCATGTAATAGAAGCCCACATCAAGTGATACGCCATCGTCTTTGGCATAGCTTACGATCAAGTAAGAGTGCAAAGAAGAGTTAACCGCAAACACAGCGCCAAATACCATTAAGCCGATAATAATCACCACTTCAGGGTGCCATGCATTTTGAATGGCGTAAGCGATTAAGCCAGTTACAACGGCTAAGGCTAATGCCCACCATAAGGCGGCGGCGCCGTCAGGTGCTGGGCCAGAGGTTAATCTTGTGATTTTAGGTGCAATAATTTGCACTAGGCCATAAGCAATCACCCATAGGGCAAGAAAGCCACCCACCGCACTGTGGTCCCAATCAAACACCGAACCTAGATAAATCGGTAAGGCGACCACGAACCAAACATCCCGAGCGCCGAACAAAAACATACGCGCAGCAGAGAGAATGTTAACGCTGCCTGATTTAGAGAAAATCTCTGAGAATTTGGGTTTGGTCTTTGCTTTACCCAAATCTGCTTTTAAGCCAATTAAGCTGCCGATAAAGACAAATATCAGCACGATTGCCATGGCCGCCACAGAATACTGGAAGCCTATTAAAGAGAGTAGAGCGCCACCTAAGAAAAAGCCTGCACCTTTTAGTGTGTTCTTGGAGCCAGTAAGGATCGCAATCCATTTGTACAAAGCGCCTTGGGCATCGGCGGGTACTAGGGTTTTGATCGAGCTTTTTGCACTCATTTTATTAAGGTCTTTGGCGATACCGGATAACGCTTGTGCGCCCATCACCCAAGGAATAGAAAGCCATGACGCCGGTAGTGCGAGCATCAGCAAGGCCACAATTTGCATGGCTAAGCCCACATTCATGGTGCGGTTTAAGCCGAGGCGTGCGCCGATCCAGCCACCGACTAGATTGGTGACAACACCGAAAAATTCGTAGAACAGAAACAGTAATGCGATTTCCAGCGTGGAATAGCCCAAGTCATAAAAGTACAAAATAACCAGCATGCGCAATGCGCCGTCGGTTACTGTGAAGTTCCAATAATTAAACGTGACCAGCATATACTGGCGAACGTTCTGGTTAAGCTGAGAAAACATAGCCGCTCTCTTTAAGAGAAGAGCTACCTAAGTAGCTCTTTTATGTTGGTTACTGATTTGCGAATTGCTGTATGTATTGCACTTGCACTTGTTTGGTAAACGCCCCTGGCCTTAACGCTTGCACCTCGCTAATTATTTGCTCTAAGGGCCACTCTCTTTCTAATAGAAGGTGGGCGGCTAATAGACCGGTTCGACCAGATCCGCCCATGCAGTGCAGGGCGATCTTTTGTCCTTTCTTAATCGTTTGATGAAGCTCCGGTGAGGCCTGCTGCCATTTCGCGATAAAATCAGCACCTGGCGCGCAGTCGTCTTCAATTGGCAGATGAAACCACTTTAGGCCAGCTTGCTCTACTTCTTCAGGAAGCGAAGCAACACCACGATCCTGCATTTCTTCTAGACTAAGAGCAGTAACAATCGCCATTACGCCTTGTTTTTTAAGTTCGGCAATACTGTCACTTAAGGATGCGTCTTTAGTGCCAGGGCAGGGCGTAAGAACTAGCCCTGCTTCTGTATCCGGTAATGGCAACTCCCAAGTTGGGTGCGTCATTATAAATACTCCTTAAGCCAAACCGACTTTTTTCACTAGATCGGCTGTGCGTGTTGCATAGCCCATTTCGTTATCGTACCAAGCGTAAATTTTCACCATACGAGGTCCAACCAGCATAGTGGATTGTGCGTCAACAATAGTGGAGCGTTGGTCACCTTTATAGTCGATGGATACCAGCGGGCGATCTTCAAAACCAAGAATGCCTTTTAGTTCACCTTCAGAAGCTTCTTTTAATAGCGCATTCACTTCTTCTACTGTGGTGTCGCGTTTCACATCAAAAACAATGTCTGTCAGAGAAGCATTGGCTAATGGTACGCGTACTGCGTGGCCGTTTATCTTGCCTGCTAGATCCGGGAAGATTTCGATGATTGCAGTAGCTGAACCTGTAGTAGTTGGGATCAAGCTCATGCCACAAGCACGAGCACGACGTAGGTCTTTATGAGGTGCATCCAAAATGGTTTGCGTGTTGGTTAGATCATGAATCGTCGTAAAGGACGATTGTTCAATGCCAAGTTTCTCATGGATCACTTTTACAACGGGGGCAATGCAGTTTGTTGTGCAAGACGCTGCGGTGACGATAGGGTGCAGTTCAGGATCAAAAATATCATCGTTGACGCCCATTACGATATTAGCCACACCAGCTTCTTTAACCGGCGCCGATACCACAACTCGTTTTACGCCTTGCGCAAGGTACTTATTAAGGACCTCTGTTTTCTTGTGCTTACCTGTGGCTTCAATGACGACATCACAGCCAGACCAATCAACGGCATCGATGTCTTTTTCTTGGGTTGTGCGAATGCTGTGGCCAGCAATGACGATATTAGAACCGTTTGTGGTGACGGCATGATTCCAACGACCCTGAACAGAATCAAACTCAAGCAGGTGCGCGAGTGTAGTGGTATCTCCAGCTACATCGTTAATTTGTACGAATTCAATTTCTGGCCAATCAAAAGATGCTCTAAGTGCCAAACGACCAATGCGGCCAAAGCCGTTAATTCCTACTTTAATAGACATATTATGTTCCTCTAAAGGTATTCTGTTTGATAGGGATGTACTTTAAGTTACAGCCTGATATCCAACAGATTATTTGTTTGAGACTGATGAGTGTCCCCGTCTATGACTCTTTGCCCATTAAACGTGACCGAAGAGTGAACGAGCTCCATAAAAGGCAGTGTGAATTGCTCATCAATCATTATATATGGTTTTCCATATATAATGATTGATGATGGTGATGGTGTCAACCTACTCTGGTGATCTTGTGTCGAGAAAGCAGGGTTAATAGAGGCTTTTATGTATGTGCTATTTCTGCTTTCTTTTAAGAACAAGTAGTTGGTTCTGCAAGCTTGTTCGCATCCATAAGGAAAGCTGAGGTAAGAATGTGTACACTCTTGCCGCCTTACTGTGTGATTGCAGTGTGGCGTATGATCAAAAGTGGCATTAATAACTAAGGTGAAAGCAATGGATTTCCCAACTGAGCTATTAGAAGGGCGTTTGATAAAGCGCTATAAGCGTTTTTTGGCGGATATAGAGCTATTAAATGGTGATGTGATTACAGCGCATTGCCCTAATACCGGTTCAATGAAGCGTTGCCAGCAAGACAATGCCAAAGTGTGGGTATCAAAAAGTAATAATCCGAAACGAAAACTAGCTTATACCTGGGAATTGGTTGAAGTAGACGAGCAGCATCTTGCCTGCATAAATACCGGATACCCTAATAAGTTAGTAGGGGAGGCCATTGCCAATGGCGTTGTGTCTGAACTGGCCGGTTACAGCGAGCAAAAAGCCGAAGTGAAATACGGTGAGAAGAGTCGAATCGATTGGCTGCTAACAGGAGCGGATGGAGGCAAATGCTATGTGGAAGTGAAAAACGTCACGCTATTAGAAGAAGACGGGCTAGGCTATTTCCCCGATGCAGTGACAGAGCGTGGTAGAAAACACCTTTATGAGTTGGCAAACATGGTAGAAGAGGGGCATAGAGCGGTGATGTTCTTTTGTGTGAGTCATACTGGTATTGATTCAGTTACCCCAGCAACACATATAGACCCAAAATACGCACAAGCTTTTGTCGAAGTTATGGCAAAAGGGGTAGAAGTTCTCGCTTATCAAGTTTCAATCGACCCGCAAGGTATGTTGGTGACGCATTCTGTTCCCGTAGCGATGCCTGAATTTCCCTAGTGGTAAAGGGAATGGTGTAGGTTTTTGGTTGTTTTATAAACAAAAAGCCTCTTTTTTGTTGGTTAATTGAACGATTTTGAACTTCTTTTAAATTAATTGCGATAAATGTCAGTTTTTCTCAGAAAAAGGTTGCACTAAATCTGTAGATCCTTAATATACGCCCTCGCTGACACGGACAACGCTTCACAACAACGAAGACGATGTCTAGCTTACTAAGTAAGCCAACAAGTCAGTACGCTCTTTAAAATAGATAATCAGATAATTTGTGTGGGCGCTCGCTGGAGTCTTCAGAAGATCATCGCAGTTCGGTTTTACCGGAATGTAGTTGATCAAAAAAATTGAAGACTTACGAGAGTCAAACACGTCAATTCGCTTTATGTTGATTGTTCT
>NZ_QUNG01000028.1:2500-4997 GCF_003387375.1 Marinomonas pollencensis | reverse complement strand
ACTTTGGTGTTATATGGTCAAGCCTCACGAGCAATTAGTATTGGTTAGCTCAATGCCTCACAGCACTTACACACCCAACCTATCAACGTCCTAGTCTCGAACGGCTCTTTAGGGGACTTATGTCCCAGTGAGATCTTATCTTGAGGGAGGCTTCCCGCTTAGATGCTTTCAGCGGTTATCCCGTCCGAACATAGCTACCCGGCAATGCCACTGGCGTGACAACCGGAACACCAGAGGTTCGTCCACTCCGGTCCTCTCGTACTAGGAGCAGCTCCTCTCAAATCTCAAACGTCCACGGCAGATAGGGACCGAACTGTCTCACGACGTTCTAAACCCAGCTCGCGTACCACTTTAAATGGCGAACAGCCATACCCTTGGGACCGGCTTCAGCCCCAGGATGTGATGAGCCGACATCGAGGTGCCAAACACCGCCGTCGATGTGAACTCTTGGGCGGTATCAGCCTGTTATCCCCGGAGTACCTTTTATCCGTTGAGCGATGGCCCTTCCATACAGAACCACCGGATCACTAAGACCTACTTTCGTACCTGCTCGACGTGTCTGTCTCGCAGTTAAGCGTGCTTTTGCCTTTACACTCTACGCATGATTTCCGACCATGCTGAGCACACCTTCGTGCTCCTCCGTTACTCTTTGGGAGGAGACCGCCCCAGTCAAACTACCCACCACACAGTGTCCTCGATCCCGATAAGGGACCTGAGTTAGAACCTCAAACATACCAGGGTGGTATTTCAAGAGTGGCTCCACTAAAACTGGCGTCTTAGTTTCAAAGCCTCCCACCTATCCTACACAAGTAGGTTCAAAGTTCACTGTGAAGCTATAGTAAAGGTTCACGGGGTCTTTCCGTCTAGCCGCGGATACACAGCATCTTCACTGCGATTTCAATTTCACTGAGTCTCGGGTGGAGACAGTGTGGCCATCGTTACGCCATTCGTGCAGGTCGGAACTTACCCGACAAGGAATTTCGCTACCTTAGGACCGTTATAGTTACGGCCGCCGTTTACTTGGGCTTCGATCAAGAGCTTCGCTTGCGCTAACCCCATCAATTAACCTTCAAGCACCGGGCAGGCGTCACACCCTATACGTCCACTTTCGTGTTTGCAGAGTGCTGTGTTTTTAATAAACAGTCGCAGCCACCTGGTATCTTCGACCGACTAGTGCTTACGGAGCAAGTCCTTCACACCGGCCGGCGTACCTTCTCCCGAAGTTACGGTACCATTTTGCCTAGTTCCTTCACCCGAGTTCTCTCAAGCGCCTTGGTATTCTCTACCTGACCACCTGTGTCGGTTTGGGGTACGGTTCGATCATATCTGAAGCTTAGAAGTTTTTCCTGGAAGCATGGCATCAACCACTTCACCCAAAAGAGGGCTCGTCGTCAGTTCTCGGTTTTCCCACTAAAGGGAGGTGCCCGGATTTGCCTAAGCACCTAACCTACCGCCTTAAACACAGACAACCATCGCTGTGCTGGCCTAGCCTTCTCCGTCTCTCCATCGCAATATGTACGAGTACAGGAATATTAACCTGTTTCCCATCGACTACGCATTTCTGCCTCGCCTTAGGGGCCGACTCACCCTGCCCTGATTAACATGGGACAGGAAACCTTGGTCTTCCGGCGGGGGAGTTTTTCACTCCCCTTATCGTTACTCATGTCAACATTCGCACTTCTGATACCTCCAGCCTGCCTTACAGCTTGACCTTCAACGGCTTACAGAACGCTCCTCTACCATGCAAGAACTTCCTTAAACTTACTTCGTCTAATGCTTACTCCGCCAAAATACCGCTCTGCCCACTCAACGTTCGTGGCGGCTTATATTTTCGCTTCGCTCAAATAAGCTTAAGTGAAGTTCTTGCATCCGTAGCTTCGGTGTACAGTTTAGCCCCGTTATATCTTCCGCGCAGGCCGACTCGACTAGTGAGCTATTACGCTTTCTTTAAAGGATGGCTGCTTCTAAGCCAACCTCCTAGCTGTCTGAGCCTTCCCACATCGTTTCCCACTTAACTGTAACTTTGGGACCTTAGCTGACGGTCTGGGTTGTTTCCCTTTCCACGACGGACGTTAGCACCCGCCGTGTGTCTCCCGTAATTGCACTCATTGGTATTCGGAGTTTGCATGGGGTTGGTAAGTCGGGATGACCCCCTAGCCCAAACAGTGCTCTACCCCCAATGGTGAGATACGAGGCGCTACCTAAATAGCTTTCGAGGAGAACCAGCTATCTCCGAGCTTGATTAGCCTTTCACTCCTATCCACAAGTCATCTCCAGACTTTTCAACGTATGTGAGTTCGGTCCTCCAGTTAGTGTTACCCAACCTTCAACCTGCTCATGGATAGATCGCTCGGTTTCGGGTCTATTCCCAGCAACTAAACGCCCTATTAAGACTCGGTTTCCCTACGGCTCCGCTATGTGCTTAACCTTGCTACTGAAAATAAGTCGTTGACCCATTATACAAAAGGTACGCAGTCACCGAACTAAGTCGGCTCCC
>NZ_QUNG01000027.1 GCF_003387375.1 Marinomonas pollencensis | reverse complement strand
TAAGATGTTAAATTATGACGGGTGTGTAGCTCAGTTGGGAGAGCGTCGCCCTTACAAGGCGAATGTCGGGAGTTCGAACCTCTCCACACCCACCATTTATTCTTCGTTCTATCATTTCAAAATCCTCATTTATACACCTTCTCGTAATTTATATCATTTTATAAATCTTATCTTTCCTGCTATTTTTAAAAAATTTCCATGTGGCTAATCATTGACCGCATCTGTTTCCTGTCTATCTAAATTGTATTTTTCTTTATCTGCATAACTTCAAACTTATTTGAATGAGTTGAAGCTTAGTCGCAACTTGTTCCTACCAACGTTGCAGCAAAGACTAGAGTCTAGCTAATGTCACAGAAAGAGTTCAGTTTACTCGATGAAAGCACAATGACTTTTTTACTTTTTTACTTATATTTTCTAGATGCAGAATTGCGAGGTAAAAATATTTTTTAGAAATAACCACTTTCTAACAAAGTCTGGGAAGTCCACATATCTATTATTACATATCAAAATATGATTTGTGATGTGTAATAATAGATCAAGTCTGTTTGCTTTAAACGCTAGTGATATGTTTTTATGTATATAATCTATCATATGATTCATTAAGGCATATCAAATGAGCTATGTAACAGAGCAGATACTAGAAAGCCTTCGGGAAGCTCGAGTACGTAAAGGTTTTAGCCAGCGAGAGCTCAGTGCGCGTTCGGGTGTGCCGCAAAGTCATATTTCGAAAATTGAGTCTGGTGGCGTTGATTTAAGAATGTCTAGTTTGATTGCACTTGCCCGTGTACTCGACTTAGAGCTATTTGTTGCACCTAAAAAGTCCGTGCCTGCTATCAAGTCGATCATTCGAAATAGCCAAGGTATTCATAATAACGGTCTTAGCATTAACGGCATCAACGATGAAGCTGAGCAAATGTCGCCTGCATACCAGTTAGATGGAGATGATGATGCCTAGCCACCACGCAAATAATGTTTCTACGTTAAACGTTTTGCTCTATGGCAAACCCATTGCAACGATCACCAACGTGGGCAATGACAGAACGCTTTTTGCCTTTATGGATTCGTACATTAATGATGAATCGCGGCCTGTTTTAGGGCTTGGCTTTAAAGATTCGTTAGGTAGTCTGCTGACCAACTTTAAACCTACCCAGACCCAGTTAACGCCGTTTTTCTCCAACCTTTTGCCAGAAGAAGCGATGCGTAATTACCTGGCCGAGCGTGCTGGTGTAAATCCAGCGCGGGAATTTTTTCTATTGTGGGTGTTAGGGCAGGATTTAGCAGGCGCGATCACGGTTAAACCGGCCGATGGTGAAGCTCTGCCGCCTAATGTGCATCAAGATATTGACGATGAAACGAAAATAGATACTCCAATGCGCTTTTCATTGGCGGGTGTGCAGTTGAAGTTTTCAGCTGTACAACAGTCAAATGGTGGTTTGACGATCCCAGCGACCGGCGAAGGTGGCTCTTGGATTGTGAAATTGCCGTCGTCTCGATTTGACGCTGTGCCAGAGAATGAATATTCGATGATGGAACTGGCCCGAATGTTGGGGATGAATGTACCAGAGACTCAGTTACTTCCCATTAGCCAGATTGCTAATGTTCCACAAGGGGTTGGACAGTTTGGTAACTCATTTAAAAATGCTCGGGCCTTTGTGATCAAGCGCTTTGACCGTGAAGATAATCAAGCAGTACACATTGAAGATTTTGCGCAAGTGTTTGGTGTTTATCCTCAAGATAAATATAAAAAAGCCAGTATGCGTAATATTGCTCAGGTTATCGGCATTGAAGGGCAGGACGAGGACATCGCAGAATTTACTCGCAGGTTGGTGTTCAATACCCTAATTGGTAATGCCGATATGCATTTGAAGAATTGGTCTGTGATTTACAAAGACAAGCGCACCGCATCCATAGCGCCCGCTTATGATTTTGTCTCAACCATCCCTTATATCGCGGATGATAGTGCGTCGCTGAAGGTGAGTCGTAGCAAAAAATTCAGTGATTTCACGCTGGATGAATTATCGCACTTAGCGGCTAAAGCGATGCTACCAGAAAAATTGGTCTTAGATACTGCCAGGCAAACCGTAGCAGGTTTTTATGAGGTATGGGCGAAAGAAAAAGCGCATTTACCGCTTACCAAATGGATGATTGAAGCAATTGAAACGCACTTACGAAACATACCGCTACGCTAAAATGAGAACCGCAGTCACTAAAAGTCGAGATTCACTAGTTGCCCATTGAAAGTGGCATTTAAAATATAAGCTGTATCAGTCTCGATTTGATCTGACAATTCTACTTGAAAGGTAGAGAGCCCGTTGTGATAAAGGTGCTGAATCTTAAAATCAAAACAAACAAAAGGCGCGAAATCAACTTATTCCACTTCCTTGAGAAACCATTCTATAACCTTGCCCACAGACAGGGTGTCTTGGTAGTCCGAGCAGATAAGATAACCTCGTGTTGTGGAGGTCAGAACTGGGCCAAGTTTAATCAGTTTGCCATCGGCGATAAAGTTATCAATGATGCCTTGCCAGCCAAGACAAATACCATGGCCGTTGACGGCTGATTCCACCACAAGAGGGTAGTTGTTATAGCAAAACATGACCGGTAAATCGGAATATTGTATCCCTAAGAGTTCAGCCCAGTTGTGCCAGTTAAACCAGCGTGGGTCATCTTGGTCTTTGTGTAGTAGGGGTAAGTTTCGTAAGTTTGTAATTTCGTCATGATCTGTGAGCTTGTAGCGTGCTGCGAATTCAGGAGAGCAGACAGGAAACACTTGCTCCTTTATAAAAGACTTTTCAAAGCGATGCTTGCCAACTTTAGAGGAAAAATGAAAGACAATGTCGGCGTTGGACTGAGTCATGTCATCTAAGCTATTGGTCGGTTGGATTTCAAATAAGTAGTCAGGAAAGGCCTCTTGCAATCGTTGCAGGCGAGGCATGATCCAGTGAAAAGCAAAACCAAAATACGCGCAAATGGAAATCTTCTTTTTATTGTCATTCAGGTCGTGTTTTGCACTAGCGAAAGCATGTAGCAAATTTTGCATGCTACCTTGAATGTTGTTGTAAAAGTGTTGGCCGGCTCTGGTGGCTTTTAATGGTTTTTTAGAGCGGTTAATAAGCACGCCACCTAATACGTCTTCTAATGATCTAATTCTTTGAGAAACAAGCGGTTGTGTTATGTTTAATTCTTGTGCAGCGGCAGTCATAGAGCCTAAACGTACTGTTGCTTCAAAAGCCACAAGGCTGCTTGTGGTAGGTAAATCTATTTCTTTCATCATTAGTAATTTGCATCTTCTGTATTAGGGTTTGGCTCTGTTTTCGCAGCTTAGAATAATTGATACTCCTCGGCAAGCAGCAAGGAGAGAAAAATGCAACATGTAGAATTTACCGTAGACGAGGATAGTGCCTCGATTATCGCTCATTTTCAGGGGCAAGAATTGTCACTGCCTGCACTGTGGTTACGTGAACGCTGCCAAGATGCGGTGCAATTAGATCAAGTGACTCAGCAACGTTTGTTTGACCCACACCAACTAGAAAATGATGTTTCTTTGGTTAAAGTGGAGAAGCAGGGGGAGTTAAAATACGGTTTAACTTTCAGCGATGGTTACGAGGGTAGCTACGATTTCACTGAGTTTTATGCCGATTTTGATATATATGATGGTGCGCCAACACCAGTCTCTTGGAAAGCTGGGTTTGATACCTCTAAATTTCATGTGAAGTTTGATGAGATTTTTAGTGACGAAGGCTTTATGGCAGGGGTTGAGAAGTTTTTAACCTATGGCGTATTGATAGTCGATGATGTGCCAAGGGAATCGGGTTCAGTATTAAAAGTAGCCAATCGCTTTGGGCATGTACGAGAAACAAATTTCGGTAATAGTTTCGAGGTCTATACACGACCAGATTATAACGACCTTTCTGGGCAGCCTGTGCCTCTTGGACCACATACCGATAACCCATATCGTGACCCAATGCCAGGTATTCAGCTATTACATTGCATTCAAAATGAAACATCCGGTGGCCTATCCACTTTAGTTGACAGCCTATCTGTACTGAAGCAGTTAAAAGCAGAAGACCCAGAAGGCTATCAGTTATTGAGTGATGTTCCAGTGCGTTATCGACATGTGGATAATGATGTTGAGCTAATTGAACGTCGTACCATGATAGAGTCTGATCACACTGGCAAGGTCACTGGGATTGCATACAGTCCTCGTCTTGATTATTTGCCTTTGTTGGAAAATGATCAGCTGGTTAAGTTCCATCGTGCGCGTAAGCGTTTAGGTGCTTTGTTAGGGGCGCCTGAATTCGAGTGGCGTTTCAGGCTGGAGCCTGGGCAATTGCAAATGTTCCATAATACCCGTGTGTTGCATGGTCGAACGGGGTTTGATGCGACAGAAGGGTTGCGCCATTTAGAGGGGGCTTATATCGATTTAGATGCCCCTAAAGGACGTTACAAAGCGATCAAACGCCAGACCAAACTCGCTCAGAAAGGAGCTTAATAAGATGCAAGCAGTCCAATTTTGCCAAATGAAAGATGGCACAAAAGAAGAGTATGAATTCCTTACTGAGCATGAGGAAAATTACGCAAAAGGTTTACCAGACCGTTTGTTAGCGGCGTTACGTAATCTAGAAAACACCTTGTCTGGATATCAAGTGACTCGACTTGAGCATTCTCTTCAATCAGCAACTCGTGCTGAGGCCGATGGTGCAGATAAAGAAATGATTGTTGCTGCATTGCTACATGACTTAGGTGATGATTTGGCGCCACACAATCATTCGCAATACGCGGCCTCTATTTTGCGTCCATATGTTCGTCCTGAAGTGACGTGGGTGATTAACCAGCATGGATTATTCCAGAACTTTTATTATATCCATCATTTGGGTGGCGATCCTAATGAGCGTGAATATTTAAAAGACCACCCTTGGTATCAGGTATGCGTGGATTTTTGTGAGCGTTGGGATCAAGCGTCATTTGACCCAGATTATCCCACTAAGCCACTGGAGCACTTCGAACCCTTGTTAAGAGAGATTTTCACGCGTCCTGCCTTTGACCCTAGATATGTAGGTGAGCAAACTATGGGTCGTAGCGCAGTAGATATAGCTATGTCTGGTAAAGCGACTGCATAGTTACTCTGTCATCTAGACCGTAAGAAGCCTGTGCCATCTTTGAGCTGGTGCAGGCTTTTTCTGTGTTGGAATAAAATATTTATCGATTTTTAAATTAAAGTGTTGATTTAACGTGGTTTTCACTTACAATGCGCGTCGTTATCATTTGTTGTCTGGCTTTCCTGTCTAGGTGTTTATATAGACTAGCAGATAAGTAATGATTTTCTGGAGTGGTAGTTCAGTTGGTTAGAATACCTGCCTGTCACGCAGGGGGTCGCGGGTTCGAGTCCCGTCCATTCCGCCATTACTTATTTAAGCAGTGAGTAATAGGTTAGCAAGTTAGCTTATAGTTGGGTGTGTAGCTCAGTTGGGAGATTCGTTTCTTAACAAGGCGCAAGACATCGGGAGTTCAAACTCTCCATCTAATAGGATGTTAAATTATGACGGGTGTGTAGCTCAGTTGGGAGATTCGTTTCTTAACAAGGCGCAAGACACCGGGAGTTCAAACTCCCCATCTAATAAGA
>NZ_QUNG01000026.1 GCF_003387375.1 Marinomonas pollencensis | reverse complement strand
AAATGCCTTGGTTATAGACAACCTGCGGTGGTGTTCGATGAACTACGAAGCGCAGCATAATTTAGAGGGTGGTGCACTTCGGAGTTGAATTCGCGAGTAAATCAACATCTAATAACACAAGATCAAAGTCATTCTTTTCCAATAGCTCTAGAGCTTTTTGCCCAGTTTCAGCAACTTGCGTATTCACATTGGTTTCTAATAAACAACGCATCACTTCAATAGAAGTAACTTCATCGTCTACGATTAAAATATTAGCCATTTTTTTTGACACAACAACTCCGTTTTACAGATTTTATTTGGCACTCAAATATTTAAGAACATTCTTCCTTGGGATGGCCTCAGAGTAATAAAATCCCTGCCCTACTCTACAACCTCTCTGCAATAGATAATTAACCTGCTCCTGACTTTCAACACCTTCACAAATAATTCTAGTATCAAGATTTTTGATCATCGCAATAATTGCATTTAAAAAGTTTCTATCACTGCCTTTTTTATTCACAGGCTTATGAATTTCATCAATGAAAATTTTATCTATTTTTACCGCTTCAAACCTTATTTTCTTCAGGCTATAAATTGAAGAGTGGCCAGTGCCAAAATCATCTAACACTAAGCTATAACCCAAATCAGTGAGCTTATTAAGATTTTTTGTAGCCACACTACTTTCTTCAAAAAGCATGGTTTCCGTCACTTCTATTTTAATAAGACGAGAGACATCTGGAGCTGTTTTTGCAATATACTCCAACTCTTCAATAATGGTATCACTTTTTATTTGATAAGAAGACAGGTTAATACTGATAGGTAGCTGAACAGCATGATGCTTCAACACCTTAATATATCGTTTAATTTCTTTAATTTGGTTTATCGCCAAAGTATAGATCAGTGGGTCTTCTTCAATAAAAGGTAGAAAATATGACGGCAGGTGAAGCTCTCCCGCTTTATCCTCATACCGAGCCAGAGCTTCAAATGACAAAACATCTCCAGTCACCATATCATGTACAGGCTGGAAGTATAATTTTATATCATTGTTTTCAATCGCTATTTCAATTTCTTTTATTCTTTTAGAGTTAAAAGAAAGCTCTTTTTGAACTTCGGAATTATAAAATGAAAAATCATTTCTGCCTGATTTTTTAGCAAGATACATAGCGCTATCAGCAGCATGCAGCAAGTCACTCTGAGACATAGCATCATCTGGGTATTGAGCTATTCCTATCGAACAGGTGCACTTATAATTCAACTCCTTTAATGAAAAAGGTTTTGACAACTCAAACAAAATACGTCGTGCTATCAGTTCTAAGTTACTTTTAGGCTGATCAGCTTGGATCAGTAGAACAAATTCATCTCCGCCTAGTCTTGCGACGAAATCAGAGCGTTTACAGCTGCTTTTCAATCGTTCTGCAACATGAATAAGCAAGGCATCACCATACTCATGACCATACTCATCGTTAATGTATTTGAACTTGTCTAAATCAATAAAAAATAGACTCAGTTGTTCTCCCAAACGTTGGGCTTCTATAAAGAGATCGTTAAACTTAAGATTAAAGCTATGTCTATTTTGTATACCTGTAAGAGGATCCTTGAAAGCGATACTTTTCATCGTTTCTTCGGCAGACACTTGACTGGTAATGTCTTCAATAAAGTGAAGAAAGGTATAAGATTCTTTATCATGGATAATGACAATATTGACACTACAAACTATAGGCTCCTGCCCTTCAAAGGCAGTAACGCACAGCATTCTTTCTTCTACTTGGTCAACTTCATAAACTAATCTATTCAGCGCACTAAAATGTGTTTTCTGATCATTTTCATGATACAAAACATTGTCTTTCTTGCCTTTTACCTTTAACAAACTTAAACCAAAAAAGTGCGTAAATCTTGGGTTTGCGAACAATATTTTGCCATCCGCATCACTGATATAAACGCTTTGATTAGAACGTTCGAAAACATTACGGTACAAATCAATTTGAAAGTCAGAGTCTACCCTATGGGTTATTGACGAAAACGTAAACACCAATGCGGTGCGCCCATCGATTTCAAAACTGCTATGGCTAAGAGAAAACTTTTGAACATCATTAGCGCACTGAATATCTAAAATTATAGACTTTTCAAAGGCACCCTCAGACTCAACCCAAGAAAAGAAGTCCGATAATCCAGAAACAATCAATCGAGTGATGGTCTTCAAAGCACCACTAAAACCATCGGACTCAATATAACGACCGAACACCTGCTTAGCTACTTCGTTCGATTCTAGAATCTGAAACGTATTATCTGTAGACAAACAAGGTATCGGCAAATGATCAAAAATCTTCTTATTCATTCAATGTCCGTGCAAACCTTAAGTATTTTTAACATTATGATTTAGATGAAAAGAGCGTTACCAGTATCTTACTGGCGCCTAAAGTATTTTCATTTATTTCATAAATCGTGTGATTCGCATAGACAGGCACTGGATAACCGTCTTTCGCTGATAATATTTGATAAGAGCTTGGAACAGCTTCACCCGGTTTAGAATCGATAACATTTTGAATAACCGTGCCAAATTTCTCACGATCCTCTTCTTCTATGAGCTCATAGAAATTATCGCCAGTGAAGGACTCTAAGGTGTCCAATGAATACCCTAACAACTTATAAAACTCAGCATTCACGTACTCAATAGCCATTTTTTTAATATCGATCACACAAGCCGCATTTAAACTACTGTTTAGGATATAACTGATTTTATCTTTATAACGTGTCTGCTCACGCTCAGAGACAATGGTGTCAGTAACATCTGTCATGGTACCCATGACTTTTACTGCTTGTTTTAAATCGTTAAAAGAGACAACAGCTTCTAATGAAATTATGATGGTTTTTTTGTTTACATCGTATGCTTCAAAAATAAACGGCTGGCTGGCTTTGCTATGCAATAGATTGGTTAGTTGGTCTTCCAACAAAGAGCGGTAGTGATCTTGTGCGAGCCCAATAAATGCCTCATAAGAAGGGTGAAATACCTCTCTATCTAGGCCAAACAACAAGTAACAACCGTTACTCCACTCAATTTTTCGAGTCGTGATATCCCAAAGCCATGAGCCCATTTTTGCCGATTTCTCTGCATCTTCTAATAGACTATTAGTATGTTGAAGATTATTTCTTAGGTCTTCAAGCTCAGTTCGCTGATGTTCCCGCTCTTCATAAGCCATGCGCAGTTCAGCATACGCTGTTTGCAGCTCTTCATTTGTTGATTGCAGTTCTTCGTTGGTGGTTTCAAGCTCTTCATTAGAGCTTTGCAACTCTTCGTTGGAGCTTTGCAACTCTTCGTTCATTGACTGCATTTCTTCGTTAGAAGTTTCCAGCTCCTCGATGACGTTTTGAAGTTGCTCTTTTGTCTTAAATAGCTGCCTCTGTTGTTCGATCAGTACTGCTTGATTGCTAACATTTTGCTCACCTGAAAGATTCCCTTTCGACAGCACGGGAATATTTACAGGCTCTTCAATTTGCGAAAAGATCAATGTTAATGATCCAAGAGGACCCTCTCGCTGAATAGAGATGAGAATCAGTTTTACCCAAACATCTTTGCCATCCAAGCTAAAGGACTGAAAGCCTGTATCTGCTATGTCTTTACCTGTGTGCAACTGATGGAAGGCACTTCTTAGATCAATGGAAAGCTGTGGGTGTAAGTTTTTGAAAATATTATTGGTCGGCAACCCCGATGGACGCACCAATAACTTATTCTCACCTTCGGTAAAAATAATATCCTGATTTTCGTTCACCAACATAGCATTGGGCAAGACAAATTGCTTAAGCGTCCTCGCAATAATATTCGAAAATTCTTCATTTAATTTAGTTCGCCTTGGGCTTTCTGTAACAGATTGAGCTTCGTAATCAACAGCCTTCTTTTTAATACTGTTTGATTTTCGTTCAGGCGGCAATTGCTTCCCGACAAACAAAGCTTCATAAATTTTGCTGGTTTTAGAAAGAGGGCGATATTGCTCTTGAAAGACACCAATAGACTCAGACTGACCTAGCATCAATATGCCTTTGGGGTTCAAAGCATAATGGAAAGTAGGCAATATTTGACGTTGCAATTCAACCGTAAAGTAAATCATTAGGTTACGGCAAGTAATTAAGTCAAGTCGTAGGAATGGTGGATCATTATTAATATCATGAACAGAGAAGATGACATGAGACTTGATCGCTTTCTTCACTTCGAACTGATCATCATTAACGATGAAAAATTTATCTCGAATGCCTTTTGGTAAGTTCTGCAAAGCAGATTCTGGGTAGACCGCATTTCGAGCAAATTCGATGGCGTTTTTATCTATGTCTGTCGCAAAAATCTGAACTTTGTAGTCCTCGATCTTATCCCCTAAAATCTGATTCAGAATAATGGCAATAGAGTATGGCTCTTCGCCTGTCGAACACCCTACACACCAAATCCGTAATTCTTTGCTTTCTCTATTCTGAATATAATTAGACAACTCTCTGTCAAGGCGATCAAACGCTCTGGCATCCCGAAAGAAGGATGTTACGCCAATCAACATGTCATTAAACAGCAAACTGACTTCTTCCGTGTGTTTTTTCAAATGCTCAAGATACACATCAGTATCATGGATTCTCAAAGAGGTCATTCGACGATCAATGCGACGAACAATGGTATTCTCTTTGTACAAGGTGAAGTCCACTTTGCACTGTTTCTTCAAGATATTAATAATGCCATTGTAAGTTTCTCGTGAAATGGCATTTTCATTATCTACAGAACGTCTACGAGGGAAATGTAGGATATTTTTAAGCTCGGTACCTATTTCTGTAGACTGAACAATTAAATCCACATTGCCTGAGTTAATGGCAGAATTCGGCATTCCATCGTACTTAGCATCTTTAGGGTCTTGAACAATACCAAAACCATTTTCCCCTTTGATCGCTCGAATGCCTCGGCTACCATCTGTACCCGTTCCGGAGAGCACAATCCCTATGGCATTTTCACCTTTTATTGAAGCAATGGATTCAAACAGCATATCCACCGACGGACGCGGCGTGCGACGAGCCTCGGAATAACTGATCAGGCTAATTCGGTCGCCATTGGTTATTTCGATATTAAAATTAGGCGGGCAAATATAAGCATGATTCGGCTCTAGCACTTCATTATCAATGGCGCTGGTAATAGGAATAGTACAAGCCTTTTCTAACAGGTCCACCATCATGCTTTTGTAAGAAGGCGAGAGATGCTGAGCAACCACAAACGCCATGTTAGTATCGGTAGGCAAATTTGAAAGCATGGATTGTAGCGCTTCCAGCCCACCAGCACTGGCTCCAACACCAACAACCGTTAATGTTGGTCTTGTAATCGCCATATTTTCATTAGAATGGGGTTTATCTGACATCTTATAATTAACCCTTTAATAGATAAAAAAGAGGTCTCTTTCTTACGCCTGCGGTTTTGCGTTAACAAACTCACCGCGCGCATCCCTGACCTTTCGAAGCGGTAACGAATCATTAATACCCGCCAGATAATTGACGAACTCAATGACTTATAAATAATTTATGACACTATAAAAGCAGTTTACCACAGCTAAAATTTCAACGTTTTTTACTCTGCCTTATATCTGACATGAACAAGGTGAAAATCACTCTTTTGCTCAAAAAAACAGCCAACAAGCGTAAAAGACTAGTATGATTTAATGTTTTTTGCAGAAAATAAGGAAAAAACCTTTATGGAAGTAATGTTTAAATAAAGGTCCCGATGGCATACCTATCAAGCATAATCTCTGCTCACTAAGGTCATCATAGCCAGCCACCACAACATCGCTTAGTCTATTGACCTTGTATGAGTAACAAACGTTCAACGTCAATACGAAATCGAGTAGAGTGAGGCGTTACCGCCTCGTCCCTCTCCCAGAACCGTACGTACGGACCTCGTATACGGCTCATGTAAACGTCCATTCAGCATGTACGCTGAACACATACCCCGTTTTCACTTCTTCAAGATTTACTAAACCTTGTTCATCGAACCATTTGTTTGGCATCTCGTGACTGGCTAACGGACTCGCCGCATTCCTCCAACTCGTCATGGATATATACT
>NZ_QUNG01000025.1 GCF_003387375.1 Marinomonas pollencensis | reverse complement strand
AGAACAATCAACATAAAGCGAATTGACGTGTTTGACTCTCGTAAGTCTTCAATTTTTTTGATCAACTACATTCCGGTAAAACCGAACTGCGATGACCTTCTGAAGACTCCAGCGAGCGCCCACACAAATTATCTGATTAAATTCTTAAAGAGCAGTTACGCGCTTCTGCGTAACGAGGGCTGTATAATACAGAGATAAAATTAGAGTGCAACCATTAAAACAAAAAAAAGCCACAAATTAATGTGGCTTTTTTTTGATCTGTGTATTTCAAAACAATTGCGAGATTATTTAATCTCTAATGCTTGCTCTTCAATGCGAGCTTTCCATTCTGCAGGGCCTGTTATGTGGACCGAAGTTCCCTCTGAATCAACAGCCACTGTTACTGGCATATCAACAACATCAAACTCATAGATCGCTTCCATCCCTAGCTCAGGGAAAGCAATAACGTCTGCTTTTTTGATTGCTTTGGATACCAAGTATGCCGCACCGCCAACCGCCATTAGATAAACAGCGCCAAATTCTTTGATCGCTTCAATAGCAATTGGGCCACGTTCAGACTTACCTATCATGCCAAGCAAACCTGTTTCATTCAATATAGTACGAGTAAATTTATCCATACGCGTTGCGGTTGTTGGTCCTGCCGGGCCAACCGCTTCATCTCTAACTGGATCGACAGGGCCAACGTAATAAATAAATCGTCCCTTTAGATCAACTGGTAGCTCTTCGCCATTGGCGATCATTTCTACCATTTTCTTATGAGCCGCATCACGGCCTGTCAGCATTTTGCCATTTAGCAAAATGGTTTCACCTGGTTGCCATTCTTTTACTTGCTCAGGAGTAATCTCATTTAGATTGACTCGACGAACACTGTCGCCCACTTCCCATGTAATTTCTGGCCAATCATCTAATGATGGTGGTACTAGGTCAGCAGGACCTGAACCATCCAATACAAAGTGCGCATGACGCGTCGCTGCACAGTTAGGAATCATCGCTACCGGTAAAGAGGCAGCATGAGTAGGATAATCCATGATTTTCACATCAAGAACTGTCGTCAAGCCACCTAGACCTTGCGCACCAATGCCCAAATTATTGACAGCATCAAAAATCTCCAAACGCAACTCTTCCACTCGATTCTGTGGTCCGCGCTCTTTCAACTCATGAATGTCAACAGGCTCCATTAGCGACTCTTTCGCCATAACCATGGCTTTTTCCGCGGTACCACCTATACCTATGCCCAACATTCCTGGCGGACACCAGCCTGCCCCCATAGTTGGAACTGTTTTCTTGACCCACTCAACAATGTCATCTGATGGGTTTAGCATGGCAAGCTTCGACTTATTCTCAGAGCCACCACCTTTCGCCGCCACATGAACCTCAACAGTGTCACCCGGAACCATTTCCATGTGAATAACAGCAGGCGTGTTGTCTTTGGTATTTTTACGCGCACCAGCAGGGTCCGCCAATATTGAAGCTCGCAAGACATTTTCAGGAAGCGTGTAGGCGCGACGAACACCCTCATTCACCATATCAGCAACACTCTTTGTGGTTTCCCACTGAACGTTCATACCGATCTTAATAAAAACTGTAACGATACCAGTATCTTGACAGATAGGACGCTTGCCTTCTGCGCACATTCTAGAGTTAATTAGAATCTGAGCCATGGCGTCTTTAGCCGCTTTACTCTCTTCTCTTTCATAAGCTTCATGTACGGCTTTGACAAAATCTAACGGGTGGTAATAAGAAATAAATTGAAGCGCGTCTGCAACGCTATCAATCAGATCATTTTCTTTGATAATGCTCATGCATCTCTCCTGCTGAGGATTACGATTAAATCGAAGGCGAAATGGTAAAAGATGCGTAGGCGCAAAGAAAGGGCTAGAACTTATTTAGGCAAGATATATAGCCTATTCACAAAATAAATATTTACACAAACCAAGCAGCCTCCCCTTTGAACACCAAACAAGAGGTTACTTGTTAATCAGGGGGTCATTTTCTGTCCAGATGAGGAATCAGGAACCTGCACCGAAAACTGAATATATTCCTCTAAAATTTGAGCTGTAAAAGCCTCGCGCTCAGGCAAAGTGGCAATCCGCTCCGCTTCCCAATTAATAAGACTGATAAACACAGAATATTTCTTAATAAAACCATAACCAATATCCCGCACACTGATTTCATGGCTGGCCATCAAACGCTGCACTTGCTCTATTTGTTTTTGCGCCTCGTATTGACCCGCTTGAGTCGCTGCGGTTAGCAATCTCTGAATATGCTGCAACGGCGTTTCATCTTTAACATAATGCCGCGCAGAAGGTTTGGCATTAAGAAATTTATCCAACATCTCTTCGGTAAACAACTCTCTTTGGTGGGCATCAGGAATCTGCGCACTTTCTTTTTCCAGCAAACGAATAAATACACTCTTATTTTGTATGTCAGAAAACTCTAAGTCTTTGAGAGAAAGTCCATTTAATTGCATCATTTCAACCACGACGTCAAAAGCGCTCGCCGCCTCATCATCACCACTTGCCGCCAACGCTAAATGACGTCTCAAATCGTGCATGATTTTCGCAGCTTGATAATCTTGCTTACGTTGTAAGTGGCGATGCAGAGAAGCCTCACAGTCCGTAAGCTCTTTGGATAAACTTTCGTATTCAGCCAACGCCTGCTGCTCTTCACGCAAACAATTCAAACGCTGACGGTATTGTTCTTTTTCCCACGCCTCATAGGCTTTGGCTCTAGCCTGAAAAGCACGCTCAATCGCCGCTTCAAAACTCAACTCTATTTTAGCCCGCTCCGCCCGCTCTTGAAGCTCTGCCTTTTCCTGTTTATGGCGGTCTGCTTTTTTGTCACTAAGGAATCGTTCAGACTGTTGAAGATGCCGTTTAATGGTGTCTATTTCCGTCTGAACGGCCGCCTCATCAAAATCCACCAATGCATCATGCACTCGCGCCCAATAAGCATCATCAGTAAAAGCCATGTCCATATCTTGCTTATGCTGCTGAGACTTTAGTGCATCAGTAAATACTTGAACCTCAGGGCGAAACGCTTGTGCTGCGTCAATCACATTATCCGTGTTGCCAGCCCCATAAACGGCAGATTGTCCATCCACATCACTTCGCTCGGCGCGATAAATCGCGTCCATAGATTCATTCATCTTATTCTTTCGGATAACTGACTCTTCCTTAGTGGTTGCATCCTGCGCCACCATACTTTCAGGCGCCGCTTCAGTAGCACCAACCTTAGATGTATCGCCTCCCTCTGAGACAGATTCATCAGCAGGCCATTCGTTCTTTTCAGTGGCTCGACGCTTTTCGCTAAATCGACGCTGATAAACAGAATCTGCTACCGCAAAAGTCGCTGGCTTTTCCTTAGGAAAACGTGGTGCAGCATTTCCCCAACTCACTTTATAAAGGAGTGTTCGATCGCACAATTGCACCATCGGCAACTCCCCCTGTTTAATATTGTATTGTCGGATCAATGATTCTGCATGACGCAACGCAACAATTGACTCTGTGGTATTAGTAGAAGTTGCCAGATTCAACAATTTTACAATTTTGCTGATGGCTTTTTTTCTTCTTCGCGTACTCATAAAAATGCCTATCCTTGTCTTGCCCCTCGCCATAAGCGGCATAGCATAAATTATGTATTAATAGTAAAGCTCAGCATTATTATCAGGCAAGGTTAAATCATCATTTAATAAGGATCGAATTTTCTCTAGCACATCAGACAATGCCTGTGGACCGTATGGCACTGCCGGCACTTTACCCCATACTGGCTCAGGCCAACAAATATCCGTTTCAAAACGCACTACATGATGCAGATGCAACTGAGGCACTTTGTTACCAATGGCCGCAACATTTAACTTATCAGCTGAAAAAGCATCATGTAACACCTCCGCCAAGAGACAACTTTCTGACATAAGCTGCTGACGATCCTTCTCAACCAAATGATGCATTTCAGAAACACCGTTTCTCTGCGGCACCAATATTAGCCAAGGAAATTGAGAATCATTTATCAACCTAAGCTGCGACAGAGGAAAATTCCCCACCAAAATAGAGTCACGCTCTAATATTGAATTTAACTCAAACATCTTTCTTTATCCTATTTACATCAAGCCCTTTCATAAGCACTATAGCACCCTTACATTTAAAATCACCCAGAGACTCGGAGTCAGCATGACTGATATGCAATGTGTCTTGGACGCACAAGCTAAATTAGCAGAATGCCCACGATGGGATGAACAGACCCAAACCCTCTATTTTGTTGATATTGACGCCTTCAAACTTCATGCATTTAGCATGGAATCCTACAGCATGGAAACACGCCAATTCGATGAAGAAATTGGTTGTTTTTCCCTTTGCGAAGACGGCGGATTTATCGCTGCATTTCGCTCAGGCGTCTACCAGTTTGCAGATTTCAACGCCCCCTTGACCCCGTATTGGCTGGCCTCTTACGATCAGTCAACAACACGTTTCAATGACGGGCGCTGTGACCCTAAAGGACGCTTTTTGGCCGGTACCATGTATAGCCCTAAAGATGCATTTAAAGGGGCACTCCACCAATTTGCAAATGGCGAAGAGAAACAACTAGACCAAGCTGCATGGACATCCAACGGCTTGGCATTTTCGCCGGACGGCAAAATTATGTACTATTCGGACACACCAAATCACATCGTTTACCAATTTGATTACGATGTAGAAACAGGTAGCGCCACCAACAAACGCACCTTTATAGAATTTCCTCGTGGTAACGGACGCCCAGATGGCGCCGCTGTCGATTGCGAAGGGAACTATTGGAGCGCATTGTACCAAGGACAGCGAGTGGTCAAAATAAGCCCCAAAGGTGAGATACTAGAAGAATACCCTGTCCCTGCAACCTACCCAACCATGGTAGCGTTTGGTGGACCCGATATGAAAACGTTATTTGTCAGCACCTGTCGAGCAGCACAAACTGAAGAAGAGCTAGAAACGTACCCTCAAGCAGGCGGAATTTTTGCTCTGGAAACCGACACCCAAGGCCAAATCGAACATCGATTTGCTGGCTAGCACACTCACTTTTACTTTTTAACTCTTAGACATAGACACTATTATCATGCGCGCAAGCAATTATTTATTCTCCACATTACGTGATGCTCCTACTGATGCCGTTGTTACCAGCCACCAACTTATGGTGCGCGCCGGCATGATCCGCCAAATTTCCAAAGGTCTATACACCTGGCTACCCACTGGCGTTAAAGTATTTCGCAAAATAGAAAGCATCGTTCGCGACGAAATGGAAAAAGCCGGCGCCCTTGAAGTCATCATGCCCGGTGTTCAACCAGCAGAACTATGGCAAGAGTCTGGCCGCTGGCAGAAATATGGACCTGAACTACTACGACTGGTTGACCGCCATGGACGTGATTATTGCTTAGGCCCAACCCACGAGGAAGTGATCACAGAGCTAGCACGCAACGAATTTACTAGCTACAAACAGTTGCCAGCGACCTTCTTCCAGATCCAAACAAAATTCCGCGACGAAGTACGCCCACGATTTGGGGTGATGCGTTCACGCGAATTTTCAATGAAAGACGCCTACTCTTTCCACGTCAGCGCGGAATCATTGCAACAAACTTACGACGTAATGCATCAAGCTTATTGCAATGTATTTGACCGCATCGGCCTAGATTACCGACCTGTGCTAGCCGATACCGGCAGCATTGGCGGCGCATATTCCCACGAGTTCCACGTTTTGGCGGATTCCGGCGAAGATGATATCGCATTTAGCGATGGTTCGAATTTTGCCGCCAACGTTGAGCTAGCCGAAGCCATCACACTGAAAGAAAAGGCTGACCCTGCAACAGAAGAAACCAAAGAAGTCTTCACGCCTGACTGCAAAACCATTCAGAAAGTGGCCGAATTCCTTTCTCTAGATGTCACCAAAACCGTTAAAACCATGCTTGTGAAAGGCATCGACGCGGAACAAAACAGCACCATCGTCGCTCTAGTGCTGCGTGGTGACCATACCATCAATGAGTTAAAAGTAGAGAAACTGGATGGCATAGTTGCACCATTCGAGTTCGCAAGCGAAGACGACATTCTCGCTAGTATCGGCTGCGCGCCTGGCTCCATTGGCCCACAAGGCTTGTCAGAAAAAGGCATTCGTGTAATTGCCGACCGCTCCGCTGCTGTGATGTCAGACTTTTGCGCCGGCGCGAACAAAGACGACTACCACATAACTGGCTTAAACTGGGAAAGAGACTGCCCTAATTTTGAAACAGCAGATTTACGTAACGTCGTAGAAGGCGACCCATCTCCTGACGGTCAGGGTACCATTGTTATCAAACGCGGCATTGAAGTGGGCCATATTTTCCAACTTGGTCAGCAATATGCTGAAGCTTTAAATGCAACTGTTTTAAACGAAAATGGCAAAGCGCAAATAATGCACATGGGGTGCTATGGCATTGGCGTCTCTCGCATTGTTGCGGCTGCCATCGAGCAAAACTTCGATGAAAAAGGCATCCTATGGCCTGAAAGCATTGCACCTTTCGACGTAGCCATTGTTGCCATGAACTATGACAAATCAGAATCCGTTCGCAATGAATGTGACCGCCTATACACAGAACTTAAAGCCAAAGGCCTTGATGTTCTATTAGACGACCGCAAAGAACGCCCTGGTGTGAAGTTTGCTGATTGCGAACTACTTGGCATCCCACATCGCTTAGTCGTGGGCGATAAAGGCCTAGCTAACAACACCCTAGAATACAAGAACCGCCGCCAAGGCGAAAACCAAGACATCAGCACAGAAAGCGCTGTTGACTTTATTGTTAGCCTTAAATAACTCAACAACAATCACTCGGTGTGACGCCGAGTGATTGCCCCTCTCTGAGCCGTTTAACAACAGGAAGGATAAACCATGACTGTTATTTACCATAACCCTCGCTGTTCAAAGTCTCGACAAACTCTTGCACTTCTAGAGGAGCACGGCATTAACGCCGATATACGACTCTATTTAAAAGAAGCGCCAAGCATTGAAGAAATCACTACACTACTCAGCCAACTTGATCTCCCTGCGGTTGAGCTAATGCGCACCAAAGAAGCCACTTACAAAGAACTAGGACTAAGTGCACAGAGCAGTGACGAAGAGCGCATCCAGGCCATGCATTCACACCCAATTCTTATCGAACGCCCAATTGTCATTCATGACAACAAGGCAAGACTCGGTCGCCCACCAGAGCAAGTATTGGAACTGTTCAAATGAGCAACACTTATGTGTTAGTTTTATTTTACAGTCGTCATGGCTCCATTGCAGAAATGGCAAAGTACATTGCTCGAGGCGTCAACAGTGTAGCGAACATAGAAGCAAAAGTGCGCCAAGTTGCCCCTGTTTCTGAAACATCCGAAGCAACCAGTGACGCAATCCCTGAACAAGGCGCACCCTACGCAACACTAGATGAGCTCGCTCAATGTTCAGCCTTAGCCATTGGCTCCCCATCTTACTTTGGCTCAATGGCGGCACCGCTTAAACACTTCATTGACCAAACATCGACGATTTGGATGACTGGCGGCCTGATTGATAAGCCCGCTTGCGCCTTCACCAGTGCAAGCTCAATGCATGGTGGGCATGAGCAATGCTTACAATCCATGATGATCCCGTTATTGCATCATGGCATGATCTGGGCTGGACTCCCTTATAAAAACAAGGCCCTGATTGGCACCACCACTGGAGGCACACCTTATGGCGCTAGCCACCTTGCCACCACAACCAGTGAAAACACCTTGAGCAAAGATGAAATAGCACTTTGCGAAGCACAAGGGAGACGCATCGCAGAGCTCGCTCTTAAATTAGCCAAATAAACGAGTAGGGTGAGGCGTTACCGCCTCATCCCTCTCACAGAATCGTACGTACGGACCTCGTATACGGCTCATGTAAACGTCCATTCAGCATGTACGCTGAACACATACCCCGTTTTCACTTCTTCAAAATTTACTAAACCTTGTTCATCGAACCATTTGTTTGGCATCGCGTGACTGGCTAACGGACTCGCCGCATTCCTCCAACTCGTCATGGATATATACT
>NZ_QUNG01000024.1 GCF_003387375.1 Marinomonas pollencensis | reverse complement strand
AGTATATATCCATGACGAGTTGGAGGAATGCGGCGAGTCCGTTAGCCAGTCACGCGATGCCAAACAAATGGTTCGATGAACAAGGTTTAGTAAATCTTGAAGAAGTGAAAACGGGGTATGTGTTCAGCGTACATGCTGAATGGACGTTTACATGAGCCGTATACGAGGTCCGTACGTACGGTTCTGTGAGAGGGATGAGGCGGTAACGCCTCACCCTACTCGATTGTTGGAGTTTGTGTTATTTAGTCATCTGACTCAGGTTCTAGTGCGTAGTTGATCTGGTCAAAGTTAAATCCCCGATACTGTAAGTAACGTATTTGCTTAGCTTTTTCTTTAAAGTCTTGGTATTTTGTTACGCCAAACTTTCTTTCTTTTAGCTCTTTAGCTAATTCAAACCAGTCTGCATCTATGTTTTCTATGGCTTGGTTAGCTAGCTCTTCTGGTATTCCTTTCCTGCTTAATTCTTGTTTGATTCTGAGTGCGCCTAGCGGTTTGCTGATGCGATTGCGGACAAATATTTCAGCAAAACGTTGATCGTTCAGGTAGTTCATTTCGATAAGAGACTGAAGGGTGTTGGCGATGTCTTCTTCGTTGTGGCCGCGTAACTTTAATTTGTTGTGTATTTCTTTAGTGGCGTGTTCTCTACCGCCTAATAAGATCAACGCGTGGTCCATTGTCGAAGGTGTTTTGTTCATGGCGTATTGTCTCTTGGTTATAGCGTTTCATGAGTTTAGCATTGATTGCTTCAGATAAAGCTTTATTGAGTTATATAATATTCTTAAAATATGTTTTTTTGTGGTTTTATACACTGCTTATGTATTTTAAATAAGAGTAAAAAACTACATATCTTATGAAAGAATGCCTATATCGACTTTGATTATTTTTGGGTGTGTTGCTATGCAGGTTTGTGTATTAGGTGCTGGTATTGTGGGGTTAACATCGGCTTACTATTTGGCTAAAAAAGGTCATCAAGTAACTGTGATCGATCGTCAGCCTGGTGTGGCTTTAGAGACCAGCTTTGCAAATGCTGGACAGATTTCACCAGGCTACTCTGCCCCTTGGGCTGCTCCTGGTGTGCCGCTAAAAGCCATTAAATGGCTGATGCAGAAACATGCGCCTTTTAAAATAAGCCCAGAACCTGAAATGAAAAAGTTGGTTTGGATGGGGCAAATGCTAGCCAACTGTACAGAAAAAGCATATGACGTGAATAAATCGCGAATGATGGCGCTTGCTGAGTATAGTCGCGACCAGTTTATTGAAATTCGTAAGGACATTGGTATTCAATATGACGGCGGTCAAGGCGGTACGACTCAGTTGTTCCGCAAAGAGGCACAGGTAGAAGCTTCTGAAAAAGACATTAAGGTGCTGCAGGCGCTGAATGTTCCTCATCAAGTACTGACTCCAGCCGATATTTTAAAGGTAGAGCCTGGTCTTGCTCCAGTGATTGATCAATTTAAAGGTGGTTTGCGTCTGCTAGGAGATGAAACCGGCGATTGCTTTTTGTTTTGTCAGGAGCTGAAAAAACACTGCGACAACATGGGAGTGACCTTCAAGTTCAATACTGCTATCGATAAATTAGTGGTTGAAGGCGGCAAGTTACGGGCCGTGAAAACAGACCAAGGTGATTTTAGTTTTGATAAAGTCTTGGTCTGCATGGGGAGCTTCTCTAAAGAATTGCTGAAGGATATTGATATTTCAGTGCCTATCTACCCTGTTAAGGGCTATTCCCTAACGGTGCCTATTACCGATAGCCAGTTTGCGCCGACTTCTACTGTCATGGATGAAACCTACAAAGTGGCTGTAACCCGTCTAGGTGGTCGTATCCGTGCAGCCGGTACCGCAGAGCTAAACGGTTACAATCTAGATTTGCCTAAAGTACGCACTGAAACCATTACTCATGTGGTGCGTGAGTTGTTTAATCAAGGCTGTGATTTGGCAGAAGCTGATTATTGGACAGGGTTGCGCCCAAATACACCAGACGGTACACCGATTGTTGGTGCCAGTGGGGTGGCTGGTTTGTATTTAAATACTGGGCATGGAACCTTGGGTTGGACTATGAGTTGCGGCTCAGCAGCGGTGATCGCAGATATTATGTCAGATGACAAAACAGATATTGATTCACAAGACTTATCTATTAAACGTTATAAGTAATAAGGGATAAAGATGGCAAGGCCTCTGACAGCGACAATTAATTTAGACGCGATTCTAAATAACTATCGTTATGCAAAAAAACTACAGCCTACTTGTAACGCGTTTGCAGTGGTAAAAAGTAATGCTTATGGGCACGGTGCTGTTGAAGTCGCGCGCTTTTTAGACAAAGAAGCGGATGCCTTTGCTGTGGCGGCGATAGAAGAAGCGCTAGCGCTACGTGAAGCGGGTGTTGAGTCGCCTATTATGCTGCTTGAAGGTGTATTTGAAGCCGACGAGTGGGCGTTATGTGAGCAGCACGGTTTTTGGGCAGCGTTGGAAAATGAACAGCAGTTGTCTGAACTGCTTAATAGCCAAGTGAAGATTGAAAAGGTGTTTGTTAAGCTCGACACTGGTATGCATCGTTTAGGCGTGGACATGAATGGGGCAAACGACTTTGTTGCTCGCTTAAGAGAATCCGGTCAGGTTGATGAAGTTTTATTAATGACGCATTTTGCTTGTGCGGATGATTTGTCTGATTTAGCGACCATGGAACAATTGGCCTATTTCGAGCGCACTCGACAATTGATTGGTGATATACCTGCTAGTGTGGCGAACTCTGCGGCTATCATGAAATGGAGTGTGCCGGAAGGTGGCTGGATTCGTCCAGGTATCATGCTATACGGTATTTCTCCGTTTGCTGAAGTCACAGGAACACAGCTTGGCTTGCAACCGGCTATGACATTATCTTCTAAAGTAATGTCGGTACGCAGCCTTAAAAAAGGCGATACCGTAGGTTACGGCTATTCTTATGAGGCACAAGAAGATCATGTGCTAGCAACGGTGGCGGTAGGGTATGGTGACGGTTATCCACGTCATGCGAAAGAAGAAACCCCGTTACAGATTGCTGGGCAGCCTGCTTATTTGGCGGGTCGTGTCTCCATGGATATGATTACAGTGCGGATGGCTGATTATGGTCAAGCGCCAGAAATGGGACAAGAGGTAGTGCTCTGGGGAGGGGCGGTTCCGGTTGAACAAGTTGCGGAGTATGCTGATACCATAGGTTATGAATTGGTGACTCGTATGACCTCTCGCCCTAAATATCGCTATATTAATAACGACAACACCTAGTCTTTTTTCCCTGCAAAAGTGTCTTTTATTGAAAGAAAGATACTTTTGCTTAAGTTTTGCGCAAAATAAGCTTAAAATCCCCTCGGTTTCTTTTGAAAACACCTATCCTTTGCGTGTACTATTTTGTGCTTTTCATTGCACCGAATGGGCTTTCTGTAGACCATTCACGCATTTCAATTCGCCAGACAAATTAAGAGATAGAGACTCATCCAATTATGAAGAGTTCTGAGTTACGCCAGTCATTTTTATCGTATTTCGAAAATAAGCAGCACCAGATTGTAGAATCAAGCTCGTTGATCCCAGGAAATGATCCGACCTTGCTATTTACTAACGCTGGTATGGTTCAATTTAAAGATGTTTTCTTAGGAGATGACGTCCGTCCTTATACGCGAGCGACTTCTTCTCAGCGTTGTGTTCGTGCCGGTGGCAAACATAACGATCTTGAGAATGTAGGTTATACCGCTCGTCATCACACTTTTTTCGAAATGATGGGTAACTTTAGTTTTGGTGACTACTTTAAGAAAGAAGCCATCACCTATGCTTGGGAGTTTTTAACCGAAGTGTTGAAACTGCCGCAAGAGAAGTTGCTGGTGACAGTTTACGCCGAAGATGATGAAGCTTACGACTACTGGAATAAGACGATTGGTTTGCCGGAAGAGAAAATCATCCGTATTGGCGACAATAAAGGTGGGCGTTACCAGTCTGATAATTTCTGGGCAATGGGTGATACTGGTCCTTGTGGTCCTTGTTCTGAAGTTTTCTATGACCACGGTGAGCATATTTGGGGTGGGCCTCCAGGTTCTCCAGAAGAAGATGGCGACCGTTTCATTGAAATCTGGAACGTTGTATTTATGCAGTTTAACCGTTCTGCGGATGGCACTATGGCGCCATTGCCAAAACCGTCGGTTGATACGGGTATGGGGCTGGAGCGTATTGCGGCCATTTTGCAAGGTGTCCACAGTAACTACGAAATTGATTTGTTCCAAAATTTGATCGCCGCTTCGGCTAAAGCCGTTGGCACGGATGACCTTACTTCAAAATCTTTGCAGGTTATTGCTGATCACATTCGCTCTTGCTCTTTCATGATTGTGGATGGCGTGATCCCTTCTAATGAAGGTCGTGGTTATGTGCTACGCCGTATTATTCGTCGTGCTATTCGTCATGGTAATAAACTGGGGCAAAGCGGAGTTTTCTTTCATACTTTGGTTGATGCGCTTGATAAGGAAATGGGTGATGCCTATCCAGAGCTGCGCAAGCTAAAAGAACGTGTAGCTTCTATTTTGCTAAAAGAAGAAGAGCAATTTGCGAAAACGTTAGATCAAGGTATGAAGATCTTAGAAGAAGCGATTGCAAACCTTGGAGATGCCAAAGTTATTCCTGGTGAAACTGTTTTCAAATTGTACGATACCTTTGGTTTCCCAGCAGATTTAACCAATGATGTGGCACGCGAGAACGGCCTTGAAATCGATGAGGCTGGCTTTGATGCTGCTATGGAAGCACAGCGAGCACGTGCCCGTTCGGCAAGCAACTTTACTATGGATATGTCTGGTAGTGTGCAGTTAGATGCCGTGACAGAGTTTACTGGTTACGAACAACTAGAAAGTCAGTGTGAAGTTGAAGCCATTCTACTAGATGGGGAATCCGTAGAGGCGGTCGAAGCGGGTCAGACTGCAGTGATCGTGTTGAAAGCAACGCCTTTCTACGGCGAATCAGGTGGTCAGGTTGGTGATCAGGGTTGGTTGCGCGGCCCTGCTGCTTTTAAAGTGTCTAACACGACAAAACTTGGCAAAGCACATCTTCATCATGGTGAAGTAAAAGAGGGGCGTTTAGCAGTGGGTGATAAAATCACCGCGGAGGTAGATCGTTCTTTACGTAATGCTACTACGCTAAACCACTCCGCAACACATTTGATGCATGAAGCGTTGCGTAGAGTACTAGGGGATCATGTTACCCAGAAAGGCTCCTTGGTTGATGCAGAACGTTTACGTTTTGACTTCTCGCACTTTGAGGGTGTGACTGCGGCTGAAATCGAACAAATTGAAGACATGGTTAACGAGCAGATTCGTTTAAATCGTCCTGTTGAAACTGACATCATGGACATTGAAGCGGCGAAAGCGAAAGGCGCGATGGCCTTATTTGGTGAAAAATACGATGCAGAAGTGCGCGTATTGACTATGGGCGCGGATTATTCCATTGAGCTGTGTGGTGGTACTCACGTTAAGCGCACTGGCGATATCGGTTTGTTTAAAATTCTTGTTGAAAATGGTATTGCGGCAGGCGTTCGACGCATTGAAGCGGTAACGGGTAAGGCCGCAATAGAGGCGACTCGACAAACAGAAGCTGCCTTGTTGAAAGTGGCTGCTCTGGTGAAAGGAAACAAAGAGAACGCTTTGGATAAAGTGAGTGCCTTAAATGAGCATAGCCGAGCATTGCAAAAAGAGCTGGATGCGTTAAAAGGTAAAATGGCAGCGCTAGCGGGTGCTGATTTGGCTTCTCAGGCGGTTGAAATTAATGGTGGTAAGCTGTTAGTTGCGCAAGTAGAAGTGAATGATCCAAAAGAGCTTCGTGATTTACTGGACGAACTGAAAAGTAAGTTGGAATCAGCTGTAGTCTTGTTAGCTGCTGTGAATAACGGCAAGGTCAGCTTGATTGCTGGTGTTACCAAAGAGCTTACCAAGCAGGTGAAAGCAGGCGACTTGATTAAGATGGTTGCGCCTTTGGTTGATGGCAAAGGGGGCGGTCGCCCAGACATGGCTCAAGCGGGCGGGAATAATCCTGATGCGTTGCCAAGTGCTTTAGCAGCGGTTCCTGAATGGGTCGCTGAAAGAGTGTAAGAAGTATTCGCCCATTGGGCTATTTATGTAGGTAAATGAAAGACTATGGCGTTGTTAGTTCAAAAATACGGTGGCACTTCTGTCGGTACAATAGAGCGGATTGAAGCAGTTGCCGATAGAGTAAGTAGACATAAGCAGAAAGGGGATGACATCGTTGTAGTCGTTTCTGCTATGAGTGGTGAAACCAATCGGCTGATTGAGCTTGCAAAGAGCGTTGATTCAACTCCCAGTGCGAGAGAGATGGATGTTCTGCTCTCAACGGGTGAGCAGGTTACCATTGCTTTGTTGTCTATGGCTTTAATGAAGCGCGGTGTTGAGGCGCGCTCTTATACTGGTTCTCAGGTGCGTATTACAACTGACAGCGCTCATGGTAAGGCTCGCATTCAAGAGATTGATACAGCAGCAATGCGTACTGATCTCGATGCGGGGCGCGTGATTGTGGTTGCAGGCTTTCAAGGAGCGGATGAGCACGGCAACATCACCACATTGGGGCGAGGTGGCTCAGATACAACTGGAGTTGCTTTGGCGGCTGCGTTAAAAGCAGATGAGTGTCAGATCTACACCGATGTGGATGGTGTTTACACAACTGACCCGCGAGTCGTTGATAGTGCTCGTCGCTTGGATAAGATTACATTTGAAGAAATGTTAGAAATGGCAAGCTTAGGGTCAAAAGTGCTGCAAATTCGTTCCGTTGAATTTGCTGGTAAATACCAGGTTCCATTAAGGGTTTTGTCTAGTTTTGTTGAAGGTGAAGGTACATTGATTACAACTGAGGGGAATAAAAATATGGAGCAGCCAGCTGTTTCCGGTATCGCATTTAATCGAGATGAGGCGAAACTGACGTTGAAAGGAGTGCCTGATATCCCAGGGATTGCTTCACGTATTTTAGGACCTATCAGTGATGCGAACATTGAAGTGGATATGATTGTTCAGAATGTATCTGCTGATGGCACAACGGACTTTACTTTCACTGTGCACCGTAATGACTATGAAAAAGCTTTCTCTATTTTAGAGGGCATTGAGGGCGAGCTAGGGGCAAGAGCGACCCTAACCAATGCTAAGATCGCTAAAGTGTCTATTGTGGGGGTAGGGATGCGTTCACATGCAGGGGTTGCTAGTACTATGTTCAGAGCGTTGGCAGACGAGTCCATTAATATTCAGCTGATCTCGACATCTGAAATCAAGGTGTCAGTAATTATTGATGAAAAATACATGGAGTTGGCTGTACGAGCGTTACATTCTGCATTCAAATTAAGCGATAGTGCAGCAGGAATTAGCGAGGCGTGACATTTCGTCACGCTTTAGTCACAAATTGATCGCAATATAACCACAAAGTTGGATTGGATTAATGTCTCTCTAAAAGCTACAATTCTTTTGTAGGATTTGGCCTACAGCTTGTGTAGGCTAAATCTAGATAAATTATAAAGGAATTACAGGGAGAAATATTATGCTTATTCTTACTCGACGTGTTGGTGAAGCTCTGATGGTTGGTGATGAAGTATCTGTCACCGTTCTAGGTGTAAAAGGTAATCAGGTTCGCATCGGCATTAATGCCCCTAAAGATGTGTCTGTTCACCGTGAAGAAATCTACCTTAGAATCCAAAAAGAACAGGGTGAAGAAAATTTAGAAGAATAATTTTAAAAAAAGGGTTTACAAAACAATTAAGGCGTATATACTACGCCGCACTTGTTTGGAGAGTTGGCCGAGTGGCTGAAGGCGCGCCCCTGCTAAGGGTGTATGGGTTAACACTCATCTAGGGTTCGAATCCCTAACTCTCCGCCATTTCAAGTTTGTCTTCTTTGAAACTATCCTTTTCGAGAATGGCAAAGTAATTTTGTAATTGAGCACCCGTAGCTCAGCTGGATAGAGTACTCGGCTACGAACCGAGCGGTCAGAGGTTCGAATCCTCTCGGGTGCACCATTATAGAATAGCGTTACTAAGGTAAGTCATTTGATTTGCTGGCAGAAAAAGATTTGAGCACCCGTAGCTCAGCTGGATAGAGTACTCGGCTACGAACCGAGCGGTCAGAGGTTCGAATCCTCTCGGGTGCACCATTCTTAAAATATTTAAAGTTCCTTCTTTAAATTTTCTGCAAAATGATTGAGCACCCGTAGCTCAGCTGGATAGAGTACTCGGCTACGAACCGAGCGGTCAGAGGTTCGAATCCTCTCGGGTGCACCATTCTTCTTTACTCCCTTTATTAAATTTAAAACACCTTCTTAATATCCTCTAACCCTTAGAAAATATTTTTTGGCTTTAGTGCTATCCTTATTTCAGAATAGCTCTCGCAGTGTGTTTATTAGTTCATCTGTACTGTTGCTTCTTCTTAGTGTTTGTAAATTATTTTTAATGCTTGGGTATTCATATCTTAGGTGGCCGCACCATTGTTTTAACCTGCCTAAGCTTGCCACTTCATCATAATGTTCTTTTAACTGGTTATGGTAGCTACTAAATAAAGGCAGTAGAGCGTTAGGCTTCCCTGTACTCTGAGTGTCATTTAGTTGCTCTCTAATTTGCTGGAAAACAAAAGGGTTATTAAGTGACCCTCTACCAATCATAAAGTGTCGGCATCCAGTAATGGCTTGGCAGCGTTGTAAAGACTCAATATCTGTAATATCACCATTTGCCACGACGACCATTTTTGTTTGGTCCTGGATTAAACCAATTTTCTCCCAGCGTGCTGGTGGCTTATAGCCATCTTTTTTGGTGCGGCCGTGTATGGTCAGAGTGCCAACGCCTGCGCTTTCAATAGCTGCGACATTGTCTAGCAGCAGCTCTTCATCTTCATAACCCAAGCGAATTTTGGCAGACAGCGGAATACGTTTTGGTAGCTGTTTTCTGATTTCACTCATGATTTCATATAGTGTGCCTGGCGTTTGTAATAAAACAGAACCACCGCCATGGCCATTTACGCGTTTTGCAGGGCAGCCAAAATTTACATCAATGTGTGTCGCTCCCGCTTGAACCGCGTTAAAAGCGCTTTCGGCCATGAGCTCTGCATTGCTACCTAAAAGCTGAGTGTGAACAGGATGGTGGTTTTTGGTTTTTGCCTGATTTGCGTTCTCGGGAACAAGGCGCTTAAAAGTGTGCGCAGGAATGGCGTATTGTGTTACTCGGACAAATTCTGACACCAGGTAGTCCATGCCGCCCACCTCAGACAGCAGATTACGCATAGTATGATCCATAACGCCTTCCATTGGTGCGACGGCTAGCGTTATTGGTTGCTTTAGTGTGTTTATGTCGGAGGGGGTGAGGAGTTGAGTCACTATTAAGATGCCATTAAAGTATAAGTAATAAAGGGGGAGTTTACCTCAGTGGCCTAAATAGGTGTAAGAAGAAAGCCCTACCGTCTAACGAATAGCGCAAAAAACAAACAGAAAGTGGCGTTTTTGTTGGTTAATTGAACAGTTTTTGTTTTCTTTTAAATTAATTGCGATAAATGTCACTTTTTCTCAGAAAAAGGTTGCACTAAATCTGTAGATCCTTAATATACGCCCTCGCTGACACGGACAACGCTTCACAACAACGAAGACGATGTCTAGCTTACTAAGTAAGCCAACAAGTCAGCACGCTCTTTAAAATAGATAATCAGATAATTTGTGTGGGCGCTCGCTGGAGTCTTCAGAAGATCATCACAGTTCGGTTTTACCGGAATGTAGTTGATCAAAAAAATTGAAGACTTACGAGAGTCAAACACGTCAATTCGCTTTATGTTGATTGTTCT
>NZ_QUNG01000023.1 GCF_003387375.1 Marinomonas pollencensis | reverse complement strand
AGCATCATCGAAACGGCAAAAGCGAATGGTCTTATTCCTTATGATTATCTAGTAAAGCTCTTCGAAGAACTGCCCAAAAGACAGGCTAACGACAGTCTTGATAATCTTCTGCCATGGAATGTCCAGCGCCTCTAGGTGGGGACGCCCGGACGCTCACAATGTCTCAGTACGCTCCAGTGAAATAACTTCGGCACCAAAGTGGTCTAGCAGTTCTTTTATTGCATCCCGAGCGACACTGGAGTGCTCATACACACCGATACGCTTGCCTTGCAACATATCGTCAGGAAACAAATTGGTATAGCGCGTTTTGAATAACTCCGTCGCTATGTTGTTTACAGCGGGTAATATCGCTTGTTCAACTTGCTCCGCTAAAGCTGTGGGAAGAGAAACGTCACCTTCCATAATCGCGGCTTCGTCTGCTTTACTGATCTCCCCATCTGGGCGATAAAACTTAATGCCATTGCGATCAAAAGGAATATGACTTCCTGTGACCATCACTGCAGGTATCGCGTTTTGCATCCCATAAAACGCCAAAGCAGGGGTCGGTAAGGCACCGCAATAAATGGTTTCTGCACCATGGGCGTCGATGGCCGCTAAGCAGGCTTTAGCAATGTCCGGACTGCTTGGGCGTAAATCGATACCAACAGCGACTTGCTGACTACCTGGGCAAACCCTTTGCAAGAAGGATGAAACAAAGGCAAAACACAATTCAGGCGTGAGGTCAGTGACCAAGCCCCGAACATCACTGGTGCCAAAAGCCACATTTTGCTCTTGGCTAAGTTGATTAACGAAGATTTTTTTCATGGCTAAAGTATCCACGTTGTTAACGCCCATAACGATCACTGAAGCGCACGATATCGTCTTCTCCCAAGTAACCACCCGATTGTACTTCGATCAGTGCGAGTGGAATTTTTCCTGGGTTTTCTAGGGCGTGTACGACACCCACTGGAATATAAGTGGACTCGTTTTCTGTCAGCAGTAACTCTTTATCACCAAGCTGCACTTTGGCTGTACCCGATACTACGACCCAATGTTCAGCTCTGTGGTGATGCATCTGTAGGCTCAGTTTTTCACCTGGTTTCACTGTGATGCGCTTTACTTGATGGCGATCACCAAGATCCACTGTTTGGTATGTCCCCCAAGGGCGATGTACCGTGGTGTGATGCATGTGTTCATCACGACCTTCTTCTTTAAGTCGCTTCACCACCTTTTTGACATCTTGGGCGTTGTTTTTGTTCATCACTAATACAGCATCGGCCGTTTCAACAATGACAAGGTTATCTACTCCAACCGCCGCCACTAAGCGAGATTCAGCTCGCACTAGACAGTTGTTTGTGTTTTCTGCCATTACATCACCCAGTAGCACATTTTGCTCTGCGTCTTTGTCGGCATAATCATACAAGGCATCCCAAGTGCCTATGTCGCTCCAGTCACCAGCATAGGGAACCACTTTGGCATTCTTAGTCGGCTCCATCACTGCGTAATCAATAGACATTTCGGGACAAGCGGCAAAGGCGGCCGCATCAATACGCACAAAGTCCATGTCTTCGCTTCGACCTTGATAAGCCACCTTCACTGCCTCTGAGATATCACGACGATAAGTCGCCAGTTCAGATAAATACGCCTTTGCTTTAAACAAAAACATACCACTGTTCCACAGGTAATCACCGGAATCTAAATAAGACTGAGCGGTAGTTTCGTCTGGTTTTTCCACAAACTCCGCCACGGCAAAATCAGCGCCTGAGCGAATATAGCCATAGCCGGTTTCTGCTCGAGTTGGTTGTACACCAAATGTGACAAGGCCATTGCTCGCTGTAAGATCCGACGCCTGCTGAATGGCTTTTTCAAAAGCTGAAACATCACGGATAACATGATCGGCTGGCAGCACCAGTAACAAAGCATCATCCAAGCCCTTGTGCTGAGCTTCTAGTGCGGCCAAGGCAATGGCTGGTGCGGTATTACGCCCTTCTGGCTCAAGTAGAATACTTGCTTGAACCACTCCTATGTCTTGTAATTGCTGAGCAATTAAAAAGCGATGAGACTCGTTACAAACAACTATAGGGGAAGAAAAGGCGAAGGACTCCGTGCGTAGCACGGTGTTTTGTAACAGACTAAAATTGGCGTCGACCAAGGGCAAACATTGCTTAGCATAATACTCTCTAGACACAGGCCAGAGACGACTGCCCGAGCCACCAGATAAAATCACGGGGATAATTTTCATAAAAAGCCTTCGTAGAAAATAACTTTTAGAAATAATGAAGGTTTCTTAATCGATTTATACATTATTCCAGTAACTTTTATACATTGACATTTTTCTAGATATGCTTTTCCCCAATATCTTGTAATGTTTTCCTAGCTTATAACCTATAAATTTAGCAAGCGAGGAAAAAATTGAAGACAGTAGCCATTTATACTCTTTTTTAGAAAGCAAATACTTAATCTGGTCTAATGCGAAAGAAAAACCTTTTCCTTCAACTGGCCCAAGCTCTTTTAGAATCCAAGGCTGTGTTGCATGAAAAACACCAATATCAAAATAACGGCTAAATTCTTCTTTTACAGCATAATTATGAGAATGCATCACTTCTGCAGTTGATTTATAAGCTACTTTATTACCATGAAAAAGAGCTTTAGCAGCTACGTATACATCTTCGCCTAAAATTAGATTGTTAGGGAAACCACCAATTGAACGAAGAAAGTCAGTACGATACGCAGAAAAGGAATTTGAAAAAAAAGATTTTTGAAAACCTTCTGGGTAAGCGTCATTAAGGCTCGTTATATAGCTTTTTTTCTTGTAATTTCTATATCTTGCATGTTGTGCTAGAGGATTAGCATTGATATGAGGTAACTGTCTCCCATAAACGCATTGAACAGATTCATCTTCATCAAAAACAGATATAAGTTGCTCAATAGAGAACTTATCAACCAGTAATGCATCCTGGGTGAGAAAAACAACAAACTTTGTGTCAATATCATTTAATGCATTAGAACGCGTTCCACCATGGTCGAAATTTTTACTTTCGATGACCTCAACATCTACGCCGAAGCTTTCAGATATTTCTCTCGTACCATCACTAGAAGATGAATCAATAACCTTTATTCTATAAATAGCAGGCTCTTGATCAACGAGTAAGCGCAATGCTTCTTTCCATAATTCGCCACCATTATAAGTAGGAATCACTACCGTTATATCCATATACATCACTCGTTTAGCTTTATTAATACTTTATCTAATGCCTTACACCAATTAGATGGCATCAAATTGATTCTACTTATCGCAGATAAGTCCATAACAGAATACCTAGGTCTTTCAGCTGCAACCTTATATTGTTCGGATCCAATGACATTTAATTTCGGGAAGTTCACAATTAATTGAAATCGATTAGCTTTAACAAGAATAGCTCTTGCAAAACCATGCCAACTTGTCGGGTTATCACCAGAATAATGATAAGTCCCCCACTCTAGTCGACCATTTTTTTCATATTGTTCACATAAGTTTAAAATAGCTTCTGCTAGATCACCTGCGTAAGTGGGACACCCATACTGATCTGCCACCACACTGAGTTCATTACGCTCAGTACCTAGACGAACAATAGACTTTACGAAATTATTGCCGTACTCACTAAAAACCCATGAAGTACGAAGAATAATATGATCTGTCATCATCGACCGAATAACTTTTTCGCCAGAAAGTTTCGTTTTTCCATATATACTTTTAGGGTCTGTCGTGTTGTTAAGTGTATATGGTTCGACTGCTTCACCATCAAAAACATAATCTGTTGATATGTGAATCAAAGGCACGCCTAAATCAGAAGCTGCTTCAGATAAAAATTTAACTCCTGTACAATTAACTAAAAAAGCTTTATCTGGTTCAGACTCCGCTTTATCAACAGCTGTATATGCGGCAGCGTTTACTATAATATCTGGTGTAATACGACGTGTTATTTCAAATACTTTATCTCTTTGAGTAATGTCTAACTCAGTAGAAGAAAAAGCAAATAACTCATGCTGACAATTTAATAAAGTATCTTGAAAACATCTTCCTAACTGACCGTTTTTACCAGTAAGTAGTATTCGCATAATTTACTACCTTAAAAATCCTTAAGCTGCAGTCCAAACTTATCTTTATAAGACAAGATTGGCTCTATGCCTTCAGGCCACTCGATGGCGACGGTTGGGTCGTTCCACATGAGGCAGCCTTCGTCACTTGGGTCGTAGTAATCGGTGCATTTGTATTCAAAATCCGCCACGTCCGATAACACAACAAAACCATGGGCAAGACCTGGTGGTACCCAAAACTGGCGTTTGTTTTCTTCTGTTAGGTACACACCTGCCCACTTGCCGTAGGTTGGGGAGTCTTTGCGGATGTCTACTGCCACATCGAAGACTTCCCCACGAACAACACGGACTAATTTTCCTTGTGGGCGGGTCTTTTGAAAGTGTAAGCCACGTAGTACGTTTTTGCCTGAGCGCGAGTGGTTGTCTTGTACAAAATCCAAGTCTATTCCAAGCTGCTCTTTGTAACGTTCGGCTTGGAAAGTCTCTAAGAAGAAACCGCGCTCGTCGCCAAATACTTTAGGCTCTATAATGAAAGCGCCTTCTACGTCTGTTTTGATTAAGTTCATTTACTCACCAATTTTTAACTTGTTTGCCATTTGTAGTGAAAACCTATGTTCCAAAGCCCAAGTGCCAGGGCACAACCCCATCCTAGCCTTCCCCTTGCTTTCATTTTAAGGGAAGTGGGGAAGGAACAGGTTTTATTTGTAGCCGTCGGCGACTTTTAGTAGAAATTTGCCATAGCCGGTTTTCTTTAAAGCAGTACCGCGTTTTATTAGGTGTTCTTGTGTTACCCAGTTTTGGCGGTAGGCGATTTCTTCCAAACAAGCGACTTTTAGCCCTTGGCGATGTTCGACGGTTTGTACAAACTGGCCGGCTTCGAGTAATGAATCGTGGGTGCCAGTGTCTAGCCAAGCAAAGCCACGGCCGAGTACGGAAACGTTAAGATCACCGCGTTTTAAATAGGCGAGGTTGATGTCGGTGATTTCTAGCTCGCCACGATGTGATGGCTTAATGCTTTTGGCAATCTCAATCACGTCGTTGTCGTAAAAGTACAAGCCGGTGACGGCGTAAGGGGATTTTGGCAGTGTGGGTTTTTCTTGAATGCTGATGGCTTTGCCTTCGTCGTCAAATTCCACCACACCAAAACGCTCAGGATCATTAACATGATAGCCAAAAACTGTTGCTCCAGAGGCTTTGTTCATGGCGTCTTGTAACTTCAAAGAAAAATGCTGCCCAAAAAAGATATTATCACCTAACACTAAAGCCACATCATCTTCACCAATAAACTCTTCACCTATAATAAAGGCTTGAGCAAGACCGTCAGGCGTTGGTTGAATCGCATAGGTCAATTGAATACCAAAGCAGCTCCCATCACCTAAAAGGCGTTTAAAAGAATCTTGGTCTTCTGGGGTCGTGATGATAAGTACTTCATTGATACCCGCCAGCATGAGGACAGACAACGGGTAGTAGATCATCGGTTTATCGTAAACAGGCATCAGCTGTTTCGAGGTTGCTAAAGTGAGTGGGTGCAATCGAGACCCACTTCCTCCAGCTAAAACAATACCTTTTCTACCATTCATTACATTTCCTTTCTTATAAAGCCTAAAATTTAATAGGACCAAATCTAATACGTTTTTTACGTGGGTATATAATTAGTTACCCAGCCGACCTAATCTATACTCCCCGCCTAAAACTCTATTCCACCACTCTTTGTTCTCCAAATACCATTGCACGGTTTTCCTCATGCCGGTTTCGAAGGTTTCTTGTGGGTTCCAGTCGAGATCACGGGTCATCTTGCTGGCGTCTATGGCGTAGCGCACGTCGTGCCCTGGGCGGTCTTTCACAAAGGTGATGAGATCCCGATAGGCGTTTACGCCAGCGGGCTTGGTTGGCACCATTTCTTCCAACAGGTCACACAATATGTGTACAACCTCTATGTTACGTTTTTCGTTATGGCCGCCTATGTTGTAGGTTTCGCCATCTTCCCCTTGGGTGACCACTTTCACTAAGGCACGAGCGTGGTCTTCTACATAGAGCCAGTCACGAATCTGTGAGCCGTCACCGTACACTGGCAGGGCTTTGCCCGCTAAAGCGTTAAGAATAATGTGCGGCACGAGCTTTTCAGGAAAGTGATAAGGGCCATAGTTGTTAGAACAGTTGGTCACTATGGTCGGCAAACCATAAGTACGCTGCCAAGCACGAACTAGATGATCAGAACCGGCTTTGCTCGCTGAGTATGGAGAGCTTGGCGCGTAAGAGGTTTCTTCTGTGAAAAGAGGTAACGCTTCGCCTTTGGAGATTTCGTCTGGATGGGGTAAATCCCCATAGACTTCATCGGTAGAGATGTGATGAAAACGAAACGCGGCTTTCTTCCCAGGGGGTAGCCCAGTCCAATATTTGCGCGTGGCTTCTAGAATGGTGTAAGTGCCCACTAGGTTGGTGTGGATAAACGCCCCAGGGCCATCGATAGAACGATCCACATGGCTTTCTGCCGCCAGGTGCATAATAAGATCTGGCTGCTGTTCGCTAAAAACGCGATCTAACTCAACGGCATCACAAATATCAACCTGCTCAAAAACATAACGAGGCGAATGCAAAGCACTTGGGATGGATTCCGTATTGCCCGCATAAGTTAGCTTATCCAGGTTGACCACACTGTGGTCAGTGTCTGCCAATAAATGTCGGACCACGGCACTGCCGATAAAGCCCGCTCCTCCTGTTACCAATATCTTCACTTTTTCTCCTAACGTAAACAAAGCTACACTTTAAGCACTTAGATATTTGTTATTTGATTAATATCTATAGATTGATGAGCGGCATAATCATTAATAAAATTTCTTCTTAACTTCATCTCTATGCTGCTTCAATAATGGGTTCTCAGATGAGTTTTTAACTAAACGAGTAACTAGCGCTTTAGTATGCTTAGCATAAAGCGACTGTAGCCCTGCTTTAGAGTAGGATTTTTTCTGTTCTGACGTAAAACTTTTCGTTTTATGATGAAAAACATAAACCCCTGTCATAACAGCTGCCTGAAAGCCCAAACTATTCAGGCGAATAAAGAAATCATCTTCTTCACCATACCCTGTAGGAAAAGTTTCTTCATCGAGTAAACCAGTAGCCTCATAAACTTCTTTTCGCACAGCGTAACAAAAACCATTCAACAAATTCACTTTAACTAAACTAAGATCATCATTCGATGAACAAAGCTGAGAGTTAAATTGATTAACATCCATACCATATGGAAGTTTATTTATAGCTATTTTTCCAGTTTTATCCCGTAAATCTGGGGTATTCTGCCAACTACCTGCATTAGTGAGAGGGCCAAATGCATCTATATTAGGGAACTTCATTGAGTATGACTTTAGTTTACAAACAAAATCAACCGGTAACACTGTATCGCTATTTAAAACCACAATCATATTATTGTTAGCTAATGAGACACCATCATTAACCGTTCTTGTATACCCTTTGTTCACGTCATGTGTTAATAACGTTAATGGTATTTTAGATTGATAACTTACCAACACATTTTTCGCATCTTGGTCACTAGCATCATCAACTATAACCAGCTCAAAATCTTTATCAGTTTGCAAGACCAGCGAGTCGAGTAACTCTTTGACTTCTTCATGAGCATTATAAACTGATACTACTATCGAAATAGAGCTTTTACTTTTAGATGAAGAAATCAATTCTAAATCATGTAATTTTAATGCTTTAGCAGGTTCAAAAAAAGTTGGAGTTAAATAAGTACTCTTATCTACATGTCTAAAGATCTCAAAAATACTTTTATTAAACCTAGGTATTAAACTTCTATCATCTTCGCAATAAAAAACATTAAGGCCTTGATTATTCAATAAAGCGATCGGAAGAGAAATCTGATCCCTTCTAGAGTATCGAAACAAATCAAAATACCAATCCTGAAAAAACTTATCTACTCCGCTGCTTTTAATATCCGCTATGTAAACATTACTTTCAATTAAACTAACTTCGCTCAAACGTTCAGCACCATACTTAGACAAGTAAACCTGAAACTGGTTATCAATATCTCTATCAGTATCTTTAGATAATTTTTTACAAGCTGTTATTTCTTCTTCTAAAGTAGACCTTTCAGGGTGCTTAAAAAAACCCAATTGAGAGTTTTTTCTTTTCATCATACTGACATAATGAATTAGACTACCACGTACCAATAAATTAGAATCAACCCAAATCGTATAGTCATAACTAGATAGAATCTTATGAGGGTTTAACTTAACCCAGCGAGCGAGCCTAGTTGGGTCAGACTCATACTTATCTAAAAGTATTTTTTTAAATGGCTGTGGGACAAACAAACTTGCGTCATCTGTAAAAACAAAGTAATCAATATCTAAGTCAAAGAACTCTGGTAATTTAAAGTCTTCATACCCACCTGTGATAGCAGTAAAAAAAGCAATTTTATTATTTACACCTTTATACTTTAAATAATTATCAACTCTATATTTATGACCACCTTCAGCAATCGGTGTAAAACCATGTCCGATATACTTAATATTAGTAGGAACATACTTACCGAATAACCTTATAATTACTTTCTTTAACACCTTTTTCATACGACGCATTATAATAGAAACCTCTACTTCAAAATATTTTTAATCTTAACATAAAATTTAACAAAGAGATCATTCTTATATGATGAGATTTCTTTATTTTTAGAAACGACTTGCTCAGTCAAGATTTTCTTATCTAACTTCAGCTTATGAACATAAGACTCTGTATTAATATACTCTTTTTTAAAATTTAAATATTTATTAAAAATGATATTCCACTCCGTTTCTTTATCTGCCTCTATAAATTCAAAATATGAAAAATCGTCAATTATAGAAGCATCATCTTTAGCACAAAAAGACTCTACAACGTCATTCAACTCTTTATATCTATTCGGAAGAAAATCTATACTTTGCTTTTGGTGTCTCAAGTCACCTTGAATAATATCTGAAATTCTATTTCTATCAGGCATTGATGATAAAATGTTTTCTGAGAGTAAAAAAGCATGTATCTTCTCAGACACAGAAACAGGATTAGCATTAAGCTGCTCATAAGAAATAAAAAGAACCCTCTTGCCTTTTAAATTTTTTAAGGCATGTAGAACATAGTTATACCAAAGGGTCAACGAATAGCCTTCATCAAAATCATTTCGTTTATTTAAACTTGCAGCCACTTCTAATGGGTTTCTATGTATGAATATTACAGCTGATTTATTTTTAAAAGACCTTTCCCAAAGAGGAAAGGTTAGACACATTCGTGGTTCTTTTAAAAGGTAACTTTTTTTACCTTCGCTTTCAGTAAAAGCCTGTAGCTGACTATCTAATTTTTTAATTTGATCAACAATACCATCTTGAGTAACACCTTCCATTAACTCTAAATTAAAATTTGAGATCGTATCCCAATCACAATGAGCGCTAAACAGTATTTTGTCGTTCACATCTCTAACATCTCTGCGCTCCCAAAACCCCCTTGAATTCTGGGAGCTTGAGCCAATACTGTCTTCTTCTTTCCCAAAATATAAATCAAATAAAGTTAGCATCTCAGTAATTGCCGAGGAGCCAGAACGATGCATGCCTAAAACGACAACGGGGCTTTCATTGGAAATTTCCTGTGCTTTTTTCACATTACACCTTTTCAATTGAAAAACTGAGAACCTCTTCTTTTATGCCGTCACATATCGCATAAATAGAATAAGCGGAAGAAACATTCATCACTCCACCATTAAAGCGACTGTAATCAGAAAAATCTAAATCTGGATACATTTTTTTGTACTTCGGCGTAGCGGTGGGTGAGTCCAACTCAAAAAAATTAACATCATCATTTAACGTCTCAAAGAAAATAAGAGAATCTATCTTCCTATTTTCTAAATTAATAGCCACACATTCAAACTCAACTCTACCATTTTTATAGGATTCAATAGATATTTGAAAAAAATAATCTTCTTTAAACTTATAATCCACAACCTTAAGGCCATAAGTAGAAAAATTAGAGTTTATATTATATTCTGAAAAAATCTCAGAAGGCTTCCCTGTTTTTCGAACAACCCCCCCATCAATCCACACAACACGTTCAGCTAAGTTATTCACCTGCTTTTCGGAATGAGAAACTATTATCACGGTCATATCTGAGTTGATTTTATCTTCTAATACCCGCTCAGCCTTATCCTTAAAACTAACATCACCGACCCCGAGCACCTCATCAATCAACAACACATCAGGGGATAAATACATTGCAATTGAGAACGCTAATCTAGCCTTCATTCCTGACGAATAAGTTTTTACTGGATGCTCAAAAAAATCTTGTAACTCTGAAAACTGCTTTATCTTATCAATTAATCTTATAGTATTTTTTTTAGAATACCCTAAAAGCATACCACTTATTAAAGAGTTCTCTCTGCCTGAAAGGTTAGTATCAAACCCAGCAGCTAAGGCCATTAAAGAAACACTTTTGGTATGGTGAATTATACTTCCACTATCCGGCTTGATAATACCAGCCAACAAACGCAGAAGCGTAGATTTACCCGCACCATTTCTTCCTAAAATAGCGAGCGTCTCTCCCTTATAGACATCAAAACACAAGCCACTTAATGCCCAATACTTTTTACTTTTAAAGAAAGAAGTTTTTTGTTTATAGTAAACAGCAACATCCTTTAACTCAATAATCTTCTCTTTAGCAATCATTCCAAAACAACCCTAGACAGCTTATACTCAAATTTTTTATATAAAAAATAGGATAACAATAACAACACAACACTTATAAAGAAAACATAAAACATGAGACTAAAAGGTGGTGGAATACCGTCTACAAGCACATCTCTAAAACACCTTAAAATCACCGCCATTGGATTTATAAAGAACATTTCATGCAATTCTTCTGGAATGCTTTTGTAAGAAAAAAAGATACCTGAGCAAAACATCATAAACTGCAATAAAGCAGGTACTATTTGAGAAAGATCCCTTAAAAACGGAATCACGATAGCTAAGACAAGCGATACACTATAAATAAAAACCAATTCCATACAGACAATCAACACCAACCATAACCAATTCCCATCTAATGGAGCACCGTATATCAATGCATACAAAAACAGCAACATAAATACAAACACTTGTTTAAGACTATCTTGCAAGAGACAAGTAAGCGGAAAAAACACCTTTGGCACGTGAAGTTGGTTCATAAGTGATGCCCCCTTGCTTACGCTTGACATTGCCCTGTTTACAGATTTCGAAAACCACAACCAAGGGACCAACCCTGTCAGCAAGAAAGCCACATAGCGCTCATCCCCTCGATCAAGCAAAAAAGCAAACACAAAGTAATATGCTGCCATATGAAGCAAAGGTTCTATAATCCACCACGCATAACTTAACCTATTCACTGAAGCTTCTGATTTAAGGTTAAGAGTAGCTCTAACCCAAATCAACTCATACAAACGCAACTTATTCTTAAACATACTTTGTCTTAATCACTTACTTATTTGAAGGAGAAATGAACTTAATTTTATTATAGCGCAAATTCAGATAATAAGTGCACCACTCATGGTTGAGTAGGTGGCGAGAGATCAACTGCCCATGGGTGGTATTCTAACGTCGCCAAACAATTAGAGTATTACCATGAGCTATAAGCAGTTGATCGAAGGACAACGATACCAGATTCAAGCCTATTTGTA
>NZ_QUNG01000022.1 GCF_003387375.1 Marinomonas pollencensis | reverse complement strand
CAGTAACGCAAACGAAACCGGTAGACCCAATAAAATAGAGCCCATTAACACGACCAAGAAAATCGTTAATGTCATTCTTCGTCCTCCATATCCATCAACCAGTTAGGGTTGAAGATACGAACTAGAGAGATGAAGGCTATGAGGAAGCCAGACACGACACCAGCGAGTGCAAATAGAGCCATAGAGAGACCTGTTAGCGAAGAAATATTGTTCCAGTTAGAGATGGTTTGGTTCATGGCTCCGACAAAGAGCATACTGGAGGAGATAAGAATAACGACCCAAATTAGGCGGTTTAGAAAGGGTACTGCACTGGGAAAGAAACGCTCTGAGAATTCGGCAATGGCAAGATGCTCGCCTCTGCGCAACACCACCGCGGCTCCTAGAAAGACAACCCAGACTAAGCACAGTCTAGAGAGCTCTATTGAGGCGCGAATGCTTGAGGAAAAGCCATAGCGCATCACGACATTGGTAAATACCAATACAATCATGAAGGCAAGCACGACGGTAATGAACACGTCGATGAATTGCCACATCCATTTTATTATTTTTGTCATGGTCACAGCCTTCGAATATTTCTAGAAATCCATTTTATTTTTATAAATCTAAACATTCATTTTGTTGATATTACATAGTTTTTTATTATTTTTTTCGGCCGCTATATTCTCATTTGAGATTAGATAATTAGAAAAAAAGTTCAAAAAAATCATTCGTGAATTAAATTTTATTTATTGGACTGATATGTTATATATTAAAAACAATAATTGGTCAACCAATAGGAAAATACATGCTTTCTAGATCGTTTTTAAGTGAGTTGGATGGGGATAAAGAGTGGCTTAAAAGCGAGTATTCAAGAGCCACTTTGGAAACCAAGATAGTGCATCTAGGCTTTGGCGCTTTTCATCGAGCTCATCAGGCAGTTTATACCGATTTAGCCAACCAAGCAGCGGATCCAAGCTGGGGGATATTTGGCATTAATTTGTTCCGTAAAGGGCCACTGACGGAGTCGTTTTTAGCGCAAGATAATCAGGCTATTCTGTTGGAAAAAGGGGCACAGAAAACCACTAAAAGGTTGGTGAGAAGCTTTACCGGAGCAATGAATATTGACGATAAAGGGGTGCCTGCAGCGCTGGATAAACTGTGTGAACCTCAGGTTGCCATTGTCTCTTTAACGGTGACAGAAAAAGGCTACTGCCTAACACCAGATGGCCATATTAACAGGGATCACGAGCTGATTGCTGAAGATTTAAAGCACCCAAGTTTGCCCCGATCTGCGATTGGTATTATCTGCGCGGCATTGAAATTACGTAAAGCATTGAAATTACCAGCCTTTAGCGTGATGTCGTGCGATAACATTCCAGAGAATGGCCGTAAGACCAAAACTGCGGTATTAGAATATGCTGAGCTGGTTGACTCTGAATTGGCCGCTTGGATTGCACAACAAGTAAGCTTTCCAAGCACCATGGTAGACCGGATTGTTCCCGCTATGAGTGACGCAAGTTTTGCCGAAATAGAGCAGTTAACTGGGCAGAGAGATGAGTTCGGTTTAATCAGCGAAAGCTTTAAACAGTGGGTCATTGAAGACCAGTTTTGTAGTGGTAGACCAAATTGGCACCTTGCCGGCGCCATGATGGTGGATGACGTACTTCCTTATGAAGAAATGAAGCTTAGAATGCTTAACGGTTCGCACTCCTTTTTAGCGTATGTAGGTTCTCTTTGTGGCCACCAATATATTTATCAATGCATGCAGGACCCCATATTAAAAGAAATGACGCTGGCATTAATGAATTATGAACAGGCCGCTTCTTTGTCCAGTCAATTAGAAATAGATTTGGATCAGTATGCCGCATTATTAATTGCACGCTTTAGCAATGAGAATATAAAGCATCAAACCGCTCAAATAGCGATGGATGGTTCACAAAAACTTCCTCCCAGAGTCATAGATTCTATTCTTACGTTAATGGCTAAGTCTGACGATGACTCGACACAAGCACCACAGATATTGCTGCTGTTGTTGGCCGCGTGGATGCACTTTATTCAAGGCAAACACACGAAGGATTTTCAACTTATTGATCCTGAAGCGAAGGCTTTAGCGGCGCTTCTTGCGGTTGATGATGAGCAAAAATGCGCATCATTACTAGGCTTTAAAGCCGTCTTTAGTGATGAGTTCGTTGCTCATCAAGCACTGGTGCAGCAGGTCTCTCATTATTATCACGCCATCGATCAACAAGGCATTAGAGCCGTTTTAGATGGATTCGTCACTTCACTTAGGAGTCCAAAATGAAATCGTTAATCTGTAATCAACCATTTGAAATTCAATACATAGATAGCCCTAAGCCGACAATAGAGAAAGATGAGGTTTTGCTTAAAATTAAGGCGGTTGGTATTTGCGGTACAGACATCCATGCTTATACCGGCAATCAGCCTTTTTTTTCTTATCCACGTATTTTGGGGCATGAAATTTGTGGTCTAGTCGAAGCCGTGGGAGACGATTGTTCGCCAGAGCTGTTGCAGCAATTTGTTGTGGTGATTCCTGCCATTGCGTGTGGTGAATGTGCCCCTTGTAAAGAAGGTAAGACAAATTGTTGTGACACGATTTCTTTGTATGGTGTGCATCAAGATGGCGGCTTCCAAGATTATTTAGCAGTAAAAGCGAGCAATGTTATTCCTGTACCGAGTTCAATTGATCCTGCTGCGGCTTCCTTGGTGGAGTGTTTTGCGATTGGTGCTCATGCCAATCGACGTGCTGAATCGAAAGAAAATGAGAATATCCTTGTGGTCGGCGCTGGGCCTATTGGCTTAGGGACTGCGGCAGTAGCCCTAGCGAATAAGGCTAATGTGGTGTTGGCGGATGTCAGCGCAGAGCGTAGAGCGCATGCGGAAAAAGTATTAGGGATTCAAACACTTAATCCAATGGATGAGAATTACCTAGACCTGCTGAGTCGGGCTTTTAATGGCAGCTTGGCTTGTACCGTGATGGATGCGACAGGCAATAAAGCATCGATGACCAACAGTGTGAATCTGATTCGCCATGGCGGAAAGATCGTTTTCATCGGTCTTTATATTGGCGATTTGCAACTGGATGATCCGACCTTCCATAAAAAAGAAACCACTCTTATTGCTAGTAGAAACGCGACTTTTGAAGATTTTGTTCGGGTCATTGACCTGTTCGAGTCAAAAGAAATCAGTGAAAGCATCATGGTTAATCAAGAATTTGACTTCGATACCATTGGTCTCGATTACGAAAACAATGTGGTGAAAAACAAAACACTGGTGAAAGGCATTATTCGCTTTAACTAATTCTAGCTTTAACTCATTTTGGGAAATGCATTATGACAACAATAAGAATAAATATTAAAGAACTGTACAGATTGGCGTTTAATAAACTGCGTACTGCGGGCTATCCAGAAAAAGTCGCGGCAGAAGTGGCCGATGTGTTGGTGCATGCGGACTCAAGAGGGGTCCACTCCCATGGTGTCATTCGTGTTGAGCATTATTGTCATCGTCTTGAAAAAGGCGGTATGAAGGCCAATGCGAGCTTTTCTATCGATAAAATAGCGCCTTCTGTGGCGATACTCGATGGTGATGATGGCATGGGGCACAGTGCGATGATCGCGGCCACTAAAGAAGCCATGGCGCTGGCAAAAGACAATGCACTGGGTTTTGTTAGTGTGAAGAATACCTCCCATTGTGGGGCTTTATCGTATTTTGCAGAAATGGCGGCTGAGCAAGGGTTGATCTCTATTGCCATGACGCAAACGGATACTTGTGTCGCTCCTTATGGTGGTGCTGAGCGTTTTTGGGGAACTAATCCGATTGCCTTTGGTTTTCCAGTAAAGGACAGTGACCCTGTGATCATCGATATGGCAACCAGTGCAACGGCATTTGGTAAGTTGCTACACGCGAAAGAAACGGGGAGCGATATCGCATTAGGCTTGGCCATTGATAAAGATGGAGTCGAAACAACCGATCCTCATGCTGCCACTACTTTGTTGCCTTTTGGTCAGCATAAAGGCTCTGGCTTGGCGCTTGCGATTGATGCGCTAACTGGCATGTTGGTCGGTGGTAACTTTAGTAATCATATTGTGCGTATGTACGATGATTACGACAAGATGCGCAAGCTGGCGAGTTTAATCATTGTTATCGACCCGGCCAAGTTTGGTGGTCATAGTTTCGCCGGCATGATGGCGCAAATGGTGATGGAATTGCATCAGGTTAAACCCGCACCAGGCTTTGATAAAGTGATGGCACCAAACGAGCCTCAGGTTGCCTATCTCGCGGATTGTGAGAACTATGGCGTGCCCATTAGTGAGTCTATTCATCAATACCTAACCCGTCCTTAAGCTTAGGAGTGCCTTATGAAAGAATACAAAATGTTCGTCAATGGCGCCTGGGTTAACGCAAAATCTGGCCGCACCGATGAGGTGATTAACCCAGCCACAGAGGACGTTATTGGGCGTATTCAACACGGTGACCGTGAGGACGCAAATAAGGTGATGGCTGCGGCGAAAGCCGCGCAAATTGCTTGGCGACAACAAACTGCTCGTGAGCGAGCCACACTAATGCGTGCTTTTGCCGCTGAGCTGCGTAATCGTAAACAGGCATTAGCGACGCTCTTGGTACAAGAGCAAGGCAAGTTACTAAAAGTCGCGTTAGGCGAGGTAGAAGCCGCCTGCGGTTTTATTGAATATGCATGTGATTGGGCGCGCCAAATGGACGGCGATATTGTCAAATCGGATAACCCTAATGAGCATATTTGGATTCATAAAGTGCCACGTGGGGTGATTGTTGCGATTACTGCTTGGAATTTTCCGTTGGCGTTAGCCGCGCGCAAAATAGGCCCTGCGCTGATTGCGGGCAATACCATAGTGGTGAAACCAACCACAGAGACCCCACTCGCAACCTTGGAGCTAGGTTATATTGCTGAGCAGGTCGGCTTGCCAAAAGGTGTGTTAAATATCGTTACGGGCGGTGGTCGTACATTAGGCGATGCGTTAGTACGTCATCCAGATACGAAAATGGTGTCTATGACGGGCAGCACGCCGGCGGGGCAAGCCATTGTTAAAGCCTCAGCAGACAATTTAGCCCATGTGCAGCTAGAGTTGGGTGGTAAAGCACCTTTCATCGTGATGGACGATGCCGATCTTGAGCAAGCGGCAGCCGCAGCATTGCATTCGCGTTTTGATAACTGCGGGCAAGTGTGTACTTGTAATGAGCGCATGTACATTCATGATGCGGTGTACGATGAGTTTATGGCGCTGTTTTTGGCTAAGGTTAAGGCGCTTAAAGTGGGTGATCCTATGCTAGAAGACACAGATCTAGGCCCGAAAGTAAACCAAAGAGAAGTGGAGGCCATGGAGCGTTTGGTGGCCCAGAGCGTCAAAGAAGGCGCGCAAATAGCCACAGGCGGTGCGCGCTTGAAAGAAGGGCCTTATGAAAAAGGCTTTTGGTTTGAGCCCACGGTACTAACCCATGTAAGCCAAGACATGAGCATTGTCCATGAAGAGTCGTTTGGGCCTATTTTGCCTGTGATTAGGTTCAATAGCTTGGACCAGGTGATTGGTTATGCGAATGACAGTGATTATGGCTTAGCGGCGATGGTGTGCACCAAAGAGATGAAGACCATTTTGCGTTTAGTGGATGAGTTAGAAGCGGGTGAAGTCTATATTAATCGCGGGCACGGTGAACAGCATCAAGGCTTCCACAATGGCTATAAATTGAGTGGCACAGGTGGCGAAGATGGTAAGTACGGCTTTGAGCAGTATCTAGAAAAGAAAACCTTTTACGTGAATTTTGATTAAGTCGAGATTGCTCCCGACAGTAGAGTAAAAAGCCCCTAGGTTTGTGCTTATCACAGCATCATTACCTAGGGGCTTTCTTTTGAAGGCTTATCTCTTATTAGAGCATGTTGTTAAGACGTCAGTATTTTAAGAGATCAGTCTTTTAACACGTATTTTTTCAGAGCAAATTCCACACCACGAATCTCTGCTAAACCTTTCATACGGCCAAGGGCAGAATAACCAGGCTTGGAGTCGCGACGTAGGTCATCCATGATTTGGTGACCATGGTCTGGACGCAGTGGAATTGAGCCACCTTCGCCGGTTTCTTTACGACGTTGCTCTTCTTTTAATAGCACCAAAATCACATCTGAAATGTCAGCATTGCCTTCTAAGTGAGCCGCTTCATGGAAGCTTCCCCAGGTTTCTTCCCTTTGGGTCGAACGCAAGTGGGTGAAATAAATGCGATCTGCAAAATCGGTCGCCATGGCGCATAAATCGTTGTCTTCACGAACACCATAAGAGCCAGTACAAAAGGTGATGCCATTGGTTTTTGATGGCACACGATTGATCAACCACTGAACGTCATCTTTGGTAGAAACAATGCGTGGTAAGCCTAAAATAGGGCGCGGTGGATCATCAGGATGTACCGCAAGAGAGACGCCGCAGGCCTCAGCGACGGGCACGATATGATCTAAAAAGTGGGCAAAGTTTTCTCTAAGAGTGTCCTTGTCTATCTTGTCATAAGCCGCTAATGCAGAGCGAAAGTTTTCTAATGTGTAGCTTTCTTCTGCGCCGGGTAAACCCGCTAAAATGGTGCCAATTAATTGCTCTTTGCCTAGTTCATCTAGGGCTTCCAAATGTTTTTTAGCGGCGCTTATTTCCGCTTCGCTGTACTCGGCTTCAGCGCCTTCTCTTTGTAAAATAAACAGATCAAACGCCGCAAAAGCGGTTTGATCAAAGCGCAATGCACGGGAGCCATCGGGGAGGCTGTAGCCTAGGTCGGTGCGCGTCCAGTCCAACACTGGCATAAAGTTATAGCAGACAGTGGAAATGCCACACTCCGCTAGGTTGCGTATGCTTTGCGCGTAGTTTTCTATGTATTGCTTATAGTTGCCCGTGCGTTGCTTAATATCTTCATGAACAGGAATGCTTTCTACCACAGACCAACGCATGCCAGCCGCTTCTATGGTGGCTTTGACTTCTTTAATACGCTCAATAGGCCAAACATCGCCATTGGGTAAGTTGTGCAAAGCGGTGACTATGCCGGTCGCGCCCGCTTGTCGAATGTCTTGTAAACTAATCGGATCTTGAGCTCCGAACCAACGCCAAGTATGTTCCATAAAATACGCTCCTAATGGTTTTTATTTGTTGATTTACAAGCGTTTCGCATCATTCCTAAGAGGTCTTCTTTAGCTTGTAGCGCGTCAAACAGAGAGGCCAAACGCGTAATGAGCGCGTTGTTGGTCATCATGCTTGGCGGGAAAACGTCTTGTTGCGATAGGCAGGCTGAAATCAACTCAAAAGAGTTTGAATATTGAGCCAGTACGAGCGCGAATAATTCGGCTTCTAACGGGTCATTGATGGATGTTTTCTGTTGGGCAGCTTGCTGAATGTAAAACAGCCAACCGGCAATGCCCAATTCGATTGCGGCAGACGAAGCTTGTCTGTTTAGTTGCTCTTCCAGGCCTGTAAGCCAGCGTTGCGGCAGCTTTTGGCTGCCATCCATGGCGATCTGAGAAAGCTGGTGCTGTAAGCTGTCATTGGCAAAACGAGTCAGCAATTGTTGGCTGTAAGAGAGTAACTCTTCGGCTTTGCAGGTGGTTAAAGTCGGGGCGACTTCTTGCTGCATATAATGTTCAAGAAACCCGCGTATGTCGCTGTTTTGCATGGCTTGTGCAACGCTTTGGTAGCCTGCTAGCTGGCCAAGATAGGCCAATAAGGAATGGCTGCCATTGAGCATTCTTAGCTTCATGGTTTCGTAACTCGACACATCGGCGACCATTTTCACGCCAGCAGATTCCCATTGTGGCCGTCCTGTTGGGAAATTATCTTCGATCACCCATTGGCAGAATGCTTCGCACTTCACAACCGTGGACGTGGCTATGCCAGTATCTGCTTTGATGCTCTGTAAATCTTCTTGGGAGAGCGCAGGGACAATGCGATCGACCATAGAGCTTGGAAACGCGACTTGTGCTTCTATCCATGCGGCTAACGAAGCGTCTTGTGCTCTTGCCATACCAAGCACAGCATTTTGGGTTCTCACGCCGTTATGGGGCATATTGTCGCAAGACAACACAGTGAAAGCGGGAATGCCTTGTGAACGCCTTTGTTTTAAGGCGTTGACGATTAGACCCAATGCCGTTTTCGGAGCGTCAGGGTGCTCGATATCATGCACTATGGCAGGATTGTCTAGTAGCAAATTGCCGCTTGATGGTGACAAGTAATAGCCTTTTTCGGTCACGGTTAACGTGACTATCTTGGTGGTAGCTGCGCTCATTTGGGCCAGTAGTTGCTGTCGTTCTACTTGGTTGCCAGCAAAGAAAGCCTGCTTAATGGCTTTGATTTCACGCACCACTATATGTTGACTGTCCGTATACTCGACGACAGGGTAGCTATAATGCGTCGCCGCTAACTGCTCGACCAATTGGTAATTGGAGCGAATGTTGGCACTGGCGATCATCCAATCGCCACCATGTTGGGCGAGTGTTTTTTCTAGGTACACCGCTTGATGACCACGATGAAAAGCCCCTAAGCCAATATGCACCAGTCCAACTTGATGTTGGTCTGGGTTGATTGCACTGGGGATCTGTTGAATGTCCATGATATGTTCTCCGCTCACAGGCCCATTAATCTAATAAAGACGGTAACCAGAGTGAAATGGCAGGCACATAAGAGACCAGCAAAAGCACTAGGATGTTACAGATTAAGAATGGCCAAATTGCACGCACAATACGCGTCATTGGTAAATCACTGATGCCCGCGGCAACAAACAAGCAGACCCCAACCGGTGGTGTGGTTAAGCCGATAATTAGGTTTAATACAGCCATTACACCAAAATGAATCGGGTCCATGCCAATCCCTTCTGCCACTTTTAAAAGTGTCGGGAAAAGAATGATCAGCGCCGCGATGGTTTCCATAAAACCACCGACAATCAAGAGCACAATATTAATGATCAAGATCACCACAAGTGGGTTTTCACTAATGCCGAAAATGGCGTTGGCAAGCATTTGAGGGATTTGCTCGCTGGTCAGTATCCAGCCAAATAAATTGGCCATGCCCACTAGTAACAATAGGCTGGTGGAGCTTAATACTGTGCTGACTAAAAGCTTTGGAAGGTTCTGCCAAGTTAGACCTTTATAGACAAACATCCCGACTACAAAGGCATATAGACTTGCCATGATAGAGGCTTCGGTTGGTGTGAAAAGTCCACCAATGATGCCGTAGAGGATAATAAAGGTCATTAGCAAAGCCCAAAAGGCTCCTTTGCCGACCGTATAAATTTCTTTCAGTGTCGCGCGTTTTTCTCGAGGGTATTGACGCTTTACCGCAATAATATAAGCCGTCACCATCATGGCTAAACCGAGCATGATGCCGGGAACGACCCCAGCTAAAAACATCTTGCCAACGGAAATGCCACTTAATGAACCGACGATAATCATAGGAACACTCGGTGGAATAATCGGGCCTATGGTGGACGATGCTGCGGTCACTGCGGCGGCGAAGGGTTTGTCATAGCCACTTTTAGCCATGCCAGGAATCATTACCGCGCCAATGCTGGCGGTGTCGGCAACGGCGGTACCTGAAATACCACCGAAAATCATCGATCCACCTACGTTAGCAAGTCCTAGCCCACCACGAATATGACCTAATAGCGCATTACTAAAGCGGATAATATAATCGGTTATGTTGCCGACGTTCATCAGATTGCCAGCCAGAATAAAGCCGGGGATACAGAGCAGAACAAATGAGTCCATACCTGCATAAAGGCGTTGCGGAACAATGGTTAAAGGAATGCCAGTAAGGGTTAAATAAGCCAGTGAGGCAACACCAAGGCAAAAAACAATAGGTACGCCGATGAGCAACAGGGCGAAGAAAACGGCAAATAGAATAATGACGTCCATTATGGCGACACTCCTTGGTCATCGCGCTCAAGCAACACAAGCAAGGCACTCATAAAGCTATAAAAAGCGGTTAAAGCGAAGAAAAAGCTCACGGATAAAAAAGCCCAATACATAGGAACTTCTAGCGCTGGGGAGGTTTGCCAGCGGCCAACTTGAGCGTATTTATAGGCATAAGGCAAAATATAGAGAGAAAAGCTTCCGGCTAATAGGTGACAAAATAGTTGATAAACTTTCGTCCAGATTGCGTTTAAACCGGATTGGAACAGCTCCAAGCGAACGTGCTGATTTTTACTAATGACTAGTCCAGACCCCATGACAATCAGATAGACAAAAAGATAACGTGACAGCTCTTCGGTCCAGATTGGCGAACTTGGTAATAAGAAACGTGAAAATACCTGCAAAATGACAACGGCAACAATGCCCAACAATGCCAATATAGACAGTAGCGCAAATAAGCGATCTGCCATGCGCAGTATGAGTTTAATAAAACCTTCTAACTTACTCGTATATTGAGTAATTAAGGTTGTTTGAGATGAGTGACTCATCGCCTTTACTCCAGCGGCATCAGCCTTTGCCTAGCGTCAGGCAAAGGCTGATGAATTAACCTAATTTAGATCTTTTTGAATAGCTCAAGTTGCTCGTCGGTTAGGGCGTCTTGAACCGCTTTTTTGGCTTTCGCTTTAAAAGCTTCTAGGTCTGGAGTGACAAATTCCATACCATGAGATTCCAGTGTTGTTCTTAGCTGGGCTTCATCGCTGGCGAACATTTTATGCTCGTAAGTTTGCATTTGTTTGCCGGCGTCTAAGACGATCGCTTGCAGATCTGCTGGCATGCTATTCAATTTATCTTGTCCGATAACAACATAGATCCAACTGCGTACGTGGCCAGTTAAATTGACGTATTTTTGTACTTCATAGAAGCTGGCGCTGTTGATTAAGCTAAGAGGGTTTTCTTGGCCATCAATGGTGTTTTGTTGCAATGAAGTAAACACTTCACTAAATGCCATTGGAATAGGTTTAGCACCAAGGGCTTGCCATGTTTTAACGAACAAAGGCACGTTAGGAACACGTAACTTCAAACCATTAAGGTCGTCTGGGGTCATGATCTTACGGTTAGAGGTTAGGTGACGCGGGCCACGTTCAAACCAAGCAATCGGTTTTAGGCCAGTACGCTGGGTGATTTGCTCGCTGATCTCTTTACCAACTTCACCATTAACCGCTTTGGTTAATTGCTCTGAGCTGGTAAATGCATATGGCACCGCCATTAACGCGGCTTTTGGCGCCCAGTTCTGTAAGGATTCGCCGGTGATTGTCATGTCAGCTGTGCCAAGTTGAATGCTGTTGATCACATCCATTTCTTTGCCGAGTTGTTCGCTAGGGTATAGCTTCACTTCGATGCGCCCATTGGACTCAGCTTCAGCGACTTCTTTGAATTTCATCGCGGCTTTGTGCCAAATGTTCTCTTCGTTTGCCGGGTGGCCAAATTTTAATGTGACCTCGGCTGCCTGAGATAATCCAGCAACTAACACAGAAGACAGTAAGGCGAGCTTAAACATTGGTTTGATCATAAATGACTCCATTTTTATTATTAGATTTAGGTTTTTTGAGGTTACTCGCTCATCTCTACAAGCACTTTGCGAGTGAGTTCAGGGTGGTTTTCCATCAGCTGGATTCCCTCTGATATTTCATTCAACGAGATGCGGTGGCTAATTAAAGCCAACGGATCAAGACGACCAGACGCTATCATGTCTAATACTTGCGGAAAGCGTCGATTGTTTAATCGCGAGCCAACAATGGTGAGCTCTTTTTTAATCACTTCGATTTGCGCTAAATCACTGGGTACTGAGTTAAAGCCCAGTAGACCAACGCGACCTGCAGGGCAGGCGATGCGCAATATTTCAGGGAGCAATGCAGGGATGCAGGCGGCATCAGCAATCAACGGCATGCCTTCTCCTTGCATCATCTCTTGGATACGTTCTTCTACATTATCTTGACGGCTGTTGATGGTGTCGGTTGCGCCAAGTGCTAAGGCATTTTCTAGGCGCTGCTCAACAATGTCGGTCACAACAATTCGTTCAATGCCCATGGCTTTTGCCACTTGAACTATGGTTAAGCCAATCACGCCTGCACCATAAACTAATAAACTGTCCCCTGGTAACGGCGCCATTCTGCTGAGCACATTCGTTGCAATGGAATAAGGCTCTACCAAAGCGGCTTGTTCTAGGGTGACATTGTCTGGCAACACAACAACATTGCTGGCAGGGACGCTGGTGAATTCGCCAAAGCCGCCATTTCTATGAACGCCAAAAACTTGCAAGTTGGCACACACATTCACGCGCCCAACTCGACAAGGGTAGCAGTGGCCACAGCTGATTACAGGGTCAACACAGACTCTGTCTCCTTGCTGTATATTTTCGACATCATCGCCTACTGAGGTGACGACCCCTGAAAATTCATGGCCAGTAATGCGAGGAAACTGAACAAATGGATTTTGCCCATGAATGATGTGCAAGTCTGATCCACAAATACCAGCAAACGAGGTTTTAATTAATACTTCTCCAGGCTCTGCTTGCGGAGTTTGAGTGTCAATTAAGGCATAGTCGTTTATGTTCGCTACTTGAAATGCTTTCATCTTATTCACCAGTTCCATAGGGTGCCGTCTTCCAGTCGATTCACTGGAAGATAAGCGGGTTTGTAGGGGTAATTTGCGGCTAATTCTTCGTTGATATCCACGCCATGCCCTGGGGCTTCTCCAGGGGTGAAAAAGCCCTCTTTAAATTGGTAAGCATGAGAAAAAACCGACTCTGTTTCTGGGCTATGGGGCATGTGTTCTTGAATGCCAAAATTAGGCACCCAGGCATCAAAGTGAAGGGCTGCCCCCATGCATACAGGCGACAAATCAGTTGCCCCATGAAACCCAGTTTTGACCTGAAATATGGCCGCGAAATCGGCTATTCGGCGGACATTGGTAATGCCGCCTGCATGGGTAATTGGGGCGCGAATGTAGTCGATTAATTGGTTCTGAATCAGTCCTTGGCAGTCATGTAGGCTGTTAAACACTTCACCAACGGCTAACGGAGTTGTGGTGTGTTGACGGATTAACTCAAACGCCGATTGATTTTCAGCAGGTGTGCAGTCTTCAAGCCAAAATAAGTGATAAGGCTCAACTTCTTTGCCTAATCTGGCCGCTTGAATAGGGGTTAATCTATGGTGTACATCGTGGAGAATATGCAGCTCTTCACCAAACTTTTCACGTACCGCTTTAAATAGAGAAGGTACATGGTTTAAGTATTTTTCAGTCGACCAAACATGCTCAGAGGGTAGACTGGAATCGGCTGGCTCGTAGGGTTCCCCCGCTTCTTTTGCAACGCCATACGTCGTTGCTATGCCTGGAATACCGCATTGCACGCGTACTGCTTTATAGCCAAGTGCCACATGGCGTTCCACTTCTGCTAAACAGCTTTCGATGTCTAGGCCAGTGGCGTGGCCGTAAACCATCACTTTTTCTCGACTTTTTCCACCGAGTAATTGGTAGAGGGGTAATCCAGCGACTTTTGCTTTGATGTCCCATAAAGCCACATCGACGGCCGCAATAGCCGTCATGCTAATAGGGCCGCGACGCCAATAAGCGCCACGGTATAAATATTGCCAAATATCTTCTATTCGATGAGGGTCTTTGCCAATGAGTGTGGGGATAACATGATCTTGTAAATAGGATACAACGGCCAGTTCACGACCATTTAGTGTCGCATCACCAATGCCATAGAGGCCTTGGTCTGTTTCTATTTTCAGAGTGACAAGGTTACGGCCAGGGCAAGTGACGATAACTTTGGCGGATTTGATTTTCATGGAACGACACCTAGTAGTTGTTTTTTTTGGTATGCCAAATCTAATCTGTGGGCTAAAAGTAGCGCGAAAAAAAGACAAAAACAAGGGTGTTTTCTAAATTGGTATGCCAAATTTGAAATATTTAGGAAATTCATCCATCGAATAGTCGACTTTTCTCTGGCTTTCGGTAAAAATGGCATACCAGTTATTTGATGATTTTTAAGACAATAGTATGGCTGAACGACTTTATAGAGAAATAGGGCAAAAAATCAGGCTTGAGATCGAGAAATCGGCGCTAAAAGTGGGGGATAAACTACCCACAGAACGTGTCTATGCGGAGCTGTTTGGTGTAAGCCGCACCTTGGTAAGAGAGGCCTTTATTATGTTGGAAATTGAAGACTTGATAGAGGTAAGAAAGGGGTCGGGTAGCTATTTAAAAAATACCCTCGCGTCACAGGTTTCCTTGCCGGAAATATCAGATGTAGGGCCGTTTGAAATGCTGCAAGCTCGGCAGGTGCTGGAAAGCGCGATTGCGGCTCAGGCAGCCATCTCGATTACCAAAGCTGACATTCAACAGTTGCAAGAGACGCTGGAGCTAGAGGGGGCGGAGCTCAACTCGGTTGAAAAGGCCAACTCAGCGGACAGAGAGTTTCACTTATTAATAGCGAAAGCGACACAAAATACCTTGCTAGTGGATACGGCGACTCGACTGTGGGAAATGCGCGACAGCAACCCAATGTGGAATCAACTGCATGCTCGTATCAAGGATTCCTCTTATCATGGTCAATGGATCGATGATCACAAAGACATTTTAATGCAATTGAAAAAACGCAGTGAAAGTGGCGCAAGACAAGCCATGTGGCAGCATTTAGAAAATGTAAAACAGACTTTATTCTCTTTATCGGACACTGATGCGCCTGACTTTGATGGCTATATCTTTGCGCAACCTAATCAGGGCTAGATGATTTGTAGGTGTCTAGCTGAGCGGAAAGGCCATTTGGCCTTTCCGCTTTTTGTTTGCCCAGCGAAGCTGGCAAACCCGTCAGGTTGAAAGAAACCTGTCTTACCCCGACTGAGGGGAAGAGAATCCGAATCGCAAGGGCGT
>NZ_QUNG01000021.1:18416-35843 GCF_003387375.1 Marinomonas pollencensis | reverse complement strand
GAATACCGCTGATCTTGTGGGGCTGCACTTGTAGGTTTGCCTTTAGGCGAATAACTGGAGAATGGATGCCTCAAATGTGGGTTAAAGTCGAAATGACAGGTGACGCTCGGTTTGTAAAAAAACATCACTTTAATCACGTGTCTCGTATCTTTAGTTTTATTAGCACAGTGGTCTTTGGTCGCTCTTTTTTCAAGGTAAGCAAACCAACAAAACCCAGAGCATAACCCCCTCCAGCTCCCCCTTGAAGAAAAGGGGGAGAGCAAAGAGCAAGACCTGCTCCGTGGAATTCATCCCGTTCCGTCGGATTACGCCTCGTTCCTCGTCTCATCCGACCTACGGTGGAAATGACGATGTATGATTACACCAAATCCGTCTAGTTGAAATCATCACTTTCCTCGTTTCATTCTACGGTCACCCCACCTCTGTTTGATTGGCTTATTACTCATCGCGGATATCTATAATAAATGCGCTTATGCTTAAAATTATTTAATTGTCATTTTATTTTTGACAATTGTGGTTGAGGTGTAAACGCTCTCAAGGTCTAATAGACGTTATTCTTTACATTCCATTTTATAGACGCCGAATACAAGGACGATCTAATGACTCAGGATATTGTTATCCTTGCTGCTGGTAAAGGCAGCCGCATGAAATCTAAGCTTCCTAAGGTACTGCACGCAGTGGGTGGTATGTCCATGGTGCGCAGGGTATTAACCGTTGCAAGTGGGCTGCCTAATGCTGCCTTGCATCTGATTGTGGGACACCAAGGTGAGCAGGTCGCAGAAAAATGTCAGGATTTTTCGGCCAATATTGTGTGGCAAAACGACCCACAAGGAACTGGCGATGCACTAAAGCGCGTAGCCCCGCATCTACAAGAAAATGGTTCGACGCTCACCTTGTATGGTGATGTGCCTTTAATTCAAGCCGATACGTTAGAAAAAATGACAGCATTATCAACACCAAATACCTTGGTACTGCTGACAGTCACACTGGATAATCCAACTGGCTATGGGCGTATTGTGCGTAATGCAGACAACCAAGTGACTGCTATTGTTGAGCAAAAAGACGCCAACGACGAAGAGTTGAAAATCCAAGAAGTAAATACCGGTATCTTGCTCGCACCTAACGCGCACCTGCAAACATGGTTGGCTGCACTGACAAATAATAACGCCCAGCAGGAATATTACCTGACTGACATTATCGCCATGGCGGCCCGTGATGGGGTGGAGATAGTCACTGTGCAGCCAGGGTCAGAAGCGGAAGTGTCTGGCGTCAACGATAGACTACAATTAGCGGCACTAGAAAGAGTTCTACAACGCCAACAAGCCGACGACTTGATGAGAAATGGTGCCACTTTATTAGACCCTTCACGCATTGATGTGCGTGGCGAGTTGCAGACTGGCCAAGACGTTGTGATCGATATTAACTGCGTTTTTGAAGGCAAAGTAGTGATCGGTGATGACGTTGAGATCGGGCCAAATTGCCACCTTAACAACTGCACGATTGGCAACGGCACCATCATCAAAAGCAATACCTTGATTGATGACAGCCAAGTAGGTGAAAACTGCGATATTGGACCTTTTGCTCGACTGCGCCCAGGAACTCAACTAGCGAACAAAGCAAAAATCGGCAATTTTGTAGAAACCAAAAGAGCCATAATTGGCACAGGCAGCAAGGTAAATCACTTAAGCTACATCGGCGATACACAAATGGGGGCCGGAGTGAATGTAGGTGCCGGCACCATTACCTGTAACTACGATGGGGTGAATAAACATCAGACGCAGGTTGCCGATAATGTGTTCATTGGCTCTAACTCGGCATTAGTTGCCCCAGTGAACATTGCCGCTGGCGCTACCATCGCGGCAGGTTCAACGATCACCAAAAATGTCACCGAAAATCAGCTGGCTGTAGGGCGAGCGCGACAAACAACAAAAGACAACTGGCCAAAACCGACAAAAAAATAGCGAAATAGGCGAGTTATTAAAAAGAGCCAAGGCTCCTTTTAAGTCACAGAATCGAAAGGATCAAACACATGTGTGGAATAGTAGGGGCGATTGCGCGCCGTAATGTATCAAAAATCCTGATTGAAGGGTTAAGCCGTCTTGAGTATCGAGGTTATGATTCGTCAGGTATTGCGATCAATAATGAGCAAGGCGTTTTCTCTCACCGTGCCGTAGGCAAGGTGCAAGCGCTGAAAGACAAATTCGCTGCTGAGCCGCTTGATGGCACAATGGGTATTGCACACACTCGCTGGGCAACCCATGGTAAGCCAACAGAAAACAACGCTCATCCACACAGCTCTGGTGATGACCTAGCATTAGTGCACAACGGCATTATTGAGAACCACGAAACTTTGCGCGCTCAATTAAAAGCACAAGGCTACGTGTTCAAATCAGAAACAGACACCGAAGTGATTGTTCACCTGATCCACAACGAACTAAAAACGCAACCAGACTTACTAAAAGCGGTGCAAGCGACATTGGCCCAATTGGAAGGTGCGTTTGCTATTGCCGTAGTGAATCACGCTGACAAAGAGCGCTTTGTGGCAGCCCGTAAAGGTAGCCCGCTGGTTGTGGGTGTTGGTATTGAAGAAAACTTTGTTGCTTCCGATCAACTTGCTTTATTGCATGTGACAGACCAATTCATCTTCCTGGAAGAAGGCGATGTGGTAGAGGTAACGCGCGATGAAGTGGTGATTTATGATCAACAAGGCGAACCGCAAGCGCGTCCAGTGAGTGTGTTTAACCACAATGTTGACGCCACTGATAAAGGTGAATTTCGTCATTACATGATGAAAGAAATCTACGAGCAACCTAAAGTGATTAACGCTTGTTTAGAAGGTCGCATCAGTGAGAATAAAGTACTAACAAGCTGTTTCGGTGCAGACTCAGACTTCTTAAAAGAAGTGGAGAATGTTCATATCGTGGCTTGTGGTACCAGTTATCATGCAGGGTTAGTGGCCAAATATTGGATCGAAGACCTCGCCGGTGTACCGTGCGCTGTAGAAGTTGCCAGTGAATACCGTTACCGCAATGTTGCGGTGCCAAAAAATACCTTGTTCCTGACGCTGTCTCAATCTGGTGAAACCGCCGACACACTCGCCGCATTGCGTAAAGCCAAAGAGCAAGGCTACCTAACCACGCTCGCTATTTGTAATGTGCCATCAAGCACCTTAGTACGAGAATCTGCGCTAACATTATTGACCAACGCAGGTGCAGAAATTGGTGTTGCCTCCACCAAAGCTTTCACGACACAGTTAACGGCTTTGTTAATCACCAGTGTTGCCATTGCTGTCGAAAAAGGTTTATCCGCCGAGAAAGAAAGCGCCTTGGTGCAAGCCATGCGCTCGCTGCCAGCTTATGTGAATGCCGCCTTATTACAAGACGAACACATTCAAAAAGTATCGGACCGCTTCGCCAACAAACAACACGCACTATTTTTAGGGCGTGGCGCCATGTACCCGATTGCGCTAGAAGGTGCGCTGAAGCTGAAGGAAATCTCCTATATTCATGCCGAAGCTTACCCAGCAGGTGAATTGAAACATGGGCCATTAGCCTTGGTAGATGAAAACATGCCAATCATCACCATGGTGCCGCATAATGACATGCTGGATAAACTAAAATCTAACATGCAAGAAGTGGCTGCCCGTGGTGGAGAGCTCTATGTTTTCGCAGACCGCAGCACCAACCTTCACAACGAAGACAACATCATCTTCACAGAAGTGCCAAAAGTCGAAGAAATACTAGAACCTATCGTTCACACTATTCCGCTGCAACTTCTGTCTTATCATGTTGCTGTCGTTAAAGGCACAGACGTAGATCAGCCAAGAAACCTCGCCAAATCCGTTACCGTCGAATAACGCAACTCAAGGGGCAGATACCTGCCCCTTGATATCGATGAACTGTGTCCGCTACGCGGCCATCGGCACATTACGCTTCGCTTATGATGCCCTACGACCCCCTTGGTATTCCCAACGAATTTGATCTAACCAAACATCACTACCCTCGTCGAATTTGATGCACCAATTACCATCATCCCTACAGTAGGTCGGATGAGACGAGGAACGAGGCGTAATCCGACGGAGCGTGATGATTTCCACGGAGTATGTCTTGCTCTTTGCTCTCCCCCTTTTCTTCAAGGGGGAGCTGGAGGGGGTTATGCACTGGGTCTTGTAGGTCGCGGCTTTAGCCCGAATGCCACTGTGCTAATAAAGCCAATCATGCGAGACACCTGTGATTAGAGTGATGCTATTTACAAACGAGCGTCACCTGCTATTTGGACTTTCACCGATGATTGATACATAAAATCTCCAGTTATTCGCCTAAAGGCAGACCCACAAGGTCAGCGGTGTTCTCGACGGATTTGGTGTATCAAATATCGTTATTTCTACAGTAGGTCGGATGAGACGAGGAACGAGGCGTAATCCGACGGAGCGTGATGATTCCCGATGTTTTTACAAACCGAGCGTCACCTGTCATTTCGACTTTAACCTATATTTAGAATCGTCCAATCTCCAGTTATTCGCCTAAAGGCAAACCTACAAGTGCAGCCCCACAAGATTGGCGGTATGCTCGATGGATTTAGTGCAACAATCGCCGTTGTATTGAACTGTGTCCGCTGCGCGGCCATCGGCACATTACGCTTCGCTTATGATGCCCTACGAAGACCGCGGTATTCACGATGGATTTGATGTAATCAAACATCACTACCCTCGTAGAATCTGATGCACCAAATATCGTTATTTCTACCGTAGGTCGGATGAGACGAGGAACGAGGCGTAATCCGACGGAAGGTGGTGATACCCGACGGATTATGTCTAGGTCTTGTAGGTCGCGGCTTTAGCCCGAATACCACTATGCTAATAAAGCCAATCATGCGAGACACGTGCGACAAACGTGACCCTCATGATCAGCATCACTTCCGCGTCGGCCGCTCTTTTTTAGGTATGACGACCCACAAGGTCAGCGGTGTTCCCAACGAATTTGATCTAACCAAATATCGTTATTTCTACCGTAGGTCGGATGAGGCGAGGTACGAGGCGTAATCCGACGGAGCGTGATGATTCCCGATGTTTTTACAAACCGAGCGTCACCTGTCATTTCGACTTTAACCCACATTTGAGACATCCATTCTCCAGTTATTCGCCTAAAGGCAAACCTACAAGTGCAGTCCCACAAGATCAGCGGTATTCATGATGGATTTGGTGCAACAATCGCCGTTGTATTGAATTGTGTCCGCTGCGCGGCCATCGGCACATTACGCTTCGCTTATGATGCCCTACGAAGCCCACGGTATTCTCGATGAATATGATATAACCAAATACCGTTATTTCTACCGTAGGTCGGATGAGACGAGGAACGAGGCGTAATCCGACGGAACATGACGATTTCCACGGAGTATGTCTTGCTCTTTGCTCTCCCCCTTTTCTTCAAGGGGGAGCTGGAGGGGGTTATGCTCTGGGGCTTGCTCTTTGCTCTATCCCTTTTCTTCAAGGGGGAGCTGGAGGGGGTTGTGCTCTGGGTCTTGTAGTTTTTCTTACCTTGAAAAAAGAGCGGTAAATGCCACGGAATAAACGAGCCAATTAAACGCGATAGGTGCCCCATCTTAATCTAATAAAAACAACGGCGCTGATGTCTTATTTTTATCAATAACTGCGATGAAGGTTTATTTTATCTTTGGCTTTAAATTGTGAACGATATTTATACCTTTTGCATAAAACGAATCATGAAGTCACAAAAATGAATTATGCGTCATATTTTATGAATTCTCGAAAATCTATCTTTTAAGGATTAAAAAACCATTTTTAATCAGTGGTTTAGATAATCGGCGCCCAAAAAATGCCAAGTTTAGCCCATATTTTATCAAGATTGATTCGTTAGATTAAATAAACCATTATCCTTTGGTCGCAATTGGAATGACTTTTCTATTTAAAAAATAAAAATACATTTTTATGTTTTTATGGGGGATAAGTTTGTTTGTTTTTGAATTAACAAAGGTGTGAATAAAAATATTTTTACCCTCTATTAAAGAGGAAATAACTCAAATAATAATAACAAGGTTGTTTAAAATGAAAAAAATACCCGTCATTATGCTCGTCTCTTTGGGGACGGTTTGTGCGAGTGCACAAGCTGAGAATTTACAAGAAGCACTTTCTGGAGGTACTTTCACTGGTGAAATTAGAAATACCTTAGGGCTTGCTACACAAACCGATGCGAAAGCATCTGGACCATTCAATAATGCCAAATCACTTGGTTCTGCGATCACTTTAGATTATCTAACAGGTGCTTATTACGGTTTCACATTAGGCCTCGGTGCGCAATCTGGTTATGACTGGGGACTGCAAAGTAATGATGTATCCTCTTTTGTTGGCGGTGAAAATGACCGCCGTGTCACCACAGATGCGACCAGTTTGTATCATGCTTTTTTACAATATGATTTTGATAAAACAATAACGGATACACGTGTCCGCTTTGGTCGTCAGAGTTTGGTTTCCCCGTTAGTGATGACCGATGGTATGTACCCCATGCAAGACACGTATGATGCCCTGGTTATTCAGAATAAGGACTTTAATAAGACAGATTTACGCTTCATGTATATCAGTAAGTGGAACAGGCGCTACGGCGATGATAATGAAGGTTCGATTACTGAAGCGACTAAGGAGTTTGATAACCCTTTGGTTTCTTTATACTTGAATAATAACAGTATCGAAGGGTTAAACATCGAAGCGCAATGGCTGTCCAACAACAATGATGAAGGGGTGGGTGATCCACCGGCGGATGTAAATGCTCACGATTATGATACAAGCTTCCTAGGCTTAACTTATAAAATACCAGACAGTACATGGGAGCTGGGTGCGAAAAACTTGTCGGCTAATTTTGACGACAGTGCAGACACTGGCTATTGGGGAGCACGAGTGAAGAAAACGTTTGACGGCATAGGGGTTCAGCTTGCTTATACCTCAGTTGACGATGCCGCTAACTTCCCCGGCTCACTTGGTCACGTGCCAATGTTTCGAGCTTACAGCCCAGGCTTAACGCCAGAAGTATTTGCCGGTTTGAAGGCCACTTCCATTGCGGTAGATTACAACTTTGATGTGCCAGGTTTGTTCACAAGAGTAGGTTACACAAGCTATAAACAAAGTGATGAAGGCATTAAAAACAGCATAGATAACGACCTAGACGGCGGCTATGAAGCCTCTTTGCAAGTAAATTATAAACCTGCATCAATCAAGGGCTTATCAACCATAGTTCAATTGTCTTACATGGATTACGATCAAGATGTAGATACTGATGATATGACAGTGCTACGTACCTCACTGAACTATAAATTCTAACCTTAAAAAATGAGCCTTGTATTATGCGCGACGCCTTGTCTAGGCTTATCCTAGTGGAGTGCGCAGAGTGCAAGGCTTCGTTTATCATAGTGCTAGGCGGTGTCGGCTTATAACAACTATTCTTTGCTGGACAAGCCCAAAACCTTTACCATGAGAGGTGAGTGGTTTTCTTTAGTGATAGCGGATTTAGATGGGAAGAAGATGATCAACAGATTTGCCAATATGAACATAAAAGCACGAGTGTACCTGCCTATTGTGCTGCTGCTTATTTTAATGCTCGCGGTGATCTATTTTAATTTTAATGGCAACCAACAAGTGAGTCATGCGACTCAAGTTCAGCAACAAGTCACAGAAAATAGAAACACCGCGATTGATTTATCCCAGTCATTAAATGACTATTTTATGGGCTCCACCTCATTAAACGAGTTGGGCGCTAAAATTGAAACGTTTTCTGCCCGTTTGCAAAATCGTCCAGCAATACAGACTCGCCTAGAAGAAATAGACAACCGCCTTAAAGAATACCAGCAAATTAAAATCGAGGTTGCAGGCCTTGAGCAAAACAACTTTTCCCTTATTGATGCGCGCTATAACAAAGCCGATGATGATACCCATGACACGCTAGATGACCTGCGTAATAATAAAATCACCTATCAAGATGACAGGTTAAAAGCGGCCAGTGGTAGTGTACATTTTATGGCCAGCATGTATCAGTTTAAATATCTGTTGGCGAATTTCAAATACCAGCCAGACTTATTGCCCGAGTTGCAAAAATTCATTGCATCCAGTCTTCAAGACGCAGAGCGCAACATTGAGCTATTGAGTGGCACTCCGTTTGTAGAAGGGCCTAAGCAGGGTAAGAAAGATTTGCTGACGGTGAGGGCTAACGTCAATCAAATACACGATAAAACCCTTGTTCTAGATCGTATATCAAACGATCTGAAAGAGAAAATAGTCGCGCTGGAAAATGAATTCTCCGAGGAGCAAGCGGCTAATAACGCCAGCACTTTTGCTTTGTTTAGTGGCTATTTATTTACCCTTATGGTCGTCATTATCGGTCTAGTGATCGTCATGATTATCATCACCACAGTAACGGCAAAAAGCATACTGACTCCCATCTATTCGTTACAGCGGGCAGCGACTGAGTTAGCGCAAGGTGAAGGGAACCTGACAAAACGATTAGAAGTACGTAGCCAAGATGAAATAGGGCAGCTTTCTAGTAGCTTCAACCTGTTTCTGGATAAAGTTCACGGCATTATGATCCAAGTCTCCAGTCTTTCAACAAAGCTGAATCAAATTGCCAACCAACTAGGACAGCAGACAGACGAAACAGGCCAATCGATTAATAAGCAAAAATCCGATACAGATCAAATAGCTGTGGCAGTCGACCAGATGGCTTCAACCGTAAAAGAAATCGCAAATACTGCCACCAGTACTGCCGACTCAGCGCAAGCCTCTGTTACACAAACGCAAGATGGCATGGCGAACATGCTCAGCACCGCAGATCTTTTAAAGGAAGTGAATGGTGAGCTGACAGGCGCTTCTACTATCATCAAAGAAATGGAAGAAAACAGCGTCCAGATTGGCAGTATATTAGAGGTAATTCGAGGCATTTCTGAGCAAACGAATTTATTGGCTTTGAATGCCGCCATTGAAGCCGCCAGAGCAGGTGAACACGGCCGAGGTTTTGCCGTCGTAGCAGATGAAGTGAGGGGCTTAGCGCAACGTACTAAAGAATCAACAGACGAAATCCAAAACATGATTGAGTCATTACAGACTATTTCCAAAAAAGCCGTCGACTCAATGGGCAGCGGTCTGGATAAATCCACCAATGCGACCTCGACCTTCTTAGCAACACAAACCGTGCTCGAAGCCGTCTCGAAACAAATACAGACAATCACCGACATGAACCTGCAAGTTGCCGCCGCCGTTGAAGAACAAAGCTGCGCAACAGAAGAAGTGCAACGCTCCACCTCTAACGTGAAAGCCTCATCAGAGCAAATTGCAGAAGTCTCACAAGCAACCCAAAAACTAGTGATAGAAATGAACCACATGACCGCAGAATTAGACAACGAAGTCGGCAAATTCGTACTCTAACCCAAACCCGAAAATCCCCCCGCATTAGCGCTAGTGCGGGGCTTCGTAAGGCATCATAAGCGAAGCGTAATGTGCCGCTGGCCGCGCAGCGGACACAGTTTAATCCAACGATGTTTGGCCACCAAATTCATCGAGCATACCGCTGATCTTGTGGGTCGGTCTTTAGGCCGACGCGGAAGTGATGTCACAAGACACCTCAACGATGTTTGATTACATCAAATCCATTAGTGATGGAGCGGTCTTCGTAGGGCATCATAAGCGAAGTGTAATGTGCCGCTGGCCGCGCAGCGGACACAGTTTAATCCGACGATGTTTGGCCACCTCAAATCCATCGTGAATACCGCTGGTCTTGTGGGGCTGCACTTGTAGGTTTGCCTTTAGGCGAATAACTGGAGATTGGATGTCTCAAATGTGGGTTAAAGTCCAAATAGCAGTTGATGCTCGTTTGTAAATAGCATCACTCTAATCACAGGTGTCTCGCATGATTGGCTTTATTAGCACAGTGGCATTCGGGCTAAAGCCGCGACCTACAAGACCCAGTGCATAACCCCCTCCAGCTCCCCCTTGAAGAAAAGGGGGAGAGCAAAGAGCAAGACCTGCTCCGTGGAATTCGTCTCGTTTCGTCGGATTACGCCTCGTTCCTCGTCTCATCCGACCTACGGTAGAAATAACGATATTTGGTTACATCATATTCATCGAGAATTCCGCTGATCTTGTGGGTCGGTCTTTAGGCCGACGCGGAAGTGATGTAACAAGACACCTCAACGATGTTTGATTACATCAAATCCATTAGTGATGGAGCGGTCTTCGTAGGGCATCATAAGCGAAGCGTAATGTGCCGTTGGCCGCGCAGCGGACACAGTTTAATCCAACGATGTTTGGCAACCTCAAATCCATCGCGGAATAACGCGGTCTCTTGTAGGTTTGCCTTTAGGCGAATAACTGGAGATTTTATGTATCAATCATCGGTGAAAGTCCAAATAGCAGGTGATGCTCGTTTGTAAATAGCATCACTCTACTCACAGGTGTCTCGCATGATTGGCTTTATTAGCACAGTGGCATTCGGGCTAAAGCCGCGACCTACAAGACCCAGTGCATAACCCCCTCCAGCTCCCCCTTGAAGAAAAGGGGGAGAGCAAAGAACAAGACCTGCTCCGTGGAATTCGTCTCGTTTCGTCGGATTACGCCTCGTTCTCGTCTCATCCGACCTACGGTGGAAATGACGATGATTGGTTACATCATATTCATAGAGAATACCGCTGGTCTTGTGGGGCTGCACTTGTAGGTTTGCCTTTAGGCGAATAACTGGAGATTTTATGTATCAATCATCGGTGAAAGTCGCAATAACAGGTGACGCTCCATTGCAAAAACATCACTCTACTCACAGGTGTCTCGCATGATTGGCTTTATTAGCACAGTGGCATTCGGGCTAAAGCCGCGACCTACAAGACCCAGTGCATAACCCCCTCCAGCTCCCCCTTGAAGAAAAGGGGGAGAGCAAAGAGCAAGACCTGCTCCGTGGGGTTCGTCTCGTTCCGTCGGATTACGCCTCGTACCTCGTCTCATCCGACCTACGGTGGAAATGACGATATTTGGTCACTAAATTCATCGAGAATACCGTGGGTTTCGTAGGGCATCATAAGCGAAGCGTAATGTGCCGCTGGCCGCGCAGCGGACATATTAGATCCACCCAACTCGCCTATGAGGGTATTTTGTATCACCACGTTCCGTCGGATTACGCCTCGTACCTCGTCTCATCCGACCTACGGTGGAAATGACGATGATTGGTTACATCATATTCATAGAGAATACCGCTGGTCTTGTGGGGCTGCACTTGTAGGTTTGCCTTTAGGCGAATAACTGGAGATTTTATGTATCAATCATCGGTGAAAGTCCAAACAACCGGTAACGCTCCATTGCAAAAACATCACTCTAATCACAGGTGTCTCGCATGATTGGCTTTATTAGCACAGTGGTATTCGGGCTAAAGCCGCGACCTACAAGACCCGGTGGATAACCCCCTCCAGCTCCCCCTTGAAGAAAAGGGGGAGAGCAAAGAGCAAGACCTGCTCCGTGGAATTCGTCTCGTTCCGTCGGATTACGCCTCGTACCTCGTCTCATCCGACCTACGGTAGAAATAACGGTATTTGGTTATATCATATTCATAGAGAATACCGCGGTTTTCGTAGGGCATCATAAGCGAAGCGTAATGTGCCGCTGGCCGCGCAGCGGGCATAGTTTAATCCGACGATGTTTGGCCACCTCAAATTCATCGTGAATAACGCGGTCTTGTGGGGCTGCACTTGTAGGTTTGCCTTTAGGCGAATAACTGGAGATTTTATGTATCAATCATCGGTGAAAGTCCAAATAGCAGGTGATGCTCGTTTGTAAATAGCATCACTCTACTCACAGGTGTCTCGCATGATTGGCTTTATTAGCACAGTGGCATTCGGGCTAAAGCCAAGCCCACAAGAATAAGGCTATTTGGCTGCGCCTAGTTTTTGTATGTTGTTTGGTTTTATTGGCAAAGTGGTCATCAGCCAATGACGGTGTTTGTTGTTTTCTACTGTTTTATTAATCAATGTTAATTTTTTACTTTTATGATTTTTGCTGATTTTCTACTCGTTATAAAATATATTAATAGTAATTTTGTCACGATTTTTAATAATATTGAGCTAGGTTAAGCACAGTGTTACTGTAAACAGCTAGCTTCTTTTGATTCTAATTAATTGAAAACTGTGTAAAAATATCTAAAGTCTGCCTAAAATAGTGAAGTCAGGTCTTGTATATTGCCTGTTTAAGCGTATCGATTGGAAAAAGTAGGCGGTTACAAAATACAAGTTTTGATTTCATGAGAGCAGAGGATTTATGCCAGCCAAGGAACACCTATCTAACCTTTTTGTTCAAACATTAGAGCAAGCCATGGATGGGGTCGTTGTTATAGACTCCAGAAATAATATTATTCTTTATAACAAAGCGGCGGAGAATCTATGGGGTTTTTCTCATGACGAAGTGATGGGAAAAAATGTCAAAATTCTTGTGCCTGATAATATCAAGCCAAACCATGATAAATATGTAAATGCCAACCGGGAAACCGGGGTTAATAAAATCGTGGGAATGAGCCGAGATATTGAGATTGTTCGTAAAGATGGCTCAATAAAATGGGGTTCCTTTTCCATTTCCAAAGTCGAAGTAGACGGCAAAATCCTTTATACCGCATTTGTTAAAGATGTTACCGAAATGGTTGTCCAGCGTAAGCGTATCGAAATGCTGTCTTTGGTGACAGACAAAACCGATAACGCCATTTTTATTACCGACAGCCAATGGAATGTGGTGTATATCAATAAAGGCTTCTCTAATATTTTGGGCTATCAAGAAGCGGATATTCTCGGTCGCTCTCCTATCTCTGTGATTTCCCCTGTGGCTTATGGCAATAAGGTTGCCGCGATCCGAGCAAGCTTACAAAAAGGCGAGGCGGTAAAGCTAGAAGCGCCAGCGTTAACCAAAGATGGCCGAGAAGTATGGTGCTCGGTCATGGCAAACCCTGTGTTTAACGACGCAGGAGAGCTGACTAATATTGTCACCGTTATGTCTGAGATTACCGCAACAAAACTCCACGAAGTGCTGCACGCTAACATTCTAGGTGCGATCGCCAAAGATAAGCCACTGGAAGTGATTATGGAAGTGGCTTGTAGGGAAATAAGCCGAGTAGACAACAGCATTATTCCAGCCATTCTAAGGGTAGATGAAGAGCAGCGGCTTCAACTGTTAGCCGCACCCGCGTTGCCATTAGATTACCGAAAAACATTAAGTGGCATTCGCATTGGCGAAGGCGCGGCGTCTTCTGGCACTGCCGCCTATCGGCAACAGGCCGTATTGGCCGCAGACATCGCCAGCGATCCACTTTGGGCAGATTATAAAGACCGCATACTTCCATTGGGCATAAAGAGCTGCTGGTCTTCGCCGATTAAAAGTAAGGGCGGAGAGGCGATTGGCGTGATCGCCTTTTATCGTAAAGAGCACCAAGAGCCTTCTGAGATCGACCAGTTGTTAATCAGTGTGCTATCCCCTTTGTGTGGATTGGCCATCGAGCGTGAGAAACAGCGCCAAGACATACGCCATCTCGCGTACTACGACAGCTTAACCAAATTACCAAACCGCAGCCTACTTCATGCAGAAGCAGAACACGCCCTAAGAGCAGTAGAAGCTGCGCAGCAAACATTGGCCGTGTTGTTTTTGGATATGGACAGATTCAAGCAAATCAACGACTCCGCAGGCCATCCCGCAGGCGACCTTTTCTTACAAAAAGTCGCTGCGCGCATCAGCCAAAAATGCGCAGACAGTGATATTGCCGGCCGGTTGTCGGGAGACGAGTTTGTGGTGATTACAAAATACAAAACCCAAGCTAAGCTCAATAACTATATTGAAGAATTAAAACAATGCATTGCAGAACCTGTGCAACTGCCTGGGCTAAAAGTATCGCCGTCCGTTAGTATCGGGGTGAGTACTTACCCAGACGACGGACGCGACATTGGTACCTTAATACATCGTGCTGACATGGCCATGTATCAAGCAAAAACCTCAGGCAAAGGGCGCTTTGCGTTTTTCAGCCATGAGCTAAACCAGCTTGCACAAGAGCGTCAGGAACTAGAGATAGAGCTACAAAAAGCCATAGAAAACGGTGACTTAGAATTAGCTTATCAGCCACAAATCAACATGAAAGACGGCTCGCTTTATGGCGTAGAAGCACTAGCCAGATGGTATCATCCTAAGTTTGGCTCCGTGTCTCCAGGTAAGTTTATTCCACTTGCAGAGGAGTGCGGCTTGATCGGAGATCTGAGTAATTGGGCGCTGCGCTCAGCCTGCCAGCAAATGGCCATTTGGCGTAATAAGGGCGTTGCGATTCTTTCTATCTCGGTCAATCTATCACCGATAAACTTCCATAATATGGACCTGTGTAATGTTATTATGTCGGAGTTAGATTCACACAATCTTAAAGCATCGGACATTACATTAGAGCTCACAGAAGGGGTCTTTTTAGACACCAACCCAAATACCATGAAGGTCTTGCATGATATTCATCAGCAAGGTGTTGGCTTCTCGATTGATGATTTCGGCACGGGCTATTCAGGGCTTAGCTATTTACGACGTATCCCGATCAAAGAGCTTAAGCTCGACAAAAGTTTTGTCAATGAATTAGAACAAAGCGCAACTGGCAGAGCCTTGAGTAAAGCCGTATTACAAATAGGCGAGAGCCTTAATTTAGACGTAGTAGCAGAAGGTATCGAGCACCAAGGGCAATATAAAATCCTAAAGAATCAAGGCTATCATGTAGCACAAGGGTTCTTGTTTTCAAAACCGTTAAATTCAGTAGAAATTGAAGCATGGATGCATAATATTCCCGTTAACAAACCCCAAGAGTCAGAGTCGTTGATTTCTGATCTTGAATCCTAAAGCGGATACAAAATATTCACGCTAAAGGCTAGTGCTGGAGATAGACATAATGCTTTTTAAAAACAAATACTTGTCGCGCATTCAAGAGCTTGAAGAAGAAGTCGCGCTTTTTAAAGATATGCGAAAAGACCTTCAAGAAGAAATGATCAACTTTAACATGGATGCAAAAGGCATCGTTGTTAGCGCCAATCAAAACTTTTACCAAGCCACAGGCTACCGTGAAAGCGACATAGTCGGCATTCACTTTGAGAAGCTGTTAGTCGCGAAATCCAAAGATAAACCACATTATCAACGCATGCAGGAAGCCATTCAACAAGGCAAACATTGGCATGGTGCCCTGCAGATCATACAAAAAGATCAGAGCGAAGGCTGGCACAGAAGCATTATTCAGCCGAAAAAAGGCAAAGGCGGACAGCTGGAAGAATTTAGCGTTTACTCCACCGAACTGACAAGAACCATTACCCTTTCGAGAGAAAAAGAAGACATGCTGCTTGCGCTGAGTCGCTCTTCTGCAGTGATTGAATTTTCTCTGAATGGCATTGTTCTGGCGGCGAATGACAACTTCCTCAAAGGCGTGGGTTATAGCCGAGACGAAATCATCGGCCAGCACCACAGAATGTTTTGTACGCCAGAAGAAGCCGAGTCTCAAGAATACATCGATTTTTGGAAAAAACTGGCCGCTGGAGACTATGTCTCTGGTCGTTTTAAACGCCTCGACCGCAACGGAAACCTAGTGTGGCTAGAAGCCAGCTATAACCCGATACATGATGAAACAGGCAAACTTTATAAAGTCGTCAAATTTGCCACCGTCATCACAGAGCAAATGGAACGAGAGATAGCCACCTCGAAAACTTCCGATATTGCCTACGACATCTCGGGTAAAACCGACTCAGATGCCGCCGCCGGGATCAAAGTTATTCACTCTACCATAGACACCATGTCCAGCCTTTCTCAGCGCATGGAAGACGCCAGTAAAGGCATCTACGCGCTAGACGCACAATCCAACAAGGTGTCTGAACTGGTCGGCAACATAAAAGGCATAGCAGACCAAACCAACCTACTGGCATTGAACGCAGCGATAGAAGCAGCCCGCGCGGGTGAACAAGGCAGAGGCTTTGCCGTCGTCGCAGACGAAGTACGCCAACTGGCCTCAAGAACCAGCACCGCCACAGAGCAAATCATAGAAGTGGTTTCTGAAAACAAACAACTGACAGAAAATGCCGTCGCACTAATCGAATCCAGCCTAGAAAGCGCCCAAACCGCCTTAAAACTGTCAAATGAAGCCGGCAACGTCATGAACGACATACAACAAGGCGCAAGAGAAGTCGTCGACGCCGTCGGCAAATTCAGAGACTCACTCTAAAACCAACCCCCATTCACCCTCGTCTTCACCGTAGAACGGATGAGACGAGGAACGAGGCGTAATCCGACGGAACGTGATGATACCCGCCGGAGCAGGTCTTGCTCTTTGCTCTCCCCCTTATTCCAAGCCACAGCGGAGCAGGTCTTGCTCTTTGCTCTCCCCCTTTTCTTCAAGGGGGAGCTGGAGGGGGTTATGCACTGGGTCTTGTAGGTATGATGACCCACAAGATCAGCGGTATTCACGATGGATTTGGTGTAACCAAACATCGTCATCTCCACCGTAGGTCGGATGAGACGAGGAACGAGGCGTAATCCGACGGAAGGTGATGATACCCGACGGATTATGTCTTGCTCTTTACTCTCCCCCTTATTCCAAGCCACAGCGGAGTAGGTCTTGCATTTAGCTCTCCCCCTTTTCTTCAAGGGGGAGCTGGAGGGGGTTATGCACTGGGTCTTGTAGGTATGACGACCCACAAGATCAGCGGTATTCTCGACGGATTTGGTGTGACCAAACATCGTCATCTCCACCGTAGGTCGGATGAGACCAGGAACGAGGCGTAATCCGACGGAAGGTGACGAATTCCACGGAGCAGGTCTTGCTCTTTGCTCTCCCCCTTTTCTTCAAGGGGGAGTTGGAGGGGGTTATGCACTGGGTCTTGTAGGTCGCGGCTTTAGCCCGAATGCCACTGTGCTAATAAAGCCAATCATGCGAGACACGTGTGAGTAGAGTGATGTTTTTGCAATGGAGCGTTACCGGTTGTTTGGACTTTCATCGATGATTGATACATAAAATCTCCAGTTATTCGCCTAAAGGCAAACCTACAAGTGCAGCCCCACAAGATCAGCGATATTCACGATGGATTTGGTAACCAAACATCGTGGTATTAACTGTGTCCGCTACGCGGCCATCGGCACATTACGCTTCGCTTATGATGCCCTACGAAACTCTCGGTATTCCACGATTGATTTGGTGTGGCCAAAGATCGTTGAGGTGTCTTGTGGCATCACTTCCGCGTCGGCCTAAAGACCGACCCACAAGATCAGCGGTATTCTCGATAAATTTGATGCAACCAAATATCGTCATTTCCACCGTAGGTCGGATGAGACGAGGAACGAGGCGTAATCCGACGGAACGTGATGATACCCGACGGATTATGTCTGGGTCTTGTAGGTCGCGGCTTTAGCCT
>NZ_QUNG01000021.1:0-18322 GCF_003387375.1 Marinomonas pollencensis | reverse complement strand
CCACCGTAGGTCGGATGAGACGAGGAACGAGGCGTAATCCGACGGAACGTGATGATACCCGACGGATTATGTCTGGGTCTTGTAGGTCGCGGCTTTAGCCCGATTGCCACTGTGCTAATAAAGCCAGTCATGCGAGACACCTGTGAGTAGAGTGATGTTTTTGCAATGGAACGTTACTGGTTGTTTGGACTTTCACCGATGATTGATACATAAAATCTCCAGTTATTCGCCTAAAGGCAAACCTACAAGTGCAGCCCCACAAGATCAGCGGTATTCTCGATAAATTTGATGCAACCAAATACCGTCATCTCCACCGTAGGTCGGATGAGACGAGGAACGAGGCGTAATCCGACGGAACGTGACGAATTCCACGGAGCTGGTCTTGCTCTTTGCTCTCCCCCTTATTCCAAGCCACAGCGGAGTATGTCTTGCACTTTGCTCTCCCCCTTTTCTTCAAGGGGGAGCTGGAGGGGGTTATGCACTGGGTCTTGTAGGTATGACGCCCCACAAGATCAGCGGTATTCTCGATAAATTTGATGCAACCAAACATCGTCATCCCCACCGTAGGTCGGATGAGACGAGGAACGAGGCGTAATCCGACGGAACGTGATGATACCCGACGGATTATGTCTGGGTCTTGTAGGTCGCGGCTTTAGCCCGAATGCCACTGTGCTAATAAAGCCAGTCATGCGAGACACCTGTGAGTAGAGTGATGTTTTTGCAATGGAGCGTTACCGGTTGTTTGGACTTTCACCGATGATTGAGACATCCAATCTCCAGTTATTCGCCTAAAGGCAAACCTACAAGTGCAGCCCCACAAGATCAGCGGTATGCTCGATAAATTTGATTTCACCAATCACCGTTGTATTGATCTGTGCCCGCTGCGCGGCCATCGGCACATTACGCTTCGCTTATGCTGCCCTACGAACCTCAACGCCAACCTCGACGTGGGATTAAAGCCTTGCTGTGTTCATGCCACTGGAATAACGACTTTCATGTCCGCATACATGTCTTCTAACAACGCCTTTAATCTTGCTTTGGCGTTATCGTCACCATGCACTATGTGGACTTTTTCAGGCTTCACGCGCATGCGTTTGATGAAGTTAATTAAGTCCTTTTGGCCTGCGTGGGCAGAGTAGCCGCTGATCTGTTTAACTTGCGCCAGAATCGGGTATTTAACGCCGTCGAACATAACATAGCCACCGGCTTTATCGTGATAGCGCAAGATATCTCGCCCCGGTGTACCAGCGGCTTGGTAACCAACAAAGAGAACATCGTTACGAGCATCGCCCAACAGGGCTTTGAGATAATTTACCATGCGCCCACCGGCGCACATGCCTGAAGCGGCAATGACAATAGCGGGGCGTGTTTGTCGTTTAAGATAGTCCACCGTTTGCAGATGGCTTTCGTGGCTGTCTATCGTGGTGAGCTGTTCAAAGCTAAGAGGATGACGGCCAGCGTTTAAACGCGCTTTGGCTTCTTTGTCCCAGGCGCTCTTTAGTGTTTTATACACCTCGGTAAATCGGCTAGCGAGGGGCGAATCGATAATGATGTCGATGTCCTCCCAATGAACCGTTTTTCCCGATCGAGTATGACTGATGGCTTTAGTTTTATGCTGGTGGATAATATGCTCAAGCTCATAAAGCAGCTCTTGAGTGCGGCCAATGCTAAACGCAGGAATCAACACACAGCCGCCATCAGATAGCGCTCGTTCGATACTTTTTTGAAGATTGCGGCGGCGTAAAGCACGGTTCTCATGGTTGCGATCGCCGTAAGTGCTTTCGATGACCACTTGGTCGGCACGATAAGGCGACTTGGGCGCATTAAGTAATGGCGAATAGGGCGCCCCAAGATCCCCAGAAAACAACACATCGTAATAGCGTTTGCCACGGGCTTTAATCGCCTCATTTACCACCCGAAAGACCCCATAAGCCGACCCTAAAATATGGCCAGCTTGGTAAAGTTTGAGTTGTGCTTGAGAGGTTTGCCCTGCGGCAAGAGGAAGCGTAACCCACTCGCCATAATGCATCGGCACCAGTTGTGACATCAGTCGATCCAAACAGGCCTGAATAATACTGGCATTACGCGTCACGCCGACTTTTAGCGCATCTTCAATCACCAAGGGCAACAACTTAGCGCTCGGCTTGGAGCAGTAAATCGGCCCAGAAAACCCCGCCGCCAACAAATAAGGCAAACGCCCCACATGATCAATATGAACATGGGTCACCAGCAAAGCCTGCACCGCCGACAAGTCAAAATCGATTTCAAGACGATTCGCCCCAGCGCCAGAGCCAGACGTCTCCGCCCCTTGAAACAAACCACAATCGATCAAAACAGACTGCTGCTCATCAATAAACAACTCGTGACAAGACCCCGTCACCCCTTGTACCGCCCCATGATGCTTAATCGTTAACATACAAAATCCCTCTGTATTTTCAGCCCACATCCCACGTAACCATGCCACTGACTATAGACCACAAACACCACCGCAACACCTTGCGTCGGATTACGCCTCGTGCCTCGTCTCATCCGACCTACGATAGCAATGACGATGTTTGGTGCATCAAATCCATCGAGGGTGACGATATTTGGTCACACCAAATCCGTCGTGGAATACCGTGGTTTTCGTAGGGCATCATAAGCGAAGCGTAATGTGCCGCTGGCCGCGCAGCGGACACAATTTAATACAACGGCGATTGTTGCACCAAATCCATCGAGCATACCGCCAATCTTGTGGGTCTGCACTTGTAGGTTTGCCTTTAGGCGAATAACTGGAGATTGGACGATTCCAAATATAGGTTAAAGTCCAAATGTTAGGTGACGCTCGGTTGTAAGAAAATATCACTCTAATCACACGTGTCTCGCATGATTGGCTTTATTAGCACAGTGGCATTCGGGCTAAAGCCGCGACCTACAAGACCTAGCCCATCGGATAAAATCGAAATGTTAGGTGAAGTTCGGTTGTAAAAAGTCATCACTTTAATCACACGACTCTCGCCTGTTTGGCTTTATTAGCACGGTGGGCTACTTAACAATAAAAAATGGGTTGAGTAGGTCTTCTTTGTTGTATTGCAGTGGTTGTCCGGTTTCGGCGTGGAGTACTTGGCCTCCGGCGGCTTCGACGACGGCGTGTGCGGCGGCGGTGTCCCATTCGCAGGTGAGGCCTAGGCGTGGGTAGATGTCGGCTTTGCCTTCGGCGACGAGGCAGAGTTTGAGTGAGCTGCCCATGCTGACGATGTCGGCGCCTGGGTAGTCGGCAATGAAGGCTTTGAATTCGTCGCTTTGGTGTGAGCGGCTGCCTACGATGACGAAGTCGCTTTTTTGTGTTGGTTTGGTTCTTACTGTGATGCTTTGGGCGGCTTTGCCGTTTTCTTGCTTGTAGGCACCTTGTTTGATGTCGCCTACGTAGAGTGTCTCAAGCGCTGGGGCGTATACCACGCCGAAGGTGGGTTTGCCCTGTTGGATCAGGGCGATGTTGACGGTGAATTCGCCGTTCTTTTTAACAAACTCTTTGGTGCCGTCCAGTGGGTCGATTAGCCAGTATTCGTCCCAGTTTAGGCGTTCTTGTTTGATTTCTTCTGACGATTCTTCCGACAGCACTGGGTATTCTGTAAGACGCTCTAAGCCTTCTACCAGTAAGTGGTGGGCGGCGAGGTCGGCTTCGGTCAGTGGGCTTGAGTCGCTTTTGTCGTATACCGCGAAGTCTTTTTGGTAGATTTCCATGATGGCGTTGCCGGCTTGGATGGCAAGGTCGATGATGGCTTGTTTGTTGGTGGCTTCCATAAGATGTCCTTTTCGTTTTCTGTGCTGTGGTGGGTTATGTTTTGTTAGCCGTAAAACGGCCAAATAAACGGGATAATCGCGATGCTGCTTGCGCCGACGGCGAGGCTTATTGGTAGTCCGGCTTTTATAAAGTCCCGTGTTTTATAGCCCCCTGGGCCCATTACCATGAGGTTGGTTTGGTAGCCTATCGGGGTGATAAAGCTCGCTGAGGCGGCGATCATTATGGTGATGACAAAAGGCAGCGGGTCGCTTTGTAGTTGGTTGGCGGTGGCGATAGCAATGGGAAACATAAGCACCGCGGCGGCGTTGTTGGTGATCATTTCAGTGAAAATGACGGTGATCAGGTAGATTAATGCCAGTGATAGCCAAGGGGAGTAGGGAGTGAGTGTCACGATATGAGAGGCGATGAGTTCGGCAGCGCCGGTTTTTGTCATCGCGGCCCCCAGTGAAAACGACGCGGCAATCACGGTTATCACGTTTAGGTTTACGTTGCGGCGTGCTTTGGCGACTGTGATGCAGCGGGTGCCAAGCATGGCGGCGGCACACAGCATGGCGGCTTCTAAAATGCTGAGTAGCCCGGTGGCGCTGAGCAACACTAATGCCAATAATAAGCCAACCGCCAGTGGGGCTTTGTCGAAGTTGGGGGGTGTCGAGTCGTTGATGGCGCTGACCAGTAAAAAGTCGCGGCGTGAGCGGTATTGGCCAACGAAGTCTTGGCTGGTTTCTAATAATAAGGTGTCGCCCACTTGCAGTTGAATATTGCCTATTTTGCTGTTGATGCGGTGGCCTTTGCGGGATACAGACAGTACCGCGGCTTGAAATCGAGTACGAAACTTGGCTTCTTTGATGGTTGAGCCTAGGCCGACAAATTCTGGCCCAATCACCGCTTCCACTAGGCAGCGTTTGTTGTGTTCTATTTCTAAGGTTTCTGCGCCGCCGTCTACTGGGCGCAGGCCCTGAATATTTTGGATCTCGCGGGCGCATTCGGGCGAGCCGATAAATACAAGTGTGTCATTTTCATACAGTTGAGTTTCTGAGCCAACCGCAGACAGTAAGGCGCTGTCACGGTGAATTTCGAACAAGTAACCAAACTGCAAAGCACGTAGCCCGGCTTGTTCGATGGATTTGCCAATCAGTCGGCTGTTTTTTTCGATGCGCATTTCTACGCCGTATTGGCGTGCGTTGTCGGCTTGTTCTAAGGTGCTTTCGCGGTTTGGCAATAAGTGTTTAGACAGCACAAACAGCAACCCACCGCCCACTAGAGTAATGGGCAATCCCACCCAGAGCAGGGAGAAAATATTCAGGTGAATCCCCAGCTCTTTTTGCAGTAAACCATCAATGACTAGGTTGGTGCTGGTGCCGATCACGGTGCAAGTGCCACCCAAAATAGCGGCGTAGCTCAGTGGGATGAGAAGTTTTGAGGTTGGTAGTTTGATGCGTTTAGACCAATATTGGACGGCGGGAATAAACATGGCCACCACGGCGGTGTTGTTCATAAAGGCGCTGAGTAGTGCGCTTGGGACGATTAATCTAGCCAGTGCCGCTTTTAGCCCTTTTGGGTTGCCGAGTAGGTATTTGCTGAGCCATTGAACTGCGCCGGTTTCCTGTAGCCCGGCTGCCACTATATACAAGATGGCAATGGTCATGACCCCAGGGTTGGCAAAGCCCGCCAGCCCTTCGCTTACCGTTAGTACCCCTGAAATAACCAAACACCCCATGGCTGCCATTAAAATAACGTCAGCGGCAATGCGCGTTGTTACGAGTGCGATAAACACGGTGGCAACCAGTATCAGTGTGAAAAGCATGTCCATTTACTGTCATTCCTTGTGACGCGGGCGGGTGAACCGGCTGCTCATTTCGATTAAAAGAAACATTGAGACAAAATAACTTTTATAGGTGGATTGAGATACTACGCAATAACCTATAAGATCTCAATCTTTAGCGTGAATGTTGAACGATGCGATCTGTAAATGAGCTGACCAGCAAAAAACGTGATGCGGTGCGGTTGCGCTTAAGTGGTTTGAGCTTGGCGCAAGTTAAAGCACAAACAGGGCTGTCTGTACCGACCATCATAAAAGCGGTAGAGCAGTTTAAAGCGTCCGGCTGGCAGGGTTTAACGCCAGAAGGGCGAGGCCGAAAGCCGTCGCTGCTGGCCAATTCTTCGAATCAGAAGGCGGCCATCTTGCGGGTCATGCAGCGTTGTTTTCAAAGCCAACCGCGTTTTGTTTCAATAGACGATTTATTAGCCGTTTACGCAGAGCTTTATAAGGCCGTGAGCAAAAAAACCATGTTGCGGCGGTTAATCCAGCTGGTGCCAGAGCGTGACCATAGTGAGGTGTTTGCGTCGATGGGGCAGTTTATTGATCACGCTTCTCAGTCTTTTATGGCGCAATCATTGGCGCCAGAGACGGTCGCCTTGTTGGCTCGCAGTCGTCGTCTGGTGTTGGGTTTTCATCCGGTGCTAGGCGGTTGTATTTTTTATACCTTAGATGGCCGTGGCGAGCGCCGTTTTGCTTTTTATGCCAATGAGAGCGCAGCGGGCTTGGATGGCAATGGCGACGAAAGTGGTCGGCATCATGAGGCAACAGCGCTCGATGGTTTCGAGGGCAAGCGGTCTGCGCTTGCTTCTGGCTTATCAGAGCAGACTTTAGTGGCTCAATTGCGCGTTTTAGTGCAAGAGGCAAGCGCAGAGAAGCCGCTGTTTGTGGTGATCAAAACAGATTCTTTGGCACGCTATCAGCATTTGGCTGCGTGGCAAAAAGCAAACGAAGGGCGTTGTTTTTTATTGGCGCAGTGGGTGTTGTCTAAATGCATCGAAAAGCCGCATTAAAACAGTGACCTCATGGCCATTCAGTGCCTGTTTATTTTATCGCGCTCTTAGTAAGAGACACACGAAACATAGAACCAAAAGGAACGGATATGTTGTTAACGCATTTACAACGCCTAGAGGCGGAAAGTATTCAGATCATGCGCGAGGTTGTGGCCGAAGCCGATAACCCAGTCATGCTCTATTCGATAGGCAAAGACAGTGCGGTGATGCTGCATATCGCAATGAAGGCGTTTTATCCTTCGTTGCCACCTTTTCCTCTGCTGCACGTGGACACACGCTGGAAATTCCAAGAGATGTACCAGTTTCGCGACAAGATGGTCGAAGACCTTGGTTTGGAGTTGATCACCCACATCAACCCAGATGGCATTAAGAAAAACATTAACCCGTTTGATCATGGCTCGGCGATTCACACCGATATCATGAAAACCGAAGGCTTAAAGCAAGCGTTAAACGAGCATAAGTTTGATGTGGCGTTTGGTGGTGCTCGCCGTGACGAAGAGAAATCTCGTGCTAAAGAGCGTGTCTTTTCGTTCCGTACCGCTGACCATCGCTGGGACCCGAAAAACCAGCGCCCAGAGATCTGGAAGCAATACAACGCCCGTAAAAATCCAGGTGAGTCTATCCGGGTGTTTCCAATTTCAAACTGGACTGAGCTGGATATCTGGCAATACATCCACCTAGAAAACATCCCGATTGTGCCTTTGTATTACTCAAAAGAGCGTCCTGTCGTGGAACGCGATGGCACCTTGATCATGGTGGACGACGAGCGTATGCCGCTAAAAGAAGGCGAAGTGCCGATGATGAAAAGTGTGCGCTTTAGAACCCTAGGCTGTTACCCATTGACCGGTGCAGTGGAATCCGAAGCAGACACGCTGCCGGCGATTATTCAAGAAATGTTGTTAACCAAAACATCTGAGCGTCAGGGTCGCATGATTGATCATGATTCTGCCGCTTCCATGGAGAAGAAAAAGCAAGAGGGATACTTCTAATGGCTCACGTATCGGATTTGATTGAAACGGACATTAACCAATATTTGGAAAACCATCAGAACAAAAACCTATTGCGTTTTATCACCTGTGGTAGCGTAGATGATGGCAAAAGCACCCTGATCGGCCGTTTGTTGTTTGAGTCTAAAATGCTTTTCGAAGATCAGCTTGCGGCAGTAGAGTCGGACTCGCGTAAGTTTGGTACGCAAGGGGAAAACATCGACTTCGCTTTATTGGTCGACGGCCTAGCCGCAGAACGTGAGCAGGGCATTACTATTGACGTTGCCTATCGCTTTTTCTCTACGGATCGCCGTAAATTTATCGTTGCGGACACCCCAGGGCACGAGCAATATACCCGTAACATGGTAACCGGCGCATCCACTGCGGATGTGGCGATCTTGATGGTCGACGCTCGTAAAGGCATTCTTCCGCAAACCCGTCGTCACAGTTACTTGGTCTCGCTTATTGGCATTCGTCACGTTGTTGTGGCGGTGAATAAGATGGACCTGATGGACTACTCAGAAAAAACCTACAACGCCATTGTCGAAGAGTACTCTGCGTTTGCTAAGCAAGTAGGCATAGAAAACGTGACCTTTATCCCGATGTCGGCGTATAAAGGCGACAACATCACCTCTCAAAGTGAGGCCATGTCTTGGTATCGTGGTACCACGCTAATGGGCTTTTTGGAATCGGTTGAAATCGATGAACAGCGCCTGCAGAAGCAAGCTTTCCGCATGCCAGTGCAGTGGGTAAATCGTCCTAACCTAGATTTCCGTGGTTTCTCTGGCCAAATTGCCAGCGGTATTATCAAGCCAGGCATGAAACTTCGTGTGCTGCCATCCGGTAAAGAAAGCAGCATCGCGCGTATCGTCACAAAAGACGGCGACTTAGAAGAGGCGGTTGCCAGTCAATCAGTAACCATCACTTTGGCCGACGAAATCGACGTGTCTCGTGGAGACGTGCTGGTGGATGCGGTTGAGCCTGCAGAAGTGGCGAAACAATTTGAAACCACCATGGTGTGGATGCACGAAGAGCCATTAATGCCAGGTCGTACTTACTTGATGAAAGTCGGCACGAAAACCGTATCGGCGACTGTCATGGACATCAAATACCAAGTCAACATCAACACCATGGAGCACCTGGCGGCGAAGCACCTAGACTTAAATGGCATTGGTGTATGTACCGTTAGCTTGGATCAGCCGATCGCCTTTGATAAATACCTAGACAACGCCGACACCGGTGGCTTCATCTTGATCGACCGTTTAAGCAACAATACCGTTGCGGCGGGTATGATCAACTTCGCCTTGCGTCGTAGTCAAAACATCGTCATGCAACATGTGGACGTGGCAAAAGAAGCGCGCTCACAGCAAAAAGCACAGAAGCCTTGTGTTATCTGGCTAACTGGCTTGTCTGGTGCGGGTAAATCGACCATTGCCAACTTGGTTGAGAAGAAGCTGTTCGCCATGGGTCAACACACCTACTTGCTAGACGGCGACAACGTACGTCATGGTTTAAACAAAGACCTAGGCTTTAAAGACGAAGACCGCGTGGAAAACATCCGCCGTGTTTCTGAAGTTGCCAAGCTTATGGTAGACGCCGGCCTAATCGTCATCTCCGCCTTCATCTCACCATTCCGCGCAGAACGCGCCATGGCCAGAGAAATGGTCGAAGAGGGCGAATTTGTTGAAGTCTTCGTCAACACTTCACTAGAAGTAGCCGAAGGTCGGGATGTGAAAGGCCTATACCGTAAAGCGCGTCGTGGTGAACTGAAAAACTTCACCGGCATCGACTCCCCTTACGAACAACCCACAAACGCAGAATGTGTGTTGAACACCAACGAAACATCCCCCGAAGACTGCGCAGACAAAGTCATCGAATACCTAGTAGAACACCACTACGTGTAACTGATAGCCTGGCATAGCTTGCTCTGAGCTCTCGCAAACACCACCCGAACTGGGCTGGCCCTTAGCTCTCCCCCTTTTCTTCAAGGGGGAGTTGGAGGGGGTTATGCACTGGCTCTGGTTCTGGGGCTTAGTTAATCAGGTCAGTTCCGTTTGATTCGGTCTGTGTCCGCTGCGCGGCCATCGGTACATTACGCTTCGCTTATGATGCCCTACGGGGTATGTGGGTGGCAGCTAGTGTTTTGTGTGCCATGACTTCCGCGTCGGCCTAAAGACCGACCCACAAGATCAAGTGACAGTAGCAGTTGAAGGGCAGGGACAGTGACAACCCGGGCTCCCATCAGTTCTTTGTTGAAGTCTGGTGGGGTTTTACAGTATTCATACTTTTCTGTGCTATTAGGCACATGTTTGCTTGTTATGGTTCTTTGTTGGTTTGGTGTTTGTGGGTGTGTGTTTTTATGAATAGTGAGAAGGTGGTTGTGCCGCATATCGTAGGGCATCATCAGTGAAGCGCAATGTTTCGATGGCCGCGAAGCGGGCACATGAATGGCACGGAGGTGATTTTATGTTACTGGCGCTTGTTACTGGTGGGTTGGCCTTTAGGCCAATAGCTGGAGATTGGATAAAACCAATTATCGGTTAAAGTCCAAATGATGGGTGATACTCTTCCCTTAAATCATCAAGTTAATTGCATGTGTCACGTATTTTGAGGGGTTATAACTCCGCGGTATTTGGCCTAAAGGCCAACCCACAAGACTTAGATTATTGGCTATTTATAGTTTTGTCAGTGGTTTTTACGGATATTTTTCGCTGTCATTATTTGTCTAGTTCTAGAGGTGTTTTATTATTGTTCATCATGTGAACGCTAACTCTGAGGGAATTTACACTATCCATACCTTTCGATGTGATTAGCCACAAACTTGTCTTCTATTTTTGTGCATATCTCATGATATGGCTGTTTAAAATCGTCGTTTGGTAAGAGGCGAATCTGGGTGATGTGGCATTTTTGGCAGTTAGTTGATTGAGAAGTGACTTTGACAGCAAAAAAACATTTTATAAGAAATTATCTCGGCTTAGGCACGATTCGGGTATTAAATATTCCACTTAGTATCGTGATAAGTGTGATTTTAGCGCGTTCATTGGGCCCTGAAGGTTTTGGTCAATATTCGTTTGTGATGGCGTTAATTCCTTTGCTGGCGCTGCCGGTTAATGGCGGTCTTCCTAAGTTGCTGACCCGTGAAATTGCGGGTTTTGTGCAGCAAGAGAAATGGGGTTTGTACAGGGGGATGATGCGCACGGCGTTTGGTTGGGTGGTGTCGCTTGCGGTTTTGTTGGTTTGTGTCATTTGGGCAATAGCGTATTTCACGGATGCGATGGCCGAGGGCAGTAAGTGGCGTTTGTTGCCTATCGCTGTTTTGATGATTCCGGTGATTGGCTTTAACGCGGTGCGAAGTGGCACGCTAAAAGGTTTGGGCTTGCCTTTTTATTCAGAAGTCCCTGTGACCATTGTACAGCCTCTTTTTCTTCTTTTGACCCTGGCCAGTTTGTTGTTCTACCAAGTTCTGGACCCTTTGCATGCGGTGTGGGCGCAAGTCATTTCATACGGTGCGACCTTTGTTGTTTCTAGCTGGTTGTTTTTGAAGGTTCAGCCTTCTATCTCTCGTTTACATCGGCCTATTTATACTAGGGCTAAATGGGCGAGGAGTTTGTTGCCGTTTACTGTTTTGGCGCTTGTGAATACTTTCAACACAAAAATCGGTATCTTTTTGCTGGGGATGTTCAGCGCAGATGAGCAGGTCGCTGCGATGCGGGTGGCAGAAAGAGGCGGGCAGTTTGTTACGCTTTCATTGACCATTGTGAACCTGATCATTGCACCTCAGATCGTGCGAGCATTTCGCGACAATAATACAAGCTTGCTGCAAAAATTGGCCAAGCAGTCGGCCCGCGGAGGTTTGCTGGTGGCGTTGCCTATTGCGGCGGTACTGGTGTTTTTTGGCGAGTTTATTATTCGGGTGGTGTTTGGAGAAAGTTATTTAAACATTACCTACGGGCCTATGGTGATTTTGATCATTGGGCAATTGGTGAATGTGTTTTTTGGCTCCTTGGCCTATCTCTTAACCATGAGTGGCCATGAAAGAGACACTCTGAAAGGCCAGATTGTCGCGGTTATTTCAAATGTGTTGATGTGCTCTGTATTGATTCCTATGTATGGTGCTATGGGGGCTGCGATCAGTGTTTCTATCAGTCTGATTATATCAAATTGCCTGTTGGCTAGGTTGGTTTATATCAGGCTTAAAGTCGTACCAGGGGCTGCCTAAATGGCAAGGTTAGGAGAAGTATGAGGTCCATCGCTTACTATTTTGATAAGGCGTTTTTAGGGCGTTACCGGTTCCCTTATAGGAAGTATCAAGATCGCAATAAATGCATTTTTATACACATACCAAAAGCCGCGGGTACGTCTGTACTTCAGGCATTGGGCAAAGATGGGGTGGAGGGCAGAGATCACCTCCCTTGGCTTGTTTATAAAAAAGCCAACGCGAAAAAGTTTGACAGCTATTTTAAATTCACGTTTGTTCGAGACCCTTTAGACAGAGCCTATTCAGCCTATGAATACCTAGTAAAAGGCGGTAACCAAGCACACGATTTGGTGACCGCTGACAAGCTAAAGGCATTCTCAGGGTTTGAGGATTTTGTCATTAATGGATTAGGTAAGGGGTTATATAGAAACCATGTGATGTTCTTACCTCAGTCGTTTTTCATTATAAATAATAACAATGAACTGGCGGTGGACTTTGTTGGCAAGTTTGAGTGCATCGAGCAAGACTTTGCTCGGGTTAAGAAGACGCTTGGTTTAACGGTTGATCTGACACATGAAAACAAAGGTAAGCAAAGCAAAGACCTAAGCGCCATTCGCAACAATGAACAAATCATGAGCGTCATGTTTACGCTATATGCCCAAGACTATTTATTGCTCGATTACTCTGTTGAATAGTTTCAACACAAGTGCTTGATTTGAATCTTAATCTAAGTGGTTTTATGAAGATTAAATGTATATTAAAAAACGCGTTAAAGAAGGTCAGAAACAAGTATCTCTTTAATAAGAAAGCGAAACAAATTGCCGCTTGGAAAGATCAATCTCCGATTTTTATTTTAGGTACGCAAAAAACTGGCACAACGGCGATTGCGGCGTTATTGGCTAAAAGTTGCAACGAAGAGGTCACGCTTGATTTGCTCAAGTCGATCAAAGACCCAGCTTGGCTGTTGCGAGTTCCCTACGGGTTGCAGCCTTTTTCCGATATTGTGGCCAAGTACGAAAAAGACTTTTCAAAAAAGATGATAAAAGAACCTTGGCTGACGTACTTTTATGAGGATCTGGTTACGCTTTACCCAAAGGCCAAATTTGTCATGGTGGTTAGAGACCCATTCAGCACCATTAGAAGTGTTTTGAATAGGCTGCAGATACCGGGGGATAAAGCCAGGATAGATCAAGATGCCTATACAGATTTAACCAACATAAAAATCTGGAAGCTGGCCTTAGACAGCAGCTGGAGTGGGCGTCCGTCAGAAGATTATATCACCGCTATGGCGCATAGGTGGGACATAGCAAGCAGAGTGTATTTGGACAATCAAGATAGATTCCACCTCATTCGCTATGAAGATTTCAACGCCGATAAACAAGCCGCAATAGCCGCCTTGTCCACCGCACTTGGCTACCACAGCCACGGGGATATAGAGCCATATTTGGATATTCAGTATCAGGTGAAAGGCAAGCGCGATACTGATTTAAAGGCTTTTTTCGGTGGCGAAAATTACCAAAAAATCGCCCGTATCTGTGGCGATAGCGCAGCACAACTGGGCTATACAATATGACCGCTATACAACTACATCGCGTTAGTATTAAAGGGTAAAAAATGTCTGTTTATGTTTCATTAACGGCAATCAACCAGCGATTGTCCGTACTTAGATACACTTTGATGAGTCTGTTAGAGCAGAGTTATAAGCCTGATTATATTGTATTGAACCTTTCTAAAGACGCTTATCTGCTTGATGAAGGGGTGCATCAGCTTCCAGACTGGTTAACGGCCATGGAGAGTAACGGTGTGAGCATTAATTGGGTTGAAAACACCGGTTCCTACAGGAAACTATTGCCAGTTTTTCGTTCGATTACGCCTGAAGACATTCTGGTTACCTGCGACGATGATGTCATTTATGGAGAGGATTGGTTAAAGCACCTGTTACAAGCCGCTGAACAGCACCCTGATGATATCGTCTGCGGCCGAGCAAGAAAGCCGGTTAATAGCCCTCTTGGCGGATACCAGAGTTATTTGAATTGGCCATTAGCCGAAGCGGGTACACACAAGTTGCATCTTATTCCGATCGGCATTGCTGGCATCGTCTACAGAAAGAAGCTATTAAAGGATTCCATAATCGCTTCCCAGGCGTTTTTGACTGAAGCGCCCAAGCAAGATGACCTTTGGTACCGCCATGCCAGTCTAGCATTAGGGACGAAAGTGTTTGTTGCTCCTGGGGTAAACGCACAAGTGTACCCGATTAACACACCAGAAGAGCTGTCTCGAACCAACACAGTGACGGCCGTGATACGCACCTGGGACAACTTCATGTTTGCGTTATTTTCCAAGTTTAAGACCCGTTTAAAAGCCTACTTGGGCATTAAGGTTTGTGATAATGATCATGTTATTAAAAGACTCGAGTTGTTTAAAACTCACTAAGTTTTTCTCGCTTTTCATTAAAATCATCACTAATTAGAGGTTTCGTTTTGGGTGTTAAGAGGAACAGAGTGACTATTATTTCCCCGTCATTTCAAGGGGGAGGCGCAGAAAAAATCGCGATTAACCTGGCCAATTATTACGCCAGTGTAGGTCAAGAGGTAAGCTTAATCGTGCTGTCATCTAAAGGCCCTTACGCAAGTCAGCTTAGCCCGTCAGTCAAGGTGAATGCGCTCAATACCAGAGGGCGCTATGTTTTCTTTAAACTCTATAAAATACTAAAGAAAGACTCATCAGATGTTATTTTCTCAGCGATACGAGATACCAATGTTATTGTCGGAGCAATAGGGTATTTTCTTAAATTACCCTTGGTATTTCGTGAAGCCAATACCATGGATGCCATCGAAGAAATGCCTTTTTATAAAGGGGTACTTTATAAAGCATTGATGAAAAGAAGCTATAAAAAAGCCAATCTTATTATCGCCAATTCTAGCGACACCAAAAAAGATTTAATCGCCCATAACATCACTCAGAGCAATAAGATAACCGTGATTGGCAATCCAGTATTACCGGCGCAGGAGGATGCCTTAATGGCATCAGAACCTGCTCACCCTTGGTTTGATAAAGAAAAATTTGATTTGGTGTTGAACGTAGGGCGCCTGCATAAACAAAAGAATCAGGAATTTCTATTATACGCTTTTAGTGAATTGTATAAAGAAAATAACCGTGCTCGGCTGATTATTTTAGGCGAGGGCGAGTTACAAAGCCGTTTGAATCGCTTGGCTAAACTCTTAGGTATTGAGGCGGTTATTGAGATTGTTTCTTTTCAAAATAACCCCTTTGTGTTTTATAAAGCAGCATCGGTGTTTGCGCTTACCTCATCTTGGGAAGGCTTTGGTAATGTCCTGGTGGAAGCCATGTGGTGTAAGACGCCGGTCATTGCTCTCGACTGCCCAGGTGGCCCCAAATCCATCCTCAATAACGGGGAGTTTGGGCACTTGTTATCCACCGATGATCCCGCGGTTTTTGCGGCGCAGATAAGTAACATACTGACCTCTGATAACCGTGACGCCATAGAACGGGCTTATCAAAGATCGTTAGAATACAGTGTTCCTGCTATCGCCTCTTTGTATTACCAACAAGCCACGGGACAGCCAAGAAGATAAGCATTTTTCGCCAATGCTTATCTTCAATGCTTATCGCCAATGTTTTCCGTCAATAGTTATCGTCAATATGCATTCTTTATGGATTTGTATTGACGATATATTGGCGAAATTGTGTTGCTATTGTGGCTTTTTAGCCACTTAGTGTAAATCCAAATCACCCCTATTGAATGATGCGCTGCTTGTCAGTAAATTGCCCCGATTCTATTCGTCTTTTTATAATAAATAGACCGCTGTTTCTCTCTTTCTACGGTGTTATATTGAAGAGGCTTTTCCGTGAGAAAAATATTGTATGTCGTTAGTACACTAGCTAAATGTGGGCCAACGAATCAACTTTTTAATATAATTAAAAATCAAAACACAAACGACGTTGAGATCTGTGTATTAACCCTTTCACCGGAAGGGGGAAACAGTGATAAAGCCCGTTTTGATCGCCTTGGTGTACAAACACGCAGCTTAGGCTTGAGTCGTTTGCAAGGGATGTTTCTCGCCAAAAGGAAACTCATGGAATGTATCATGGGGTTTCAGCCTGATCTTATTCACTCCCAAGGCGTAAGGGCCGATTTTTATTTAAGTAAAATAAAAATGGAATGCCCTTGGGTGATTACGTCGAGAAACTTTCCACCCGAAGATTACCTCTCACGATTTGGTTTTATTAAAGGTCATTTGACCGTGCGCTCGCACTTGTCTGCGTTGAGGAGATGCAAAAACATTGTGTCTTGTTCCCATGCGGTTGCCACTAAATTATCGAATATCGGCATCGCCTCAAGTGTCATTCAAAACGGAGTAGAGGCGAGCGTTTTGGCGCCACCAGAAAGCGTGAACCTTGAGCACTTAGAAAAACCGATCTTTGTCACCGCAGGCAGCTTTATTCCTCGTAAAAACATGGGCTTTCTTGTGGACGCGATGAAGATGTATTTTGACACTCACCCAGGCAGCTTAGTACTGCTCGGTGATGGCCCTTTATTAGACGAATGTAAGGCACGCAGCAACAATCACATCGTGTTTATGGGCAATGTAAATACTGTTTCTGAGTATTTATCTTGTGCGGATTACTTTGTTTCTTCCTCTTTATCAGAAGGGTTGCCCAATGCGGTGTTAGAGGCGCTAGCCCATGGCGTGCCAGCCATATTATCCGATATAGAATCGCACATAGAAATGGCAAGGGAATACCCTAAATCGATTAAAACCTTTCCTCTGGCGAGTGATAAGAACACCTTTGTGAATTGCATAGGGTCTGCGCTTGCATCGTTCGACAAGGCCTCTCGCGATGAGGCTCGACGCATTTCTCAAGAAAAATTCTCGGATCAGGCGATGTCTTTTTCTTATCAGAAATTCTATGAAAATGTATTAACTAGCAATGCAAAAACGACTTATTTCGGTGAACTATAATGAAGTTACACGACTTATTGTATGGCAAGAATGTTGTCATTCTTATAGATGACTTAGAAAGATATGAATTTTTTAAAAAAATCATTACAAGCTCGTCCATTAAGAATATCACCTTTCTGCATGCCGCTTTATACAGTTACCTGTACGCTAAGCAAGATGTGAGCTTGAACTATGAATGTGACAACATCTTACTGAAAGGCGAGGCGTCTTTAGAAATAAGTCCGCTGTCTATCGATGAAGTGAAGTTAGGCAAACGTATCTGCAATGATTTACAGGCAGACACCAAAAAGGCCCTAGAGACGGTGTTTTCCCACTATGACTATGTGCTCATTTTTAAGGGCTTTCAGTTTGCTTTTCGCCATTTAGAAGCCTTTATCGATAAAGACAAATCCTTGTTTTTTGAAATCGGTAATTTCCCGAATAAATTTCAATGGAGTAAAACCGGTGTTAACGCAGACTCAGACCACGCTCTTCGCGTCTCGGAAATAACAGACGAGATCAAGCAAGAAGACGAGGAAGCACTAAAAACACTCCTGTTTACCTATACGCCACCCCACGTAGCAAAGAAGATACGTTCGAAGGCCCTAGAAGCCATAGTGAATAAATTTGGTCATTATGTGTTTAAGACCATTCACCCAGAGCCTTCTATTCTTTCGTCTTTGAAAATAGCCCTATCGGCTTTTATCTCTAAGCGTTTGATCAAAAAAAAAGCAAGAGAATCAAGGCCTGTCATTACTGAAAAATATTGTCTGTTTATTAGTCAGGTTGAATTTGATTCTCAGACCGTATTCCAAGCCTCAGAAGTGAACCTCTCGGCGTTGAAAAAAGCCCAAAAAATAGCCAATGAGCGCAACACAAAACTGATCGTTCGTTTGCATCCAGCGGAAAAAAAACTGCGTCACTTGAAAGATACGATTCGATACTGCCAATTGCATGATATTGAAATACACAATGCGGGCAGTTTATTAAATATCGTGAATGACTCTGAATTTGTTATGACGATCAACTCAACCGGTGGCGCACACTCCATATTGTTCAATAAGGAAGTGGTGAATTTTGGACGCGCTTTTTACAGTGGTTGGTCGCCGAGTGATGTGGTGAAGTACTATCGATATGTCTTAGAAGAAGCCTGACTTAGGTTTTTATCCGAATCAAAGAGCGCGCCAAGCTCCCCATGACGCGCTCGTTTAGCCAACCTTTTGTTTCATTTTATTGATCGTCTTTCTACTTCACCTTGTTTCTACTCACCTGGTAAATAAAAGGCAAATCTGGGAAATTGCAATGCAAATACACGTCACGCTCCCGAAGTTTATATGGTTCTTAGCCGCAATGACCTTTGCGGCCGCCATAGGGATCCCAAAAGGCTTCAATGTCACCTCCTTGCTGATTTTTCTCTGCTCTTTTGCTATGTCTTGTTTCAAACCCCTAGCACAGCCTGTTGATAAGTAAGCGTCGGCTAACCCCCACATAGAAATCTCCACCAAACACCATAAAGTCTCTTGCTCTCTCTGAATTGGAACGAAAGACTTATGTTTACCGC
>NZ_QUNG01000020.1 GCF_003387375.1 Marinomonas pollencensis | reverse complement strand
ACGCCCTTGCGATTCGGATTCTCTTCCCCTCAGTCGGGGTAAGACAGGTTTCTTTCAACCTGACGGGTTTGCCAGCTTCGCTGGGCAAACAAAAAAGCCCGCTAGATAGCGGGCTTTAGAGTGTTTATTGCTGTTCAGTGCAAGGGCTTACCTAGCGCTGAATTATTCCCACTCTATCGTCAATGAGGGCCGCAAGCCCTTTAACTACGGCTGTTTGGGGCTTGGCTCTGTAGTAGTACCATTATTAGTACCATGTTCAGCGCTTTGTTTCGCCTTTTCTTCCCGGCGACGCTTCAACTCAGCACGTGCCCAAGCAGAGGACTCAGCCATGTCACGACGGAGCTCCTTACGCTCTTCATCTGTTAATTGATACACAAGCATTCATCACTTCCCACTCGTTGTCTCCTCTCAAAGCACCTTTCATCCTGGCTGAAGGAACCAATGAGGTAAATCTACCCTTCACATTAATAGTAAGCGTAGTTAAACAAAAACATAGTATCTTTATGCTTAGCAATGCAAGTAGCACTATTTTTACTCGCAAGTAAAACAAGGAAAGGAGAGAAAAGTGACGCCTATAGAGCAAATTCAAGCATGGATTCAAGACAAACCAAACTGGTGGAAGCATAGCATCAAGCTTGCTCTCGATCACGGAGAGTTAGAACAGAAAGACTTAGCAGATATCTATAAAATGGCTCGAATTGAGCATAAATTAGAAAGCGTAACAGGAATTACTCCCCCCTATACTGATCAACAAATAGATTTCACCGGGCATACAAGTGAGCAAGAGGAAGTGAAATTGCTCTCTTTGTCTAATGTCACCGGGGTTGGTTCACTCATTGCGGACCAAACGCTTAATTTATCCCAAGAAGGTCTATTCATTGTGTATGGCGATAATGGAGCGGGAAAGTCCAGTTATTCCAGTATAATGAAGCATGCATGTCTTACTCGTGGAACATTTCCCCAAATATTAGGGAATGTATTCGAGCCGAGCCCTCACTCTTTACCTAGTGCCACTCTTAGCTTACTTGTTAATGGCAGAAACGAGCAGCACCACTGGACTTCAAACTCTTCAAGTATCCAATCTTTAAAAGCTATCAGAGTTTTCGATACCGAATCTTCTCACCATTACGTTAACAAAGAAGATGTTTTAGGATTCAAGCCATCAGGTTTGAATTTATTAACGGAATTAACAAAGACCATTTCGTATGTAAGAGATGCGGTCGATAAGGATTTAAAATCTGGCCAGGGGCTCGTTCAGATACGACCGTTACAATCAGGCACTTATGTATCACAATTTCTCGCAAATATATCATCAAACACGAAAGAAGATGATGTACACGCTCTCAAAGCAACGGCGGAAGAGCTTGCATATATAGAGCCTTTACGACAAGAAATAGCAAAAGATAAGCTTCAGACCCCCGAAAGTTTAAGAACAAACCTGAATCAACAGCTGCTTACCGTAGAACCGCTTCAACGGTTTATGCTCAATACCCTCAGATATTTGGGAGATAAGGCTTTTGATAGGCTAAAAGAGCTACAGAAGGACTACATTACAAAACAAAGGGCTGCCGACCAAATAATGCAAGCCACCCTGAAAGGCTTACCTTTAGAATCCGTAACAGGCATAAACTGGCAAAATCTGTGGCGTGCGGCGAGAACATTCATAGAAAGTGAACCAAACTCCAACCACTTTCCACCCATCGAGGGTGACTATTGCCCTCTTTGTCTTCAAGAGATATCAGAAAGCAGCGGCGAAAGACTAGGCTTATTGAACAAGTTCTTAGCTGATAATGCTGCTAAGGATGCAGCAGCTGCTTATAACGACTTTAATAATGCGCTAAGAATGATTTCATCACAGACACTTAGCTTAGAAGATTACAAAGCCGGGCTAGAAGATGCTAATAAACTGAAGCCAGGTATCAAAGACAGAATTACATCCCTGTTTGAAGAGCTCAAAGTACGACAGAAGTTGTTTACAACATCCTTAGAATTACCCGACATTCAATCGAGCTTAGATGTATCCTCAACTACCGACATAGCCGCACTGATTCAACACTTAAACGAGCAAATAGCACAAGTTAAGACGAACCAGGACCTAACTAACCTTATCAATAAAAAAGAGGCTCTCTTACAGGAGTTCATAGACAAAAAGTACATTCTTGAAAATAGCGACCCAATACTTCAAAACATTCGCCAGTATAGAATTGTAGATAAGTTGAGTGAGATAAAAAGAGAATGCAACACCCGTAGAGTTTCAGACCTTTCCTCTACAATCTATCAGCAAGGTGTTATAGAACCGATTACTGAGGCATTTAGCAACGAACTAAAACAGTTCGGATTCACTAGGTTCTCTGTAAATGTACAGACAAGGAACTCTGGTGGTCATCAGCAATTTAAACTATCAATAGCAAATTCTGGTGAGCCAATCGTTGCTAAGGTCGCGAGTGAGGGCGAACAGAGATGCATTGCTATAGCTGCATTCTTAGCTGAGATGAAAGCAGATAAACGTCTTTCTGCCATTGTATTTGATGATCCAGTAAACTCTTTAAGTCATCAGTGGAGTAGCAAAGTAGCCGCAAGACTCGTCAAAGAGTCTCTTTCGAGGCAGGTAATAGTATTCACTCATGACATTGTATTCTTCAAGCTTTTACTCGAACAGGCCGAGATTCATAATGCATTGCATTCAAGTCTCACGTTAGAGCGATCAAGGCAATATTCAGGAATAGTAAGGGATAGTGCCCCATGGGAAGCACTTACTACCTCCAAACGGATAAAGCGCTTAAATACAAAGTTGAGAGACTTAAGGAAGACTTATCTCGAAGATACTGAAACAGTATTTCGCCAAGAAACTCAGGGATTCTATGGCTTATTAAGAGAGGCATGGGAGCGTCTAGTGGAAGAGAAACTACTAAATAAGGTAGTCAATAGGTTTGAGCGCGGAGTTTATACGCAACGCCTGTCACGCCTTGTTGATATATCCGCTGCAGATATTTCAGTAGTTGATAATGCGATGAGTAAGTGTAGTACTTATTTTACAGGCCACGACAGTGCTCCTGCTATGGGGACCCCATACCCAACAATTGAGGAAATCGAGTCTGATTTAAAAGCTATTCAAGACTTTCTCGACGAGTTACAACAGAATCGAAAAAGAACCTAGAAGACATAAACTAATGTCTATTAAATAAGTTAAAGCCCACTGATAAGCGGGCTTTAACTATCTATATAACTGTATATTTTTAAAGGATTTTGCAATAAAAATCCTGGCCTAGTTATATATAGCCTGTTCAAAGAACTCTCGATCGAAATCATTCATAGACTCTACCGAGATGTTTTCTTTAAGAATTGAATTACATATTTCTCGCGGACTAGAATTGTTGCTCTGCAAGTTATGGGCAGTTCCCCACCAAGTGGATTTCCTTCCTGCTTTCCTCTCCATAATATCATGCTCGTTGGCAACCTGATTAGCCAATACACCACAATCTAGGTCATACTTTTTAGATACTTGAATGACAGAATTTTTCAGCCAAGCGATATTCCCTTTAGCATTTGCAAAGCATTCTTGTACGTATTCCTCAGCGTCTAGGCCCAAAAGAACTTTTGAAGCAAATACGTTTGCCTCCAGTTCTTCAGCATCTAACCGTCTTTCATCACTAGTTTCACTGAGCTCGATCAAAGAGAACTCTGACAAGCTAGGCTTTTGCGTAGCATGATAAAACTCATGTAATAGATCGAAGGACCAACGAGAGGAGTGTGAAGTCTTTTGCTTAACGACTATTACATTTCGACTTTCAATTCTCCATGTAGCACCATGGAACGCGCCAGAGTCATTCAACCCTAATACAATAACGCCCTTACTGTATACATAGGATAAAAGAGATTCAAAGCTAAGATCACCATACTTCTCTTGCACCTCTTGTCTAACAACATAAGGATCATCCGAAAGTTTAAGTTTTGGTTTATCAAAATATTTAGCAGCTAATCTTGCAACAGTATAGGCATACTGAGTATACGCACTTGCATATTGTTGATTAGCACTTGCAGGCATTTTAAACCTAGCGACTAAAGCCCCATCACGTCCCATCGATAGTGACTCATCTCCTAATAGCTGCTCTTTGCTCCATCCAAAGATAGCTTTAACCTTCTCACAGACACGATCAACCCAAGTATCACAATCAAAATTGATTATATCTCTTGGAGCAATACGCTTTTCAATAAAGGCTTTATCTAGGCCCGCATCGGATAATTTACTAATTAAAAGGTTTTGCGTTCTTGACGCCTTTGGTAAAAAAACATCCTCAGTAACCTTTAAATCCAAAGCATTAATCACTGATAGCAAGGTCGAAAAGCTCGCAGAAGAATATTCTAAGTTTTCATAGCGCTGTATTTGTTGCTCTTTCATCCCAAGCTTATCTGCTAAGTCTTTTTGCGTTAGACCTAGATAGATTCTTGACCGAATAAGGGCTTTTGGTAAGTCGGCGATGTTATCGACATCAAAAACAGCAAACTCACCAGAAAGAAGCTGTTCGTACTCTTCAATATCACGCACCAAATCATCTCTTTGAAATATAAGAGCATTTTTTTGAGCCTGCATTAACAGAGGATGAATATCGCTACTGCCTTCACCGATTTCTTGGATAGCAGCATCAAAATCTCTAACTTTACTCCGCGTAAGAGCTAGTTGTTTTGAGTTCTTAATCATTGCTTACCTCCAATTTTAATTGCCACAATCCCTTTCTTTTCACCTGTATTCTTATCTTCTTGAAAAAAATTAAGGAAGGTCTTTCCGCTTCGACCTTCGGGGATTTCTGCAGGAAAAACATCGCCTCTATATCTAAGCTCAATCTCGTCTCGGTCTTTATCCGATGAGAGTAGTAAACAGGGATCAAGCTTACTGGGATCAACACCTGCAATACTCCAAGCCATATCGTAGTCGCCAGGAAACTCCTTCTCCGTCACGAAACTACCGTCGACATAAATGAGAGTGCATCCTGCAGCTTCTAAGTTTTTAATTAACAAGCTAAGCCCGTCTAGTAGCCACGCTCTTTTAGCGTTATAGCCGAATCGGCCGAAGAGCTCCTGAGCGGAACAGTAATGAATGCCTGCTGGCAGATTACCATTATCATTAAAATCCGGAATCATAACCCAACTTTATTGTTGTGTAATAAAAGTTTAGCTCTTTTACCTAAGTAAGCAACCTAAGTCAATAGGTTTACCTGTTGTCATATGTAACCAACTCAACGGTTCCTCCCCACAAAACTCGCTATCTCTTCGTTCCGTTCCCTTTGCTTCTCTTGGGCGTAGTCAACGTAATCCTCTACATCAAACGTGTGTTTCTCAGGGTCGCGTTCTTGCCTGTCGGCGTGGGCCTGGCGAGCTTCTTCTTGGTCTGATTCAGATAGCTCACTAAAACCACCGCTTTGGTTTATCCAGCCTTCTTGGCCGCCGAAAGATGGCGATAGTCCATCGCTGGAGCCTTCCTCTTCTTGGTCTCCCATCGAATCACTGCCTGTGTCCATGCTTTCGCGGATAGATGAGGCCAAACGGCCACCGGCGGTTTGGCTGACTTTGTTCTGGAAACCACCCATTGCTTTAGAACCCATACCTCTGGCAAGTGCTGATGCGGTACCGGCAGCCACTCGGCCCGCGTTGGCCGCACTAGCCACAAAGCCACTTGATGTATGAGCCTGCTCGCTGGAAGTGGTTTCGCTGTTACTCTCAGGCACAGATTCTTCACCAGGAGCGTGATACTCGCCGCCAGAGAAGCCAGCGGCTTGAGCAAAAGGCGTTTCACCTGTATCAGAAAAGAATTCATCTTGATATGATGTTTGATGGGGTTGAGCCTTTATGGGTCGTAATTTGGAATTTGGTGTCCTAGACTGAAATGTATATTTAGTAACGAGCATTTCTAGGAGCTCACTATGGTATGAAGCAATGAATTACAGGCAGCTCGCAAAAATTTTTACCAGCTCAAATATCTCAAAGGTCGCTGCAGGTGACCTTGAGCTAGTGCAAAGGATCACCAGTGAGTTCCCTTCGTTGAAAGCTGCACAGACTCTTCATGATATATTCGAAGAGTCCTATAAATTGCTATGTAAGCATTATCCGAATGAATATGTGGTAAAGAATATAATTGCTAACAATATATTGTTGGGGACTCACTCACTTAACACTGCAAGCATGTTAAGTGAGTTACGAATCGGCTCAAGCAAAGCTGATTGTGTAATCATCAATGGCCATTCAACCTGTTATGAAATAAAAACAAAATTTGATTCTTTAAAACGGCTTCCAGAGCAGCTTCTCTCTTATACCTCATCATTTGATAAAACATACGTAGTGACTCACGAGACACACCTTGCCAAGTTACTCGAAATACATGAGTCTATGCCTAAGTTTGGGATATTAATTTTAAACGAAAGAAAGCAGCTAAGCCGAAAAATTGAAGCCCCTTTAAACACAAATTTTGATACCGATTTAATGTTCCACACACTGCGAAAAGAAGAATATACTGAGATTGCAAAACTTATTATTGGCTATATACCATCATGCTCTCCAACAGACCTATTCAGCCAGTGTAAGGAAATATTCTGCAACGCCAATAATGCGGATGCAAACGAGTATTTTAAAAAGGTTCTTAAGCGTTATAGGAAAAATGATCATAACTTCGTGAGTCGGCTACCAAGATCAATGAAAAACCTTGGAATTAGTTATAATATTCACACAAAAGAAAAGGACTCTATCTTATTTTATTTATCGCGTTTAAATAATTTGAACAAGGAGATGTGTAATGTACTTCCCATACATGAGGGGCAAACAGTATGAGCTTCTGGCCCTAAAAGAAGTCGCTCTTAGACTTAACCCTAAAAAAGTTCGTCCGATCATTGAGCCTGTAACCGATGATATTAAGAGACTATGCTCTGCTGTTGAGGTATTAAATAACCATTCAGTAACCCCCCACATCATAGTCAACCCTCAAGTAGGGGATCTTGCAAGCGATTCTCCTGATTCGTTGTATACTGAAATTTCAAATAATTACTCTGTATCCTTCATCCCGTGTATTAGGATAAGCAACCAGAACCTAGCGCACACCCAACAACTTCTGCAGCAGCTGGCATCAGATGAAATATCTTTTTCGTTACTAATAGAAGAAGACATACCATCAAACATAAATAGTTACACATCAAGATCAGTAGCAAATATAATTCGGGGTATTACTAGCTACTCTCATTCTTTCAGTAATTCCCTTCCAAATAGCGTCATTATTGAAAGTTCATTTCCATCAAAAAAGCGTAACGCAGACTATAGTAGAACCCCGCAATTCTTCTCAGATGCTCATTTGACTTTTAAGCAGCCTTTGATTCAGCACCAAATTGGCTTTGGAGACTTCTTAACAATTGATAATGTTTGGTCAACATCTGGTGGGCCAGCTTTTGTTATTGCTATCCATATCACATTCATAGATAACTCAAATAAAAACATGTATGTGAAACATAGCTTGTCAATTAAAAATCCTAATGACCAGAGTGACCCTGCAGGTAAATTTAAAGAAGCACTGCAGGAAATGATTGACTTCGCAAATGCAAAGCCAAGCATTGATCAAAACACTTTAGGTTTTCAAGAGTACATAAATATACATCAAAACCGAAGCTACCCAGGACTAGCTGTGCCTAAGAAGTTAAGTATGATGCACCATATTGAAACAATCGCTAATTTTCTTTAGCTAGACTTAATCATAGGGAGCATCTTAAATGGGTGCCTCCTATGAATTTTACCAAGTCTTTGGAAGCACAACTCAGCCATGACAGGCCCATCTACGCTCAATCGCAAAAGAAACACATCACTAAGAGCAAAAAAATGTTAATTTTTTGCAAAAATTAAACATAAGTGATAGATTCAGCCTTAGTAAACACCTAAATTTAGGAATCCAAGGTATGTTAGTAGACTTTTCAGTTCAAAATTTCACCTCATTTAATCAGATGCAAGAGTTCAGTATGGTTGCATCTACATCTACTAAAGAGCGTGTAGAACTAGATAACACCTATGAGATCAATCAGTTTGGAATAAAAGAGATACTCAAAAGTGCCGCAATCTTTGGAGCAAATGGTTCCGGGAAATCCAACGTAGTCATGGCAATTGGTGCACTAAAATCACTTTTGGTTAGGTCACTTGACACAAATAGTGACGAGACAACATCGAATATTATCCCATTTTTACTTAAAAAGGATTTTTTTGACTTCCCAAGTGAATTTGAGGTCAGCTTTCTTGCTGAAGGAAACCTATACAGGTATGGAATTTCCATTGAAAATGACAGCATAGATGAAGAATGGCTGTACTGGACAAAGTCGTCTCGAGAAACACTATTATTTCATAGAAAAAAACAAACCTTAGAATTCAATAATCGCTCTTTCTCAGAAGCCAAAATCTTCACAAGAAAAGAAGGTGATGAGATAGTAATTGAGAAGACAAAAACCTCTGTCCCATTTGTTTCAGTTCTAGCTAAATTTGATGGTGAAAAGTCAAACATTGTATTTAACTGGTTCAAAAAGGTTAATACAATATCAGGACTAAGAGAATTTGGCTTTAGAGACTTCACAACCAACCTCTTTGAGAAAGACGAATCATTTAGAGCTTGGGCCTTAGATATCCTCAAATCATTTCAAATTGACTCAATAAATATTGTTGAGTTTGATAAAGAATTCCCCATAAATAAAAAAAACAAAAGCATTAAGAATGAAGAGTTACTAGATGTTGTTAGCAAACTAGAAGGCTTTTTAGAAAAAAACAAAATAAAAGAAAAGCGTATCGAAGTAGTTAAAAAAGGGGGTAACGGAGAGATGTACTCAATACCCTTATCTATGGAGTCAGAAGGAACTCAGAAGCTAATATATCTTCTCGGCCCAATTTATGACGTCATGGCAAATGATAAAATCCTCATAATCGATGAGTTCGACAACAAATTCCATACTTTACTTTGCAAGTTCATTATAGATTTATACAACAAGAAAAGTTTCGGATCTAGCCAAATAATATTAACTTGTCACGACACAAACCTATTAACTAAAGAGTTATTTAGAAGAGATCAAATCTGGTTTGTCGAAAAAAATGAACGACATGAATCTGAACTTTATTCACTAGTTGAATATAAAGAGCACTATGCCAGAAAAGGAAACAGCTACAGTAAAGACTACCTTCAGGGTAAATATGGGGCGATTCCTCTATTCAAAGATATCTCCGAGTTAGGAGAAAAGCTCAATGGCTAAAGATAGAAGCAAAAAATCTCCTCGAAACCGTAGAGAAGAGACAAGGGATGAGCGGAAAGTAATAGCAGCTAGAGAGCTACTAACATTTAGCTTCAAAGACCTAGATCAAACTCAACCTAAAGGGAAATGCGAAACCCTTGATCTTTGGCATAATAAGTCTTTACTCACTATATTACTGCGAAGATTAAATGAGTTATCCAAACTCACCCGTTCAGAAGCTTGCACACAACAACAAATCAAGCTTTACTCGTCTGGATTCCCTGAGAAGTCAGATTTTTTTGTCCCATCTTATGTAGATGCAAACGTTGCATGGGGTGTAATTGAAGGTATGGGGGGACTTCCCAGGGTAGCAGGATATCTATCTGAGAATACATTTTATATTGTTTTTCTAGACAGCCTACATAGATTTTCTATATCTGAAAAAAAACATACCTGACAAGGATATTTATTCGGACTTGATAACTATCTAACCCACTCATCAATCATATCCGCCCAATCCTGCAACATAGCCGCGCGCTGCTCGCGGTACTCGGCTTTGTTGTAAATGGCTCTAACACCTTTCTGTTCGTGAGCTAGGCATTTCTCAATCCAGTCACTGTTATAATAGCCCGCTTCATGGAGCAAGGTGCTTGCTGTGCGGCGTAGGTCGTGTGGGCCGAACTTTTCCATCGGTATGCCATCTTTCTGGGCAGCCTGGAAGGTGTATTTCAGCACCAGGTTAATCGTGGCGTTACTCATGGGTTGGTCGGTGTCGTAGTGAGACGGTAAAACATATTCTGAGCCGCCAGCAAAGGTCTTCAACGCTATACCCAGGTCAAACCGTGCTTGAAGCTGCTAGACAGTGCCAAATTATTTGGCCGTTAGACACAAAAAAGCCCGCTAGATAGCGGGCTTTAGAGTGTCTATTGCTGTTCAGTGCAAGGGCTTACCTAGCGCTGAATTATTCCCACTCGATGGTAGCCGGTGGTTTAGACGATACATCGTAAGTCACGCGTGAGATGTGTTCGATCTCATTGATGATACGACCAGATACCGTTTCCAACAATTCGTATGGAAGGTGAGCCCAACGCGCTGTCATGAAGTCGATGGTTTCAACCGCACGAAGTGCTACCACGTATTCATAACGACGGCCGTCGCCTACCACACCAACGGATTTCACTGGCAAGAAGACAGCAAAAGCCTGGCTGGTTTTTTCGTACCAACCTGAGCGACGCAATTCTTCGATGAAGATAGCGTCCGCACGACGAAGAATGTCGGCGTAGTCTTTTTTCACTTCACCCAAGATACGCACACCAAGACCTGGCCCTGGGAACGGGTGGCGGTAAACCATGTCGTGTGGCAAACCAAGTGCAACACCTAGCTTACGCACTTCGTCTTTAAACAATTCACGTAGCGGCTCAACCAGTTGCATCTTCATGTCTTCTGGCAAGCCACCCACGTTGTGGTGAGACTTGATGACATGCGCTTTACCCGTTTTAGACGCTGCAGACTCGATAACGTCTGGGTAAATAGTACCTTGCGCCAAGAACTCAATGTCGTTCAGCTTAGAAGACTCTTCATCGAAAATTTCAATAAAGGTGTTACCAATGATTTTACGCTTCTTCTCAGGATCAGCTTCGCCCGCTAGACGGCCCAAGAAAAGGTCTTCAGCATCAACACGGATGACTTTAACGCCCATGTTGTCTGCGAACATCTTCATCACTTGATCGCCTTCGTGTAAACGAAGCAAGCCGTTGTCTACGAATACACACGTCAATTGATCGCCGATGGCTTTGTGCAATAGCGCCGCCACAACAGAAGAATCCACACCGCCAGATAGCGCGAGTAGAACTTGTTTGTCGCCCACTTGCTCACGCATTCTTTCGATCGCGTCTGTCGCAATGTTGGCAGGTGTCCATAAAGTATCACAGCCACAAATATCAACGATAAAGCGAGAAAGGATCTTGCCGCCTTGTAGTGTGTGAGTGACTTCTGGGTGGAATTGAACACCGTAGAATTTTTTCGCTTCGTTAGCCATTGCTGCGATTGGGCAGCTGTCAGTCGACGCCATCAAAACGAAGTCTTGAGGCATTTCGACTACTTTGTCACCGTGGCTCATCCAAACATCCAACATAGCAACACCATTGTTTGCTTCGTGGTCTTGAATGCCTTCGAATAACGCAGGGCCGTCATGTTTGCGGATTTGCGCATAGCCGAATTCGCGAATTTCAGAACCTTGAACTTTACCGCCCAACTGTTCCGCCATGGTTTGCATGCCGTAACAAATACCAAACACTGGCACACCCAAGGTGAACACAGCTTCAGGAACGCGTGGCGAACCAGGCTCAGGCACAGATTCAGGGCCACCCGCAAGGATGATACCTTTAGGATCGAAGTCGATAACTTCTTGATCTTCCATATCAAAAGCACGGACTTCACAGTAAACACCGATCTCACGCACGCGGCGCGCAATCAATTGCGTGTACTGTGAACCAAAATCAAGAATAAGTATTTTATGAGCGTGGATATCTTGCGACATTGTTAGCCTGTCCTTTCACCCTAATTCAATAAGACGTTCTCTTTTGACACTAGAGTAATGAATAATAGTAAGAGCAATCAAATAAAGATGGGGCGTAATATACGCCCCATCTCGCTGACAATTTATCCGCGATTAACCCGCGTGATAATTTGGCGCTTCTTTGGTGATTGTCACGTCATGAACGTGGCTTTCACGCATACCAGCACCAGTGATTTTTGAGAACTGTGTTTTCGTACGCATAGTCTCAATATCGGCAGAGCCAGTGTAACCCATAGAAGAACGTACGCCGCCCATCAACTGATGGATAACAGACGCCATTGGTCCTTTAGAAGCAACACGACCTTCGATGCCTTCTGGAACCAACTTCTCAACACTGCTTGACTCTTGAAAGTAACGGTCACTAGAACCTTGAGTTTGAGACATCGCACCAAGCGAGCCCATACCGCGGTAAGCTTTGTAAGAACGACCTTGGAACAATACAACTTCGCCTGGCGCTTCATCAGTACCGGCCAATAAGCCACCTACCATGATAACGCTCGCGCCTGCTGCAATGGCTTTACTGATATCACCAGAGAAACGAACACCACCATCAGCAATAACAGGAATGCCGCGTGGGTTCATCGCTTCTGCCACGTTCGCAACCGCACTGATTTGTGGAACACCCACACCAGCAACGATACGAGTCGTACAGATAGAGCCTGGGCCGATACCTACTTTAACGCCGTCTGCACCCGCATCAGCCAATGCAATCGCCGCTTCTGCTGTTGCAATGTTGCCGCCGATAACTTGGATGTGAGGAAAGTTTTCTTTTACCCAACGAACGCGATCGATTACGCCTTTTGAATGACCGTGGGCAGTATCAACAACGATAACATCAACGCCAGCATCAGATAATGCTTTAACGCGATCGCCAGTGTCCGCACCAGTACCAACTGCGGCACCAACACGTAGACGGCCTTCTGCATCTTTACATGCATTCGGGTAAGTCGTTGCTTTATTGAAGTCGGTAACCGTTACCATGCCGCGTAGTTCGAACTGATCGTTAACGATCAATACTTTTTCGATGCGGTTTTCATGAAGTAACTTACGGATAGAGCCAGCAGATGCGCCTTCAAGTGCCGTTACTAGACGCTCTTTTGGCGTCATAATATCAGCAACACTCTTATCGAAATCTTTAACGAAACGAACATCACGGCTTGTAACAATACCGACTAGATCCGTACCTTGAACAACAGGTACGCTAGAAATATTGTTTTCAGCAGTCAAAGCCATTAGCTCATGAACGCTGGCTTCAGGATTGATCGTAACAAGGTCTCGAACGATACCGCTTTCAAATTTCTTAACACGACGCACTTCTTGCGCTTGCTCTTCGATGGTCAAGTTTTTGTGGACAATGCCTATGCCCCCTTCTTGAGCCAAAGCAATTGCCATGCGGTGTTCGGTAACGGTATCCATCGCAGAAGAGGTAAGCGGAATATTCAGCTCGATGTCTTTTGTGATTTTCGTTTTAAGGCTAACATCCTTAGGAAGAACTTCGGAATAGCCGGGGATGAGCAAAACGTCATCAAACGTTAAAGCTTCTTGCACGATTCGTAACATAATGGGGAGTTTCCAATGCCAACAAGGGGAGTTAAGATGGCAAGTAATTCTACTCCAATAGTCGCATTCGGTAAATCAAAACCACGAGAGATTGATGAAAAAATTTACAACTAGCCCTGCACAAGAAACCGCATTTACCGTCTCGCAACTAAACCGACAAATTCAACAACTTCTCGAAGCCAGCTTACCTTGGATATTAGTCGAAGGTGAAATCTCCAATTTAGCCAAACCTGGCTCGGGTCATTGGTACTTTTCGCTTAAAGACGACCGAGCACAAATCCGTTGCGCTATGTTTAAAAGCAAGAACAGTGCTGTGCGCTTCCAGCCCAAAGATGGCGATAAAGTACGCCTACGAGCTCGCGTGACTTTTTATGGCCCACGGGGTGATTGTCAACTCAGCGTAGAAGGCATGGAGTCTGCCGGCGAAGGCGCCTTACAACAAGCCTTTGAGCGATTAAAAAACTCGTTACAAGCAGAAGGGCTATTCTCTCCTGAGCACAAAAAGGCACTGCCCGTTCAACCTGAGCGCGTCGCCATCATTACCTCACCGGTGGGCGCCGCTGTACGCGATATGATTATTGCTTTTCGTCGTCGTTTCCCTCTGACAGAGTTAACTATCCTGCCCTCACTGGTACAAGGCCAAGACGCGGCGAAGAACATTTTAAAGCAGCTCAACCGAGCCGATGACAGCGGTTATTTTGATGCCATTATTCTCGGTCGTGGCGGTGGTTCATTAGAAGACTTATGGAGCTTTAATGACGAAGCGCTAGCACGCAGGATTTTTCAGGCCACAACACCCATTGTTTCTGCCGTTGGCCATGAGACGGACTTTACCATTGCCGACTTTGTCGCCGATGTTCGCGCAGCCACCCCAACGGCCGCTGCTGAACTATTAAGCCCTGACAAGGCTCAGCTGATTCGCCAAATAACCCAGCAAGAAAGCCAGCTCACTCGACGTATGTCGCGCATTTTGGAACAAAGCCAGCAACAGCTGGACTTCATGATCAAGCGTATTCGTCACCCTAAAGAGCGTATCGATCAACAGCAGAATCAATTGGATCAACTCAAGCGCCGCTTGCAACAGAGCCTTGAACGGACAATCCAACAACACAAAGTCAAAACGCAAAACCTTGAGCACAGATTGCAAAAGAGCACACCCGCGCGACGCATAGAGCAAAACAAAGAAAAGTTACGCGATATAGACGCGCGCTTAGCATTGGCATTAAACAACACCCTAACCAGCAAACAAACCAGCTTTGCTCGCCTCATCGACAAGCTCAACCTGGTCAGCCCACTCAATACCTTGTCGCGTGGCTACGCTATTGCCTCTAAAGACAAACAAGTCATTCGTTCGGTCAACGAGATAGAAAAAGGCGACTCTATTAAGGTTCGAGTGCAAGACGGGGAAATCGACTGTACCGTGGCGGGGACGAAAGCCATCGGCTAATGTGGCTTCTCTTTTTAGGCGCTTATCTAGGCACTTATTTAGGCGCCTAAACAGAACCAACAGGTACGCTCCACGCGCAGGCGCGAAGAGTCGCTTTACCTGTTGGTTTCTTTAAATTATAAGCCAGAAGCCCTCACAACCCATATCGTTCTATTTTCTTGATCAAGCCTTGGCGCGATAGACCGAGTTGTTTTGCGGCTTGGGTGCGGTTTTCTTGGGTTGTGGCGAGGGCTTTTTGAATCAATCGTATTTCCAGTGCGCGTACTTGTTCATCTAAGGTGGCGTCACTGTCAGGCGTTGTCCCTATGGCTGGGGCAGCATATGCGCCAGTCGATGGGTACAGCAAATGAATATCGTCCATGGTGATATGCCCTGCAGGGCAGATCGAGGCGACACTTTCTAAGGCGTTTTTCAGCTCACGTACATTGCCTGGCCAAGCCTGTTGACGGAACCATTGCATGGCTTCGGCGCTTAATTGCAACGTTTTGTCTTGCTTCTCTCTCAAATTGGCGAGAAAAGCCTGTAACAAAACGGGCACGTCTTCATGGCGTTCGGCAAGGGATTGTGTCTCGATGTTGACGCCCTTGATCCGGTAATACAAATCTTCCCGAAAGCTGCCTTCTCGCACTTTTTCCACTAGGTCAGCATTGGTTGCTGATATGACTCGCACATCGATATGTTTTTGCTCGCGTCCACCGACAGGGTAAAAGGTACCTTCTTGTAAAACACGGAGCATTTTCACCTGCATGGTGAGAGGCATTTCGCCGATTTCATCTAAGAACAGGGTGCCGCCATTGGCCAGGCTTAATAGACCTTCTTTGTCTTTCTCTGCTCCGGTAAAAGCGCCTTTCACATAACCAAATAGTTCACTTTCTAACAGTTCGTCAGGAATCGCGCCACAATGAACCGAGACAAAAGGTGCTTTGGATCTATGACTTAGCTCGTGCAGAGTGCGGGAAATCACTTCTTTGCCGGTACCAGAAGGCCCCGTGACCAGCACTCGCACATCGGTTGGTGCAATACGCTCGATCAAAGCTCGCACCTTCTGTGAGCTAGCAGAGTGACCAATATAAGCGGCGGCACCTGAGGCAGACTGGCCTGCTTTTTTAAGCTGATTCAACTCCCTTTCTAACGTTGTTTTGGTAATGGCACGACGCACTACCACGGCCAGCATTTCTGGGTCGATGGGTTTAGCAATAAAGTCCCAAGCTCCTAGAGATACGGCCTTTAAGGCTAAATCTCGGTCCGCATGACCGGTAATAATAATCACTGGGCGGCCCTCAAAGTCCACCATGGATTCCAGTGTAATTTGAGGGTCAAAATGCGGCGGCATGGACAGGTCAAGCAGCACCAAGTCTGCATCAAAACCTACCATCGCCTGGCGCGCTTCTTCTAGGCTGCCTGCGGTTCTTACTTGATAATCTTGGCCCGCTAACCAGCGGCTTGCTAATTCACGAAAAGCAGGTTCATCGTCGACTAAGAGAATTTTATTTTGCGTCATTTAATTGCCTATTACTGGCGTTGTGCCAGACACTGTCTCGTCGCGAGAAGTCGACGAAGCTAAAGGAAAAGAGAGTTCAAAGGTCACAGGCCAGCCGGCATCAGAGCGATGCAAAATACGACCTTGGTGAGCGTCTAATATGCGCCGTACAATGGCAAGACCAAGGCCGCTGCCACCAGCACGTTTTGTGACAAATGGCTGAAACAAAACTTCACCGGTTAATGCTTCGTCTATTTTAGGGCCATTATTATGCACCTGTATCACCACAGCCTCGGCACTGACTCGTGCCTGAATGGCCAATTTGCCATCCGCTTGATTACGCAAAAACGCCACCGCGTTATCTATTAGGTTAACAAACACCTGCTGCACTCTTTGATAATCTGCGGTCAATTCGATGGTTTCATCTATGTCTAGCTGGCATTTAATGTCAGCCAAGTTCGATTGCGCCACAATGCTCGCCACCAGCGCATGCAAAGGCACCTTACTTTTCTGCAAAGCTAACCCACCAGAGTAAACCAACATGTCACTGACTAATCGGTCTGCTCGTTTCAGTTGAGTTTGAATATGCTGGCGTGTTTCTGCAGGCGCGTCATAAGCTGCCATAGAAATAATGTTGAGTGGGTTACGTAATTCATGGGCCACCGCCGCCGATAAGCTGCCGAGCTCAACAAGATGCTGCTCATCTAAGCGCTTCCGCTCAGCTACCGCCAAAGCGAGAGAACGCTCCAACAAACCACAGCTAGTCGAAAATAAAGAACCAAACACTTCGGCGGTTAAACGCATACCTGGGCTGGCGTCATTCCAACCCACTAGAACAGAGTGCCAACCTTGCTCATTACGATTCACAATAAGCGCCAATGCGCTGCTTTCTTGATGTGTTTCTTTATGCTGATTTTCTACTTTTATTGTTATGCTTTGCCTTATCTGAGAAGAGAGTAAACGCTCACCTACTTCAATCAATTCTGCCCAATCATGGGCATCTTTTAACTGTGTTGACCAGGTCTCTAAAACGCCTTCGTTGAGTACCGCTCCTGGGTAGATAAGACGAGAAATCAAACGATTTAGCGGCTGATAAATTAATGCCGAGACGACTAAGGTCACTAGTGAGTAGAGCCATAATTGCCAGCTAGGCACATTGGCTAAAGCCTGTAATCCAACACGTCCTGATACCACGCTTATTACAGAAATTAAGCATAGAATCACCAACATCATAGCCAGCCACAGTAAGGCTCGGTTAGCAAAGGCATTGACAGACAAAATCTGATAACGCACTACTGCATACACAAGCAACAGCAAATACGTTGGCAACAGCAGCATTGGGTAAGGAAACCAACTAATGCCAAAAGACGGAAAAACAAAACTGGTGGCCAGTAACAAGCCCCAGGCACCCACCCCAAACATGGCCAGAATAGAGCGCTTTTTATTGCCCGTATGACGATACCAGCCAAACAACAGAACGCCGTGGGCAAGCATTCCCATCAAAATGGTATACGCCAGATTGAAGGCACCGGCATCCGTGAAAATAAAGAAAGAGCGCGTGTCTAATGTTTGGCTTGCCGCCCCTGCTCCCACCCACCAGCTTTGCAGTACGACCGCAATACTCACTACGTAAAACCATGGCAGCTTCTGCGCCAAGCGCTTCAGCCATCGCTCTTTAACCGTACCGGCATAGACAAATCGAATAGCAAAATGCAAAAAGAAGGTCGGCATTAATGGGTTCGCCAAAATAATATGGATCCCCATTTGTTGATAACCCTGAAACAGAGCCACATGACCAAAGCACCAAATCGCCATCATAATGGCAAAGCCTGCCAGCGCCTGAAGTTCGCCTTGCTTTTGTGCGCGCCAAAGCAGCCACGTAGCCACCAATAGGCCGCACACGCTAGAAACTAACATTGACACTTCAAACATCAAAGATATCGCCAAACTGTAAACCTCGTTGACACCAGAAGGAGATTGCAATCGTAAACTTTGTTGACAGCTTATTCAAAGTTATTTTTTAAACCTTTAAAAATCAACAACTTAAAAAATATAAAAAGTTGGCCTCTGCCTTGCAATGCCATAGATAAATTGATCTACATCAATATCACTGCAATTAACAAGGTACTTACCATGAATACTGCCTCTTTTATGACTGAAATCATCACGCTGGCGAGCATTTTTTGCCTAGCCATTTCTCCTCTTGCCGTTAAACAGCTGTTTCTAAAGAAGTCTTAATTTAGGGCGCTCTTAGGCTAGGAGTAGAGCGGCGTGTGTTGCCCTACTCCATCTCGTCTTTTGTTTTACTTAGGTATCACTATGGAACATTTTGACTCAGCGATGCTATCGCGTATTCAATTCGCTTTTACCGTCAGCTTTCATATTATTTTTCCAAGCATAACCATTGGCTTGGCAACCTTGATCGCTATCTGGGAAGGGCTCTGGCTAAAGACCCATGATCCACGCTATTTGCAGTTAGCCAAGTTTTGGATCAAACCGTTCGCCATCACCTTTGGGATGGGCGTGGTCGGTGGGATCGTTATGTCTTATGAATTTGGCACTAACTTTTCTAAATTTTCTGAAATCGCCGGACCTGTATTGGGGCCACTACTGGCCTATGAAGTACTGACAGCCTTCTTTCTTGAAGCTGGTTTCTTGGGTGTCATGTTGTTTGGTTGGCAACGAGTCGGTCGCAAAGTCCATTTTGTTTCGACTCTGGTTGTCGCCATCGGCACCTGGATTTCTTCTACTTGGATTATGGCGGCCAACTCATGGATGCAAACACCACAGGGCTACAAGATGGTCGATGGCGTTTTCCATGTAGACAACTGGATGCAGGTTATTTTTAACCCTTCTTTCCCCATCCGCCTGACTCATATGTTTTTAGCTTCCATGATTACAGCTTCATTGTTAGTCGCTGGGGTAAGCGCGTTTTATTTGTTAAAGAAAAAGCACATGAATTTCTCCAAAAAAGGCCTATCCATGACCATGTGGATGCTTTTAGTGCTGACTATCTTGCAAGTCAAAGTGGGCGATGAATCTGGCTTAGAAGTGAAAGAGCACCAACCAGCAAAACTGGCTGCCATTGAAGGCATTTGGGAAGCCCAAGAAAGCGAAGTGCCATTACTCTTGTTTGCCATGCCTAATATGGAAACTGAAGAGAACGATTACGCATTAGGAATTCCACATCTGGGTAGTTTGATATTGACCCATACAATGGATGGTTCAGTAACTGGTTTGAAAGCTTTTCCAAAAGAAGATCGTCCTTATGTTCCATTAATTTTTTGGTCATTCCGTGTGATGGTTGGGCTTGGTATGGGCATGGTAGCCATCGCTCTAGCGGCCTTGGTGTTACGCCGCAAAGGCAGACTGTATGAGAATAAATGGTTCTTACGTGCGGTGACTTTCTTTACGCCAATGGGTGTGGTCGCCACCATTGCCGGATGGTATGTGGCCGAAGTAGGACGCCAACCTTGGGTTGTGTATAACCTAGTTCGCACTGCAGATGTGGTGTCCCCTCTCCCTGCTGAGCGAGTGCTGTTTTCGTTGACCATGTTTGGGGTGATCTACTTCTTACTATCGCTTGTGTATCTCTACTTTATGCGCAAATTGATTCGTAAAGGGCCACCTAAAATGGCGACTCTGGAAAAACACCTAATTGGTATGAACGCACCTGGCTATGCCTTGGCATGGGTGAAAAACTTGAAACATGAAGATCACGAGGGAGAGAAGTAATGGACTTACCTTTATTTTATTTCTTAGTACTGGGATTCTGCATCTTCATGTATGTCTGCCTTGATGGTTTTGATTTGGGCATTGGCATCTTATACCCCTGGTTTGACAAGCCAGGGGAGCGCGACCACTTAATGCTGTCTATTTCACACGTTTGGGATGGCAATGAAACTTGGCTAGTGATGGGAGGCGCCTTGTTATATGGCATCTTCCCAGCCGCTTACGCTGGACTATTGTCTATCCTCTATATACCACTAATGCTGATGCTGTTTTCGTTGATTTTCCGCGGTGTAGCCTTTGAGTACCGCTTTAAGTCTGATCGTTCACGCCCCTATTGGGATTTTGCGTTCAGCGCAGGTTCTGCGGTGGCAGCATTCTGCCAAGGCTTAGTCTTGGGCACCATAGTGCAAGGAATCCCTGAAGGCAGTGAAGCCATGTCTAGTTTGCACTGGATCACGCCGTTCACCATCTTTACTGGATTTGCCGTGATGGCGGGCTACGCTATGTTAGCCGCATGCTACTTGTACATGAAATCCCGTGGAGTGATCCAAGCACACGCAGCCAAACTGGCTAAAGTCTTGTTGATCATGGTGATGATCGCTATGGCAGTTGTGAGTATTTGGACCGTCTTGACTCAGCCTGAGATTAAAGCGCGCTGGTTCTCTGACAGTCACTTTTTATTCCTAGCACCCTTGCCTATTTTTTGTGCCATTGCGGCCTTTGTGTCTTGGAAGGATTTGCACAACCATCGCCATGAATCGCGCCCTTTCTGGTGTGGTATTTTGTTGTTCTTGTTGGGCTTAGCGGGGTTAGTCGTTAGCGTGTTCCCTTACTTAATCCCACGCCAGTTGACCTTATGGCAAGCGGCATCGCCAACCACCAGCTTGCAATTCTTATTACCAGGCGTGTGTATCTTTATCCCCGTCATCTGCATCTATACGCTGTGGGGATATCGAGTTTTTGCCGGCAAAGTCGAAGATTATCAGGAGGGTTACTAATATGTGGAAAACACTCAAAGCCAAAGCCGATAAACTGAAACCTTGGCAATGGTTCTGCCTGCTCTACCTAGTTGGTTTTATCGGTCTTTTGCTCATTTCAAGAGTAATGAACTTAGCAGTACTGCTGTTTATTTAATGTTATAGAGCGTCAATAATAAAGCGGCTTTCGGGCCGCTTTTTTCATCGCCTGTTGCTCCTTTTACGCTCAGCTTTCTTGTATAAAAAGTCAATACGGTTTAGCTTGGCTACTACAAAGTCACGTTTCTGCGACTTTTTTATTGGAGGCACACATGTCTGCAAAATTCTCTATTGAACTAGATTCATTTCACAAGATTTCAGCCATTCCCAATGCTTGGAGTCGTTCACAATACCTCACGCTTATGACCCAAATGGAATTGGACGATGGCTTAGAAGAGTTAACCGATGCCGATCTTAAAGACATGTGTCTTATGTCTTTAAGCGATTTACCTCCCGCCGACGCGGCCAATGTTGTATTAACATCACTTTTTTCTGACGATGTAACCGCCGGTAAAATCGATCAGTTGAGCCATGAAATGGCCGATGATAGATTATGGGAAGAATACTCAGACTGCCAATTCCATGAGCGGTTCTTTAATGCCTATGGCTTATTACGTAGTGCGTTTAATGGCACCTTTGCACAACCGACTGGTGTCGATTTCACCATCACTGTCCATGCTAAAAATGCCGTCGATCTAGAGCAGCTTGATAGCGATCTAGCCGCCAATTTAGTGCGTTTATTATCATGTGGACTGGATGAAAATGGCTTGATGCATCGCCTTTATGAAGAACAACTCAATGGCGATGATTTCCCACAAGCTTCTGGCATTCTTTGGCAAATAGAAACATTAGCCAGTGACAAGCTTGAACGCAAATTTAAGATGATCAGTTCCTCTTTTTGGTTTGGCGTGTTGGAGAATTACGAGTCCTTTGATGCGACGCTTCTACCTCAAAGCTAATAACTTTCCTTGTGAACAATGCTAATCCTAACCCTAAGCCGCTTTTGGTGACGCGTTTTATCAGCATTGTTCCCGCCTCATATAGGCTCTTGTGTACATACTTCATTTAAATACCCAAGTTTGAATAGAAGGTCATATACCATGAGCAATATTTGTTTTTTCTCAACGCCATCGCGCGTTAATATGGTGTCGTTAGATCCCTTCAATAATAAGACTAGGATTGCTTACAATGAAATTAGAATCTCTTGCGCTTCATCATGGTTATACCTCTGAAGAAACCACCAAAGCCGCCGCTGTTCCCATTTACCAAACAACGTCTTATACCTTTGACGATACTCAACACGGCGCAGACCTTTTTGACCTAAAAGTACCGGGTAATATTTACACTCGTATTATGAACCCGACTACTGATGTGCTTGAACAGCGTGTTGCGGCTATGGAAGGTGGTATTGCTGGGTTAGGTGTTGCCTCTGGCATGGCTGCGATTACCTATGCGATTGAGTGTATTTGTGAAGTAGGCTCTAACATCATTAGTACCAGTCAACTGTACGGCGGCACTTACAACCTCTTTGCCCACAGTTTTCCGCGCCGTGGTATCGAAGCACGTATGATTTCTGCGGATGACTTTGCCGGTTTTGAAGCCGCTATTGACGAAAATACTCGCGCTATTTTCTGTGAGTCCATTGGCAACCCAGCGGGCAATATTGTAGACATCGAAGCACTGGCAGCCATCGCCAACAAACACGGCATTCCTCTGATTGTGGATAACACTGTGGCGACGCCATTTTTGTGTCGTCCATTTGAGTTAGGTGCTCATATTGTGGTGCACTCGCTAACCAAATACATTGCCGGTCATGGCACCACAGTTGGCGGCATGATTGTCGACTCAGGTAAATTCGATTGGGTCGCCAATAAAGAACGCTTTCCAATGATGAATGAGCCAGACCCTTCGTATCATAATGTGGTTTATACTGAAGCACTTGGCGCTGCGGCGTACATAGGTCGCTGTCGAGTGGTGCCACTGCGTAACACTGGCTCTGCTTTGTCTCCACACAGCGCCTTTTTGATCATGCAAGGCTTAGAAACATTAGGCTTACGTATGGAACGTCATTGTTCTAATGCGGAAAAATTAGCCACTTATTTGCAGAATCACGATAAGGTAAACTGGGTAAATTACGCTGGTCTATCTAATAGCCCATACCACACCTTGAGCCAACGTATTACCAGCGGCAAGGCATCTGGCGTATTGAGTTTTGGTATAAAAGGCGGCTTAGCAGCAGGCACGCAATTTATCGACGCCTTACAAATGGTGCTACGACTGGTGAACATTGGTGATGCGAAATCATTAGCCTGCCATCCTGCCACGACAACACACCGCCAGCTGAATGAAGAGGAACTGACCAAAGCAGGTGTCAGCACCGACTTGATTCGCATTTCTGTTGGGATTGAGAATATAGACGATATTATTGCAGACATTAGCCAGGCGTTGGACGCGGTAACAGCTTAGCGAGAATTTCTGTGTTAAAAAAGGTCGCTTCAATGAAGCGACCTAATAGTTAGCGCGAGGATGATAAAGAGAGCTTGGCTAACTCATTAGCTACAAGATCCGTGACATCGATAAGCGACTTCTTACTCTTAATGGGAATTAAAGGCAGCTCGGTACAGGCTAATAACACCATGTCGGCTTCCAACCCTTCTACCAAGGTAGAAAATCTATCGATAATATCCTTACGTTCGCCGCCAAAAGTTTTTACATCATAAATTAATTGATGCAAACCTCCGTCAGACTTAGGTATTTCTACTTCCGCCACTTCAGTCAATTGCCGATAAGGGGACCATTCACCTAAATCGGTCACGGAATCAGCCCCTAACAATGCAACTTTTTGAATGCCATCAGCGAGCAGTTTTTGCTTCACCACCTCACTAAAAGAGACCAACTGAGCACGCAGACTCAGAGCACCAAGTTGGGATTGGTAATAGTTCAATGTATTGCAGGCAATAGCATAGTAATCCACTTGTCGATCTAGCTCTTTCGCCACATCCGATAAGGCAGACCACACCTGAGCATCGTTTTTCTCAAGTTCCATCGAGAGACCCAGCACAGGCTCAGAAATAATACTCACAAAAGGCGCATCAAGATCCCCTCTATAATGGTCTCCTATCATCTGCTTATTAGCCCGCAATACCTTCTGCCACAAATCTAAACCCGCGTCTGGGCCTGACCCAGTAATAATGCCAATCTTGGTTCTCGCTCTAACAACAAAATCCATCATGACATCACCTCCCCATCCTTTTGCTCTTCTGAGCCGTCCATAAAGCGTCGTCCCCAGCCGGTCATTATGGAAAATGTCATTACCGCTAATAATACCCAGGCATAGAAAATCCAAGGGGTCATTTCAAGCGGTGTTAATGGAGGTACGCCTTGAAAAGCCTCAGATGCTTTCACGGATAAACCCGACGCAAACAATAATGCAGCAGACCAAGGTAAAGAATAAACTAGGGTACAGGCCATGCTATCGATAATATTGGCGCGACGATAAGGATGTAATTTAAAGCGCTCGCCGACCGGCTTTGCGTAAGAAAGTCCCACCGCTAAAATAGCAGGAGCATTAATACTCATCATGGCAGATAAGAAAAGCGACAATATGGCAGAAGATGCCTCAGCGCCTCTAGGGGTTCGCACTAGATTCTTCAATATCGCAATAAGCCTATCACTGCCGCCGCCATCTAACATCAGACGAATACCACCAGCTAACAGTAAAACAAGAATCGACAGGTCAGCCATCCAGCCTGCTACGCCATTGATTAAGGCACCATCCTTAACTGAAATAAAGGACTCTACCGTGTTCAAGCCGGACAGTACGGCGACTAACATTCCCAATAGAATGCCAACGCTAGTGGCAAAAATCACATCACCTTTTTTCATCGCTACATAAATAGCGACTAACGCAGGAAGCAGCATAATTAACCCTTTTGGATTCATATGCTCAGCCAATTGCTCATATGGAACACGCCCAGACGCTCCGCTCTGCAGCAAGCTAAATACCACCAACAGCACTAAGGTAATCGCACCTGCAACCAGTGAATATTTTAAACGTGAACGTACCACGCCTCCAATGTCGGTGTTTTGGCTTGCCGCGGATGAAATAGTTGTATCTGAAATAGGCGCTAAGTTATCACCAAAGGCTCCGCCGCCAACAATCGCACCCGCCATAAGCAAGGGGTCAGCTCCAAGCAATACTCCCGCTGGATATAACACTCCCATGCCTGCCGCTATGGTGCCAAAGCCTGTCCCAGCTGCAGTAGCAAAAAGTGCGCTAGCAATAAAGCTGACGGCAACAAAAGCCGTCCCTGTAGCTCCTGTGTGATAGGCTGCCCATAAAATGCCGTCTACTAAACCGGATGAACGCAGTACGGTAGCGAAAATACCGGCAAATATCCAAGCGGCTACGGGAGCGATAGCCACTTTACTCGCCATCCCTGACATAATGGTTTCCGTGTAAACCGATTTATCTTTAGCCAATAAGAAGGTCACTAATAGGCCTGCGAGAATCCCCACCCACATACCTTGTATAGTGGCTTCATCAAGGGCGATTGCTACATAAATAGCCACGGCCACAAAACTTAATATGGGCAAGAAGGAAACCCATGGCCCACCATAGAAGGTTAACTTTTTTTGCTCTGTCATTGTTTGTCCTTTTGTATTTGCTCTTATTTATAATGTTAATGACCACTATGATTACGTGCTAAAGCCCGTACTCTGGCGTTCATTGTTTTTAAGTAGAGCAAATGGGGACAAGCCACGACATTTGACAACCCAGCCTAAATTGGCTCATTTTGTCTCATAAATCACACCAAACTGCGTCTTTATCAAAGCATAATTACCCTGTTATGCTTATTGATCGTTGTTTTATTAGGCTAAAACTCATGAACGAAGATGTTGCCCTGAATCTCAGATTGCTATGCAGCTATTACAAATCCATTAGCGAAGTGTCTCAACGGTTGGGTATTAGTCGCTCTCAATTCAATCGTTATTTAAGCGGTCGGCATCGGCCAGCCGCCAATACACTAAGACGTATTTGTGAGTTCTTTGATATTGCGGAACATGAACTGCACCTTCCTCATCAACAATTTCAGCAACTGGTTGAATCCAACCCAAGGCAAATAACGCAGCAAGGTGACACTAAACAGGCTCACTTTAAGCAACTAGAAGAGCGTTCAGGTTCCCATCTTGATAAATATTTGGGGTATTACTTTGAATATTATTATTCGATGGGGAACCAAGGAAAAATATTAAAATCCTTAGTTTGCCTAACAAAACAAGGTGATACAGTCGTCTATCAACGTACCGAGCGTTTAACTGGGCAAGCAAACAATGAAGTTTGCCACTGTAAATATCTTGGCATGGCGTATTACTTATCTGATCGCATCTTTATGATGGACTATGAATCTCTTACGGTTAATGAAATAACCCAGACCATTCTCTATCCTACCTTTAAAAATCGCGTTCATTGGCTACACGGTTTGCGCATGGGTGTCTCTGCCAGTGACGAACGCATGCCATGCAGTTCAAGGATACTAATGGAATACCTAGGCACTAATATCGATTTGCGTAAAACACTCACAAAATGTCGGCTCTATGAGCCCCAAGATAGAGAAATTGGCGAGCACATTGTCGACATGATTAACAATAAAGGAAGCAATGACCATTGGCAGTTTAGGGCAAAATCTTAGCATTTCGACTCACTCCCAACCTGTATTCTGCACTCTTTTCTAATCTGCACATTGGCGCTTGTCGGTAAACAACGTAAGCTAACGATTCAAGCCATCTTAAGGACAAGGAATTTTCAATGACACCTAGGGATTTGTTGATCGCTCTCACTATTATTATCGCGTGGGGGCTCAACTTCGTTGTGATACGCTGGGGGTTAGATGACCTTCCTCCTATGATGTTAGGTGGATTACGCTTTTTGATGGTCGCTGTTATTGGATCACTCTTTTTCAAACGCCCAAAGACGCCGCTTAAATGGTGGTTTTTATATGCCCTACCACTTAGTTTCGGGCAGTTCGCTTTCTTATTTTCCGCGATGGAGTTTGGTATGCCTGCCGGTTTGGCCTCCTTAGTTCTGCAGTCACAAGCTATTTTTACTCTGTTATTTGCGGTTGTATTCTTAAAGGAAAGCGTTCGTCCTTATCAAGTTATTGCCATTGCTATTGCCGCCGGTGGTCTGGCGACCATCGCCCTTGAAAATGACAACTCCAGCATGACCTTGATTGGTTTTGGCTTAACCTTAGTCGCTGCTACTTGTTGGGCATTAGGTAATATCAGCACCAAGGTCATCAGTAAGAAAGGCTATCACGCCAACGTCAATTTGGTCATTTGGAGCTGCTGGATTCCACCTTTACCATTTTTTATCTGTTCATGGTTTATCGATGGACCCGATGCCATGGAACAGAGCCTATACGCCATTAACTGGGGAACCATGGCAACCTTAGCCTACTTATCCGTCTTTGCGACTGTCGCAGGCTATGGGTTATGGAGTTACCTAATGTCGCGCTATCCCGCTGCTACGATTGCGCCATTAACCCTAGGAGTGCCCGTGGTTGGTCTCACCTCTTCGGCTATTTTGCTATCAGAATACATAAGCCCAATGCAATGGGTTGGCATCTTGGTTGTCTTGTTAGGACTAATACTCAACACCTTAGGTGGGCGCCTACTGGCACGTAAACGCAAAGCACAAGAAGTGCTATAGCCAGCACAAAACGAGAAAGTGAAGCTCAATCATTGGGCTTCACTGATTGCTCTCTTTCCTAAGTCCTTTCAATAAACTCAACCCAAACTATTCTGCTTAGCTTCCTGCCTCTGTTATTAAATGTTGCGATAATGGCAAAATATGACACAAGATAGCAGACCGGTTGGTGAATCATTCCTTCTCTGTAATAGGGTTCGATTTATCAGAAACGGCACGCGAGCTGGCCGCCGGGAAAAGGATTACTCCAGTCAGTGAGCTGGCTAGTTTGACTCTGTATTGTACGGCGATTATTGGTGAGACGCCGGCTAGGGGAAATTTTCGAGCCAACACAAAACAACAGCTGGCTTGAAGCCTTTATTAGATACACTCGGGGGTGTCTTTTTGAGCCCTAATAAACCAGTTTCTAGGCGTTAGCTCTTTGTTACAGAAACGGCCTATTTCTACTTGATAGCCTTGTTCTTCAAGGAAAAGTGCGCGATCCAGTATCAACCAGTACTCTAGGGCAGGACGGAATAACTGACTAATCGCTTCAATTTTTTGCACCTCTTGATAGCGTTGCTCTCCACCGTTTTCAAAGTCAGCAATAGGCGTTTGAGTTAAGGCTTCGCTTAGCCCTTTCTGGTCTGCTGCCCATTCACAAAAGCGGTCAAAGCCTTGTGTTAACAGCGACTTTTGTACTGAAGGCAAAGGAAGATATTCATCTTTGCAACGCACTTCGCGTTGCCATAAATCAAAGCCTAGGCGATAAGTCAGCTCTAATTTTCTAAGCCGTTTTTCTCTTTCTCCAGCAGTGGCGACCTCTTTCACAGCCAATTTTAAATCCGCTTTGCGTAAGCTCAGTAGAGAACTGGTAGCGAGCTGTGATAATGGCTGATAAACAGCGTCTGAGGTTAGGTGATAACAACAAGGAGAAAGGCACAATTGGCCCACTTTTGCCGCCGTCGCTTGCTTCAGTAAACGCCGGTGTAAATCACCACAGGCGTGCAGTGCCACTACACAATCCGTGTTACTTAGGGCATCAACTCCTGCGTCTTTTAATACATCAACCTGGCTAAACTTTTGCTCTAATTGCAACCGCTGGGATTCTTTTACTCCAGCCTCACAGAGTGTTTTTTGCCACTCTATACTGTGCACCGGGTGGCCACTTTGATAGGCAAGCAATTTGCCTAAATGCCCTTTGCCTGCGCACCACTCAAGATAATTTTTGGCCAGAGGTGTCTGACGAACGAAAGCGTCTATTTGTGCCCATTTTCTGCCTTTGATACCGGTCGAAAAATAGCTTGGTACACGTCGAGATGGGATGCTTTTTTGAGGGGCGTTTAACCGTTGGTTATCTTGCCAATCTAATGGCGTGATTAAGCTCGGCTCCATCAAATAAACGGCATGATAGAAGTCGACATTGTCTAACTGGGTGAAGTCCACCCGTTGCAAATATTGAGCGAGCTCAGGGTACGCGCCTTCCCATGGGATGGCTAATTGTGCGAAGGAATCGAATTGCCACAGTGCTTGATGCTTTTTCAACCATCTATCAAGCTGTATAAAATCGTCTTGGAGCGCCATTTTAGATAGTCTCAAGGGAAGCGAGCACGACCTGTTTCTCAGGGTGCCAGAGGCGCGCTATTTTGCCTATTGTCATAGCAAAGCTCAACCTAGATAGGCGCCTCTCACTGATTATTTCTGTTTGTCTTGTGCCTCTATTTTATCCGCTAAACGTGCCACCTGTTGTTGCAGCTCACTAATTTGTGTCACTAGAGCTTGGTGGTTATTTTCTTGGGCATCATGTTCTTTCTCGGCGGTTTCACGTGTCATTACATCCAGTACGACACCTACCATCATGTTCAAGAAAACGAACGCGGTCAAAAAGATAAACACCACGTAGAAAATCCAACTTAATGGATACACATCCATGGTTTCATACATGACGTCTGTCCAATCTTCGAACGTCGCAACCCTGAATAAAGTCAGCATAGAAATGGCAATATCGCCCCATAACTTGTCGTTAATATGCTCGAAGAAGATCGAACCTACTGCGGCAAAGATATAGAAGATAATAAACATCAGCAGAGCAATGTAGCCCATTTTCGGGATCGCTTTGATCAAGGCATTAATCAAAAAGCGTAAGTCAGGAATAATAGAAACCAAACGTAAAACACGAAAAACTCGAAGTAAGCGCGCCACCAGCACCATATCTGTATCTGACATGGGCACTAGGCTGCCGATCACGATCACGGTATCAAAAATATTCCAAGGGTCTTTGAAGAAGCGCCATTTGTCATCACACGCCAAAAATCTGAGGCTAATTTCCACTAAAAAGAAGACTGTTATGAAGGTGTCCAGGTAGTTAATCGCCAGCTCCACCCCAGAAGGTAAAGAGTAGGTTTTGGCGCCTACGGTGAGCGCAGCAATAATGATGATGCTGATGATAAAACCTTGGAACCAAACGCTTTTTTCTACCCGCTTTACCAGCGCGAAGGCATTTCCTGAACGACTCATTTCCATTAACTTCTCTACCTAAATAAACTCAAAATAACTCGACATGAAAGACCGTCAAGCCGTTGCGAAGTTCATCATACCAGAAGAAAATAATCGTTTTATTGCGTTAGCTAAAAAAGCACTAGCTCCGTTTAACTCGAACCACTTTCATGATTTCGACAGGTATACCAGCCACCATTTCTTGAGTGGGATAATAGGTGAGATTAACGCGCGCACCACGTAACGTACGGTACTTGCCCTGACGTTTAAAACGAAAAGGCACATCGTAGCCCTCAATCATTAAGGTATGCAAAACCCAATCATCTTGAGCGCGCTGGACATGGGATTTCACTTTAAGCACATCAGATTGAATTAGCTCATCGTTCTTCTTTAACAACGCTTTGGGATCAGATTGCATAGCCTACTCTCTAATATGATGGATCAGAGAGATCAATTATGACACAAAACTCGGTACAACCAAAAACATTGGTTGATTTTTGTTCAGGACTGAGTGTCTTGCTGATCCGTTAATTTTTCCATATATTGACTCATATGGCGCGCCGCTTTTTCATCCGCAAAGCGAATCACAGGCTTCTGTAAGATCAAACTATTTGGGTAAGTAACGACGTCACCAGATAACCTTTGGATAATGACATGGAAGCTTGAGATATCGATGATTTGCCCTAAAATCTCTTCATCCTTATCCACCACTTTTACCCAGTCACCCACATGGTAGGGGAAGCCAAAGAATATAATCAAACTCGCGGTAATATTACTGAGAATTGACCACTGGGCAAATAAAGCAATACCAACCACAGCAAAGACAGATGAAAAGAACACTTCTAACTGCCCATAGCCGACACCAAGTATCAAACAAGTTAATAATACGCCAATGGCAATTAGCCCCAACTGCAGCATCTTAATCACATAACTAACACGCACATCTGCAACGGCTTTTTTCTTACCGAACAAAACAATACTATTGTTAATTATGCGACTAATAATCACAAAGCCAATAATAAGCAGGATGACTAATCCAATTTGTAGAATCATGGTTTTCTCTTTATCTCTTTGTCATGTTAAACGGAATAACATCGCTATAATGCATAAAACAGCACACATGGCACAATTGCTAGACTCATTAAATTACCAATTAACACCATAGAAGCAACTTTATGAGGTTCTTGCTGATAAATCTCGGCGACCATGTAGTTCAGCACTGCAGGCGGCAAACACGCGAAGACTAATAAGTAGGCAAAGTTTTCTGCCGATAACCCTACCATTAGCTGCCAAATAAACGCGATGATCACCCCACTTAAAGGGCATAACAGGCCACTAATCACACCTAGCTTCCAGTGGCTTAAATCGACTTCTGTCATTCGCACTCCAAGTGCAAACAGCATCAGGGGAATAGATATTTGCCCAAGCATATCAACCGAAACACTAATGGCAGGGACTAAAGTCCAGCCTTGTAGACTCCAAATCAAGCCTAAAATGGTGGCAATGATCATGGGCATTTTTAGAATATTAGTCAGCTTGGTTTTTGGGTCTAATAAATACATGCCAACGGTGAAATGCAGTAAGTTTTCAGTGAGAAACAGCACCACTGCGATCGGTAAGGCTTTCTCGCCAAATGCAAGAACTAATAAAGGAATGCCTAAATTACCACTGTTATTAAACATCATCGGCGGCACGAGAGTTTTAGCCGACACACCCAACCATCGGCACAGAGGCCATACCAATAACCCTGAGCCCAACACAACACAGGCAGCGGCAACAATAAGACCTTGATATTGTGCAATATGGAACTCTTTGGCAGCCATCACTGAAAATATGAGAGCAGGAATAAACACACTCATATTTAATCGGTTAGCCACTGTCATGTCCGTTGGCCGTATACGAGCGTATAAAAATCCAACTAACACTATACTGACTAACGGAAAAACGGTATTTAGAATCTGTAGGAATAGTTCTGACGTGTCCATATGCCAACTCACGATTTGAAAGGCCACTAGCTTACCTTTGTTAGCGAGAAACACCAATATTTAAGGCAACGACTAATAATAAACCATGGGTTATAAAGGATAAGTAAAAATGAAAAATAGACAAATTCATCTTGCCTTCCCTAGCACGTCACAGAACTTATCGATCTCCCAAGATGAAACCGTTCTACAGGTGCTTATAAGGCATGAAATTCCCATTAAACACGCCTGCACTAATGGCGTATGTGGTGTTTGTTTAACGCCATTACTCAGTGGTGAAGTCGACTATGGGCAACAGCAGCCAAGGGGCTTAAACCAAAAAGAATTAGCTCAGGGCTACTTCTTACCTTGTATTGCTCGTTGCCAGTCAGACATAACCATCGCAGAGCCCAAAGTGAAGGTTCGATAACAGACAAAAAACAAGTATCATGAGATGAGTCATTTTACGAGCCTTGTTATGTCCTCTTCTCTGCCCATATACGATTTAATCCCAACGTTAAAAGCGCAACTGAATCAGTCCCATGAAGCCATTTTAGAAGCCGCACCCGGCGCAGGTAAAACCACGGTAGTACCTCTAGAGTTGATGAATGAAGCGTGGCGACAAGGGCGTCAAATTTTGATGCTAGAACCTCGGCGTTTGGCGGCGAAAACAGCCGCCAAACGACTTGCTGATTCATTGCAGGAACCATTAGGTAAACGTGTCGGCTATCGTATTCGGCACGAGGGTAAGGAAAGTAACGACACACAGCTACTGGTGGTCACCGAAGGTGTATTAACACGTATGCTGCAAGATGATCCAAGCTTAGATAATATCGCTCTGGTGATTTTTGATGAATTTCATGAGCGAAACCTTCATTCTGATTTGGCTTTTGCTTTATGTTTGCAAGCTCGCGAGCTGTATCGTGATGATGACCCTCTAAAACTGCTCGTCATGTCGGCGACTCTAGACACGGCTTTATTAGAATCACGCTTAGGCTGCCCCACTCTGACCAGCCATGGTCGTGGTTTTCCAATCGAAACCCATTATGCTAATAAGTCCTTAAAAACCACCGAGGTAGTGGACGAAGTCGTGCGCCTGACCTATCAGGCCTATCGTGAACACACCGGCAGCATATTGGTTTTTCTACCGGGTCAGAAAGAAATCCGCCAAGCGGCCACTCAGTTACAGCAACGTTTAGGCAGTGATCCAGAAGCTAAAATTCGTCCCCTCTACGGCGAGCTAAGTCTAAAAGAGCAGGAGGCTGTGATTCAACCTGCCATAGCACCTGAGCGAAAGATAGTGTTAGCCACCGCCATTGCCCAAACCAGTTTGACCATTGACGGTATCCGTATTGTGATCGACAGCGGTTTGAGTCGGGAGGCCCGCTTTGATGCGAACACTGCCACCACTCGCTTACATACTCGCCGTGCGACACAAGCCGAAACCACACAAAGAATGGGCCGTGCGGGGCGCACCGAAGCCGGCATCTGTATCCGTTGGTGGAGCGAAGAGCAACAATCGCGCTTGGCACCGCAGGCGCAACCTCAAATAGAATGTGTCGATCTCAGCCCATTAACCCTAGAAGTAGCAAAATGGGGAGCACAAGAGCGCTTGGAGTTAGATTGGGTGACGCCACCGCCAGAAAGCCATTGGCAACAATCCGTCGATTTACTGCGCTCACTTAATGCGCTAGAGGGAGACAGATTCGAACTGACAGCACACGGGCAGAATATGGCAAAACTTGGTTTAGACCCTCGCTTGGCGCAGCTGCTTATTTTAGGTAAACGCTGGCAGCAAAGTGAAGTGGCTTGCCAAGCCTGTGCCCTGCTATCCGAAGGCGACCCTTTTACTCAGCAATCGAGTGACTTTTCGAATCGCTTAGAATGGTTGAATCACGCTATTTCAGCCGCGACTCGACGTCCTAGAGCTATTTATCAACAGTCTTATAAGCAATGGCTAACACGCAGTCAAAAACTGCCCCTAAACAGTACGGCCATCTCAGTACCAGATTCTTCTATATTAGGTTTATTGTTAGCCGGCGCTTTTGCTGATCGCATCGGCATGCGCCTTGACCAACAAGCCGACAAAGTCCGCTTCAAACTCGCGAATGGTCGTATCGCGACCTTAGATAAATACGACACCAATGCACAATCTGATTGGCTTGTTGCCCTCGATATCGGTGGCCATCAAGGTCAAGAAGCAGATCGGATCTTTCTGTCGCAACCACTTGATATAGCCCTCTCAAAAACCCTGTTACCGCATCTATTTTTAGCACGAGATCATTTGGAGTGGTCGAAACAAGAAGGCCGTTTGATTAGTGAGCTGCAAAATTGGATTGGTAAACTTTGTATCCAGCGTAAAAAAGCTAGTCAGCTTAAGCCAGAACAGATTCGTGACGCCATGCTCATTCAGATACGCAAGGCCGGGTTAGACTCACTGCCTTGGGATAATGACAGCCTGCAATTGAAAGCACGTCTGCAATTTGCTGCTCAGTACGATAAACAGGAGCAGTGGCCTGATATGAGCGATACCGGGTTGCTGGCAAATCTCGATGATTGGCTCGGACCTTATCTTGAAGGCATCACCACTCAAGCGGCCTTAAATAAACTCGCTTTGAAACAAATATTACTCGACAGTCTCCCTTGGGCGCTGCAGAGACGACTCGCTGATATGGTGCCAGAAAAATTATCCGTCGCTTCTGGAAATCAGCACACTATCGATTATAGTAAACAGCCGCCCACCTTAAGCGTGAAGCTACAAGAAGTATTTGGTATGAGCCGTTCTCCGACTGTGCTTGGGCAAAGCCTCAAATTAGAGCTGCTATCCCCCGCGAAGCGACCGTTAGCCGTTACGCTCGACTTGCCTTTTTTCTGGCGTGAAGCTTACCCTGAAGTGAAGAAAGAAATGCGCGGCCGCTATCCTAAGCATCCCTGGCCTGATGATCCAATGAGTGCACAGGCGACGGCAAAAACGAAACGTGCTTTAGGCCAGTAATATAAGCAACTTCGAATGATCAAGTAGAACTAATATTCGGCGGTCAGTTCTGCCAGAGCCTGCGCGGTAATAGCCCGACTAAATGCGTTGTTTTTCTTATGATCAGGACACCAGCCTGCAATAAAACGATGAAAGTCAGCCCATGCTAGAGTAAATAACGACTGCCACTCCTCAAGGACTGCAGTCGCAAGGTCTTGCGACTCGCCTCGAGCCACGATAGCTTGTGCTAGCTCAGCAAAATAATGCTCTAATAAATACGGCAAAGCCGTATTTAGGTCTTCTTCAGATAGCGCACTGCCTAAAAAATAGGCCACATCTTGCACGCCTATCCCCATTCCAACGTATTGAAAATCCACCGCTGCAACTTGCCGTCCATCTTCTGAGAAGCAAAAATTGGCGACTTTGGCATCGCCATGAACTAAAGTGCGATAATTGCTTTTTAGTAAGCACTCACTTATAGCATTAGCCTTTTGTTTTAAAAGGCCGTCTTCCATAGCCCGCCATTCATCTTGGCGCGTGGCCAAATGCCAATAAGTCCCTGTCGGCCATAATCCTTGTGGCCAGTCTGACTCAGGAAGGCTCTGCTGACCCACCGGATGCAAAAAACTCCCATGAAAATAAGCAAGCCAATTAAGGCATACCAAGCAATCTTCTACCGCCAGTTGAGTATGACGATTTGCTAAACCCGCTTCATCCAAATCTTCCAGCAATAAATATTGATTCCCCGTTTCCTCGCTAAAATACACACCATAACAATCAGCTACGCGACATTCATCAGAACAACGACTTGCCCAATGTTGGTACCATGCAGCCTCTACATGGTACGACTTTACCTTTCTTTGATGCGCTAATTCAGAATGCCAGCCACGTATATGAGTAACAGAATCGGGTATTTTTATATGCTTCAAAATGACAGTTTTCGTTTGCTCACCACTGTTAACCTGATATTTTGCAATTTCTCCATAGCCACTCCACAGCGATTGTATTCTGGTTAAATAGCTAACATGTTGGGCATTTAACTGCCTCTTAATAAAAATATCTGGGATCATTGGTATGCTCTGTGCTAATAATATGCAAGTTTCTGACGATTTTCTTATGGATTGTCATAATATGGTACGAAAATACTGAGCGCATTACTTTCGAGAAAAAGTTAGCGATTGTCATTTAACCTAGTCTGTCTGGATAATTTTACATGGAACCCCATAACAAGCTTTCAAATAGAGAACTTTTTAATATCGGTGTAAGACTCGTCAAATTCGCTTGGGTTGTTGAAATCCTAGCGGTCAGTATTGGGTTCTTAATTTCTATCATCGTCTCTTTTTCAGTTTACACACAACTAGATAAAACAGATCGAGAACTTCACTTTGGCGACTACAGCAGCATTTTAGTCGCTGCTTTGCCATTTGTTTTAGTCGCGGTAGTAGAAGCGGCTAAAATCCCCGTAGCTACGGCTATGATGTACGCTAAACATCGCTCTTGGCGCTTATTATTTTTCGTTGGCTTAATCATGCTCGCCACCATTACTTTCGAGACTATGCTCAACGGCTTCGAACGCAACTTCTCAGGACTCAACATCATTATTGATGATAGGAAGAATGAAGCTCTGTTACTACAAGACAAAGTCGATGTTTTAAACCGTCGCAAAGCTGACATCGATATTATCCATCCAATGGAAGTCGACGAGAATTACCAAACCAGCATCCGAAAAGCCAATGACTCATACTACATTACGTTAGAAAGAGAACGGGCGCATGTTAATAGTCAAATCGCTAAATTGGGCTCAGAAGACTCAGTTACTCAACAATACCAAGCAGAAATAGCTGAATTAAATAAAAAAGAACGAGAGATATACGATGCGTGGGACAAAGAGCGGGATGTATTACAGCAACGCTTAAGAGGACTTCTCAATAGTTATGTAAGCGGATCAGAAGAAGATAGAGCTAAACTTCAAGCAGAGCTAAATCAGCTAAAAGAAGAAATGCGAGTCAAAATGGAGGAAGCTAATTTTTTCACTCGAACCCAGGTTGAGAATAAATATCGCAGATTGATTTCAGAAAAAGAAGACCGCCTTTATACCGTATCTGATCGCACCATTGGCGATGATGCCTTGGCGAAACAAACTCAAAGCGAACAGCAGCTGCAAGACCAACTGCAAGTACTCGGTAGAGATTACCAAAAGCGCATCGACCTAGGTCGTGAACGCATGGCTTATCTAGAAGAGCAAATTCTAGATAAAGTACAAGACATTGAACAAAAACGTTCTGCTTATCAAAACAGTTATGCAAGAGTTCTACAGTTGGCAGGCCAAAACCGTAATTCAACTGTCACTAGAGCCGCACAGGAAAAAGATAAGCAACTCTCTCAATATGACGAAATTCAAGTGGAAGTTAAAGCCATTGATGATGACATTTACGAAATCCAACAACAACAAAGTCTTATCCGACACGATATTAATCGTTTAGTTAACTCTAACCAAATTTATCGCCTTGCGGCTTATATTAGTGATAAAGATCAAGCCATCGAAGTACCAAAATCTATGGTTGGATTAGTCGCCTTGATTTGGTTTTCCTCTCTGGCTTTCATTAGCGCTGTAACAGGTGTTTTCCTTGCTATTGCCGGCATCTATATGCAGCGTATCTATGCAAAAGATGATGAGTACAATCTAGTGCCTAAAGAACCCTCTTAAACACTCTTTTGAACAATAGAAACTATACCTAATGGCTTCACCCAGGTGAGGCCATTTTTTTGCCTTATAAAGCCAAGCTGCAGTGGATAAGCGCCTAAGTTATTAACAGCAAAAAAGTGCTACTAGGCTTTGTGCATAACAATCCAGTATTGTAGAAATGCACCTGCGAAAGCCCCACTCTAAAAAATGAGCAAGGTAGTCGAAGTAAACACTCAAAACTAGACAAAATGCCTGATCATACTTGCTGGCGTCTTGGCACTAGCATTGTTATTGGCATCATTCGTTCTTTCTTCCCTGACACCAACAAAAATTAGATATTAAAGAGAGAGGGATAAACAAACAAAGTCCAAACCCCTTGTATTTGTTAGCTTTTCTAAATGCCTGTCTTATTAATATATCATAGTACTAGTGTTAGTCTGGGCGCCACATCACGTAACCGCCAGCTTCACTGGCCCGACGTAACATAGCAATCAGTGGTGCCGCACGAGCTGATAGCGAGACTTCTTGCGGCTCATCACAGTCGTTCGAGTGAGCGCTCGCTACTTTATCCTCTTCGTTAGCAACACCTTGAACTAAGCGGTTCAAAGCAGAGTCTAGTGCCTCAGTACTAACCGAACCCTCCCTACTATCAGTATGACCCATTATGGTAAGCAGTTGACTAGCAGCACTATCAAACATGACAAAAGGTGCTGACTCTTCACTATAAAATTTGATCAACATAAAGAAACCTCCTTGAGCGTAAAAGGAACAATTGAGACAGGCACTTCATGAAGCCAGTAAAACCAATGTATAGAGCGCTCCACCAAATACATTCATTACTCTCATCACAAAATATAAACCATAAAAGAGCGATTCTGTGTTCAAATATCACACTATTCATCAATAACAAGGCTATTTGGCTGTTTTTGACTATAGAGACGCCTCAGCCAGAAGCTGATAAACGCCAGTCTAATGGACGACTTTACTTAAATGAGCAGCTGAGTACTTTTACGATGCCGCTTTCTTTGGTGGGAGTCACAGTACTGGTCAATAGATAACTCTTGGCCAACAACTCTACCTGTTCTCGCTTCAAATTCAGTGGCAATACAAAGCCAGTTTTCAGAGGATATATTCAGTCGCTGTAAGATCGGAAGCAAAGAAGCATCAATCGAGCCTTTCTTACTTTCTCTTACTATGCGCCCTGTCAGGTCGACCAACTCCAAATAATCTGTCAGTTTGAAAGGCAAACCATTGGGCATTTCCTGTCTAGGATTGCCGACAAATGGAAATAAGATTGTCGGTTGATTCGAGCTTTTCGCGGCCGCGATACGCTTCTTGATGCTGGTGAAGTCCGAGTCTTCAGGTCTGTCGCTGATGCCCGACCTGACTGGGTTTAAATCCACATAAGCCATGCACGCCATCAGCGCTGTTTCATCAAGCAATGCCTGGGATTTAAAGCGCCCCTCCCAAAAGTGCCCGGTGCATTCGTCTTCCAAATTGGCTCGCCGAGCGATGGGTTCGTTGAGCTCTTTCATAAACCAGCTTAGGTCCATTAAACGTTCACGATAGATTTCTGCAGCGGCTTCTGCTAGCGCAATCACATACGCAGGCAGTGCGCCCCCAAGGAGGTATCGTTGAGTGAAGGTCGTGCCTTTATGCAGCTTATGCCAACGTTCCAACACCTCAACGACAGACCAATTTTTCACTCTCTCTGAATCAATATGAAGCACCAGATGAAGATGATTACTCATCACCGCATAAGCACACACATCAATCGAAAAGACACTGGCAAGAAACAACAAACGCCGTTCGACCCAGCCTCGTCGGTGCTCGTAACTGGCGCCGGTCTGCGGGTCTTCACCGCACAAAAATGCGCGCCGCACACATCGAGCAACACAGTGGTAATACGGGGTGTCGTCTAAGCAGACTTGCTGACATCGGGGCATTGGCATAACTCGTTCCTCTTCCTTGAGAAAACAAACATTAAGTATAGAAGAGATACGGGGAATAAACCGAAAAAGGCCTTGAAGGCTTGTGGTTGCTGGTTTTTATCTGTGCCTGTCTTAGATAAAATAGTGGTTTTTATCTGTGCCTGTCATAAATAAAAGAGTACCTAGGCCTACTATCAAGGGCATTAGGTGCCAGCAAACTTGTCAGTGACGATGAGGGTCAGAGTCCTTAAACGACAAGTGTTGTGGCTAATTGAAGGCTGTACGACTGTTTAAGGAGGCCGACCCTGCACATCTGGCGTAATTAACCTCGATGAAAAACTTAAGGCACTGTATTCGTTAGCTTTTATAGGTGCCTGTCTTGAATATATTTCTAGATAGAAGAGAGTATTTAGTGGGGCAAGCTTATCCAATCTACACCAGACCATCTCTGCATCTCAAAAAGCCTGTAAGGCGCATGATTGCTAGATTTTAACTATGCCTGTCCTAGATAAAAGTGCCCACAAGCTTATCCAATCTACACCAGACCATCTCTGCATCTCAAAAAGCCTGTAAGGCGCATGATTGCTAGATTTTAACTATGCCTGTCCTAGATAAAAGAGCCTTAATAACGACCTACTCTCACATGCGTTTCTTCATAAGAGCCCCACACGGT
>NZ_QUNG01000019.1 GCF_003387375.1 Marinomonas pollencensis | reverse complement strand
AAATGCCTTGGTTATAGACAACCTGCGGTGGTGTTCGATGAACTACGAAGCGCAGCATAATTTAGAGGGTGGTGCACTTCGGAGTTGAATTCGCGGGTTATTGTTGATGTTAATAAGCTTTTTGTTGAATCGATTGGTTTTACTAAGCATGAGTTAATCGGCATGCGCCTTAAGGATTTAGTGGCTGAGAAATCTCTCAATAAAGACCACTGCCGCCAGATGTTCGAAAACCTTAATGCTAAGGCGTCATTGGCATGGCGCTGTTCAGCTAGTGAATAAAGCTGGAACAGAAAACTGGTGCCGTTCAATTATCCAAATGTCGCCTAGACCAAATGGCGCTATTGGGTTAGATGTATTTTCTTCTTAGCTAACTCGTACGATCACAAAATCACGAGAAACCGAGGACATGATTACGGTACTTAACCGTTCCAACGCGGTTATAGAGTTCAGCCTCGACGGGATGACTTTAAACGCCAATGATAACTTCCTTCATGCCATTGGGTACTCAAAAAGCCAGATAATCGGCAAGCATCAGCGAATCTTTTGCTCGGATGAAGAGTCTAATTCAGCGGCATACAGGGAATCCTGGGACACATTAAGGTCTGGAGTCTACGTTTCGGAACGTTTCAAACGAGTTCGTCGTGATGGTTCTGATATTTGGTTAGAAGCATCGTACAACCCTGTCTTCGATGACACCGGTGAACTTTATAAAGTCATCAAGTTTGCCACTAATATCACCGAGCAAATGAATCGAGAATTAGCCACGGTTGAAACGTCAAAATTCGCTTACGATACATCGCTAAAGACAGACTCGGCTGCAAAAGAGGCATTGAAGTCATTCAAACAACGACGGCGACAATGGGTCAGTTATCGGAGCAAATGGCTAAAGCAACCGTTGGCATCACAGAATTGAGTGAGCAATCACTGAAAGTGGCTGAGTTGGTTAGTAATGTCCGTGGCATCGCTGACCAAACAAACTTATTGGCATCGCTGACCAAACAAGCTTATTGGCATTAAACACAGCGATCGAAGCGGCTAGAGCGGGTGAGCAAGGGCGAGGCTTTACTGTGGTGGCGGATGGAGTACGTCAGTTAGCGTCCAGAACAACGGTGCGACTGGAGATATTATTAAAGTCGTAGAAGACAATAAGCTGCTGACTCAAAATGCAGTGGAGCTGATTGAAGAAAGCATGACTAAGGTCCAAGTAGCCAATGAGTTATCTGAAGAGGCTGGTGCGGTGATGAATGATATTCACTTAGGCGCTCGACAAGTGCTTGAGACCATCAGTCAATTAAACAGTCGACTTTAGTCAAAGTTGTAAGCATAACGGCATGGGGTGTTGGGGGATGGTTGTTCAATACAAGAAGAGATCATCCTGTAAAGTTGCACCATGCCGGTATTTGGCGTGCTTAATTGGCTTTACTCTTGGTTTATGAGCGCTAGCCATTCTTCACTGTTAGAGCCGATGACACATTCGCCACCAACGCGCATTGAAAAGCGTAATAAGCAACGTTTTGTCTCTTCTGCAAAATTCTCTTTCGGTAAAAACTTAACGGAATCGACAAGCGCTTTGCAGTGTGGGGCTGTTTGTTTTCTGAGGGTGTAGTACACCCATTTACCTTGTTTCTCGGGGGTAAGCAGACCTGCCTTATGGAGCAGTTTTAGATTGCGCGACACGTTATATTGCGTGTCACCAATGACATCCATTGCTTCTGCAACGTTGATTCTTTGATCAATATGAAGCAGAAGCCAGAAAAGACGTAGTCGTTTCGGGTCTGATAGCGCTTTTAGTGCATCGATGTACTTCTCGTCCATTATTGGCCTTTTAGAATGAATTGATTAAAGTCGTTATGTGTGTGCTGCTTGGGAGAATTCTGTATGCAGTGAGCACAGGGCTTTTGAAGATTATATCGTGCTTTGTTGTATAAGGCTGCAGTCATTGTGCTTCTGTTTATCTTGGTAAAGCCATTTACTCTTACGGACTAAAAACGACAAGCGTACTCATTAGTAATGATACTGCCATTTTATGTCATTCTCATTGTCATCAAGCGTATCTGAAGGTAATGATGTCTGTTCTTTGTCTGGATTGAAAAGTGAGTCAGGTAAGAATCGAATTTTCAAGAGCTTCATATTGGTATTCTACCTGTTCTTTCGCTCTGTAATAAAGGCAATTGGTTTCCTTCTCCAAGATCACTAACCCCGCTTTATGTAATGTTTCTAAGTCATTAGTCACTTCTTCTTACGGAGCATTCATCCTATCTGTCGCCTCAGTTATGCTAATTTTTCTACCTGCGTTTAATACAACCCAGAACAGTTGCAATCTGTTCGGATGAGACAGTGCTTTTAAGGCATTAATATACGTTTCTTTCACGATTTATCTCCTTGTTATTGAGGGTAGCCAGCTGGGTGCGCGCCATTCGGTTGAATGGCGCATTCCAGTTAAATGACGTATTGGAAGAGGGTGCCGCCAATGATGGCTGCTATAAGTATGATGGACACAAATGCGACGACGGCTTTTCGCTTCAGAACGGCCGAAACCAACGCTATTTCAGGCAAGCTGGCGCCTGTGCCGCCGATAATTAGTGCAATCGCAGGCCCTAATCCCATTCCTTTTAAAATCAGAACATTCAAAAGCGGTATGGCCATCTCGATGCGAAGATAAAGCGGGATCCCGATGACGGCTGCGATGAGGATGGACGACATATCGCCACCTCCAACATATTTTTCTACAAGCTCGCCAGGTAGGTATGCCGCAGATAAGCCGCTGATTAATGCGCCCAATAGGACGTAAGGGATTATTCTCTTGAACAGAGCCAGTGCAAAGCTTAGCGCGTTATTCATCTTTGTTGATGTTGATGGTGCCATGGAAATTGAGGCAGAGCCATTATTCATTTCTCCCAACTCTAGATCACAGGAATTTGACGCTTGCTGCATTTCGCAATGAGACATGTTGGCGGTATTGCTGCTCGAAGAGCGGCAGCTAGAAGGTGCTGTTGTATTTATTAATTCATCGCCGCGCTTTATTTCATTCTTCCAAGGAGATTTAGATATTAACCAGCCGCCAATGACGGCGGCGCTAAAGGTAACCGCTAGATAAACAGCAGCGACCTTAAAGCCAAAGGCGGCATAGACCATCGCCAGTACGATGAAGTTACATAAAGGGGCGGACACCAAGAAGCTTAATACTGTCCCAAGTGACACTCCCATTGATGCCATTCCCATGGTGACCGGTACGACAGAGGCGCTACAAAATGGGGTGAGCATGCCAAAACTAGCCCCTAGCAATGACCCCCATTTCTCGTGTTTGGTGAGTTTCTTTTGGAGCTTTTCTTGCGGAAGGTACTCGCGCATTAGTCCTGTAATGATGGAAACCACGGCAATCACAATAGTTAGTCCGCCGCCAACGTGGATGAACTCATCTAATGCGATCATTAATTTTTCAGTATTCATAGTTCTTCTCTAAGGGTTGTTAAAACAAGAATTGCAATGTATACACATAAGCGCTATTGTGCAAGTGTTTTTATTTGTTGTGATTTTCTCTGTATAGGTAGGTTAAATCTTGTTTCTCGGTATTTAATTTACCTTCGGCTTGAGTGGCAGCAAGATAAATCAGGCATTTATAGCCATCACTTATTTTATAAATGACAAGCGGAACTCACTATGCGTACTAGTAATTACCTTCTATCTACCTTGAAAGAAGCGCCTAAAGATGTAGAGACAACTAGCCAGAAATTGATGTTGCGAGCAGGAATGATCCGCCAATTAGCATCAGGGCTATACACCTGGTTGCCAACAGGGCTGCGGGTGTTGCGCAAGGTGGAAGGTATTGTTCGTCAGGAAATGAATAATGCAGGGGCGATAGAAATGCTAATGCCGATAGTTCAACCTTCTGGGCTGTGGAAGGAGAGTGGGCGGTGGACTAAGTTTGGCCCTGAATTGCAGCGTATAAAAGACCGTCAAAACCGCTCTTTTGTGCTGGCTCCAACTCATGAAGAAGTTATTACGGACATTGCTCGTAATGAATTGAAATCCTATAAGCAACTGCCTCTCAATGTGTTTCAAATTCAAACCAAGTTTCGAGACGAGATGCGGCCTCGTTTTGGTGTTATGCGGTCACGAGAATTCACTATGAAAGATGCATACTCATTTCATTTAGATAAAGAAAGCTTGGTAGAAACCTACGCGAAAATGCATCAGGCATACTGTAATATTTTCACCCGTATGGAGTTGGATTTTCGTGTTGTGTCCGCTGATAGTGGGGCTATTGGGGGTGCGACATCCCATGAGTTTCATGTGCTGGCTGAGACAGGTGAGGATCTAATTGCATTTTCAACTGACTCCAATTTTGCCGCGAACATAGAAAACACTGAGGCTTTATCGCCATTTAAGAGGCAGGCTATTGCCGAGAAAACAATGACGCGTATTGAAGCGCCAGAGGTTAGAACAGTCGTGCAATTTGCTAAGCAATATGGTATTTCCATTGAAAAAACAGTCAAAACATACTTGGTAAAAGCGTCCGATAAAATGCAGGAGGATGTTATTGCTCTGGTTGTTCGAGGGGATCATGAGCTAAATGAAACTAAGGTGGCGGCGCTTTGTGATGTGGCTTATCCACTCCATGTGCTTACGGATAGGGAAGCTTGCGAATATATGACTGGGGGCAAGGGGGCGCTCGGTCCGGTTGGGCTTGGTGTTCCATTGATTATTGATCGCTCTGCAGCTGTGTTGGGTGATTTCATCTCAGGTGCTAATGCTGAAGGTAACTACTTCTGTGGAATAAACTGGGGGACTGATGTAGATGCAACCAAGGTCGCTGATCTGCGTAATGTAGTTGAAGGTGATCCTAGCCCTTGTGGGCAAGGAAAGTTATTTCTTAAGCGCGGTATTGAAGTCGGCCATATTTTTCAATTAGGTAGCCAGTATTCAGAATCTATGGGGGCAACTGTCCTTGATGTCTATGGTAGGCAGCAGGCCATGGAAATGGGGAGCTATGGGATTGGTTGTTCTCGTGTTGTCGCCGCAGTAATAGAGCAAAATAATGATAATTTGGGGATTATCTGGCCAGATGCGATTGCTCCATTTCAAGTGGCCATCGTGCCTGTGAGTGGGCATAAATCCAGTCGATTATTAGATGTGGCAGAAAGCTTATACACAGAGCTTGTTTCTAAGGGTATGGATGTTTTGCTTGATGATAGAGGGCGTTTTGGTGTGATGCTGAAGGATATGGAGCTGATCGGTATCCCTCATATTATTGTGATTGGCGAAGAGAACCTTAATCAAGGTTTCTTGGAGTATAGAGAGCGGCGAACAGGGAAAAAGCAACTGATGAGTGTTGATGTGTTAAAAGCATATTTAGAGAACTTGTAAGTCATTAATGCATTGAATTTCAATGGATTGACTTTTTTATGGTATTAAGCGTCTACAAGATTGAGGCATCAGCCGATATCAGCTGATGCCTCCTTAATATTGCGCTCCTTGTTGTGATAAGTTGCTGCCCATTGACCCATAGATTTGTTTGCTTTAATTCGTGCATTTAAATGGAATGACTGACGCCGCCGTCTATGCGTAAATTTTGTCCTGTAATATAAGCTGCGTCATCTGACAGTAAAAAAGCAATGCTTGCAGCGACTTCTTCGGCTTTGCCATAGCGTCCCATAGGCACGCTCTCTCTGCGCTCATCTGTAGCAGGTAAGCTATCGATCCAGCCTGGCAGTACATTGTTAATGCGAATATTATTTTTCGCGTAACGATCGGCAAATATCTTGATGAAGCTAGCCAGCCCTGCGCGGAACACGGTGGAAGTAGGGAATACCTCGGAAGGCTCAAAGGCCCAAGTGGTGGATATGTTGACAATGCTGCCATGGCCTTGGGCTTCCATAATCGGAGTTACCAGCCGAATGGTGCGAACCGCACTGAGAAAATACACCTCCATACCTAAATGCCAATCTTCATCAGAAATATCGATAATGGGGGCGCGCGGTCCGTGACCGGCGGAATTCACTAGGGCATCAATCCGTCCCCATTTGTTCATCACCATATCGACCAATTTTTGTAAATCCTCGTTAGATTGGTTTGATCCGGTCACACCAATGCCGCCGAGCTCTTGAGCAAGGGCTTCGCCTTTGCCTGATGAAGAAAGAATAGCCACTTTATAGCCATCTTTTGCGAGCCTTCGAGCGGCGGCTGCGCCCATGCCAGAGCCGCCCGCGGTAATAATGGCTACTTTTTGTTGGGTGTTTGATGTTGTTTGGTTCATGGTCTGCTCCTTGATTCGAGTGAAACAATAGTATGTCTAAGAATAGGTTGTATTTCGCGCGATAAATATGCGTGTATAGCTGTAGAAAAACTATTGGTAAAAAAGTTTGCTGGTGTCCTTTTTCTGTCTTTTCCCTAGCGGGCTAGTCCACCGATTAGAAAACGCTAATAAAAAACGGCAACACCAGAAGCGCTGGAGTTGCCGTTTTTTTGGGGCAGGCTAAGCTCTTAAGGCACTGTTTTTTCGGCTTGGTTAAGCTGAGTGTTTTCAGCTTGTTTGGGGGTGTCGTTGGTTTTGCGTTTGCCAGTTTGTATCAGGACAACGCCTCCAAGTATCAGGCACAGAGCTAAAATAGTGCTGGCAGTAATCTCTTCTCCGACAAATGCGCCAATCAAAACGGCAACGACAGGGGCGATATAGGTTGCACCAGCGGCACGCACAGGGCCGAGCTTTTCAATGACAAAGTAATAAATGAAGAAAGCGGCGCCTGTACCGAGTATGCCCAAGCCAAAAATAGCACCTAATAAAGCGCGTTGATCATCGGCGATGGCGCCAATGCCGTCAAAAGGAGTTAACACGAGTAGGGTAAGAGTGGCGAAACCTGTTTGCCATGTGGCCAGAGCCAAAGGTGGTATTTGTAACGCAGATAAAAAACGCTGGGCATAAACAAAAGACACGCCAAGACTAAGTGTGCCAGCAATCATCCAAAGGGTTCCTGCCAATTCAGCACCAGCGACACCTTCCCATGGGCGGGCGCTCACGGTAATGCCAATAAATCCCACTAGTACGCCAAAAGCCATTTGCCCCGTTGGGCGATCTTGACGTAAAAAAAGAAAGGCGCAAATAAAGGTAAATATTGGAATGGAGCCGCTCAGCAAGCCCGCAATGCTGGTGGGAAGGCGAGCCGTTCCTGCAACAAAACCGTAATAGTAAAAAGTGGTGGCTAAGACGGACATAATGGCGAAGTGGGGTAGGTGCTTGAGTTGTTGGCGGGTAAGCACTTTTGCTTTGATGGCAACCAATAATAGTGGCACAAAGCCAAACAAAACTCGTAAGAATACTGTTTGTGTTGGTGAGATAAGGTCGGTTGCCCATTTCATAAAGATGAAGTTGGAGCCCCAGATTACGCCCAATGCGATCAGTGCGAGATAAGTTCGAAACACGATATGCTCCTTGATGACGGAATTATTGCTCCACCAGATTAATGTGGGCAATACGAGTTAGTCTAGATTGTAAGGCTAATTTGATTTGCTTTCGCGCGTTAAATAATTCTGCTAGGCTGTAGAAAAACTACAGGATGTAAGTATGCTATCACGTCGTAAATTGCCTTCTTTAAATGCCTTGAGAGCTTTTGAGGCCGCTGGGCGTAGGCTGAGCTTTCGGGCTGCCGCCGACGAACTGGGTGTTACCCAGGGGGCGGTTGCACAACAGGTTAGGGCTCTAGAAGAGCATTTAGGGGTTGTCTTGTTTCAGCGAATGCCTAGAGGGCTTGTATTAACGTCAAAAGGGGCGCTTTATCTGGCTGATATTGGGCGCGCGTTTGATGTGATGGGAGAAGCGACCGAGCAATTGTTGGCGAGCCCTGAAACTGTCACTATCAGTGTGCCGCCGAGTTTTGCCTCTAAGTTATTAATTCCGCGACTTGCTGAACTTAATGCGGCCTTTCCTGATGTGGAGCTGCGCACTGTGGCAACAGAATCATTGGCAGACTTTGATCGTGACCAAGTAGACATTGCGGTACGTTTGAGTAAAGAAAGCTTTCCGGATAATCTGCAAGCAATCGTGCTTTTTAGGCAGCAGCTTATTGCAGTGGCCAGTCCTTATTTTATTGCTGATAACGCGCTTCCTTTTACTCTGGAGCAATTGCATAAGTTGCCATTGCTTCATGATTCACATCAACAGTGGTCTACTTTCTTGGGTGTTCGAGGAAGGTTGCCAGGGGCGGTTTTTAATCAAACAACTTTGGCTTTAGATGCTGCTTTGGCAGGGCAGGGAGTGGCCTTGGCTTGTCGTGCTTTTGTTGCTACCGATCTTGACGCTGGCAGGTTGGTGCAGGTCACAGATAAGGTGCTTACAATAGAGCCGCCTTATTCACTGGTGCGTAAGAACTTACCTTGCCATAGAAAGGCGGTGGAAGAAATATGGCGGTGGTGTGCACAGCGACTCGCGTTTCAATGAATGACCGGTATTAAGGGACTTTTCGCGTCGCGTTTTGAGGGATTTTAGCCTCGGTTTCGTAGACTTAAGAATATCTGTCTTTTGCCTGGCTTAGGCTGGCAAAATTTTTATTGTTCGTATATAATACCCGATCAGGTTTTCCTCAGAGAATTTCCAGAGTAATTTCGTTAAGGCATGTAAATTGTTACAGGCCTTGCTCCCACCAAAAAAAGGTACACATTTACATGTCTGACGCTGAAATTCAGCCTACATTTGATTCGTTGGGCTTAATTGCCCCTGTTCTTAAAGCGGTTGCCGACCTCGGTTACGAGCAACCCTCAGCTATCCAAGCGCAAAGTATTCCATTTCTATTAGAAGGTCGTGACCTTCTGGGGCAAGCGCAGACGGGTACTGGTAAGACGGCAGCGTTCGCGCTTCCGCTACTGTCTCGCATAGACGTTACAGACAAGACGACACAACTACTTGTATTGGCTCCAACTCGTGAACTTGCTATTCAGGTTTCTGAAGCATTTCAAACTTATGCACGTCATATCCCAGATTTTCATGTTTTGCCAATTTATGGCGGCATGTCATACGACACACAATTGCGCCAGCTAAAACGTGGCGTTCAGGTTGTCGTTGGTACACCTGGTCGTGTGATGGATCATATTCGTCGTAAAACATTGAAGCTAGAAGGCCTTAAGGCGCTGGTTCTTGATGAAGCCGATGAAATGCTACGCATGGGCTTTATCGATGATGTTGAGTGGGTTCTTGAACAAACACCACCAACTCGTCAAATCGCTTTGTTCTCAGCAACTATGCCTTCTGTTATTCGTCAAGTGGCTAACCGTCACCTAACGAATCCAAAAGAAATTAAGATTGTTACGAAAACATCAACAGCGACTACTATTACTCAAAAATACTGGCCAGTAAGTGGTTTGCATAAGCTAGACGCTTTGACTCGTATTCTTGAAATGAACGAACACGATGGCATGATCATCTTTGTTCGTACTAAAGCAGCGACGGTAGAATTGGCTGAGAAGCTAACGGCACGTGGCCACGCTTGTGAAGCCTTGAACGGTGACATTAGCCAGAATTTACGTGAACGTACAGTAGATCGCATCAAGAAAGGTCAAATCGACATTCTTGTTGCAACGGATGTCGTTGCTCGTGGTTTGGATGTTGAGCGTGTTAGTCACGTAGTCAACTATGACATTCCATACGACACTGAATCTTATGTTCACCGTATTGGTCGTACTGGCCGTGCTGGTCGTTCTGGTACTGCTATTTTGTTCGTTGCTCATCGTGAGCGTCGTATGTTGCAAGCCATTGAGCGCGCGACTCGTCAGCCGATCGAGAAAATGAATTTACCTACTGCTTCTGATATCAATGAGCAGCGTGTAAATCGTTTCAAACAACGCATTACTGACACAATGGATAATGAAAACCTAGATTTCTTCTTGGAGCTTGTTGAGGGCTTCCAAAAAGAAAACGAAGTGGATCCATTGAAAATGGCAGCGGCTTTGGCTCATATGGCACAAGGCAAAACGCCTTTGCTATTGTCTGAGATGGAAGTGCGTCAAGAGCGTCGCGAACGTTCTGAGCGTAGCGATCGTGGGGATCGTTCTGATCGTGCACCGCGTGAGCGTAAGCAGCGTCCAGTGACCAAAGATGCGATGCCACTGAAAGATGATCCAAATACTGCGATGACGCGTTATGTGGTTCAAGTGGGTTACAGCGATGGTGTTAAGCCAGGTAACATTGTAGGCGCGATTGCCAACGAAGCGGATATCGAAAGCCGTTACATTGGTCACATCGAAATCTACGAAAACTTTGCCACAGTTGATCTGCCAACAGATCTTAAAGCGGAAGCGATTGATAAACTGAACAAGACTCGTATTTGCGGTCAGCGTTCTGAAATTGCTAAGTTGGAAGATGCTGATGCATTGAACAAGCTGGCTGCTGCGCCATCTCGTCGTCGCCCTGGTGGTAACGGCTCTGGTGATCGTCGCCGTCCAAGCAATCGTGATAATCATCGCGGAGACCGTCGTCCAAGAGGTCCTCGCAAAGACAGCTAATCCTGTTTTGATTGCGTGAATTTTTAAAAAGGCCGAGCAATTATTTTGCTCGGCCTTTTTTATGGCTGACGAATGGTGTTGCGCTGTCTCTCTTTGACGATTCTGTTAGAATCACTGTGCTTTCTTATTATGACTAAAAGGCCTGTGATGAACGAAATTACTATAATCAAACCAGATGACTGGCATTTACACTTTCGTGACGACGAAATGCTGTTGGAAACCGTACCTGCGACCGCTCGTTGTTTTGAGCGTGCAGTGGTGATGCCTAATCTTGTTCCCCCTGTGACCACGGCAGCGTTAGCGCTCAGCTATCAAGAGCGAATTCTGGCCGCGCGCCCTGAAGGCAGTACTTTTACGCCATTAATGACGATTTACCTAACAGATAAAACATCCGTCGAAGACATTAAAGCAGCCAAAAAAGCAGGCGTGTTAGCGGCTAAGATGTATCCAGCAGGCGCGACAACCAATTCAGATTCGGGCGTTAACTCGCTGGAGTCTTTATACCCAGTATTTGAGGCGCTTGCTGACAATGGCATGCTGTTGTTGATCCACGGTGAGGTCACGCAGAAACACATCGATATTTTTGATCGTGAAAAAGAATTTATCGATCAGCATATGGTCAAAATTGTTGAGCGTGTGCCAAATTTAAAAGTCGTTTTTGAGCATATTACGACGAAAGATGCAGCGGACTTCGTGTTGGCTGCTCGGGAAGGTGTGGCAGCGACGATTACCCCTCAACATTTATTGTTAAATCGTAATGATATGTTGGATGGCGGTATGCGTCCTCATAACTATTGCTTGCCAGTATTAAAACGTAATATCCACCAAGAAGCATTACGCGCGGTAGTGAAATCGGGCTCTTCTAAATTTTTCTTGGGTACAGATTCTGCGCCACACGCGAAGCACCGTAAAGAGTCAGATTGTGGCTGCGCGGGTTGCTACAGTGCTTGGTCTGCACTTGAGTTATACACTCAAGTGTTTGATGAGCTAGACGCTTTGGATAAATTGGAAGGTTTTGCTAGCTTACATGGTGCAGATTTTTATGGATTGCCACGCAACACACAAACCGTCACTCTAGTGAAAGAGGCTTGGCAAGTTCCTGATAGTATTGTTTTACCAAATGGCGACCCGATTGTGCCTTTCTTTGCTGGCAAGCAGGTTAGTTGGAAGCTGAAGTGATCTTAGGAAGTGTTTGCTGGAAGCTTACTTAAAAGCATGTCGGCTACTTTATAAAAGAAAGTCGAGCTCAGTGATGGGCTTGGCTTTTTTTGTAAAAAGCATCAGGCTGTATTTGCTGAGTAAATAGTAAAATTTCTGAGTTTGTTAAAAAATAGGGGAGTAACAAGAAAAGTAATAAGAGGTGTTTAGATGGTGCGGATGGAGAGACTCGAACTCTCACGCCGTGAAGCACTGGAACCTAAATCCAGCGTGTCTACCAATTCCACCACATCCGCATGTCGTGTTGACGCGTGCATAATACGTTTATTTCAGAGCGATGCAAGTGTTTTTTACAATTTAATGTTTATTGATTGCGCTTTTATCTTTTGTTTTTTTACGTGTAGTAACAAGGACAAACTGCAGAAAAAGTGATTTAATGAAGGCCTTCTTTTAATCATTCGATGATAGAGTTCCCAAATGGAAAGTAGCTCAGTCTCCACGCTCCTTGATCCCCTTGATCTTGTCACATTGTTTGTCTTTATTGGGTGCTGGGGAGGGTATGCTTTTTACGCTGTCTATAATTCTAAGCGCCGTTCTTGCTTGGTGAGTGTATTGCATCAATTCCGTTTGGCTTGGATGTCTCGATTGCTGCGCCGCGATAATCGCATCGCCGATGCTTCGGTCATGGCGAACCTAGAGCGCAGTAGCTTATTTTTTGCTTCCAGTTCTCTGTTGATTATTGCCGGCCTATTTGCCGGTTTTAAGTATTCTAAAGAGGCGTTGGAAGTGTTGTCAGATTTTTATCTGATGGCACCAGGAAGTCGACAAGAATGGGAACTTAAAATTATCGTTCTTGTGCTTATTTTTGCCTATGCATTTTTCACTTTTACTTGGTCTGTAAGACAATATAACTTTTGTTCTGTGTTGGTGGGGAGCGCACCATTAGCAACGGAACGAGGGATAGAAGAGAGTGAGCGAGAGTTATATGCTATGCATATGGCGCAAATATGCAGTTTGGCAGCGAATCAGTTCAATTATGGTTTGCGTGCTTATTATTTTGCCATGGCGTTTTGCGCTTGGTTCTTGGGGCCTTACTTTTGTATGGCAGCAAGTATTACTGTGGTTGCTGTCTTGTATCGCCGTGAATTTAGATCAAAAACTTTTAAAACATTGAGTCGAGGACTCGTCATTAAGTCACATGCTTCCTAATTTTCCTAAACCATTACCCGATCACGATAACCCCACTAATCGCACGGTTAAAGTCGACGATAGGCTATACCAATATTTAATTGATGTGTCAGTTCGTGAACACGATATTTTAAGAGCGCTGCGTCGTGAAACCGCGCAATACCATATGGCCAGAATGCAATTGGCTCCGGAAGTGGGTCAATTACTGAGTTTGTTGGTCAAGCTTCAAGCTCCACAAAAACTCTTAGAAATAGGGGTGTTTACGGGATATAGCACCTTGTCGTTGGCGATGGCAATGCCAGAATCTGCTACTCTAGTGGCGATTGAAAAGAAACAAATGTGGTTGGATATTGCCTCCCGTTACTTGGATGAGGCGGGCGTGCTAGACCGCGTGACCACCTATTGTGATAAGGCGCTACCGGTGCTCGAATCTCTGCTGGATGAAGCGGGAACCTTTGATTTTATTTTTATTGACGCGGACAAAAAAAATCTACTGGCTTACTATCAGTTAGCTAAGCAATTGCTGCGTCCCGGTGGCTGCCTTTTGGTCGATAACACCTTGTGGTGGGGAAATGTGGCCGATGAGGCGTTTGATGATAAAGACACCTGCGTCGTCAGAGAATTAAATAAAACCATTCATCAAGATATGGACGTTGAACTGTCTTTGATTCCGATTGGCGATGGTTTAACCTTGGTTCGGAAGAATCTTTGATTTGCCTTTAAAACACGCCCAACTGATAACCAGCTCATATTCTTAGCTTTTTTCTGTTTTTTTCTCCTTTTTTATAAATAGGCCTCTTGAAATCCATTGAAGAGGCTTTATTTAGAATGCACAAGCATTTAGAAATACCCCTTGGTTCTTCCAAGGGTTCATTCAAATAGGAGCAAGCTACAACATGGCAACTGATACTCAAAAAGAAACGTTAGGGTTTCAAACCGAAGTAAAACAACTACTTCATTTGATGATCCACTCTTTGTATTCCAACAAAGAAATTTTTCTAAGAGAGCTCATTTCTAATGCGTCTGATGCAGTAGACAAGCTTCGCTTTGAGTCTGTCGCTAACGCCGACCTTCTCGCTGAAGACCCAAATCTACGTGTGCGCATTGAATTTGATAAAGACGCTAACACTGTCATTATCGATGACAACGGTATGGGCATGTCACGTGAAGAAGCCATTACCAATCTAGGTACGATTGCTAAATCTGGCACCTCTTCTTTCCTTGAAAAATTAACCGGCGACCAGAAAAAAGACAGCCAATTGATTGGTCAATTTGGTGTTGGTTTTTACTCTGCTTTCATCGTGGCAGATAAAGTAACGGTTGAAACGCGTCGTGCTGGTGCCGCAGAAAGTGATGCGGTTCGCTGGGTGTCTGACGGTTCTGGTGAGTTCACTATTGAGAACATTGACAAAGCGACTCGCGGTACGCGCATTACTCTGCACCTTAAAGCAGATGAAAAAGACTTTGCTGATAACTTCCGCCTTCGTTCTTTGGTTACCAAATACTCTGACCATATTTCCATTCCTGTGGAAATGGAAAAGCCGGTTTACCCAGAAATGGACGAAGAAGGTAACCCTAAGCCAATAGACGAAACAAAAGCACCAGAATTTGAAGCGGTTAACTCTGCGAAAGCGTTGTGGACTCGCCCTCGTAACGAAGTAACGAAAGAAGAGTACGAAGAGTTTTACAAGCACGTTTCCCATGATTACCAAGCACCTTTGAAATGGTCTCACAACAAGGTTGAAGGTAAGTTGGAATACACAAGTCTGTTGTATATTCCTTCAAAAGCACCGTACGATCTTTGGAACCGCGACATGCAGCGTGGCCTAAAACTGTACGTGCAACGTGTGTTTATCATGGATGAAGCGGAAGCTTTCCTACCGCCTTATATGCGTTTTGTAAAAGGTGTAGTGGATTCCAATGATCTGTCTTTGAACGTCTCTCGTGAAATTCTACAGAATGACCATGCGGTTGACTCTATGCGCTCTGCATTGACCAAACGTGTATTGGACATGTTGGCGAAAATGGCGAAGAACGAGCCAGAAGAATATCAAAAATTCTGGAATGAGTTTGGTAACGTGATCAAAGAAGGCCCAGCAGATGACATGGGCAATAAAGATAAGATCGCAGCCTTGATCCGATTCAGTACCACCAAAACGGATGCGCCTGAGCAGACGGTTTCTTTGGCTGAATACATTGAGCGTATGCCTGAAGATCAAGATAAGATCTACTACATTTACGCGGAAAGCCATAATACGGCGAAAAACAGCCCTCATTTAGAAATCCTTCGTAAGAAAGGCTATGAAGTGCTGCTATTGAGTGATCGTATTGATGAATGGATGATGTCTTCTCTACAAGAGTTTGAGGGCAAATCTTTCCAAGATGTAACCAAGGGCAAACTGGACATCGCTGAAGACGAAAGTGAAGAGGCGAAAAAAGAGAAAGAAGAGAAAGCAGAGCAAATTAAACCTTTGCTTGAACGTATGAAGAAGGTCTTGGACGAGAAAGTTGCTGATGTGAAAAGCACTGACCGTCTGACCAGTTCTCCAGCGTGTCTTGTGGTCGGTGAGCATGATATGGGCTTGCAAATGCGTCGTTTGCTGGAGCAAGCGGGTCAGCAATTGCCTGAATCTAAACCAAGTTTAGAGGTCAACCCAGATCACCCAATTGTGGCTAAAATGGACTCTGAATCTGATGAGGATCGCTTCTCTGACATGGCTTGGTTGTTGTTCGAGCAAGCAACCTTGTCTGAAGGTGGCCAACTTGAAGATCCAGCTACCTTTGTTAGCCGTATGAACAAATTGATTGTTCAATTGAGCCAATAAGCACAGGTTAAATCTTCAACACTGTCTTACACTAAAAGCTCACACCTTTCGTTAGGTGTGAGCTTTTTTCGTATAAGGCGTGCGAGTAATGCACCTTTTTTAGAACTGACTATTGTTATGCCCCGTTAAGGATAGCTTGGTATAGCGACCATGAAGCTTGTCAGTTTAGTAATATTCCAAGGAGTGGATAATGAATAAGCCAATATTGAGACTGTGCTGTTTCGTCTGTTTTGTGTTTTTTTACAGCAGTGCGCATGCTAACCAGCCAGCAGTGCAACTGGCAAAAACATACTCTGATGACTTATCAGTGAGCGATTTTTTAATCAGTGAGAAGTACGATGGAGTTCGGGCTATTTGGACAGGTAATAAGCTCGTAACACGTGCCGGTAATCCAATACATGCGCCCATCTGGTTTACTGAGCGGCTACCAAATGTGTGGTTGGATGGTGAGCTGTGGTCAAAGCATAATGATTTTCAGTTTATTGCCTCTGCCACATCAAAGCAGGTACCAATTGATCACCAGTGGCGTCAGCTGAAGTATATGGTCTTTGATGCACCAGACTACCAGCATACTTTTTTACAGCGCAGTCAGCGCTATCTCAAATTAATCGATGATCTTAACTTGCCTTTCGTGAAACCCGTTGAGCAATTTACGGTAGCTACTAATGAGCAGTTGGCTGCCCGGTTAACGGAATACATTAACCAAGGGGCAGAGGGCTTAATATTGCATCGTAAAAGTGCTTTATTTCGCACTGGGCGCAGTGATAACTTATTGAAGTTGAAACCTTTTATGGATGCCGAAGCAAGGGTGGTTGGGGTTACCTTGGGAAAAGGAAAATACCGCAATCAGATGGGGGCTTTGTTAGTCGAAATGCCATCGGGAAGACGTTTTAAAATTGGCTCGGGATTTACCGATGCACAGCGTGCTAATCCTCCTCAAGTAGGCTCTATTATTACCTATCAATATCATGGTTACACCGCCCGCGGAATTCCTCGTTTTGCGAGTTTTTTACGGGTCCGTAGCGATCATCCATGATAATCCATTCACTAAAGGTATATTTTTGAAAGAGATTTATTGTTTACCCGGCACTATGTGTGATGACCGATTATGGCAATTGATACGGCCGCTATTAGGTGACATCAAATTGCGTCATATTGTGCTTCCGATGGAGGACTCACTGGAGGGTATGGTAATGGCCTTAGCTGAGCAGTTACCTGATAAACCGTTTCACTTGTTAGGGTTTTCCATGGGAGGTTATTTGGCAAGCGCTTTTGCGGTCAAATATCCTGCCCGAATAAAGCAGCTAATGGTGATATCAAATGCTGCAATGGGCCTTATGGATAATGAGGTTGCACAGCGTAAACAAGCGCTAAATTGGGTGCTTAAGCAAGGTTACAAGGGGATTCCGGCTAAGAAAGCGATCGCTATGTTAGGGGAACGTAATAAAGAAAGTCGCTTTTTGCTCAGCTTAATTCAGGCCATGGACGCAAGTTTGGGAGAGGCGGTGTTGATTCAGCAGCTAAGTTGCTCTCTAGAACGCCCAACTTTATGGCCTAAGCTCAACGACTTAGAATTAGACTGCTGCTTTTGTGTTGGTGAAGAGGATATTTTGTTGCCTAACGATATATGTGAACGACTGCTCAGCTATCCCAATGTATCTTGTTATTCTGCTAAACACAGTGGGCACATGATTCCACTTGAGCAACCAGTGTGGCTCGCTCAAAAAATACAAACGTTTTTTTTCAAGAGCTCGCAAGACTGAACAGCAATCGCACATCATTTCACGCCAGCGAAAAAAGCCTATTACCTAAAGGCAGTGCTGGTGGAGCTTTTAATATGGGTGTCTTATTAAGTCTCTAGTGTGGGTGTCTTGCTAAGTGTTAAATAGCTCGCCAGACTGAACAGCAATCGCACATCATTCCACGCCAGCGAAAAAAGCCTGTTACCTAAAGGCAGTGCTTTTAACATGGGTGTCTTGTTAAGTGCTTGGGTGTCTTGTTAAGTGCTTGGGTGTCTTGTTAAGTGCTCAAAAAAATACAAACGTTTTTTTTCAAGAGCTCGCAAGGCTGAACAGCAATCGCACATCATTCCACGCCAGCGAAAAAAGCCTGTTACCTAAAGGCAGTGCTGGTGGTGCTTTTAACATGGATGTCTTGTTAAGTGCTCTGGTGGTGCTTTTAACATGGATGTCTTGTTAAGTGCTTGGGTGTCTTGTTAAGTGCTCAAAAAAATACAAACGTTTTTTTTCAAGAGCTCGCAAGGCTGAACAGCAATCGCACATCATTCCACGCCAGCGAAAAAAGCCTGTTACCTAAAGGCAGTGCTGGTGGTGCTTTTAACATGGGTGTCTTGTTAAGTGCTGTGCTGGTGGTGCTTTTAACATGGATGTCTTGTTAAGTGCTTGGGTGTCTTGTTAAGCAGCTAGCATCAGTTAGGAGATGGGCAGAATAAGTCATGTAAGGTACGAATAAGGGTAATGACTTTTTTGTCGCTAATTCGGTAGTAGATGGTTTGCGAGTCACGTCTTGTATCTACTAGCTTGTCTTTTCTGAGTATGGCTAAGTGTTGTGAGAGAGCGGATTGGCTGAGTGGCACTTTATTATTTAGTGCAGTAACGGACATCTCTTGATCTAATAAGTAACAAAGAATCATGAGTCGATTTTCATTGCTGATGGCTTTCAAAAAAGCGGCGGCTTGGCCAGCCTGAACTGCCATGTCGTCCGTTGCTATGTCGTTTTTTGGCATGGGCTTCCTTTGTTTGTCTTATGTGACAAGATGTTATGTTTGTAATCATTTTGTTAATTCATCCACATTGTCTGTGGATAAATCTGGGGGTAGTCTTTAATGACGCTGTTATCTGTCAGAAGGGGCGCCTATCGGATCAATTTGGTTAAGATATGATCAGATGTCGCCCCGACGAGTTTACTAATCTATGTTAAAGGTTGACCAAATAGGAGCGTGGTCAGAAGGCTTCTCCAATGCCCTTAGTTCATAGTCCACATCCGATGCTTCTAAATAAGGAGTAAGACCTTTAGAGGACATAATCACATCAATTCGTAGGCCGCGTTTCGGTTCATCTGCGAAGCCTTTGGAGCGGTAGTCAAACCAGCTAAAACGGTCGTTTTTAGTTGGATTTAGCAGGCGGTAGCTGTCGTCAAAACCCCAATCAGTCAAGGTTTTAAACCATTCGCGTTCTTCAGGTAAAAAGCTGCATTTACCGGATTTCAACCAGCGTTTTGCATTTGCTTCGCCGATGCCAATGTCTAAATCTGTGGGGGAGATATTGATGTCGCCCATCACGATAATTTTCTCATCGGGGGAATGACTGGCTAAATAGTCCATTAGGTCGGCGTAAAATTTCCGTTTTGCAGGAAATTTAGTCTCATGGTCACGGCTTTCACCTTGTGGAAAATAGCCGTTGAGGACCTTGACTTGGCCTTGCGCTGTGTCGAAGGTGGCGATGATCATGCGACGCTGGGCGTCTTCATCGTCGCCTGGAAAACCATATTCGACAGAAGTCGCTTCTTGTTTACTAAAAATCGCTACGCCGTAATGGGATTTCTGCCCATAGTAATAGGCATGGTACCCCACTGATTTTGGGATCTCATGGGGAAAGGCGTCGTCGTGTACCTTAATTTCTTGTAGACCAATAACGTCAGGAGCATGTTTTTCAACGAGCGCTTCAATTTGATGAGGACGTGCCCGTAAACCGTTGATGTTAAAAGAGACAAATTTCACTGTCGTTCCTTGTTAATCGAATTTCGTTAATCATACCCAGTTGTGTATCAGGCATAAAGTGGTTGATCGCCATGGTTTCATTGTTTTTACTCATCTTGCTGATAGAAGGTCTTTTTACTTAGTTCGTGCTGCTGGTACACTGCATGGCATCTATATTCAGTTTGACGGAGATAATAATGTCCTATCAATACGATTTGTTTGTTATTGGTGCAGGTTCTGGCGGTGTTCGTGCGAGTCGTGTGGCCGCATCTAAAGGCTACAAAGTGGCGGTTGCAGAAGGCAGCGCGCTAGGTGGTACTTGTGTGAACATTGGTTGTGTTCCGAAAAAACTGTTTGTTTACGGTTCGGAGTTTGGTCATGGTTTTGAGCAAGCGTCAGGTTTTGGTTGGAGTGCGCAAGGCGTTGGTTTTGATTGGCCTACATTGCGAGACAATAAAACCCAAGAAATTGAGCGCTTGAATGGCATTTATTCAAACATGTTGAACAATGCTGGAGTGGAGATTATTTCGGGTTTTGCCTCTTTTGTGGATGCTCACACGGTAGAAGTTGGCGGTGTCCAATACACTGCAGAGCGCATTTTGATTGCAGTCGGTGCGAAGCCTTTTATTCCTGAATTTGCTGGCAGCGAGTTGGTTGTTAGCTCTAATGAAATGTTTTTCTTAGAGCAATTACCGAGTAAGGCTTTAGTGGTCGGCGGTGGTTATATTGCGGTTGAGTTTGCTGGCATTTTAAATGGTTTGGGAGTGGATACCTCCCTTGCCTATCGTGGCGATCAGCTATTACGTGGTTTCGATCAAGATGTTCGCGAATTTGCTTCAGAAGAGTACCGCAAGTCTGGTATTGATGTTCGTTTGAATACGGATGTTAAGTCGATTGAGTTGGCGGACGCAGCACAGCCAGAAGGTGAGCGTATTGTACATTTCCAAGATGGACATTCTGAAAGCTTTGGTTTGGTACTTTATGCCACTGGCCGTGTGCCAAATATTGATAAACTGGGCTTGGACAAAGCTGGCGTTGAAACAGGCAAAAACGGCGCGGTGAAAGTGGATAATAATTTCACTACCAGTGCGGCGAGTGTGTTTGCCTTAGGTGATGTAACCGATAACATTCAGTTGACACCAGTGGCGATCAAAGAAGCCATGGCGTTGATCTCTTACTGGTTTGACGGCAAAGACATTGATTTTGATTACGACAATATTCCTACTGCTGTGTTCAGCCAGCCATCTATTGGTACGGTCGGTTTGAGTGAGCAAGAAGCAGAAAAGCGTGGCTTGGATTTTAGAGTTTATCAAACCGATTTCCGCCCTATGAAGCACACTTTAAGTGGTAGCACAGAGCGAGCCTTGATGAAATTGTTAGTAAACAATGCCGACGATAAAGTCATTGGTGCGCACATGGTAGGCGATTATTCCGGTGAGATAATGCAAGGCTTAGGTGTCGCATTAAAAGCGGGCGCGACCAAAGCAGATTTTGATGCAACAGTGGGTGTTCACCCGACCAGTGCAGAAGAATTTGTAACATTTTCGGATGCGGCGTTAAAAACTAAAAAATAGTAAAGGGCAGCTTCTCTGCTCCTTTTCTGAATATTACTTACCTCTAAAGGCGTTGTTGTTTCTAAACTCAGAGATAACAACGCCTTTTTTATTTTTTAATCTTTTATCTGATTGATTTATATGGGTTCTAGGCTTTAATCCGCGCCTAGCTAAGAACTATTGTTAAAAAATAAATGTTTTAACTGTAATAGAACTTACCTTGCCGACGACTAACCATTAACTAACATGGTTAACCGCCGAAGCGAGGCTTTTCTTGATTAACGAATTTCAACAGCTTATTAGCATAGAGGGCTCGCCCATCTGGCTTATTATGGTCGGAATTATCTTCCTCTCCTATTTGCTGGAAGATGTTGCGATTGTGACGGCGGCTTCTCTTTCTGCCCAAGAAGCCTTAGCCCCGAGTTACGCATTAATTGCCATTATGTTTGGTATTATCAGTGGCGATGCTGGGTTGTATCTGCTTGGTGTCTACGCTAAAAAAATACGTTTTTTACGCTATCGTATTTATCATAATAAATACTTTTCTCCGCTGAGAAGCCGCTTTCAAAAAGGGGTTTTCTTAAATCTTTGCGTTATCCGCTTTATTCCGGGGTTACGTACCGCAGGATACACCTTAAGTGGTTTTTTCTCGGTTTCGTTCAGACTCTTTTTAACTTCCGCCATGCTATCGACCACCCTATGGGTCGCCTTAGTTTTTTCTTTGATCTATCAATTGGGTAGCAGCGCTTGGGTGCAAGCGGCTCAATACCAATGGATGCTCATTTTAGTGGCCGCTGCTTGTTTGTACGCGGTGAATCGAATTGTTCGTTATTCCATTTCAAGAAGGTTGTCATGAATCGACATGCTCACAACATACCCTGTATTGCAGAAGGCAAAATTAATGCTGGAATGCCTTATTTAGAAGAAGACGTTAGCGGTGCCGTCTCGTCTTATGAATTTTTACCCAGCTGGTTTTTCTATACCCCTGTGGTATTGCAGAGTCTGCTATTGGCGGTGCGTTATGGCGATGTTCGTTTGCCTCTGGTCGTAAATCCGACGATTTTCTTAAGCGGCATGGTGGGGGAATCGAAGCACGATATTTTAAGTTTAGCAGGTCCAATTGCTGCACCATGGATTTCGCCTTTTATCTCTATGATTAAGACAACGGACTCAGTAGGTCAGCAAGAAGTGCAAGCGCAGAATTCCCTTGCTGAAGCGAGTTTGAGCTTTCCTATTGTGGCTAAGCCTGATTTAGGTTGTCGGGGAGTGGGGGTGAAGTTGTTGAAAAACACGCAGCAGCTTAAAGAGTATATAGCCTCGTACCCAGACAATGCCCGTTTTTTATTGCAGGAAAAAGCGCCTTATGAAGCCGAAGCTGGTGTGTTTTATGTACGCCATCCGAATGAATCAAAAGGCAAAATCATTTCAATTACCTTGAAGTACACGCCGTCAGTGGTGGGTGATGGTGTGAAAACACTCAAAGAACTGATTGAGCAGAATCCAAGGGCAGGGCAGCTAAGCCATTTATACCTTCCGCGTCACCAAAACAAACTCGATTGGGTGATTCCAACTGGGCAGGAATTTCAGCTAGCGTTTGCTGGAAGCCACAGTCGAGGATCGATCTTTCGCGATGGGAATCAGTATATTTCTGAGGCGTTAACTCAAAAGCTGGATACCATTTTGGCTGATGTCGATGGCTATTACTACGGTCGTTTGGACATTAAGTTTCGAGACATCAACAGCTTTATGGCGGGCGAACATTTTACCATTTTGGAACTTAATGGCGCGAGCAGTGAAGCGGCGCATATTTGGGATCGTAAAACACCATTAAAGGACATTTATAAAACCTTGCTAGCACAATACCGGATCTTGTTTGAAATTGGCGCGGCGCAGAAGAAGCGTGGTTATAAACCGCCTTCCCTTAAAACATTGATTGGCGCATGGAAAGAAGAAAAAGCGCTTATGAAACAGTATCCAATGACGGATTAACGCAGTATTTCATGGTTTTTTTGGAGTGATTTATGTCATTGAATTCTAGCAAAGTATTAACCCACAAAGCCTTACACGAAAACGCGATAGTTGCAGGCTGTTTAGAAAGCTTAGAGCAAGGTCGACAGTTTTTAAAATCCATTAACGATGAGCAATATTGTTACCTGGCTAGCCCTCATGTTACGAGCTCTATCGGTGAGCATTTTCGCCATTTATTGGATGTATTTTACAGTATTTATCGCCGTACAGATTTTATCGATTATAACTTACGACGTCGTGGGCATGCCCTTGAAACCTCACGGGCCGCAGCTCTGGTTACCATTGTTGAGTTAACGCAATGGCTGCAGGTTTTTACAGATGAGTCCCTCGATACACCGATTTCTGTATTGGCTGAGGTATCGCTAAGTCATGCGCAAACTTGTGAAATGGAATCCACGTTAGGGCGCGAGCTGACCTTTGCTTCTTTACACGCTACCCACCATTTTGCCATGGCAAAGGTGGTAGTGAGCTTATTAAATGTGAAGGTAGCAGGCCGTTTTGGCTATGCGCCTGCAACAGTCACCTATTTTAGGGAGCAATAGAGTATGTGTTCAGTCTCTTGGTTGCTTCACGAAGAGGGCTACCAGCTATTTTTTAACCGCGATGAACAGAAGCATCGAGCTTTAGCATTACCGCCTCAGCACTTGTCATTGAGTGGTGTTAGCGTCTTGATGCCGATCGATCCAGTAGCGAATGGCAGTTGGATCAGTGTTAATGAGTTCGGCTTGACCCTGTGCCTGTTAAACAATTATCAAGGGCAGGTTCCAAGTGGGCAATTAATCAGCCGTGGACAGTTAGTAAAGCGTTTATCAAGCGAAGCGAATATTAAAACCTTAACAGCGGCGTTTGATACTCTGGAGTTGTCTCGCTTTGCCCCATTCACCTTATTGGCCTTTGATCCGCAGTTAACGCGCAGCGAGCAGAAAGTCATGGCTTTTGAATGGAATGGGCTACAGGCTGCAGTTTTTCCTGAATGGTCGCCCCGTTTTTCTTCTGGTGTGGACTTAAAGAGTGTCCAGCAGGCACGAGGTCAAGCATATAAAGATTGTATTGAGCAGGGAGAAAGCTGTTCAAGGCTACTTGCTTTGCATAAGAGCCATGACTCAGAGCAATTACATCATTCCTTTTGTATGCATCGAGAAGATGCACATACGGTCAGTTTTACCCATGTTGAAGTGACTCCCTACGAACACAGTATGTCCTACCTTGGTGGTGCTCCTTGTGAGAATTTGACCACCGCAGCACTGGCGTTGCAGCGAGTTTCTCTACCCCGTCACACCAGAGTTAAAAGATTCGATTATTAGAGGTTTACTATGAAATATTTATTATCACTGCTGTTATTCGTTAGTGCATTTAGTTATGCCCAAGATCCTATTTATACGGGGTATTTTAGTGATAAAGCACTCAAAGGCTACGATACGGTTGCGTATTTTACACAACATAAACCGGTAAAAGGAGATGCTCAATTTGTTAGCGAATACAAGGGCGCGGATTGGTACTTTTCAAGTGCAGAAAACTTAGCTTTGTTTGAGCAAAACCCTAAGAAATACGCGCCGCAATACGGTGGTTATTGCGCTTGGGCGGTTGCAGAAAAGCGTGCTTTTGCCCCAGCTGATCCTCATCAATGGGCGATAGTAAACGATAAGCTGTATTTAAATTATGACGCTGATATCAAATCAAAATGGGATAAAGCCCCAACCGATTTTATTCATAAAGCCGATAGAGTTTGGCCACAGTTGATTAGTGAATAATGGAGAGTGCTATGAAAAGTAAACTATTACCTTATGCTCCGGTTATTTTTATTGCGTTTGTTTTTATTCAATCACTGTTTTTTAAATTCTCGGGATCTTACGAAACCCAGTATATTTTCGGTATTTTAAGTACCTGGTCAGGTTTCCATTGGTTTCGTGATTATGGGGCTTATTTGGTCGGTAGCGCGGAGTTGGTCGCAAGTATCTTGTTGTTTACGCGCTTGCGTTTTTATGGCGCCTTGATGACAGTCTGCGTTATGTCTGGGGCGATTTACTTCCATCTTTTTACTCCTCTTGGTATTCACATGCCAGAGTTTAATGCCGCAGGTGAAATAGTCGGTAATGATGGCGGTACCTTGTTTATTTTGGCTTGTGCTGTGTGGTTTACCGGTAGTTTTATAGTGATTCGCAATATCATGGCAAAGCGTCAAACGCCTTGCCAAGCGTTGAATGAAGATGGGGAGCCATTATGTTAAAAGAGATTCTATTGAGCAGCCCATTTCGTTTGCCCCGCGTTACACCGTTTGGCGTTGGCGAATCTTTATTAGAGTGGATAACCGGGTTAGATAAGCTAGACGCCTTGTATCAAAAGCGCCCAGAAAACTTGAGCAGCTTTGAATTTATGAGCTATACCTTGGAAGCGTTAAATATCCAGTATGAGGTAGCTTTAGGCGTGCGTGACAATATCCCTAGTAATGGACCTGTGGTTATTGTTGCTAATCATCCGCTGGGCGCCATTGAAGGTGTTATCTTAGCCGACCTAATTGGCAGCATTCGCAGTGATGTGAAAGTGCTCGCTAACCAGCTACTTAAGCGCTTGCCTGAGATCAATGATTTGTTCATCGGTGTGGATGTATTTGGAGGTAAAAGCAGCCGAGCGATAAATAGTGCGGCGATTGTAGAGGCGAATCGCCATCTTGCGGACGGTGGTTTGTTAGTGGTGTTTCCCGCAGGAGAAGTGTCTACTTACCCTAAAGGGTCTGCTAACTTAGCGGACATTGAATGGCGTAATTCGGTGGCGAAATTTGTTAAACACAGTCAAGCGACCACAGTTCCTATTTTTATCAATGGTCAAAATAGCCCTTGGTTTTATCGCGCGGGTACGCTTCACCCATTATTGAGAAGCGCGATGCTAGGTCGTGAGCTACTTAACAAAAGCTCGAGTAATATTGCGATATCTATTGGCTCCGCCATCCCTTTTAGTGAAGTGAGTGATTTTTCATCAGATAAGGACATGGTGAACTATTTTCGTCTGAATACCTATTTGATGGGGTCGACCAACTTAGAAAAAAGTGATCAGGCTGCTCCTGTTTTCACCTTGCCTATTATCGATGCCCTTGACGCCGATGTATTAGAGGCTGAAATAAATGCTTTGCCGGCATCCGATCATTTATTGGATCAGGGCGACTTTGCCGTGTATTGCGCACCAGCCCAATCGATCCCGTTTTTAATGCAAGAAATTGGACGTGTTCGTGAAGCCAATTTTCGAGCCGTGGGGGAAGGCAGCGGCTTAGCCTGTGACCTAGACGATTATGATCTTTATTACCTACAGCTGTTTGTTTGGCATAAAAAAGACAAGCAATTAGTTGGTGCTTACCGCTTGGGTATGGTCGATGAATTGATCGCTGAAAAAGGACTGGAAGGCCTGTATTCACGTAGCTTGTTTCATTACGACCAAGCGTTTATAAACACTATGGATGAAAGTATTGAAGTGGGTCGATCAGTGGTTGCAGAGCCATATCAAAAAAGCCTCAATGCTTTATTAATGCTGTGGAAAGGCATTGCTACTTTTGTATATCGTCACCCGAAATATACTCATTTATTTGGGCCTGTCAGTATCAGTAATGATTACAGCTTAGTGGCTCGCCAGCTTATGGCGGAAACCTTATCTGTGCATTATTACGATGAACAAAAAGCACGCTTAGTGACGCCCTCGACACCTTTATCTCAAAATAACGGCTCATTCTGGGAATCGGGCTTGCTATCAGCGTTAGCAAGTGTGCAGCTGTTGTCAAAAGTCTTGTCCCGCATGGAGCAAGGAAAAGGTCTGCCCGTTTTACTTCGTCAATATTTGAAAATGAATGGCAAGTTAGTGTGCTTCAACGTCGACCCAGCATTCCAAAACTGCCTAGATGGATTGATTGTAGTGAACTTAAAAGAAGTGCCCCTCACGACCCTAGCAAAATACATGGGAAGAGAAGAAGCTCAGCACTATTTAAACGGCCGCTAGTGTTATCAAGACACCCACATCATAGTGTTATCAAGACACCCACATTAAAGAGAGCAGAATTATGGGGTTTATTACGCAACTAGTAGCTAGAGTTATTACGGGTACGGCATTACCAGAAGAAGCAGAAAACAATGTGAATCTAGCAGCGCAAATTCGCAATACCCCAGATTTAATCGAATCATTTATTTTGCAATCCGGTGGTATGGGTAATGCTTATAAAGGAAAGTTACATTTTGTTAGTAGTGACTCGCAGGAGGTTAGCCGCCCCACGGTGCTCTTTGTGCACGGTAGCCCTGGTAGCTGGGAGTCCTTTGCACCGTATTTTCTGCAAGAAGAGTTGTTGGAACAGTTTCGAGTGGTTGCGCTTGATCGACCGGGCTGGGGGCGCTCTACTCTTGAAGAAAATTTTTTCCCTAGCCAATTATCGGTGCAAGCGAATTTGCTTGGCCCTGTCATAAAGACTCTTTACGAGCAAAATCAACAGCAAAAAATCGTCTTGGTTGGGCATTCATTAGGAGGGTCTTTAGTGCCAATATTGGCGTCTCGGTACCCAGAATTTGTACGAAGTATATTGATTTTGGCGGGAGATGTTAACCCGGTATTGGCAAAGCATCGTTGGTACAATAGTTTGCTTGCATGTGTACCACGTTATTGCGTCAAAAAGCATTGGTATCATTCGAATCTAGAAATTTTGGGATTATCTAAAAGTCTGCTTAAGGAGCAAGAGGCAATGGTGAACCTCTCTGTGCCTATTCATATTATGCAAGGGACTCACGATAAGTTAACCGACCCTAGAAATGCAGATTTTGCCGATTCGCTCTTTAAAAAAAGTGATTTGACAGTGCAAAAGCTGCCTAATAAAGGTCATATGATTAACTTGTTGTGTGTTGACCTTGTTCATGAGTCGATCATACAAGCCTATGAGAGCATTGATAATATTGCTTCATGATGTCAGAGCATAGGCTTTGCAATTCATCAGGGCATACGTTTTCTGCATAGCCTCTAATGCTAATTTCAATTGCTTCATACTCTGTGTTTGCAATAATGCGCTTATGCATATTTGCGAAATAACAAAGAGATAGCTATGAATCAAATTCTAACGACCCTTGAACCACATGCCATTTGGAAACATTTCCAAACCCTTTGCAATATCCCTAGGCCCTCATACCATGAGGCTGCTTTGCGTGAGCATTTGATTGCTTGGGCACACGAACTTGGTTTAACAACGTATGTTGACCCTGTGGGTAATTTATTAATCCGAAAAGCGGCTACTAAGGGTATGGAGTGTGCCGAAACGGTTGTGTTGCAAGGGCACTTAGACATGGTGGCGCAAAAAGATGCTGGGGTTGAACATGACTTTGAGCGCGATCCGATTGTCACCCGAGTGCTCGATGGATGGGTACACGCTACGGGGACGACCTTAGGTGCAGATAATGGCATAGGTGTTGCCGCGGCATTGGCTGTTTTGGAGTCTAATAACTTATCACATGGCCCAATAGAAGCTCTGTTTACCATTGAAGAAGAGACCAGTCTGCGTGGTGCTCTTCAGCTTGAGGAAGGGATTCTCAAAGGGAAAATTCTACTTAATTTAGATTCAGAAGACCGTGGTGATGTGTACATTGGTTGTGCTGGTGGAATAGATATCAATGTAGATAAGCAATATGACGCTTTACCAGCAGAGGAAGGAGTTCAGGCTTTAACGATTACTATTGCTGGTTTACGCGGTGGACATTCGGGTTTAGACATCCATAAAGGCCGTGCGAATGCCAATGTATTGTTGGTTAGATTGTTAAACAAACTTAAATTAACAAGCGACTTTGCCTTAACGTCTTTTAGCGGCGGTACTTTGCGTAACGCCATCTCTCGTGAGGCGAGTGCCACATTTAATTATGATCCTAAAAACAAAGTTGCCATAGAAGAGTGTATCGAGAAATTTAAACAAGACACCCACGTGGAATACGCTGCTATTGAAACCAATTTGAAGCTAATACTAGCTGAAGGTAAAGTAGATAAACAATTGGCAATCGAATTTCAAAATGCATTAATCAATGCTTTGAGCTGCGCCCCTCATGGTGTTCACCGAATGAGCCCTGACTTAGAGGGAGTAACAGAAACCTCTTGTAATCTAGGCGTGATTAATCTTAAAAATAATTCACAAGGCGGCAAGTCATTTGATGCCTGTTTATTGGTACGATCTTTGGTTGACTCTGCTGTTGAGCATCTCTCAAACACGGCTAAATCTGCATTCAGTTTGATTGATGCCAGTGTCGTTTTGGAAAATGGGTATCCAGGTTGGCGTCCTGATCCCCAGGCAGGATTATTGAAACACTTTTTAGCTGTTCATAAAGAGGTGACAGGACAAGAGGCGAATGTGAAAGTGATTCATGCCGGTCTTGAGTGCGGGATTATTGGTGCAAAGTATGAGGGAATGGAGATGGTTTCTTTCGGGCCTAATATTCGGGGCGCACATTCACCTACTGAGAGAATGGAAATAGACTCCGTCGGTGATTTCTGGAATTTACTCGTTGCATTATTAGCTTCTGTACCGAAAAGATAAAATGCCCAAGTTAAGCATAAGAAAGGCGCAATGAGCGCCTTTCTTATCTCCCCCTTATTTCAGCGTAATGCTATTAATAAAACCTTGAGGAAGTAAAAACTTCTTCTATACTGGTTTTATATACAGTATTTTTTATTTGGAGAAAGCAACGTGCCGAGACCTAGAAGTCAGCAAATAAGTCTTGATGATACGCCTTACTATCATTGCGTCTCACGTTGTGTGCGTCGTGCTTTTCTCTGTGGAGAAGACGCTGAAACTGGGCGGAATTATGAGCACCGTAGGGCTTGGGTTGAAAAAAGGCTCTTATTTCTAGCGACGATTTTTTCTATTGACGTTTGCGCTTATGCGGTGATGAGCAATCACTTCCATCTAGTGCTCCGTATTAACAAAGATAAAGCAGGGACGTGGTCAACATCAGAAGTATTAGCTCGATGGCATAAATTACACAAAGGTACTGAGTTTACTCAACAGTATATGAAAGGCGAGCTTCAATCAGATTTTGCTCGAACTTTAGTAGAAGAAGCTGCCTTAGCGTATAAAAAACGCTTGATGGATATCAGTTGGTTTATGAGAGAGTTAAATGAGCCGATTGCGAGGCGAGCTAATCTTGAAGACACTTGTACAGGAAGGTTTTGGGAAGGGCGCTTTAAATCTCAAGCACTGTTGGATGAAGCCGCATTGCTTGCTTGCATGGCGTATGTTGATTTGAATCCATTGCGCTCAGGGATAAGTGACTCTCCTGAGAAGTCGGAGTTCACAAGTGTTAAGAAACGAATAAATAGTCTAAAGCATCAATCGCAGCCAACAGGGTTACTCCCATTTATCGGTAACCCTAGAAAAGATATGCCCGACGGATTGCCTTTTTTGTTGTTGGACTACTTAGAACTGATTGATATGACTGGACGTATTGTTAGACAGGATAAAACCGGAGTGATTGATGCGTCACTTCTACCAATACTTCAGCGGCTCCATATATCCTCTGATAATTGGCTTTGCATATCGACTAAATTTTCTCAATACACATCGAGTGTGGTTGGGGGAGAGCTTTCTATTTCGCAATATTGTCAGAGCAACCGAAGGTTACGAAAGCCTCGACAAGGCTGTGCGAAACTTTTTGCTTAAATCACCCTACGTTAGCCTATCCAACACTAGTTAGCTTTTGAGAATACCTGGTGGTATTAGTTGTTGCTTTTTCCTATCTATTTCTTTCTTTTGCCCTAATCGTTCGTGATTCACTCTTTTTATGTGTGTTGAGCTGACTGTCTTAGCTTTTTGTAATGTGTGACTAGCCGTATCTATGTGGGTGTCTTAATAATTTTCCTAAAGTGGGTGTCTTGATAAAAGTAAAGTGGGTGTCTGGATAGTTCATGGCATAATAGGGTGATTATGATTAGATTAGGTTGAAATATGAGCTCTCAAACGTGGTCTATCTGTTTAGATGGTAAGGAAATGGAGGTCCGGGAAGGGGATAACCTGTTGTCTTCGTTGCTGTCTCATGGAAGTGATGTACGTTATGGTTGCCGGGCTGGGGTGTGCGGGGCATGCCGTTTGTTTGATAATGAGCATGGACACCCACTTCTATCATGCCAAACAACGGTTCTTTCAAATTTATCCTTATCCATCCAACTGCCCTTTGTTTTTACTACTTTTTCTTTACTTGATAGTGAGATGCTTGGTGATGATGCCGTCGCACTGACCTTGTTAGGGCCAAGCGATGACGCTTTTGGCGATAGGGTTAATGTGCGTGTCCCAATTGATGGTATTGATGAAGAAGAGAAAGCGTTTGAGTGTATTGCGGTGAATGCAGCGGGCGATAATCTGTCTATTGTGCTTCAAAAGTCTCGGTTGCCTGCCGCGGTTTGGTCATTCATTTTGTCGTTGGGATCGCAGGATTCGCTTCAGGTAAGCAGTGTATCTGGAGTCCGTAAAGGCCGTTTGTTGTATGAGTTGGGGCTTGATGAGAAACCGGTTGTGGTGGTCTGTGCGGCGCATAACCGAGTATTTGAACCTTATTGGAAAAAGGCGTTGGGAGGTGTTTCTAGTCAGTATCTAGGACATTACTCTTTGGATGATGTCGCCGTTTTAGAGGAAGATAAGGGGCTGACTGAGTTTCTTAGGATAGCTCGAGAAGCTGCTGGTGGAGCGTTGTTGCATATTATTTACCACGGTCAAAATGTTTCTGAAAGCGCTTGGGGTCAGGTGCTTCGCCCTCTACGAATACGAGTTAATCAATTGCATTTTGTGCGCTGATGAATGAAGCGGCTTTGCAGTATTTAGAATTTATTGAAATAGGTTGTACATGAAAATTCTACACACGTCCGATTGGCATCTTGGCCAACATTTTATGGGCAAATCGCGCCGCGATGAACACGCCGCTTTTATTGCCTGGTTGCTGGCGCTAATCGAGCGAGAGTCGGTTCACGCGGTTATTGTTGCGGGTGATGTGTTTGATACGGGGTCACCGCCTAGCTATGCTCGAGAAATGTACCATCAATTGGTGTTGGATTTAAAAGCAGTGAATTGCCAGCTGGTGATTGTGGGTGGCAATCATGACTCCGTCAGTATGCTAAATGAATCTAAAAGCCTGTTGTCATATTTAGGAACTCACGTATTAGCACAGGCACAGCCTGATGATCTTGAATCCCATGTGATTCCTTTACTAGATCCAGGGCAAGAGACTGCAGCCTGGCTCTGTGCCATTCCCTATTTGCGACCAAGAGATGTGATGAAGAGTATCCAAGGTCAGTCTGAGCAGGAAAAAAAGCATGAGCTAATGACGCAAATTGGAGATTTCTACCAATCTGTTTATGAAGTGGCGAAGGCCAAAAATACAACGTTGCGCTCTCCTGTTCCAATTATCGGTACGGGTCATTTGACTGCGATGGGTGGCCAAATAAGTGAGTCGGTACGTGATCTGTATGTTGGTACTTTAGAGGCCTTGCCAACTTCTGTGTTTCCTGCGTTTGATTATTTAGCATTAGGGCACATACATCGTGCCCAGGCGATAAGTCAGGATGGCAAGTTTCGTTACAGTGGTTCTCCTATTCCGTTAAGTTTTGATGAGCTGAGTCGTGAGAAATCCTTGGTTATTATAGACACTGAGGCGTTAGCTGAACGAGCAATGGCACGAGATTTGTTCTCGGATGATGATCAGCCAATTAAAATTGAAAGCATTCCACGGTTTCAGTCGATGCAGAGCCTTGCAGGGAGTTTAGAAGAAGTGTTCCAGGCTATTGAACAGTTGGATTTGGCGCGCGAAAAAGAGCAAGGTAAAACCTTGTGGTTAGAGGTGACGGTATTGGCTGACGACTATTTAAGCGATGTGCAAAAACGCTTAATGGAGGCAATAGTGGATAAGCCTATCGAGCTTTTGCGAGTGATGCGAAAGCGCAGCGATGCGCTAAGTGATTCCGCTTTTGAGCAACGCCAAACCTTGTCCGAACTAAGTGTGGCAGATGTCTTTGAGCAAAGTTTAAAAGCTAATATGTCTTTAGAGGAAGAGGATAGCCAGCAATTGACGGCTTTATTTCAGCGCTGTTTGCTAGAAATGGAAGAAGATAAGGAAGCAGAAGCATGAAAATTTGCAAGCTGCGTCTAAAAAATCTGAATTCACTTAAAGGTGAGTGGGAAATCGACTTTACCAAGAGCCCGTTTGATGATGCCGGTGTGTTTGCCATCGTAGGGCCGACCGGTGCGGGTAAATCGACGTTATTGGATGCCATTTGTTTAGCCTTATATCATCGCACGCCGAGAATGACAGTTTCGGCGAATGATAACGAATTGATGACACGTCATACCGCTGAATGTATGGCGGAAGTAGAATTTGAAATAAAGGGAAAAGGCTACCGAGCGTTTTGGAGTCAGCGTCGAGCTCGTGGGGTAAGTGATGGTAATTTACAGCCTATTAGCTGTGAGCTGAGCGAGCGAGACGGTACGATCATTACCACTAAAATCAACGAGAAAATTGCCCAAATAGCCGATCTGACGGGCTTAGATTTTGGCCGTTTTACTAAGTCTATGTTATTGGCTCAAGGTGGTTTTTCTGCTTTTTTGAACGCCTCTCCTAATGATCGTGCAGAACTACTGGAAGAACTAACCGGTACGGAAATATATGGTGATGTATCAAAATGGGTGTTTGAAAAGCACAAACAAGAAAAACAAGCCATTGCAGCATTAGAGTCGGTGAATGAACAGTACCAACTCTTGAGTGATGAGGACTTAGCAGCACTTCAGCAGCAAGAACGTGATTTAGAAAAGCAAGCCAAAGACAGCGCTGAGTTGCTCATAAAACATCAGAAAAGCTTAGCTTGGCTAACAACTAATGACCGTCTTGAAAAACAGAAATCACAGCATTTACAGGGGGTCGAGGCGGCGACTCAGGCGTTGGCAGATTTTGCTCCACAGGGAGAACAGCTAGAGCAAACCCTGTTAGCCCAGAGGCTACAGCCTAGCTATGATAAGTGGCAAGCGCTTGCCATTCGATTTGATCAGCAAGCGGTGGAAATTTGTGCTGCTGAAGCGTCACAAGTCGATTTAGCGTCTCAGTTAGACAGCGCCGAACAAGTCGCCAATCAAGCATCACAAAGTTTGTCACAAGCTCGGTTAGAGGCCGATGCCCTAAATGAAAAAATCAATCATGAAATCCAGCCGTTATTGGCCAGTGAAAAGGTAGCGCAATCTCAGTATGAAGAAGCTGAAGCGCGGTTAAAGCAAACGCAACAGAAGCATCAGCTTCAGCAGACGCAAATAGATGACTTAAAAGACAAGCAAATTAATATAGAACAAGCTTGCCTAAAAAGTGAAGCCATCTTAAATCAGTGGTCTTCCCCTGAGATGATTGAAACTCAATTATCGAGTTGGCAGCATCAATTACAGGGGATTAGTGCGAATACTGAGGCGAGTATAGGCCTTGAACAGTCGATCAAAACATTGCAACAGGAGCATCAAGAGGCCAAGCAGCAAGCGCAATCATATGATGCGAAGCTGGCGCAATCCAAGTCGAACCTTGAGGCTATTCAGCAACAGCTTGCGCAAGTGACAGATGAGTTTATGGCCTTGTCTTCACAGCAGACGATGGAAGAGTGGCAACAGGGTTACCATCAGGCTCGCTGGCGTCAGCAACAAGCACAAAATTTGTTAAAGCAAAGTGATCAGTTTCAAGGACAGCAAAAACAGATTGCCGAGATGGATGCGTCACTTGTGACTATGGCAGCTCAGATCGAGCAGCAAAACCGTCATTTATTACAACAAAGAGAGCGCTACAAAGAGAAGCAAGATCATCTCAACCTAGCGGCTAAGCTAGTGGATGCCGAGCGTCATATCTTGGTGTTAAACAGCTTACGCGAAACCCTAACAGAACAGGATGCATGCCCTTTATGTGGTTCTGACAATCATGATTTGAGTAAGGCGCTGTACCAAGAGGTAACGGACAGCCAACAAAACTTACAACGTTTAACCTCTGAGCTAGAGCAGCTTGCCAGTAATGGGCAACGCTTATCTTCTGAGTTAGATCAATTGCGTGCTAAGTTCGAGTGGAGCCAACAGCAGCGTGGACAAATGGCCGAAGCGTTGCAAGTTATTGCTGGTGAACTGAATGAGATTGGCGCCCAGCTGAACATACAAGATGATATTGATCTGCTCAATCAGGAGCAAATATCCGTCTTTGTCCAAGAAGTTGATCTGCTCAATCAGGAGCAAATATCCGTCTTTGTCCAAGAAGTTGATCAGCAATGGCAAGGTTTGCGACACAATGCCGCAAGACTTAATGAATTAAATCAAGAGCGCCTTCGTTTAGAGGAACAAAAGCAGGCTTTGACCTTAGCCTGCCAAGCCTCACAGCAGCATTGCGCGCAGAGCCAGTCTCAGTGCCAGTTGCTGTTGCAAGCGTTAGAGTCAGAGCAGAATAACTGGCAACAAAAACACATTGAGCAGGCTCAACTGACTGAGTCTTTGTTGGGTGAGATGCGTCAAGCTAGCCTCCCTGCTTGTTATTTTGAATTGTCTCTGGCTGACGCTTTGTCCCAGTTGCAGGGCGCGATGAGTGAATGGCGCGAAAGCCAAAAAGGTTATCTGGCTCTGCAACAACAAAAAGAACAGCTTGCTTATGAATTAACAATATCACTGAAAAATATTGAGGAAAGCCAACACCAGGAATCGATAGCTCGAACCAAAGTGTCTGAAGTCGCCCTCGTTTTGAGTGAGGTAAAAGCATCATTGGCGTCATTGCTAGGAGGCGGTAGTGTTACTTCATTAAAACAAGCGGTTGATCAGAAAGTTGCTTTAGCCGTGGCAGCGCAAACACAGGCAAGTGAATCGTTACAACAGGCGACGCAGGCTTTAGTGTCGAACAAGGCCCGCTTAGCGACCCTGGTGGCAGCGCAAAGTTTATTGCGAGAAGAGCGTGATCAAGCAGAGACCGATTGGCAACGCACGCTATTAGAAAATGGCTTTGAAGGAAGTGAACAGTGGCGAGCGTCTTGTTTGCCTATTGAGCAGCTAACAGCGTTAAAAGAACAAGCGCAAGCGCTTAAAGACGCCTTGTCTCAACAGCAGGTTTTACTGAAACAAACGCAGCAAGCGTATGAACAACACTTGGCAGAACAACCGCAGGATGCTTTGCAGCAAAACGCCTCTATTGAGCAGATATCCGCTAAGGTCGATGAGTTAGCGGCGTTGCGCCAGTCTCGGGATCGAGAATGGGGTGTGGTGACGCAGAAAATCAACGAAGAACAAGCACGCCGAAAGCAGGCCAAATCGGCGGCTCAGTTGTTGCTAGAGCGCCGCGAAGCCATGAAGCATTTAGAAAGGCTGAACTATTTGATTGGCTCAGCCGATGGCGCTAAATTTCGTCGTTTTGCCCAAGGGTTAACCCTAGATCATTTGGTTTATTTGTCCAATCAGCACCTTTTGGTGTTGCATAAACGATATCAACTGCAACGTAAGCAGGATGAGGCTTTGGCCTTGTCTGTGGTGGATACCTGGCAGGCAAATGCTTCCCGAGATACGAAAACGTTATCTGGAGGGGAATCTTTTTTAGTCAGTCTTGCGCTTGCTTTGGCCTTGTCTGATTTGGTTTCACATAAAACTAGTATTGATTCGCTGTTTTTAGATGAAGGTTTTGGCACGTTAGATAACGAAACGTTAGAGTCCGCTTTGGATGCCCTGGATAATTTACAGTCTTCTGGAAAAACTATCGGCATCATAAGCCATATACAAGCGTTGAAAGAGCGTATTCCGGTACAAATCCGGTTAACTAAACAAGGTGGATTAGGCGTCAGTAGGCTGTCTGCAGAATTTGCTGTGAAATAATAGAAGAGATTTTATATAGGGTGCATTGCTCGGTAAAAGTTTTCCCCAGAAACAGCGGAACAACCTTGTAAATAAACCGTAAAACATTATATTAATCAATTGCTTATTGTTACGCTCATAATTGCGTACAAAATAGAATCTAAGATGCTTTAGAGAGGGTAAGCAATGTCTATGTTTGCTGAAAAGACTTTGCTGAACGCCTTTCTTTAATCAGTAACCTTGATAGAATAAGTTAATTTCATACTTGGCTCAATGAAGGCTGAGTTCGCCCATTACTCATAAAGAGTATTTGGGGATAACAAAAGGATAGTTTGCATGACAGACTCAAGCTTCCAGTTAAAAGGAAGTGTAGTGACTACGGTGTTGCTTGAAATTCAAACGCTTTCAAGGCAAAACATTATTGCTCAGTTGAAAGAAAAGATTGCTCAAGTACCGCATTTCTTTAATCAAGCGCCGATTATTGTTGATTTATCGAAAGTGGAGCAAGAAGTTCCCTTTAATGAGTTTGAGTCTTTGGTAGATTCGCTTAATGGTTTGGGGCTTGGTGTGATTGGTTGGCGCTGTGCCCAAGAGAATAAACCTCTCTGGTCCGCTGATGTGACGATTCCTTTATTACCAGCGAGTAAGACGCGTCCGATCCATGTACCTGAGCCTATTCGTGAAGCCTCTAGTCCTGATGTGGTAGTGAAAACGGTTGTCGAAGAGCGCTTGGTGCCGCAATCGACAAAGATCATTAGCAAGCCTATCCGCTCTGGACAGCAAGTCTACGCGGAAGGGGATTTGATTATTTTAGCGCAGGTGAGTGCAGGCGCTGAAGTGTTAGCCGATGGCAATATTCACGTTTACGGTGCACTTCGTGGACGGGCGTTGGCCGGAGTAAAAGGCAATCTAGATGCGCGAATTTTTTGTAAAAGCATGGAGGCTGAACTTGTCTCCATAGCGGGCAACTTCATGTTAATGGATGCTTTGCAAAAAATGGTTTGGAAAGACGCAGCACAAGTGTTATTGGTTGACGATAGTTTAGAAATTATACCGCTGTAACAGCATTAATAATATTATATATATTTTATGGATTGGCTCTTAGTTGGGTCATCGGGGGATATGGCATTGGCAAAGATCATAGTGGTCACCTCAGGCAAGGGCGGTGTTGGTAAAACAACATCCAGCGCGGCGATAGGGACGGGGATTGCATTACAAGGGTTTAAAACAGTTATTATCGATTTTGACGTGGGGCTACGTAATCTGGATTTGATTATGGGTTGTGAGCGCCGCGTGGTTTATGATTTTGTTAATGTAATTAATAAAGAAGCGACTTTGTCACAGGCGCTTATTAAAGACAAACGTACTAAGGATCTGTTTATTCTTCCTGCTTCTCAAACCCGAGATAAAGATGCGTTAACCCAAGAAGGGGTTCAAGGTGTCTTGGAAGAATTAGCAAAAGAATTTGATTATATTATTTGTGACTCGCCAGCAGGTATTGAGAAAGGTGCTCAAATGGCCCTTTACTTCGCAGATGCCGCTATTGTGGTCACCAACCCTGAAGTCTCTTCCGTTCGAGATTCTGATCGTATCTTGGGCATCTTACAAAGCAAATCGCGTCGTGCTGAAGAAGGTAAGGAGCCAATTGAAGAGTATTTATTGTTAACTCGCTATCACCCTGAGCGCGTGGCATTAGGTGAAATGTTAAGCGTCTCTGATGTAGAAGATATTCTAGCGATTCCTTTACTAGGGGTTATTCCTGAGTCGGAAGCGGTATTGAAGGCTTCCAACCAGGGGACGCCTGTTATTTTGGATACCGAGTCAGAAGCGGGCTTAGCTTACACTGATGCGGTGGATCGCTTAATGGGAGAAGAGCGCCCATTACGCTTTCTGGATATCCAGAAAAAAGGATTTTTCAAACGATTGTTAGGGGGTTAGTGTGGGGATTTTCGATTACTTTAAGAGCAAGGGTGAGCCAAGCTCGGCGTCGGTTGCCAAAGATCGTCTGCAAATCATTGTTGCGCATGAACGTAGTAAGCGTAAACAGCCGGATTACTTGCCTCAAATGCAGCAAGAAATCATTGATGTGATCAGAAAGTACGTTAAAGTTGGCAGTGATGATGTTCAGATCCAACTGGAGAACATTGAAGACTGTTCTATTTTAGAAGTGAATGTCACCTTGCCTGATAATTAAGTTATGTCTTGTCCCCTAGTAAGGTTGCCAGCGCTACGTTGGTGCTTTGCTGGGGTGGTATGTCTTTTGTTTCCCGCCAAATCAGATCGGGCCCTGTGCTTTGCTTTCTGTCAATCCTTATTGTTTTCATTGATAAAACTGGCTCGTAAGTTTGTTTTTTATTACATTAAGGCTAACTACCTTGGCGCGATGTGAATCGTGCTGCTCTAAATACAAAAGGACGAAATGATGAAATATGTACCACTTGGCCGAACGGGTTTAGAGGTTTCTCGTGTGTGTTTAGGTACCATGACTTGGGGTACTCAGAACAATCAAGCGGAAGCGGATGAACAAATTGAATATGCACTGGCGCAGGGTGTGAATTTTATAGACACCGCAGAAATGTATTCCGTGCCACCGACCCCTGAATCTTACGGCAAGACTGAGACCATCATAGGTAACTGGTTGGCGCGTAACCCGTCACGCCGTCACGAGTTTATCTTGGCCACTAAGATCGCAGGTGCAGGCTTGCATTATATACGAGAGGGTGGGCCTATTACTGGAGAAGCAGTAATTGCCTCGGTGGATGCGTCATTAAAGCGCCTGCAGACTGATTATATCGATTTGTACCAGTTGCATTGGCCGAACCGAACTTCTCCGCATTTCGCCAAGCATTTTCCAGGGCGTATCCGTTTTAGTGATATTGATCGTGATGAGCATTCGGCGCAAATGTTGGATATTCTTCAGGGCATTGATGCTTGTATTAAAGCGGGTAAGATTCGTCATTTTGGCTTGTCTGATGACACCACTTGGGGGATTAATGAATACCTGCGCTTGAGTGAAAAGCATGATTTACCCAGGGTTGCTTCTATTCAAAATGAATTTAGCTTATTGCACGCAAAAGATTGGCCTTATTTGATTGAAAATTGTCTTCATGAGGATGTGGCGTATCTTCCGTGGTCTGCATTGGCAGCAGGGGCATTAACGGGTAAATATATTGGTGGTGCTCGACCTAAAGGAAGTCGCTGGTCTTATGCTCAGCGTAATGGCTTGTTTAGGGATACGCCTTTGGTTGAAGAGGCGGTAAAAGGTTACATGGCGGTCGCTGAGAAGCATCAACTGACCCCTGCTCAGTTGGCTTTGGCGTGGTGTGATCAGGTAGATGGTGTCACCTCTACAATCATAGGTGCAACCTCTCTTGAACAGTTAAAAGAAGACATGGCTGCTTTTGATATGGCGCTATCAGAAGAGGTGTTGGCGGACGTGATGGCGGTATTTAAGGCTTACCCAGTGCCTTTTTAATCCTTATCACTCGTTGTAACCGAATGGTTTTGAATGGCGTTTCAGTAAGGCCTGTTTTGTGCAGCGCTTTTTGAAGCGCTTTTTTATGTCTTGTAAAAACCAGTGCTTATAAAAAGAGTTAGAAAACTGCAGCGCTAATTTTCTCTCTCATATGATCTGGACTCTACTTCTGATGGACAATAAAAAACCCGATGTGCAAGCACATCGGGTTTTTTTAAGACGGTAGTAAAAGAATATTACTTGTCTTTTTTCTCTTGTTCTTTCTTATCTTTCACTGCAGCGATAACAGTTTCTGCAACGTTAGAAGGACATGGTAGGTAGTGAGAGAACTCCATAGAGAACTGACCACGACCAGATGTCATTGTACGTAGGCTACTGATGTAACCAAACATTTCAGAAAGAGGAACGTCAGCTTTGATGCGAACGCCAGTCAAGCCTTTCTCTTGGTCTTTGATCATGCCGCGACGACGGTTAAGGTCACCGATTACATCACCAACGTGATCATCAGGAGTGAACACATCCACTTTCATGATTGGCTCGATCAACTGAGCGCCAGCTTTAGGGATAGACTGACGGAAAGCGCCTTTTGCTGCGATTTCGAAGGCTACAGCAGAGGAGTCAACTGCGTGGAAACCACCGTCAAACAACTCAACTTCAACGTCTAGTACTGGGAAGCCAGCTAGAACACCTTCGTTCATCATAGACTTAAAGCCTTTCTCTACGGCTGGGAAGAATTCTTTCGGTACGTTACCGCCCACAACAGTAGAAGAGAAAGTGAAACCAGAACCTGGCTCACCTGGTTTGATGCGGTAATCGATTTTACCGAACTGACCAGAACCACCAGATTGTTTCTTATGCGTGTAAGTATCTTCGATTTCTTTCGTGATAGTTTCACGGTAAGCAACCTGTGGTTGGCCAACAACAAGGTCAACACCGTAAGTACGCTTCAAGATATCGACTTTAATGTCTAGGTGAAGCTCACCCATTCCTTTAAGGATAGTCTCACCAGAATCTTGGTCAGTTTCTACGCGGAATGTTGGATCTTCTGCAACCATTTTACCGATTGCGATACCCATTTTCTCGTTACCACCTTTGTCTTTAGGTGTTACAGAGATAGAGATTACTGGCTCAGGGAAAACCATGGCTTCAAGTGTACAAGGGTGCTTAGGATCACAAAGAGTGTGACCAGTTTGTACGTTTTTCATGCCGACGATTGCTAGGATATCACCTGCTTGTGCAGTGTTGATTTCTTTACGGTCGTCTGCTTGCATTTCAACCATGCGGCCTACACGTTCAGTTTTGCCTGTGAAGCTGTTTAGAATCGTGTCGCCTTTGTTGATCTTACCAGAGTAAACGCGTACGAAAGTTAGCGCACCGAAACGGTCATCCATGATTTTAAACGCAAGAGCTTTAAACGGCTCGCTAGCATCAACAATGGCTTTTTCGCCGTTTGGATTACCTTCTTCGTCTGTAAGATCTTGTGGAATAACATCTGTTGGGCTTGGTAGGTAGTCAACAACTGCGTCAAGAAGAAGCTGCATGCCTTTGTTTTTGAAGGCAGAACCACAGTATGTTGGGAAGAATGCAAGGTCACGAGTACCTTTACGGATACAACGTTTGATGTCTTCGATGGAAGGCTCTTCACCATCCATGTATGCCATCATTAGGTCGTCGTCTTGCTCTACTGCTGTTTCGATCAGAGTTTCACGGTATTCTTCAACTTGATCAACCATGTCAGCAGGAATGTCTTCAACGCTGTAGTTTTCTGGTTGGCCAGAATCATCCCAAACGTAAGCTTTGCGGCTTAGAAGGTCAACAACACCAACGAACTCATCTTCAGTACCGATTGGAAGTACCATGATAAGTGGCGTAGCGCCCAATACTTTTTTAACTTGGTCTGTAACGCGATAGAAGCTTGCGCCTAGACGGTCTAGTTTGTTAACGAAGATAAGACGTGCAACGCCAGATTCGTTAGCGTAACGCCAGTTAGTTTCTGATTGTGGTTCAACACCACCAGAACCACAGAATACACCAACACCACCATCAAGTACTTTCAAAGAACGGTAAACTTCTACTGTGAAGTCAACGTGTCCAGGTGTGTCGATAACGTTGAAACGGTGATCTTTCCAGAAACAACTTACAGCCGCAGACTGGATGGTAATACCGCGCTCCGCTTCTTGTTCCATGAAGTCAGTTGTAGATTCGCCTTCATGTACTTCACCGATTTTGTGAATGATACCGGTAAGTTTAAGAATACGTTCTGTAGTAGTAGTTTTACCCGCATCAACGTGAGCAAAAATACCGATGTTTCTGTATTTTGATAAGTCAGCCATTAGATTACTCTAAATAAGTTAGGGACGAAATTTGCGCGTTAGTATACAAGACTTTTTTTGATTTGTAGTCAGGTATTTCGCGGTATTCTATTATATTTTATATGTTTAATGAAAGGGGGCTCTGAAAAGCATTTCAGAACCCCCTTTCATTCTTTGAAATTATTCATTACAAAGTCGCTGTTTATGCCTAATCTCTGCGCAACCTATCCGATATCGCAATCGGATTAGGGAAGTTTAGAATCACCACATAGGTTGATAAGGCGAAGCTGAGTATAGCGGTTGCCTGGATCACATGCGAAGCTTCTGTGCCAATTAATCCAATATTGGCCGCTAAATAGGCAATTAACAGTGAAAATTCACTGACTTGCCCTAAACGAAAGCCAACTTCCCACGATGTGCTGGCATCCTCATTGATGCCTTTTAATAAAAAGCGGAAAACTACGGGTTTAATCAGCATGGCACCCACGGCTAAAATCAAAGCGGGCACAATAACTACACCAAGTAAGCTTAAATTGAAGCTGGCACCAATACTGAAAAAGAACAAGATAAGGAAAAAATCTCGTAGCGGGCGTAAATGCGTCGCGATATATTGTGAAATGGGGCTAGTCGCTAACGCCACGCCAGCAATGAAAGCCCCCATTTCGGCTGACAGTCCAGCGTACTCGGCGGCCACTGCCATTGATAAACACCAACCGATAGAGACCAAGAAAATATACTCGTGAAAGCGATCGAAGCGTGTGATCAGCTTTAAAAGTATGTATTTCACAAATAAGAACGCGGCAGCAATCAGAAGTGGTAGGGCGAAAAGAGGCATCAGGTACTGCCAAATACCGTTATCCCCCCCTCCAGAGACGCTGTACAACGCCAATAAAACGCCAATTGCGATTATGTCCTGCAACAGCAGTAATCCAACCACCAGTTCGCCTGTGTGCTTGTGGTGCAGTACGGTGGTGGGCAGTAGCTTGATGCAGACAATGGTGCTTGAGAACATCATCGCAATGCCAACAATCAGGCTCTCTATCTCGGTATAGCCGAACGCTAAGGCGATAAAATAGCCAAGCACAGCAAAAGCCACTGAGCTTAATAGGGCGATCCAAGAGGCTTTCTTTAGCATATTGATAAGATGGCTTGGCTGCATATCAAGGCCAAGCAAGAATAACAGGAAGATAATGCCTACATGGCTCATATCATCCATCAGTTTGGGTTCGTTAATTAACGATAATGCGGAAGGGCCAAACAGCACCCCAAGAGCGATGTAGGCGATGATCATTGGTTGCCGGGTGTATAAGGCAATCGATGCAACGACAGCCGCTCCACCAAAAATCAAAAAAAAGGAGTGTACTATCGATGCATCCATTTAAAGTCCTATTTAGCTCCAGGAGCTTGTGCTGCTCTTTTTCTTACGTGATAGAAGTGGGATCAAGAGGCCAATGATTAAGCCGCCGACTAAGGTGCCAGCGCCAATGGCAAACCACTTTTGTTGAGTGGTGCTTTTTTGTTGATCGGCAACGGCTTCAGCGGTAGCGAGTTGCTTTTTTAATGACTCAAGTTGATAACTGACATCACTGTTTTGTGTCACTATGGTCTGGGCTTTGTCAGTGAGTGCTTGATTTTCTTGGATCTGTTTAATGAGTTGTGTTTTGTCGCTTTCCAGAGACGCCACTTTGTTATTCAAGTCAGAAATTTTTTGTTTGCTTTCTTGAAAGTCGCTGTTCAGTTTTTGCTTGCTTTCGGACAGTGCAGAAAGTTTTGCTTGCAGTGAAATTACCTGATCTCTGGTGACGGCGTCATCACTCAAAAAATAATCGGCAATCCAACCTTCGTTGCCGCTTGGGGTTTTCACCTTGGTATAGCCGTTTTCTTGTTCTAACACTTCGAGTGGGGTGCCGCTTTTAATGCCGCGTTCAACCGCACGGGTACTGTTATTTTGACCTTCCCTTATCGCAACAAATTGGATATCTGATACGTAGGCGGTCGCTGCTTGAGCGGCGCTTGACAATAATAGTCCTGCAAAAAGGCAGGTTATGCTTTTTTTCGACACGTTAAGATCCTTTAACAATCAATCACTTTATCAAATCATACGATAATCAGGGCAGCCGAAATACGCAATAGAAAAAGGCCCTTAAAAGGGCCTTTTGTCGGAATGCTGACAAGAGATTTAAACTTTAACGACGTAAGAACATAGGTCTTGGTTCATTCACATCGCCTTGGTAGGCAATTGAGAATGACTTATGCAGCGCTAGCGCCTTTTCTAGATCGACTTCTTCGCCAAATTGAAAGCCATTAAAACCAACACGAAGTAGGTAGCCAAGCTGGTCTGCAATGAAGCTGCCAAGGGCGCGAATTTCGCCTTTGTAACCTAATCGCTCTCGCAACAAGCGAGCGTAGGAAAAACCACGCCCATCAACAAATGCAGGGAAGTTAATGCCAATCACAGCAAATTGCGTTAGATCGATATCTGTTAAAGACTCGACGCCTTCGCCGGCATCGATCCAGATACCTGCTACTGGGCCAATGGTGTTTTGTTCAGCTAGCCATTTAGACATAGGGACGATAGACGTTTCAGTTGCTGCGCTTTCGCTGTCCTGTTGCCAGGTGTACAGATTGTCGACGATTTCGCCGTTTTTAATTAGCTTTGGCATAAGCGGCCTCTTTAAATGGTGTGATGCCAACGCGGCGGTAAGTGTCGATAAAACGCTCTTCATCGGTACGGTTGCTGACGTAAACGTCCATTAGTTTTTGGATGACGTCGCTGATTTCTTCTTGGGCGAAAGAGGGGCCAAGAATCTTGCCGATGCTCGCATCATGTCCAGAAGCGCCACCAATGGATACTTGATAGAACTCTTGGCCTTTTTTATCTACGCCAAGGATACCAATGTTGCCAACGTGATGGTGACCACAAGCATTCATACAGCCAGAGATATTTAGGTCAATATTGCCCAAGTCGTATAGATAATCTAAGTTATCAAATGTTTGTTGGATTTGCTCTGCAATTGGGATGGATTTAGCGTTTGCTAGGGCACAGAAGTCACCGCCAGGGCAGCAAATCATATCGGTTAGCAAGCCCAGTGTTGGTGTTGCGAATCCAGCTTCTTTGGCCGCTTCCCATACGTCAACCAGCTGATCTTGACGAACATCAGACAGTACTAAGTTTTGCTCGTGGCTTACGCGCAGTTCGCCAAAACTGAACTGGTCAGCTAGGGTGGCCGCTTTTTCCATTTGATCGGAGGTCGCGTCACCAGGTGCTTGACCTGCTTTTTTCAAAGTTAAAGTAACAATGCGGTAGCCTGGTTTTTTGTGCTCAAAGGTATTGCGCTCATACCAACGTGCGAAGCCGGCACTCTCTGCTAGCTTGCTGGTCAAGGAAGCAGGGTTGTTTTCTAGTGCTTGGTAAGCAGGTTCGGTAAAGAAGCCTTGCAAGCGTTCAAACTCACTCATTGGAACTGTGCTTTCTTTGCCGCGTAGGTGAACCCACTCAGCGTCAACGCGCTTGCGGAATTCTTCAATGCCAAGTGCTTTAACAAGAATTTTTATGCGAGCCTTGTACTTATTATCACGGCGACCTTGTTGGTTATAAACGCGGATAATAGCGTCAAGGTAGGTCAATAAGTCTTCGCGCGGCAAGAATTCATTGATGGTTACACCGACCATTGGGGTACGACCAAGACCGCCACCGACAATGACCTTAAAGCCAATGTCTCCGGCTTCGTTTTTCTTAATGTGCAAGCCAATATCGTGAACTTGGGTTGCTGCACGGTCAGCAGATTCTGTGGCGTTTACTGCAATTTTAAATTTGCGAGGTAAAAAAGCAAACTCTGGGTGGAATGTGGACCATTGGCGAATCAGCTCACAATAAGGGCGAGGGTCAACCACTTCATCGGCGATTACGCCAGCGTATTGGTCTGTAGTGGTGTTACGAATACAGTTACCACTAGTTTGAACGGCGTGCATCTGAACTTTGGCCAATTCAGCCAGAATATCAGGAACGTCTTCAAGTTTAGGCCAGTTTAATTGTAGGTTTTGACGTGTACTAAAATGACCATAAGCACGGTCATAGCGACGACTAATATCTGCTAGTGTGCGCAACTGGTCGCTTGAAAGCATGCCATATGGAATAGCGATGCGAAGCATAGGCGCATAGCGCTGAACATAAAGCCCATTTTGTAGGCGTAGCGGTAAGAAGTCTTGCTCGCTCAACTCGTCGTTAAGATAGCGGCGTGTCTGGTCGCGAAATTGCGCTACACGCTCATCAACAAGCTGTTGGTCAATTGCGTCGTATTGATACATAAAGTAATAAACCGTCGTTAATAAATTTTCAGTTGCGCTACTCTACCAAAAATCCTTTATTCTAAAAATGAATATTTCTCTATATCTATAGCGGTTTTGCTAATAAGGCTTATTGGATTTCCACAATGCGCAAATAAAGAAAAAAAATACCTTAGTTTTTTACTCGGTCTTTGGCATTGCTGGTTATCTGCTGTAATATGGTCACATTGACAATGTGACCGATTTTAGAAGGGTTATTATGAACATTACTATTACCGATGGCGCTCAAGAGTATTTATCTTCATTGCTTGAGAAACAGGGAGTTGAGGGTATTGCTGTGCGTATATTTATCCAGCAGCCTGGTACGCCTTATGCTGAAACATGCCTAGCTTATTGCCGCCCTGATGAAGTGAATGAAACAGATGAAATTTTAAATCTGCCTAAGCTAAAAGTTTACATTGAGAAAAATTCAGTGAACTTTTTGGATGAAGCTTTTGTTGACTATGCGACTGAGAAAATGGGTGGGCAGCTGACGATTAAAGCACCTAATGCAAAAATGCCGAAGGTGAGTGCGGATAGCCCGATTGAAGACCAAATTAACTATGTGTTGTATTCTGACATCAATCCAGGTTTGGCTTCTCACGGTGGTGAGGTGAGTCTAGTGGAAGTGGTAGATGGTCAAGTGGCTATTCTACAATTTGGTGGCGGTTGCCAAGGCTGTAGTGCCGTTGATTTAACCCTTAAAGAAGGGGTTGAGAAAACCTTGATTGAAAAAGTACCAGGTTTGACTGCTGTGAAAGACGCCACGGATCATACGGTTACTGATAACGCGTTCATGTAATCTTAGTCAAGCGAAATAAAAAGGGTGTCAGTCTTTCGATTGACACCCTTTTTTTGTCGCCAGTATTGGCTGTCGATATCTTAGAAATTAGCCGCGTTGACGTTGTGGTAACGCTGTTTTTAATTTTTCTGCCATGCTCAACAAGGTGTTTTCTGTTGTTTCCCAGTCAATGCAGGCGTCTGTGATTGATACACCATATTGAAGGTCGTTTTTGTTGGCAGGCACTTTTTGATTGCCCCAGCCAATATTACTTTCGATCATCAAGCCCATGATGGAATTGTTGCCATCTAGGATTTGCTGAGTTGCATCTTCCACAACAGACACTTGACGCTCAGGCTTCTTGTTTGAGTTTTCGTGAGAGCTGTCGATCATGATGTTGTGCTTAAGGTTGGCCGAACTAAGAGCGGCTTCTGCTTTAGCTACATTGGCAGCGTCATAGTTTGGCAAGCCATTGCCACCACGAAGTACAACGTGTCCATATTCATTGCCTTTGGTGTTAACGATGGCCACTTGACCTTGTTCGTTAATGCCTAGGAAAGAGTGTGGATGAGACACAGATTGCATCGCGTTAACAGCAACAGACATAGAGCCATCTGTGCCATTTTTAAAGCCAACAGGGCCGGATAAGCCTGAAGCCATTTCGCGGTGAGTTTGAGACTCTGTGGTACGTGCGCCAATGGCAGACCAGCTAATAAGGTCTTGAATGTATTGTGGTGAAATTGGGTCTAGCGCTTCAGTGGCTAATGGCAAGCCTAGTTCGGCCAGGTCAATAAGCAGCTTACGCCCAATGTGCAAACCTTTATCAATGTCGAAAGTGCCATCTAGGTTCGGGTCATTAATGAGGCCTTTCCAGCCAACTGTCGTGCGTGGCTTTTCGAAATAAGCGCGCATGACGATATACAGAGTGTCATCTACTTTTGCTGCGAGCTCTTTTAGTCGACGCGCATAATCTAAAGCGGCTTCGGTATCATGAATAGAGCAAGGCCCGATAACGATGGCCAGACGATGGTCTTTTCCATCCATGATGTTTTTGATTGTCTCACGGGCTGCTGTTACGCCGTGGCTCACCGCATCGCTGACAGGCAAATCTTGCTTAAGTTTTGTTGGGGTTACCAAAGAGGTAAAAGAGGCTATGTTTAAGTCCTCAAGGGGTGTGTTGCTCATTACGGAGTTTCCTGCTTGCTGCATTTTATTGATAGCGTTTAACAGTATCTTGTTTTCGGCTTTTTATGAACCGCCAGTTGGCGGTTTTGTTACGTTTTTTTAGAAGAAAAGGTATTTGAGGCCAAAAGCCATTAAAGCGGTCGCTAAAACAGGCTGTAAAACCTTGTTAGGCACATAAGTTGAAATCTGGGTGCCCAAATATATAGCGGGGATAGAGCCGATTAACAATCCAGCCAGTAGGATGTAATCAACGTTGCCCAGAAAAATATGTCCGACCCCAGCGACAAGTGTTAATGGGACCGCGTGGGCTAGATCTGTACCAACGATGTTTTTTGCGCGCATGACTGGAAACAATAGCATCATAATCGCGGTGCCTAAGGCGCCAGCGCCCACTGAAGTAAGGGTGACTAATACACCTAATGCTGTGCCGCAAAAGAAAATGACTTTCAAGCTGCGCTGTTCTGACATCTGAAAATCAAAGCGGTTTAACAATTTACCACGGAAGATAATAACCAATGCCGTGATGAGCAGCATGATGCCTAAAGTGCCAGTCAAAATTTGCTGATAGTGATCGGGCTTTTCAAATTGTGATAAGGCGTAAACGGTAAATAAAGAGGCCGGTAGGCTACCTGCTGTCATGGCACTGACTATTTTCCAGTTAACATTTCCTCGTTTAGCATGTAAATATACGCCAGTGCTTTTAGCAATGCCGGCATACATTAAGTCTGTGCCAATGGCAATGTGAGTGGGGAAACCAAATAATAATAAAAGAGGGGTCATTAAAGAACCGCCACCTACGCCTGTGATGCCCACCGCAAGACCAACGGCAGCGCCGGCAAAAATATACCAAATAAAATCCATCGTAATCTTTCTTTCGCTGATTTAAGCTGGCAACACTAGAGGTTTTTCTCTATTCTATAAAGTAATGTTTTCTTCTGTTTTTAACTCTTTTTGGAATAAGGTAGTCGATGAAGTTACAGCAGCTTAGATATATTTGGGAAGTAGCACGTCATGACTTGAATGTGTCGGCTACTGCGCAGAGCCTTTACACCTCACAGCCAGGTGTTAGTAAACAGATTCGTCTTTTAGAGGATGAGTTAGGGGTTGAGGTGTTTGCTCGTAGTGGGAAGCATTTGACTCATGTTACACCGGCAGGTGAAAAGATCATTGAGCTTGCGGGTGAGGTTCTAAATCAAACGCAGAATATTAAACGGGTCGCTAAAGAATTTAGTGATGAGCGTAAAGGGTCATTGGACATTGCGACCACGCATACGCAGGCCCGTTACGCCTTGCCTAAGATTATCCATGACTATATGGACAGCTATCCTGATGTTACTTTGCACATGCATCAAGGCACACCAATGCAAATTGCTGAAATGGCCAATGATGGTGTGGTGGATTTTGCTATTGCGACTGAGGCGCTAGAGCAGTTTGGCAATTTGGTCATGCTGCCTTGTTATACATGGAATCGCTCAGTGGTAGTGCCTAAGGATCACCCTTTGGCGCAAGCTGAGACTTTAACGCTGGAGTTGTTGGCGTCTTACCCGATTGTTACCTATGTATTTGGTTTTACTGGGCGGTCGCAGCTGGATCAGGCATTCCAGGAGGCGGAGCTTGAGCCGAATGTGGTGTTTACGGCGGCGGATTCGGATGTGATAAAAACCTATGTGCGCCTCGGGTTAGGAGTTGGTATTGTCGCTTCAATGGCCTATGACGCCAATCAGGATACAGATTTGGTGGCGTTAGACGCCTCGCATCTGTTTGCTGACAGTTGCACTAAAATTGGGATTCGTAGCAATACTTTCATTCGTGGTTACATGTATCAGTTTATTGAATCTTTTGCCCCGCATTTAACAAAAGACCTGGTTATTGAGGCAATGGAATCGCCCAATCGTCAGGATGTGGATGCTCTTTTTCAGGGGGTTGAGTTGCCGCGCTTTTAGACTGTTTAGGCGGCATGACAAGAAGGCTCTTTTCGCTTTAGAAAAGAGCCTTTTTTGTTTGCCCAGCGAAGCTGGCAAACCCGTCAGGTTGAAAGAAACCTGTCTTACCCCGACTGAGGGGAAGAGAATCCGAATCGCAAGGGCGT
>NZ_QUNG01000018.1 GCF_003387375.1 Marinomonas pollencensis | reverse complement strand
ACTGTTCCGATGAAATTGATAATTGGTTAACCCTCAAGGAGAAAAATAATGATAAAAATAAAAACGTTACTGAAGGGTATGGGTCTTGCGTCTGCCATGACAATGGCACTGACTGCCAGTCACTCGATGGCAGCAACGACCTTAAAGCTAGGCCATGCGGCTCCTGCTTCAGACCTGCAGCAGACAATGTCTGAATACTTCAAGAAAGAAGTTGAGTCTCGCAGTAATGGGGATCTGAAAATTAATATTTTCCCACACGGTCAATTGGGCTCAGACTCACAAATGATCGAAGGTACTCGCATGGGAATCATGGACTTTACCATTAATGGGTTAAGTCTATATTCAGGTCTATTGCCCGAATCTTCAGCCTTTACCCTCCCTTTTATGTTTCCAGACAGGAAAACCGCCTATAAAGTACTCGACGGAAAAGTGGGTAAATCAGTACTGAATGACATGGAAAAACTTGGCTTAAAAGGCCTTGGCTTCCCAGAAAACGGCTTCCGTAACATCACCAATAATCGCGGCCCGATTCGTAAACCAAGTGATTTAGACGGTTTAAGAATGCGTGTTAATGGCTCGGCAGCACTCAGTGATATGTTTGAAATATTAGGGGCAAACCCAACTCAAATGCCAGTTTCTGAGCTTTATACTGCCCTAGAAACAGGCGTGGTGGATGCCCAAGATCACCCTATTCCAATTGTACTTTCGTTTAAGTTCTATGAACTACAGAAATACCTGAGCTTGACGCGTCACTCTTATTCTCCGTTAGTGCTTGCCATGAACTTGAAAAAGCTTAACTCACTAAGCGAAGAGAACCAGAAAATCATTCTCGACGCGGCGAAAGACGCCGTGACTATGCAGCGTAAATTGAGCATAGAGAAGGAAGATAAAATGATTGCTGAACTAGAGTCATATGGCATGAAGGTAAACCGCGACGTAGACTCAGACGCCTTTCGTGAAGCCGTTAAACCGGTATGGACGAATTTTATTAACCAATATGGCGACAAGATGGTCAATGAAATCTTAGCCGCTTCCAAGTAAAACTGACCCACAAAAAAAGGAGCTTAATCGTATTAAGCTCCTTTTTTATGTCTTATGTTTTTAGCGCTACCGCTTGCTGCCCGCTTTCACGCCTTATTGCTCTTTTTGTAATATAAACTCAGCGCAACGCTTTCCTAGCATCATCGCGACCGCATTGGTGTTACCCGCGTTAATACTGGGTACCGCCGACATATCACACACCCTCAAGCCACTCACGCCCTTCACTTGTAAACGGCTATTTAACACCGCCATTGGGTCATCACTGGCCCCCATTCGACAGGTTCCCGCTGGGTGATAATTGGTTTTAACAGTTTGTCGGCAATGCTGTTCCAACGCCTCATCGGTTAAGTTATTTATGTTTGGAATCACAATGGATTTGATGGAGTTTGCCAATGGTGCCGTCTGGAACGAACGAATGAAAAAGCGCTGACCTGCCATCATGGCTCGCATATCCTGTTCATCCTTTAAGAGATTAGGACACACCAAAGGAGCATCAGCAGGGTTCGCAGACGCCAACCGGACATAGCCCCGAGACACAGGCTTAACCACTACCGTGGTAATCGTCATGCCGTATTCGTTGTTCACCAGACTAAGCAGGTCTCGATCCAAATACACCATAGGCACACAAAATGCCTGAATACTGGCCTCTTGCTCTGGGTTTTCAGGGTTTACAAACGCCCCTGCTTCGACCCCTGCAGACGTCACAGGGCCACTGCCAAATAGCTTAAACTGCAAGCCATTCAACAACATTCTCCAGCCGTCACCTTGTTTATAATAGCCAAAGCCTTGCTTGGCCGTGGCGATCACCGGCACTTCTGGGTGATCTATCAGATTTTCGCCAACACCGGGGAGATCCACCAAACAATCGATATCAAACGACGCTAATTGCTTGGCATCACCCAGACCTGAAAGCATCAACAGCTTAGGTGTCACCAAAGCACCTGCCGCTAAGATCACTTCACCATCAACATCAGGATCTAGACGTATCTCTTCAACAGCGCCGCTGTCATTTTCATACACCACTCCCACGGCTTTGCCCTCTTCTAGCAAAACCTTATGCACTTTATGCTGCAACTTAATATCAAGATTATCAGGCACAACGCTGGGGTCTAAATAGGCATAAGCGGTACTACTACGACGCCCTCTACGGTTGGTAAATTGATAAAAACCAACGCCTTTTTGGCGCACTCCGTTAAAATCATCATTGAATGGTATGCCTTGCGCCTGCACGCTTTGCACAAACGCCCGCGACGAATCATCAATGTACTGAGGATCAGAGACCAACACAGGACCATCGTGCCCATGGTAGTCGTTTAGTAATCGGTTATTAGCTTCCATGCTTTTGAAGTGGGGCAACACATCTTGCCAACTCCACCCAGCTTGACCGCCTAATAAAGTGTCCCATTCATCATAATCACTCGGCCGTCCACGCATATACACCTGGGCATTCACTGAAGAACCGCCACCGAGTACGTTACCTTGGGGTATATCATGCACCCGTCCGCCCAAATGATCTTGCGGTGTCGTATGATGATAGTGCATATATTTACTGCCATTTATCATTTTAAAAATGCCTGCTGGCATATCCAGCAAGGGGTGCTTATGGCTATATCCCCCCTCTAACAAAAGTACTTTGCCAATGCCTTCTTTAGCTAATGTTGCGGCAGCGACAGCCCCAGCTGAGCCCCCGCCTACCACGATATATCTGTATTGAGATTGCATACTCGGTCTTTGCATCGTCCTTACCATAAAGCCTATAATCCTTTATCAATGCGCTTTTTTACGATTCATCATTTTTGCCTGAATCACCACCACAACCAGCAAAAATCCCCCCCGAATGATGGACTGCCAATAGGCGCTAAAGCTGATCGTGCCTAGCCCATTTTCAAAATTTAAAATATTAAAAATCAGCCCTAATAAAATCGCCCCTAACAAGGTTGAGGTAATCGATCCTAAGCCACCGGTCAGCAAAGTGCCTCCCACGACTACCGCCGCAATCGCAGATAACTCCCAGCCCAACCCTTCTAAGGGTTGCCCAGCGCCAAAACCGGATGCCAACATCACGCCAGACAAACCAGCCAAAGCGCCACTGAGTACATAGACACCAAATAAGGTACGGTTCACCTCCAAACCCATGAGCTTAGAGGCTTCTTCATTACCACCAATGGCCAACACATGGCGTCCAAACGCAAACTTTTCCAGTAACAACCAGCAAAAGGCAAACGCCAGCAACATAGTCACAACAGGCCAAGGAATAAAATCAAACATTTTTCCTAAACCAAACTGAGTGAAATTGCTCTCCCAAGACACATCCACGGACTGGTTACCTGAGATCACCAGGGCCATTCCACGCGCCCCCAACATCATCGCCAAAGTGGCAATAAAAGGCACAATCTTGAGCCGAGTAATCACCAGCGCATTAATCGTACCTGTGGTTACCCCGACTAAAATCCCCACCGGCAAGGCCACCTCAATACCATATTCACTGACCTTAGCCACCACCACACTCGACAGAGCAACAACCGACCCAACCGATAAATCAATGCCTCCTGTCATAATCACAAAGCACATGCCAAGGCCAATCAGAATAAACATCGAGTTATAAGCCAAAAACGTCATTATGTTGTATTCACTGAGAAACGCGTCATAGCGTAAACTGGCAAATAAAGTAATCACCGCCAGCGCAATCAATACCCCTTCAGCCTGACGTGAGGCATGGGCTTTTCGCTTCAGTCCAGGCAGATTAATCACCCTTGTTAAAATATTCATTATTTCGCCCCCTTCACTTGCTGAAGATACACGGCCACGATAATAATGACGGCTTTCGCGACCATAGCGACGGCATCGTGCACCCCATTTGCCAGCAGGGTATAACCCACCAATTGAATAATCGCCGCACCCAATACGGCACCCAGAATCGGAGCCTTACCACCGGTTAGCAACACACCACCAACAATCGCCGCCGATATTGCATCCAGCTCCATCAGTTGGCCGGTTTGGTTGGCATCCGATGCGGAATTAATCGCCGTCGAGATAAGCCCTGCGATGCCCGCTAACAAACCACATATCATGTAGGTCAGCATTTTTATTTTTTTCGCTGGAACCCCAGCCAATTCGGCGGCTTTCTCATTACCTCCCACCGCTAATAAAAAGCGCCCATAGATAGAACGCTTGATCACCCAAGCGATGGAAAGCGCCAGCACTATGGTAATAATGGCTTGCACTGGCACCCCCAAAATTCGCCCCGTGCCGATAAATTCAAAACTGGGGTTATCAAAAGTTTGCAGCTCACCATTGGTCAGCACCTGAGCAATACCTCGCCCCGAGATAAATAAAATCAGCGTGGCGATAATCGGCTGAATTTTATACACACTGATCAAATAGCCATTAAACAAGCCTGCCAAACCGGCCACAGCAATCGCAACCACAATCGCCAAAACTAGACCTAATGCTGGCCATGAGGCGGCGAAATCTGACAAAAAGATCATCGGCGCTATGGTCCCCGCCAACGCCATTAACGCCCCTACAGATAAATCAATGCCGCCAGAAGCAATCACCAACGTCATGCCAATTGCGACAATCGCCACCGTCGCCACCTGAGTTAAATTGACGTATAAAGTTTGAATTTGTAAAAAATTAGGGGTAATCAAAATATTGATCAACAGCAGTAAAAAAAACGCCCAGAGTGCGCCATTATTTTTTACTTGTGACAGCGCTCTGGCTGATAATGTCGCTGGCACTTTGCTGCGCTCCTCTAAAACAGAAGTGTTCATTTGCTTGTCTCCCTTCATCTCACCTTGATGTGAGTTCATTGAGCAATGGCCTTCATGATGGCATTCTCAGTAAGTTGCTCATTGGCCAGCTCTTGGATGCTATGACCATCTTGCAGAACGATGACCCGATCTGCGCCTTCAACCAGTTCTTCAAATTCCGAAGAGATCATCAATACGGTTAAACCGTCGTCTGCAAGACGTCGAATGAGCGCCTGAATTTCGCCCTTTGCGCCCACATCAATGCCGCGGGTTGGTTCATCTAAAATCAAGATATTCGGGTTAGTGACCAGCCAACGAGCCAGCAAGACTTTTTGTTGATTGCCCCCCGAAAGTTGGGAGATAGGCTGTTCCATGGACGCGGTTTTAATACCAAGATGACGAATAAATTCGTCCACTAATTGACGCTCTTTTGCTTCATCAATCAGGCCGTATTTGGCAATTCTGGGTAGTAACACTAGGGTGAGATTTTCGCGAACCGAAAGCTGCGGGATAATCCCATCCTCTTTACGATCTTCAGAACAAAAACCAAAACCCGCCGCAATGGCTCGGCTAGGGTGATTAAAATCCACAGGCTGCCCAGACAAATGCATCTTGCCGCTCTTCATTTCATGGTCGAGACCAAAAATCGCCCGAGCGACCTCAGAACGCCCCGCCCCTAATAAGCCAGCCAAGCCTAGAATTTCAGACTTATACAAATCGAACGACACGTCTTTTAAACCTGCGGCTCCCTTTAAATGCGCCACCGAGAACAACACCTCATCGCTGACTTGGCCGGTCGCGGCAAAATTAGTCGCGCCGCCTTTGGCGATTTCTGCAGGGTCTTTGCCCAACATGGCCGCGACCATATCTAACTTACTCATGGCGCTTATTGGTTTTTGCTCTACGGTTTTACCGTCTCTCATGACGGTGATTTGATCGCATATTTGAAACAGTTCATCGAGATGATGACTGACATAAAGAATGGCAACTCCCGAGCTTTTCAGCTCTTTAATCACTCGAAACAGCACGGCTTTTTCTTTTTCATCTAATGAGGATGTCGGCTCATCCATGATCACCACTTTGGCGTCTAACGCCACCGCTCTGGCAATCGCCACTAGCTGCTGTATTGCAATATTAAAAGAGCCTAATGGCTGCTCCACATCCAGCTCTAAACCGAAACGGGCAAGGGTTTCCCGCGCATGTGCATGAGCCTTACGCCAATCCACCATGCCGAAGCGCTTTGGCTCATGACCTAAACAAATATTCTCTGTAACGGAGCGATAAGCAATTAAATTTACTTCTTGGAATATGGTACTAATACCCGCCATTTGCGCATGATGAGGAGACGCATAACTGACCGCCTCCCCCAAGAAATGGATCTCGCCTTCATCTAACTTATGGGCACCGTTTAGCACCTTAATTAAGGTCGATTTGCCCGCGCCATTTTGGCCAATAATGGCATGCACTTCGCCCGCTTTTAGAGCCAAATTGGCATTACTTAACGCCGGTACTCCCGCAAAGCGTTTGTCTATGCCCTGCATAGACAAAACGACCTCTGGCGCCTGAGACAAAGCCCCCATTGACGGCATATCACACTCTACCAAATCAATTGAATCCACGTTATTCATAGCAACCTCAATACAAAACACTGAAAACAAGAAGCAGACTTAAGCCTGCTTCATTTCATAAAAAAGTGAGATTAATACGCTTCATCAATGTACTTAGCGGCATTATCAATGGTAAACACTCGGTCTTTTACACGCACCCAATGCTCAATTTTTTCACCGTTGGCATAACGCTTCATAGTGCTGCATGCCAATGGACCAAAGAAAGGACTCGACTCTACCGTAACCCCCATTTTGCCATCGATAATCGCCTGCAACGCATCACGAGTCCCATCCACAGATACAATCAGCACATCTTTACCTGGCTGCTTGCCAGCTGCCTCTAGCGCCTGAATCGCACCAATAGCCATTTCATCGTTATGGGCATAAATTACATTGGCATTTGGGTAGGTTTGCAGCAGAGTTTCTGTGACCTTACGGCCTTTATCGCGGGCAAAATCACCGGACTGTGAAGCGAGTATTTTCATCTCTGGATGTTTCGCAATTTCGTCATCGAAGCCCTTACGGCGGTCATTCGCAGGGGATGAACCTGTGGTGCCTTCTAACTCTAAAATCATGCCTTTGCCGCCCGTTTTTTCGATCAACCACTTGGCCGCAATTTGCCCTTGCTCGATAAAGTTAGAACCTAAAAAAGTCACATAATCACGACCGGGTTTGGCGACTTTTTCATCAACACTACGGTCAACCAAAAATACAGGAATCCCTTGGGCTTTAGCCCTTAATACAGCAGGTAACAGAGGTCTCTCTTCGCGGGGAGGTAGGAAAATGACATCCACACCTTGAGCAATCATGGAATCAACATCCGAAACTTGTTTCGCAGCAGAACCCGCCGCATCGGTATACACCAGATCCCAATTACAAGTTTTGGCCGTCTCTTTAAAGCTTTTTGTTTCTGCAATACGCCATGGGTTATTACTTTCCGTTTGAGCAAAACCCACTTTATAGCGATCTTTTTTCTCAAGCGTTGGTAAATCCGCCAGCGCCACACTGGACACCACAGCGATGAGCGCAGAAACCACAGTCATTTTAAAAATCATTTTAACATCTCCTAATTTATTTTTATTTTTCACGTTAAATGTTGAAACGAGCAATGTGACAAATTTTTCTTAGCTTAATGACACCCCCTCTCCCTAGAGAGAAACATAGATTTATTTAAATCGATTTAAATTTTAAATGGCAAAAGTTTATCCCAATCAAATTCAACCCCAATACCAATCGATTCTGGCGCCACCGCCATGCCGCCCTCCAACACCAGTGGTTGTAACGTATATTGATCAATCGGAAAACTGTGCACCTCAACCCAGCCCGCGTTTGGCTGTGAAGCGACCAAGCTGACATGCAACTCTTGCATACCATGAGAACACACCGGAATAGAGTATTTATTAGCAAGGCGTGCAGCCGCTAGCCAGCCTGTTATGCCACCACAATTAGACGCATCAGGCTGAATATAAGACAACTTGGCTTGCTCAAAGGCATAGCCAAATTCATGAATCGTATGCAGATTTTCTCCCATCGCCAAAGGAATACTTGTCGCCTCAGCTATTCTGCCAAAGCCTGTATAATCATCTGGGATGGTTGGCTCTTCGAACCACAAAATATCGTAAGCCTGAAAAGCACGGGAGGCGGCAATCGCTTGCTCAACAGTCATTGAATAGTTGGCGTCGACCATGAAAGGCATATCAGGCCCAATCAGCTCTCTTACCGCTTTTACTCTGGCTAGGTCTTCGCTCAGTTGGGCTTTACCGACTTTGATTTTTACAGCCTTAAAACCCTCGTCTAAGTAGCCTTGGATGTTTTCTAACAAGCGCTCTAGGGAAAAATTCAAATCAATCCCACCACGATACGCCTTGGCTTTTCGGTTCAAGTTACCAGCCAATTGATGCAGCGCTATTGCTGACCGACGACAGCGTAAATCCCACAGAGCAATATCGACCGCCGACACAGCAAACGCGGCAATTCCGCCACGTCCAACATAATGAATATTGTATTCCATTAAAGAATATAAACGCTCTATTTCAGCGCTATCTTGGCAGGATAATAAGGGTTTTAAATCCGCCTCAATCAAGGCACGGATCGCCCTTCCCCCTTTGCCACCGGTGTAGGTATAACCGGTTCCTTGTAAACCATCGGCGTCGGTAATAGTCACGGTTAAGAGCTCAAAATGGGTATGATCACCGTGCATAGCATCCGCTAAAACTTCCTCTAGTGGTACGGCAAACAGCTGTACATCTATCGACTTTATGATCGAGTTAGCCACTAATTTTCTCCAAAACAAAGCATTTTTATTGTTATTTTTTAATCGATTTAAATTTATATCGCAAACAATAAAGCCAAGCAAGCAGGCTTTTAAATCGTTTTAAAAAATTATCTCTAAATGATCAATAGAAAAATTGGCGTTTTATAAAGGAAAACAATTAGCTAACGCGATAAGCACCACAAGAGCGACGTACAATCAATTCAGATTCAAAAATCTTTCGTTGGGGAGGCATATGAGGGTTTTGCAAACGTTGGAAAAGAAAGCTAGCGGCCATTTGGCCAATTTGTGACTTTTGCACATTGACCGTGGTTAACTGTGAATAATGCCGACTGCTTTCAGCAATATTGTCACACCCCACTACGGCAATGTCTTTACCCGGCTCTAATCCTAACGCGATCAAAGCAGATAAGACCCCTAGTGCAATTAAATCAGAAAACCCAACGATGGCCGTAGGTGGAGATTCAATAGACAAGACTTCAGGCAGTATTTTTTCCGCCGCTTCCGAATGGTTATCACAATCAAATAACAAGCGTTCATCCACCGGCAAACCGTTTAGTTTTAACGCATCCACGTACCCTGATCGCCTATCTCTTGCGGCTTTCGCATCTAATGCACCACCGATAAAAGCAATGCGCTTATGACCTAAATTAATCAGGTGTCGTGTCGCAAGGTGAAAAGAGAAACGCTCATCATTGCCGACAAAATCCATATTGGCACCGTCCACATCTCGGGTTACCAATACCGTTGGCAAGCCTCGGGTTAATAACGGCTGCAACTGTTCTACTTCGGTGCCAACCACGGGACACAAGAGCAAACCATCGGAGTTATGTTCGATTAACGCATTAATAAAACGCTCTTGTAGAGGAAGAGATTCATGAGAGTTGCATAACAAAGACATACGCCCTTCTTGCGCCAAGGTTTTCTCGGCACTGGCACAGACTTCGGTAAAATAAGGGTTGGTAAAGTCATGCACCGCTAATCCGACCATACCGCTTTTTCCAGTAATCAGACTCGCCGCACGACGGTTATACACATAGCCGACTTCTTTGATTTTAGAGAGCACCAATAAACGCGTTTTTTCCGCCACTAACGAGCTATTATTGATGGCCAAGGAGACAGTGGCGGTCGACACACCCAGTTCTTTAGCAATGTCTTTTAATGTGAGATTTTTTTTCTGTACCATTATATTGGCTTCCCTAAACACAGACTCTTATATACCCGTAAAGCATTGAGTGTGGCAACGGGAAACTTATTCAATATCATTGTTTAATGTGGGCACTGCATTCGCCGCAAATAAGTAGCCCTCAAAATCAGGCTCTTCCACATTCGACACCTTAAACAGCTCTTTCTTGGCGTTTTCAATATGCTGCCAAACCGCTTGCTTGGTTTCTTGAGGTGAGCGTTTTTGTAACGCTATTAAGATATTTTTATGATCTGATAACCACAGCGACTGCAAACGCTTCTCATGAAAATACTGAGCATTTAAAGCATCCCATAACGGGTTTTCTGTGCGCACGCTATCCCACATCGACTGGGCCATTTGGATCAGCATGTTGTTCTGTGTGGCATCCGCAATTACCATATGAAAGTTATGGTCTAGCTCATTAAAGCGTTTACTGTCGCCATTAATTTCTTCTTCTTGGGCTTTTAACAAAGCGCGCATTTCTCGCACATGGGCGGCGGTAATTTGGGTAGCGGCAAAAGACGCAATGTTGGTTTCCAGTAATTGGCGCGCTTGTAAAAGCTCAAACGGCCCAATGCTACTTTCTGCTTCACCAATCAGTGAATTGTTATCTACATTTTCAACAAAAAAGATGCCAGAGCCTTGCTTCACTTCTACCAGACCTTGCAGCTCAAGCATGATAATCGCTTCTCGAATGGTCGCTCGGCTTGCGCCATAACGTTCACTCAGGTCTCGCTCTGATGGTAAGCGCCCACCAACGGGTAACTCACCAGAGAGCAATGTATTGCGAATTTGCTTAGCTACTTGTTGGTAGCGACGACCACTAAACGACATATCGAATTCTTATTAAGTAAATGACGATTATTTTATACAAACACCGCGCTATTGCCAGACTCAAACAGACTAAATCTACAAATCCTTGTTCTAGATGATAAAAAACACCGCCATTCATTTTGGCTAATTCGGCTTCTTCACAACGCTTTTTTTAACCTCTGAGAACAACCAAAGATAACAACACTGGCGGTTCAAGCTAAACCTAGAACCACCAAGAATCGCTGTTTTCTATCTAGTAGCAGGTAAAAACACACATTTATCATCAAAATTAATTTGAAAATCATTCATTCTCAAAGGCGTTTTTCTAACACCGCCCCTTGGTTATTCTAGCCCGACTTACTGACGCCTTAACGCGACAAAAGACTGACCCATAACCCTTTGAATTAAAGGTGCGATTGAATGAAGCTCTATATTTATCAACATTGTCCTTTTTGCGCTCGCGTACGTTACGTGGCCGCAACACTTGGCATCCGATTAGAAGAAATTATTGTCGATTACAGCGACAACACCAGCATCAACCAAATCATTGGTAAGAAAATCGTGCCGCTACTAATCAAAGAGAATGGTGAACCAATGACAGAAAGTAACGACATCATTCAGTACTTAATGTCGTTACAAGCAACCACCTATACAGCACCTCTGGCTGGCACAGCGGATTGGCAATCTCGCGCCTTTCCCTTACTGCAAGCAATTGGTTACCCACGCTGGGCAGAGCTGGATTTAGGCGAATTCCAAAGCCCGGCAAGCAAAGCCTTGTGGAAAGACAAAAAACAGACGCCCGAGTTGAACTTTGAACGCTTGATTGAGCACACCGATGAGATTGTAAGTCAGGTTAATTTATTGGTCATCGATGCCGAAAAAGCACTCCAGCTAAGCGCAGGTGAGTCGGCATTAGTGCTCACAGATCAAGCGATTTACTTCTCAATTCTGCGCGGTTTTTACAGCGAAGCAAGTGTTACTTGGCCTCCGCATCTGGATGCTTGGCTCCACCAACAAAGCGCTCGTTTGTCTATTCCACTGTTGCGCTAAGCCTATATTTACCCTTAATAATATTGGAGAATATCATGTCTTTACCTTCTAAAATGAACGCCGTCGCTTTCACTCAATCGTTACCCATTGACCACGCAGAAAGCTTATTCGATACCCAACTTGAGCTGCCAACTATTGGCGAACAAGACTTATTAGTAAAAGTGTCGGCCAGCTCAATTAACCCAGCTGACGCCAAAATACGCATTCGCAGTGCGCTCGACAAAACCCTAGAGGCGCCAAAAGTCATCGGTTATGACGCGGTTGGTACTGTGGTAGAAAAAGGCGCAGAGGTTACTGGTTTTAACATTGGTGATCGCGTTTATTACGCGGGCGACGTTTCCCGTCAAGGCGCTCATGCGCAATACCATGCGGTCGACCATCGCATCACGGCACATGCTCCTAAAAGCCTAACTGACGCCGAAGCCGCCGTAATGCCACTGGTCTCTCTAACCGCTTGGGAAGCACTATTCGATCGTCTAAGAGTGACTCCGACTGAGAAGAAAACGCTCCTCGTCATTGGTGGCGCTGGCGGTGTCGGCTCTTCGACTATCCAAATCGCCAAACAGTTGACGAACCTCACTGTTATCGCCACTGCTTCTCGCCCAGAAACAGAGCAATGGGTAAAAGACCTGGGCGCTGATTATGTGGCTAACCACCACGACTTGGTGAACTCGGTTCGCCAACAAGGCATCCAACATGTGGATTACATTTTCAATGTGGCCGACACCAAAGGCCATTGGGAAGCCATGGTAGAACTGATCGCACCACAAGGCTTAATCAGTTCTATTGTTGAGTTTGATGGCGGCATTGACTTATCACAACTGCAAGCAAAATCGGCGGGCTTTATTTGGGAGCTAATGTTTACCCGTTCGCTGTTCAACACAGATGACATCAGTAAACAGCAAGATATTTTATTCCAAATGGCCAATTTGATCGACGCTGGCCGCATGAAAACCTTGCTCACTGAAACGTTAACTGGGCTAAATGCAGACGTGCTAAAAGAAGCCCATAAACGCATCGAAAGCGGCAAATCCATCGGCAAAACAGCCATCCTGTTCTAGAAAAAACGGACCAGCCCCTGGCCTCAGCATGAGGATAAAAGCGTGTTGTTCGAGGCGAGCATCGAATGTGAGTAGCGGCCCTATTAACGAGATGCTGAACAAATAACACAAGCTTTTAACTCATGCCCTTCGGGGTTGAGCCCCCATTCGCGCCGCTTTTGCCAGTAAAGCGTACGCCTTTCTCCACAACACCTAGTTTGCTCATCCGGCAATCAGCCCATTCGCGCCGCTTTTGCCAATAAAGCGTACGCCTTTCTCAACAACATCTAGTTGGCTCTCAATCCCATAATGGATTATTACGCTGTAACCTAGGTAATAACACAAGTTTGCTAACCAGTCGCGACATAAAAAACCACAAAAAAATCATCTCAAGAAATTTAAAGAAGAAAAACAATTAATAAAAACAACAACATAAAAAAGAACACCTTTATCAAAAGCCCTCTTTATTGAGTCAATCAGACTATCAATTTCAATTTGAAAATCATTCAAAATGTAAGCGCTTTATCACGCCCCGTAAGCCGCCTACTATGAGCCCCATATTAACAACCCAGTCGGAACACAAGTTCAGGCGCTTAACCAAGGTGGAGTTTCCCATGTCTCAATTAACCGTCATTGCCAATATTATTGCCAAAACAGAGAGCATCGAGCTGGTCAAAGCAGAGCTGATTAAACTGCTTGCTGTAACCCGTGCTGAAGAAGGTTGCATTAACTACGACCTGCATCAGGACAATCAAGCGCCAGAACATTTCACCCTGTACGAAAACTGGGTGTCACGTGAACTGTGGCAGGCACACATGGCCAATGACCAACTTGCTGAGTATGTCAAAGCCACAGAAGGCGCTATTACCACCTTTACCCTTAATGAAATGACTCAGATTTCTTAATGTCTGTAACCCCTTCACCACACACCTTTAGGCTTAAATAGCACAAGGGAATAAACGCGAGTACCCAAATATGAAACCTCTAAATACCCTTCTAACTCTGGCCGCAACTCTGGCATTCAGTACAGCGCAAGCGGCTGATATTGAACAAGTTGCTACTATCGACAGCTCTCGCCCAGGCAATATTACGGTGACTGATCAAGGTCGAACATTTTTATCTATGCAGCCGCTAGATAACCCAACCTACCGAGTGGTTGAATTGCTAAAAGACGGCTCTACCGTGCCTTTCCCAACCAAAGATTGGGCTGATGGCCCAGATAAAGGCAAAGTCGGCCTATCTGCCGTTATTGGTATCGACAGCACCCAAGATGGCGTCGTATGGATTTTAGACATGGGCAGCGCCACTGCTCCAGCACAGATTGTTGCTTGGGACACAGTTCATAACAAATTATTCAAAAACATTAAGATCGATCCTAAAGCGATGGCTTCAAACTCGTTTTTACAAGACTTTGTGATCGACACGAAACGCAACAAGATCTACATTGCCGACACCAGCTTGGGCAACTTATACGGTGCAGCCGCGCCTGCTTTTATTGTTGTCGACCTGAAAACCGGTACCTCCCGCCGAGTGCTGGAAGCAGACAAAGCCTTGCTCGCACCACATCACGATATGGTGGTTGATGGCGCTTTGATGTCTAGCAAACGTGAAGATGGCAAAAAGCATCCGATTTACCTTGGCTTGAACCCAATTACTATGGACGCTGAAAATAACTGGGTCTATTTCGGCACGGTAAACGGCAGCGTTATCTACCGCTTACCTGCGGCATCGTTAGCAGATAAAAAGTTGAGCGAAAAAGCCCTTTCAGACAGCATTGAGTTTTACAGCGAAAAACGCCCAAGTGATGGCATGATTATGGCCGACAATGGCGATATTTATGTGGGTGATGTTGAGAAAGACGCCATTGGTATCGTCAACAAAGACGGTTACCGCATCTTTGCTCAAGATAAAAAATTGCTTTCTTGGGCGGATGGCTTTTCTATCCATAACGGTTACCTATACGTTACACAAAATTCACTTAGCCTAAACCCCGCTCTTAATGCTGGCGAAGAAGGTGCAAGCAAACCCTTCCATGTTGTTCGCATCAAGCTAAACCAAGACTAAATGACATAATAGCAGGGGGTGTAATCCCCCTGCTTACTAGTCTCAGCGCAACATACAACCGCTTCACCCTCTTCTATTGAGTATTAAATAAATATGTCTAACATCATCAAAATGGGAGTGACTGATCTCTCTTTCCATCGGGTAACCGCGTCTATTATTCGCCATGTTTTACAAGATATGGGATTTGAAGTGGAAAGAATTTACTCCCCGCATCAAGAAAATTTTCTGAAATTAAAATCTGGGGAAATCGATATGCTTGCCTCAGCTTGGCTGCCTTCGAGCCATGGCATTTATCAGGCCGATGTGGAAACCGCAGCCCCTTTATTGGAACTGGGTCTGCATTATCAGCCTTATGCGCTATGGGGTGTGCCAGACTACGTCCCTGCTGACACTGTCTCAGCAGTAAGTGATCTGCTTAAACCTGAGGTGATCCGCCAAATGAACAAAGACATTCAGGGGATTAATCCTGGTGCAGGTATTACGCGATTCTCCATTCAAATGATGGAATCTTACGGTCTAAGCCAAGCGGGCTACCAATTTCATACGGGCACAGAAGAAGACTGCTTTACCGCCTTTGAACGAGCGGTAGAGAAAAAAGAATGGCTAGTCGTGCCGCTTTGGAAGCCACAGTTTTTACATCACAAATTTGTAATTCGTGAAATTGTTGAGCCTAAAGGTTTGCTCGGCATTGTCGACAAAGCCATCTTACTGCTACGCCAAGATCGATCTGCGGCCTTCACTCAATCTCAACTAGAGAGATTAGATACGCTGCGCTTTTCCAATGAGATCATTGCCAAACTGGATTATCAGGTTTGCCGAGAAGGACACCCTCTCGATCTGGTAACACGCACCTGGCTCGACCAACACCCAGCAAGCTAAGCTTGCGCTTTTTCCTTACCACCCTGATCGCAGACGTGTTACACAACGATCAGTTTTTTGAGAACACTATGATCAGCAATCTTTGGTTTTATTTTGCGGCGGTTCCCGCTGTGTTTTTCTACGGCATGGGTAAAGGCGGCGTTGGCGGTATTCTAGGCATGTTATCTGTGCCGCTCATCGCAATGACGATTCCGCCCCTGCAAGCTGCCGCTATTTTACTGCCGCTACTCTGCCTGATGGATGTAATTGCGCTCTTCTATCACAGAAAAAACTGTAACTACCGTGAACTTAAACACATGCTACCCGGCGCAATCCTCGGCATACTAGTGGCGTCTTTTTTTATTGGCTCACTGCCAAGCGCTGTGGTGGAATTGTTGATTGGTGGGCTGGCACTGTTATTTTTAGTTCAAAAACTTTTACCGAGAAAAAACGCGAATAATCTGCCAGCAAAAGGCCACTTTCTGACCTTATTATCGGGCTTTGCAAGCACCATAGCCCATGCAGGTGGGCCACCGGCAACCATGCATTTATTGCCAAAAAAACTGCCCAAACAGCAATATATTGGCACCAGTGTGGTGTTCTTTGCGAGCTTAAACTTTCTGAAGCTGATCCCGTACGCCTATTTAGGTGAGCTGAATACAAGCAATTTAGAAGCCTCCTTAGTGCTGCTTCCCATCGCCTTTTTAGGGGTCCGTACTGGCGTTTGGCTGGTCAACATTTTATCTCAAGAAATGATCTATAAAATCAGCTACATAGTGTTGTTTCTGACCGGCATGAAAATGTTGGTAGCAGGGCTGATCAGCACCTTATAACCCTGCCTTTAAGCCCCATCAAACTACTCTAATACACTTGCATCTAGGATCTTCTGCGCCACCATTTGCGTTAACACTTGCTTGGTTTTTTCTCGCAAAAAATCACGTAATAAACGCATGGTCGGCGTGATCGATTGGCGACTCGGGCACACCAACCAAAGCTCAGTGGCGAGCGGTTTATAATCCGCCATCAGATTGACCACTTGGCCATTCAGCAAATGTTTTGACATATCGAGACAGGATTTCATTGCCACACCACTGCCAGAGAGACACCAACGCCTGACTAGGTCACCGTCGTTAGAGGCGCGATTTCCCTTTAGCTTCACCTTGTAGCTTGCCCCGTCTTTATTAAAGCGCCATTCATCTTGCACAATATCTTGTAACTGATAAAACAGCCCATTAAATTGCTTTAAATCTTCAGGCTGAGTGGGCGTGCCATGCGCTTCTAAATACGCCGGGGAGGCACAGACTAAACGCGGCACATTGCAGATTTTAAAACCATACATGCTGGCATCCGTTGGCGCTCCATAACGCAACGCCATATCAACCGAATCGCGATAAAAATCAATGTTGCTGTCACTGATGTTGCTGCGCAAAGAAACATTTGGGTACTGCGCCAAAAATTCATCCAACCAAGGCGTAACGATATTGCGCCCAAGGTCAGAAGAAAGGGCGATACGAATTTCATCGTGCAGTGTTGCTAAACCTTCACGCACCGTCTGTTTAGCAGACTCTAACGTATTCAGCGCTTGCTGACATTGTGGTAAATACAGTTCGCCGGCCGCTGACAGCTTTAACTGACGAGTGGTTCGTACAAACAACTCCACTCCAAGATTCGCTTCTACTCGCTTAAGCGCGGCACTCGCGGTTGCCACACGCATATCCAGACTCGTTGCCGCCGCCGTAATACTGCGAAATTCCGCCACTTTTAGCACGACCTCAAGGTCTTGAAAATTCATACATCATATCCCTCTCAAACACACCCGTTACTATAGCCTTTTTCCTTCATGGAACAACGGATAATTAGCACAGATAAGCACGCAAAAGAGTTCAAGCGAACAGTGAAACAAGTAGAATTTAAAACAAATAAAAGGGGACAAAGAAGGAAAACGCCAGCGAAATACAGCGCTGAACCAATAAACCACAAAGGGAAAAAACATACCTTACAAGAAAAATGGCACACCCGAGAGGATTCGAACCTCCGGCCTTCGCCTCCGGAGGGCGACGCTCTATCCAGCTGAGCTACGGGTGCATTGCAGGGTTGAAATTCGTAGGATGTGAATTTCGAGTCGCATATTCTAAAGGAAAATGCTGAGGATTCTAGTGCTAAAAGTAAGAAAGCGACAATATTCTCAAATTATTTTTTACACCTTTCTGCCAACGCCAGAGCAAGCCTTTGGATTATCTGAGTTTCCAGCGCCACCCAGCATGGGTATACTGACGCTATCATAGTGTTTTTCATAACGTAAGGACTTTTTGTGACACGATTCTCTTCACGCCTTTGTCGTTTGTTTTTTATCAGTGGTGCGTTTTTCTTGGCGAGCCATGCCAGCGCCAACGACCAAGCCACAGACGCGCTTGCTAAGCGCATAGCTCCAGTAGGCAAAGTCTGTCTCGAAGGCCAGTCCTGCCAACAAGAAGCGGCAGCGATACAGGTAGCAGAAGCGTCACCCAGCAAAGAATATACGGGTCGATCCGGTGACAAGATTTATCACACTTACTGCATTGCCTGTCACTCAAGCGGCGCAGCAGGCGCGCCTCGCTTAGGCAGCGCCAGAGAGTGGCAACCACGCATTGCAAAAGGCATGGACACTTTAGTGAAACACGCAATTAAAGGCTTGGGCGCCATGCCACCAAAAGGCTTTTGCTCTGACTGTAGCGATGAAGAACTAGCGCACGTCACACAGTACATGGTTGATAAGAGCCAATAGAAGAGTTCGGCCGCTCAAGCTGTTTAAGCGGCCTAATTTTATGAGTTAAGCATGGCTTTGAGGGCGGATAGTGAGGCTTGACCACGCTCCTTTTTTACCGAATCAGACTCATCACTGCGCCCTTCCCATACCAAATCTTCCTCTGGCAATTCGTCCAAGAAGCGACTCGGTAAACAATCGATTTCTTCGCCATATTGACGACGTTTCGCCGCCAGAGTAATACACAAAGTGCGCTTCGCTCGGGTAATTCCCACATAAGCCAAACGGCGCTCTTCTTCGATATCATCGTTTTCTATGCTATTACGGTGAGGCAACAACTCTTCTTCACAGCCGATCAAGAAAACATGGGGATACTCTAACCCTTTCGAAGCGTGTAGCGTCAAAAGTTGCACCTTATCTTCGTCTTCCTCTTCTTCTTGTCGCTCTAACATATCGATCAACAACAGCTTACTAATGGCTTGATCTAAGCCAGCGTTTTCGTCTTCTTCCCACGCCGCTTCCATCATTCGCTGGATGGATTCCAACAAAAAGCGCACGTTTTCAATACGTCGTTCCGCCATTTTCGGCGAGCTGGACTGATCTTGAATCCAGCCGTAATAATCCATATCGAACATCATCTGCTCTATGATAGGCACCGGCGAAGCGCCTTCTAAACGCTGACGTAAGGTGGACATCCAATGTTCGAATTCATGTAGGCTTTTTAATGGTCGGCCAGATACAGTTTCTTCGAGCTCTTTGTAACCTGCCGCTTCAAACAAGCTCACATTACGCTCTGTGGCCAAATTACCCACTTTTTCAAGCGTGGCTGGGCCGATTTCACGGCGTGGCAAATTCACCACACGCAAAAAGGCATTGTCGTCGGCTGGATTTACCAGCAAGCGTAAATAGCCCATTAAATCTTTGATTTCCGCACGCGAGAAGAAGGAGGTGCCGCCGTTCATTTTATAAGGAATGCGATAGGCTTGAAGTTTAATCTCAATCAGTCGAGCTTGGTGATTACCACGGTATAAAATGGCAAAGTCTCGATAGGGGATATCGTGGCGCAGATGGCGCGATTGAATCTCTGCCGCCACCCGTTCAGCTTCCGCGTCTTCGTTGCGCGTCACCATCACTCGAATCGGATCGCCCTCGCCTAAGTCACTCCATAACGCTTTATCGTAAACGTGTGGGTTATTGGCAATAAGGGTGTTGGCGGCCTTCAAAATGGTTTTTGTCGAGCGGTAGTTCTGCTCCAACTTAACCAGTTTCAAATTTGGATAATCGACGGATAGACGTTCTAGATTTTCAGGTCGTGCACCACGCCACGCATAGATGGATTGGTCGTCGTCCCCTACGAGGGTAAAACAGCGGCGATAACCCGCCAATAAGCGAATTAACTCATATTGGCTGGCGTTAGTATCCTGACACTCATCCACCAGCAAATAACGCACTTTCTTCTGCCATTTATCCCGCAAAGGCTGATCGGCCATTAGCAAGCTCACCGGCAATAAAATCAAATCATCAAAGTCCACCGCATTGTAAGCACGCAAATAACGCTGATATTGCACATACACTTGCGCCGCCAAAAGAAACTCTTCGGTGTCAGCGTTCATGGTGGCTTCTTGAGGTGTGGTGAGGTCGTTTTTCCAGTTCGAAATGGTGTTCTGACAATAGGCCGCGGCGTCGCTTTGCTCATTGAACTCCTTGTCTAAAATCTCTTTTATTAAAGACAAAGAATCCTGCGAGTCAAACAAAGTAAAGCCGTCTTTTAGGCCCGCTTTGCGGTACTCTTTTCTCAGAATATTCAAACCCAGCGTATGGAAAGTCGAAATACTCAAGCCGCGGCTTTCTTGCTTCGACAGCATGCCAACCACCCGCTCTTTCATCTCACGAGCGGCTTTATTGGTGAAGGTCACAGCGATAATACTGTTGGCCTTAAACCCGCACGTTTGAATCAAATAGGCTATTTTGGTGGTAATTACACTGGTTTTTCCCGAGCCAGCCCCTGCCAATACTAACAATGGCCCGTCAATTTTCTTCACGGCATCGAGCTGTCGCTCATTTAGGTTGCGTAAACGCTGGGATATGGAAGGCAGGGATTCACTCATGACACTCTCTGGTTTGACCACTCTAAAAATCAGCGTCTAGTGTACCTGAGTCTGGCTTTACTCGCACAAGCTTCCCGCCCGTTTGAGGAAAATTAATCCCCACGAAAAAAGGGAACGCTGGCGCGCTCCCTTTACATCATACTAAACCATTAACGTCATCTGATTGTCGTCGTAGGCATTAGTCTTCTTTTTCTGACTGCGTACCTTCTACCGCACGGCGGCTCCAGTAACTCGCCAATAGCGAACCTGAAATATTGTGCCACACACTGAATAAAGTACCTGGCAATGCCGCCATAGGGCTGAAGAATTTAATCGCCAGCGCCGCCGCTAAGCCGGAGTTTTGTAAGCCCACTTCAAAAGCAATGGTACGGCAAACGCGTTTATCAAAGCCCAACAAGCTAGTCACCCAATAACCTAGAGTTAAACCAATTGCGTTATGAACGATCACCGCCGCCGCTACAATCAAGCCTACTTCTGCCAAACGAGAAGAACTTAGCGCCACCACAATAGCAATGATTAAAACAATGGCAAACATAGAAACATAAGGCAAAATCACTTCGACTTTACGTACTAGCTCCGAGAACAGAACGTTCATCAAGACGCCCACAGCTACGGGGACTAGGACGATTTTCACCAAACTCATCAACATAGACATTGCAGGAACGTCGACACTTTGGCCTATCATCAAGGACACTAGGAAGGGCGTTAATAGCACACCCAACAAGGTAGAAATGGCGGTCATAGAAATCGACAAAGCGGTATCGCCTTTTGCCAAATAACACATCACGTTCGACGAGGTACCACCGGCCACGCTGCCCACCAGCAACATACCCACAGTTAGCTCTGTGCTAAAACCAAAGCTAAAGGCAACGGCAAACGCTGCGATCGGCATCACCAAAAATTGCAGCAAAACCCCAACCACAACCGCTTTTCGATTGGCTAGAACCTGCTTAAAATCTTTTGGGCTCAAGGTTAATCCCATGGCGACCATAATCACGATCAACAAGGGGATAATTTGCGACTTAAGATCGACAAACAACGCCGGCTGAAAGTACGCCAACGCAGATAACAATACTGCCCACAAAGGAAACAACTGGATAACCATAACCCACTACTCCGCTAGTCGTGTTGCTTGTTTTACACGTCAATACGCGCAAAAAGTCGCAGACACTTTTTAAGTCATTATTATAAGAAGCTGAAAGGTAAACACCCCAAAAGGTGACACTACCAACCAGTGGCTAGGGATTGTACCGAATAGGTTAAATGTATCAATATGTAACGATAAGATTAAATTAGGTAATCAAATCACCCCGCTAAGCCGAGTGCTAGCCGGTGCGGCTAATTCGTTATTGCACCGGCTAAGGTTTTCTCCATTTTTCGATAGCTTAACGATTCCATCAAATGGGGGCGCCCTACTTTGGTGTTACTGAGGTCGGCTAAGGTCAGTGCCACTTTTAACACTCGGTGATAAGCCCGAGCAGAGAGTTTTAATGATTCTAACGCTTGCTGCATAAACAACTTATCCTCCTCGCTCAGGGCACAAATCGTTTCCAGTTGTCGGCCAGACAAATGCGCATTTTGCACCCCCTGACGAACTCGTTGTCTTGCCACGGCTTGTTCAACGCGCAGCCGAATGGTCTGACTGTCTTCGCCTTCCTCTTCGGCATTCACCAACACACTGGAAGGTAAAGGAGGCACTTCTACATGCAAATCAATACGGTCCAAAAAAGGCGCCGAGAGTTTCTTTAGGTACTTTTGGCTGGCGCTAGATTGATAGTAATCTTGCTCTCCCGTATAAGCTTCATTGCTCGCGTTCATCGCCGCTACCAGCTGAAATCGAGCCGGAAATGTTACTTGCCCACGGGCTCTCGAAATATGCACCTCACCATTTTCCAACGGCTCCCGTAACACTTCGAGCACCTTACGATCAAACTCCGGTAGTTCATCCAAAAACAAAACACCACAATGGGATAAAGACGCCTCACCCGGCTTAGGAACCGAACCACCGCCCACCAAAGCAACCGCAGAACAAGAATGATGCGGAGAGCGAAAAGGACGTTCAGACCAATGCCAATCCACCCCCATTTTTCGCCCCGCGACCGATTGTACCGACGCCACCGCAAGCGCCTCTGCTTCTGTCATGGCAGGCATAATACTTGGCAAGCGTGAAGCCAACATGGTTTTACCCGTCCCAGCAGGGCCAATAAATAACAGGTTATGACCACCTGCCGCGGCCACTTCCAAGGCACGACGCGCTTGGTATTGGCCTTTTACATCGCGCATATCTTTATGCTCCACCCAGTAATCTAGGTCGGGCTTGGTGACACAATGGGGTAAAGCAGACAGCTTAAGCAGGTGGGCGGTAACTTGGGTTAAATTGGCGGCAAACACAGCGTCTCCATCTACTAAGGCCGCTTCCGATTGATTGTCTTCAGGCAAAACAAGCTGACGACCCGCTTGCTGGCAGGCAATAGCAGAAGGCAACAGACCCGGCACACCTCGAATGTCACCCGATAAGGCCAACTCACCAATAAATTCAAATGGGCGTAAGTTGGTTTCACCCAGCTGCCCCGAGGCCGCTAAGATGCTAATCGCGATGGCGAGGTCATAACGACCGCCTTCTTTTGGTAAATCTGCTGGGGCTAGGTTAATCGTGACCCGTCGAGTAGGAAACTCAAAACGGCTATTGATGATGGCACTGCGTACACGATCTTTCGATTCTCGCACCGCCGCCTCTGGTAAACCCACTATATTGAGCGCCGGGAGACCATTTGAAATATGGGTTTCTACTGTTACCAGTGGCGATGCCACACCCACTCGGGCACGGCCGTAAATTGTCGCTAGACTCATGATCACTCCTTGATCTTTTATCAAATCGAGCCATCCAGCTCGATAAAGACGACGTATAACGCTTAAATAACGTCTTTTTATTTCATTTACTCTTGCCGATTAAGGGAGCCGACATGCATCAAATCAACCCACAAAAACTGCTGCTATCTAAATGGACATCCATTGCGCCACAACAAAAAGAGAAACACTTTATTGTTGTTAAACTCATCAAAGATGAGCAAGAGACCGTGCTTGAATGTGTGCTTGAAGCCGTGCTAACGCGAACCCAGTACACTCTTCCTTGGCGCGACCTAAAATCTACTGAACATTGGCGCCAAGGCTGGCACTAGACTGCTGCCAGCCTTGCCAGGTTTATTCCCCGTCGATCTCCGTTTGCTTTTCCATCTCTGCAATGCGCGCTTCTAATTTGGCCAAACGCTCGCGGTACTTAACCAGCATAGCCGCCTGGATATCAAACTCTTCACGCGTCACTAAATCCATCTTAGTTAAGGTGTTTTTTGCTACCTGATGGAGTTGCGCTTGGATTTCTTCTTTTGGCAGCTTGCCAAGCATATCGGCGGTTTGTTCTAAACCCGACCCCAATTGCTTAATAAATTGATCGATCATAGGACCCTCTTACTTCATGCTATTTACGCCATAGTATAGAAGCCTGTACTACCTCTGTCTTGGGTAATCCAACGAATGTGGCGTTTTAAATGACAAATCCAAGGAAGATCAGATCTTCCTCATGCTTAGTTTTCGTGCAGTGAATATGCAGCCTTGCCCCTTTATGCACAAGATCAGACTTTAAACCCGCTATTTTTATTTATTTCAGCATCCTAGTTTTCATTTTAAGAGCAACCAGATAAGTCATATAAACGGGCACCCCATAGTAATCCAGAGACAAAGCGCACCAAATAAATGCAAGCTAACGGCGCACACTGGTTGTTTTTTGCACCAAAAATGGTCGAGGGCAATTCTTTTTGCTTCCTTATTTCCAACGCTTTATTGGCAAACCCTTATAATATCGGCACCTTACAGATATGGCACGCATATTGAATAAGCATTGATACCTGCGATACAGACAATAAGACAGACTTTTAAAGGAGACTGTGGGTATGAAGCTTATAACTGCCATCATCAAGCCATTTAAACTCGATGATGTTCGAGAAGCGCTTTCTGAAATCGGTGTACAAGGTATTACCGTGACAGAAGTGAAAGGATTCGGACGTCAAAAAGGTCACACAGAACTATACCGTGGCGCAGAATATGTTGTGGATTTTTTGCCAAAAGTAAAAATCGAACTGGCGATTGCTGACGACATGACTGACCAAGTTGTTGAAGCCATCTCTGATGCTGCTAACACTGGCAAAATCGGCGACGGTAAGATCTTTATCGTTAACCTTGAACAAGCGGTTCGTATTCGTACCGGTGAAACTGGCGAAGACGCGGTTTAACACACGTTCGAATCTTATTAGCCTTTAGGGGGGCGAAACATGCAAGATCAAATTTTTCAATTACAATACGCAATGGACACCTTTTACTTCTTGGTGTGCGGTGCATTGGTTATGTGGATGGCAGCAGGATTTGCCATGCTAGAAGCGGGCTTAGTTCGCTCTAAAAATACAACAGAAATTCTTACTAAAAACGTCGCTTTGTTCGCCATTGCCTGCATCATGTACTTCGTTTGTGGGTACTCCATCATGTATGGCGGCACATGGTTCTTATCTGGTATTCAAGATGTAGATACTGCAGCAACATTAGCGGATTTCGCAGCTCGTGAAGGCGGCTTTGAAGGCGGCTCTATCTACTCAGCAGCGTCTGACTTCTTCTTCCAAGTTGTGTTTGTTGCAACCGCTATGTCGATCGTTTCTGGTGCCGTTGCTGAGCGCATGAGACTTTGGTCATTCCTTGTTTTTGCGGTTGTTATGACTGGCTTTATTTACCCAATGGAAGGTTCTTGGACTTGGGGCGGTAATTCTGTCTTCGGTATGTTCAACCTTGGCGACCTTGGTTTCTCGGACTTCGCAGGTTCCGGTATCGTTCACTTAGCAGGTGCTGCTGCAGCGCTAGCAGGTGTATTGATTCTTGGCGCTCGTAAAGGCAAATACGGCCCTAACGGTGAAGTTCGTGCCATTCCTGGTGCTAACCTGCCACTTGCGACGCTAGGTACTTTCATCCTTTGGTTGGGTTGGTTCGGTTTCAACGGTGGTTCTGTGCTTAAACTGGGCGATATCGCCAGCGCAAACTCTGTTGCCATGGTGTTCTTAAACACCAACGCAGCCGCTGCCGGTGGTGCTGTTGCGGCACTACTACTAGGCCGTATCTTATTCGGTAAAGCGGATTTGACTATGCTACTAAACGGCGCATTAGCGGGTCTTGTGGCGATCACAGCTGAGCCTTCTACGCCATCAGCACTGGGGGCTACTTTAATCGGTGCCGTAGGTGGTCTAATCGTGGTTGTCTCTATCCTGACACTAGATAAATTGAAAATCGATGATCCAGTGGGTGCGATTTCAGTTCACGGTGTGGTTGGTATCTGGGGTCTTCTAGCAGTCCCTCTAACTAACGACGGCGCTTCTTTCTTCGGCCAAATCGCTGGTGCTATCACCATCTTTGTTTGGGTCTTTGTGGTCAGCCTGATCGTATGGCTTATTATCAAAGCAATCATGGGTGTACGTGTTAGCGAAGAAGAAGAATACGAAGGTGTTGACCTTTCTGAATGTGGTATGGAAGCATACCCAGAATTCAACAAAAGCTAAGCACTTGTGTTAACGCGCTGACGGCGCGTTAACCGACCTTCTTTAGCAAATTATTACTAAAATAAAACCTCGCCACACGGCGGGGTTTTCTTTTTTCTGGTAAGCTATTTCGCACATTTTCTCAGTTTCTAATCGGCCGCATTTTCCCGTCCTCAAGTACGACGCTCTGCTGCACTAATAAGGAGTTACCATGTCTGAAGATATGCACTTAAAGATCCGTAATTTAACCACAAGCGATTACGATCAAGTCAAAGAGCTGATGGATGATATCTACGATGACATTGGTGGTGCATGGCCAAAGCTGACCATTAACAAATTGATTTCTGATTTCCCTGAAGGGCAAATCTGTCTCGAAGACCATGAAAAAATCGTTGGCATTGCGCTCTCGGTTCAAGTCAGCTACCAGCGTTTTAGTAACCCCCACACCTATGATGACTTAATTGGCCAAAAAGAAACCATTCTGAATGACCGTAATGGCGATGCCATGTATGGCTTAGACGTTCTGATTCACCCAGAATACCGTGGCTTTCGCCTCGGTCGCCGCTTATACGAAGCACGCAAAGAGCTATGTCGACAGCATAACTTACGCGCCATTCTCGCAGGCGGCCGCATCCCTAGTTACTACCAACATTCAGACGAACTGTCGCCAGCAGAATATCTAGAAGCAGTACGCGAACGCAAAATCTATGACCCTATTCTGTCGTTCCAATTGTCGAATGATTTCCAAGTCACCCGACTACTAAAAAGTTACCTACCAGAGGACGAAAAATCAGAAGGTTATGCCACCTTACTGGAATGGAAAAACATTTTCTTCGAACCCGAAACTACGGTCATTGAGTCCCGCAAAACTCAAGTCCGCATTGGCGCTGTGCAATGGCAAATGCGCGAAGTAGAAAGTGTCGATGAACTGCTAAAACAAGTGGAGTACTTTGTCGATGCGGTCTCCGATTACAAAAGTGATTTTGCGGTGTTGCCGGAATTTTTCAACGCTCCACTAATGGGGTTAAGTCCAGACCAAAGCAACCAAACCGAAGCGATTCGCTTTTTGGCCAGTTTTACCGAGCGTTTTAAAACTGAAATGTCGCAAATGGCGGTCAGCTACAACATCAATATCATCACTGGCTCCATGCCGATAATGGAAGATGAGACGGCGTATAATGTCAGCTACTTATGTCGTCGTGATGGCACGGTAGAAGAACAGAAAAAAATCCATATCACGCCCCATGAGCGCCGCGACTGGGTCATTCAAGGCGGTAATGAACTTCGCGTTTTTGATACCGATGCAGGCCGCGTAGGCATCTTGATTTGTTACGATGTGGAATTTCCGGAACTGGGTCGATTATTAGCCCATCAAGATATGGACATCTTGTTTGTTCCATTCTGGACAGACACTAAAAATGGTTACTTGCGAGTGCGTAATTGCGCCCAAGCTCGGGCCATTGAAAATGAATGTTACGTGGTAATTTGTGGTAGCTGTGGCAACCTGCCACAAGTAGAAAACTTGGACATCCAATACGCCCAAAGTGCGGTATTTTCACCCTCGGATTTCTCCTACCCACACGATGCGATTATGGCAGAAACCACCCCTAACACAGAGATGATCATGTTCTCTGACTTGGACCTAGACAAACTAAAACTGACCCGCAGTGAAGGTTCAGTGAATAACTTAAAAGACCGCCGTACTGATTTGTACTCGGTAAATTGGACGCGTGAGATCATTACCAAATAACTCGGTATTGTCTTTATTCTCACGACTGGTACACCCAAAGCCTGCTTCACAAAGCAGGCTTTACGACTAAAAAAGACTCTCTATGGCTAAAGCAAAAACAGCGTTTGTATGCAATGAATGTGGCTCCGACTACGCCAAATGGCAAGGCCAATGCCAAGCCTGTGGCGCCTGGAACTCCCTATCTGAAATCCGCTTAACGTCCAGTAAAACCTCGGCACGAGTGGCAGCCAACCAAGACCCTCGCTATCAAGGTTATGCTGGTGCAGTCACCGGTATTCAAGACCTCTCTGACGTCGACTTAGGCGATGTGCCGCGTTTTAGCTCAGGAGCCAATGAATTTGACCGTGTATTAGGTGGCGGCCTAGTGCCTGGTGGTGTGGTGCTGATCGGCGGACATCCAGGAGCGGGGAAAAGTACCCTACTACTGCAAACCATGTGTTGGCTGGCACAACAGCAAGACGCGCTCTATGTCACCGGTGAAGAATCCTTACAACAGGTGGCCATGCGTGCACAGCGCTTAGGTTTGCCCACTAAAAACCTAAAAATGCTGTCCGAAACCAACGTCGAAAGTATTCTTACCATTGCCCAACAAATTAAACCCAAGGTAATGGTGATCGACTCGATTCAGGTCATGCATCTGGATGGCATCGAGTCGGCTCCCGGCAGTGTATCCCAAGTACGAGAAAGCGCCGCGGTGTTAACACGCTTTGCCAAGCAAACCCAAACTGCGGTGTTATTGGTTGGCCACGTGACCAAAGACGGCTCACTCGCAGGCCCGAAAGTTCTCGAACATATGGTGGACTGTTCGGTGTTGCTGGAAGGCTCGGAAGACTCTCGTTTTCGCACCTTACGCGGCATGAAAAACCGCTTTGGGGCGATTAATGAATTGGGCGTATTTGCCATGCTGGAAAATGGCTTAAAAGAAGTGAAGAACCCCAGCTCTATCTTCTTAAACCGCAGCAATCACCCTGCCGCTGGTAGCTTGGTGATGGTGGTGTGGGAAGGCACTCGCCCCTTGCTGGTCGAACTGCAAGCCTTGGTCGATGAATCCGCGCTAGGCAATCCAAGACGCGTCACGGTCGGCTTCGATCATAATCGCCTCGCCATGCTACTAGCTGTCTTGCACAAGCATGGTGGCTTGCTCACTTCCGATCAAGATGTGTATTTGAACGTAGTGGGCGGCGTCAAAGTATTGGAAACCAGCGCCGACTTAGCCGCCATTGCGGCGGTGGTGTCCAGCTTTCGAGACCAAGTCTTGCCTCATAACTTGGTAGTACTTGGTGAAGTGGGGCTATCGGGAGAGATACGCCCTGTGCCATCAGGCCAGGAGCGTATTAGCGAAGCGGCAAAACACGGTTTTATCAAAGCGGTTGTGCCTAAAGCCAATTGCCCGAAAAAACCCATTCCAGGCATGGAAGTCATTGGTGTGGATCGGCTATCTGAAGCGCTCGACGCTATTTTTGATCGCTAACGCGGTCTGCTTCAGGGTCAAACGCTTCCCGAGTGAGTTCAAAAACCTCACCTTCAGCCCCTTGCTCTAGGGGCGCACCGCTCTCCTCTTCCATTCCGTAAGGAAGCGCTTTGGAAGAGTCGCTTTGCAGCCGCTTCTGACGCGCTTTTAACAACCGCTGACGACGCTGGCGGCAGAGTTCTAATACCTGATGCCGGCTTTCATTCGACAAAGAGTGCCAATGAAAGCGCTCTTCTCGACTGCGTAAACAGCCTTTGCAAAACCCTTTGGCACTGTTTTCACATATTCCGCGACAAGGGTTTTCAATGGTAAACAGTTCTATTTGTTCCATCTCGCCTCCTCGCCAATAGCAGAGTAAAACCAGTCTATTCTGTCACCAGCTGGTAATCGTAGATTTCTTCTGACGATAAAAAATAAATTCGGTTCGCAGGCGCGGCTTGAATCGAAAACCAATAAAAGCGCTCTGATACCCCCATTTCAAGGTAAAAGTTTACATAGGTCGCATGCACTGGGTTCACTTTATTCAGGCTATTCGCCTGGGTACCTATGTTATCTGACCAGGCATGAACCCCCACACCAGCACCGGCACCTATGGTGCGTTCAACCCCACCTAAAAATAGATCAACCCCACCAGATAAGACATAACCAGTAGGCACAATGTGCGTATTTAAGCCTAGGCGTCGAATTAAGCGGGCGCCTTCCATCGTCGCTTGCTGATCATCGGTACCGGGCACATCCACCAGCATAATGTCCGTAACATTCGGATGCTGGCGAACCATTTCGGTTAACCGTTGCGGTAAATCGGCTTCTAATACACCCGACAAAAAGGCCATGTTGTTCTTCACATAAATAGTCAGTTTGCTTTCTATGGGAACAGGCTTAGGTTTAACCTCTTGACTAGAACAAGCAACCAAAAACAAAGCAAACAGTACCGGAGACAGTGTTACCCACCGATTAATACTGAGTTTTATATCATTCATCTCACACCTCATGCATGAAATAACACCGATACTGCCCTAGCAAGAAAGCGAAACAGCCGGCAATCAGGGCGAAAGTCATTTCAGACACCATTAAAAACAAAAGAAAAACATAAAAATACATAAAACCATCAAAAAAATATTGATTTATGCGATTTTATTTGGCTATTTAACACCTGATTAACATACAATTACACTTCAAAACAAAATTACTACCAAAGCAATGAGAAATAAAGCAGGAAGCTATCGTGCTTGGTTATCCAGTATAACAATGCGGTTAACAATGAACATACATCCTGCTTCAGCCAGCTTTGCCAATAACATAAAGCAAAAGTCCTTTATTTTTAATATTGCGTCCTGTTGCGGTGCTTCAGTTCACCTTGTCTTTATTTTTCTATTTGTTTATATAGAACAAGACTTTCTCGCTTGGTTCAATATTGCCAGCGTACTGCTTTGGCTCTCCACCCTCTACTTTAATAAATGCCAGCAGCATGCCATATCTGCTTCTATTATGTGCGGCGAAATTATTGCCCATGCATTTTTAGCCACCAAATTATTAGGTGCTGACGCAGGCTTTCAATATTATTTGTGGCCCATGGCTTTGTTGATTGTCGCTGTGCCTGTGTTGCCAACGGTGAGCTCAGCCCTGCTGGGCATCACCAATATGATCGCATTTGGTGTTTTTTCTGTGCTTTTTAGCCAGCCTATACCGGGCCTTGCCCCCCATTATTTTGGCCTTTATATTTTTAATACCATCTTTGCCAGTGTGCCTTTCATTATTATCGCGGCGATTGCGCGCTGTTTATTTGAAAATCAGTTTCTAAAGATTTCACAGCTTGCTGAGCATGATGAATTAACCAAGCTTTACAACCGACGTTTTGCGCAACGCCTGTTGCAATATTATTTTTCACGAGCAAGATGCGGCACTAAAACCTTTTGTATTGCCCTCGTTGATGTGGATAATTTTAAAAAAATAAACGACGAACTGGGCCACGATATGGGCGATGAGGCACTTATAAAAATCTCTCATTACTTATCAAACAGTTTAAGAGAAAAGGACATTTGCTGTCGCTGGGGTGGCGAAGAGTTTCTCTTTGTTTTCCCTAATACCCAGATAGAAATGATCCATAAACGGCTGGAAGAGATATGCCAAAAAATGCCCAAAGACGTCAATATAGACCAATGGCATACCCCAATAAGCTGCAGTTTTGGCCTGATCCAAGTACAAGAAGAGGAAACCTTAAAAGAAGCGTTTAAGCGCGTAGATTGCTTACTTTATCAAGCCAAAAATAATGGCCGCTACCAGGTGGCTAGCGACCATATACAAGACAGCACTCGCTGTGAAGAAGCACTTATCTAGCGGCTATCATGCTGCCACTAAGACGGAAAAGCAAAACTCTTACCTTCTCGCACACCCGCCGAAGGCCAGCGCTGAGTAATGGTTTTGCGTTTGGTGTAGAAACGCACCGCGTCAGGGCCATAAGCATGCAGATCACCAAACAAAGAACGTTTCCAGCCACCAAAACTGTGATAAGCCACAGGCACTGGTAAAGGCACATTGATGCCCACCATGCCCACTTCAATATGGTCTGAAAAATATCGCGCCGCTTCACCGTCGCGGGTAAAAATACAGGTGCCATTACCATACTCATGGTCATTGATCAGCTGCATGGCTTGCTCCATGGTGTCCACTCGAACCACTTGCAGTACAGGACCAAAGATTTCTTGCTGATAACTGTCCATTTCTTTGCTGACGTTATCAATCAGAGTAGCGCCGACAAAGAAGCCATTTTCATAGCCTGCGATAACCGGATTACGGCCATCAACCACCACTGTGGCACCTTGCGCTTCTGCGCTGTCGATAAAGCCAACGACCTTGTCTTTGTGTTCTTGAGTGATCACTGGGCCAAAGTCATTGGTCTTATCAGAGCATTCGCCCACTTTTAGTGGAGCCATGGCTTCTTGCATTTTTGCCACTAGGGTATCGCCCGCCTCTTGACCAACAGCAACGGCCACAGACAGCGCCATACAACGCTCTCCAGAGGAGCCAAACGCCGCGCCTAACAGCTGATTGACCGTGTTATCCATGTCCGCATCTGGCATCACAATGGCGTGGTTTTTCGCGCCGCCTAATGCTTGGCAACGTTTGCCATTGGCACTGGCAGTGGAGTAAATATATTCGGCAATCGGGGTAGAACCGACAAAGCTGACCGCTTTAACGTCTTTCGAGGTAAGTAATGTATCTACTGCCTCCTTGTCACCATTGACGACGTTCATTACGCCAGCTGGCAAACCCGCTTCGTGTAATAGCTCAGCAATGAAAAGCGCAGTGCTTGGGTCACGTTCTGATGGCTTAAGCACAAAGGTATTGCCACACACAATGGCCATTGGGAACATCCACAAAGGCACCATGGCAGGGAAGTTAAACGGCGTAATGCCCGCCACCACACCGAGCGGCTGAAACTCGCTCCAAGAGTCGATGCTCGGACCCACATTTTTAGAAAACTCGCCTTTTAGCAACTCTGGAGCACCGCACGCATACTCTACGTTTTCAATGCCACGCTGCAGTTCGCCCGCGGCATCATGGCAAATCTTGCCATGTTCAGCGCCAATCATCGCGGTAATCTTATCCGCATGTTGCTCAAGCAGCTCTTTGTATTTAAACATCACCCTAGCGCGTTTTATTGGCGGCGTATTACGCCATGCTGGGTACGCGGCTTGAGCCGCTGCAATCGCCTCTTCAACGGTTGCCTTAGGAGCGATCGCCACTTGCTTGGCTACCGCTCCAGTAGCAGGATTAAAGACGTCTTGGGTTCGTGACGCCTGATAAGACAGCTGACCACCAATTAAATGTCCGATCGTTTCCATGAGCACTCCATGAGGTTAGTTTAAAGTCGTGTTTAGATCACTATGTGCGCTTTACGACAGGCGCGATTGACTTCACTATGCCAAGCCTAATAGATTAATAAAACACAAGTTCATTAACTTTTAGTTAAGTGATTAGTTAACCATTACTTAATTTTAACCGAGTACCACAATGAATAAATTCCAAGGTCAGGTAAGCGATGCTGATTTGCGCATTTTGCGCATTTTTAAAACCGTGGTGGAATGCGGCGGCTTCTCTGCCGCTGAGGTCGACCTCAATATCAGTCGAGCGGCCATTAGTATCGCCATATCCGATCTGGAAGTGCGTTTGGGGTTTCGTCTTTGTCAACGAGGTCGCTCGGGGTTTTCCCTTACCAATGAAGGCAGCCAAGTTTACGACTACACCCTACAACTGCTCTCGTCATTAGAAGATTTTCGCACTCATATCAATGCCTTACACCAACATTTAAAGGGCGAGCTCAACATAGGGATTACCGACAACCTAGTCACTCTGCCTCATACTCGCATCACCCGCGCTCTGGCCGCATTAAAAGACAAAGGCCCCCAAGTAACGATAAATATCCGCATGATTCCCCCCACAGAGGTGGAACGCGGCGTGCTCGATGGCCGCTTGCATGTGGGGATTGTGCCGGATTTAAAAATACTCAGCGGTTTAGAATATCGACCTTTATACGAAGAGCGCTCGTTCTTGTATTGCAGCGACACTCATCCGTTATTCCATGAAGACGAAAAGAAGATTCGCAAAGCCGATTTAAAAGACTTTGATGCGGTTCTGCCAGCTTATGCCCAAACGCCCGACACCAAAGCTCAACACCAGCCGCTAACCTCAAGCGCCACCGCCACCGACCGCGAAGGCATTTCCTTTCTTATTTTAACCGGCCGCTATATTGGTTTTTTACCAGACCATGTGGCCGCCTCCTGGGTGCGAGACGGACGAATGCGGGCGATTTTGCCCAACGAATGCCACTATATTACCCAGTTTTCTGCCATTACTCGTAAAGGCGCCCGCGCTAATCTGGTGCTGGAAACCTTTATCGAGCAGCTCGACAACACTTAATAATACAAAGCGCTGAGCACTAAGCATCAAAGCCATTCCCCACAGGCCAGTGGCTCGTTTTAGTAAAGCTGCGGTTGATCAAGGCGTCTTGCTACTTTTCTCGATACAATCACGCCTTAAATTCTTGAGCGAAAAGAAGCTGCGCATAACTTTTGAATTGAATACCTTCGCCAAGATATGAATTTAAGCTATATCTTAAATATAGAATTGAAAATTTATACTTAGGCGATAGAGATATAAAATAAAGTTATCTGATATTTTTTTCTTGGTTTTTACGGAGCAATGAATGAAGCGCTTTAAACGTAAACAATATGGTCCTCTTGCCATACTCGGTTTGTCTCTTTTATTAACAGCTTGTTCTTCCGACAACGAAGACGCAAACCTAGCAAAAGAGGTTGTTCGTCCCGTTAAACTCATTACCATAGGTTCTACGGAAGCCATCAATATTCGCCGCTTTCCTGGCGAGCTAAAAGCCAGCCAAGACGCAGACCTTGCCCTACGTGTTGGTGGTCAGCTGATCAAGCTTAACGTGGTCGACGGTCAACGAGTGAAAAAAGGCGAATTACTGGCTGAGCTAGACCCTACTGACTTCAAGCTGGAAGTGGAACTCGCTCAAGCCAATCAAGATTTGGCCAAAGCACAATTCGATCGCACACAAATCATGCTAAAACGTAATGCCACCAGCAAATCTCAATTTGATGAAGCGAAGGCCACCTTAGCACAAGCAGACAACGCCCTCGAAAGCGCCAAGAATCAACTCAAATACACCAAGCTTTATGCCCCTTTTGATGGGGTTATCTCCTCTACCAGCACAGAAAATTTCCAGTATGTTAGTGCGACCCAAACCCTGATGCACATTCAAGACCTTGATAATCTCGAAGTCGAATTTCAAGTGCCTGAAAGCCTAGTCGTCAGCATAAAATCTGCGCAAAACCACTACCAACCTAAAGTGCTGGTAGACGTTGCGCCAGATGCGGTCTACCAGGGTGCTTATAAAGAGCACAAAACCATGCCGGATCAATCCACCATGGCCTACGATGTCACCCTTAGCTTAATTCGCGAGGGAGCAAAACAACACACCCTACTACCAGGTATGACGGCCAATGTGGACATGGACCTAAGCAAACTGCTGGGCGTCACCAAACACATAGTGGTACCCGTTGAAGCTGTGGTGCAAACCGAAGACCCAAACACAGGTGAAGCACAAAGCACCGTTTGGGTCTATCAAGCCGACAACCAAACCGTGACCAAAAAGGCCGTGGAGTTGGGCGCGCTAAAAGGCTCAATGATCGAGATTCGCTCAGGCTTAGAACCCGGTGAGCAGATCGTTGCTGCAGGAGTAGATGGCTTAACCGCAGCGATGAAAGTACGCCCATGGACTCGTGAGCGAGGCTTATAAGTGAATATTGCAGCTTATTTTATTGAGAAAAAAGTCACCAGCTGGATGGTCACCCTGATCCTTTTGATCGGTGGCGCCCTGGCGTTTACCAATCTTGGGCAGTTAGAAGACCCTGAGTTCACCATCAAAGATGCGCTGATCATCACCTATTACCCAGGTGCGTCTCCAGAACAGGTGGAAGAAGAAGTAACTTACCCTATTGAGCAGGAGTTGCAAAACCTCGCTTATGTGGACGAGATTAAATCCCTCTCGAAGGCTGGTTATTCTCAGATCACTCTGACCATTAAAGACCAATATCGCGCCAAAGAACTCAAGCAAATTTGGGATGAAGTGCGCAAAAAAGTTAACGACATGGCGGGCAGCTTTCCCAGCGGCGTTGGCACCCCAAACATCCTCGATGATTACGGTGACGTATACGGTGTGATGCTGGCGGTACACGGTGACGGCTACCGTTATAAAGACTTAAAAAACTACGTAGATTACGTCAAACGCGAACTGGTGTTGGTTGATGGGATTGCCAAAGTGACGGTGGCGGCTGAGCAAGACGAGCAAGTTACCATCGAAATATCACGGGCAAAATTAGCCAATATGGGCATTGCACCCAGTGAGCTACAGTCGCTATTAGCCAACCAGAACAGTGTCTCAAATGCCGGTAAAGTCAAAGTCGGCAGTGAATACATTCGCATTAACCCAACCGGCGAATTTAAAGACATTTCTGAACTGGAAAATCTGATCGTCGGTACGCCGATCAACGGCAAACTGATTCGCTTAAAAGACATCGCGACGATCAAGCGTGAATACGTCGACCCTGAAACCCACATTGTTAATTTTAATGGGGCGAAATCCCTGTTATTGGGGATTTCCTTCTCCTCCAATGTAAACGTGGTGAACGTGGGTGAAAGTTTAGAAAAACGCATTGATGAGCTGACCTACCAACAGCCAGTTGGCATCAGCATGGAGCCGATTTATTTCCAATCAAAAGAAGTAGAACGCTCTGTTTTTAACTTTCTATTAAACTTGGCGGAAGCGGTCGGCATCGTTATCTTGGTACTGCTGATCTTTATGGGAATTCGTTCCGGATTGCTGATCGGTCTTATTTTGCTGCTAACGATTCTTGGCACCTTTATTGTCATGGATTATTTCAGCATTAACCTACAAAGGATCTCGCTCGGTGGTTTGATTATCGCCCTTGGTATGCTGGTAGATAACGCCATTGTGGTCACCGAAGGCGTATTGATTGGCCTCAAGCGCGGCATGACCAAGCTCGAAGCCGCCAGCGCCGTGGTAAAGCAAACCAAATGGCCATTATTAGGCGCCACCGTGATCGCGGTTACCGCGTTTGCTCCGATTGGCCTATCCCCCGATGCGGTGGGGGAATTTGTCGGCTCTCTCTTTTACGTACTGATGATTTCTTTGCTGTTAAGCTGGATCACTGCGATTACGCTAACGCCTTTCTTCTGCGATTTATTCTTTAAAGAAAGCATCGCAGAAGGTGAAGATGACGCAGCTGAAGACCCATACAAAGGCTTCTTATTTTCTGGCTATAAATGGTTGCTCGACAAAGCATTGCGTTTTCGCTGGGTCACAGTGGCACTCTTGATTGGCGGTTTGGTAACCGCTGGCTGGGCGTTCCAGTTCGTTAAGCAATCTTTCTTTCCGCCTTCTTCAACGCCAATGTTTTATATGGACGTGCAAATGCCTGAAGGCACGCACATTGAAGACACCTATAATACGGTACGGCAGATTGAATCTAAGCTGTTGAAAGACAAGCGTATTGAGTATGTTGCTTCGACCACAGGTCAAGGTATGCTGCGCTTTATGCTGACTTATACGGCTGAGCAAGCGAACTCCAGCTATGCTCAGTTTATCATTCGTACCCACAGCCAAGAGGAGATTCCTGGATTATTGAACGATCTGTATTACCAGATGAAAGAACAATACCCAGGCCTTGAAGTGAAGCTAGAAAGGTTGCAGCTTGGGCCTACTAGCGGCTCTAAGATCGAAGCCAGAATCAGCGGCCCAGACCCTGTGCTACTGCGTAAATTCAGCGCTCAGATCAAAGAAATATACCGTCAAGATGGCGCGTTAGAAAGCATCAAAGACGACTGGCGTCAGCCAGTTAAAGTGCTACGTCCGCTGTTTAACGATGCCCAAGCTCGCCGCCTTGGGATCAGCAAAACAGACCTAGATGATGTGCTATTAACCAACTTTAGTGGTTCGCAAATTGGCTTGTATCGCGAAGGCACAGACCTGTTACCCATCGTTCAACGAGCGCCACTTAACGAGCGTGTCTCGATTGATCAGATCCGTGATTTACAGATCTACAGCCCAGCATCTGGTTCTTATGTGACTTTATCCACTTTAGTGTCTGGCTTTGAAACCGTATGGGAAAACCCGATCATCGAACGTCGTGATCGCAAACGTACCATTACCGTGATGGCCGACCCGAACATCTTAAGCGACGAAACCGCCATGGCCATTTTTGCCCGTATCCGCGGGCCAGTGGAAGCCATTCAGTTACCACCTGGCTACGCTTTAGAGTGGGGCGGTGAATACGAAAGCAGTACCGATGCTCAAGCGAATATCTTCAAGGCATTGCCAATGGGGTATTTGTTTATGTTTATCATCACCATCTTGCTGTTTAACTCGATCCGCGTGCCATTAACCATCTGGTTCTGTGTGCCTTTGGCGCTGATTGGCGTGTCGACTGGGTTATTAGCCATGAACTCCGCCTTTGGTTTTATGGCACTGCTCGGTTTCTTAAGTTTGTCTGGTATGGTGGTCAAAAATGGCATAGTACTGGCCGACCAGATTAACTTTGAAAAAGAGCAAGGCACGGAATTGTATGAAGCGATTTTCATCTCTTCGGTGAGTCGTGTGCGTCCGGTTTGTATGGCTGCCATCACCACCATATTGGGGATGATTCCTCTGCTTTATGACGCCTTCTTTGAAGGTATGGCGGTGGTTATTTCGTTCGGTTTGGGCTTCGCAACAATCCTTACTTTAATCGCTGTTCCTGTGTTTTATGCCATATTGTTCCGTGTAAAATACCGAAAACGCACAGATTTTGAATCTTAAAATCTTGCCTAAAGCACGGTGATCACTCGATCACCGTGCTTCGTATGGAATAAGTAGAGAACACTATGCAGTTAGACGACGTGCTAAAACTCGACATCAAGATCTTGGTCGCCTTTATGACTATCATGGAAGAAGGCAGCGCTTCTCGCGCCGCAAAACGCCTTGGCGTTACCCAGCCTGCGCTCAGCAAAAACCTGCAAAAACTTCGTGAATTGTTTAAAGACCCGCTCTTCACTCGCCAAGCCTATGGCTTAAGTCCAACCGCCAAAGCCGTCGAGTTAAGCAACCAGATCCACCCTATCTTAAGCTCACTTTCAGAGCTTATGACGCCCAGCGTACTTGACCTGAAAACGCTGCAACGACGCTTTTGTTTGCGGGTCGACGAAGGGGATTTAGAGAATTTTATCGAGCCACTGTTGGCGTCTTTGCATGACGACGCACCCGGTTTGCGCCTATCGATTAGTGGCTGGGGAGAAGAATCACAGTTTGAAGACTTGATGTCAGGCACTGCCGACCTCGGCATTATGCGCATCACAAACACACCAGGCAACATTCGCAGCAAGCTGATTGGTTATATGGAAGCCTGTATCATCTTAAGCGAATCACACCCCCTATTTCACCGCGATGAAATCTCTCTGGAAGAGCTGCTCCAGAACCGAACCGTGACTCATCACTTACGCAACCACCAAGAATCCACCTTTCAAAATACCGCGAACAAGCTGAAACAGAAAGGCTATGACATAGAACCATCATTAGAAACCGATAGCCTGATGGTTGCCATGCAAGCAGTAAAACGCGGCATGGCGCTGGTCGCACCACGCCCGATTGGTAAACTCTTTACCGATGTCATCTGTGACCAGAAAAACACCTATCCAACCAAGGTTCTGCCGATTCCCAAAGAAGTCATTGAAGTGGACGAATACAATGGTCGCCACCCTATTCATATCTTTTGGCACGAGCGCTCAAACAACGACCTCGCCCACCGCTGGCTACGGGAAAACATTATTCGCTTTATGCGCGAATGCCCTTGGATGCACCTTCCAGATTAGCCCACTACCAAGAAATGCCACTTAATAGACAAATAAGCTAGGCTTTTATCCTGCGTTTTTCTCAGCTCTTAGCCATTCAAAACGCGGGATGCTTTCCCCTCCTACTTCGACCTGCTCTGAAAACATAGTCAAAGGTCGCGCCCACCAGCCAAAATCACCATACAAAGCCTGATAAATCACTAACTTTTCTTCTGTTTCACTGTGCGTCACAACACGCTCAACCCAGTACTCCGCGCCTTTATAGTGACGATAGATTCCCAGCTTCATAAACCACCTCTTTTATTAAAAATCGACCTTTTTATACCAATAACCAGAATATTAGGTCGCTATTTGAAAACTAGACATCTATTTAACAACCTAGACTTAGGTAATAATAGCGATCTAATTTGCATTCTTTGTGATCAATCACGTTTTACTAATCAACAACACAAGGCTTTTTATGTATCTCGTACGCCCCGTGGATTTTGGTGACCTTCCTGCTCTCGAGCGCCTCGCTCAAGAAGCCGGCATAGGTATGACAAACTTTCCTGCGAATCGCGAGAGACTGAATGACAAGATTGCCTCTTCGCGCCGCTCTCTACAAACCGATGTGGTTCAGCCAGGTGACGAATCCTACTTATTTGTCCTTGTGGATACCAGTACAAATACCATCGTTGGTACCTGTGGTTTAGAAGCCATGGTGGGCATAGATACGCCATTTTACAGCTACCGTATTGATGAAGTGGTGCACGCCTCTCCACAACTGCAAATTCACAATCGTATCTCGGCTTTATTTCTGTGTCATGACTACAGTGGCACGAGCCGCTTAATGTCGCTGGTGGTGGATAAAGCGCATCAAAACGCCACCGCATTGGCCCTGTTGTCGCGCGCTAGATTGCTATTTATCGCGCGCCACCCTGAGCGTTTTACCAAACGTTTGTTTGTCGAATTACGCGGCGAGAGCGATCGTCACGGTTATTCGCCCTTCTGGGATGCGCTGGGTAAACACTTTTTCACCATGGATTTTAAAAAGGCGGACTACTTATCAGGAGTCAGCAACAAACACTTTATTGCTGACCTAATGCCACGTTACCCCATCTATGTGCCGACGCTGCCGGAAGCCGCACAAGAAGTCATTGGGGTACTGCATGAAGACTCTGCCAAAAGCACGGATATTTTGCTCGCAGAAGGTTTTGAGTTCCGTGGCTATGTGGATATTTTCGATGCGGGACCAACGCTCGAAGCGCGTTCAGAAAACCTCACCACAGTGAGCCAGCAACGCATCGGCAAAGCCCTCATCCAGCCAGATTCTTTACTCGGCAAAACGCACCTTATTTCGGCCGGTCACTTAGAAGATTTTCGAGTGACCGCCGCGAAAGCTGAACCGCAGGCCGCGGGGCTAGCCATAGAAAAAGACACCCAAGAACGCTTACAGATTTCTTCTGGCAGCCGGATTCAGTGGGTTGTACTTTAACAAGACAGACTTTAACAACGACTTACTTCAACGACATGCTGTAATGCCTTAAATGGTATGAAGATATTTTAACGAGGATTTTTATCATGATGGTTATCCGCCCAATTCGCCAAGAGGATCATGCCTCTCTCTATCGGCTTGCAGAAAAAACCGGTGTTGGCTTTACCTCTTTGGTAGCCGACGAGGCCATTTTGCAAAGAAAAATAGACACGGCGGTTAGCTCTTTCGCGAAAGAAACGATTGAGAAACCAGATACTGAAGACTACCTAATGGTGCTCGAAGACACAGAAACAGGCGATATTGTCGGCACCACAGGCTTGCTAGCTACAGTGGGTTTAGACGAGCCCTTCTACAGCTATCACCTAGGTACCATTACCCATTCCTCCCGTGAGCTTGGTGTGCACAACATTATGCCCACCTTGGTGCTAAACAACGACTACACCGGCTGCAGTGAAGTTTGCACATTATTTTTAGAAGAAAGTTACCGCCATTCAAAAAATGGCCAGCTTTTGTCAAAAGCACGCTTTATGTTTCTAGCGCAATTCCCTGAGCGTTTTACCGACAAGATCTTTGCCGAAATGCGTGGCGTTAGTGATGAAAATGGCGTCTCACCATTTTGGGAAAGCCTTGGCCGCCACTTTTTCTCCATCGACTTTGACCGCGCCGACGAACTGACCAGCTTAGGCAGTAAGCAATTTATTGCTGAATTGATGCCGAGCAACCCAGTGTACGTAAACCTACTGAGTCAAGAAGCCCGCGAAGTACTGGGACAGGTCCATAAAAGCACAGTGCCAGCACGCCGCTTGCTTGAGCAAGAAGGCTTCCGCTATGAAAATTACGTGGATATTTTTGATGGCGGCCCAACCATCGAAGCCCGCGTACAAGATATTCGCGCGGTGCGTAATAGTCGCCTTTGCCTTGCTAGTATTGGCGAGCCTAAAGGTGCTGGAGAAGGCATTCACTACCTGGTTTCCAATGCCAAGGTACAAGACTTCCGCTGCATTCTGATTCAACGTTCAACACCGCCAGGCAGCGCCATGACCTTGACCCAAGAAGAAGCCGAACACCTAGCCGTGACTAATAAAGAACCCGTTCGCGTGGTAGAGCTGTCTCCTTATTAATAAGGAGACACACCGCTCAACCCGCAACCTAAAGACACCGTCTACCCATAATAGGAGCCCACATGAAACAAGCTCATTACATCAATGGACAATGGATTCAAGGCGAAGGCCCACTGTCTCGCTCGATCGACCCTGCCGATGCCAGCCTAGTTTGGCAAGCGAACAGCGCCAGCGAAAGCCAAGTAGATCAAGCAATTAAAGCCGCACGCAGCGCGTTTCCTAGCTGGGCGAATCGACCTCGTGCTGAGCGCATCGAGATCATCGAAACCTTTGCCGGCCTAGTCAAAGAGAACAGTGAAGCCATTGCCACCGTAATCAGCCGTGAAACGGGCAAACCCATTTGGGAAACACGCACCGAAGCTGCTGCTATGGTCGGTAAAGTCGCGATTTCGCAAAAAGCCTATGACGAGCGTACGGGTGAGAAAAGCAGCCCAATGCCAGGCGCTACTGCACGCTTGCGCCACCGCCCTCATGGTGTGGTTGCGGTCTTTGGCCCTTATAACTTCCCTGGCCATTTACCCAATGGACACATTGTTCCAGCACTGATTGCTGGCAACACCATTGTTTTCAAACCCAGCGAACAAACGCCAGCTACCTCTGACTTGATCATTCAATTATGGGAAAAAGCGGGACTTCCAGCTGGTGTACTCAACCTAGTTCAAGGCGAGCGTGATACTGGGGTTGCCTTGGCAAACCACCAAGGCATCGACGGCTTATTCTTTACCGGCAGCCCACAGGTAGGTCACATTTTACACAAGGATTTCGCAGGTCATCCAGGTAAAATCCTTGCCTTAGAAATGGGCGGAAACAACCCATTACTGGTTTCAGAAAAAGTGGCGGATCAGCGCGCTGCGGTCCATGAAATCATTCAATCCGCCTTCCTATCTGCCGGACAACGCTGCACCTGTGCACGCCGACTGCTATTGCCAAAAGGCGCAGTAGGCGATGCGATCTTAGAAAAACTACTAGCCGCAACCAAAGCGCTACGCATTGATCGCTTTGACGCTGAAGAAGCGCCATTTATGGGCCCTGTGGTCTCTGCTCAAGCTGCAGATGGCTTACTGCAAGCCTACAACAAACTCGTCGGCCTAGGCGCTAAGCCTTTGCTGGAAATGACTCGCGGCGACACCAATACTGGCTTTGTCACACCGGGCATCATAGACGCTACCGAGATGCTGGATACGCTTCCAGACCAAGAATACTTTGGCCCTTTGTTGACCGTGGTACGTTACGACTCGCTGGATCACGCCATGCAAGTAGCCAACAACACCAGCTTTGGCTTGTCGGCGGGCATCTTGTCGGATGAGAAAGACGAGTATGAATGGTTCTTGCAACACAGCCGTGCTGGCATCATTAACTGGAACCGCCAAACAACTGGCGCCTCCAGCGCCGCACCATTTGGTGGTACCGGCGCCAGCGGCAACCACAGAGCAAGTGCTTACTACGCTGCAGACTATTGTGCTTACCCAGTTGCCAGCATCGAAGCTGACAGCCTATGTATGCCAGAAAAGTTAGGCCCAGGATTAACTCTGTAAGCCACCTTATCGCCGCGTGTGGCCGCTTTGCCACGCGGCCACACGCGGCTATCCCATACACGAAAAGACACACAGATTTAGAATATCGAGGTAATCATGAACCATGCGACAGAAGCCAATTTTGATGGCTTAGTGGGACCGACCCATAACTACAGCGGCCTTTCTTTTGGTAATGTCGCGTCTTTAAACAACTCAGCACGACCTTCCAACCCGAAAGCCGCGGCCAAACAAGGCCTGGTTAAAATGAAAGCCTTAGCGGATTTAGGCTTTGTACAAGGGGTGCTAGCGCCTCACGAACGCCCTCATATTCCTAGCCTGCGTCGCCTTGGGTTTTCTGGGTCTGACTCAGAAATATTGGCACAGGCCGCAAAACACGCGCCTAAAATATTGGCTGCCGTAAGCTCCGCGTCATGCATGTGGACCGCCAACGCCGCCACGGTTTCACCAAGTGGTGACACTCAAGATGGCCGCGTACACTTTACTCCCGCCAACCTTGTGAATAAATTTCACCGCTCCATCGAGCACGAAACCACAGGGGCGATTTTAAAAGCGACGTTCAAAGACGAAAAACACTTTGCTCATCATTCCGCATTGCCAAGTGTCGATCATTTTGGAGACGAAGGCGCCGCTAACCACACCCGCTTTTGCGACCAATACAACGAACAAGGCATCGAGTTTTTTGTCTATGGTATGTCGGCGTTTGATATGTCATCACCTCGCCCTGCGAAATTCCCAGCGCGTCACACATTAGAAGCGTCCCAAGCCGTCGCCCGTAGCCATGGTTTGACCCCATCACAAGTGGTCTATGCACAACAAAACCCTGACGTGATAGACGCTGGCGTATTCCACAATGACGTCATCGCAGTGGGCAACCGTAATGCGCATTTTTACCACCAAGAAGCCTTTCTCGACACAGCGAAAATGAAGCAAGACTTGTTGGCTGCGTGGGGTGAACGTGCCTCAGAATTTCATTTAATTGAAGTGCCAACAGACGCCGTGTCTGTGCAAGATTGCATTCAGTCTTATCTGTTTAATAGCCAACTATTAAGCCGTGGCGACAACGACATGGTGCTCGTCGTACCTGGCGAATGTGAAAACAACCCAGCCGTATGGGCCTACTTAAATAGTCTAGTCGCAGGCAACTCACCGATTACAGAAATCAAAGTCTTCGACCTAAAACAAAGCATGAGCAACGGCGGCGGACCTGCTTGCCTGCGCCTTCGAGTCGCCCTAACACAAGCCGAACAAGCCGCACTCAACCCAGCCACATTGATGAACGACACACTGTTTCAACGATTAAACACCTGGGTAGACGCACACTACCGCGACACACTACACGAAGCCGACCTCGCCGACCCACAACTGCTCATCGAAAGCCGCACCGCACTCGACGAACTCACCAAAATCTTAGAATTGGGATCAGTCTACGAGTTTCAAAAGTAATCCAAAACCGACCATCGCCAAACAACGATGGTCGGTAATGAAAACAACAGCCATAGCGTATAGAGCACCATAAGCGAAGCTACTAAACTAGCTCTAGATCTGGGTCTTGTAGGTTGCCCTTTAGGGCAAATACCACGGAGTAGACGAATCAATCACACGAGACACGTGCGATCAACGTGACCGCTCTTCAACGAAACTACTAAACTAGCTCTAGGCTTGGGTCTTGTAGGTTGCCCTTTAGGGCAAATACCACGGAGTAGGTGAATCAATCACACGAGACACGTGCGATAAACGTGACTGCTCTTCAATGAAACTACTAAACTAGCTCTAGGCTTGGGTCTTGTAGGTTGCCCTTTAGGGCAAATACCACGGAGTAGACGAATCAATCACACGAGACACGTGCTATCAACGTGACAGCTCTTTAACGAAACTACATACCACGATCATCACCTCCGCGGCGGGCACTCTTTTTTAGGTATGACGACCCACAAAGGCAAATTCAACGGAGTAGACGAATCAATCACACGAGACACGTGCGATCAACGTGACTGCTCTTCAACGAAGCTAGTAAACTAGCTCTGGATCCGGGTCTTGTAGGTTGCCCTTTAGGGCAAATGCCACGGAGTAGACGAATCAATCACACGAGACACGTGCGATCAACGTGACTGCTCTTCAACGAAACTACTAAACTAGCTCTAGGCTTGGGTCTTGTAGGTTGCCCTTTAGGGCAAATGCCACGGAGTAGACGAATCCATCACACGAGACACGTGCGATCAACGTGACTGCTCTTCAACGAAACTACTAAACTAGCTCTAGGCTTGGGTCTTGTAGGTTGCCCTTTAGGGCAAATGCCACGGAGTAGACGAATCAATCACACGAGACACGTGCGATCAACGTGACAGCTCTTCAACGAAACTACTAAACTAGCCCTGAAGCTGGGTATTGTAGGTTGTCCTTTAGGGCAAATACCACGGAATAGACGAATCAATCACACGAGACACGTGCGATCAACGTGACTGCTCTTTAACGAAACTACTAAACTAGCTCTAGGCTTGGGTCTTGTAGGTTGCCCTTTAGGGCAAATGCCACGGAGTAGACGAATCCATCACACGAGACACGTGCGATCAACGTGACTGCTCTTCAACGAAACTACTAAACTAGCTCTAGGCTTGGGTCTTGTAGGTTGCCCTTTAGGGCAAATGCCACGGAGTAGACGAACCAACCACACGAGACACGTGCGATAAAAGGCTAAGTCAGGCGAGGCAATCAAGTTAAAGATAAACAGAGTCCCAGAAAGAATAAAAACTAACACTGCTAACTAGATTTTTCCTAAGCGGGTTAGCAACGATATATCTAGCTATATTCTTTCTATCATCTCCAGATCGGAGCGCTCTATCATAAAAACCTGTTTGCCAGATTTTACTCTTAACCTTTCTTGAATGATTCAGTGTTTTAGCACTTCTTCCCTTTAATGAGCCAACTACGACCGACAAATCTACTTGTGAATTTAACCGGACCAAACCATGAAAATGGTCAGGCATGAGAACCCATGCTAACCAGACACATTGATGGTTCATTTCGTTGATCTTGATTTGCTGACAAAACAAGCAGGCTAATTTGAAGTCTCGAAAATATTTCCGATTAGCTTCTGTTTTAAAGGTAATAAAATATTCACCCTGTAACTGACTGTATCTGCCTTTTCTTAGGTCATTCCATGACATAACAAATCCCTTTCTATACCTGTTGACTCTCTAGTATAGACAGCTGAAGTCACAATGATCTTAGAATTGGGATAAACGAGAAATCTGATTTCATCACTTCCGCGTCGGGCTAAAGCCACGACCTACAAAGGCAAACGGCGACACCGGGTGGCTTGTGAAATCACCTCCGCGTCGGGCACTCTTTTTTTAGGTATGACAACCCACAAAAGCAAATACCACGGAGTAGACGAATCAATCACACGAGACACGTGCGATCAACGTGACAGCTCTTTAACGAAACTACATACCACGATCATCACTTCCGCGTCGGGCTAAAGCCACGACCTACAAAGGCAAACGGCGACACCAGGTGGCTTGTGGAATCACCTCCGCGTCGGGCACTCTTTTTCAGGTATGACGACCCAAAAAGGCTAACGGCGACACCGGGTGGCTTGTGAAATCACCTCCGCGTCGGGCACTCTTTTTTTAGGTATGACAACCCACAAAAGCAAATACCACGGAGTAGGTGAATCAATCACACGAGACACGTGCGATCAACGTGACTGCTCTTTAACGAAACTACATACCACGATCATCACTTCCGCGTCGGGCTAAAGCCACGACCTACAAAGGCAAACGGCGACACCAGGTGGCTTGTGGAATCACCTCCGCGTCGGGCACTCTTTTTCAGGTATGACGACCCACAAAGGCTAACGGCGACACCGGGTGGCTTGTGGAATCACCTCTGCGTCGGGCGCTCTTTTTTAGGTATGACGACCCACAAAGGCAAATACCACGGAGTAGGTGAATCAATCACACAAGACACGTGCGATCAACGTGACTACTCTTTAACGAAACTACTAAACTAGCTCTGGAGCCGGGTCTTGTAGGTTGCCCTTTAGGGCAAATACCACGGAGTAGACGAATCAACCACACGAGACACGTGCGATCAACGTGACCGCTCTATAACGAAACTACATACCACGATCATCACCTCCGCGTCGAGCGCTCTTTTTTAGGTATGACGACCCACAAAGGCAAATACCACGGAGTAGACGAATCAATCACACGAGACAGCTGTGACCATGATTTCGTGGTGTGTTTGGCGGTCGTCTTGGATCGTTAGTTAAAAATGTTCGCCGTTTTCGTAGTAGTCTTTGCCTTGTATATCGTGGAATAAGACGGTGATGTCTTGGCCGCTTTTTACTAGGGGGCGTGTGAGGTATTCGATTGCGCGGGTGACTTTTGCCTTTACTTCGTCGCCACGGTCGAACCATAAGACTTCAAAGAATGGGTACGCGGGGGAGGCGCCGCCGACGGCGAGGTAGGTTATCGCTTGGTATTCGAGGGTGAAATGAGAATTGGGTGTGTCGGTGATCTCCGCTAGGTTTTCTAATAGCGTGTCTGCAATAGATTCAAGGTCTTCTAGCGGAAGACCTCGGACTCGTAAATGGGGCATATTTATTTAACCTATTCTGTTACTTCTGACATGGGCGCGGCCATGGTTTCTGGCGCGGCCATGTCGCTGTTCATGTCACTTGAGGTGTCGCTTGGCTCGTCTTCGTCTATATAACGAAATGAGCGAGAATCAATCACTTCACCATCTTGCACGACTTCCGCCGTCCAAGTGCCATCAAAGCCTGGCATTAAACGTTTGCTAGACCATACACGCCAGCGATCGCCACCGATATCAAACGACACGTCTGCCATCACGTCACCGTCTAATTTCCAACGATGAGTCACTTGGCTTCCGGACATGCCACGTAGGTCGGTGAAGAAATAGACGCGCTGAATGTCGCCGTATTTAACAGGAATAATATTGCCAATATCATCAATTGGCTCGCGGTCGATAACATCACTGGAGAACACAGCTCGAGCGACTGTGCCATCAGCCCAAGCAGGCAGTGCAATGGCAAACGACATCAAGCTAGCAAAGATCAAGCGGAATAAATATTGGTGCATAGTGAAATCCTATAAAGCGTTTTAAAGAAAAGCGCAGCGGCATCAAGATCCGCTATGCAAAATAAGGTGCCTACTTTAAAAATAGCGTATTAAGAGAAGAATGACAGCGAGACTTTTGTATAAATTTGAAACATGTCTCGCTGTATTTTGAGGGCATTTTACGCAAGCCGCCAGATAGGAACAAAGTGTTTTAGATTATTTACTTATTGCTTACTTCCCATGACGATCAGCCAATGGGGTAGAGAAGGTGTATTCCATATCCCATGGAAAGCGAATCCAGGTGTCTTGGCTTACTTCTGTAACAAAGGTGTCCACCAGTGGTTTGCCGGCAGGTTTGGCATATAGGGTGGCAAAATGCGCTTTTGGCAGCATATCGCGCACTTTTTGCGCGGTACGGCCAGTGTCCACCAGGTCATCAATTAAGATAAAACCTTCGCCATCCCCTTCAACACCTTTTAGCACGCTCAGCTCGCCTTGCTTCATGGCCGCTTCGCCCGCTTCACCACTGTAGCTAACGATACAAATGGTATCGATCAGACGAATGTCCATTTCACGACATAAAATCGCCGCCGGCACCAAACCACCGCGAGTAATCGCAATAATGCCCTTCCAAGGACCTTGCTCTAACAAACGCCAAGACAATGCACGTGCATTTCGGTGTAGCTCTTCCCAAGAAACCGGGAAGTTTTTCGAATAAGGGGTCATCATAAGCTCCTATGCTCAACAGTCAGTAGCAAATTTATCTTAGATACGCAAAATCACCGCTGAAATCAACGCCGCATTTACGGATAAAAAACATCTAAGAAAGGTTGTGGTGTCGGAGGCTTTGCGAATTTTAGGCCAAAAACACAAAAACCACCTGAGGCTGATTTTAAGGGGGTGATTTTAGCGGCATTGGTAGCCCGGCTGCAACAAAAGTTACCCGTTCGGTCAAGTTTGCTAATTTTTGATTCATTGTACCGATTTCGTCACCAAATCGTCGCGCCAATTTGTTGATTGGCATAATCCCCAACCCCACTTCACTGGAGACAATCACCAAACTGCCTTGAAACGCGTCTACCGCCTTTAAAAAAGCGTTCGTCTCTGCCACCAGCCGCGCCTCGTCTTCTAAACATAAGAGATTGCTTATCCACAGGGAAACACACTCTATGATCAGCACATTCTCTTTATCGTTTAATCTCGCTAAGGTATCGGCTAATGCAAGCGGCTCTTCAATAAGCTGCCATTCAGCCGGACGACCTTGTTGATGTTTCGCCACTCGGCTGGCCATTTCTTCATCCCAAACCTGCGAGGTGGCAATGTAATGAACCGCCAAGCCCGTGGCTAAAACCTGCTTTTCTGCAAACGCACTTTTACCGCTGCGCACGCCGCCTAACACCAAATGCTTCATGCTAATTCTCGGCCTCCGGCGGTTTTTAATAAGCCGATCAATGCTTTATCTAGTCGATCAATTTCATCCCGCGCTGGCAAGGCGACACGGATCCAGCCCTCTCCTAAGCGCGTATGCACGCCCACGGTATGCAACATTTCGAATACTCGCTCTGCGTACTCGCTACTTTCTAAATGCCAAGTCACAAACAAAGGGCATACTGTGTGCTGTTGAGAGTCAAAAATGGTGTTCAACTTAGGCATTACCCTGCTGACAAACAAAGCTTGTCGCTCGGCTAAGCTTTGCTTCGCTTGCGCTTGCCAGGCTAAATCATCAAACGCAGCGCCGATCAAAAACAAGCTCGGGGTTGCGACCGGCCAAGGGCCTAACAGATTGTTCAGCGCCACTTCCCAGCGCGTTGAACAAAAGGCGAACCCTACTCGCGCCCCCGCCAAACCAAAAAACTTACCCACAGAACGCAGCACAAATAAGGCTTTTGGCCAATCGCTCGCCTCACATGCAGACAAAAAGCTATGCTCTGGCTGCGGGTCCATAAAGGCCTCGTCCACTACTAGGTAAGCGTCCATAGACTCGGCTTTATCCAACACAGCTTGTAGACTCTCAAAATCATACAAACGTCCGGTTGGGTTATTCGGCTGAATCACCACCGCCACTTGCCAGGTTTGTGTTAAGAGCTCATCCAGCTCGTTGTAGTAGGCAATGTCATAGCCCCACTTTTGCCAAGCAAATGCATGCTCTTGGTAACCAATACGCGGCACCATCACGACTTTCTGTTTGAGTCGTTCGCTCAACAAGGCCGGTAACGATTCAATAATATGCTGAGAACCGGCACCAATCGCACTAGGGCGCAGCCCATAATAGCGAGTCGCTTGGGCCAATAAGGCCGCTTGGTCGGGCAGCTCGTTCCATAACTTGGGGTCGATATCGGGAATCGGCCATGGCTCTCTATTGCAGGCCGAAGAAAGGTCTAACCAGGCCAACGCTTGCGAGCCGACTTTTCGCTGCCAATAGGCCAGATCGCCACCGTGTTTTGGTGGCACTAAATCAAAATGCATATGAGCAATCCCCATAAATAAACGCTTTTATCCACTAACCAAATGGCCTTTTCTAAATGCACAGGGGTTGGTGCTTCGCCCTCCCCGAGCACAGGTCGCGATTCAACTTTGCCAAAATACGGCGCTTCTCCACCCAGCTGCACGCCTAAAGCACCGGCACCGGCAGCCATTACTGGGCCGGCATTTGGGCTTTTCCAGCGAACTTCTGCTTTGCCTGCCGAGCGCAACGCTGGCGCCCACTGACCGCAAATGGCATAGGTGTAAACCACCAAACGCGCTGGTAGGTAGTTCAACACATCATCAAAACGCGCAGCAAACCAACCAAAGGATAAGAATTCGGCCGTTTTATAGCCCCACATGGCATCCAAGGTATTTGCCAAGCGATACACCAAGGCCCCTGGTGCACCGAAAATAAGAAACCAGAAGATAGGCGCGAAAATCGCATCGCTACCGTTTTCTAAGATCGATTCAATGCCCGCTTTGGCAACCTGAGATTCACTTAAATCATGAGTATCACGGCTGACAATACGACTCACTGCAACACGAGCCTCATCCAAATGCCCAAGACTTAACGGCGTTGCGATGGCTAAAGCGTGCTCGCGCAGGCTTTGCCAACCAATAGAAAAATACAAAATCAGCACAGACAGCAAGCTGTCTAGCCAATCGGGAAGCAACCAATAGCAGAGCAAGAGCACAAACAAACAAGGCAAAACGGCGGCACACCAAGCTGCAACGCCCAACAAACGCTGATTGAACACGTCTGCGCTAAGCGGCAATTGCAACGTCCGTCGGCAATAGTCCACCCAACGACCAAACCAAATTAATGGATGCCAACTTTTTGGCTCGCCGAGCAGACGATCCAGTAACAAGGCCGCCACCAGCATCACGGCCGTAGAGCCCAGAAACTCAAAAGAGTCATTAAAAATAGAGGTAATCATGGTTAAGCGTTATTTTTTCACGTAAAAAAGCATCAATGTCGAGTAGAATTGTCGGCTAGAATTCTACCACCGAATTGACCCAATACGTGATGACTTACATGCCAGCTTTTAACTTAATGATTCAAGGAACGACGTCGGATGCAGGAAAAAGCACCCTAGTCACCGCCCTGTGCCGATTATTCCAACGCCGAGGCATTGCCGTCGCCCCCTTCAAGCCGCAAAACATGGCATTAAACAGCTCGGTAACCGCCGACGGTAATGAAATTGGCCGCGCTCAAGCCGTGCAAGCCTATGCGGCAGGGCTTGAGCCTCAGGTCGACATGAACCCGATTCTGCTTAAACCCAACACAGACACAGGCGCGCAAGTCATCATTCAGGGCAAAGCCATCGGTAATATGAACGCCGTGGGTTATCACCAATACAAAAGCGTCGCCAAAGCCGCTGCGCTGGAATCCTATCATCGCCTTGCTGACCAGTACCAAGCGGTATTAATAGAAGGCGCAGGCAGCCCAGCGGAAATTAATCTACGCGCCCGCGACATCGCCAACATGGGCTTTGCCGAAGCCGTCGATTGCCCTGTGATCATCATTGCCGACATCGACAAAGGCGGGGTTTTCGCGCATCTTGTTGGCACTCTGGAGCTACTGAGCCAAAGTGAGCAAGACAGAGTGATTGGCTTTGTGATAAACCGCTTTCGGGGCGACATCAGCTTGCTGCAATCTGGATTAGACTGGCTTGAAGAACGCACCGGCAAACCGGTTCTAGGGGTTTTACCTTACTTAAAAGGCTTCCATTTAGAATCTGAAGACGCGGTGGCAAAAAGCCCAGAAAAAGAAGGCCTTCAAGCCAAATTACAGGTGGTTATTCCTGTCATGCCACGTACCAGCAACCACACCGACTGGGACGCCTTGCGCCTACACCCAGACGTTCAGGTCACACTCGTTGGCGCCAACCAAAGCATACCCGCTGCGGACTTGGTCATCTTACCGGGTAGCAAAAGCGTGCAAACGGATTTGGCGTTTCTACGCCAAGAAGGCTGGCAAGACTACCTGAATAAACACCTAAGATACGGCGGCAAAGTCATCGGCATTTGCGGCGGCTATCAAATGCTAGGGGAAAAACTCCTCGACCCCCACGGTTTGGAAAACCACGAGAAAAACGCCACCTCAAATGGCTTTGGTTTTATCCCCATGGAAACCGTATTGGAAAAAGACAAACAACTGAAACAACGCCAAGGCTCACTGCTGCTCAACGAGACACAAGTTCAACTAACAGGCTATGAAATCCACTGCGGCGTCTCACATTTTAACCAAGAAAGACAGCCACTCGCCACATTGGAAAACGGCCAGCAAGAAGGCTTCGTCTCAGCCGACAACGCCATCATAGGCACCTATCTCCATGGCCTATTCGACCACCCAGACGCCCTTGCCGCACTCATAAAATGGGTAGGCATACAAAACGCCGCGCCATTTGACTACACAGCCCTACGCGACCAAGAAATCAACCGCCTCGCCGACAGCACCGAAGCACACATAGACATCGACAAACTAATCCAACAATGCAAAACATGGAAACCAAACTAAAACCACCCGACGCAGAAGCCATAACACAAACCACCCGCTGCCACCGACTCACCCCGTAGGGCATCATAAGCGAAGCGCAATGTGCCCATGGCCGCACAGCTCTTGCTCTCCCCCTTTTTCTTCAAGGGGGAGTTGGAGGGGGTTTGCACTTGAACTGGCACTGGAACTTACTCTCCCCCTTTGTTCTTCAAGGGGGAGTTGGAGGGGGGTTGCACTTGAACTGGCACTGCTTGATCACACCAAATCCATCGCGGAATACCGCGGTCTTCGTAGGGCATCATAAGCGAAGCGTAATGTGCCGATGGCCGCGCAGCGGACACAGTTTAATCCGACGATCTTTGACCACACTAAATCCATCTAGAATACTGTTTTCCCTTGTGGGTCGCCATACCTAAAAAAGAGCGGCCGACGCGGAAGTGATGCTCATCATGAGGGTCACGTTTGTCACACGTGTCTCGTATGATTGGCTTTATTAGCACAGTGGCATTCGGGCTAAAGCCGCGACCTACAAGACCCCGACATAATCCGTCGGGGATCACCACCTTCCGTCGGGGATCACCACCTTCCGTCGGATTACGCCTCGTTCCTCGTCTCATCCGACCTACGGTAGAAATGACGATATTTGGTGCATCAAATTCGACGAGGATGGCACCGCTTGATCACACCAAATCCATCGAAAATACCGAGGTCTTCGATGGCCGCGCAGCGGGCACATTTCCTCAACCACACCCACCCTCATGACCTGCCTCAAAACCTTCCCTGCCTCCACAACTCTAGACACTTTTTCCAACCCACCAAAAAGCTCACAAAAAAGACTAATGCCAGAATGTAAAAAAAACGCTATGATTTCCCACCTAGAATTTTACAGTTTCGCAGTTTGCTTGAATGGACACCCCTATTATATGACCCGCCTCGACCACACTAGCCAAAGCAGCCGTTTTTTATTAATTGGCTTTATTTTCGCTTGTTTATATGCCTTAACCAAAATCCATACCCCTAGTGGGATATCAAATGCTGTTGGTGCGCCTATGGTGCTACTAGGGCTTTACTCCATCTATCGGTATGGAAAAGGGTTAAGTGTAAAAATCCCTATGCTTTTACTGCTCGTTTCTATCATTATACCGCTTATTAGCTGGTACTTTGCGCATGATAGCTATCCAGAATTAACGGACGACTCTCCGCGATTAGGTAAGATGGCACGAATTTTTCTATTTATTCCGTTGGCGTGGTGGCTGAAAGATAGTCCAAAAAAAGTCTTTATTTTCTTAGGGCTTGCCTCTTTACCAATCCTTTTTTCTCCTTGGATCAGTGGCGGGAGTTGGCAAGAAATAGCAATAGGATGGAGTGGTAGTAAACGCATAGATTTTGGTTTACGCAACCACCCAGAACATGCCAGCTTATTTTTTGGCTTTGTTTTAGTTGGATTAGTTTGTTTTGCTCCACGAATTTTTCGCTATTCAAAATACCTTTTTGCCCTTTTAGTACCTGCGATCATGTTCTGCGCATTTACTATAATAGCAACGCAAACCCGTGCATCATGGGTAGCTCTTATTGGGGCGATCTCTATTTGTCTTCTGTACTTTATTTGTACTGGCTTAAAAAAAGAGTATTTACAGCCACGCTATTTGCTTGTCTTTACTTTAGTTCTATTGACTTCATGTCTTGTCGTTTTCAAATCAATGGGGCACATTGTAGAAAAGCGCTCAGGTGCTGAATCTGGCGTGATAGAGCATATTTTAAGTGGAGATATCGAAAATGTGCCTTATACCAGTATTGGCATCAGAATTCATATGTGGCGGGCGTCTTTTGCAAAAATTGAAGAGCGACCACTAACAGGGTGGGGCAACAATGGGCAGTCAATTGCTATAGACCAAACAGCATGGATGCCTGATCATATAAAGCATGACTTTGGACATATTCACAATATATACATAGCACTGCTAACAAATTATGGATTATTCGGACTCATTTTCTACCTCGTCTGGGTTGGCTGGTTACTTACTAAAGTACTTAAAGCGGTCTCGAAGAATCTTTTGAATAGGGATATCGGTTACTTCTCTATTGCTACAATATCCTTTTGGAGCGTCACTAGCATATTTGAGTCGTACTTATTCTTTTGGACAGGGGTACTATGCTTACAAATAACTTTTGCAGCGATTTTAGCCCTTATCTGGCAAGCTGAAATAAAAGAAAAGCAACAACAAGACAATCAAACACCCCAGTAGCTTGATTGTCTTAAGGGGCAAAAATCGTTGATTTCTGCCCCTTAAACCACAAAACCATGTACCGACCGTAAAACTCACCATACTTAAGCCCCCGCAATCGCCGCTTACCTTTGTGGGTCGCCATACCTAAAAAAGAGCGGCCGACGCGGAAGTGATGACACACAAACCACCAGCTGCCACCGACTCACCCCGTAGGGCATCATAAGCGAAGCGTAATGTGCGATGGCCGCACAGCTCTTGCTCTCCCCCTTTTTCTTCAAGGGGGAGCTGGAGGGGGTTTGCACTTGAACTGGCACGGCTTGACCACACCAAATCCATCGAGAATACCGCGGGCTTCGTAGGGCATCATAAGCGAAGCGTAATGTGCCGATGGCCGCACAGCTCTTGCTCTCCCCCTTTTTCTTCAAGGGGGAGTTGGAGGGGGTTTGCACTTGAACTGGCACTGCTTGGCCACACCTAATCCATCGGGAATACCGCGGTCTCTTGTAGGTTTGCCTTTAGGCGAATAACTGGAGAATGGACGATTCCAAATATAGGTTAAAGTCGAAATAGCCGGTGATGTTGTGTGGCTGTTGTATCACCCTAACCACACGTGTCTCGCATGATTGGCTTTATTAGCATAGTGGTATTCGGGCTAAAGCCACGACCTACAAGACCTAGACATAATCCATCGGGTACCACCACCTTCCGTCGGATTACGCCTCGTTCCTCGTCTCATCCGACCTACGGTAGAAATAGCGATGATTGGCCACACCAAATCCATCGGGAATACCGCAGTCTTCGTAGGGCATCATAAGCGAAGCGTAATGTGCCGATGGCCGCGCAGCGGACACAGTTTAATCCGACGATGTTTGATCACACCAACCCCATCGAGAATACCGCGGTCTTCGTAGGGCATCATAAGCGAAGCGTAATGTGCCGATGGCCGCGCAGCGGGCACAGTTTAATCCGACGATATTTGATTACACAAAATCCATCGGGAATACCGCGGTCTCTTGTAGGTTTGCCCTTAGGCGAATAACTGGAGATTGGATGCCTCAAATGTGGGTTAAAGTCGAAATAGCCGGTGATGTTGTGTGGCTGTTGTATCACCCTAACCACACGTGTCTCGCATGATTGGCTTTATTAGCATAGTGGGATCCGGGCTAAAGCCACGACCTACAAGACCCAGACATAATCCGTCGGGTATCACCACCTTCCGTCGGATTACGCCTCGTTCCTCGTCTCATCCGACCTACGGTAGAAATGACGATATTTGGTTACATCACATCTATCGAGAATACCGCGGTCTTCGAAGGGCTCCATAAGCGAAGCGTAATGTGCCGCTGGCCGCACAGCTCTTACTCTCCCCCTTTTTTCTTCAAGGGGGAGTTGGAGGGGGTTTGCACTTGAACTGGCACAGCCTGGCCGCGTAGCGGACACACCTCACACGCTCCCCATCACATATTTATCTAAGCCACTTCCCTTTCAGACAATATCCGTTTGCCTTCATAACGCTGCAAGATGAACCGCAAGCGCACGACCAATATCAGAGACAACAAGCTCAAGCCTGCTCCCAAGCCTATGTAGAAACCACGCAATGTAAGCGTGTCGGCCCAAGGGCTGTAGTGAGACAGCCAATAACCAAACGGGATACTCAAGCCAAACAAAGACACGGCAAAGGCGATCATCGACGAGCGGGTATCTCGAAAGCCTCGCAGTGCACCGGTAAACACGGTTTGCAGCATGTCTGGTAGCTGATAACTTGAGGAGATCAACAAAATGCTCGCGGCCATGGCCACCACTTGGGCATCGCTGCTGTAAATATAAGGAATAACATCGTGGAAGTACTGGGTAATGCTAAAGCAAATCGCCACGTAACCTAGACCGAGCCACAAAATAACTCGCAGCCGCTTTCTCACCCCAGAGACTCCCTCTTTTGACATGGCTTTGGCCACCACTATCGCCGTCACCGCACTCATCGCCATCATAGGCGTAAACAAAATAGAGGTATAAGACATGACAATTTGCCCTGCCCCTAACGCCAAATCACCAAACGATGAAATCAGCCATGTCATGGAGGAAAACAGCGCTACCTCAAAGGTAAAAGCAAAGCCTGCGGGCGCGCCAATATGCAGCAGCAAAGAGAATTTCTTCATGTAGCGCCAGATCAACCGAGAGAACAAAGGACGTTTATTAAAAAAGCGATCGTATACAAAGAAGAAAGTTACCGACAAATACAAAGACAAACTCGACGCAATCGCCGCGCCACGGGCACCAAGATCAGGAAAGCCCAACTTGCCGTAGATAAGCACATAGTTAAAGACAATGTTCAGCAGTAACCCGGTGCTCGCCACAAACAGCGGAAAGCCTGGACGGCCAGCCGCTTCAAATAAGTTTTTATAGGCCGTCATCAAGGCCAACATAGGCAAAGCTGGCGCAAAGATATACAAATAATCCACCGCGACACGGCGGGTTTCTTCTTGGGTCGCCATCATGCGAGCAAAATGTGGCAATAGGGTCACAGTGACAATACAAGCCACCACACCCAGAATAATCGAAAGCCCTACCGCCTGAGACATATAGATGTTAACAAGCTTAGGCTGACGCCCATGCAAATGGCGAGTTACCAAAGGCGTAATACCAAAGGTCACACCAATTAAAAAACACCCTACAGGCAGCCACAAACTGGACGCCAAACCAACCGCGGCCAAATGCGTCGCACTGTAATGCCCAAGCATCACGGTATCGACTAGGCTAATCGACAACTCTAATGTCATGGTCAGTACCATGGGCAAAAGTAGATGCAGAACCTCTTTTAAAATAGACGGAGACGAAAATCCTTTTAACACACATGCACCCTTACAGATAAAGAAATAGGGCGATACCAGCTCGCACCAAGCTCCGCATTTTACACCGAAGTAACCGGCTTTATAACGCACAAAAGAGACACTTTTCTTTCAAATAAAGCCTTTTACTTACCTTATGTGTATAGATCCCCTTGCGCCCTTCTAAAAATGCCGACAAAATGCCGTGTTTTTCTTATTCCTAACATCTGTGTGTCCCTAACATTAAGGACTAAGGTTAGACAGCCCATGACAGTTATCACCACACTAGGCCCCTTATTGGTTGCGCTACTTTTCGGCTACTGGATAGACATCAAGTTTCTTTCGCCAAAGCGTGTTGCCATCGGCCTTGAAAAGCTGGTTTATCTTATCCTTGGGTTAATTGGTTTTAGCATAGGGGCACTGGACAACCTCATTGAGAAACTGATCGTTGCGGGATGGCAAGCCTTTGTCTTATTTAGCCTTATTACTCTTATCAGCTTAACCGCGCTCTATTGCAGCGGACAACGCTTTGGTGGCGCACACGCCAGCGAGCCAAAAGACATCCCTCAAGCCAGCAAGCAGCAAGCACTAAAAGACGCCGCACAAACCATCGCTTGGGTTATCGCAGGGATTATTCTGGGTAGGTTTGGCAAAGACTGGGCCATGGGCGTCGACCAAGCGGTCACAGGGCTACTCTACATACTGCTCTTGCTTGTTGGTTGCCAACTAAGACAAGGTAATTACCGCCTCAGAAAACTCCTACTAAATAAGCAAGCCGTCATAGTCGCAGGCACCACCATCGGCAGCACACTGCTGGCAGGCTGGCTCAGCGGCTTAATATTAGGCCTCAGCTGGCAACAAAGCTTGGCTGTCGTTTCTGGGTTTGGCTGGTATAGCCTTTCTGGTATTTTGATAACCGGATTAGGCGACCCAGTACTCGGTACCACCGCTTTTTTACTCGACCTTGGGCGAGAAATCACCGCGCTTATGATCATTCCCTTTCTTGCCAAACGCAGCAGCCACATGTCCGTCGGCTACTCCGGCGCCACCGCCATGGACTTCACCCTCCCGATACTCAGCAAATTTCACGGCCCAGAAATAGTCCCGGTTTGCATCGCAAGCGGCTTCATCATGAGCCTACTCGTCCCCATCCTCATCCCACTCTTCCTTGGCATGCACTAACCAGCATCCACTTGCTGGAACTGACACTGGAACTTGCTCTCCCCCTTTTTCTTCAAGGGGGAGCTGGAGAGGGTTTGGTCTTGAGCTAGCACTGGCACTTGCTCTCCCCCTTTTTCTTCAAGGGGGAGCTGGAGAGGGTTTGGTCTTGAACTAGCACTGGCACTTGCTCTCCCCTTTTTCTTCAAGGGGGAGTTGGAGGGGGTTTGGTCTTGAACTAGCACTGGCACTTGCTCTCCCCCTTTTACTTCAAGGGGGAGCTGGTGGGGGTTTGCACTTGAACTGGCACTGGAACTTGCTCTCCCCCTTTTACTTCAAGGGGGAGCTGGTGGGGGTTTGCACTTGAACTGGCACTGGAACTTGCTCTCCCCCTTTTACTTCAAGGGGGAGCTGGTGGGGGTTTGCACTTGAACTGGCACTGGAACTTGCTCTCCCCCTTTTTCTTCAAGGGGGAGCTGGAGGGGGTTTGGTCTTGAACTGGCACTGGCACTTGCTCTCCCCCTTTTTCTTCAAGGGGGAGCTGGAGGGGGTTTGATCTTGAACTAATACTGGAACTTGCCCTTCTCCCCCAAACACCCTGTCAGCATTCTGTAAAGACGCTTTGTAAAGACAAGCGCTTGCGCAAACACCGTCATGGTTATGTAAAACTCATTGTCGGGAAAGAGCGACAACGCTTATTCTCGAATCACACCTTGTGCTTTGCAGAAGAAGATTATCTTTTGGATCAACAAAGTGTGCAGGTGAAGGGGTCGCTTTGGTAAAGAGTCCAACATAAAATTGGCATAATTGTCCTTGCTTATGTTAGAACAGTACCGACGGATCTGATTTTGCTAAGCACAGGGCGTATTAAATGTGTCATCAAGGTTATACCTCTTACATGTACGCAATTAAAAACGACATGCGACTCAAATTCCGTAACAAAACCCAATACATCGCTCTGCGATAATCAACAATCAAATGGAACGCTTTTTTATGAAAAAAACTCTCATTGCGGCGCTGGTTATGTCCTCCGTTTCTTTTGCGTACGCAGCAGACACTACTACCAAACTAGACACCAAAGAACAAAAGCTAGCTTATAGTATTGGTACTATGTTCGGTGGTCGCATGGAACAGGACTTTAAAGATCTAGACATGGACACTTTCTTCCAAGGTTTTAAAGATTCATACGAAGGCAAAAAAGGCCTAATGACCAAAGAAGAAGTAACGGCAACTATCCAAGCGTACCAAAAAGAGCGCATGGAAGAGCAACAACGTGAAAAAGCAAAACTAGCCGCAGAAGACAAAGCCAAATCAGAAGCTTGGATGAAAGAAAAAGCCTCTGAAAAAGGCGTAATGAAGACTGACAGCGGCCTACTTTACAAAGTCATCGCCAAAGGCACTGGCGAAAAACCAAAAGCCACTGACACAGTAAAAGTAGACTACGAAGGCAGCTTGATCGACGGCACAGTATTCGACAGCTCTTACAAGCGTGGCGAAGCCATCACCTTCCCTCTAAACCAAGTTATCCCAGGTTGGACAGAAGGCCTACAACTTATGCCTGTTGGCTCTAAATACGAGCTATACATCCCAGCAGACCTAGCATACGGCCCTGGTGGCACTGGCCCTATCCCACCAAACGCAGCACTTAAATTTGTTGTTGAGCTTCACGGCATCGTAAAACCAGATGCGAAAAAAGACGAAGCGAAAGCTGAAACTAAATAAGCAACACCCGTAGCCCTCTCTTAAACACAGAGCATTACCATATCGAACTAAATGGCTACCACGCGGTAGCCATTTTTTATCTACTCTCCTCCATTTTCATCACGAACCCATGGTCAGCCACAGTTAAAGCATCCTCCTATACTGAGGATCAGCTTAGTGCCTACCTAGCCGTTTAAATTGTCTAAAAACGATATTCCCTTTATTATCTTACTGATATTACTGGCCTATTGCTGATATTATAATCATCTAATCTTGTAGTAAATAAGTAGGGAAGACATTGAAATCAGGACACTCACTAAAAGAACACAGCGCCTCCATCGCCATTACACTAAGAACTCTAGATGTTATTGCTATACTCATTTCAGGGCTATTCTGCTTCTGGCTACGCTTCTCACATTTAAATTTAAGCTACGACTATAAAAGCGTATTCTTAATAGGTATCTTACTTAGCCTGCTTTCTTTATCTGCGTCTGGGGCATACCGAGCATGGCGTGGTATCTCATTTTTCACTGAAATAAGGTGTGTAATTGGCGCCATCTGTTTAAGCTTTATCCTTCTTATCCTCAGTGTGTTTGCCACACAATCTTCAGAGCTTTTCTCGCGTATATGGGTTATTAGCTGGCCTATAAGCTCATGCATTCTTATTTTGCTGTACCGCTTTACACTGCGTAAAAGCTTAGGTGTATTGAGAGCGAGGGGAACAAACATTAGACGTGTCATCATCATAGGTCATGGCGAGTTAGCACAAGAAGTGGCAACAAAGCTGATAGAAACGCCCAGTATGGGGCTGGTTATTAAAGGTTATATTTCTGACAATGGCGCCCTTGCTGAAGAAGAAAACAGCTGTCACCTTAACTATCTAGGTAATTTAGAAGACTTAGACAAAACAGTTGCAGATCTCCATATAGATCAAGTTTGGATAGCTCTTCCTATGACAGAAGTAGAGCAGATGAAAAAGGTCCAAAACGTTCTTACCAAAACCTCTGTAACCATTCGAATGGTACCGGATATTTTCGGCTTCCAGCTGCTTAACCATTCCATGACGGAAATTGCAGGCTTGCCTGTTATCAACTTATCTACCTCTCATATGTTAGAAGGCAGAAATCGCTTTTTGAAATCACTAGAAGACAAGCTCCTTTCAGCTATTATTCTTCTCTGTATTAGCCCTATTCTTTTTCTAGTTGCTATCGGTGTTAAACTTTCTTCGCCAGGTCCAGTTTTTTACCGACAAGAAAGGGTCAGCTGGAATGGTCGTCCATTCGAGATGCTCAAGTTCCGCTCCATGGCAGTAGACAGTGAAAAAGATGGCGTAAAATGGGGTGGCGCAACCAGTATGTCAGTAACCAAATTTGGCGCCTTTATCCGTAAAACCAGCTTAGATGAACTACCACAGTTTATTAACGTACTAAAAGGCGATATGTCTATCGTTGGCCCAAGGCCAGAACGCACCGTTTTTGTCGAACGCTTTAAACATGAGATTTCAGGCTATAACCAAAAACACATGGTCAAAGCCGGCATTACCGGTTGGGCACAAATAAACGGCTGGCGCGGAGATACAGACCTAGAGAAAAGAATTGAGTGTGACCTATATTACATAGAACACTGGTCGATTTGGCTCGATTTTAAAATCATCTTCCTGACTTTCTGGAAAGGTTTTATTCATAAAAATGCTAAATAGCTGTATTTACTATTGTCAATAAAGAGACTTTCTAAACTCCATATAACACCGTAATTCAGGCGCATTTCCAGAGGGTCTTAAATGCACGATATCTCCGGTATTAAGTATCATACGCAACCCATCTGTTTCGTCCATTGCGACGACGTCTAATACCTGGTCTTGTTCAGCGATTACAGCAAACAGCTTGTCTCGTTTTTTTGCTGGCTTTTAGCTCTGAAATCAGCTGTCTACTTGTTTCTGTTGGGATATTTCTAATCCGGTCGCTGACGGTATAACGTTTGGCGAACTCTGAACTAAGTTGACTAACAGTTCGAGCTTGCTGCACAGACATCGCTAAGATAATTAACATAGGCAACATAGAATCGCGCGTTGGTAACGCATGCAGCGTTTTACCACTTACCTGAATGTTAGTACCTACTAAAAAGCCACCATTGGCTTCGTACCCTACCACCTTAGCGTCTGGATCTTTACTAACCAGCTCTTTCATTCCTGCAATAACAAAAGGCGAACCAATTTTAATAAGCATATTAATTCGCTTAGGGGTTAGCTTATCCCCTTCAGATTGCAATACGCTATTCACATTGATTGATGCAGCCACATGAGTCGCATTGTAGTGGCATAGTGAATTTATTCACTATGCCAAGAAAACCTAATTTTAGCCCTGAATTCCGTTTAGAAGCGGCGCAGCTTGTTACAGAACAAAATTATAGTGTTGCAGAAGCGGCTGAATCGATGGGAGTGGGCAAATCCACCATGGATAAATGGGTGAGACAACTCCGCTCAGAGATCCGTGGTGAATCCCCCAAAGCAACACCAATGACAGATGAACAACGTCGAATTCGCGAATTAGAAAAGCAAGTTAAACGCCTTGAAATGGAAAAAGACATGTTAAAAAAGGCTTCCGCTCTCTTGATGTCGAACGAGCTGAAAGGTTTGCGTTAATTCATCGACTGCAAGAGAGCTTTCCCGTTGATCATCTCTGTCAGTTATTCAATATTCACAGAAGTAGCTACAGATATTGGCGTGATAAAGCAGTTGGTGAAACACCTGCTCGTATTATGCTCAAAGAAAAAGTTCGAGCCGCTTTTGAAGTGAGTGAGGGCTCTGCGGGAGCGAGAACGGTCGCAGCTATTGTTACTCAAGGTGGTACAAGCTTAAGTCGGTATGTCGCAAGTAATTTAATGCGCGTACTCGCTTTGCTTAGCTGTCACCAGCCTAAGCATCGCTATAAACGAGCAAAGCAAGAGAGTTTAGTTGCGCCGAACCTTCTGGCTCGACAGTTCAAAGTGAGCTCTTCTAACAAGGTTTGGTGTGGCGACATTACCTATGTTTGGACAGGAAGTCGTTGGGCTTATTTAGCGGTTGTGATGGATTTATACGCTAGAAAACCAGTTGGCTGGGCGATGTCTCTGAGCCCTGATAGTGAGCTTATTAGTAAGGCTCTTATTATGGCTTATGAGTTAAGAGGAAAACCTAAGGCGTTAATGTTTCATTCAGATCAAGGTAGTCAGTACACAAGCTTAAAATATCGTCGTTTGCTGTGGCGGTATCAAATCCAGCAAAGTATGAGTCGCCGTGGAAACTGTTGGGATAATGCCCCGATGGAGCGTTTCTTTAGAAGCTTCAAAACAGAATGGATGCCTGAATTAGGTTACCGGACTTTTTTAGAAACTAAACATGCTGTAACGGATTACATAGTAGGATACTACAGCCAAATTAGACCGCATCAGCACAATAGAATGTTGCCACCGAATAAAGCGGAAGAGCTGTACTGGAGAAACTATAAAACCGTGGCCAGTTTGACTTGACCACTTGTATCTTGAAGTTTTGGATGATTAGCTATCCTCCAAGCTCTAAAATCAGTGAGGATGTTTGACCACGTAATGTTTAACATTGAGCTGTAGATTATCCCCTGATTTTACTTTCTCTAATACTGGATGGTATCCGAGCGCTTAGTTATTAACTAATGACGCTGTATGCACAAGTGGAGTCGTTGATATGAGAGTAAATGTTGGAATTGAAGTAAGCAAAGATTCTTTAGATTTTTGTTTATTATTAAATCAAACCAAGAGCGGTCGAAAGTTTAGGAGTTTTAAAAATAGAAAAGTCGATTATGCAACTATCAATGATTGGTTGTTAAAGCAAGCTAAATGCCAACCCAACGAAATCGTCATAACGATGGAGTCTACAGGTGTTTATCATGAAGCAATCGCTTTATATTTATACACGTCTGGTGTTCAAATCATAATTTCAAATCCTGGCAAAGCGAAGAAATTCTCTCAGTCGCTAGGGTTAATTCATAAAACAGATAAATCAGATTCATATATGCTCGCAAGATATGGTAACGCTCAATATGAGCATTCTCCTTTGTGGAAACCAGATGCCGAGAGTATTAGATCAATCAAAGCGTTAGTTCGTAGGCTATCAGCGTTGGAAAAAGATCGTTTGAGAGAAAGCAACCGACTGGAAGCTTGCACAATCAGTGATTCTCATAAGCGAGTCCTGTTATCAATTAAACGAATTATCCAAATTTTAGATGATGAAATTAAGCGCGAATTCAACTCCGAAGTGCACCACCCTCTAAATTATGCTGCGCTTCGTAGTTCATCGAACACCACCGCAGGTTGTCTATAACCAAGGCATTT
>NZ_QUNG01000017.1:4003-67645 GCF_003387375.1 Marinomonas pollencensis | reverse complement strand
AGAACAATCAACATAAAGCGAATTGACGTGTTTGACTCTCGTAAGTCTTCAATTTTTTTGATCAACTACATTCCGGTAAAACCGAACTGCGTTGATCTTCTGAAGACTCCAGCGAGCGCCCACACAAATTATCTGATTATCTATTTTAAAGAGCGTGCTGACTTGTTGGCTTACTTAGTAAGCTAGACATCGTCTTCGTTGTTGTGAAGCGTTGTCCGTGTCAGCGAGGGCGTATATTAAGGATCTACAGATTTAGTGCAACCCTTTTCTGAGAAAAAGTGACATTTATCGCAATTAATTTAAAAGAAAACAAAAACTGTTCAATTAACCATCAAAAATGCCACTTTCTGTTTGTTTTTTGCGCTATTAGTTAGACGGTAGGGCTTTCTTTTTCGCCTCCCAATCGACATTTGACGCACTAAGACCATGGCCACCAGCGTAACCTGCACTCTTAGGCTCTTCCCAATCTTCTAATGCACTGGCTTCTAGCTTATAAATCTCCACTTCCAACGGATGGCAGGTTGATAATGGGTCTTTTGCTTCTGGGCCCCATAGATCTACTGATAAGTCCCCTCCTGGGCAACAGGACAATGCACACAATAGATCTATTTCAGCAAAGAACTCTAGGTAGTCTCCCTGTTTGGCCGGGCACGCCTTCATGAAGTATTTATCGTCTTCATTAAGCCCTGTGCATTGGAAAATATTCAGCACATCATGAACATCAAATTCGGTTAATCCATAGGGCAGTACTGCACGCACTAAGTTTGAGTGGCAATGAAAGTCAAAATCTTCCCCCGTCAGTAATCGATTCACATAAGGGTCACAGCGTGTGCCTAATAAGTCATGCACTCTACCGCCTTCTGCGTCCTGTCCATACTCGGCAAGACTGTCATCGATAATGGTGACCATGGGACGAAGGAATGGTAGCGTTGACCAAAGACGGTCATGAATACTCACATGTGCTCTTTGCATCTGACGAGTTCGCGACGCCCACATACGCTCACGGGGATCGTGCTTATTCCACATATTAAAATCACCAACCTGTGGTCCTTCTGGCACCCGCACTCGAAAGACATGGCCTGCTGGCACTTCCCACGCTTTACCCGACCGCATCGGCACCTTTACGGTTTCCACTAACGTTCGCTTAACACCGCCTTCTTTTAGTGAATTATAAAAATCGGTATCAACAGAAAGCTTTGAACCTGGACCCGCTCGGTAAGCTGCTTCGACTTTACACATGACACTCTCCCGCTTTATTGACTGTTTGACTTAGCTTAATAAAACCGGACACTCAAATATAATGACTTTATTTAAAAACACATGACAAAAATTAAAGTAACAAACAGGAGAGGCGGTTAATGAGTCATCCATACAATGCCTTACACACATTTCACCTCGCGATCCGATTTAAAAGCTTGAAAACAACCGCTGATTTTTTGCATTTAACAGAGTCGGCCGTTAGCCATCAGCTTAAACGCCTAGAAGCCCAACTTGGCTATGCTCTGTTTTATAAATCTGGCCGACAACTCAAGCCCACCCTCGAAGGGCAGCGACTATCTAATGAACTGGCCGCCCCCTTTGATCATATCGACCAAATACTGTCGAGCGTGTCGGATACACCACGACCTCTGACTATTTACTGCCTACCGTCCCTTATTGAACCTTGGCTATTACCTCGCCTGTTGGCATTTAAGGAAAAGCAGCCTAATCATGAGTTTATTATTAACTACCTCTCTTCTGCCCCCGACTATTTAGATGAGTACAGCCTGCGCATTGGCAGTCATGAAAAGCATGGTCGCAGCGTTTACCTATCTACCCGCATTTTGAGTGGCGAGACCATTCCTGTTTGCAGTCCGATTTACTTAACACGATTTACCTTACCTGTATCCAATCAGGACATGTTAAAAGCGGACTTACTCCATGATAATAACCCAGACAGTTGGCAAGCTTGGTTTGCAACACAAGGATTAAAACTCAGCCAACCACCTCGTCTTTTATACGAAGATTTTCATTTGCTGAAAATGGCGACGATTGCAGCTCAAGGCATTGCCCTTTGCCCAAAAGCTCTAATTGAAGACGATTTAGCCAGTGGAACTTTAGTCTCTCTTTCACCCCACAAGGGCAACCTTGGCCGCTATTACGCCATAGAGCGAAATAAATATGCCCATGCTGATATTGTTGATTTATTCCAACACCTCACATGAAAAAAAACCAGTATGAGAAACATACTGGTTTTTAATACCACTGATGCCTAACAAGATAGCGCTAATTAACCACTCATAGATTGCTGTTCTCGACGGCGTTTTATTTCGTACACAATGGCTAGAATGACCGTAATTGAGATCATCACTAAGCCAAGAGCATTCACCGCTGGCGTTAAACCCGTACGTACCTTAGAGGCAATATATACGGTCAAGGTAGTGTCATAACCCTTCACAAACAAGGTGGTATTGTAGTTCTCAAATGACTGCAGAAAAGCGATGCCGGCAGCCGATATGATAGCGGGCTTCAAATAAGGCAATAATATACGTCGGAACGTTTGCCATTGAGTCGCACCAAGACTTAATGCGGCATTTTCTAAAGTACGATCAAAGCGTTGTAAACGCGCCAGTACCATCAGCATCACATAGGCAGCAATAAAGGTCGTCTGTGCGATCACGGTCAACATCACACCACCACTGACAGAAAAGCCCTTCCAAAAGATCAATGTGGAGATACCAACAATGACACCAGGTGTTAATAATGGCGACATCATCAGAGAGTACAAAAAGGTTTTCCCTCGACCTTGAAAAGTAGAAAGAAACAACGCACAACAAATCCCAATGGGCACCGCCACCACCAACACGCCAATGGCAACAATCACGCTAATCCATAAGGCGTGCCACATAGCACCATCTTCCGCTAACGCACTAAACCACTTTAGGGTAAAACCTTTCCAAGGAGAGACTGTTGGAAAACGACTGTCGTTGAAGGTCGCCAGCCCCATAATGATTAGCGGCGTAAACAAGTATAAAAAGAACACGCCAATATAGAAGCGAATACTCCAACGCAACATGGTTTCAGATCTCATTTTGCAATGTCCCCCAAACCCACTTTAAAGATACGCATCACCAAAGCAATAAAGCCAATACAAATAATCAACAGTAAGAAGGCATAAGCGGCACCTTGGTTCCAGTCCCCTCCTTCAAAGAACCAGTTGTAAATAATTTGTGTGAACCAACGACTTCCTGGTGAGCCTAATAATGACGGCACAGCATAACTACCAGCCGCCAACATAAATGTCATGATGCAACCCGTTGCAATTCCCGGCTTAGCATGGGGAATAATGACTCGCCAATGAGTACGGATCCAGCCTGCACCCAAATTACGCGCCGCTTTGACCTGATTAGTATCTAGACTCTCTATGGCGTTATAAATAGGAAAAATCATAAACAAAATATATGCATACACCATGCCTATTAAGACACCACCGTCACCTGACAGAAAACGTATAGGGCGATCAATAACACCCATCCCTAATAACATGGCATTTAATGGCCCTTTATAAGCCAAAATAATGTACCAGGCGAAGGTACGTAGAATTTCATTGATCCAAAATGGAATCACCAAGAGCAACAAACAAAACGCAGCTTGTCTGGGTGTTGCCACTTTGGCGAGGTAAAAGGCAATGGGATAACTTACCAACAAAGTAAGCACAGTCACTAACACACTTGACCAAATGGTTTTCAAGAAGATCTTTAAGTGTATTAGGTTACTAAACAGCGTCTCGTAATTCCCTAAGGAATAAACGTCTTTCGGGCCGCCTATTTCCGAAGGAAACAAATTAGGCCGAAACGAGTAGTCGACCATCAACAACTGAGGCAGAATGACCATCCCCAACAGCCAAATCGCGATCATACCAAGAATACCAACCGCCAAGCTGCTGCCGAAGCGCGCCTTAAGTTGGCTAAACATGATCACCTCCTATCACCACGGCATCTTCAGCACGATAAGACAAGGACACGGGTGCCCCCTTAATCAGGTCTTGTGTGTATTGATGGGAACCAAGTTGAATCGACAAACTGGTTTGCGCTTGCGTATTCGCATTCAGCGTCAAATAAGAGCCTTCGAAGTTCACTTCTTCGATCGCGCTGGGAATCGTCAACATATTACTGTCTGCTTGCAGGCGAAAATGCTCAGGCCGGATGAACACAGTCGCGTTATCTCCCACATTGACACCGTCTTGAACGCGCCCTTGTAAACGCCCTAACACGCCACAATCCAGTTCTGCTATACCATTATTCAGTTGTGCGACGCGACCACTAATGCCGTTGTTTTCACCAACAAAAGAGGCAACAAAAGCCGTTTTGGGGTCGCGATATAAAGTAATTGGGTCTGCGACTTGTTGAATTCTACCAGCCGACATCACTGCGACTCGGTCGGACATAGTCAAAGCTTCACCCTGATCATGAGTGATGTAGATAAAAGTAATACCGGTTTTTCGTTGAATCTCTTTCAGCTCAATACGCATATGCTGGCGCAGTTTTAGATCCAGTGCAGACAATGGCTCATCCAGTAATAGCACCTGAGGCTCAACGGCTAACGCCCGAGCAATAGCAATCCGTTGCTTCTGACCACCTGATAATTCGGACACTTTCTTAGTTCCGCTGCCCTCAAGAGCAACCAGTTCTAGCAATCGATCTGAGGCTTTTTTACGCTCAGCTTTTGAGACCCCTCGAACCTCCAAACCAAATTCAATATTTTCAGCCACTGTCATCAGTGGAAACAAAGCGAGGTTTTGGAAGATCATTGAAGTAGGTCGCTTATTCGCAGGGACGCCGCGCATCGCCTGACCGCCAATTTTCACATCGCCGTGGGTAGGGTCAAGAAAACCACTAATCATATTTAGAATGGTGGTTTTGCCACACCCTGATGGGCCTAAGAAACTAAAAAACTCACCAGACTCAATTTTCAAATCCGTTTTCTGAATAGCGGTGAAATCACCAAATTCCATAACGACATTATCTAGATGAACACTGCTGTCCATATTACCTCTCATTAATCTTTTTATAGGTGAAGATCGCTAGACGAAAAAGCCCCTCGCAGAGTCATACTACGAGGGGCTTCTCTTATTCTGCTTTACGCAGACAAATAGCGATCCTGATATTCGTTACGTAATGCAACATACCAAGGTTCTTGAATTGGCCACCACCACAAGTTGGCAAGATCTTGTTGTGTATAAGAACTATTGAAGAAATCTTTCGTCGCTTGCGGCAATAAGGCTTCAGCGCCTTTAGAAGTTGAGTTATAACCAGTAGATTCAACAAACATAGCGCCGGCTTCTGGTGTGTAATACCAGTTGATAAATTCGTATACCGAATCAACGTTATTGGCATTTTTAGGAATGACAAAGCCTTCCATCCATGCCAAGGCGCCTTCTTTAGGTGCACCGAACGCAACGGGCTCCCCTTCAGACTTCAGTTTAAACGCAGTACTGTCCCAAGTCTGACCAATGACGGCACCATTAGTACGGAATGCACCTTGCGCTTCATTTTCAGTTGACCAGAACTGAGCAATAGAAGACTTATACTCAGTGGCTACTTTTAAAATAACATCAAAGTTAGCGCGCATCGCTTTTTCGTTTTTATACGAGTCCAGCAATGGAAACGGCAGCTTACCCGCCTTTTCCAACCATAAACCGATGCCAACCAATGCAGAATGGCCACGCACCGTTACACCACCCGCATTTTCAGGCAACCACAAATCGCCATAGCTTAAGTTCTTAGGGTCCGCTTTTGCATACTCTGTATTATAAGCAATCGCTTCTGTGCCCCAATCAGCAGGCGCAAAATAACGTTCGCCCTTAACGATGCCACCCACTTCTGAGCCACTAATCGCACTGTCCAAACAGCCATCCCAATTAATGCGAGAAGTATCTAGAGGCTGAACTAAATCATAATCCACATAACCTGGCACACGGTCTACCGTCGGCATAATAATATCAAAGCCTGTACCATCCGTAGCACGTAGAGAGTTCATTAACTCATCGTTGGTACCATACGGGGTAAAGGTCGCATTGATTCCAGTTTTTGCCTTAAAATCAGACAACATAGCATCTGTTATGTATCCAGCCCACGCGTAGATACGAAGTTCTTTGTTTGCAGCAAGTGCCTGATTAATAGAAAAAGGGGTAGCGGCTACCGCGCCTGCGGCGGAAGCGCCTTTGATAAACTGACGACGTGAAAGGGTCATTCTAGAGCTCCTTGTAGTGGTGCAATTATAATTTGGTGTGCAGAAGTTTTACCTAACGCCTTTAAGCCAAACAGACGCCTACATGACTCTTATTTTTTTATTAAATGAGTAGTCAATAAAAAACCATAATACAAAACAATGGCAATATTGTTACAGATTAGCGATTAAAGCTTTTTCGAAGGTCGCATTTGGTCAAATTTTTGTCGCTTTTAAAGTAAAGTGATATTTTCCCGCGATATTAAGTAAATTAACTCAGCGCATAAGACCCAGTCTCCCCCTTTTTCCCTAGAGATCCAGATAGGAATGTTTCAATACTTTTCTTAAAACAGGCTACACTTTTGTTATCACAAATGACTTTCAAGGCAAAAAAAAACCAACGCCGTAACAGGCTTGATCGCAGCATGTTACGGCATTGGCTTTTTTAGTAAGAAGAAGACTTAGAAAAGTACGCGGGCTTTAACAGTACCGTCCACTTCTTTTAATTTCTCTAGGGCCATCTCACCTGCATCAGCAGACACGTCCATGACCATATAACCTAACTTTTCAGTGGTACGTAAGTATTGGCCAGTAATGTTGATGTCATTTTCAGAGAAAATGGCATTGATCTTAGACAACACACCAGGACGGTTAGCGTGAACATGAAGAATACGATGATTGTCTGCTTGTGAAGGCAAAGCCACTTCTGGGAAGTTAACTGCCGCAATCGTGGTACCAACATCAGAGTATTTAATCAGCTTCTCAGCCACTTCGATGCCGATATTTTCTTGTGCTTCCATGGTGCTACCACCAATATGAGGCGTCAAAATAACATTATCTAGACCGCGCAGAGGAGAAACAAACTCTTCTGCATTGCCCTTAGGCTCAACTGGGAATACATCAACTGCAGCGCCACTCAAATCGCCAGCTTTAATCGCTTCAGCAACCGCACCCAAATCTGCTACTGTGCCACGAGAAGCATTAATGAAGATAGATCCTTTCTTCATTTGTGCGACTTCATTGGCGCCAATCATCATTTTTGTAGAGTTGGTTTCTGGCACATGCAAACTGATTACATCACAGGTTGCTAGCAATTCGTTCAAGCTCTTAATCTGACGAGCATTACCAAGAGGCAACTTAGTCACGATATCGTAGAAGCACACTTCCATACCCAAGGACTCAGCCAATACGCTAAGTTGTGTACCAATGCTACCGTATCCAATGATACCTAAACGCTTACCACGAGTTTCATACGAACCTACCGCGGATTTAATCCAACCACCACGATGACAAGCCGCATTCTTTTCAGGAATACCGCGCAATAACAAAATCAACTGACCTAGTACCAGTTCTGCCACACTACGAGTATTCGAGTAAGGGGCGTTAAAGACAACAATCCCTTTCTCGCTGGCTGCCTCCAAATTCACTTGGTTTGTGCCGATACAGAAACAGCCGATCGCTACCAGTTTATTGGCATGGGAAAGCACTTTTTCTGTTAATTGTGTGCGGGAGCGAATACCAATGAAATGCGCTTCGGAGATCTTACTAATAAGCTCTTCTTCAGCCAGTGCCGTTTTATGGTACTCGATATTGGTATAACCAGCGGCATGTAATGCATCCAGTGCAGACTGGTGCACGCCTTCTAATAACAAGATTTTAATTTTGTCTTTGTCTAATGAGGTGTTGCTCATGGCTCGTTCGACTTCTCTATTATGGTGGGGGGGAAATTGTATAAATATGTTAACACAGATCATTCTATGTCGTATTCAAGATACAAGAATGTCGTTCATTCTGTTAAGAGCAAAACTCATGTAAATGCCCGTTTTCTTCTTTTCTGCGCATTGCTCAAAGAACCAACAAAATAATGAAATAATGCCATCAAGAAAAAAGGGACTCGATAGCCCCTTTTTATCATTATGCGCTTTCTAAGCGCTCCAAGAAAACGCCAGCTTCTACATGATGGGTATAAGGGAACTGATCAAACATCGCGTAACGAACCACTTTATGGGTGCTCGCTAATGCAATCAAGTTCGCTTTTAATGTTTCAGGATTGCAAGAAATATACAGTATACGGTCTACTTTTCGAATCAGTTCAACGGTCGCATCATCCAGCCCTGCTCGAGGTGGATCGACCAAAACAACCGCCGGTGACAAAGCATCTACACCTGCTTGCAGTAGGCTTTTTGGCAACTCGACATCACCGTTTAAAGCCGCCGAAACATCTTCACTGGCCATTTTTACAACTTGAACATTTTGCATGCCGTTCATCGCAATATTAAGTTGTGCAGAGTTCACCGATACTTTGGATATTTCGGTAGCAACAACGCGATCAAACCGACGCGCCAATGGAATAGAAAAATTACCATTACCACAGTACATTTCTAGCAAATCACCGGATTGACCTTCGGTGACATCCAGCGCCCATTCCAACATTTTTTCACTGATGCCGGCATTCGGCTGAGTAAAGCTGTTTTCAACTTGTTGGTAATGGAACTTTTGACCGTGTACCGTCAATGTTTCCATAACAAAATCGCGCGTTAGAATTTGTTTTTTCTTACGACTGCGACCAATGAAATGACAAGCTGGAAACGCGTCACTCATTAAACGAGCAGCTTGATTCCACTCCTCGTCAATTGGCTTATGGTACAGCAAGCTAATCAGAGCTTCGCCTGTGGTAGTGGTCAGAAAGTCCACTTGGAATAATTTGTGACGCAGCACAGGCACATCACGCACCGCTTCAATCAGCGCTGGCATCAATTCGTTAATAAGAGTGGAAGCGGCCAGAAACTGATCCGTCCGAATCGGTGTTCTTGGATCCGCAGAGTCAAACATGGCGTAATACAAGTCATCGCCTTCATGCCAAATACGGAATTCTGCTCTCATCCGGTAGTGAGTTGGCTTACTCGCAAACACCTCTAGTTCAGGCAATGACAAGTCAGCCATTAGGCGAGTGAGCTCAAGCTGCTTTTCTACAAGCTGCTGTTCGTATAATTCAGGTTGGATTTGATCCGGTCTCATGACACATTCTCTTAAAAACAATGGAAACTCACCACTTTGTGCGCGGCATTATACGAGTTCCAATCCGACAAATCTAATCAGGGTTTTTTATCTAAAAGTAGGAAATCACTTAGTCCCTAAATAGGGGTTACCAAAAAGCACTTCCAATGACAGTGTCAGGGAGAAATCAGCTTGATAATCATTGTCTGATTCATGCGTCATTTGCGGTTTAACATGGCCTATTAACCAGTTTTTATACAAGTGTCGGCTGTAATCAACAAAGTATAGAAAGCTATTGCCGTCAGTATCGTCGCCATCGGCCTGCAAGAAACTCAGCTGATACAGCAATTTGCTTTTTTCATTGAGCGACTGCTTTAAGAAGAAGTCTTCGCGGTAATATATTTCATCATCTTGAGCAAACCACGTTGTTCCAAACCGGCTTCCATATTGAAAATCGTCGCCCAACTGGTGCGCGTAGCCCAATTTATAACGCAGCCCTGTTCCTTCTGTATAATAAGCAAATGCCTCTTCTTGTTGATACCAACGCCATTGACCATAACGCTGACCTTGAGAAAAACGTGTGCGTAAAAAAGGATTCAATGGAAAGGCCAATAAAACACCCCCATCGAAATCTGCGCCCCAGCTTTTTTTAATATAGCGTACCGCCGCAGAGACATTAGAGTTGGCTACGGAATTCACTACACTGCTGTCCCGTGATGTTTCCGTGACTTCATTATCGCTGGTGAGATGATCTCCATCAGACTCAATCACAAAACGCAGCCTGTCTTTTGTATTGGGGAGTTTCAAGCGGGCATTAAAATCGAAAAAACCGTCTGCGCCATCGTCGCTCAAGATTGGACCGAAACGTAAACGCATGTAGCTTTCATTGGATAATACGTGTTGCTTACCTGACAAAAAGGCATCGATATTACGTGACCAATCGTCTACCGTTTCTGACACAGATCGATGTGTTGATTGCCACCAAGACCCCTTTTCGAGAGATTCTTGGTGACGCTTTTCTTGCTCATCTCGCGCAAGGTCTGTTTCGTCTGCTATCAAAGGTAAAGACACAAGAAGGCACCCTGACAACAGCAAAGCCTCCTTGCTTAATATCATCGTTAGCTATTTCTCAACATTTGTTGAATCATCAACGAGGAATTCTCAGCCGCTACTTTTAGATACTCCTCAAAGCTTTGTGGTGACTCTTTACCGGCGATATCTGATAAAGAACGAACAACAACAAAAGGCGTTGAGAACTTAAAGCAAACTTGCGCTACAGCCGCGGCTTCCATCTCTGCTGCCACCATATCAGGAAATTGCACTCTCACCGTTTCCACTCGAACAGGGTCATTCATGAAACTGTCGCCGGTTCCGATTAAACCAATTTTTGCTTTAACACGGTCGACTTCCTTAACCGCTGCTTGCGCACGCTGGATAAGCCCTGCATCGGCCTCATAAGTTGGTGGCATACTGGGCACTTGCCCCATCGGGTAACCAAACGCTGTGACATCCACATCATGATGAACCACTTGATCGGAAATGACCACGTCGCCCACATTCAGTTCTTCAGCAAAACCGCCCGCCGAACCAATATTAATAACGTACTCTGGAGCAAATTTTGATAACAATAAGGTCGTCGATAAAGCGGCATTGACCTTACCAATACCAGACTGTAGCAGCACGACGTCTTTCCCTTCAAACTGACCAATAAAGAAATCACAGCCTGCAATGCTCTCTTTGCGGACATCACTCATCCAAGATTTAATAACGGCGACTTCTTCATCCATTGCCCCAATTAAACCAATCACCTTACTCATCTATTTCTCCTAATAATTGGCATTGAATGAACTCCTTCAATGCACTTATTTGCTCCCCTGTATAAGGGAAACTCATTTCAAATAATACGACATGTTGCGGTCTTTCTAGCCAATCTTGCACCGTCAAACAGCGCACTTGGGGGTAATGATTTTGAACCCGCATTAATACACTACTGGCTTGCGGCTCCAATAAAATGATCACGGCATCTGAGTGGTAAGGCAATACGCTATCGTATTCAGAAAGATCTTCTAACCATTGAGCCGAAACAGAACGCTGCTCTAACTCCGCAAACAAAATAGCTTTAGCCACTCGACTGCCGCCGACCACTAGCCAAGATACACCTTGTAACTCAACATCGGCTGGCACAATTGCGTTACGTTGAGTTGTCTTCAGTAGAGCTTGGTGAAGAGCGTAATCAAACACGCTACTCGTTATTGAAATCACATCATAATCGCCAAGTTCAACAGCTTGTGCATTTAAACAAATAAGTGGCAGTTGAGAACGGTTATATTGGGACTCCAATTCTGCAACCATGGACAATTGTTCTTCTAACGCCTGACCACAACCAATAATAATGCTATCAAAACGCTCCACTGACGCGGCTTGTATAAAAAAGTCTTCACCTGATAAAAAGACCTTAAGCTGCACGCCCAAACGCAATAAGCTTTGCTTGACCCTCTCTGGATCAGGATAGTCGTTGATGACCCAAGCAACCACTAATCCACTAGACAATGCGCCATTTTCTTTTGCATACAACTCGAATGGAACATGGATACGTAAGCCATGATCACGCAGTTTATGGTATTGCCCAGAAAGCGACTTCAACACCGCCATGGACACCCACTGAAAGAAAGGTCGTGACACCATGTCATTGTTCACGACAATTTCCAAAACCCCAGTTTGAAAGCGAATGTTGATACTTTTGTCCTGGCTGGTATTACTGATTGCCATCATGAACACCAGGTGCAGTAAGCTTTTTACATGACGATTAACCGTCACTACCACTGCGCCAGACTCCACCGGACAATCAATCTGCAAAGAAGATGCGGTTAACCCAAGCTTATGCAAAATATAATGGCTTTCCTGACTTAACAACTGCCCAACTGACATCTGCTCTGTCACTTTGTCTGAGATCTGAATCCCTTCTAACGTTTCAACTACAAGGCCTAGCCAACCTTGCAAATAACCAACAGGTAAATGGCGTGGTAACTGCGCCAACTGTGTCATCTCACTAATTAAGACTTCGACTTCCAGCTTCTGATTCAAATCGAGCGGTGACGGTTTTAATTGCTCAAGCTGCCAAGACAGTCGTTTCTCTAACGTTGTATCACGCCCCACCAGTACAATACTTCGAAAGCCATTTTCATTAATAAATGCATGAGCACGCCAATAATAGATCTTATTTAACTGGCTCAGAGTCAGCTCAAAAGCGATACCAACACCGCCCTTCAATACTTCTTGAATCGCTTTATGGCAGGAGATCGGCATAAAATCGAAAATCGTTCGGGTATTTTGGTACTGGGGAAAAAGGCGAATAGCATCGTGATTTATTTCTTCAACCTCCGCCATTTCATTACAAAAAATGATGGCCGTATGAGTCGCCTCCAACAGCAATTGAAAACGACTCTCTTTGGCAGTGAGAAGGCCACGGTATTGTAAACTTTTGGTCTGAATAGGTTGTAATTCAGTGTATATTGTTTGATCGTTTTCAGGGAACTGAGCAATCATGCTGATGGGACTAAAAACAAGCCGCTTCACCAAAAATACCAAGAAGCCATAAAGACCAACAAGAACCAGAAGAACAAACGCTAAAACCTTTATCCAAGCCGATAAGATAGAGTCAGATATAGGCACGTGCTTCGACAGGCTCAAACGAAACTGGCTACCATATACCGGCGCCTCAATATCGCTCATCACAGACACAACGCTATCAGTAGGGTCAAAACCAACCAGGCTTTCTTGTAATAACAAAGCCCCTGTTTCACTGTCATATAGACTGACTAGATCTGCTTTTGCGCCACCTAATAACTCACTGGCTAAGGTGAGGTTATTGTTTAAAGAGATAAAGCCATAAAGATACCCAAGCAACTCTCGGCTCTTAGACAGCAACTTTTTCTTATACATTAAAAGAATCGCGTCATCCGTTGTGACGACCTTGACCCAACGATTAATTTTTCCGTGAACTAATAATTCAGACAAATTACTTTGGGTATACACCCGCGCCCTTGGATCGGTCGCCCCTTTGCGCTTTTCCCAGTTGATGTAGAAAAAATCCAGTCCACCGAAGAAGAGCACCTCATGATGGGAAAATAACATGTCTAACTCATGGCCAGGCTGATAGTCACCCAACACCAAATCTTGGCTAATATAGCCCATTTCATATTCGGCTCGGGTTAAATAGCTATTTAAGCCTTGCTCAACAACATGACTACGAACCAATAAGTTCGATTTCTCAGCATGACGAGTGACGCCTTCTATCGCTAAAATGGACACAAAGCCAATGAGCACAAACACTAAAACAAACAACAGCAGTATGCGATAGAACGCCGTTTTTTGTAGGCTGATGGCTTCTTTCACAACCCTTCCCCTGAATATCGATACGCTCGACCAATAAGTAGTTTCAAGCTATCTAGGTCCAAACCCGACGATATTAAAGAAGCTCTCGCCATGTAGAGCTTAGGAACAGGCTCGCCTTCAATGTCGCTTTTTATGCCTTCAGCAATAGCAATGGCCAGATCGTCCCAGCGAAATAAAGTACTGACCAATACTCGCTGACTGGTCAAATTAGACAATTCGTTATCCGAAAAACCCCAACTATTGGTGCGTACCTTTTGGTTAGGAAATTCCTTTAGTGCAGAGACCACACCATCTGAAATATTTTGCGTACAGCTGAAAATAAAATCGACTGACTTTGCTTCTAGTAAAACACGCGCCGCAGCACGCCCACTTTGGCGCGTACTGTCCATTGTTTGAATGCTCTGAATTGGCCGATTTAGGGCAGCCATGGCGTCTAGAAAGGCATCACACCTAAGGTCCCCTAACGCACTGGAGTCTGCTAAGAAAGCCGCAATTTTAGCCTTCGCAGGCAACTGACGATGCAGGTAACTAACCAGCATATTGACGACTTTTATCTTATCGAAGCCAACATACATAAAAGGGGCATGGTACTGCCAATTAGACAAAGGCGTCGCCATATCATAAAAGATCACTTTGACATGTGTATCGCGAAGCAACTGCTCGATGTAGCGACTTTGCACCATATCCAGCTCAGTCATCACCACATAATCAGGGCGAGAGCGTTTTAACTTTTCATATTCGATCACATCATAATGATTTCGTTTTCCATAAACCGTCTCTAGGCGATAGTCTATTTTTAGTTCATTTAAGCGGCGTTGAGCAGCATCAACCAGAGAGAGATTCTTCAGATTATTGGCACGCCCAAACAATAATATCGTGATATGTACGGGGCGACGTTGAAGAATATCGACAGGGTCAGGTGGCGCGTTGATCACAGCAGAAAACTGCTCACTAAGTGATTGTTGAGCGGGAAATAAAGAATAAAAGTGATGGCTGTCCATCGTAAACGACTGTACGTTAGCGGCTTGTAAAGGGATTAGCCAGCCAATCATAACGATTACAAACAGCTTGAAAGGTAGTCGTCGCATTATTTGATCCGATAACGCCTCTATAAAAGAAGCCGTATTAAAAGTAAGCAACAAAAAAGATAAGCGGTATCACCAAGCAACACAAGCGATCACCAGAGAAAATACGAATGAATTGCCGTTGAGACAAATTTTAGACATAAAAAAAGCCGACATAAAGTCAGCTTTTTTTAAAATATGGTGCGGAAGGAGAGACTCGAACTCTCACGCCGTGAAGCACTGGAACCTAAATCCAGCGTGTCTACCAATTCCACCACTCCCGCAAGGAATGGCGAGCATTATAGGCAAATCATTTTTCTGGTCAACACTTTTTTTAAATTATTTAATAAAAAGCGTAAAACAATTGCCCTTGCCGCCATTACACTGTGGTCTCAATTAGAAATTACGACCATTTAGATACTCACCACGCTCATAACGTACCGCCATCTCCTCAAGATCCATAGTATGGATTCGAGATGCTTGGCCAGCACAACCAAAAGCTTCATAGCGATCAATACACACAGCCTTCATCGCTTTAATGCTTTCAGTCAAATACTTACGAGGGTCAAAATTGCCTTTGTGCTCAGCAAGACTACGACGAATTGCACCCGTTGCCGCTAGACGTAAGTCTGTATCGATATTGACCTTACGAACACCATAGCGAATGGCTTTCACAATCTCTTCAACTGGAACACCATAAGTTTCTGGAATGTCACCACCAAACTCATTAATGATTTCTAACCAATCTTGCGGCACAGAAGAAGAGCCGTGCAACACAATATGAGTATTAGGTAACAGGTCTACAATCTTCGCGATACGCTCGATATCTAGAATGTCTCCAGTCGGTGGACGAGTGAACTTGTAAGCACCGTGACTTGTGCCGATCGCAACAGCCAATGCATCAATGCCCGTTGCATTAACAAAATCAACCGCTTCTTGAGGATCGGTTAGCATCTGATCATGGGACAAAATGCCTTCAGCACCCACGCCATCTTCTTCACCTGCTTGGCCTGTTTCTAATGAGCCTAGCACGCCCAACTCACCCTCAACAGAAACACCACAAGCATGAGCAAACTCAACCGTACGGCGTGTCACGTCCACATTGTAATCATAACTGGCTGGCGTCTTACCATCTGCCATTAAAGAGCCATCCATCATAACGGATGAAAACCCTAGCTGGATCGAACGCTGGCAAATTGCAGGTGACGTGCCGTGATCCTGATGCATCACAACTGGGATATGCGGAAAGTCTTCAATAGCCGCCGCAATAAGGTGGCGAAGGAAGTGAGACCCTGCGTATTTACGCGCTCCTGCAGAGGCCTGCATGATAACAGGAGAATTCACCTCATTGGCGGCTTCCATAATGGCTTTAACCTGCTCCATGTTATTCACATTAAAAGCAGGAAGACCATAGCTGTGCTCAGCCGCATGATCTAACAATTGACGCATACTAATTAAAGGCATAAAAGGTTTTCCTCTGACAATAATCCTCTATGAACATCATAGAAGACGGAGTTATGGCGAACTCTCTGGTTATTTATTTTTTCATAGACGCTATTACTAGCGACATGTGGCTTACGCCTTATCGTTATTGTCATTCTCGACACATGTGCCGAGATTAGTCACTCTCTGGTTTTATTATCCGTTAACTCATCATCTAAACGATCCGGTCAACGTGATTGGCTTTACGCCTTTATTATAATGAACGTTTTTTGTCGTTCTATCGTACTAATTTTGCGCGCGACTCTCTAGCATGGCAACCGCTGGAAGCACTTTTCCTTCAACAAATTCAAGAAATGCACCGCCACCTGTCGAAATATAAGAAACATGATCCGTAATATCATACTTATCAACAGCGGCTAACGTATCACCACCACCAGCAATAGAAAAACCTTCGCTCTTGGCGATCGCCATTGCTAATGCTTTCGTGCCACTGCCAAATTGGTCAAACTCAAACACACCGACAGGGCCGTTCCAGATAATCGTCTGTGAACTTTCGAGCAAGGCGGCAAAAGCAGCTCCCGCTTTTGGCCCGATATCCAAAATCATATCATCAGGAGCCACATCTTTGGCGTCTTTAATGATGGCTTCGGCATCTGCTGAAAACGCGGTTGCAACCACCACATCTTCTGGTAATGGAATACTGGTTTTTGCCATCAAGGCTTTGGCTTGTGGAATCAAATCTTCTTCATATAAAGACTTACCAATCGGGTAACCTGCAGCAGCTAAGAAGGTATTTGCAATCCCACCCCCCACAATAAGCTGATCCACTTTGTCTGACAAAGATTCAAGCACAGTCAGCTTAGTAGAAACTTTAGAGCCCCCAACAATTGCTGCCATTGGGCGCGCTGGGGTTGCCAATGCTTTTTCTAACGCCTCTAGCTCATTAGCGAGCAACGGACCCGCACACGCCACTGGAGCAAACTTCGCCACCCCATGCGTTGATGCTTGCGCACGGTGAGCAGTACCAAATGCATCCATTACAAACACATCACACAAGGCCGCCATTTTCTGCGCTAATTCGTCATCGTCTTTTTTCTCACCCACATTAAAGCGCACGTTCTCAACAAGCACTAATTGTCCCGCTGCAACCTCGACGCCATCCAGCCAATCTTTTATAAGTGGCACTTCTTGGCCGAGCAAACTAGACAGGTGTGTCGCGACCGGTTGAAGCGAGTAGGCTTCTTCATACTGACCTTCCGTTGGGCGCCCTAGGTGAGACATCACCATGACTTTCGCACCCGCTTCTAATGCCCACTTAATGGTTGGCAATGCGGCACGAATTCGCGCATCGCTTGTCACCTTGCCATCTTTCACTGGTACATTGAGATCTTCACGAATAAGTACGCGCTTGTCAGCCAATTCCAGTTCTTTCATTTTAATTACGGTCATGCACGATTTCCTCGTCATTTAACAGCTATAAACATCGAATTTTAGAAACATTATCTGATGATGACATCAGCCCAATGTTTGGCCACATCCAACATACGGTTGGCATAGCCCCATTCATTATCAAACCAGCATAATAGCTTTACCATACGCCCATCAATAACATGGGTTTGTGTGCCATCAATAATCACCGAGCGCGGATCATGGTTAAAATCCACCGACGCATGAGGCTCATTGGTAAAACCAAGCAAACCAGCATACTTCAAGGTCGCAGCTTGCTGTAATTGCTGATTAATCTCTTCCTTGGTCACTGCATTTTCTGTACGTAAAACCAAGTCAATCGCAGAAACATTTAACGTCGGTACTCGTACGGCATTGCAACCAATTTTTCCTTCTAACTCAGGCATCAAGCGGGCAATACCGCGGGATAAGCCGGTATTAACAGGGATAATTGAACTTAAAGCGGAGCGAGTTAAACGCAAATCTTTCGGGTTATAACCATCGATCACCGGCTGGTCATTCATCGCCGAATGAATCGTCTGCGCAACGCCATGTTCAACCCCTGCAAATGCTTTAATCGTATCTAACACAGGAATCAAACAATTTGTCGTGCATGAAGCCGCCGACACGATGGAGTGCTCAGCAGTCACTTGATGTTGATTGAATCCAAAGACAATTGTCGCATCCACATCCGCGGCAGCAGGTTGGGAAAGTAATAGACGGGGTACCCCTGCATCTAGATAATTTTGCGCGCCTTCGCGCTCAGAAAAACTCCCAGAACACTCCAATACCATATCAACATTCAATGCATCCCACGCCAATAAATCAGGCGTTTCGCAATGAAAGCAATGGATTTCATCATCGCCAATTAGCAGTGAGTTATTGCGGGTGTTTACAGGCTTGGGGAATCGCCCATGCGTTGTGTCATAGCGCGTAAGATAGCTCATTGTCTCAATATCAGACAATTCATTGATCGCCACCACCTGAAGGTGATCACGGTAGCCGTTTTCATATAAAGCGCGTAATACAGAGCGCCCTATTCGACCATAACCATTGATTGCAACTCGTAACATAGCCCTACTTCATCACAATAAAAGGCGTGTTATTGCCCTTCACAAACAGTAGAAAAAAGAGGCGCGCTGATCGGCGCGCCTCTTTTGCTTAACGTAACACTTAAGCAGACAACAGTTTTTCTGCCGTCGCTACGACGTTATCAACCGTGAAACCAAAGTGTTTCAACAGATCACCACCCGGAGCAGATTCGCCGAATGTTGTCATTCCAACAGTTGCACCTTGGAAACCAACGTATTTGCACCAGAAATCAACATGCGCAGCTTCAATCGCTACACGCTTAGTCACAGTGCTTGGCAATACAGACTCTTTGTATTCTGCATCTTGAGCATCAAATACAGTGGTTGAAGGCATAGAAACAACACGTACTTTCGTACCTTTCTCCGTTAAGGCTTCAGCAGAAGACATCGCCAAACCTACTTCAGAGCCAGTAGCAATCAAGATCAACTCTGGTGTACCAGCGCAATCTTTTAGTACGTAACCACCCTTAGCAACATTGGCTAACTGGTCAGCCGTACGGGCTTGTGCTGGTAGCCCCTGACGTGAGAATACCAAAGATGTCGGACCATCACGACGCTCGATAGCAGCCTTCCAAGCCACTGCTGTTTCCGCTGCATCACATGGACGCCAAACAGACATGTTTGGTGTCATACGTAAATTCGCTAGCTGCTCAACAGGTTGGTGCGTAGGACCATCTTCACCTTGACCAATGGAGTCATGGGTGTAAACAAAGACGTTTTGAATGCCCATCAGAGCAGACATACGTACCGCATTACGTGCGTATTCCATAAACATCATGAAAGTCGCACCGTAGTTAATAAAACCACCGTGTAGCGACGCACCGTTCATGATGCCACTCATACCGAATTCACGTACACCGTAATAGATGTAGTTACCAGCAGCGTCGTCTTGAATACCTTTAGAACCAGACCAAAGCGTTAAGTTAGAACCCGCTAAATCGGCAGAACCACCTAGTAATTCAGGTAACATCGCACCAAAAGTGCCAATGGCATTTTGTGACGCTTTACGGCTAGCAATGCTTTCGCCCTTGTCTTGGCATTCTTGAATGAAAGCTTGTGCTTTTTCTTCGAAATCAGCAGGAAGATCACCTTTTAACACACGACGATCAAATTCTGCTGCCAGCTCAGGGTAAGCCGCTTTATAGGCCTCAAAAGAAGCTTCCCACTCTGCTTGAGCAGAAGCACCTTTTTCTTTTGCATCCCAACCAGCATAAACATCAGCAGGGACTTCAAATGGTGCGTGTTTCCAACCAAGGAACTCACGTGCAGCGGCGATTTCAGCATCACCAAGTGGCGCACCATGACAGTCGTGGCTGCCAGACTTGTTTGGAGAACCAAAACCGATAATCGTCTTGCAGCAAATCAGAGTTGGTTTAGACGTTTCCGCTTTTGCCGCTTCGATTGCCGCTTTAATTGCTTCTGGATCGTGTCCATCTACGCCTGAAATAACATGCCAGCCGTAAGACTCAAAACGCTTCGGCGTGTCATCGGTAAACCAGCCTTCAACATGACCATCGATAGAAATGCCATTGTCATCCCAGAATGCAACCAATTTGCCAAGACCTAGCGTACCAGCCAATGAACATGCTTCATGGGAGATACCTTCCATTAAACAACCATCGCCTAGGAAACAATAAGTATTGTGATCAACAATCGCATGGCCTTCTCGGTTAAATTGCGCCGCTAGGGTTTTCTCAGCAATTGCCATACCTACTGCATTACTAATACCAGCGCCTAGAGGACCAGTCGTTGTTTCAACGCCATCTGTGTAACCGTATTCAGGGTGACCAGGTGTTTTAGAGTGTAATTGGCGGAATTGTTTGATTTCTTCGATTGGCAAGTTGTAGCCAGAAAGGTGTAGCAAAGAATAAATCAACATAGAGCCATGACCGTTAGACAAGACAAAGCGGTCGCGATCAGCCCATTTTGAATTATTTGGGTTATGCTTTAGAAAGTCGTTCCATAGCACTTCTGCAATGTCTGCCATACCCATTGGGGCACCTGGGTGGCCTGAGTTAGCTTTTTGTACAGCATCCATACTCAGAGCACGTATGGCGTTAGCAAGTTCTTTACGAGACGGCATTGTTATTCCACTCCTGATAGCTCAACGAACAATAAAAAATATGTTTATGCTGTGAGTTAGTCTTGCGATCCACCGGCAATTTACGCACCAAAATAAAGCAAGAAAAACGAAACAGCGTGACTTCTGAACCATCCTAGCAAAAAAGAACGCCATTTACTCATTAATATGGCGTGGTTAACTTGAATTTTTAGCCTAGGTAGTAGATCATTTATCGCACTTACAGCGTCGATTTGTTTCGGCTTGCGGACGCTATATAAAAGCAGCTAAACAGAATCAGTATCACCTGTTTAGCTGCGTTCAATGCTAAGCGGGTTTTTTTATGCCTGTTTGGCGCTTATCCATCATTTTTGATAGAGGCCCTAAACATGTCAGAGTATTCTTTATTTACCTCAGAATCCGTTTCTGAAGGTCACCCAGATAAAATCGCAGACCAAGTGTCTGACGCCATCCTAGATGCCATTCTTGAAAAAGACCCAGAAGCACGTGTCGCGTGTGAAACCCTAGTAAAAACAGGCATGGTACTTGTTGCCGGTGAAGTCCGTACCGACGCTTGGGTCGACATCGAAGAGATCGCTCGCGGCGTGATTCGTGAGATTGGCTACAACAGTTCTGATATGGGATTCGATTGGGAGTCTTGTGCGGTAATGAACGCCATTGGTAAACAATCTGCCGACATCGCGGTCGGTGTTGATGAAGCCAGCGAGAAAGAGCAAGGCGCCGGAGACCAAGGCTTAATGTTCGGTTTTGCGACAAATGAAACCGATGTACTAATGCCAGCACCTATTACCTATTCACATCGTTTGGTTCAACGCCAAGCAGAAGTACGTAAAAACGGCACACTAGACTTCCTTCGCCCAGACGCGAAAAGCCAAGTAACCTTCCGTTACGATGAAAACGGCAAGCCTTGTGCTATCGATGCAGTAGTACTTTCTACACAACACAGCGCAAGTGTTAAACAAGCGGATCTGCGCGAAGCGGTAATGGAAGAAATCATCAAGCCAGTGCTACCAGCAGAATGGCTATCGAAAGAAACCAAATACTTCATCAACCCAACTGGCCAATTCATTATTGGCGGCCCTGTTGGTGACTGTGGTCTAACCGGACGTAAAATCATCGTAGATACTTATGGCGGCATGGCACGTCACGGTGGCGGCGCGTTCTCAGGTAAAGATCCATCTAAAGTAGACCGTTCAGCGGCTTATGCTGGTCGTTATGTTGCGAAAAACATCGTAGCGGCAGGGTTAGCAGACAAATGTGAAATTCAAATCTCTTACGCTATTGGTGTTGCTGAGCCGACTTCAATCAGTATCAATACTTTTGGTACAGGTAAAGTAAGCGATGCCTTGATTTCTCAGTTAGTTCGCGAGCACTTCGAACTGCGCCCAGCAGGACTGGTAAAAATGCTTGATTTGAAACGTCCTATTTACCTACCAACAGCTGCATATGGCCACTTCGGTCGCACCGGTGACAACTTCACTTGGGAAAAAACAGATAAAGCAGAGGCGCTACGTCGCGCTGCGGGTTTATAATCTTGCTCATTTCCAGTATAAAGCCCTCTCTATAGAGGGCTTTTTTATTGCTCCATTCTTTTATTGGCTTTTTGATACTGACGGAGCGTAAAAACAGATGCGAATTCCACGAATTTTTGTTGATATAGAGTTGGCTGAAAATTCTAAAGTCGAGCTACCGGATTCTGCCTTTCAGCATGTTTGCAAAGTTCTCCGTTTAAAAAACGCTCACCCTGTACGCCTGTTTAATGGTCAAGGCGGACAATACCATGGTGAGTTATGTGACGTAGAAAAACGCTCCGCCTGCGTTCAGCTGTCTCACTACGAAGCACTACAAAATGAATCTCCTTTAAAAGTCACTATTGGCCAAACGCTCTCTCGAGGAGAGCGCATGGATTATGCAATCCAAAAAGCCGTGGAGTCAGGGGCCTATGAAATTCAGCCCTTATTTAGTACCCGCTGCGAAGTAAAACTACAGGATAACCGCTTAGAGAAACGCTTACAGCATTGGCAACAGGTTGCCATCAGCGCCGCTGAACAATCTGGCCGTGGAATAGTGCCAAACATAAAACCACCCATGAACCTTATTGACTGGGTCGCAAGTTGTAACGATATGTTAAAGCTGACACTGCATCATCATAGTGCCAAACCCGTATCTCAATACCAACAGCCCAGCAATAATCAGATTGCTCTGTTGATTGGACCTGAGGGGGGGCTAACAGAACAGGAAGTAGAAACGGCAAGGACTCACGGGTTTAATGCAATAGCTTTAGGGCCAAGAGTGTTAAGGACAGAAACGGCTCCTGTTGTGGCACTAACCGCACTAAATTTACTTTGGGGTGACGTTTAACTGTTTTATCTAAAAAGATATTCCTGTTAATGTAACACAACCACTACAGATTAATGGCTAAAATGGATTTAGCATCAGCAGAAGATGAATTCAAAGGATAAATAAGACATGTTATTGCGAACTCTTATATCACGTGCGACTTATCTGGGAATCATTCTCTCTTCTGCTAATTTGTACGCCATTACTCTTGAAGAAGCCACTTATACCGCCATCAATAATAGCCCCACGGTAAGGCAAGCTATTGCCCAATACCGAGAAGATCTGCAAAACACAGAGATCTCAAAACATACTGGCTTTTACCCAAGTATCGACCTTGCCGCAGGAACAGGCAGAGAAAGAACTTATGCCGATTCAGGCACCGCAGAAAACGTAACGCTAACCAGGCGTGAACTGTCTTTGTCGCTCACTCAACCTTTGTTTGATGGCTTTGCCTCCACCTATGATGTTAAACGTCTAGATAGTGAAGCCGAAGCAGATCGCTGGAACGCTTTGGTGAGTGTTGAAAATACGGCATTAAGCGTCGCTCAGGTCTACGCCAATGTCCTACGCTTTCGCGAATTAGTTGCATTGGCCGATCTCAACCTAGAAACTCACAACCGTATTTACAGTCAAATCAAATTAAAAAGCGACACCGGCGTTGGTAGGCAATCGGATTTAAGCCAAATTACCGCCCGCCTCGCGAAAGCGTATTCCAATCGATTGGCGGCAATAAACAATCTTAGAGATGCTGAAAGCAACTACAAAAACATCGTTGGCGAGCTGCCACCCAAAGATATGATTTATCCGGTGCCAGACAAAACCTTATTGCCCAAAAGCCTTGATGATGCCATTGAGCAATCCCTAGCAAAAAACCCAGCGGTGGAAGGCTCTAAATGGGATATTAAAGCCACCGAGCACTTCAAAAAGTCAGTCGAAGGCTCTAAGTACCCTACGCTTAACTTCGTTGTCGAGCGAACTTGGAATAAAAACATCGATGGCTCAGAAGGACCTGATGAAGATTTACAAGCGATGATACGTTTGAACTACAACCTATATAGCGGTGGTAATTACAAACGCAATAAAGAGGTTGCGGTGCAACAAATCACTCAAGCCTCTGAGATTCGCCGCCAGACACTAAGAGATACCGAGTTAACAGTGCGCTTAGCCTGGGCTGCTTATGAAGCGACTACAGGCCAAAAAGAACACATTAAAGATTATGTGGTAGCCACGAAAGAGTCTCAAGTTGCCTATGAAAAGCAATTTCGCTTAGGTCGACGCACCTTACTGGATTTGCTCGACAGTGAGAACGAACTGTTCGAAGCTCGCCAAGATTACGTCAATGCAGATTACGATGAACTCTTTTCTGAATTCCGCCTGTTCAATGCCAAAGGCGATTTGATGACGGCGTTTAGAATTTATCGTCCACCACTACTTGGCTTTGAAGATCATTTTGACGATGAGCAGGCTCCGGTTAAAAACCAGTCTCCTAGCGAAGAGCTAAAGGCGGCGGAGTCAGCGATACAAACAAAACCAGAACCATCGATACTCAAAATCAATCAACCGGCGCCTCAACCTGCAACGCCAGTTAAAAAAGAGAATGAGAAAAGCCTCGAAGAACAATTGTTTTTCGAGGCTGATGAACAAGGTGGAGGCTGGCAATAAAATACCTTCTGACCCTTTTCCTAAGCGTCATCAGTTTAGCGTTATTCGCGGCTGATGACGTTTCTCTTTATGGAAAAAACTTTAAACCACAGTCATTACAAGATGATGATAATGACGGCGTGATTAATGCCCGTGATGCCTGTCCCAACACGCCCAAAGGCGCTTTAGTGACGCTACAAGGTTGTCCAGAAGAAAGTAACTCGCTTCTCTCCATGGACATGCAAATCCTTTTTAAACCCAATTCCTATAGAGTCAGCCCGCGTTTTTATGGCAAGATCCAACAATTAGCAGACTTTTTAAGAAGCCATCCTGATACCAAGGTTCGTATCGAAGGCCACACTGACAATAGGGGCAGTGCCGCGGACAATCAACAGCTGTCACAAGACAGAGCGCAGGCCATTAGCGATATTTTGATAGATAAATTCAAAATAGCGTCACACAGAGTGACCGCAATTGGTTATGGTGATAGCCAACCTGTTGCCAGTAACGAGACACCGGAAGGACAGATGAAAAATCGTCGCGTGGTCGCTGAGGTCTTGTCTAATCAAACGCGCCAATTAAAGAAATGGACAATATATAGCGTTGATCAAGACATCCAATAATCCTTTATGTTTGCCAGATACAGGGTGTTTTTTCTTCTCAGTGGCCCCATATTTCTATAGCATCAACCACTAATAACTGATGATAGGCGATACCTTCATTCTTTCACTTGATTCATCGCTGCAGGAAACGACATATGACAATTAAACTTGGTATTGTAATGGATCCGATCGAATCCATTAATTACAAGAAAGACACTTCTTTAGCTATGCTTTGGGCCGCTGCAGAAAAAGGCTGGCAGCTCATTTACATGGAACAAAAAGACCTATTTTTAGACCGCGGGAAAGCCTACGCTATGGCACGCCCTCTTCAAGTTCATAAAGATCCAGAGCATTTTTATGACTTAGGGGAAGAAAGCAAAATGGCATTAGGCGATATAGATGTCATCTTGATGCGCAAAGACCCGCCATTTGATGGTGAATTTGTCTATAGCACCATGATTCTTGAGCAAGCTGAACGCGATGGCGCCATGGTTGTTAATGATCCGAAAAGCCTACGAGACTGCAACGAGAAGCTGTTTGCTACACAATTCCCTGAGTGTTGCCCACCGGTATTGGTTACTCGTCGTGCAGACCTTCTGAAAGCTTTCCATGAAGAGCATGGCGATGTCATTTTTAAGCCTCTTGACGGTATGGGCGGTAGCTCTATCTTCCGTCTTAAAGCAGACGATGCGAACGTCAGTGTTATCATTGAAACACTGACCAAGATGGGCACTGAGCAAATTATGGCTCAGAAATTTATTCCAGAGATAAAACAAGGTGATAAACGTATTCTTGTGGTCAATGGAGAGCCTATTCCTTTCGCATTAGCGCGTATTCCTGCAGCCGGTGAGACCCGCGGAAACCTAGCCGCAGGCGGCCGCGGAGAAGGCAGACCGCTTTCTGAGCGTGACCGCTGGATCTGTGATCAAGTGATCCCTTCTCTAAAAGAAAAAGGGCTTATGTTTGTCGGCCTAGATGTTATCGGCGATTATCTAACAGAAATCAACGTCACCAGCCCTACCTGCGTAAGAGAACTGGACACTCAGTTTGATCTGAATATCGCTAAGGTGCTAATGGATGCAATAGAAGCCCGTTTAGCGTCCTGATCACAATGCGGGTAGCGGATCGATTTACTTTTGCTCTCTTCATTGCCATTAGTGCTCATGTGCTAATGGCAATGTTCGTTGGCTTCGACTTCTCGCTGCCCAGCCCAAAACCAAAAACGTTAGAAATCACCCTAGTTCAACATTCTTCAGATGCGCCGAAAGAAGCCGACTTTATTGCTCAGGCGAATCAACAAGCCAGTGGTACAGAGCTGCGAAAGCATAAACTAACCACCACAGAAAGCGCCCGTTTTTTATCGGATAACATCCAAGAGATTACCCCGCCATTGCAGCCTAAAATTGCCTCTAGCGAACCCATTGAAGAGCAGCCTTTATTAGCGACATCTCAAGCGGATGCTGTTTTTAAAGTTAAAAAAGTCCCAGCTCAGCAACAAAAAACACTAGAAGAACGATTTAAAGGCGAAACCCAAGTTCCAGACCACTTATCAGCGGATATTTCGACCCTTGAGGCGTTACTAGATAGACAACGCCAAGAGTATGCCAAACGACCGAGAATCCGTCGCCTCACTTCGGTTTCAGCGAAAGCCGCGGTGGACGCGAAATACCTAGATGAGTGGCGCCGCCGTATCGAGCGCATTGGTAATATTCATTATCCTGCTGAAGCAAAACGCAATCACTTATACGGTCAATTGCGTTTGGCCGTCATGCTACAACCCAATGGCCAAGTGGATGGCATTGAGGTTTTGCATTCTTCAGGTATTCGCGTATTAGATGATGCCGCTATGAGGATTGTACGTCTTGCGGCTCCTTTTGCAGCCTTTCCTGACGCGCTGAAAAAAGAAGTCGATAAGTTAGAAATTATCCGAACTTGGCAATTCCTTCCTGGCAATGAACTGCAGAGCCAATAGCCTGCTCGCATCTATCTGCTAAAAAGCACGGTGGCCCTAAAACAAAAAAAGCCCTCACTAGGAGAGCTTTTCATCAACACAACCAATGAAAGGATCAGCTAAACTGACCGTCTCCCATTGCAATGCGGATTTTCTTCATCGCATTTTTCTCTAATTGACGAATACGTTCCGCTGACACGCCATATTCATCCGCCAGTTCATGCAATGTGGATTTGCTATCAGATAACCAACGCTGCACTAAAATATTACGGCTACGCTCATCAAGGTCTGACATCGCTTCTTCAAGACGGCTATTGGAGTCCGCTTCCCAGTTGCCATTTTCAAGCAATGTAGCAGGGTTATGGGAGTGGTCTTCCAAATACTGAGAAGGCGCTTGGAAAGCACTTTCATCATCGTCATCTGCTGAGGCATCAAACGCCATATCAGAAGCGCTTAAACGGCCTTCCATCTGTCGCACAACGGCTGGCGTAACACCTAAATCGCTTGCTACAGACTCTACTTCGGAGTTACTAAACCAAGACAAGGTTTTTTTGGCGCTGCGTAAATTAAAGAACATTTTGCGTTGGGCTTTGGTTGTCGCCACTTTTACGATACGCCAGTTCTTCAGAATAAATTCATGAATTTCTGCTTTAATCCAGTGCACCGCAAAGGAAACAAGGCGAACACCCACTTCAGGGTTAAAGCGTTTTACCGCCTTCATCAAGCCAACATTACCTTCTTGGATCAAATCGCCTTGTGCCAAGCCATAGCCTGAGTAACTTTTCGCGATATGTACCACGAATCTCAAATGAGACATTACCAGTGTACGAGCGGCTTCAAGGTCTTCTTTATAATAAAGACGTTCCGCCAGCGCCCGTTCTTCATCGGCTGACAAAATTGGAATTCTGCTGACGGCCTGTACGTAAGATTCTAGGTTCTGGCCTGGAATCATCATGTCTGTAGGCTGGAGAGCTTTACCCATCTCTATTTCCACCTTCTTAAGTTCATATTCACTATGAATCGATATTAGCAAGTTAATTTCTGTTGTGTGTGACACAAATGTGAATAAAGCGTGTCGTTTCTATTCACTGCAAGAAAACGTGATTTGTGTCACTGTAATTCTATATGTGCAATATGACGATTAACCGCAATCCATGCCCCTAATACGCCAATTAATGCACTTATAGTTAAACATAAAACAATCTCATCTGCATTAAAAGTCTGCAGCTGAAAACCACCATGATAGAGCTCGATTAGCCGCTCTGCTGGAGCGCTTACCCACCAGCTAAGCACCAGAATACAAAGGGTCGCAAACACACCACCTAAGATTCCAAACCAAAACCCCATATACAAAAATGGTCGACGAATATAGCTGTCCGTTGCACCAACCAGCTTCATCACCAAAACTTCATCACGACGACTTTCCACCGCCATCCGTATGGTATTCCCAACTATCAACAATACCGCAATGACTAATAAACTGGATAACGCATAGACAAAACGCTGCCCAAAACTCAGTATATTGGCAAGGCGCTGTAACCATTGTGCATCCAATTCCGCATATTCTACCTCAGTTTGTCCGGCGAGCTGGTCACGCAACGACTGCAGCAAGGCAAGCGACTGCAAGTTAACCGCTTCTTTTGGTATTACTTTTAAGACAATCGGTAATGGGTTTTCAGGCAATGACGAAAGAATCTGCTCATAACCACTGGAACGCTCAAAATAGCGTAACCCTTCTTCTTTTGAAACATAGTCAACGGTTGCAACATCTGGTCGAGATGATAGCCGATGGGATAACGCCAAGGCTTTGGTATCGTCCACTTGAGGAAACAGGTACAAAGTAATAACGGATTGCTGCTCCCAATTATCGGTAACCGACTGAACATTTTTCAGTAACACATACAAACCACCTGGTAATGATAACGCAATGGCGATCACCATGACCGTCATCAAAGTCGCCAGTGGGTAATGAACCAAGCGCATAAAGCTTTCTGCTAATGTCGCTTGATGCTGACGTAGGTACAGGTTTACATTAAATGCAGGTCGGCTGGGCCAATTATGCTTTGTGGCTTTTACCGATTGTCGGGTTGCGCCGCGCTGAGAAGGTTTTTGAGACATTTAACTAAACCCTCCATCGTTCACCATCCGGCCTTGATTTAACGTCAGCACTCGATGACGCATCCGCGCCACCAACGCCAAGTCATGGCTCGCGACCAGCACGGTTACCCCAACATTATTAAACTCTTGAAAGAGGTTCATAATCTCGGCCGACAGTCGAGGGTCTAAATTACCAGTTGGCTCATCTGCCAATAAGAGTTGAGGCTTATTAACCACAGCGCGCGCGATGCCAATACGTTGTTGCTCACCACCGGACAGCGCCATTGGGTTGTATTTTTCCTTGCTCAACAGGCCAACTTTATCCAATGCTGCCCGTACTCGCTTTGCCGTTTGCTCATGATCAGCACCACTCACTTGTAGTGGTAAAGCAACATTATGAAAAACACTACGATCAAACAATAATTGATGGTTTTGAAACACCACACCGACACGACGGCGATGCTGAGGAATAGCCCGGCGGCTTAGCGTACGTAAGTCCACTCCGTCGACTAAGATTTGTCCTGAAGTTTGCCGCTCAATCATCATCATGAGTTTCATTAAGGTACTTTTACCAGCGCCTGAATGGCCAGTTAGAAATGCCATTTCACCCTGCTGCAAATGAAAACTCACCTGCGATAAGGCTTCTTGTCCACTGTCGTATTTCTTTCCAACTCGCTGAAATTCAATTTCCACGCTGCTTCAGTATCCTTATGTCATTAGCCAACTAAGGCGCCCATCTATTCCTATTTAATACCCAGTAGAAATCGGTATTTATTCACTATCAAACAGGGCATCAATAAACTCTTCAGCCACAAAAGGCCGTAAATCGTCTGCTTGCTCACCCACACCAATATAACGAATCGGTAGCCCAAATTGCTTCGCAATGGCAAAAATAATCCCACCTTTCGCTGTACCATCTAGCTTGGTTAGAGTAATACCACTCACGCCAACCGCCTCTGTAAATAACTTAGCTTGGCTTAAAGCATTTTGTCCGGTGCCTGCATCCAATACCAACATTACTTCATGGGGCGCCTGTACATCCAACTTCTGCATAACACGAACGACTTTAGACAACTCATTCATCAGGTTCGTTTTATTTTGCAAACGCCCTGCGGTGTCTGCAATCACTATGTCCACCCCTTTGGCTTTAGCGGACTCGATAGCATCATAAATAACAGAGGCAGAATCCGCACCTGTATGCTGAGCGACGACCGGAACTTGGTTACGCTCACCCCATACTTGCAATTGCTCCACCGCGGCTGCACGGAAAGTATCTCCTGCCGCCAGCATCACGCTCTTACCTTCTGCCTGATACTTTTTCGCCAGCTTGCCGATGGTCGTCGTCTTACCCACGCCATTCACACCGACCATAAGAATAACAAACGGACCTTCTTGATTCTCTGGCACCAGTTCTTTTTCGGAGGAAACGAGAATACTCTGCATCTGTGCCTTCAAATGTGCCAACAAAGCATCTGAGTCTTTCAACTCTTTACGTTTTAGCTTGTCAGTCAACTCAGCCATTAATGATTGTGTCGCATCAATCCCTACATCGGCTACTAAAAGCTGGGTTTCTAACTCTTCTAATAAGTCTTCATCTACTTTTTTGCTGCCGCTAATAATCGAAGATAAACCGCTACCTAAGCCATTTCGAGTACGCGACAAACCTGATTTAATCCGTTGCGACCAAGAAAGTGTGGGGGCAGCAGGTGGCACTTCTTCTGCTACCTTCGCTTCTGTCTCTACTTTTGCCTCTACTTCTGCTTCAATAACGGTATCACTGGCTTGTTTAGGCAGCTCTTCACCGTCTACTGGTGCAGAACTCGACGTTTCTTCTTCTGTCGCTTGTGCTTTCTCGCCTTCTATACCCTTTTTCTTAGCAGACTTTATATCTGCACCCATCCCTTTGACTACGCGGCGCTTAATAATGATCGCTAATATGGCCAACGCAGTACCAATGACAATCGGCGCATACCGGGCATACTCACCAAGATACGGAGTTAATAAAGCAATGAGCTGGTTAACAAATTCCATCAAGTCGGTCTCTTATGTCTAGACTGGTGCTGTTTACACCAGTGAAATGCTACTATTCAATACAGCGGCCACTATTATTGGCACTGAAAGCGGTGATTTTATCATCATTCCTATTGGCAAACAGGTCTAGTTTTGTGGAAAAGCCACACATCGCGTCCGTCTTTCTTATGGTTCGATATGTTTAACAGCAAAAAACCTCTTTTTAGCCGCCCTGCTTTGGCTGCCGTCATGGTCTTGTCGACACTGATTATCTGGGTGTTGAATTTAACCGCTCCAGACTCTCCATATCCAACCCCTAAAATAGAAAAGTGGCAAACTCACTCCGGCATTCCTGTGATTTGGCTGGCGCAAGATAAGTGGGCCAATACCAACAAACTAGAAGTGCGCTTTCTTTTCAATACCCCCTCACGTTTGCCTGAGTTAACGGATGCAACCCTTGCTTTACTGATGGCGGATTCATTGCCTTTGAGTACAGCCAGCATCAACCAGCGCCTCGCACCATTAGCGGCAAAGGTAAGCAGTGATTATGATTACCAGAGCCAAACCATTGCTCTGACGTTAAATAGCGAGCCGGCGTATTTAATGCCAACGTTAACTCTCATTTCTCAGTGGTTAACCGCTCCAGTTTTTAAAGCCCGAGCGCTTGATCATTGGCAAAGACAATTTAATCAAGCTAACCATACCCAGCAAACACTAGAAGAACATTTGTTTTCGGTCTCCAGCGCTCCTCAACAGAACACAAAGGTTACCCAGCAGACTGTCAGCCATTATTATCAACAGCTGACTCAGCATACCTCGGCAATTTTTATTATTGGCGGCATGAGCAAACAGGCTCAACAATCAATCAAAGCCAGTTTGAACACTCTTAGTGAGCACTTCGCTCCGGCCGCAAATGACCCAAGCAACTTGTCAGCTATGACTTGGCAAAGCGCAAAACTCAACAAGGCTAGCCAACCATCTCACCTTGCGTTCCCCAAAGAAACCCAAAGTATATTGGCTTTAAACTCGCTTACCTCAGTGAAACAATGGTTGAGTTTACAAATTTGGGGGGCAGATCTGATCAACACATTAAGTCACCAAGGGACCCTTGGTTATGTACGACTCAATTTAACCCTTTCCGGCAAACACCCTTGGCTCTATTGGCGAGCACAACACAGCCAACCGGTATTGGCCACATCGACAACAAACCAAGATGCTAAGGGCGTAACCGCACGCAGCATGATAGATGCCGCAAGCATACCTTCCGTGCAAGACTCAGCACACTTTAATGCATTACTCGATCAGTTAAAAAACCAGCTAGCCCAACGCACCTTAAGCCCTAGTTGGTGGAGCCATCTCGCGGCTAGCGTCACCCAAGAAAACGGCTCGCTGACCTTAACTCAGTTTGCCAATCAATATCAAAATGCAATCGACACGTTTAACCAAGACGACTATAAAAACGCATTAAACGCGTTGTTTATCACGTCATCTTACCAAGAGATTCAGGTCTACTAATGAAAAAGAAAATCAGCGTTCACTCCTCCACAAAATCAAAAGAGCGAGCTTCAAAACTGCGTATCATTTCTGGTGAGTGGCGTTCAAGGCAATTACCCATTCCTAATATAGAGGGGCTCAGACCTACGCCAGATAGGGTCCGAGAGACGCTCTTTAACTGGATCAATTATGAGGTTCCTGGTGCTCGTTGCGCCGACCTGTTTTGTGGCTCTGGGGCACTGGGACTAGAAGCATTATCTCGTGGTGCTAAAAGCGCATTATTTGTCGACAATTCAAAAATCGTAGCAAAACAGATGACTGATAACCTCACCACATTGAAAGCGGAAAACTATCAAGTAATACAGCAAAATGCCGCTGAATTTCTGGCAACCGCGACCCCACAGCCGCTCGACCTCATCTTTTTAGACCCTCCGTTTCGTAAAAACTGGTTGGCGCAAATCATTCCTTTGCTCGAAAATGGCTGGTTAGCAGATAAAGCGCTGGTGTATATCGAAATGGAAAAAGAAGCGGCCCTTCCTGAATTGCCGCCAGCTTGGCATTTAGAGAAAGAAAAAACAGCAGGACAGCTGGTATACCGCTTATTTGCAGTGAACCAAATAACCGCTTAGCACTATTCTGCGCGTCTAGTATGGGCAGTTGGTCGATTGCCAAAGCAATGATCGGCCGCCCATACTAGACGGATCTCGCATTTCTTCTCCGCTCTCTTGATGAGGTCTGCCGCAACCGCTAGACTGTGCCTCTAGATTCACCCTGTCCGCTTTTTTGCTAGTGCAAAGCGCGATAATTTTCACCAGGACATCAAAAGCTTATGCCGGACGCTATCCCAGCCGATTCTGTTGGTATTGTTGCGCCACAGACTGCACAGTTTGAGACGCCTCTTAGGCTCTCTTGTGGCCAAGAGTTACCTAGCTATCAACTTGTTTATGAAACGTATGGCAAGTTAAATTCCTCTGCTTCAAATGCCATTTTGATTTGTCACGCCTTAAGTGGCGATCATCATGCGGCGGGCTATCACGCCATGTCGGACAAAAAACCTGGCTGGTGGGACAGTGCCATTGGGCCTGGAAAAGCCATCGATACAGAACGCTTTTTTGTCATCAGCTTAAACAATTTAGGCGGATGTTCCGGCAGTACAGGCCCGACCAGTATCAACCCTGAAAACGGTGAGATTTGGGGCGAGAATTTCCCTTTAGTAACCGTGCAAGATTGGGTCGAAAGCCAAGCCCGTTTGGCTGATAAGCTGGGCATTCAGACCTTTGCTGCCATCGTTGGCGGAAGCCTAGGAGGCATGCAAGTACTAGAATGGAGTATTCGCTTTCCAGAGCGTTTAAAAGCCGCTGTAATTATTGCCTCTGCACCGAATTTATCGACTCAAAACATTGCCTTTAATGAAGTCGCTCGTCAGTCTATTCGACGTGATCCAGACTTTCATGATGGTCGCTATTTGAGCCAACAATCCGTTCCGACCAATGGCCTTGGATTAGCCAGAATGCTCGGTCATATTACCTATTTATCCGATGATGCTATGGGCTCAAAATTTGGCCGTCAGATGCGTCATGAAGAATACCAATACAATTATGGCATTGAATTTGAGGTAGAAAGCTACTTGCGCTACCAGGGTGAGGCCTTCACCAAACGATTTGATGCCAATACCTATATGCTGATGACCAAAGCACTCGACTATTTCGACCCTGCAGCAGCAACCGGTGGCGATTTGGCCGCCGTATTAAAACGCGCGCAGTGTGAATTTTTATTGGTTTCCTTCACGACCGATTGGCGCTTCTCTCCCGAGCGCAGTGAAGAAATTGTGAATGCTTTAGTAAAGGCGGGGAAACACGTTTCCTATGCAAAAATAGAAGCAGCAGAAGGCCACGATGCCTTCTTGTTTCCTATCCCCCGTTATATGAGAACATTAAACAGCTTTTTAACGCGTGTCGGTAAAAGCATCACTTCGGAGGCTTTATAATGCGTTCTGATTTAGAAATGATTGATGAATGGATTCAGCCTAACTTACATGTTCTTGATTTGGCTTGTGGCCCAGGTGAGCTCCTCCATCACCTGATAAACAACAAACAAATTACAGGATATGGCCTAGAGATAGGCCAAGATGACCTGAACACCTGTATTGAAAAAGGCATCCCTGTTTTAGAGCAAAACATCGACGAAGGTTTGCAAAACTTTGAAGACCACAGCTTCGATTTAGTGTTGATGACCCATGCTCTACAACAGTTTCGCCGCCCGGACCTACTCATCGACGAAATGCTGCGTATTGGTAAGGAATGCATTATCACCTTCCCAAATTTCGGCCACTGGCGCAGCCGTCTGCATCTGGCACTCAAAGGCCGTATGCCAGTGTCTGATTTCCTACCCTATAATTGGTATGACACGCCCAACATTCACTTTTTTACTTTCCAAGATTTTGAGCGCCTATGTAATGAAAAAGGCATTAAGATTTTACGTTGGGCAGCAGTCGACGGTCATTTACGCGACCATTGGTGGATTCGTACTATGCCTAATATGTTTAGTGAGACGGCTATTTTTCACATTACGCGCTAAACTGAACGTCATCTCGACACCATGAAAAAGGCGGCTCTTCTGCCGCCTTTTACGTCCCAACAGCGCATTTATACTGCAGAGGAAAAACGATGAGCCAAACCATCGTATTGGCCAGCAACAACGCTGGTAAGATTAAAGAATTCAATGCCTTACTAGGAAACCTTGGCTTTGATATCAAACCACAAAACGAATTTGATGTGCCTGAAGCAGATGAAACAGGCCTAACCTTTATTGAAAATGCCATTTTAAAAGCGCGTCATGCTTGCGCACATACTGGCTTACCAGCCTTGGCAGATGATTCTGGTATCGAAGTCGACTTCCTTAATGGCGCACCTGGTATCTACTCGGCTCGCTTTGCTGGGGATCACGGTAACAACGAAGCCAATAATGCACTATTACTAGAAAAACTGGACGGCGTAGCTGAGTCTCAGAGAAGTGCTCGCTTTCATTGCGTTCTGGCGTATTTACGCCACCAAAATGACCCAACTCCTTTGGTATTTCATGGGGTTTGGGAGGGGCGCATTTTAACCTCAACAGAAGGCCAAGAAGGCTTTGGTTACGATCCCGTTTTCTATGTGCCAGAATGTGGCTGTAGTGCTGCTAGCCTACCAAAAGAAGTAAAAAACCAAATCAGCCATCGTGCCCAAGCCCTAAGACAACTGGTTACCGCCTTCCAACAACGCAGAACTTCTCTATGACAGATCATACGGCCAGCTTGCCGCCACTTAGCCTGTACATTCATTTGCCTTGGTGTGTGCGGAAATGCCCCTATTGTGATTTCAATTCACACCAAGCTGACCGCTTTGAGCAAGACGGAAAACTACCTGAAGACGCCTATTTAGCACAGTTATTAGCGGATTTAGACGCAGATATGCCTTATGTGGCAGGTCGACCAATCCAGACCGCTTTCATTGGTGGCGGTACACCAAGCTTAATGAGCGAGGACTTTTATTACCGTTTAATGGACGCTCTACGTGACAAACTAACCTGGGTTGATAATGCCGAAATCACCATGGAGGCAAACCCGGGCACCTTTGAGCAAGAGAAGTTTCGTCATTTCCGTCAAGCTGGCATTAACCGATTGTCCATTGGTATTCAAAGTTTTCAGCCAAACCTGTTGAAAACCCTAGGAAGAATCCACAACCGAGAAGAAGCTATCCATGCTGTGGATAAGTCTCGCCTCGCAGGCTTCGATAATATCAACATTGATTTAATGCATGGCCTCCCCGACCAAAGCCTAGATATGGCTATGGAAGACTTAACGCTCGCGGTCCAGCTTAACCCTGAGCATATTTCCTGGTACCAGCTGACAATTGAACCCAATACCGAATTTTATCGGCGCCCACCAAGTCTTCCCGAAGACAATACCTTATGGGAAATTCAAGACGCAGGTCAGGCACTGCTAGAAAAACATGGCTACGCACAATATGAAGTATCCGCCAATGCTAAAGCAAATCATCGAGCCGCTCATAATTTAAACTATTGGCGCTTTGGGGACTATCTTGGTATTGGTGCAGGCGCACATGGCAAAATCACATTACCAGATGGGCAAATTTTTCGCAGCCGTAAAACTCGCCATCCGAATCACTACCTGAATAATCTCGCTGAAGCATTAGTCATCAAAGAATCCATAGAGCAGGAAGATTTACCATTGGAATTTATGATGAATCGTCTGCGTCTATTTGAAGACTTTGACTTGCAAGATTATCAGCGCTATACCTATCAGCCTCTACCGCAAGCTTTATTAGAAGCCTGTAAAACGGCGCTTAAGAAAGGATTTCTTGACGCTGAACAGTGGCAAATAGGAAAAGTGAAAACCACAGAAAAGGGCAAATTATTCTTAAATGAGCTGCTTGAACTCTTTCTTGCTTAGCGTCCTCTTTTTTGACAATAGTTTGACATCTAAACAAATAAATGTAAATCTTGCCGCTAATTATGAGACGGACACGGAGAATGTCCTTCTTTATTCTGGTTTTAGATAAACACGACATAGCGTGTTTATCTAAAACACCTTCATCTAAACAATAAAATCAGCGCCACTGAACGGTTTTGCCTGTGTCATCTAATTGCTATTAAAGACCTGATATTGTCTTTAGCTCCGCAAAACTGCGGATCGATTGCTTGTCTTTGTTGCCAACAATGCTTACCTAAGCATTCGCGGTAAAGGGAAAATAGGACAATTCATGACGTAACAAGAACAGTTCTTCTCCAGACTTTTTTTATGATAAAAGTTGGATTGGTCAAGCAAAAGCCAGTTGGCTGCACGAAGTTTGTTTAGAAAGATTCGAAAAGTGTTTACTTATTCAGGAGAGATCTATGAAAAACAAGGCGCCGAGCAACGGCCGGCAGGAATACAATACCTCATATACGGTGGGACAGGACAATATTCGTTTCCTAGGAATGGACATCCTAAACCCTGTATTTAGTACCAGCGCAATCATCATTCTTGCATTTATTATTGCAACTATCATGTTCCCAACCGACGCGAAAGAAGTTCTGTTGGGCGCGCGAACTTGGGCCATCAACAACTTTGATTGGTTCTTCATCATCTCTGGCAACATCTTTGTTCTATTCTGTTTGGCGCTGATCCTCTCACCAATGGGAAAAATCCGCTTAGGCGGCAGTGAAGCCAAATCCGAGCACTCGACTATTACCTGGTTCTCCATGTTGTTTGCTGCCGGTATGGGTATTGGCTTGATGTTCTGGAGTGTGGCAGAACCAGTTGCTTATTACACAGGCTGGTACGGCACACCGCTTAATGTTACTGCCAACACCCCAGAAGCCGTGAAAATGGCAATGGGCGCAACCATGTTCCATTGGGGTCTTCACCCTTGGGCGATCTACGCTGTTGTCGCTTTATCATTGGCTTTCTTCGCTTATAACAAAGGTTTACCGCTGACTATTCGTTCTGCTTTCTACCCTCTTTTTGGTGAGAAAGTATGGGGCGTGATTGGTCACTGCATCGATACACTTGCGGTAATCGCGACTATTTTTGGTTTGGCGACATCTCTTGGCTTTGGTGCACAACAGGCTGCCAGTGGTCTGAACTTCCTCTTCAATATCCCTAACACGCTAACCACTCAAATTGTGGTGATTTGTGGTGTTACCGCGGTGGCTATTTTCTCGGTAGCTCGTGGCCTTGAAGGCGGCGTTAAATTATTGAGTAATGTCAACATGGTCATCGCTGCAGTCTTTGCGGCATTTGTTCTGATCGTGGGCAACACAGGTGCTATTTTCGGCACCATGGGCACAACTTTCTTAGGTTATGTAGAGAACATTATTCCGCTAGGTAATTGGATTGGCCGTGAAGACCAAACCTTCTATCACGGTTGGACTATCTTCTACTGGGCTTGGTGGATTTCCTGGTCGCCATTTGTTGGTATGTTTATCGCGCGCGTTTCTCGTGGCCGTACCGTTCGTGAATTCCTAACTGCCGTCTTGCTAGTACCAACAGCAGTCTCTCTTGTTTGGATGTCTATTTTCGGTGGCTCTGCGTTAGATCAAATTACCAACGGTACAGGCTCTTTAGCTGGCGGCCTAACCGATGCTTCCTTGGCCATGTTCCAAATGCTTGAGAGCTTGCCGCTAACTTCTCTTGCCTCCTTCATTGGTATCGTCTTGGTCTTGGTATTCTTTGTCACTTCCTCTGACTCAGGCTCTCTGGTTATCGACGGTATTACCGCCGGCGGTAAAACAGATGCACCAATGATTCAGCGTGTCTTCTGGGCGGTATTAGAAGGCGTGATTGCCATTGCTTTGCTTGTTGGTGGTGGCTCAGAAGCCTTGTCAGCCATTCAAGCGGCAGCAGTGACTATCGGCTTACCGTTTACCCTACTGATGCTGATTATGTGTGTTGCCCTATTTAAAGGTTTGCGTGGCGACATGCATCTTTATAAATAAGACCACCAGTAAACAGTGTTAATACGAGCGGCTTTGGCCGCTCGTATTGTTTTACGCGAAGAAGTCCTTTATTATTCGCGTCCTCTTAGGGGAGTAATCTTCTTTGCGTTTTGCAAAGATTCTTTGTCAACATAATTGAGCCCCATGCTCGTGGCAAAGAAGTCCTAGTTCGAACTAGAGTCGAATAGGATTGATGAGACTTAAGACAATAACTTGGCTCAGGTGGGCACAGGTTCGTTGTCTTTTGTTTATTTGCCCACCTAGGAATTCCCAATAATGGAAGCATTCATAACCTCTATTTCTACCGTTGCCCTTGCTGAAATGGGCGATAAAACACAGCTTCTTGCTCTGTTCCTTGCCGCTCGATTTTCCTCAAAAACAGCCATTGTAATGGGCATTTTGTTTGCCACCTTATTAAATCACGCTTTATCTGCTTGGTTTGGTGTTGAAGCCGCGAATTTGATTCCTGCTCACTGGACTGGCTGGGTAGTTGGCTTGAGCTTTATTATTGTTGGCTTATGGCTACTTATTCCAGACAAAGACGATAGTGAAGAAGGCTTGATGCTCAAGTATGGCGCATTCATGGCCACTTTTATCTTATTTTTCCTAGCAGAAATTGGAGACAAGACTCAAATCGCTACCGTATTATTAGGAGCACATTATGGCTCGGTTGGCCTTGTTTTATTTGGTTCAACCATTGGTATGATGATCGCCAATGTGCCCGTTGTCTTTGCAGGGAACTGGATCATGGACCGTATCAATCCCACATTAACCCGCCGACTAGCTTGTTTACTGTTTTTGGTAATGGGGTTAGTCAGTATTTTATCACCACTGCTTTAATCACTAGGAATACGTTATGGATGTCGAATTAACAGAGATAGTAGAAGCACTTTGCCAACATGCTCCATTTAGCGAGCTGATTGATGACCCACAACTGAATGACATGGTTAAAGAAGTCGAAGTTCAGTACCTGCGTGCAGGAGAATGGGCCATTCAGCCTGGCGTGCTCAATCACACTCTGTTCTTCATCCGTAGTGGCGCTGTTGAAGCCCTAGGCAAAGAACAAAAGCTCATTCGTCGCATGAACGAAGGCGAACTCTTTGGCTACGCATCACTACTGCGAGGCGGTAAGTCTTCTCAGTCTATGCGCGTGATCGAAGACAGCTTGCTCTATCGTATTCCAGCCCGTTGGTTTTTAAAGCTTTACGAAGAAAACGACAGCTTTTCAGATTTTTTCGAGCTAGATCAGGAAGTTCGACTAAAAGTGGCGATGGAATCACAAAATTCCGGCCTCTCTTTGATGACCTGCCCAATTGTCAGCCTGTTACGCCGAAACCCCATCACTATCGCTATCGATGGCAACATTCGTCTAGCGGCGAAAATGATGGCCGACAACAAGGTATCTAGCCTATTAATTATGGAAAATGATGCCCTCGTTGGCATCTTAACCGACCGCGACCTACGCAACCGCGTAGTGGCAGCCGGTTTAGACTACGACACACCGGTAGGCAAGGTAATGACCGTAGACCCGGTTACTATGGACAGTGGCGATTACGCCGCTGAAGCTGTCCTAAAAATGATGGAAAAGAACATTCACCACATTCCTATCCTTAAAGGAAATAAACCGATTGGTGTTGTCAGTACCGGCGACATTATTCAAGCAGAAAGCCATGGTAGTATTTACCTAATTAGCGACATTTATAAACAAACGAGCATTGAAGGCTTGCAAGCGATCAGTCACAAGATGACTCACACCTTTACTCAACTAGTACTCGCGGATGCCAACACTCAAATGATTGGTAATGCCATGTCCCACATTGGTACAGCGTTTGTGAAGCGCTTGTTACAACTTGGTGAAGAGAAATTTGGTAAGCCTCCCGTCCCTTACTGCTTTGTCGCATTAGGTTCACAAGCACGTGAAGAGCAAACGATTAAAACAGACCAAGATAATGCGCTGATTTTAAGCAACCAATACGACCCTCAAATACACGGTGAATACTTCAGAAGCTTAAGTGACTGGGTTTGTAAAAATCTTGATATGTGTGGCTACCCTTTATGTACTGGCGATGTCATGGCATCCAATACCATGTGGCGCCAGCCGCTTCAACAGTGGAAAAAATATTTCAGTGAATGGATCAAAGAACCTAAAGCAGAAGCGTTATTACGCTTGTCTATTTTCTTTGATTTAAAAGGGGTACACGGCGATAAATATTTAGCAAAAGACTTAAACCGACATATACGTAAGGAAGCAAAAGCCAATCCGGGCTTTTTAACTTTCATGGCACGTAATGCTAACCAGCGTAAGCCACCTCTTGGCTTCTTCCGACAGTTTGTCTTGGATGGCGAAGGCAAACAATCTCGCACCTTTAACCTTAAAGAAAGAGGAATTGCTCCTATTATCGATATTGTCCGCGTCCATGCCCTCGCCTGCGGCAGTGATAAGCTGAACACATTGGAGCGCTTAGAAGATATCGACAACGCAGGTTTACTACCAGATGGTCGAGCAAAAGATTTGGCGCTTGCCTTAGAAATGATCGGTATGGTGCGTATTCGCAGTCAGAAAGATCAAATTGAGAAAGAAGAAGCGCCCACCAATCATGTTAACCCTGCTCACTTGTCCTCATTTGAGAAGCGTCATTTACGGGACGCTTTCCACATAGTTGAAAGACAGCAGGAATTTATTAAGTTCCGCTACGCAGGGAAACGCAATTAGATGTTAAAACGACTCATGACAGCCTTGAAAGGAACGCAGAAACAGCCGCTCCAAGATTGGCAAGCCATGTTTGCAAAGTGGGCCAAAGAAGCACCTGAAGGCCCACTCAAACGCTATTATGAAGCGGGCACCATTGCTCTGGATAGCCCACTAAAAGACACCCCTTTATTAGCGTTAGATTTAGAGACTACTGGGCTTGATCCATTAAAAGACGAGATTATTAGTTTAGGCTGTGTGCCGATGGATCATCGTATTATTCGCTGCAATGGCGCAGGCTATTGGATGGCGAAACCAGAAAGAACTCTGAATGCAGAGTCGGTCACCATCCATGAGATTACCCACACAGAACTCGCTGAAGCACCGCCATTACATCGTATTCTCAATGAAATCCTTAGCGTGCTCTCAGGCAAAGTTGTGGTGGTGCATTGTGTGTCCATAGAGCGAGAGTTTCTGCGAGAAGCCGCACTTAATGTCTATGGTTTTCCTTTGTATTTTCCGGTTTTAGATACCATGCACATAGAGCATCTTGCCCAAGACAAAACACCTTGGTGGAAGCGTATCATTGCGCGCAAACCATCGTTGCGATTAGACGCTTGCCGACAACGCTATCATCTGCCGCGCTACAAAGCGCACCATGCACTTACTGATGCCCTCTCTTCTGCTGAGCTCTTGCAAGCACAAATCAGTTATCACCTAGACCCTAACGCCCCGATCTCAAACTACTGGCTCTAAAACATAAAACCCAGTGCGTGAAATATCACACACTGGGCTTGATACAATCAGTTCACCGATTGATGGGGTCGACTAGAAAGTACTAAGGCGCGCTTGGGCCTGCTCTAATGTAGGTAACGATGGGTAAGCACCCAATTTCGTCACCGAATCAGCACCACAGGCTGCGGCAAAGCGAATAATATCAGTCAATTGTTGTGTTGATAATTCAGCCAAAGACGCACTGTCGCCACCTTGTTCGGCTAGTTGATACAACAAGCCTCCAACAAACGCATCACCTGCTGCCGTTGTATCTTTCACATCGACTTTTGGCGTCACAACTTCGCCATTACCTTGGCGCTTACTGTAAAAACGAATCGAATTACCGCCATCGGTTAATACAAACAAGGTCACGCCAGCGGCTAGACTTGCCTCAATCAATGCAAACGGGTCTTCTGCTAATACTGCCAACTCTTCTAAACTCGCTTTGACAACATCGCCACTTTGCATCCAATCAATAACGCGCTGAGTGTCTACTTTATGGTCAGGCCATAGATTGATACGCAAGTTTACATCGATGCTGACAACCCAGTTCGCAGCACGCGCTAAGCGAATACCTGCCAAGGTTGCTTGGGTAATAGCTTCATCAGTTAACGTATTGGAGCAAGTATGGAACACGCCGTGGCCTTCAAACCAAGCGGGTTTAAAATCTTCTTCACGGAACAACATATCCGCAGAAGGATTGCGGTAAAACTCAAAACTCCGCTCACCCGTATCATCTAGACTGACAAATGCCAACGCCGTTTTGGCTTCGTTGGTCATCAACATGCTGTCTGTGACCACCCCGTAGCTTTCAAGAGAATTCTTTAGGAAATGGCCAAAAGCATCATCTCCTACTTGTCCCGCAAAATGGCTATTACCACCAAGTTGTGCTGCGGCAACAGCAACGTTCGCTGGTGCACCGCCTGGAAATTTTGTAAAAGATTCCAACTCGCCTGCTTGGGTCGCACCGTTAGAAAGGAAGTCGATCAGGGCTTCGCCGAACGCCATTATTTTTGTCGTCATCTTGTCATTCTCTATGTTGAGCTACGTGGTCTTGAAAGGTGAAAAATTATGCAGCGAGATGAACTTTAAATCAATTTAATTTATTTAATTGAGTTGGCCAACCTCGATCATTGTAGCAATTGGTTCCCTTTAGGATTCTTGCTAGACTGGAAGGTCTCTAAATAATCTTCCGCCTGTCACTGAGAATAATAATGACGAAAGCCAAATGCATCTACGTCGTTGATGACGATGACGACATTCGCACCTTGCTAAAAACCTACCTCGAGAAGCACCAATTTCAGGTTTTTACCGCAGAGTCTGGCGAAGCATTTCTGGCTGATTTCAAGCCCGCTCAAGACGTCGATTTAGTGATTTTAGACATCATGCTTCCTGGGCAAGATGGCTTTTCTGTGTGCCGTTCGCTGCGTACTCAGTCACAGGTTCCGGTGATCATGCTAACCGCAAATTCTGATGAAATGGACCGTATTATTGGCCTAGAAATCGGGGCCGATGATTATCTGGCCAAACCCTTTAATCCTCGTGAACTGCTCGCGCGTATGAAGGCGATTTTACGGCGCATGGAACACACAGAAATTGCTGAAGCCCCTACAGTGGCGCAACGCTTTTATCATTTCTCACATTTTACCCTCGACACGCTGTCAAGGGAGCTGCACTACAAAGACGAGAAGGCGTCATTATCAGGCGCAGACTACAATCTGCTGATGCTCTTCTTAGCAAGCCCTGGTGAAGTTTTGACCCGAGAACACATCGCCGCAAACACTCGCGGTCGCGACAGTGCCCCCTTAGATCGTTTTATTGATGTGCATGTGAGTCGCTTACGGCAGCGCCTTGGTGAAGACGCCAGACAACCTCTATTGATTAAAACAGTGCGTGGTCAAGGCTACATTTTGACTGCTGATGTACTGGCATCTGACACGGTTGATGCGGATGAGCAGCATTAATAAACGCATCAAGCGTTGGTCCAATTCGCTAACCGGCCAAATTCTCATCATCATGGCCTTAGGCGTCGCCAGCGCCCAGTTTATTAGTTCGTCCATCTGGCTACGCCAGCTTAACTCAGATACAGAAACAAACGTCCTCGAAGTGTCTAAACACATGTCGTATCGCATCGCCTCAACGGTAAGCTACTTTACGTCTTTACCACGTAATTATCGTCACATTGTCATTGATCAACTGCAAAGCATGGGCGGCACACGTTTCTTTGTCACACTCAACCGAGAAGAAATCCGCATTAACGAACTCCATGACTCACCATTAATGGACGTAGTGAAAAACCAAGTCGAATCCACCTTAATCAAACAACTAGGGATCCATAACGCCAAAATAGCTTTTTCCAGCCCAGACGACTTGCACGTTATCAACAACCACACCTTATTAACCGATTTACCTGAACGCTGGGGAAATCACAGCTTATTGGTTAAACCGCTAACGCCGCCTATCATTGTCATTCAAATTGCTATTAATGATAAAGACTGGCTGTATCTTGCCAGCTTAATGCCAGATCCCTACTTTTTAGATGGCACTTCTGCTCTCAGCGGCGAACGCCTTTTTACGATGACGATCTCAGTGATCACTGTATTGTTGCTCAGTTTATTGATTCTTCGTCGAGTTACCCGTCCACTCGCGATGCTCGCCAGAGCCGCTGAACGTTTTGGCCAAGGTGATTCAAAGCCCCTAAAAGAATACGGCAGTGTAGAGGTACGCAATACCGCCCGCGCTTTTAACGACATGCAGGCTCGTATTCAGCGCTACTTGAATGACCGTGAACGCCTCTTTGCCTCGATCTCCCATGATCTAAAAACCCCTATTACTCGATTACGCCTAAGGGCAGAATTGCTTGACGAAGACGACACTCGCGAAGCAATGATTCGAGACCTAGAAGATTTAGACATGTTGGTTAAAGGTGCGCTACAGAGTGTAAAAGAAACAGATATTCATGAAAATCGCGTCGAACTGGATATTTTGCGCATGCTCAAAGACATTCAAGAAGCGGCCAACCTAAGCACTGAGAGACTGACTATTCGTGGGCAATTAAATCACCCTTATATAGGCAAACCACTGGCCATCAAACGCTGTTTAGGCAATCTAATCGACAACGCGTTGTATTATGGAGCCAGCGCCACCGTCTTAATAGCTGACAGCGAGGACGAGCTGTGCATTTGCATTTGTGATCAAGGGCCGGGGATTCCCAGCGAGCAAATTGACAAGATGTTCCAACCTTATACTCGCCTCACTCCCGACCATGCAGGGCACCCAAGCGGCATGGGATTAGGCCTAAGTATCGCTCGCAACATTGCCCGTGCCCATGGTGGTGAAGTGGTGCTAAGTAACTTACCGGAGCGTGGCTTAGAAGCCAAATTAAGGCTGCCGAGGCATTAAACAAGGTGTATTTTTAGATTCGCTATCGTGCACATTTCGGCACGCTAGCAACCAGAAGAGCTCAAAAAAAGCGTATTATTTCGCCATTTACTATCCGTTTCTGTGCCATTCTCCCTCACTTTGCAAGACTTTGTTACATTTGGTTGCTCTATCTTACCCATCAACAGCAAGCGCTCTGCTAAATTGAGACTCTTGATAGGTGCCTTGCGAAGGCTCCTTCAAGCAAACCATTAAGCTAAGCCAGCAGAGCTTAGATACCATAAAAATAACAAAGGTTACTATCATGAAAAAAATTGCATTAGGTTTATCTACTGTTGCTCTTGCGTTGGCGGCGGCCAATAGCCAAGCAGGCGAAGTAGAAGTGCTACACTGGTGGACATCAGGCAGTGAAGCGACCGCGATTAATGTATTGAAAAAAGAAATGGAAGACGCAGGCAACACCTGGAAAGATTTCGCGGTAGCTGGCGGTGGTGGTGAATCTGCCATGACAGTACTAAAATCGCGCGCCATTGCTGGTAACCCTCCTGCCGCCGCACAAATTAAAGGCCCTACCATCCAAGAATGGGGTGACTTAGGCTTCCTCGCCAACATAGACGATGTTGCTAAAGCCGGTCACTGGGATCAAATTCTCCCACCTGTTGTCAGTAAAGTCATGAAATACGATGGCCATTATGTTGCCGCTCCCGTCAACGTACACCGTGTAAACTGGCTATGGGCAAACCCGGATGTTTTCCGTAAAGCGGGTGCCTCTATCCCCACCACATGGGATCAGTTTTTTGTCGCTGCCGACAAAATCAAAAAAGCCGGTTTCACTCCTCTAGCCCATGGCGGCCAAGCTTGGCAAGACGCGACACTCTTCGAAGCGATTGCCTTATCGGAAGGAACAGACTTCTACAAAGCCGCTTTCATTGATCTAGATGACGACGCGATCAAGGGTCCGAAAATGATCGATGCTCTGACCACTTTCAAAAAAATGCGTCAGTACGTTGACCCTGGCTTCTCCGGCCGTGATTGGAACGTCGCCACCTCTATGGTGATTAATGGCAAAGCGGCCATGCAAGTAATGGGCGATTGGGCAAAAGGCGAGTTTACTTCTGCAGGTAAAAAACCAGGTATTGATTACATCTGTGTTCCAGCGCCTGGTACCAGTGGTCAGTACACTTTCAACATCGATTCAATGGCCATGTTCCAAGTGGACTCTGAAGACACTCAGAAAGCCCAAAAAGACTTGGCCCGTTTGATTCTTGAACCGACTTTCCAAGAAGCATTCAACCTAGCGAAAGGCTCTATTCCTGTGCGTTTAGGTATGCCTCGAGATAAATTTGATACCTGTGCCGATTCTTCTATGGATGCCTTTAATGCGGCCTCTGCATCGGGCGACCTATTGCCTAGCATGGCGCACGGCATGTCGGTTAACTCTATGGTGCAAGGCGCTATGTTTGATGTCATTACCAACTTCTTCAACACTGAAGATATGACAGCAGAACAAGCGGCTGACAAACTGTCTAGAGCGGTCAAAGCAAGCCTCTAATCATTCACACTTGCTCGCGAGGCTGACCCAGCGTCAGCCTCTTTATTCCTCCTTTGTAGTGACCATCTATTATGAAGACTAACATTGCCAATTCTGGGTCAGAAAAGACTCAGTCAGGACGTCCTGCGCGCTTTAACCTAGCCGACTGGATGCCCAAAATAGTGCTAGCACCCACCATGCTTATTGCTATTTTCTGTATCTATGGCTACATGATTTGGAGTGCCGTACTCTCTTTTACGAACTCCCGCATGCTGCCCTCTTACAAATTCGTCGGTTGGGACCAATATGAACGTTTGTTTAACAACGACCGTTGGATAGTGGCATTAACCAACCTAGGGATTTTCGGCAGCCTGTTTATTTTGATCTGTTTATTTCTCGGCATAATGCTCGCCATCTTTCTCGATCAAAAAATCCGTACCGAAGGCGCCCTGCGCACTATTTACCTGTATCCCATGGCCATTTCATTTATCGTCACAGGTACCGCATGGAAATGGTTACTTAACCCGACCAATGGGATTCAAAAGCTGATGATAGACATGGGCTTTGAAAACTTTAAGTTTGACTGGCTAACCAACCCTGACATGGTGGTCTATTGTTTGGTCATCGCCGCTGTATGGCAGGCTTCTGGGTTTGTTATGGCGCTTTTCTTGGCCGGACTTCGAGGCGTAGATGGTGACTTAATTAAAGCCGCTCACCTTGATGGTGCCAGCACTTTTACCACTTATCGCCGTATTATTTTGCCCTCACTAAAACCGGTGTTTTTCAGCGCCTTAGTGATTTTGTCGCATATTGCTATCAAGAGCTTCGACTTGGTTCAAGCCTTGACCAATGGCGGCCCAGGCTACGCCTCTGATTTACCGGCCAACTTCATGTACACCTACACCTTTACTCGCAGCCAAATTGGCATGGGCTCAGCGTCCGCCATGGTTATGTTAGGTTGCATCTTGGCGATCCTAGTACCCTACTTGTACTCTGAGTTACGAGGGAATAAAAATGAAAAATAATAGCACCGCTCGTAACACATCTGGTGTCACGAAACTCTTGCGTATTGCTTTATATTCCGTGCTGTTGATCATGGCGTTTTTCTACCTTATGCCATTGATTATTATGTTACTAACCTCGTTAAAAGACGCGGAAGAAGTGCGCAATGGAACACTGCTATCTTTGCCGGGCTCGTTGAATTTTGATTCCTGGAGCAAAGCTTGGTCTGGCGCTTGTACTGGTAGTACTTGTACCGGCATCTCACCGTATTTTTTAAACTCCTTTAAAATTGTTATTCCGGCAGTCGCAATATCGACCTTGTTGGGTGCAATTAACGGCTACGTGATCTCCCTATGGAAATTCCGTGGCAGCAATTTATTTTTTGCGGCCTTGCTACTCGGTTGCTTCATTCCCTTTCAAGTCGTGTTACTGCCTATGGCGCAAACCTTAGGCTGGTTAGGCATTGCCAGTTCGACCACAGGGTTAATCTTTGTGCATGTGGTCTACGGTGTTGCTTTCACTACCCTGTTCTTCCGTAATTTTTACCAGTCCATTCCTGGCGAACTGGTGAAAGCCGCACGTCTTGATGGCGCTGGGTTCTTCACGATTTTCTATCGCATTATTTTGCCCGTCTCTACGCCGATTATTGTGGTGACTGTGATTTGGCAATTTACACAAATCTGGAATGACTTCTTGTTTGGTGTCGCCTTTTCTGGCTTTGACTCTCAACCGGTTACGGTTGCACTCAACAACTTGGTGAACACCAGTTTTGGTGGCAAAGAATACAACGTGGATATGGCCGCTGCGATCATCGCTGCCTTGCCGACCATTGTCGTGTATGTCTTCGCAGGAAAATATTTTGTGCGCGGCCTAACCGCCGGTGCCGTCAAAGGCTAACCAAGATACCCGCGCCTACACCTTTTCACTGCGCGGGTAATATAGACTGAATTTGGAGTAATAACATGGCAAACCTAACCATAGATAACGTTAAAAAAAGCTACGGCAAAACAGAAATCCTAAAGGGTATTAACATCTCCATCGAGGCGGGTGAATTTCTTATCTTAGTGGGACCATCAGGTTGCGGTAAATCGACCCTCATGAACTCTATCGCCGGATTGGAAGAAGTTACTGAAGGGCGCATTTTAATCGCCGATAAAGACGTCACCTACACCAGCCCGAAAGACCGCGACATTGCTATGGTTTTTCAATCCTACGCGCTCTACCCTAATATGACGGTTGAGCAAAACATCTCGTTTGGCTTAGAAATGCGCAAAGTCCCGAAAGCAGAACGGGACACAGAGATACAACGGGTCGCAGAACTGCTGCAGATCAGCCACTTATTGGATCGCAAACCTGCTCAGTTATCGGGTGGACAACGTCAGCGTGTCGCCATGGGACGGGCGCTAGCGCGTCGTCCTCAGCTTTACTTATTTGACGAGCCACTGTCTAACCTTGATGCCAAATTGCGCGTCGAAATGCGTACCGAAATTAAAAAATTACACAAAAAATTGGGCACAACCATAGTCTATGTAACCCACGATCAAATCGAAGCGATGACGCTCGCTGACCGTATTGCCGTCATGAAAGATGGCGAGGTACAACAGCTAGGCACACCACAAGAGATTTATGACAATCCGGCAAACTTATTTGTCGCAGGGTTTATGGGATCTCCGGCAATGAACTTCATCCCAGCAAAGGTCATCGAGCAGAATGGCACGCCGATGCTAGAGTTGGCAGCCCATCGCACCTCCGCCATCCCATTTCCTAGACCAGATTCATTAACTCAGCGTATCGGAGAAACCGTTTTGCTTGGCCTTCGCCCTGAAATGATCACTGAGCCTCAACCACACAAAGAAGGCCAAGAATTTGTCATGACCACAGGCGTTGAAGTGGAAGTCACAGAGCCAATGGGAGCCGATACCATGATCATCACTCGCATCAATGATGCCGAGATAAATTGTCGCTCTAACCCGGGTTACCTTGCGGAATCAGGCAGTGTCATCGATATGATGTTTGATACATCTAAAGCGGTTATTTTTGACCCGAAAACCGGCCAGCGTTTAGATATCTAATGCTGTTGGCTTCATTTTGATAGTAACTAAGCGTAATTTTTGCCAACCTTCGGGTTGGCTTTTTTTATGTTAGCTTCCTGTTATTACTTATCTTTTTCCTGCCGCTAAACAAACCTCGCCCTCTTTACACCATTGTGTCTCGAATTCGTCGTCTATTTACGTTACCTTGCCTATAAATCTTCTACGCGCCTTATCAAGACTTTAAAGGAAGCAAGACATGAAACGGCTCTCACACGTTATCAAACATCTCATCATTTTTAGTGTTATCGCTCTCATCGCAGGTTGTACCGTAATGACTCCGCGGCAGCCAGATTGGCAGCCTGACAAGGAATACCATCTGACTATTTTACACACCAATGATCACCATGGGCATTTCTGGAAAAACCGCCAAGGTGAGTACGGCATGGCGGCCCGCAAAACCTTAGTCGATAACATTCGTGAAGAAGTGGCTCTTGATGATGGTCACCTACTGTTGCTCTCGGGTGGCGATATTAATACAGGGGTGCCTGAGTCGGATTTGCAAAACGCAGAGCCAGATTTTAAAGGCATGCGTCTACTCGGCTACGACGCTATGGCGATCGGTAATCATGAGTTCGACAACCCTCTGGCGGTTCTAAGAGAACAACAAGCTTGGGCTGGTTTTCCATTCCTATCGGCCAATGTATTTGATGAGAAAACTGGCAAACCATTGTTTCAAGCTTATAAAATTTTCCAAGAAGGTGACCTTAAAGTGGCTGTGGTTGGCTTCACCACAGACGATACGGTCAAGCAAGGCAACCCAGAAAACCTAAAAGGCGTCGAAATTCGCTCTCCGATCGAGGTCGCCAAAAAGCTGATTCCTAAACTCGCTGAGCAAGCCGATCTCATCATCGCGGTGACTCATATGGGTCATTATGATAATGGTCAGCACGGTAGCAACGCCCCAGGGGATGTAGCACTCGCCCGAGCTGTACCTGGTATTGATGTTATTGTTGGAGGTCACTCTCAAGACCCATTATTCAAGCCTGACGTACAAAATGGCACCTTGATTCTGCAAGCGCATGAGTGGGGGAAATACTTAGGTCGCCTTGATCTTATGATTAAAAACGGCGCCATTGAATCTTCTCACTACCAGTTAATTCCAATTAACTTACAGAAGAAAAGCGTAACCAAAAAAGACATCAGCCAACGGGTTCTGCTGGATGACAAAATCGCCGAAGATCCCAGCATGATTGCCTTGCTGACCCCATATCAAGATAAAGGCCAAAAAGAGCTCAGCGTTAAGCTAGGTAAGGCAGAAGGACGCTTTATTGGTGATCGTCACAGTGTGCGTTATCGCGCTACCAATTTAGGCAACTTAATTACCCGTGCCATGATGGAAAAGACCAAGGCTGACATTGGTATTATGAACTCAGGAGGCATTCGAGATGATCTGCCAAAAGGCATTATTACCTACAAAAGTGTGCTTCAAGTCCAACCGTTTGGCAATCTGGTGTCCTACGTCGACTTTTCCGCACAGGAGCTAACCGACTATTTATCTGCCGTGGCGTCTATTCCGCCTGGTACCGGCGGCTTTGCACAAATTCAAGGAGTATCATTGACGCTCGAAAATGGCCAAGCGACAAACATTAAGGTGGCGGGTCAAGCGCTAGATTCAACTCGTCAGTATCGAGTCGCACTCAATGACTTTTCAGCCAGTGGCGGCGATGGCTACCCTAAAATCACCCAACATCCAGGCTTTGTGAACTCCGGCTACACCGACGCAGATGTCTTGAAAGACTATATCCACAGCCATTCTCCTTTGGCGACACAAGACTACGCGCCAACAGGTGCTATTAAGCGCTAACAACCAAAGCATGTGTTCAGCGTACAAACGAAAAAAAGAGCAGACCACACAGTGAGCTGCTCTTTTTATTTATCTGTGTCTTGCATAAAAACTTACGGTTTTGTATGAGTGTAGGTCAAGGTCCAAGTTAACGGCTTAGGTAATTTCTCCGACTCTAACTTGGCCGTGTACTCCAATGTATTCGCGTCTAACCGCTTCCATGTGTTAGTACGTTTACCACGTTCAGACTCTAATATTACGTCTACTTGATTCGAAGTTTGGTGGAATGTCGCAAAAATATCACGATCATCATCCCCTATTGTTTTAAAACGATTTGCCGTAAGGGGAATCGTCTCTGCTTGCTCTTCGTCACATTGCCACTGCCACTGTGTCGTTTGTGTCGCTAACTGCCATTGATGGCAAATTCTGGCTTCTTTCTCCAAAATGGGTCGAGCCACCATACGCACAAAGAAATTCATTTCTTTGGCAACACTGTCTACCGCAGCATCCAGTTTATCTTGAGTAGTGCCCGCATCCTGCAAGTACCACTGTCCATCTACTGGCGCCGCCAATAGCCCCGAACTGAGCCCCATGAGCAACCCACCTGCTAGCATCCATTGTTTCACCGCTACCTCCTTATTCTTATTGTTAGGTAGTCAAGATGATGCCAGAGAAGTCTCTCATTGTGAGGATCAAAAACGCGCACAATAGCTAACATTAACCGCCACACAAGGCTTAATCAGCAACCGCTTCCGCCTCTTGAGGAACAAGCTCCAATGGCAAACACGAGGCGTTGGCCAACAAGTTTGTCGCGCTTTGAACATCCACTGGACGAGAAAAGTAATAGCCTTGAAAACGTGTACAACCAATGCCAGTCAAAATGTTTTTTTCCTCAACATATTCCACGCCTTCCGCCAGAACGGACAGGTTCATATGGCGGGCCATAGACACTATTGTGTTAATAATGACGTGACTGTTTGGGTCGTGCGATATGTCCCTGACAAACGACTGATCAATTTTCAATTGATCTAGGGGTAAATGCTGTAAGTAGCGAAGGGAAGAATAACCGGTCCCAAAATCATCAATTGAAAAATGCACCTGTTGCTTCTTAAGGCTGCGCATTTTAGCGGCCACAGAGCTAATGCTTTCTACCAGCATGCCTTCCGTGATCTCTAGATCCAACAAACTTGGGTCAATGCAAGTCCGTTCAATCACCTGTTCAATAGTCTCTACAAAACTGTCTTTCGCAAACTGAGAAGGACTGATATTGATGGCCAACGCTTTAAATAATGGCGGCAAACCTGCTTCTTGCCATTTTTTTAGTTGCTGACATGCTGTGTCTAACACCCATTGACCTAACTCAGCAATAAAGCCCGTTTCTTCAGCAATGGGAATAAAACGACTAGGAGGTACTTGGCCAAGCTCTTTACTGTGCCAACGTAATAATGCTTCGAAGCCAAGGATGTTACCGTTGCCGTCTACTTGGGGTTGATACACCAAATAAAACTCATCTCTTTCTAAGGCATAATGCAGCGCTTTTTCCATGGCAAGTCGCTCAGCGACTGAATTTCTCATCTCGTCATTATAGAAGTACAAACTGCCGCGACCACTTTCTTTGGCTTGATACATAGCTGTATCGGCTTTCTGTAGTATGCTCATCGCGTCCGATTGCTCTAACGGAAACAAGCTAATACCAATACTCGCGCTTAATAATATTTCCGTGTGATTCAAATGAATCGGCCGACTCAATGCCGTTAATATTTCATTGGCCAAGCGCGTGACTTTTTCCCTTGCCTTCTCATCATCCGAAGACAAATCAGGCAATAAAGCGACAAATTCATCCCCACCGATACGAGCCACCATATCTTGCTCAGACAATAAGGCCTGCACTCGTTTTGCCGTTCGTACCAAGACTGTGTCACCCGCATGATGCCCGAATGAATCATTAACATTTTTAAAACGATCCAGGTCGATAAACAACAGACCACCAATCACTCCAAGGTGTGTGGCGTTATCAACGGCCTGTTCCAGTCGTTCATTGAAAAAGCGTCGGTTAGGAAGTTCTGTCAACGCATCGTAATAGGCCAGATACTTCACTTTTTCCTGATCTTTTTTACGCTCTGTAATGTCTCGCATAGAAGCTAAGAAGTGAGGCTTGCCATCAAGAGAAATAACATTGCTACGTACTTCTACAGGAATATAGTGACCATCACTGCGTAAAAATTCGCTTTCAAAGACTTGAACCTCTTCTGCTTCCTTGAAGTCCACAGCAACTGACGGCAGCCGATGCCTTGGATCAATATCCTGAATATTTAGGGTTAATAATGCATCTTGGTCATAACCCAATAAATAACAAGCTTCACTATTACAGTCTAAAATACGGCCTTTCAAATTCGCCAGTAGCATACACTCGCTAGACTGATGCAACACAGCTTTAAAATATGCTTCGCTCTTTTCTAATTTATTTTCAACATACTTCTGTTGGTGCCATAAGGCTAAAAATGTTCTCGCCAAAACCCCCAGCTCATCATTGCGTGAAGCTTCTTCGAACTTCAAAGTATCATTACCCAAGGTGTTATCACTTAATAAAGACAGCTTTGCAATGAAGCGATTTAATGGGCGAGATGTTTGTAGGTAAAACAACGTCATCATCGCTACACCAAATAGCAATGTCATGACTAATATGGTGCCCATTAACCGTAAGCTACGCGACACAAAGCTGCTAGTAACCGCGCCCACATCCACAACGCCAATAACGGTACCAACTGTTAGCTGGTTATCGTACTGCAGGGGAAATTCGAGATTTTTTGTTAAGTCACTGAATAAAAACTCTGATATCCATTGAAAAGGCGACGCTTTCGCAGGTCGATATAAATACGCGAGTTGATTATCTAAATCATCTTTTAGGGTCACCTCACGAAACACATTCGACTGAATTAACCCCGTTAATATTTGCTCGGCAAGTCTGGAATTTAGTGTGTATGCCGCTTCTGTAGTCGCACTTTCTACCGCATTGAAGGCCGCTGTAATACGCTGATGAATACTGGCCTTTTCTTCTCGCCAATCCGAGAAGATCTGAAATGAACTCATGACGACACTCAACAATAACATCAAGCCCAATGCCCACTTGGCTTGCTTATAAGAGAGCCTCTTACGAAGTGCTAACATGCTACTTTTCTCCTTCATGTTACTGCACCGTCGCAGGGCGATAACGCCCAACAATAGCTTGCCACTCGCCGTTTTTCCTCACTTCATCTAATCCTTTATCTAAAATGTCACGCCATTTCTCGGCATTTGGATACTGCTTACTAAAGCACACCGTGTAATAGTGCTTCGTTAAATCACTCACCTCATAGAAACTTAATTGATCTTCTATGCCCAACCGACGAGCCTCAAACTCTGCACCAGCTCGCGCCGTGAGAAACACATTCTGATCACGATGCAAAAGTAAGTTAAGACCCTGCTCCACACTGCCGACGGTGTGGTAAGCAATATGAGCTTGCTCTAATAATGTTGCTTGAGCCCAGCCATTCATCGCCATAGTTTGCTCAGTTTTAGCAATACTCATTGGATAAGCACCGGCCTCAAAATACCCGTTACGTGTAACAAACACACTGGGAAATTGGCTAATTTTCTGGGAAAAGAATGCGAATTTTTTTCTAGATAGTAAGGGTCGACAAGACACTGCGCCCAACCCAACCCCTGCCGCTACATTTCTCATGCTGCGCTTCCACGGCATCAATTGGAACGTCACCGTTACCCCTTGAGTGGCATACGCTTGACGAACTAGATCTACATCCATGCCATATACTGCTTGCCCCTTATTCTCGCTCTCTGTCGCGGGCATTATGGATGCGTCAATCATATAGGGAGGGAAGTGCACGCCATATAAGACAATGTGTTGTGTCTTTGCGCTGGCACCTTGGCAACACAGCCCTATTATCAGTAACAAACCATTTATCATAGATTTATTAAGATACTTCATGCCAGAAACTTCCTTCTATCTCATTAATCTAACAATACTTCCATGAGCTACATGCATGACATCCAATATGACTGATAAATAACCGACGCTCAAGTCTAAGGCACAGATTATTACCAACAATGCGAGAAAATTAGGGACAACTTAAATATTAGCCAAAAAAAAATCAGCCGTAGCTGATTTTCTTAAACAAAAAATTTTCTGTTAGACAGTTAAAGAAGGCAAAAAATTCCTCTTTCTTAATTACTCACCATCAAACAGTGCTTTGCGTTGTAGCTCAATAATTTCAGCGATCCCTTTGCGAGCCACTGCCAACATGCCTACCATGTGCTCATCGCTAAACGCTTCACCTTCAGCTGTTCCTTGGATCTCAATAAAGCCGCCTTTATCATTCATAATAACGTTCATGTCTGTTTCTGCATTAGAGTCTTCAGGGTAATCCAAATCTAAAACCGGCACCCCTTTATAAACACCAACTGAAATGGCCGCGATTTGCGAAACGATGGGGTTTTGTTTGATCTTTTTGTTTTCAACAAGCACACGCATTGCGTCCGCTAACGCAACAAAGCCGCCGGTAATAGATGCGGTGCGAGTACCGCCGTCTGCTTGAATCACATCACAATCAATCGTGATGGTATGTTCGCCAAGCTTTTTAAGATCCACTGCGGCACGTAAAGAGCGGCCAATCAAACGTTGGATCTCAACCGTGCGACCATTTTGCTTACCACGTGCTGCTTCGCGGTCCATACGGTTTCCTGTTGAGCGTGGCAACATACCGTATTCCGCTGTAATCCAACCTTGGCCCTTACCTTTCAAGAAACGTGGTACGCCATTGACCACAGTTGCGGTACAAATAACCTTAGTATCACCACACTCGATCAATACTGACCCTTCGGCATGTTTGGTAAAGTTGCGTGTGATTTTCAGGGGGCGTAATTGGTCTGCTTCTCTTCCGCTCGGACGCATATTTGTCTCTCTATTAGTTGAACCATTGCAAAGCGCCAATTATAACGAACCTACACAAAATTGCGCCCCTTCCCTATGAAACTATTACTCATCAGGTACACTATTCGCTCGGGCTTTTTCGGCTCTTTTATCAATATGCTATTTAATTTTGGGTATTTAACATGACTGCAAGCATGACCGCCTTCTCTCGCCAAGAAGCTGTATACGATTGGGGCACCATCAGCTGGGAAATTCGCTCAGTAAACCAACGTTACCTAGAGCCACATTTTCGCTTACCTGAGAGCTTTCGTGAACTTGAATTTGCCTTTCGTGATGTGCTGCGCAAAAAACTCAATCGCGGGAAATTAGAGTGTCAGTTGCGCTTTCAAGCCGTCGACAAAGCCGCGTCTAGCCTTAATATCAATGCCAACAATGCCCAAGCATTAGCAACAGCCATCAATGAATTAGGCACTTGGTTTAAAGACTTAAATCCAGCTAACCCACTCGAAGTATTACAATGGCCCGGCATTTTGGATAACGAAGGCAACGACTTCGATATGATGAAAAAGGCCGTTAGTGAACTCTTTCAAAAAGGGGTCGAAGAGCTGATTCAAGTACGCTTACGCGAAGGCGAACAACTGAAAGCCATCATCGAACAACGTCTAGACGCCATCGACCAAATTGTCGTAGACGTGCAAGCCAAATTGCCAGAAATCATCGCCGCACAAAAACAAAACCTGATCGACAAACTCGAAGCCGCCAAAGCCGACCTCGACCCCATGCGCGTAGAAGCCGAAATCGTCCTACTGGCACAAAAAGCCGATGTAGCCGAAGAGCTGGATCGCCTTGCCACACACACTAAAGAAGTCCGTCGTCAGCTACAACAAAAAGGCCCAATCGGCCGCCGCCTCGACTTCCTCATGCAAGAACTCAACCGCGAAGCCAACACTCTTTCCTCAAAATCCATCGTCGTTGAAACCACCCAAAGCGCCGTAGAGTTGAAAGTTCTGATTGAACAAATGAGAGAACAGATCCAGAATATTGAATAATCAATAAAACGAAAGGTGGCGTAATGCTGGACAGAGAGAATCTAACACAAGCAATAAAACAGCTGATGCCAACGGTTCGGCTAGTCTATTTGTTTGGCTCTCAAGCAGACGGCAGCGCCGCGCCTTCAAGTGATATAGATATTGCCGTGCTGCTTAAGAAAAAATTAGATCCAGTAGCACGTTTCGACCTAGAGCAAACCCTTGCCATCAAACTCGATAAGGATGTCGACTTGGTAGACTTATTAACCGCCTCAACGGTCTTACAGAACCAAGTCATCATGAATGGCGAGCTACTTTTCGGCAGCGAGAGCGAACAGGCTAAGTTTGAAATGCAGATCATGTCCATGTATCAGCATTTGAACGAGGAACGAGCTGACATTTTGCAGGAATACTTGAAATGAATGACTTAATTATCAATAAGTTAGCAACGATTGACCGCTGTTTGAAACGCATTCGAGAAGTTTACTCTCTGCAAGAGAGCAGTTCGATACCGATTACACCAGCCAAGATTCTATAATCCTGAACCTTCAGCGCGCCTGCGAAGCAAGCATTGATGCCGCTAATATACTTAACAAGCAGCACCAAACAGGCATCCCCCAAAGCAGCCGCGACAGCTTTGAATTACTCAAAAAAGCTGGCTTTATTTCTGCCCCACTAGCCCTAAGCCTTCAGAAAATGGTCGGGCTTCGCAATATTGCCGTGCATGACTATCAAACACTTAACTTAGAGATAGTGAAGCATGTAGTGGAGCATAGGCTGAGTGACTTTGAAGAGTTTGTTGAGGCCGTTAAAAAAACAGCTTAGTCCACTACTGTCCGTTGCTCATCATAAGCTAAGTTCATTAGGCTACGACTCAGCTCAATTAATTTCTGGCCTGTTGTATAACATACAATAAGCTCCATAGGATCAAGATAGAAACAACGAATTGGTGGGTAATCTTCATCGAGAATGGCTCCTTTTTCACCTCGCTCTATCATATGAACAGAATGAAAAGGGCCACTTCCTGGAAACACAAAGGCGTTCCCCACCTCAGCATTTTGAGCATAAACCTTTAAGGCTTTGGCATAAAAAAACTGCTTTACGATATCTGTAGTGGCATAGTGAATTTGGCCACCTGATTAGAGATGATAAAACCATCTCATAACTTTACAGGTGAACAAATGACTAAACCAAGAAAACCTAATTTTAGCCCTGAATTCCGTTTAGAAGCGGCACAGCTTGTTACAGAACAAAATTATAGTGTTGCAGAAGCGGCTGAAGCGATGGGAGTGGGCAAATCCACTATGGATAAATGGGTGAGACAACTCCGCTCAGAGATCCGTGGTGAATCTACCCATCCAGACGCTCAAATTTATAGTATTGATATTCGCTCACGATGACCTTGCTATGTATTTATTGTGAATTGAAAAGTTTGTTTTAATAAAGGCAGTACCTGTACCGTTCTACCAATAGGTTCCGTGTTTAAAAAACGCCTTGGATCAATGCTCACAAATCCCCAAAACTGTAAAAATCGCTCAATAAACCGTGATTCGATGAGCATGCTTAGGTTTCTTTCCGGCGAGAAATAATTATCTGCTGGGAAACCCTGTAGTAAGTCGGGGAAAGCTGTCATCACTTCTTCTACCAATTGATCCACCTTGTTGTGGCTTTGAATGCGCCACAACATAAACAGCCAAAAGGTTCGCAAGTCGGCATCAAACTCAAAACCGTCCAAATAGCCCCAATTATATTTGCTGATGGCGGCCTCTAACATAGGTTTGAAAAAGGTCTGTATGCCTAGCGCTTGATACTGTTTTTGCGCTGATTTTTTTACATGGTAGCGACCACTGCGCCGATAAATAATGCCACTAATTTCGGCTAGCACTCGGCTGTAGTGCAAGGCATTGAACTTGTCTTCGTTGCTGCCCGCAAACTCACTGATACTTATATCACGTTCGAATTGAGCAACGGCAAACTCAGGCAATAACTCACTGGCCTGTTTGACTAATTTAGCCGGTAAGTTACCTTTACTGGTCGCTTTGAAGGAGCCTTCTTGGGCCATGGCCTCATCAAGAATGAGAGCTAAATAGCGCATCACTGGGCTGGCTGAGAGAGAGTTGGGTGTGCTGATTGTCACCCACTGTAATTCAGCAAAAGGCGCATACAGCCAATTGGCCATTTGCGTTGGCGTTACACCACAAAAATCGGGATGAGGTTGATTATTACGATCCTGAACTTTGTGTTGTAAAGCAGCATTGAGTTCATCAAGGCTCGAATTTGGGTTCATTGCCAGCATGGTTTCAACATCATCGAAGACTTGGGCATGTTGCTTGGAAACGCTGCCCATACAACAACGTTTAAATTTTTTACCACTGCCACAATGGCAAGGATCGTTACGACCGAGCTTCATAGCTGTCCCTTCTTATTGTTATAGAAAAAGCGCTGCATTTTCCTGTTTGCGCTGATCCAATGTCTTAGCAATCGCAGACACTGTTGTTTTACTGATCCCTTGCTGCTGTGCCAGATACGTAAATTGGCTGATGGCTTCTGCAACTTCTTCAATGACTTGCCTTGCATCATTCCAATTCGAAAAGCCAGCACTGGTAGCAAGTTTTTGCATCACCTTAAGCGGTGGCGCTTTGCCATAACCTCCGAAAGCAGTGGCGTGTTCGTTGAATGGATGTGGGCTGTAGGTAACATCGTAAAAAGGTGCAGGATCCCATTGACCGTCATCCGCTTGCAAAAACGCCCAGTTTTTACTGTGGTCGTCTTGATTAGACGACAGTAGATTAAAAACGGCGCGGCGAAATTGCAGCTGCCCGGCGGCTGGTGATTTACACAACTGACGGCTGGCTTTAATCAAATCAATGTAATCTAAACTTGGCGTTCGAAAGTCTGCATCCAGTAGCCCGCAAGCGCTGTGCATATGCAGGCGACCTGAACTGCGATTACCGCTTAAATTGGTCTGTTGAGTGACATAATCAAAACGCTTAAGCGCCAACCAGGCAGACGCACCGCTTGTAGGTGGTGCTTCAATGAGTTGCCATAGCGGTGGTTGACACTTAGCTTGTTCAGCCATTTGTAAATAGACCGCCTCGCACAAACCTTCTTCATGGCCGAGTGCGAGATTTTTAGAAGTAAATTTAATCAGCCACGCTTCATCACCAGGCTTTGCAAAGGTTCGACAATGCTGAGTTTCTCCAGTAGGCATATAAATTTGTGCCTTAGGTCTTGCCCCACCCGAACTACCGCCAGCGACTAATGCGGCCAACACCTGTTGCGTATGTCCATCTAACTCATCGTGATTATCATCAATATAATCTGACATCGAAGAATCGAACAGCGTTTGTGCTTCTAAGCCCAAGGTTGCTAAATCAATATCCGCATGCGTGGTGGCTGAAAACTCAGACACCGGAGAAAAAGACAATGCTCCCATGCCTTTATCACCGACAAAGGCCAGTCTATCCATCGCCGTTAATTGATTAGGTAGGATGCCCTTTTGCCGAAAAATACGATCTTGTAACAGCATGCCCCAGCCATCGGGCAAACAATCTCCAAATACGCCATGTACACCTTGGTGCGGCGCTTTAGGTGCAGCTTGAACTTGCGTATTCGCTTGCAAGGTAAACGGTGATAAATTGCCAAACTGCTGTGAATAGCTGTCTGCATACTGAAAAAAAACGCCTTGCCGATTCTGCGCCAAGACTCCAACAGAGATCTGCTCACCTGAGCTTAGCGTACGAGTAACATTAAGCTTCTGAATCGGTTTAAAACTCATCTTTTAGCACCTCATCAATACTCGTGGGCATAGCAGCGCGTTCTTTGCTAGGTTGTGTGAGCTGATAAAGCCTATCTAGCGAATCAAGGGTCTGCCATAACAACAGCAATTGGCGAAATGAAATTTGCCCAGTCAGCTCAAATTTCTTAATGGTGGCCGCAGGCACGCAGCTTCGCTCAGCAAGCGCCGCTCGTGACAGCTTTGCCTGCTTGCGTAACTCACGTAAATAAGCCGCATAGGCTTGGCTTACATCGGCATCATCAAGTAAGGTAAAATTCATCCGCAAAGACCGAGTGGATACAGTTATATCCATTATAGCGAAATAAAACAGAAATTGGATACTATTGTATCCACCAACGGATGAGGTGTTGAAAAATCACTCGATAAAGCCCTTCAAAACTGCTATGTTTTAGCTCTAACAGCAGCATAAAAACGGCACTGTTTTTCCATTGCTAACCACTAAGATTTAGTAAAAGCCATAGGCAAGTGGTGGGCAGTTTGGTGGGCAAACAGGCATTTTTGAACGGTTTATTTTCGATAACTCATTGAGTTTGTTAGGGTCTAGGCCGCTACTCAATGAGCAGATCCAAAATATTGAATAATCAATAAAACGAAAGGTGGCGTAATGCTGGACAGAGAGAATCTAACACAAGCAATAAAACAGCTGATGCCAACGGTTCGGCTAGTCTATTTGTTTGGCTCTCAAGCAGACGGCAATGCCGCGCCTTCAAGTGATATAGATATTGCCGTGCTGCTTAAGAAAAAATTAGATCCAGTAGCACGTTTCGACCTAGAGCAAACCCTTGCCATCAAACTCGATAAGGATGTCGACTTGGTAGACTTATTAACCGCCTCAACGGTCTTACAGAACCAAGTCATCATGAATGGCGAGCTGCTTTTCGGTAGCGGAAACGAGCAAACTAAGTTTGAAATGCAGGTCATGTCCATGTATCAACACTTGAATGAAGAGCGAGCGGATATTCTGCAGGAGTACTTGAAATGAATGACTTAATTATCAATAAGTTAGCAACGATTGACCGCTGTTTGAAACGCATTCGAGAAGTTTACTCTCTGCAAGAGAGCAGTTCGATACCGATTACACCAGCCAAGATTCTATAATCCTGAACCTTCAGCGCGCCTGCGAAGCAAGCATTGATGCCGCTAATATACTTAACAAGCAGCACCAAACAGGCATCCCCCAAAGCAGCCGCGACAGCTTTGAATTACTCAAAAAAGCTGGCTTTATTTCTGCCCCACTAGCCCTAAGCCTTCAGAAAATGGTCGGGCTTCGCAATATTGCCGTGCATGACTATCAAACACT
>NZ_QUNG01000017.1:0-3904 GCF_003387375.1 Marinomonas pollencensis | reverse complement strand
ACTCAAAAAAGCTGGCTTTATTTCTGCCCCACTAGCCCTAAGCCTTCAGAAAATGGTCGGGCTTCGCAATATTGCCGTGCATGACTATCAAACACTAAACTTAGACATCGTAAAGTATGTGATCGAGCATCGATTAGGTGACTTTGAAAAGTTTGTTGAAGGTATAAAAAGCAGCGATTTCTTGAAATAAGTAAATTTCTACATTATTTTGAGTGTTTATAGTCTAAGGATAATGAAAGCTGTTTAAAATAATTAGAGAAAATCTAATAAATTTGGCTACAAACTTACAGAGTCTTATCTGGATATATTGCGAAGAATAAGGATTTACTGAGCTACTATGTCGCTAAATTACTATGTTTATGCACTAAAAGACCCAAGATCGAAACCAGCCAAGATTTTCTACATTGGCAAAGGGACAGGTAGTCGAAAGTCAGATCACGTCACAAAAGTAGATGAAACACGTAAAGGAATATTTATCCAAAGCATTTTGGATAGCGGTCACATCCCCATAATTTCAGTTCTCGTCAACAACATTTCCGAAGAACAAGCACTGAAGATCGAGCTCGAACTTATTAGCAGCATAGGGACGATTGATAATGATGGCTCTCTTTACAACTTAGTTATTCCCAAATCCATAAAACGAAAATTCGACGATAATGTCATAGTGCCTCTCGGGTCTCTAGAAAAAGCACAACTAGGATTGCAGCTACTGAAAGACTCAATTCTTGCGATAGCAGAAGAAAACCCTGATGGCGTTACAAACTCAGATTGTGCTCACTATCTAGGCTTGCAATCAGATAACGAAGGCAAGCAGCAAGATTACCTTACCTATAGTATTCTAGGTTTACTCATTAAAGAAGGTGCCCTTGTGAGTTCCAAAGTTGGCAACCGTAGAAAATACAAGAAAGTATGAGGTCATAATGGCAAAGTTAAAACCAAGGGCTAGGCTTATCCGTACCATAGGTGATAAGCTGATCAGCGGTCCAGAAGCCGCGATTATAGAACTAGTCAAAAATGCTTATGATGCTGATTCTCCATCTGTTGAGATCACCATATACCCGCCATCACTTGATGACTCAGGTAAGATAACTATAAGAGACTTTGGTCATGGAATGACTTACAACAACATTCTTAATGACTGGCTCGAGCCCGCCACAGATACAAAAACAAAGAACTCGCTATCAAAATCTGGAAGTCGAATTGTTCTAGGGGCTAAGGGCGTAGGGCGCTTTGCTTCAGCTCGATTAGGTAAAAAAATAACACTAACATCAGTAGCTAAATTAGATAATGCCTATCAGAAAAGCTCATTGAAACTCGACTGGGGTATATTCGAGTCCAATACATATCTTGACGATATAGATATAGACATAGATAAGACAGAGCTTAAAAGCGCCGATAATACTGGTGTAACTATACAAATAACTGATTTATCAACCATTTGGGATAAAAAAAAGGTTCAAAAACTAACCCGTGAACTTAGGCGTCTAGCTACACCTCAAACAGATCAAAGTACTCAATTTGATATACATCTCGACTTACAGCACTTCACTGAAAATAATCCTGAACCGTACAATTTTAATGGCCAACAGCTCCTGTTAGAGTCAAATAGTACAGGTGATGTGGTTGAAGAGAGCCAAACAAACAAAAAAACCCTAATAACACCATATAGAATCAGTAAAGAGTCAGATTATCATTTAGTAGGCGAATTTGATCTCGACGGCAAGTTTACTGGAACATTTACCATTGTTCGTGGTGATAACCAGCCAATTCAGTTGAATCTAGATGCTCCGCCACTTGAAATAGGAGAGCTAAGTTGCGGCCCTATTAGAGTTGACTTAAAACTTTATGACCTAGAAAAAGAATCCATTGAAAAATTGTTTGATCGAATGGGGCTCAATTTCTCTGAATTTGGTTTACGCAACGCAAGAAGCTTAATTTCTGAAAATACGGGTATTGGTATTTATAGAACTGGATTCAGGATTAGACCTTATGGTGAACCTGATAATGATTGGCTAAAGCTTGAAAGTCGAAGGGTGCAAAATCCATCTAGGAAAATTGGTCACGGCCAAATATCTGGAACTATTAGTGTTAGCTCAGAAAACGACTCAAACCTAATTGAAAGAAGTAGCCGTGAAGGGCTCGAGTCAAATAGCGCCTTCGATCGGCTGGTAACTTTAATAACTAACGTTCTAGTAAAAATAGAGCAAAGAAGGTTCGATTTCAGGGCTAAGGCTGGCATTAGTCGAAAACCAACCAAGCAGATAGATAAAGCTCGCGAATTATCATCTCTTGAGTCAATAACAAAGGCCGTTTATAGCCTTCCAGCAGAAGAACAAAAACCTCTATTACTAAAGATCGAAAAAGAGTCTCAAGCTCTAACTAAAGCCTTAGATGAAATTGAAGCTTATCAAAGTTTGCTAGAATCACGTGCAGCTTTAGGTATGGTTGTCGCTCAAGTAATTCATGACGGGAGAACTTACCTTGACCCTATTAGTTCATCAGCAAAATCTATTATTGAAAAAGCGCCGTTTGTTCTTGAGGATAGTAAAAGAGGAGAAGTAGTCCGTAAGTATTATCCTACCTATGGACAAGCAATATTAGATGGCTCTAAAGGTCTTTCCTCTTTATTTAAGTCTTTAGATCCAATTTCAGGCAGACGTAGAGGACGACCAACCACTTTCCTAGGGTTAGATAATATTAGCAACACATTAAACTTACTCGAAGAAACACTAATTGAATATTCGGTAACGGTTGAGCTAGATGTAGATGATGAACTTAAGCTCTATGGCTATCCAGGAGATTTACAATCGGCAATGGTCAATATCATTCACAACGCTATTCATTGGTTAAGTAGTACTAAAAATCCAAATAAAACAGTACAAATAGCATCACAAGTTGAAGGTTCTATGGCGAAGATTTCGATTTCCAACAATGGTCCACTGATAGATGAATACGATAAAGAAACTATTTTTGAAGCTGGCTTCTCTCTCAAATCAGATGGACACGGCCTAGGTCTGGCGATAGCTAAAGAAGCATGTAAAAGCAGTAATGGAGACTTATATCTAGACCGAAATTCAGTCGATACCTGCTTTGTTATTACTTACCCTATTTCACAGTAGACTAAACTATGAAACTAAACTTACTAATTGTAGAAGATTCAGCAGCAGTTCTCGCTCAATGGGAAGAGAAACTTGAGTTCTATTCAGTTGAAGAGTCACCAATATACGAAATCGAGCACAAAATAGTAACTAGCTTAAGCGAAGCTAAGCAGCTTCTAGATAATACTAGGTTTGATGCAGCTGTAGTTGATATACGCTTGGATGAAAATGGTGAACAAACCAATCATGGTAATGAAATCCTAAGCAGTTTATCTGATAATTCGCTGACTGTTTGTGCTGTATATACAGGGGAACCCGGTACGGAGATTGTCAAGGAACACCAAAAAGAATTTGTCCAAGTCTTCAAAAAGGGCGATGGGGATGGTATTGAAAATGTGCTGTCATGGTTAGATGAAAAGCTAAACATGGTATCAGCTATTAAGAGTATGCAAGACTCTTTTAGCAAATCCATGGCACAGGCCTTTACGAAATCTATTTGGCCACGATGGAGCTATTGGTTGGGTGCAGAAGAAGAGCCAGAACTTACTAAAAAAGCTCTGACTCGCCATATGGCAAGTCATCTCCACGCTTCCTTTCTTAACGAAGTCAGTGCAGTTCACCCAGAAGAGCATTACTTTATACCACCTCTTCAAGATAAGTTAGACACAGGAGATATAGTTAAGATTGAAGGTGAGTACTTTATTCTTGTGAGGTAGTCCTCCCTTTTTTAACTGCATTTAAAAGTAGAAGTTAAGCTGCTATGAGAGGTGGTTTACCTCCATTGCCTGTGTGTGGCCTTTCATGAT
>NZ_QUNG01000016.1:45142-68901 GCF_003387375.1 Marinomonas pollencensis | reverse complement strand
AGAACAATCAACATAAAGCGAATTGACGTGTTTGACTCTCGTAAGTCTTCAATTTTTTTGATCAACTACATTCCGGTAAAACCGAACTGCGATGATCTTCTGAAGACTCCAGCGAGCGCCCACACAAATTATCTGATTATCTATTTTAAAGAGCGTCTGACTTGTCGGTCGACTTACTTAGCAAGCTAAGTTGCAAAGCGTTGTTTGCGTCGTTGTCCGTGTCAGTGGGTGCGTATAATACATCGTAAAAACTTTAGTGCAAGCGCTTTTTAATAAAACTTTCATTTTTTTAAAATAAAACTGCAAGACACTTATAATTCAACAATCCTCAGCTCTTTCGGCATAGAAAAAGAAACATTCTCTTCTCTACCTTTAAGCTCTTCTGGCGCGCTACCCCCTTCTTGGATAAGACGGTCTATCACTTCATTAATTAGCACTTCCGGTGCTGACGCGCCAGCGGTAACGCCAACGCTTCTCACGCCAGACAACCAATCACTTTGGATTTCACTCGCATTATCAATCAAATGGGCTTTTGCTCCCATCCGTTCAGCCAACTCTCTTAAGCGATTCGAATTGGAACTATTAACAGACCCTACAACTAACACCAACTCGGATTCTTTTGCCAAGGTCTTCACCGCATCTTGACGGTTTTGTGTCGCATAACAAATGTCATCTTTCTTTGGCCCTTTAATATTAGGGAAGTGATGACGTAACGCATCAATCACGACAGATGTATCATCCATAGAAAGCGTCGTTTGAGTCACAAAGGCAAGCTTGTCTGGGTTTTCAACCTTTAGCTTCGCCACATCATCTGGATTTTCCACAAGATAAATAGCACCGCCTTGTTTATTGTCATATTGTCCCATGGTCCCTTCAACTTCAGGGTGTCCATCGTGGCCAATCAAAATACACTCAGCGCCATCACGTGAATAACGAACAACTTCCAAATGAACCTTAGTAACAAGGGGGCAGGTTGCATCAAATACTTTTAACCCACGTTTTTCCGCTTCATCACGAACGGCTTTGGAAACACCATGAGCACTAAAGATAACAATATTGTCATCTGGCACTTCATCTAGCTCATTAACAAATACCGCACCCCGTGATTTGAGGGACTCAACAACAAACTTGTTATGTACCACTTCGTGACGAACAAAGATGGGGGCCTCAAATAAATCTAAACACCGGTTTACAATGTCGATTGCTCTATCTACACCTGCACAAAAGCCACGCGGGTTGGCTAATTGAATGGCAAAACTCATGCTGCCTCCTCTACTGAGACAATTTGTACGCGGTAAGTTAAAGTGCGACCTGACAACGGGTGATTAAAATCTACTAGCACATCATGCTCACCAATTTCTGCAATCACCCCTGGCAATTCATTTTTACTCGCATCAGCAAACGACACCACCATTCCTTCTTCTAAATCCATGGAGAATTGAGAGCGGGGTATGCGCTGGATATTACTTTCATTGCGAGCGCCAAAGGCCTGCTCAGGTGTCATTTCAAATTGACCTTCTTGACCGACAGTCATACCAATCAAGACTTCTTCAAAGGCAGGTAATAAGTTGCCATCACCAAAAACAAAGCGCGCCGGCTCATGAGCGAAATTGGAATCGACTATTTGGCCGTCTTCTAAAGACAACTCAAAGTGTAAAGTCACCTGACTGTTAGTGGTAATTACATTCATTCTTTCGGACCTTTTTGTGGCTTCGCCAGCACACTTTCTAACAACATCAAAACAACACCAATGGTAATGGCACTATCCGCTACATTAAACGCAGGAAAGTACCAAGACTGCTGCCAATGGAATTCAAGAAAATCAACAACATGACCATAGACCAAGCGATCATATAAATTGCCAACCGCGCCGCCTAAAATCAAACTCAATGAGAGCGCTTCTAGTCGATTGGTTGTCGCAACTTTAACTAACCGCCAGCTAATTCCCACCACGACGGCCAAAGCAATTAAAGAAAAAAACCAACGCTGCCAACCACCGGCATCAGCTAAAAAGCTAAAGGCGGCACCGGTATTATAGCGCAGAGTTAAATCAAAAAAGGGAAGGACAGGAATAGACTGACCATAGGCAATGCTTGCTTCAACACATTGCTTGGTCAGCCAATCTAGGGCAAAAATAACAAGAGCCAGCGCCCACCAGCGCTGGACTTGTTGCCATATAAGACGAATGGTCATTAAGCGTAAAGGCGTTGCTCACCTTCTCCATCTGGTAGATTCGAAATACAACGATCACACAGCTCAGGGTGCTCACTGCGCTGACCTACTTCTGGACGGTGATGCCAACAACGAACACATTTCGCATTGCTACTTAAAGTCACAACGACTTTCAAACCATCAAGATCCGTTGCAACCGCATCTTCACCCGCTTGCGCAAGTGGCAATACCTTCACATCAGAAGAGATGAGTACAAAACGTAGTTCATCATCAAGGCGAGCCAAAGTTGCTTGTAACGCATCATCACAGTACAAGGTGATTTCTGCGCTTAAGCTGGCTTTCATTTTGCCTTCACTGCGCGCAGCTTCTAATACCTTGTTGGTTGCTACTTTCGCTTCTAACACTTGCTTCCAGAACTCACGCCCCATTGGCTCATCGCCAGACAATGTTGCCAAGCCTTCGTACCAAGTTTCTAAGAACACAGACTCACTGCGCTCACCTGGCATCGCCTGCCACAACTCATCGGCAGTAAAGCTCAAGATTGGTGAGATCCAACGAGTGAATGCTTCCATAATATGGTACAAAGCCGTTTGTGCAGAACGACGCGCCAAACTATTTGGCTGTGTCGTGTACTGACGGTCTTTGATGATATCCAGATAGAAGCCACCTAGGTCCACAGAACAGAAATTTTGGATTTTCTGGTTCACTGTGTGGAACTGGTACTCGTTGTAAGCGGTATCTAATTCAGTTTGCAACAAAGCAGCACGATCTACGATCCAACGATCTAACGCCAACATGTCTTTACTTGCTACTACATCTGTCGCTGGATTAAAGCCACTTAAGTTAGACAACATAAAGCGTGCGGTATTACGAATACGACGGTATGAGTCAGCCACTCGTTTCAGAATTTCATCAGACACTGTCATTTCAGTGGTGTAGTCCGTTGCCGCAACCCACAAACGGATGATGTCTGCACCTAATGTATCCATCACCTTTTGTGGTGACAACACGTTACCCAATGACTTCGACATCTTGCGGCCGTCACCATCCACTGTAAAACCATGTGTCAGCACTTGTTTGTACGGTGGCACACCGCGAATCGCGATGGACGTTTTCAATGATGACTGGAACCAACCACGGTGCTGATCCGAACCTTCCAAGTACAAATCTGCTGGGAAGTTTAGCTCTTCACGCTGATCGATTACTGAGTAATGTGTTACCCCTGAATCAAACCATACATCTAACGTATCTGTTACCTTACTGTATTTGGCTGCTTCGTCGCCCAACAGCGTTTCAGCATCCATCTCGAACCAAGCGTCTATACCTTCTTGTTCGATACGTTTTGCCACTTCTTCAATTAAGCGTGGTGTTTCTGGGTGCAGCTCTTGTGTTTCTTTGTTGATAAACAAAGCAATTGGCACACCCCAAGTACGCTGACGAGACACACACCAATCCGGGCTGTTATTCAACATCCCTTCCATGCGATTTTGTCCCCAACTTGGTACCCATTTAACACCTTCAACGGCATGCTTAGCAGCATCCAGCAAACCTTCTTGGGTCATGCTGATGAACCACTGCGGTGTTGCACGGAAGATCAAAGGTGTTTTAGTACGCCAGCAATGTGGGTAACTATGGAAAATTTTCGACTCAAATACCAAAGCGTTGTTGCGATTTAGCGCTTCAAGTACTGCGCCATCTACTTTGTATACATGCATGCCAGCGAATTCACCCGCTGCATCAGAGTAGACACCGTTATCTTGTACTAGGTTAATCGTGCCAATGCCATTTTCACGACCCACGTTAAAGTCATCTACACCATGGTCTGGGGCGGTGTGCACACAACCCGTACCCGCTTCTGTCGTTACGTGCTCACCAAGGATCACTGGAATATCACGCTCTAGGAACGGATGATTCAAGACAGTGCCTTTTAACTCTGCACCAACAGCACGACCAACAATCGTGAAGTCTGTCACGCCGTAGCGAGTCATCAAGCCTTCAACCATGTCTTCAGCCACGATTAAGCGCTCTTTGCCCAAGCCCATGTCAACTTCCACCAAGGCGTAGTTAAACTCAGGATGCACAGAAACCGCTTGGCTTGCTGGTAATGTCCAAGGTGTGGTTGTCCAAATAACAACAGACACCTTGCCTTCGCCAGCCACATCAGAGAATTTAGCCAATAACGCCGCTTCGTCTTGAGGAGCGTAACGCACATCTAGAGACAAGGATGTTTTGTCTTGGTATTCCACTTCGGCTTCCGCCAAGGCAGAGCCGCCCACCACACTCCAGTAAACTGGCTTAAAGCCTTTTACTAAATGGCCATTTTCAGCGATTTTCCCCAGTGCACGAACGATGTTTGCTTCGGTTTGGAAGTTCATCGTTAGATACGGGTTTTCCCAGTCACCCATTACACCTAAACGGATAAAGTCTTTTTTCTGAGCTTCAATTTGCGTGTAAGCGTATTCACGACATTTTGCCCGGAATTCTTTATAGGATACTTTCGTACCTGCTTTGCCAATCATCTGCTCTACTTTGTGCTCAATAGGCAAACCATGACAGTCCCAACCAGGGATATAAGGCGCATCAAAGCCACTGACGGTTTTAGACTTAACAATAATATCTTTGAGGATTTTGTTAACCGCGTGACCAATGTGAATGCTGCCATTTGCGTATGGAGGACCATCATGAAGAATAAAAGATTTACGGCCTTTGCTGACTTCGCGTACTTTGTTATACAGATCCATATCCTGCCATTGCTTCAGCATTGCAGGTTCACGTTTTGCCAAGTCTCCACGCATTGGGAAATCAGTCTTTGGCAAATTAAGCGTCGGTTTATAATCACTCATGGTTTATCGAATTATCCTCAAAGATCATCAGTTCACTGATTAGGCAAAGAAGTGTATTGCTTCTTCTTTATCGCATTGAATTTGTTGTTCCAGCGCATCTAAGCTGGCCATTTTTCGCTCTGCCCTAATAAAGCGGCAGAAAGTTACCTGTACATACTGGTCGTACAGGTCTCCATTAAAATTAAAAAGATGTACTTCTAGTATGGGCGTTTTACCTTGCACTGTGGGGCGCACGCCAATATTCGCTACCCCGTTATGGGTCATGCCATTAACACTAAGCTGTACCGCGTAGACCCCTGATAACGCAGGCTGTGTTCCCTTTAAATAAACATTCGCAGTAGGAAACCCCAAGGTGCGGCCTAGTTTCTGACCGCCAACCACTCGCCCACCTAAAACGACTGGGTGCCCCATATTTTCTTGCGCCGCGGCAATATCCCCAACTTCTAACGCTTGGCGTACTAATGTACTGCTAATGCGCTCGCCATTAAGATTTAAAACCGACGGTGTATTTTCCACATCAAAGCCATGGTTTTCTCCAAATGCCTTGAGGTAAGCGAAGTCACCTTGACGATCACAGCCAAAACGAAAGTCATCACCCACCACCAAATGGCGTATAGAAAGACCTTGATACAAAATACGCTGACAAAAGGCCTGAGCGTCTAATTGTTGGAGCTTAGGGTTAAAGGGCAAGCACAACACATAGTCAATTCCCTGCCCCTGTAAGAAACGCACTTTATCACGCAATCGACTAATGCGACCTGGCGCTCTATCTGGTGTAAAGAACTCTCTCGGCTGGGGTTCAAAAATCATAATACCCGCAGGTACCTGATAATGTTCCGCCAACGCTTTGACGCGGCTCAAAATGGCATGATGCCCACGATGAACCCCATCAAAATTCCCTATCGTCAGCACACTTTCTTTATGCTTTGAACGGATATTATGAATACCGCGTATTAACTCCATAGTACCTCGTTCAAGATCATTCCACCCAGTGCCGAAAAAATAACCGAGATTATATAGCAGATCACCACCCGAAGGTAGGCTAGAACAAGCACAACCTCAGCAAGATATACCGGCCCTAGTGAGTAACTCGATCTAGTGTTTAAAAGAAGATGGTCGCAGCCCCATCACGCCTGCCCCAACAATATAAACAGCAACACCACCGATCACGACCAATAAAACTTCACCCACTCGATGCAAATCGCTCATTTGTGTCCATACTAACCCCTGCTGGAGAAAAACATAGATCCACACGGCTAGCGCTGCCGTTGCCACAATTAGCACTCTAGAAATCAATTTCCACTGACGAGAAAAATGATGATGCCCCTGCTTGCGTAACCCTCGCCATAGCAAAAATGCATTTAGTGCAGCAGACAAACTGGTCGCCAAAGCCAAGCCAACATGCCCCAATGGCCACACCAAAATCAAGTTGAATACCATATTGGCTACCATCGCAATAATACCAATCCGTACCGGCGTTCGAGTATCCTGTCGCGCGTAATAACCCGGCGCTAACACTTTAATCAACATCATAAAAATCAGCCCTAAAGAATACGCTTGTAAGCTTTGGGCCGCCTTAGTGACATCTAAGGCTGTTAATTCGCCGCGATAAAAAATAGTCGCAATCAACGGCTCCGCCAACATAAACAACGCCAAAGCAGAAGGCACTGCGATCAATAACAGCATACGTAGAGCCCAATCCAACGTAGCTGAGAAGGCCTTGGGGTCTTTACCCGCAAAACTGCGCGACAAAGACGGCAAAATCACGGTACTAATCGCAATGGCAAAGATCCCTAGTGGCAATTCATACAAGCGATCAGACAAATACAACCAAGTAATACTGCCCGTCTGTAAGAACGACGCCAGCACGGTATCCAGTAGTAAGTTAATTTGCCCGACCGACACACCAAACAAAGCAGGGCCAATCAAGATCAGAATGCGTTTCACACCAGGATGGCGAAATTGCAACGTTGGCATCGGCAATAACTTGAGGCGCGCCAGAAATGGCATTTGGAACAACAACTGAACCAAACCAGCAAAAAACACCCCCCACGCTACGGCAGTTTCTGCTGCTAGGGCATTTCGTGCAAACACCAAGGTGGCAATCAACAAACTAATATTAAGAAATATTGGCGTAATCGCAGGCACCGCATACTCACCGTGAGCATTCAGTATGCCCCCCGCCAATGCGGTGAGAGAAATAAACAATAAATAAGGGAAGGTAATGGTTAATAACTCAGAGGCAAGACGCGCTTGTTCGCCATCCGCAGCAAAACCTGGAGCAAAGACGTAAACCACCCATGGCGCGCACACCATAAATAAAGCTGTTACCACTAACAACACCAATGCTAACGAGCCAGACACGGCGGAGATCAGTGCGCGCACCTCTTCTTTGCTCTCATTTACCCGATAATCACTTAAAACCGGAACAAAGGCCTGAGCAAATGCCCCTTCCGCAAATAAACGCCGAAAGAAGTTGGGGATTTTAAATGCCACATAAAAAGCATCAGCTCCTGCACTTGCTCCTAAAACATACGCCAATGCGGAATCTCGAGCCAAACCCAAGATACGAGACAAAAAGGTACATATGGACACCAAGACACCCGATCGCAACAATGAAGTATTTTTAGGTGTTTTTTTCGGGGTGATTTTATTTTCCGACATAGTAATTTTGTTAACCATTCCAACAAATTGGAGCAAGAATAACACCTGAAACCATAACAAGTTAGGGAAATAAGCCAGTAGATTTGGTGATTATTTGTATAATGGGGTTGTGGCATGCTCAAAAACTGGTAAAATCCGCCGCGAGATTATGAAGTCATACTTGACATTGATTTCACGACGCAGCACAGTGCTGTGCCGTTTCCTAATATAAACGAAAGGAGCCAGACTGTGGCAAATTCCGCCGGTTCAAAAAAACGTGCGCGCCAGGCGATCAAACGTCGCGCTCATAATGGTAGCCTGCGCTCTATGGTTCGCACATACTTGAAAAAAGTAGATGCAGCCATCGAAGCAGGTAATCAAGCTGATGCACAAGCAGCTTACGTTCTAGCTACATCTAAGCTAGACAAAGCAGCTGATAAAGGCCTATATCACAAAAACAAAGCAGCTCGTCATAAGAGCCGCTTGAGTGCTAAAATCAAAGCACTGGCCTAATACCTATAAAAAAACCGGCTTATGCCGGTTTTTTTATATCTTAATTTTCTACCCTGCCAATACTAACTAATCAGCACAACACACCACACAACTACCGCCAATAACAGCGTCAGCATAACCGCAGCCGATCCTAAGTCTTTAGCCCGACCTGATAGCTCGTGGTGTTCATCACTGATTCTATCCACCACAGCCTCAACACTTGAATTCAGCGTTTCAACAATCAACACCATGCCGACAGAAAAAATCAGCACCGCTCTCTCCAATGCCGTATCACCCAACCAAAGCGCGAAAGGAAGAGCGATAATAAATAGGCATAACTCTTGGCGAAATGCAGCCTCATGCTGCCATTGCGCTTTTAGACCTTGATAAGAATAGCGAGATGCACTCAACACTCGCGCCAAACCAGACTGCCCCGGCTTTGCCATTACACACTCCCAGAAAACAATGAAATACTTAACCTAATTACACTATTACCAAGTTATCACGGTGTACTAACTCAGGCTCACCTTCGTAGCCCAGTATCGCACCGATCTCAGAAGAAGAACGACCCAATAACTTTAATGTTTCAGCCACACTGTAGTTCACCAAGCCTCTAGCAACCACAACACCTTGCTCATCAACGCAAAGCACCATGTCGCCGCGCGAGAAGCTGCCCTCTGCGTCTTTAACACCCACTGCCAACAAACTTGTCCCTTCCTTGCGCAGAGCTTTTACAGCCCCTGCATCAAGTACCAAAGAACCTCGACTCTTAAGGTGACCTGCCAACCATAACTTACGCGCCGCTTGTCGACCGTGATCTGGCTCTAACCAAGTGCCAATCACTTCGCCACTCGCCGCTCTCACAATGACACTCTCTTCTCGCCCAGAAGCAATGAGTGTATCAGCGCCAGAACGAGCCGCTAACCGAGCCGCCCGGATTTTTGTCAACATACCACCACTACCTAATGCACCAGCTCTACCGCTCGCCATGGCTTCTAGACGATTATCGGAAGCGGATACATGTGGCAGTAATTTGGCATCAGCATAGTCACGAGGATTCTTATCAAACAATCCTAGCTGATCCGTCAAAATAATTAATACGTCGGCCTCAACAAGGTTCGCAACCAGCGCCCCCAACGTATCGTTATCGCCAAAACGAATTTCGTCGGTTACAACCGTGTCATTTTCATTAACTATGGGTACAACACCAAGATTCAGCAGCGTTCTCAACGAAGATCGTGCGTTTAAATAGCGACGTCGATTCGATAAATCATCATGGGTTAATAAGATCTGCGCGGTGCACAAATCATGACGCTCAAAATGAGACTCATAGACACCCACCAACTCCATTTGCCCCACAGCCGCCGCGGCCTGAAGCTCATTGACTTGGGTGGGTCGAGAAGAGAAACCTAAACGCTTCATGCCAGCTGCAATGGAGCCTGATGACACCAAGACAACTTCCTTGCCTTGTGCTCTGAGTTCCGCAATTTGCGCAACCCAAAGGCCAATACGGGCTACATCAAGCCCCTGACCGTCATTGGTCAACAACGCACTGCCAATTTTCACTACCACACGGTGCGCTTTAGCAACTCTCTCTCGTATATCCATGATACTGCTTATCTTCTCATCTAATTAACGAACGTACTCTACGTCCACATCATAATCATCGTCGTCAAAGTCTTCGTCGTCTAGCAACTGACCGGCTTTACGGCGCTTCTCACGCAACGACAGGATTCGATTACGACCTTCTTCATCGATTAAAGCACGCACTGCCTGCTCTTTTTCTCGCGCCTCTTCACTGTCTGCCAGCAATTCACGCTGCTCTTCAAGCGCCGTCATTAAGTCAAGACATAACACTTCTGTACCTTCACCTGAAATGGCAGAAATACGGTACGCCTTGCCTTCCCAGCCCAATGCATCAATAACGCTCTGGCAACGCTCTTCAAGTTCGTCTTCTGGCACCATGTCAGTCTTATTCAGAACCAACCAGCGATCACGCTGAGCAAGGGCAGGGCTGAACTGTTGAAGCTCATTAACAGCAATCACAGCTGCTTCGGCTGGAGTAATATCATCCCAAGGCGCCAAATCAACAATGTGCAATAAGATACGGTTACGCACCAAGTGCTTCAAGAAGCGAATACCTAGGCCAGCACCTTCAGAAGCGCCTTCAATGATTCCTGGAATATCAGCAACCACAAAGCTTTGATGCTTCTTAACTTTTACCACGCCCAAATTAGGCACTAACGTCGTAAACGGATAATCCGCTACTTTTGGCTTAGCTGAAGACACTGAGCGGATAAATGTGGATTTACCAGCATTAGGCAAACCCAGCAGACCCACATCGGCCAACACTTTCATTTCCAGCTTAAGGGTACGCTCTTCGCCTACCGTACCTTTCGTCGTTTGACGAGGTGCACGGTTAGTACTGGACTTGAAGCGCGTGTTACCTAAGCCATGATGACCGCCTTGCGCCACTTTCAGCTTTTGACCGACTTTCACAAGGTCCCCTAAGGTTTCTCCTGTGTCTTCGTCAATCACTGTCGTCCCAACTGGCACGATAATCTCAAGATCGGCCCCTTTTGAACCGGTCATATCACGACCTTGGCCGCCTTCACCGCTGTCTGCGATGTATTTTTTGGTAAAACGAAAGTCAATTAGAGTGTTTAGCGACTCATCAGCAACCAGTATAACACTGCCACCATCACCGCCATCACCGCCATCAGGACCGCCTTTCGCTACAAATTTTTCACGCCAAAAGCTCAAACAACCATTGCCGCCTTTACCCGCTCTTACATAGATACTGGCTTCATCAACGAATTTCACAGATTCACCTCTTAGGTGCATTATCAGAATCAACAGAGACTGATTATAGAATTTTTCCAAAAAAAAAGCCCCGCGTCGCGGAGCTCTTTTTGAGTTTTTAGCAGAGATTAAGCAGCAACGATAGAAACGGTGCGACGCTTAAACTTACCTTTTACTTCAAATTTCACTTGGCCTTCTGCAACAGCAAACAAAGTGTGGTCTTTACCAATCTTAACACCTTCTCCAGGGTGGAACTGAGTACCACGCTGACGAACAAGAATGTTACCTGGGATCACAACTTGACCACCAAAACGTTTGACACCTAATCGTTTCGACTCGGAATCGCGACCGTTACGAGTACTACCACCCGCCTTTTTATGAGCCATGACTTACTCCTTAAAATTAGTTTAGTTAGCGCTTAGTTAATGCCTGTGACTTTCACTTCTGTGAACCACTGACGATGACCCATACGCTTCATAGAGTGCTTACGACGACGGAATTTCAAGATTTTAACTTTATCTCCGCGACCGTGAGTAACAACTTCAGCTGTTACTTTTGCGCCTTCTACAACTGGAGCGCCAACTTTAACGTCGTCGCCATTGCTAACAAGAAGAACGTCGTTGAATTCAACAACACCGCCTTCTTCAACCGCAAGTTTTTCAACTTTAAGGGTTTGGCCTTCTTGTACACGGTATTGCTTACCGCCAGTTTTAATTACTGCAAACATGTTCTTCTCCAATAAGATTTACCCGGCTACTGAATTGAGTTTGACCTACTTCTAGTGGCACTGATACTTGATTGAATACAACCAAAAACCATTTACCATATGATAGGGAGCAAAACGTGGGTAAATCGGACGCGAGATTGTACAAAATCACACCAACCAAAACAAGAGAAAAGGCAATCTATTGTAGATTTTTCATGTTTTGGGTTGACCGCAGCACGGTGCTTACCTAGCATGGTGCGCACTTGCTGTTCAGCTTGGGACTTATTAGCTTCGGAAAATGCATGCAATCCACACAAATCCATGATGTTGTGACCAACGAGTTTGGTCAAGTGAATGATTATATTATGTCGCAGCTCAGCAGCGACATACCTCTAATAGAACAAATTGGCTACTACATTATTAGTAATGGCGGCAAACGCTTACGCCCCTTACTCGTATTACTTGCCGCTCGAGCAAGCGCCGATTTAGATTCTGACAAACTTGAAAAAGCCATTAAAATGGCAACCATTATTGAGTTTATCCACACCTCTACACTGCTCCATGACGATGTAGTGGACGAATCCGATATGCGCCGTGGTAAGAAAACCGCGAACGAAGAATGGGGCAATGCGCCGAGCGTTCTCGTTGGTGATTTCTTATATACCCGCGCCTTTCAGTTAATGGTTAGCATAAACAGCATGGATTGCATGGCGATTTTGGCAGAAACCACCAATATTATTGCCGAAGGTGAAGTGCAGCAGTTGATCAACTGCGGCGACCCCGACACCACAGAAGAAAGCTACCTCAAGGTTATCCAGTATAAAACTGCCAAGCTGTTCGAAGGCGCTGCTCTGTGTGGCGCTGTAATTGCAGATGCTGATCAAGCACATCAAACTGCACTACAAGACTACGGCATGTATGTTGGTACGGCGTTTCAATTGATTGATGACGTCATGGACTACACCAGTACCGCGGAAGAAATGGGCAAAAGTGTGGGCGACGATTTATCAGAAGGCAAACCTACATTGCCATTAATCTTCACCATGAAACACGGCAGTCAAGAAGCCGCAGACCGAGTCAGACAAGCAATTTTGACTGGTGGGCTCGAGAACCTAGAATCCATCATTGCCGATGTACAAGCCTGTGGTGCAATCGAGTTCACTCAGCAGCAAGCACAACAACAAGCAGACCTTGCTATTCAGTCTCTTGCTTGCCTGCCAGAAACGAAATATAAACAAGCACTTATCGCTCTGGCTAACAGCGCAGTAAAACGAAAAAGCTAAGCAAAAGCGCCTCTCACACAGCAAGAAGCAAAACCACTTATGGCTGCACTTCTTGCTGTGATATTAACGTCTTCACTGTTTGCGCACTTTGCTGTGGATACTGCTGCATAAAGCAATGCCCCCCTTTTACCTCAATCACTTTTATATTGGGATTTATTTTCTCAGCCAGCTTATAGGCGAGCTTGAAATACGAAAAGGTTTCTTCACCTTGAACAATATAGGTTGGTACGGAAATCGAGCGTATCGCCTGCCATAACCCTTTTGGGTAACTGGAAAAGACAGCCGCCTCCATCCATGAAGGGCATATTAAATGATAGTGCTTTGACGCTTGGTCTTGTCGAATTGAGTGCTGTATGTAATCTTCTAAGCAAGCCGGCTCCCACCCCTTAAAGGCACCTCGACCGGTAAGGTTTGCCCTAACTTGATCGAGGCTTTCCCATTGTTTGCGGCGACGGCGGGCTTGCTTAGCTAACGGCGCATGATGTTTCAACCCCAGTATTTTTACTGTCCTCATCAGCCATAATAAGCGTGGTGGAAATAAAGCTGGGTCCAGCAAAATCAAACGGTCAAATAGGTCTGGCTGCTGAGCGCTCATCAGCAATGTCATACAGCCACCAAAACTGTGCCCCATCCCTATGGTTGGTTGCTGCGGCAATGTTGACGTCTGCGCTTTCAGACTGACTGAAAAACGCTTCGCTGTATTATTCCAACCGACAAATCGCTTACCCGCAGAGGACCTACCATGCCCTGCCGCCTCCTGAAGAATCAAATTGTAATCCTCGTCAAAGGCTGTCAGAAATTGGCGATAGGTTTGCACCGCAAAACCGTTACCATGTAAAAAGTGTAGGTTGGGACGCTCTGGATGACATTGGCCTGCATAACCAACAATATAACCATCTACAAATTCATGACGCCAGCTATCCAACCACTCGTTCTTATGTAATGACATTGACACCTTTAGTTACCACCCTGCAAAAGCGCTTAATATTGTTTTTATTGCCCTAGAGTAAACCAGTGCCATTTCTCTTTCTAGGGATAGGATTCTGATCAAATGACAGAAAAAGCAGCGCTAATAATCGACATTTACGAAGTCTTGTTGGTTTTTTTCTACTCAAACATTCATATTAGTTCCTTGAGACGCTATAATCCGTTGGATTTTATACTGCTAACTGAACCACTCAACTCAGCATAACTAAATCGAGTTATCCGCTGAATGTGGAAATAGGATTATAATGACTACAGCTTCCTCGTTTGAAAAAGACGAACTATTACAATGCGGCCATGGCGAAATGTTTGGTCCAGGCAATGCTCAACTTCCAGTTGGGAACATGCTGATGATGGATCGAATCACTCGTATTTCTACCGAAGGTGGTAAATACGGTAAAGGTGAAATCATAGCTGAGCTTGATATTCACCCAGACCTTTGGTTCTTCCAATGCCACTTCCCTGGTGATCCAGTCATGCCTGGCTGTTTAGGTTTGGATGCTATGTGGCAACTCGTTGGCTTCTTCCTTGGCTGGAAAGGCAACAAAGGCCGCGGTCGCGCATTGGGTTCTGGTGAAGTGAAATTCACAGGCCAAATCCTTCCGACTGCAAAAAAAGTGACCTTTCATATTCACCTTAAGCGCGTCATTGAGCGTAAGTTGATCATGGGAATTGCAGACGGAAGCGTATCCGTTGATGGTCGAGAAATTTACACAGCACAAGATCTACGTGTTGGTTTGTTCTCATCAACAGAAAACTTCTAAAGATTAAGAGTAAAGAGGCACATTTATGCGTCGTGTAGTAGTAACAGGTCTTGGCATTGTCAGCTGCCTTGGCAATGACAAAGAGAGCGTTTTAAACTCCTTGCGCGAGGGCCGTTCTGGTATTCGTTTCGCTGAAGATTACAAAGAAAAGGGCTTCCGTAGTCACATTTGTGGTCGTATCGATTTAGATCCTTCAAGCATTGACCGCAAGGTTCGCCGTTTTATGGGCGACGCGGCAACATACGCTTATGTATCTATGCAACAAGCTATTGAAGATGCCGGCTTAACCGAAGAGCAAGTATCTAACATCCGCACCGGTTTGATTGCTGGTTCTGGCGGTGCATCCGCGCAAAACCTAGTAGAATCCGCTGACACTCTACGTGAGAAAGGCGTGAAGCGCGTGGGTCCATACCGCGTTACTCAAACTATGGGCAGTACCGTTTCTGCTTGTTTGGCTACGCCATTTAAAATCAAAGGCGTTAACTACTCCATCACTTCTGCTTGTTCTACCAGTGCACACTGTATTGGTAATGCCATGGAGCTAATCCAACTAGGCAAACAAGATGTTGTGTTTGCCGGTGGTGGTGAAGAAGAAAGCTGGGCACAAACATGCATGTTTGATGCAATGGGCGCTTTGTCTTCCAAATACAATGAGACACCAGAAAAAGCTTCTCGTGCTTACGATGCAAACCGTGATGGTTTTGTTATCGCTGGCGGTGGCGGTATCTTGGTTATTGAAGAGCTTGAACACGCTAAAGCTCGTGGCGCAAAAATCTACGCTGAACTAGTAGGTTACGGCGCGACTTCAGATGGCTACGACATGGTTGCTCCTTCTGGTGAAGGCGCGAAACGTTGTATGCAAATGGCAATGAGCACTATTGACGGAGAGATTGATTACATCAACACTCACGGCACCAGTACTCCTGCTGGCGACATGAAAGAACTACAAGCAGTGAATGAGACATTTGGCGATAACATTCCAGCTGTCAGCTCAACTAAATCACTGTCTGGCCACTCTCTGGGTGCAGCTGGCGTTCATGAAGCAATCTACTGCTTGCTAATGATGGAAAACAAATTCATCACAGCGTCTGCAAACGTTGATGAGCTAGATGAAGCAGCAGGGAATATTCCTGTTGTAACGACTCGCAAAGACGATGTTGACTTGAATCTTATCATGTCTAACAGCTTTGGTTTTGGTGGTACAAACGCCAGCCTAGTATTTAAAAAATACGACGCATAATCTGACAGCTCACGCTGTTCAGAAACAAAAAAAGCCGCAATCTGCGGCTTTTTTTATGACTATCAATATTGGCTCATCACCCAGTAACGCTATTTAATACCTACTGGTAGTTTTGCCATTTCTGCCCGCATCCACTGCTCCATTTCATCATGTAGCTCAGATGTCTTTTTGCCTTCTGATTCAATCACTGGGCCAATCACCATACGAATAGAACCAGGAAACTTAAAGAAACTTTTACTTGGCCATGCGTACCCTGCATTATGAACCACAGGTAAAATTGGCGCTTTGGCAGAGGTTGCCAACATAGCAGCCCCTTTATTAAAGTCTTTGGTTTCCGTTGGCTTAGTGCGCGTACCTTCAGGGAAGATCAACACTGAACGCCCATCTTCTAGGCGCTCTTTCCCCTGACTCATAATTTGTTTTAGAGCATTAGTCCGTTTCGAACGATCAATCGCAATAGGTTGCACCATGCGTAATCCCCAACCAAAGAAAGGTACAGATAACAGCTCTTTCTTTAGTACGGTTGAAACCGGTGTCATCAACACTTGTAAAATATAAGTTTCCCATTCGCTTTGGTGATTTGCCACCAGCACAACTGGGCGATTCTTATTGATATGCTCACGGCCAATAATCTCAACCTTGACGCCACACAACAAGCGGAACAAACACAATAAACCTTTGTTATGCAAATTGAGTACTGGCTGACGATAATTTTTTGGTAAAAGAATCGTTGCGAGTGGAGCAAGCACGCCAAAAAAGACAGTGGATAACATGTAATAGACAAAGAAAATAGTGGAGCCTACCCATGACCTTAACAGGATTCCTAAACGCACAATTGCTACCTCAGTTACTCTTTATTTAGATATTTTTGTTGCTGCTTCAACGGGTTCGCATACATGGCCACTACCGTGTCACGTAGCTCTTCAGGACAACTTTCTAGGTATGTAGAAAACGCACTATCCGTTGAGGGCTTGCCTTGCTGAATCGCCAATGCCGCCTCATTACTGGCTTGAATCGCGTAATTAGTGATCACTTGGCGATCCACTTCTGCGACTAACGCTTCCGGTGTTTCAATCCCATCTTTTAGAACATCTCCGAAGGTGACAACCACTTTGCCTTTTTGCCCAACAATGCCGTTCTTGATGCTATCAATGTCCTCAAATTCGGCCTTCTCATAATTTCCAGTGGTTGATTTTTCATAGAGCTCGCGAGCTTTATCAAAGGCACACGGGTCATATTCATAAGAAATCGACACTGGCACAATTTTTAAATTGGCCATCGCCTCTGAGAAAGACAGTTTCTCTTTCTTTTGGCTCATATAAAGCATCTTGATCAGAGCTTGATCGGTTTGATCTAAGCCATCTTTCGCCCGCCCTTCTTTTTGGGCAATCCAAATATTCGATTGGTCTTGCGTAAGAGAATGAGTAATGTAGCTAGATAACTGCCCAAAAGCCGCCATCATTTCACGAATCCCATTGGCTGAGCGTTTCACAATAAAGCTTTTATTGAGACGCATTAGATCAGACACAAACGGGCGGCGTAATAAGTTATCGCCTATTGCGATACGAACGGTATCCAAGCCTGCCAAGTACAAACCATAATTAACAAACGCAGGATCCATTGCGATGTCTCTGTGGTTAGATAAAAATAAGTAACCAACCCCTTTTTCTAGCTTTTCAATACCACGGTACTCTACATCAGATGTCGTGGTTTTGATCATACGGTCCATGTAGCCCGCAACACGCATTTGAAAGTCATGAACGTTCTTGATGCCAGCCACTTGGCGCTTTAACGCCAATTTTACCGCAAACGCCAAAGGCGCTTGCAATAATTTAGGCCAACCAGCAAAACGAAAGCCAACAATAGTGTTAATAAAATCTGGCGTGTCTACCAGGTTGTGCAACACCCCAACGACTTCGTCGTCGTTGTAAGGGCGTATATCATGAAACTGATCCATTTAATTTTCCGTTAGTAAAAAACTGTCTCGTTTTTTATTATAAAGTTTGAATATCAAAGCCTAATGCTTCTAATTCCGCACGCTTAGCCGTTGACGTTACGACTGCCACGTTCTCGTTTTCTTTGGTTAAGTAAGTTTTTGCTACTGTTTTTAACTGCTCTACCGTCACCGCAAGAATGCGTTTACGGAAGGCCTCGCGGTACGCCAAAGAGCGACCATGAAGCTGAACATAGAAATCACTTTGTGCTTCACCAGCCGGTGAGCCTGGCTTATCCATCGAGCCAATTACACCCAAAATCGCTTCTTCTAAAGCATCATCGCCGTGTTCTTCGTTTAACAACCACGCAATAGAAGCATCAAAATCCGCTAGTGTTTCCGTTAAACGTGGATCACGGTAAGAATAAAAGCGGAATGCACCGTTGGTACCGTCGAAGCTTGCTCCGCCACCATACGCACCACCTTGCTCTCGAATCACGCGATGTAAGAAACCATTACGAAGGAAACCACCCAAGACGGTCAAGGCCGCAACATCTGGGTGCTCCCCTGAAACGGTTTTGAAGGCTTTACTGCAGAAGCTCACCTGTGTGGCCGTTAGCCAAGCAGTATTTACCTTACGATCAACATTCGGCAATGCAAACACAGTTGAAGATTCACCCTTTGGTAAATCAGCAAATACAGGCTCAACCGAGGCTAAAATGCTGGCTTCGTGCTGAGGCTCAGCAACCAAGAGCATTTGCTTCGGTGCGCGTAGTAATTTTTTATGCAGACGCGAGAAGACGGCAAATAAATTTTCTACTGCCTCATCCCCTGCTTTCATCGCATCATCTAACGCAATCGCTTTACGAATGCCTGTCATGCCACCCCATTCTTCTTGCTGAGCGGACAAACCAGAAATACCACTCGCGGCAGCGGTCATTGCCAATGAATGCCCTTGACCAGTAATCGATTGCTCACGACGTGAACGACGTTGCGCCACCAGCTCTTTGACACGACTAATCTCATCAAAGCGAACATTCAGCATGGTGTCTTTTAACAGTTCACTCATGGCGGATACATTCGGCACTAAGGCCTTAGATGACAACACAAAATAAGCGCTGACAGTCTGACGGTCTTGAATGCTGGCACGAATCGAGTTCGATGCCCCTAAACCACCACACACTTGAACTTGGCGCTCTTGAATAGCAAGGTAGTCTTGCTCGCCCACACCTAACTCGGTAATTAACGAAGAGAATAATGGCAAGTGGCTTTTTTCTTCTTCATCCAATTCTGGCAGTGTAATCACCAATTGCTGGTAGACCAGACCATTGGTACCTTGTGGATAAAAAGTCACAGGCAACTCGCTCGCTTGCTGATGTTTGTCATATTCTGGCAATCGAGCAGGCACATCTTCCAGACCTACTTTTGGCAAAATGCTCATATCATCCACTTGCGATTGACGCGCTTTTAGCGCCTCACTGCGGGCGATAATATTGGCTTTTTCTTCGTCTGATAACGCCGCTTTGATTTTTCCTAAGCGGTCTTTTTCTGCTTGGTTACGACGCATTTCTAACGCATCGTCTGGGCTTAATGTTAACGTCACTCGATGAGCATTAGACAACAATAAGGTTTGAATCAGATTTGGAATGTAATCTTTGTCTTGCACTTTTTCGCGCATGCTTTCGATAACAGGGTCTAGGTCCAATTGTGCGATCACATCACCAGAATGCACGGCGGTCGATAAACCGGCTAAAATCAGCTGTAACCCATATGGATAACTGCCGCCACCGACTTCACGCTGACTCAACTCGAGTTGATGCAACATGGCATCCACCATCTCTTGAGGAATACCATTTTTAGCAATCTCTTCAAGAGTCGACACAATCAATGCTTCGACTTGAGCTGTGTTCTCGCGTTTTACGCCCTCTAGACCACACATAAAGCTCATTTCTTTATTGCTGTCTTCAAGACCACACAAAGGGGATGGAGCACGACCTAGATCACTACTCTCCAGCACTCGACGCAACGGTGATGCACTGTTGTCCAACAATACGCTAGACAATAGCTCCGCCTCAAACTGTTGGCCAAGATCAATACTCTCACCTAACAACCAGCCAACGACAACATGGCTACCGTCTTCTTTTACTTCGTCGGCCGCATAGCCTTCTTCAACACGCACTGGTGAAAAGTAACGTTTGGCGTTTGGCACACTAACTTGCGTCGCTAGGCGCTCAAAACGGCTCAAGACTTTTTCTTCAAACTCGGTTTGTAAGGTCTCCGCTGGTATATCACCAAACGTCATGAATACCGCATTTGAAGGGTGGTAATGGGTACGATAGAAAGCCAATAGATCATCATATGAAAGATCCGGGATGTCGGTTGGCTCACCACCAGAATTAAAGTGGTAGGTGTTATCAGGAAATAGGTACTTAGTCAGTGTTTGCCAAAGCACAGACGTGGTCGAGCTCATGGCACCTTTCATTTCATTAAAGACAACACCTTTGTAAGTCAGCTCTGAGTCTGGATTCGTTGGCTCGGCAAATTCAAGACGATGCCCTTCTTGAGAAAAATCCAACTCATCTAAACGCGAGAAAAATACCGCATCTAAATAAACATCTAATAAGTTATGAAAATCTTTTTTGTTTTTGCTGGCAAACGGGTAAGCCGTCCAATCTGATGACGTGAAAGCGTTCATGAAGGTGTTTAAGGAACGGCGAATCATCATAAAGAAGGGATCACGAACGGGGAAACGCTCCGAACCACACAAAACCGTGTGTTCTAAAATATGCGCTACGCCACAAGAATCCGTTGGGACGGTTTTCAGGCCGACTAAGAAAACGTTTTCATCATTCTCTGATGCGATATGAAAATGCTTAGCGCCTGTAACTGTGTGTTCAAATTCTTGAACCGTTACATTTAGAGCATCGATGAATTCGCTGCGAATGAAAGTAAACGCAGGATGATGTGCGGTGCTATTTGTCATTCTCTACCTCTAGTGAATTAGAATACGGTGACTGGAATGTTTTGGGGCAGCCTCATCGAACTCAAGACCGCAAGGTGTCGGAATTATAACAAATTTGTGACTTTTACTGCACGAATAAAGCACTATGCTTTTGTGGTGCTTGTGTGAAAATTCAGCGTTTTTGATGCTTTTCCCAATTTTCAAGACGCGCTTTTTCACTTTTTTTAAAAAGCACATACACAGCCCCCAAACCACCATGGTAGCGTTGTGCAGAATGAAAGGCCATGACACTGTCTAAATCCCGCAACCACTTGTTGATGTAACTCTTGATCATCGCTTGACTGTCTGGGTCTGGGGTACGATCCCCCTTACCATGAACAATAATCGCCACGCGAATATCATTACGCATGCAATCGTCGACGAACTGATAAACCAATTCCCGAGCTTGAGCGACCGTTCGTTGGTGCAAATCGAGGCGAGACTCGATACCGTATTTACCTTGGCGCAAACGCTTAAAAACGCCATCTTGCACCCCAGAACGCTTATATTCCAGGACATCATTCGGCTCAACTTTTTCCACATAATCATGAGACAAATGATTGTTATCCGCTTCTTGTGCCATGATGGCCGCACGCTTACGCGCTTGAAAATCTACTGGTGCCCCTTTTTTACCAAGATACACCTCGCTTTTTTCTAAAGGCTGAATGCCTGCTACTTCTTGAGCAAACAAGGATGCTTCATCGTCATCGTTCACTGTTTCAACCTCTTTACTTATACCGCGCCATCAAAACGCATACTGTGCCAAAAACGCTAAGTATACCGATAAATTGAAGCCAGATATCACCTCCTTACAAACAAAATCATCTGTAAAGCTAAGGACAAACATTGATGAAGGTAGAGTATTTACTCTACCTTTATTGGTAGAATAAATACTCTACCTTTATTGGTAGAATAAATACTCTACCCTTCAGGACAATTACCTTGAAACAACAAATCGCCGCCAGCCTTGAACTGGCTTTTAGCCAATACGGCTTTGCCGAACCCAATGTAGACAAGCTAAAAACAGCCTGTAATGTCAGTTTACGCACTCTGTATAAGCACTACCCTTCAAAGGAAGCCATGGTGGTAGCAGCACTTGAGTATCGCCACCAGCGCTATCTTGCTTTTCTCGACAATGGGCCAAATCAGAATGCTCAATCATCACTGGAAATTATTTTTCAGCGCCTTGAAACATGGATGTCTGAAAACGCGCCCCATGGCTGCTTATCGATGAATGCCATCGCGGCCTTTCCTGATAACCTCATTATCAACAAAGTGGTAAAAGAACATAAAGCAGAAGTGCGCCAGTTTTTAGCGCTAAAGAGCCAACGAGCAGAACTCGCCAACTCGCTTTTTTTGCTCCATGAAGGCATTGCCAGTGCTTGGCCTATTCTCGGTGCCGATGCCGTCAAATCTGCATTGGTTTCTTTGTCAGCCCTTATGCACACGCCTCAACCAACACACTAAAAGGTAACCTTTATTTATGCCCAACCAGACGCTAAACAAGACACGAATTTACCTCCCAGAAAGCATGAGTGGCGTGGTATTAACAGCACACGGTGAAACCGATAAGCTGCACTATCGCAATGATCTAGAAATCCCCACATTGACCAGCCATGATGTATTAATTCGAGTCGCGGCAGCTGGCATCAATAACACTGATATAAACACTCGCTTGGCTTGGTATTCTAAAGGAGAAGCCGATAGTGCCGACGCCAGTTGGTCCGGGCAAGCACTAACCTTTCCACTCATTCAAGGTGCCGATGTATGTGGCACCATTGTCGCCGTTGGCAGTGCGGTTGACCCAAAGCGAATTGGTGAGCGTGCTCTGATTGAGCCTTGCTTACAGGAGCACAACAGCGAACCACTTAATCCACCAGGCTATTTTGGCTCAGAATGTCACGGTGGTTTTGCCGAATACACCAAGGTTGCAAACCGGCATGCTTACGCTATCCAAAGCAACTTATCCGATACCGAACTTGCCTCTTTTCCTTGTTCTTACTCCACTGCGGAAAACATGCTCAGTCGAGCTAATGTCAATAGACAGGACATTGTCCTAATATCAGGAGCATCTGGCGGCGTAGGCTCGGCTGCAGTCCAATTAGCCAAAGCGCGTGGCGCACACGTTATTGCCATCACCAGCGCCAGTAAACGCCTAGCACTTTTAGACATAGGCGCTGACCAAGTGGTCACCCGAGAAGAGGATCTTGTTACTGCCTTGGGTGAAAATAGTGTCGATGTCGTGGTGGATCTGGTGGCAGGGAAAACATGGCCAGTCTTTTTACAGCTACTAAAACCCGGTGGTCGTTATGCCGTTGCTGGCGCGATTGGTGGCGCCTTCGTCGAGCTCGATGTCAGATCCTTGTATTTAAAAGACTTGAGCCTATTTGGCTGTACTGTCTTAGCGCCAGAAGTATTTCAGAACTTAATTCACTACCTTGAAGAAGGAAAAATACAACCTCTGGTAGCGCAAACCTATCCACTAAAAGAAATCGTCAAGGCACAAGAAGCGTTCCAGAAAAAACACCATCTAGGGAAAATCGTACTAAATATAATGAAGGATTAAAGCAACTTCATTATTCCTTACTAAAAAAACAAAAAAAGCCCTGCTGATTTAGCAGGGCTTTTTTTAAAAAGGATCTAAAGTAAGTCCGCTAATACGATACCTAAAATAGACATACCTTTCTTTCAAAGTCATATTAACCAGTAGACTAGAAAAGCCTGCTGCTTAGACGTTTAAATACAAACAATATTTTCTGCTTGTGGGCCTTTTTGGCCTTGTGTCACTTTAAATTCTACGCGTTGGCCTTCAGCCAATGTTTTAAAGCCGTCACTGACGATCGCACTAAAGTGTGCAAAAACATCAGGACCAGATTCTTGTTCAATAAAACCAAAA
>NZ_QUNG01000016.1:0-45044 GCF_003387375.1 Marinomonas pollencensis | reverse complement strand
GCGTTGGCCTTCAGCCAATGTTTTAAAGCCGTCACTGACGATCGCACTAAAGTGTGCAAAAACATCAGGACCAGATTCTTGTTCAATAAAACCAAAACCTTTTGTTTCGTTAAACCATTTTACTGAACCAGTTGTTGTATTAGACATAATAGATATCCTAGAAATTAATAAAAGTGTGCCTAAAATAAGGCGATAGAGTATGAAGAAAACAAATATTTAACTGAGGATAGCGCGAAGGATTATTACTAATAACAACGTGATACGTACAATAAACAGGTATTTCTTTCAAACCAATGTTAAATAGTGGGCTAACTAAGCCCTCTATTTAAAAATTTAGATACAAACAATATTTTCTGCTTGTGGGCCTTTTTGGCCTTGTGTCACTTTAAATTCTACACGTTGGCCTTCAGCCAATGTTTTAAAGCCGTCACTGACGATCGCACTAAAGTGTGCAAAAACATCAGGACCAGATTCTTGTTCAATAAAACCAAAACCTTTTGTTTCGTTAAACCATTTTACTGAACCAGTTGTTGTATTAGACATAATAGATACCCTAGAAATTAATAAAAGTGTGCCTAAAATAAGGCGATAGAGTATGAAGAAAACAGATATTTAACTGAGGATAACGCGAAGGATTATTACTAATAACAACGTGGTACTTACAAATAAACAGGGCTTTCTATTGACCCGATGAAAAAATATTAACACAGCAAGCAATTTTATAGCAAGTTATATTTAAAACTTTATAATACAAAGCACTCAACAAAAATATATTTAAGAGGCAGTAGAGATATTAAGCTTGGTACATAACGTGTAATTTATTACCATCTAAATCTCGGCAGTAAGCACCGTAATATCCTGGGCGATAACGATATCCTGGTGCGCCTTCATCCACGCCGCCAAGCACTAATACCATTTGGTGAAATGCCTCAACCTCATCGTTATTCGACGCTTGAAAGGTGACTTGTACACCATTTCCGTACGACGCAGGCTGTTGATTAAACGGCGTTAATACCCAAAAGCAACTTTGGCCGCCTTTCACGCCATAACCTATCTCTCCCTCTACTGCCATCGTCTGGACCATATTAATGGTACCCAATACAGCATTATAAAAAGCACTCGCTTTTGCCAGATCATTCGTTCCGAGCGTGACACCTAATAGCATTCTAGACTCCTCTTTGAGCTGTGCTATGAAAAAGAAAGCCCCTATAAAGGGGCTTCAGGTTAACTCTATTCTTTATGAGCTCAGATAAATCCTAGAATGGAATATCATCATCGAAGTCATCAAAGTTTGGCGCTTGCTGAGGCTTTGGCTCAGGCGCAGGGGCACGCTGAGGAGCCGGCTGCTGTGGTGCACGCTGTTGCGGAGCTTGTTGAGCTGGCGCTTGCTGAGGAGCATTCCCCCAACTACCAAAAGATTGTGGCTGAGCTTGCGGTGCGGCCTGCTGCGGTGCTTGTTGCGCTGGCGCTTGATTGTAACCACCTTGAGGCTGATTGAAGCCTTGCTGTGGCGCTTGCTGCGCAGGTGCTTGGTTGTAACCACCTTGTTGAGGTGCGTTGTTGCCGTAACCACCTTGAGCACCAGAATCATAACCGCCTTGTTGGCCGCCGCTATTGTTATCGCCACGACCATCAAGTAATTGCATTTCGTTCGCTACGATTTCTGTTGTGTAACGCTTAATGCCGTCTTTTTCCCACTCACGTGTACGCAAAGAACCTTCAACGTATACTTTTGAGCCTTTCTTAATGAAATCGCCAGCAATTTGACCTAGACGGAAATTACCACGGTCCATGAATGCCACTCGGTGCCATTCAGTACGCTCTTGCATTTGTCCAGTTTGCTTATCGCGCCAGCTTTCTGATGTTGCTAGGTTAACGTTTGCAACCGCTGCACCCGATGGCATAAAACGCACTTCGGCATCATTGCCTGCGTTACCGATTAAGATAACTTTGTTAATTCCACGTGCCATGACGCTCTCCAACTAAATAATTCATTATCGTCTTTAAAGATTCACTTGCGGCGCTAAACGCTGCAAAGCTTCTTTATCGAGTATTTTTTTGTCTACTTTAAGATAAGCGGTACGCTCATCTATAAAAATCTGCATGTCTTCCACCCCTTCCACATGGGAGAGCTGGTCAGCGAACGCATTTATTTCTGCGTCATCACCGTCTGGCAGGCTAAATGCCATACTGCTTAATTGTCGTATTGTAGGCTGGAATAAGCAGACTATCGACCACAATAACAATACTAAACCAACAACAAGGAACAAACTGTTACTAGATAAGTGCTGTAATAACCAACCACCACCAATTCCACCGAGAAAGGAACCTAAGAACTGATGGGTAGAAAACACCCCCATCGCCGTGCCACGATAACCTACTGGTGCCAGCTTACTGATTAACGAGGGTAAGGTTGCCTCTAACGTGTTGAAACCGACAAAATAGGCCCATAATAATAGCCCAAATGCCCATAAGTACGGCGCCCATTGTAACAATAAAGCACTAAAACCTAGTAATGCAACGACGCCAAAAACCACTTCTTTCATTTTGCCTTTGGCTTCGGCAAGAATCACTAATGGTACCATACCCACAAAAGCAAAACCCATAATAGCAAGGTATAACCAACTATGGTGGGCGAGTGGTAAACCAAATCGAGTGATGAGTAAATGCGGCACGGTGACAAACAAAGCAGTCAGGCTGGCATGTAATAACAACACGCTGATATTCAAGAAACGTAACCGACTGTCTTTAATAACTTGGCCTAACGCTACAGCGCTTGGCGTAGTGTCGCGTCGAAAGGTATGCTGCACGATATTTGGCACCATAAAGAGTACCAAAGCGATACCTAAGAAAGAAAAACCAAACGATAGGTAAAAAAGTCCAGACAGGCCAATCAGGTCAAATAGCCAAGGCCCGAGCACCAAAGACAACATAAAGGAAGCACCTATGCTAATGCCAACCGTTGCCATAGCTTTAGTGCGGTTTTGTTCGCGGGTAACATCACTTAATAATGCCATTAAAGTACTGGCAATGGCACCTGCCCCTTGCACAGCTCGACCAATGATCAATACATAAATGTCTGTCGCGTTGGCACAAATCAAGCTACCCAGAGCAAACAATAATAGACCGATAACAATCACGCGCTTGCGGCCAATGTGATCCGACCACATCCCCATAGGTATCTGTAAACAGGCCTGGGTAAAACCATAGATACCAATTGCAGTACCGATTAATGCAGCATCAGAACCAGTTAAGCCATCAGCAGCCACACTGATCACTGGCATAATAAGAAAAAGCCCGAGCATTCTAAACAAGTAAACTGATGCGAGAGCAAGAACAGAACGACGTTCGAGTACATCCATAAGGAGATTACAACCACTCAACTTAGGGTTTAAAAAAGAAAGATGTCTATTTTACTTAAAATACCGTTGAAGCTCTATTTCAAGTACTGTAAAAATAGACAGTTATTCTACCGACAACGATGTAAAACTTCTGTTGCTAAAACACTATTTGGAGACACATGGATACCATCACCATACGCGGAGCTCGCACCCACAATTTAAAAAATGTGGATTTAGACATCCCCAGAGATAAACTCGTGGTGATCACAGGTTTATCAGGCTCGGGAAAGTCGTCTCTTGCTTTCGACACCTTATATGCTGAGGGTCAACGACGCTATGTAGAATCCCTCTCTACTTATGCTCGACAATTCTTATCCATGATGGAAAAGCCAGATATAGACCATATCGAAGGCCTTTCACCAGCGATCTCCATAGAACAGAAATCCACGTCACATAACCCGCGCTCGACAGTGGGTACTATCACAGAAATTTATGATTATCTCCGCCTGTTGTTTGCACGAGCGGGCCAACCACGTTGTCCTGACCATGGTGAGCCGCTAGAGGCGCAGACCATATCACAAATGGTCGATAAGATAATCTCCCTCCCTGAGGAAACTAAAATGATGTTGCTTGCACCGATCGTGAAAGATCGTAAAGGCGAGCACCTTCACATTCTTAATGACTTGTTATCTAAAGGTTTTATTCGCGCGCGTATTGACGGTATCGTGGTCGATCTAGATGACGCACCGGCTTTAGAAAAAAATAAGAAGCACACTATTGAGGTGGTAATAGACCGTTTCAAAGTCCGTGACGACTTACAACTTCGTTTAGCAGAGTCGTTTGAAACCTGTTTAGGGCTATCAGACGGCATCGCCAAAGTCATTAATATGGATGACGATGAAGACGTTCATATATTCTCTAGCAAATTTGCTTGTCCGGTTTGTGGTTACAGCCTAACTGAGCTTGAGCCTCGCCTTTTCTCGTTTAATAATCCAAATGGCGCTTGCCAAACCTGTGATGGGTTAGGCACTCACCAGTTGTTCGATCCAGAACGAATCATCCAGGACAATACACTCACCCTAGCGGAAGGAGCGATTCGAGGTTGGGGACGACGCAGTATCTTTTATTACCAACAGCTCACGGCACTAGCAAAACATTATGGCTTTGATATAGAGGCGAAATTCAAAGACATTCCAGTCGAATTCCAAAATAAAATTCTAAAAGGTTCAGGCGAAGACAAAATAGACTTTGTTTACATCAATGAGCGCGGCGACAAGATGATTCGTTCCCACGCTTTTGAAGGTGTGCTGCCGAACCTACAACGTCGTTACCATGAAACAGAATCTGACAGCGTACGAGAAGACCTATCTCAATACATCAGCACTCAGGCTTGTCCAGACTGCCACGGCTCTCGATTAAATCGCTCAGCAAGAAACGTATTTATCAACAAACAAACTCTACCAGAGATAGTCACCTACCCTATTGCAGAATGCCTTGCCTACTTTGAAGCCCTCAACCTACCTGGCGCTCGTGGCGAGATTGCTTCCAAGATTCTAAAAGAAATCCGTGACCGTTTAACCTTCTTGGTAAATGTCGGATTAGACTATCTGACCTTGGACCGTAAAGCCGACTCCTTATCCGGTGGTGAAGCACAACGTATCCGTTTAGCCAGCCAGATTGGTGCGGGCTTAGTGGGTGTCATGTACATTCTAGACGAGCCATCTATTGGGCTTCATCAACGCGACAATGAACGCTTGATTGAAACCCTAACTCGCCTAAGAGATTTAGGTAATACCGTAATCGTTGTTGAACACGACGAAGATGCCATCCGAGTTGCTGACTTTGTTGTGGATATTGGCCCAGGTGCGGGTATTCATGGTGGAGAAGTCATTGTTAGTGGAACACCGCAAGATGTGATGAACTGCGAAGACTCCATCACCGGCCAATACTTAACTGGCCAACGCAAAATTGAAATTCCCGCCATCAGAAACAAAGCCAAAGACGGGCACTCTCTCAACCTAATAGGTGCAACAGGTAATAACTTAAACACAGTGGATCTAAAAATCCCGGTTGGCATAATGACCTGTGTCACTGGTGTGTCTGGATCAGGCAAATCGACGCTGATTAACGGCACCTTATACCCACTGGCCTCGACCGCATTAAATGGCGCAACAACCTTAAAAGCAGCACCCCATGACCGTATCGAAGGGTTAGAGTTATTTGATAAATGCGTCGATATTAACCAGAGTCCGATTGGCCGTACGCCTCGCTCAAACCCAGCCACATATACAGGGATTTTCACGCCAATGCGTGAACTCTTTGCCGCCACGCAAGAAGCGCGCTCTCGTGGTTATAAACCTGGCCGCTTTAGTTTCAACGTTAAAGGCGGTCGCTGTGAAGCTTGCCAAGGTGATGGTGTTATCAAGGTTGAAATGCATTTCTTACCGGATGTTTATGTCCCTTGTGATGTTTGTAAGGGGCATCGCTACAATCGCGAAACCTTAGAAATACATTATAAAGGCAAAAACATACACCAATGCTTAGACATGACAATCGAAGATGCTCGAGAGTTTTTCGATGCGGTGCCGTCTATCGCCCGCAAGCTACAAACTTTGATTGATGTGGGCTTAGGCTATATCAAGCTAGGGCAAGCGGCGACAACACTGTCAGGCGGTGAGGCTCAACGTGTCAAACTCGCCAAAGAGCTCTCTAAACGTGATACTGGGCAAACCTTGTATATTTTAGACGAACCGACAACAGGGCTGCATTTTGCAGATATTGAACAGCTGCTGAAAGTGCTTCATCGATTACGTGATCATGGCAACACTGTTGTAGTTATTGAACACAATCTAGATGTCATTAAAACTGCTGACTGGATAGTGGATTTAGGGCCAGAAGGAGGCAGTGGCGGAGGTTATATCATTGCAGAAGGAACACCTGAAGAAGTGGCTGAGGCAACCGGATCTCATACAGGACGATTTTTGAAAGGAATGTTAGCCTGATTAAGCATAAATAAGGGAGCCACATGAATGCTCTCTTGTTTAATAAAAAAGCGGCAGTGCCGCTTTTTTATTAACTGAGTTTTCTTCAGACATAAAAAAAGCCGAGCTATAAGCTCGGCTTTTTTATTACAAACTGATATTACTCAGCTGCTTCCGCAACTGGTCGATCGACCAATTCAACGTAAGCCATAGGTGCGTTGTCACCTGCACGGAAGCCACATTTTAGAATGCGAACATAACCGCCAGGACGAGCTTGGTAACGAGGACCAAGTTCAGAAAACAATTTACCTACTGCATCTTTGCTACGAGTACGAGCAAAGGCAAGGCGACGATTCGCAACGGAATCTTCTTTCGCCAATGTGATCAAAGGCTCTGCAACACGGCGAAGTTCTTTGGCTTTCGGCAACGTAGTTTTAATAACTTCGTGTTCGAACAAAGAAGCAGCCATATTCTTGAACATCGCTTTGCGATGAGAGCTAGTACGGTTTAAGTGACGTCCACTCTTACGATGACGCATTTTACATTCCTTACCAAACTACGGTGGTCAGGGAACAATGACCTAGCGAGCTAGAACTTTGCTATCGTCTTTCAAACTAGCTGGTGGCCAGTTTTCTAGACGCATTCCCAAAGACAAACCACGCTGTGCTAAAACATCTTTGATTTCAGTTAACGACTTTTTACCTAGGTTAGGCGTCTTAAGAAGCTCAACCTCAGTACGTTGAATCAAATCACCGATGTAATAAATGTTCTCTGCTTTCAAACAGTTAGCACTGCGAACGGTCAACTCAAGATCATCAACCGGGCGTAGCAAAATTGGATCAATCTCATCCTCTTCTTCAACAACAGGTGCTTCACTCTCACTTTCAAGAGCAACAAACACAGCAATTTGCTGTTGTAGAATAGTCGCTGCGCGACGGATAGCTTCTTCAGGGTCGATAGTACCGTTTGACTCGATATCTAATACTAGCTTATCAAGGTCAGTACGCTGCTCTACACGAGCATTATCAACACTGTAGGCTACACGGCGAACAGGGCTGAATGAGGCATCCAGTTGCAAGCGACCGATAGGACGAGTCTCATCATCGCTAGCAACACGAGCGTCAGCAGGCTCATAACCACGACCACGAGACACTTTGATCTGCATAGAAAGTTCAGCAGTATCATCCAAGTGTGCAATCACATGGTCAGGGTTAGCGATCTCTGCATCAGCAACTAACTGGATATCACCAGCCGTTACGATACCAGGACCTTTTTTACTTAGAGTAAGAGTTGCTTCATCTTGCCCGTGTAGAGCGATCGCAACTCCTTTCAGGTTAAGAAGAATTTCAATGACATCTTCTTTAACCCCTTCAATTGCGCTGTATTCATGCAATACACCGTCGATTTCAACTTCAACAATTGCACAACCAGGCATTGAAGACAGTAGAATTCGGCGCAACGCATTACCCAAAGTGTGACCAAAACCACGTTCTAGTGGTTGTAGCGTCACTTTAGCGCGCGTTTTGCCCAATTCCTGAACTTCAATGTTGCGTGGGGTTAACAATTCGCTCACTGAACGCTGCATAGATCCACCTATTTCTTAATCCCAATCACCGACTTACTTAGAGTAAAGTTCGACAATTAGGTTCTCATTAATTTCAGCTGATAAATCGGCACGTTCTGGAGCAGCTTTATAAGTTGCTTCCAGTTTAGTTGTATCAACTTCGATCCAATGGATCGACGTACGATTTTTAGATAGCTCTAGTGCGCTTTGAATACGCAATTGCTTCTTAGCTTTTTCACGGATAGACACTACATCACCAGCTTTCACTTGGTAAGATGGAATGTTAACCGTTGCGCCGTTTACTAGAATGCCTTTATGGCCTACTAGCTGACGAGCTTCCGCACGTGTAGAACCAAAACCTGCGCGGTATACAACGTTATCTAAACGTGATTCCAAAAGTTGCAAAAGGTTCTCACCAGTCGCGCCTTTTAGACGAGCTGCAGATTTGTAGTAGTTACGGAATTGTTTTTCAAGAACACCGTACATACGACGTACTTTTTGTTTCTCACGTAATTGTAAGCCGTAATCAGAAAGACGTCCGCGACGTGCACCGTGCACACCAGGAACTGTTTCTGCTTTACATTTCGACTCAAGAGCGCGTGAACCGCTCTTCAATTGCAAGTCGGTACCTTCACGACGAGACAACTTACAAGTTGGACCTATATAACGAGCCATGTATCTGTCTCCTCAGTTAAACGCGACGTTTCTTAGGTGGACGGCAACCGTTGTGCGGGATTGGCGTCACATCTGTGATGTTATTAATGCGCAAGCCCAATGCATTCAATGCACGAACTGCGGACTCACGACCTGGGCCAGGGCCCTTGATCATTACGTCAACGTTTTTAAGGCCGAATTCTTGTGCGACAGTACCGGCACGTTCCGCTGCTACTTGAGCTGCGAATGGTGTACTTTTACGAGATCCGCGAAAACCAGAACCACCGGCAGTAGCCCAAGACAATGCATTGCCTTGGCGGTCGGTGATAGTCACGATCGTGTTGTTAAATGACGCGTGTACATGAGCAACACCGTCGACAACCGTCTTTTTGACTTTTTTCTTGGTATTGCGCGTAGCTGGCTTAGCCATATTGCACTTTCCTATTTAATGCTCAGCTCTAGCTAACTTATGTAGCTAGAGCGAAACGCGTTTATATTACTTACGAATAGGCTTACGAGGGCCTTTTCGCGTACGGGCGTTCGTTTTGGTACGTTGACCACGAACAGGTAGGCTGCGGCGGTGACGAATACCACGGTTACAGCCAAGATCCATCAGACGCTTAATAGACATGCTGACTTCACGGCGTAGATCACCCTCTACAGTATACTTAGCAACTTCGCCACGAAGTTCATCAAGTGTTTCATCACTTAAAGAACCAATTTTCGTAGTTTCTGCAACACCTGACGCGGCGCAAATTGCGCGCGAACGAGTGCGACCAATTCCGAAGATGTAAGTCAGAGAAATGACCGCATGTTTATTGTCAGGAATATTGACACCGGCTATACGAGCCATTCACTTTACTCCGTTGTTATGGATGATTCTAAATCATCACTTTGCTTTCATGAGGGCGGCTGATTATGCCTATCTTTAGGCGAAAAATCAACCACCCTTCCCTATCATCGAGCGAACTCGCAATTAACCTTGACGCTGTTTGTGTCGAGGCTCAACGCAAATCACTCGAACTGAACCGTTACGACGAACGATTTTACAGTTACGACAGATTTTCTTTACAGATGCACGTACTTTCATGTTCAACTCCAACCTATGCTAACGCATTAGGCCATTTGGACCATAACCAGTCAGATTAGACTTCTTCATTAATGACTCGTATTGATGACTCATTAAGTGACTTTGAACTTGCGACATAAAGTCCATGACAACTACGACTACGATCAACATAGAAGTACCGCCAAAGTAGAATGGAACATTCCACGCAACAACAAAGAACTGAGGCATCAGTGACACTAGAGTGATGTATAAAGCACCAAATAGAGTCAAACGAGTCATTACACCATCAATATATCGAGCTGTATGATCGCCTGGACGAATACCCGGCAAAAAAGCACCGGATTTTTTTAAGTTATCTGCCACATCTTTAGGGTTGAACACCAGTGCTGTATAAAAGAAGCAAAAGAAAACAATTGCTATCGCAAACAACAGCACATAAAGAGGTTGCCCAGGAGCTAGAGCCAAAGAGATATTTTGCAACCATTCCATTCCTTGTCCTTGACCAAACCATTGGCCAATTGACGCAGGAAACAGAAGGATACTAGAAGCAAATATAGGTGGGATAACACCCGCCATATTCACTTTAAGAGGCAAATGACTCTTTTGTGCGGCAAACACCTTGTTACCTTGCTGACGCTTAGCGTAGTTCACTGTAATACGGCGCTGACCACGTTCGATGAAAACAACGAATGCGATAGTCGCCACAGCAAGAACACCAATTACCAACAAAGCAAGAATATTAATATCGCCTTGACGAGCCGATTCAAATGAACGACCTAGAGCAGAAGGTAAGCCAGCAACAATACCGGAGAAAATGATAATGGAAATACCATTACCAATTCCTTTTTCTGTCACTTGTTCACCCAACCACATCAAGAATACCGTACCAGCAACAAGAGTGACAACGGCAACACCGTAGAACTCAAGACCACTGCTAAACGAAATCCCCTGACTGGCAAGGCCAACTGCCATGGAGGCAGATTGAACAAGCGCTAGAAGCACAGTACCGTAACGGGTGTATTGAGTAATCTTACGACGACCCGCCTCACCCTCTTTCTTTAACTGCTCTAGCTGCGGACTCACAACCGTTAATAACTGCATAATAATAGAGGCAGAAATATAGGGCAGGATCCCAAGCGCAAAAATACTCATACGCTCGAGCGCGCCCCCTGAGAATACGTTAAATAAACTCAGAATTGTGCCTTCATTTTGATTAAACAGGGCAGACAATCTATCTGGGTTAATACCCGGAACAGGGATGTGTGCACCAATTCGGTATACAATAATTGCTAAGAAAACAAAGCGGATACGCGACCAAAGTTCGCCTAATCCATTTTGCACTCCAGCTGGTAGTGAGCCACGCTTTGCCATTTATTCCTCGACTTTTCCGCCGGCAGCTTCAATAGCAGCACGAGCACCTTTAGTCACTTTAAGACCACGAACAGTAACGGCTTTGTCGATAGAACCTGACAAGATTACTCGAGCTGACTTAATTTGATGACCAAGGATGTCGGCGCTTTTAAGAGCAGCCAAATCTACAACTTCAGCATTTACAGCAGCAAGTTCGTTTAAACGAACCTCAGCAACATACTTTGCCTGACGTGAAGTAAAACCAAATTTTGGCAGACGACGCTGCAAAGGCATTTGACCACCTTCAAAACCAGGTTTTACTGAGCCACCAGAGCGAGACTTAAGACCTTTATGGCCACGTCCGCCTGTTTTGCCCAAGCCGCTACCAATACCGCGACCGACACGTTTCGGAGCATGTTTGCTACCTTCGCCAGGACGAAGCGTATTTAAGAACATGTTATTCTCCTACTACTTTAACCATGTAATAAACTTTATTAACCATACCACGTACCGCTGGAGTATCTTCCAGCTCACGAGTTTGGCCAACTTTACGCAAACCCAAGCCTTTAACTGTTTCACGGTGCTTTGGAAGACGACCGATCGGGCTACGGGTTAGTTGAACTGTGATGGTATTATTCGCCATAACACATTACCCCAAAATTTGATCGACTGACTTACCGCGTTTAGCCGCGATTTGCTCAGGTGCTTTCATATCTTGCAAACCTTTGATCGTAGCGCGAACTACGTTTACTGGGTTTGTAGATCCGTAACATTTTGCCAATACGTTGTGAACGCCTGCAATTTCTAGAACTGCACGCATCGCACCACCGGCAATGATACCAGTACCTTGAGAAGCTGGTTGCATGTAAACTTTAGAAGCGCCATGCACAGCTTTAACTGGATACTGCAAAGTATCACCGTCAAGTTTAACTGAAACCATATTGCGACGAGCTTGTTCCATCGCTTTTTGGATAGCTTGAGGCACTTCGCGCGCTTTACCGCGACCGAAGCCAACCTTACCATTTCCATCACCAACGACTGTCAAAGCAGTGAAAGAGAAGATACGACCACCCTTCACAACTTTAGCAACGCGGTTTACTTGAACTAGCTTCTCTTGGAGGTCGCTAGTTTGTTGATCATTAACTGCCATTTGCTACCCCTTTAGAACTCTAGACCGGCTTCACGTGCTGCGTCAGCAAGAGCTTGAACGCGGCCATGGTATTTGAAGCCAGAACGGTCAAAAGCGACCGAAGTGACACCTGCTTCTTTAGCGCGTGTAGCAATCAAAGTACCGACTTGTTGAGCCGCTGCTTTGTTGCCAGTCGCTGTAGCACGTAGAGTTTCTTCCAGAGTAGAAGCACTAGCTAGTACTTTACTACCACAAGGAGAAATCACTTGAGCATACATATGACGTGGCGTGCGATGTACAGTAAGACGATTCGCACCTAGCTCACGAATATGTAGGCGCGCACGACGTGCACGACGAATTCGAGATTGTTTCTTAGTGTTCATGAATGCTTACCTACTTCTTCTTAGCTTCTTTACGACGAACATTTTCGTCAGCATAGCGAACACCTTTGCCTTTATAAGGCTCTGGTGGACGGAAACCGCGAACTTCTGCAGCGACTTGACCAACGGCTTGTTTATCAATACCTCTGATCACAACTTCTGTCTGTGAAGCACATTCAGCTGTAATGCCTTCAGGTAGTTCGTAATCTACTGGGTGTGAGAAACCCAAAGATAGGTTAAGTACTTTGCCTTTAAGAGCAGCACGGTAACCAACACCTTGAAGAAGCAATCTTTTCTCAAAACCTTGGCTAACACCAACAACCATGTTGTTGACCAAAGCGCGAGTAGTACCAGCTAAGGCACGGCTTTGTTTTGCACCATCGCGGGCAGCGAAAGTGATAACATTTTCTTCTTTAGACACAACAACGCTTGTGTGAGCAGTAAACTCTAATGAACCTTTGCCGCCTTTTACAACAACATTTTGGCCATTTAGAGTTACATCTACACCACTAGGAAGCGTCACGGGACTATTAGCAACTCGAGACATACTAACTCCTAGAATACAGTGCAGATTACTTCGCCGCCGATACCAGCAGCACGAGCTGCACGGTCAGTCATCACACCTTTAGAGGTAGAGATGATCGCAACACCAAGGCCAGCTTCTACTTTAGGTAGATTTGCAGAACCTTTGTATTGACGCAAGCTTGGGCGAGATGCGCGTTTAATTTCTTCGATTACCGGCTTACCTTCGTAGTATTTCAACTCGATAGTAAGGGTCGGTTTGATCGCTTCGTCTACAGAGAAGTTACCTACGTAACCTTCTTCTTGTAGTACAGAAGCAATTGATGCTTTCATTTTTGATGAAGGCATGCTCACAGAGGTCTTTGCAGCCATCTGTGCATTACGAATACGAGTGAACATATCCGCAAGTGTATCTTGCATACTCATTGAAGAGCTCCTAATTGAAAAACCATTGTGCAGCAAATAGAGCTCGCGCATAGTACACAGCAGCGAGCAGAATGTCCAGTATTTAGACACCCCACTCGCTGCCATGTATTATGATCGCGCTCTACTTGCTTACCAACTAGCTTTCTTCAAGCCTGGTACATCACCGCGCATCGCTGCTTCACGCAATTTGATTCGAGACAAACCAAATTTACGATAAACACCGTGTGGGCGACCCGTTACTTGGCAACGGTTACGCTGGCGAGAAGAAGATGAATCGCGTGGAAGTGCTTGCAATTTAAGCGTTGCTTCCCACTTTTCATCGTCCGATGCATTAACGTCGCTAATGATCGCTTTTAGAGCAGCACGCTTTTCAGCGAACTTTGCTACTAATTTAGTGCGTTTTGCTTCGCGCTGAATCATTGAGATCTTTGCCATGATTCCTACCTCTTATTTCTTGAAAGGGAAACTAAAGGCGGCTAGCAAAGCACGACCTTCTTCGTCGGTACGAGCAGTCGTTGTAATGGTAATATCCATACCACGTACACGATCTACTTTATCGTAATCGATTTCAGGGAAGATGATCTGCTCTTTAACACCCATGCTGTAGTTACCACGACCGTCGAAAGACTTAGGATTAAGTCCACGGAAGTCACGGATACGTGGAATAGCAACATCAACCAAACGGTCGAAGAAATCCCACATACGCTCACCACGTAGCGTTACTTTACAACCGATCGGGTAACCGTCACGGATTTTAAAGCCTGCTACTGATTTACGCGCCTTAGTCACTACAACTTTCTGGCCGCTAAGTGCTTCTAGATCGTTTACCGCATGCTCAAGAAGTTTCTTGTCTGCGATAGCTTCACCAACACCCATATTCAATGTGATTTTAGTGATTTTCGGCACTTCCATCACATTCTTGTATGCAAACTCTTCAGTAAGAGCTGATACAACATTATCTTTATAAACTTGCTTAAGTCTCGCCATGGCTATAATTCTCGCTCTTAGGCGTCGATCGCTTCACTGTTTGATTTAAAGATACGCACTTTCGTACCGTCTTCATTCAATTTAAAGCCGACGCGATCCGCTTTGTCAGTAGCTTTATTATAAATAGCTACATTAGAAACCTGGATAGGTGCTTCTTTTTCAACGATGCCGCCAGTTGAACCCTTCATAGGGTTTGGTTTTTCGTGTTTCTTGATCATATTGATACCAGAAACAAGAACTCGGCTTTCGTCTACTACCTTAACAACAGTACCGCGTTTGCCTTTATCTTTACCTGCAATCACGATTACTTCGTCGTCACGTTTGATTTTACGCATAATGTCCCCTCTCCCTCTTACAGCACTTCAGGTGCAAGAGAAACAATTTTCATGAATTGCTCAGTTCGCAACTCACGTGTTACAGGGCCAAAGATACGAGTACCAATAGGCTGTCCTGAAGCATTCAATAGAACCGCTGAGTTTACATCAAAACGGATTACAGAACCATCAGGACGACGAACACCTTTCTTAGTTCTAACGACAACTGCGTTTAGAACCTGCCCTTTTTTAACACGACCACGAGGGATCGCTTCTTTCACTGTGACTTTAATAATGTCACCGATAGCAGCATAACGACGGTGTGAGCCACCCAGTACTTTAATACACTGAACACGCTTTGCGCCGCTGTTATCTGCAACATCAAGCATCGATTCTGTTTGAATCATTACTGCTCTCCAATCAAGTTAGATAACAAGTCTCACGAGGGAAAAAGCAGCTTATACAGCTGCAGTTTTCTCAACAACTTGAACCAGGTTCCAAGTCTTAGACTTAGAGTAAGGACGTGTTTCTACGACCTTAACCGTATCACCAATCTGGCACTCATTGTTTTCATCGTGAGCGTGTAGTTTAGTTGAACGACGTACGTACTTACCGTACAACGGATGTTTCTCCGTACGTTCAACTAGTACTGTAATGGTTTTATCCATTTTGTCGCTGACTACTTTACCAGTAGCTGTACGCGCTTTTGTTTCTGCCATCTTAGTTACCTGCCTTATCATTTAGCACGGTTTTAACACGTGCGATATTGCGGCGAACTTGCGGAAGCAAATGAGTTTGCGTCAGCTGACCAGTCGCTTTCTGCATGCGCAAAGTAAATTGCTCACGTAGAAGCTCAACCAAGGTCGCTTGTAGCTCTGCTACAGACTTTTCTTGCAGTTCTTTTGCTATCATCTACATCACCGTACGCGTTACGAAAGTTGTGGACAAAGGAAGTTTAGCAGCAGCTAGTGCGAATGCTTCGCGTGCTAGTTGCTCTGAAACGCCCTCAACTTCATAAAGCATCTTACCAGGTTGAATCTGTGCAACCCAGTACTCTACATTACCCTTACCTTTACCCTGACGAACCTCTAGAGGTTTCTGAGTAATCGGCTTATCAGGGAACACACGAATCCAGATTTTACCACCACGTTTGATGTGACGAGTCATTGCACGACGCGCCGCCTCAATTTGACGAGCAGTAATACGACCACGTTCAGTGGACTTCAATCCAAATTCACCAAAGCTAACTTGGTTACCGCGAAGGGCAAGACCGCGGTTACGGCCTTTTTGCATCTTGCGGAACTTAGTACGTTTCGGTTGTAACATGACTTACCCCCTACTTAGACTTCTTCTTTTGTGCGCCTTTATCAGCACGCACTTGCTCAATACCGCCCAAGATTTCGCCTTTGAAGATCCACACTTTAACACCAATGATGCCGTAAGTTGTGTTTGCTTCATAAGTAGCGTAGTCAATGTCAGCGCGTAGAGTGTGTAGAGGCACGCGGCCTTCACGGTACCACTCAGCACGTGCAATTTCAGCACCGCCTAGACGACCACTTACCTGAACCTTGATACCTTTCGCGCCTGCACGCATAGCGTTCTGTACTGCACGCTTCATAGCACGACGGAACATAACACGACGCTCTAATTGGCTAGCAATGTTTTGCGCAACCAATTTCGCGTCCATTTCAGGCTTGCGAATTTCTTCGATGTTGATGTGAACAGGTACGCCCATCATCTCAGAAACTGCATTACGTAGTTTCTCAACATCTTCACCTTTCTTACCAATCACGATGCCTGGACGGGCAGTGAAGATAGTAATACGGGCTGTTTGAGCAGGACGCTGAATCTCAATACGAGAAACAGAAGCCTGAACTAATTTTTTCTCCAAGTACTCACGAACCTGAAGATCGTTTAACAACAGCTTAGAATAGTTTTGATTGCTCGCATACCAAGTAGAAGTATGGTCTTTTACAATCCCTAAGCGTATTCCAGTTGGATGAACCTTCTGACCCATTGGGTTTCTCCTAATTAGTCAGCGACTTTAACTGTAATATGGCAACCGCGTTTAAGAATACGGTCAGCACGGCCTTTAGCACGTGGCATGATACGTTTTAAGGTCATAGCCTCATCAACGTACGCCGTAGATACACGCAAGTCATCAATATCAGCACCTTCGTTATGCTCAGCATTTGCTACAGCAGACTCTAGTACTTTTTTGACAATTACTGCCGCCTTCTTAGGACTGAACGCTAAGATGTTCAGTGCTTCGCTAACAGATTTGCCGCGGATTTGATCTACAACCAAACGGGCCTTCTGCGCTGAGAGGCGAGCACCTTTTAATGAAGCGCTTACTTCACTCATATTAATACTCCTAATTACCGTTTGGCTTTCTTGTCCGCAGCGTGACCACGATATGTACGGGTCGGAGCGAACTCACCCAATTTATGACCGACCATGTCTTCAGTTACTAGAACTGGAACATGCTGGCGACCATTATGGACAGCGATAGTCAACCCTACAAAATCAGGGAAGATAGTAGAACGGCGTGACCAAGTCTTAATTGGACGGCGTTCGTTTTTCTCTACCGCAGCCTCTACCTTTTTCAACAAATGAAGGTCGATAAAAGGACCTTTTTTTAGTGAACGTGGCACAGTCGTTTCCTCTTATTACTTAGTACGACGACGTACAATAAGTTTATCAGTACGCTTGTTGCTGCGTGTTTTGTACCCTTTAGTAGGTACACCCCAAGGTGTAACAGGATGACGACCACCCTTACTACGACCTTCACCACCACCATGCGGGTGATCCACTGGGTTCATCGCCGCACCGCGAACGGTAGGACGAACACCACGCCAACGCGTAGCACCAGCTTTACCAAGAACTCGTAAGCTATGCTCAGAGTTTGATACTTCACCCAAAGTAGCGCGGCATTCAGTCAAAACTTTACGCATTTCACCAGAACGTAGGCGAAGCGTAACGTAGCGACCTTCACGAGCAACTAGCTGAGCAGAAGCACCGGCTGAACGTGCAACTTGTGCACCTTTACCTGGCTTAAGCTCGATGCAGTGAACAGTACTACCAACTGGGATATTTTGCAGTGGCAAAGTATTACCCGCTTTGATAGGCGCATCTGCACCACTAGAAACAACACTGCCAGCTACCATGCCTTTGGAAGCGATAATGTAACGACGCTCACCATCAGCATATCTAACCAATGCAATATTTGCAGAACGGTTTGGATCATATTCCAAACGCTCAACTACCGCAGGAATTCCGTCTTTGTTACGACGAAAATCAATCATACGGTAATGCTGCTTATGACCACCACCTACGTGACGCGTAGTGATGCGTCCGTTATTGTTACGTCCACCAGATTTGCTCTTTTTTGAAAGCAAAGGTGCATATGGCGCGCCTTTGTGCAAATCGTTGTTGGTAACTTTAACAACGTGACGACGGCCTGCAGACGTTGGCTTACTCTTTACAACAGCCATTGACCTATCTCCCCTTATTCAGCGACCATGAAGTCAATTTCTTGGCCTTCAGCCAAACGTACGTACGCTTTTTTAACGTCACTACGCTTGCCTAGACCACGAACTGTACGCTTTGTTTTACCTTTTTGGTTCAACGTGCGAACAGACTCAACTTTGACTTCAAAAAGTGCTTCGATAGCTTTTTTGATTTCAGGTTTTGTTGCATCACCAGTTACGCGAAAAACGTACTGACCGTTTCCTTCAGAAACGATAGTTGCTTTTTCGGAAATGTGTGGACCCAACAGAACTTTATAAATGCGTTCGCCGATCATGCTAGTGCCTCCTCAACTTGTTTCAGAGCACCAACTGTCACCAACACTTTGTCGTATGCAATCAAGCTAACAGGGTCGATAGACGCTGCATCACGCACATCTACGTTTGGAATGTTGCGAGCTGCTAAAAACAGGTTATCGTCCAATTCGTGGGAGATAATCAAAGCATTCTCAACATTCAATTCTGTCATTTTGGCTTTGAAGAGCTTAGTTTTTGGAGCTTCCAATTTAAGTTCTTCAACAACAACAAGGCGGTCTTGACGTACTAACTCAGACCAGATGGTGCGCATTGCTGCACGGTACATCTTCTTGTTTACTTTCTGAGAGTGATCTTGTGGTTTTGCAGCGAAAGTAACACCACCAGAGCGCCATAGAGGGCTACGGATAGTACCTGCACGTGCACGACCAGAACCTTTTTGTTTCCAAGGTTTGCGTCCGCCACCGGCCACTTCAGAGCGTGTTTTCTGTGCGCGTGAGCCTTGACGAGCGCCAGCCAAGTAAGCAGTAACTACTTGGTGTACTAGAGCTTCGTTATATTCACGAGCAAAGGCTACTTCAGAAACTTCAACAGTTCCTTCTGCGCCTGTAAGATTCAAGTTCATTGTCTACCCCTCTTAGCGAGCTTTAACAGCTGATTGAAGAATAACATCACCGTTAACAGCGCCAGGAACCGCACCTTTCACTAGGATAAGGTTACGTTCTGTGTCAACACGAACTACTTCAAGAGATTGAGTAGTTACTTGTGCTGCGCCCATGTGTCCTGCCATCTTCTTGCCTTTCCAAACACGACCAGGTGTTTGACATTGGCCGATAGAACCAGGTGCACGGTGAGACAATGAGTTACCATGTGTAGCGTCTTGCATACTGAAATTATGACGCTTGATGGCACCTTGAAAACCTTTACCTTTAGATTGACCAGTTACATCAACCATAGAGATAGATTCGAAATCAGCAACAGTTAGCTCATCACCAACATTGATTTCTTTTTCATCACCTGCCAGGCGGAACTCCCACAAACCACGACCTGCTTCAACAGTAGCTTTTGCAAAGTGACCTGCAGCAGCTTTATTGACGCGGCTCGAACGGCGAGTACCAACAGTAACTTGAACAGCTTGGTAGCCGTCAGTTTCTGCAGTTTTCACCTGAGTAACGCGGTTCGGTTCAACCTCGATGACGGTTACTGGCACGGATACACCATCTTCATTGAAGATACGTGTCATTCCGGCTTTGCGTCCGACTAATTGAATAGCCATTTTTTACCTCATTTGCCAGTTGTGTACGGGGCTATCACCCGCTACGGCTGGTCATTCCAGACCATTCCACTAATGTGCATAAGCCGACTGATAACCAGTCGGTTCTCGCACCCCAAAACTTTGAGCAATTAGCCCAAAGAGATTTGTACTTCCACGCCTGCCGCAAGATCTAGTTTCATTAGAGCATCAACTGTTTTTTCAGTTGGTTCTACAATGTCTAGAACACGTTTGTGTGTACGGATTTCATACTGATCACGCGCATCTTTGTTTACGTGTGGAGAAATCAATACTGTGTAACGCTCTTTGCGAGTAGGAAGTGGAATCGGTCCACGTACTTGCGCACCTGTGCGTTTCGCTGTATCCACAATTTCTTGTGTTGAAGCATCGATCAGACGATGATCAAACGCTTTCAAACGAATACGGATTTTTTGGCTTTGCATTTCCAACTCCAAATACAATGTTTTGATAACTTAACTGTACATTTGTTAAGCTAACGTCCTTTTTTAAGGACGGCGAATATTAGCTATTCACAAACTGGTTGTCAAGTAACCAATTTCTGAAAGAATAAAATTTGCCAACAAATAAAAAAGGCCACTCGAATGACGAGCGGCCCTTTTCTAGCTTTTAACAATCAATTCAAAGAATCAATTATTTTAGAACTTTAGCTACAACGCCCGCACCAACTGTACGACCACCTTCACGGATCGCGAAACGTAGACCTTCGTCCATCGCGATTGGGTGAATTAGGGTAACAGTCATTTGGATGTTATCACCAGGCATAACCATTTCTACGCCTTCTGGAAGCTCACAAGCACCAGTTACGTCAGTTGTACGGAAGTAGAACTGTGGACGGTAACCTTTGAAGAATGGAGTGTGACGACCACCTTCATCTTTACCCAACACGTATACTTCTGCAGTGAACTCAGTGTGTGGAGTGATAGAACCAGGCTTAGCCAATACTTGACCGCGCTGAACGTCATCACGCTTAGTACCACGTAGAAGAACACCACAGTTTTCGCCAGCACGACCTTCGTCTAGAAGCTTACGGAACATCTCAACGCCAGTACAAGTAGTTTTCGTAGTATCTTTGATACCAACGATTTCAACTTCTTCACCAACTTTAACGATACCGCGCTCTACACGACCAGTAACTACTGTACCACGACCTTGGATAGAGAATACGTCCTCGATAGGCATGATGAATGCACCGTCGATTGCACGCTCTGGCTCAGGGATGTACTCGTCTAGAGTTTCAACAAGTTTCTTAACAGCAGTAGTACCCATTTCGTTGTCGTCTTCGCCGTTCAATGCCATCAAAGCAGAACCTGGGATGATTGGAGTATCATCACCTGGGAAGTCGTATTCAGAAAGAAGGTCACGCAATTCCATTTCAACCAACTCTAGCATTTCAGCGTATTCTTCAGAATCCGCACCGCCACAGTCTTCAGCCAACAAGTCAGCTTTGTTTAGGAAAACTACGATGTAAGGTACACCTACTTGACGAGAAAGAAGGATGTGCTCACGAGTTTGAGGCATAGGACCATCAGTCGCACCACAAACAAGGATAGCGCCGTCCATTTGAGCAGCACCAGTGATCATGTTTTTAACATAATCGGCGTGTCCAGGACAGTCTACGTGTGCGTAGTGACGAGATGGAGAATCGTACTCTACGTGAGAAGTAGAGATAGTGATACCACGCTCACGCTCTTCTGGAGCATTATCGATACCGTCAAAAGCAACAGCTTCGCCGCCGAATACTTCTGCACATACACGAGTTAGTGCTGCAGTTAGTGTTGTTTTACCGTGGTCAACGTGACCGATAGTACCAACGTTAACGTGTGGTTTATTACGTTCGAATTTACTCTTTGCCATGATACATACACCTTAAGAATTAGTAAGTATGATGATTAATCTTCATTTTTGATGATCGCGTCTGCCACACTAGCTGGTGCTTCAGCGTATTTCTCAAATTCCATCGCATAACTTGCACGCCCTTGCGACAAGCTACGCACATCGGTTGCATACCCGAACATCTCACCCAAAGGCACTTCCGCTCGAATAATTTTCCCCGACGGGGAATCGTCCATCCCCTGTACAAGACCACGACGACGATTCAGGTCACCCATCACATCGCCCATGTATTCTTCAGGAGTAACAACTTCCACTTTCATTACAGGCTCAAGAACGCAAGGATCTGCATCAGCAGCTCCTTTCTTTAAGCCTTGAGAAGCTGCAATTTTAAAGGCCATTTCATTAGAGTCAACATCATGGAATGAACCATCGAACAATACGACCTTGATACCCAATAATGGGAAACCAGCGATCACACCATTCTTCATTTGCTCTGAAACACCCTTTTCTATTGCAGGGATGTATTCTTTAGGAATAGCACCACCAACAATCTCGTTAACAAACTCAAGCCCTTCCTTATCGGTTGGGATTAACTTCATTACGACGTGACCATATTGACCACGACCACCAGATTGACGTGCAAATTTGTGATCAACTGTCACTTCTTTGCGAATTTTCTCCCGGTAGGAAACCTGAGGCTTACCAATGTTCGCCTCCACCTTGAACTCGCGACGCATACGGTCAACAAGGATATCTAGATGTAGTTCACCCATACCAGAAATAATCGTCTGCCCGGTCTCTTCATGTGTCTCCACACGAAAGGATGGATCTTCTTGCGCCAATTTACCAAGCGCAATCCCCATCTTTTCTTGGTCAGCTTGGGATTTAGGCTCAACCGCAACCGAGATCACAGGCTCTGGAAATTCCATGCGTTCAAGCACCACAACATCTTTCATGTCACAAAGCGTATCACCTGTGGTCACATCCTTCATACCGATAGCGGCAGCGATGTCCCCAGCAAGCACTTCTTTGATCTCTTCACGATTATTAGCGTGCATTTGAACCATTCGGCCAACGCGTTCACGCTTCTGCTTAACAGAGTTGTAAACCGCATCGCCTGTTTTTAACACACCAGAGTACACACGCATAAAGGTTAACGTTCCGACAAATGGATCTGTCGCAATTTTAAACGCTAACGCAGAGAAAGGTGCACTGTCGTCCGCTTCACGCGCAACAACGGTTTCACCATCTTCAAGCGTACCTTCAATTGCCTTAACTTCGACAGGTGAAGGCATATACTCAATAACGGCATCCAGAACAGCCTGAACGCCCTTATTCTTAAACGCAGAACCGCAGGTCACCAACACCACTTCGTTGGCTAATGTGCGTGCACGCAAACCGGCTTTGATATCCTCAACAGACAATTCACCTTCTTCAAGGTATTTATCCATTAATTCTTCATTCGCCTCTGCAGCTTCTTCTACTAGCTTCTCACGCCATTCATTCGCCACATCAAGTAGATCACTTGGGATATCTTCCAAAGAGAAAGTCATTCCATGATCTTCTTCATTCCAGCGAATTGCCTTCATGAGAATCAAATCAACCACACCTTGGAAATCTTCCTCAGCGCCAATGTTCATTTGAATAGGAACAGCATTCGCCCCCAAACGGTCTTTTAGTTGACGTACCACTGAGAAATAATCCGCACCCGTACGGTCCATCTTATTGACGAACACCATACGAGGCACTTCATATTTGTTAGCTTGACGCCAAACCGTTTCGGTTTGAGGCTGAACACCAGAAGAACCACAAAGCACAACCACCGCGCCATCTAGAACACGCAAAGAACGCTCCACTTCAATCGTGAAGTCTACGTGTCCTGGCGTATCAATGATATTGATACGATGTTGATCAAACTGCTTACTCATCCCACTCCAGAAGCAGGTTGTTGCCGCTGAAGTAATGGTAATACCGCGCTCTTGCTCTTGCTCCATCCAATCCATTGTTGCGGCGCCATCATGCACCTCACCAATTTTATGGGACAGACCAGTGTAGAAAAGAACGCGTTCAGTTGTCGTCGTTTTACCCGCATCAACATGCGCACAGATACCGATATTTCGGTAGCGGTTGATAGGTGTCTTACGTGCCACTGTCTTTGTTGCTCCGGTCTATTAGAAACGGTAGTGAGAGAATGCTTTGTTAGCTTCTGCCATACGGTGAACGTCTTCACGTTTCTTAACAGCAGAACCTTTGTTTTCAGCTGCATCTAGAATTTCACCTGCTAGACGTAGCGCCATGGATTTTTCACCACGCTTACGAGACGCTTCAACCAACCAACGCATAGACAATGCTGAACGGCGAGCTGGACGTACTTCTACAGGGACTTGGTAAGTCGCACCACCAACACGGCGAGATTTAACCTCAACCATTGGCTGGATAGATTCTAGTGCTTTCTCGAAGATCGCCATTGGATCTTCAGATTTAGCGCGGGTTGCAACTGTGTTTAGTGCATTGTAAACAATGCTTTCAGCTACAGATTTTTTGCCACTAACCATTACATGGTTGATGAACTTAGCAAGAAGTTGGCTTCCGTGTTTAGGATCAGGAAGAACTTCACGCTTAGCGACTACGCGTCTTCTAGGCATGTCTATATCCTCTTCAGGTTCGCCCGAGACAATACGATTATTGCTCGGCCTTACTGTATTAAAAAATTATGTCTAAACGATGACTTAAGCAGTATTAACTTACTTAGGACGTTTAGTACCGTATTTAGAACGGCCTTGCTTACGATTTTGTACGCCTGAAGTATCCAAGCTACCACGTACTGTGTGGTAACGAACACCCGGTAGATCTTTTACACGACCGCCGCGAATCAGCACTACGCTGTGTTCTTGCAGGTTGTGACCTTCACCACCGATGTATGAAGTTACTTCGAAGCCGTTAGTCAAGCGAACACGACATACTTTACGCAAAGCCGAGTTAGGCTTTTTAGGTGTAGTAGTATATACGCGTGTGCAGACACCGCGGCGTTGCGGACAAGCTTGTAACGCAGGAACGTCACTCTTTGCCACTTTACGTTTACGTGGTTTACGAACCAACTGGTTAACGGTTGCCATTAAACAAGCTCCACAGATCCAATACTTATGGCGGAAATCGCCAAAATTTAGGAGGCGCAAGTGTAATTTGCGCCTATAAAACAGTCAATAGGGAGGCGACTAAAAAATCACCTCCCTCGCGATTTAGCAGCGAATAACTAGTCTTTCAGTGCTGCGCTTAGTGCTTCTTCTACATCAGAGGCACTAATTGAGGCACTTCCTTCCTTCGCTGCTAGCGCAAGCTCTTTTTTACGCTTACGCTCATTGTGGTAAGCCAAACCAGTACCAGCTGGAATCAGACGACCTACTACAACGTTTTCCTTCAAGCCACGTAAGTGATCTTTCTTACCAGTTACCGCACCTTCGGTTAAGACTCGAGTTGTCTCTTGGAAGGATGCTGCCGATATAAAGGACTCAGTAGCCAAAGAAGCTTTGGTGATACCTAGAAGCACACGTTCAAACTTGGCAGTAAATTTACCTTCTGCTTCTGCTTTCTCGTTTGCATCAAGAAGTTGAGTTAATTCAACTTGGTCACCTTGGATAAGATCTGTATCACCAGACTCACCAACATCTACTTTACGTAGCATCTGACGAACGATAACTTCAATGTGCTTATCGTTTATCACAACGCCCTGTAAGCGGTAAACTTCTTGTACTTCATTTGTGATGTAGTCAGCTAAAGCCTCTACACCTTTCAAGCGCAAGATATCATGAGGGCTTAGAGGACCGTCGGCGATGATTTCGCCTTTTTCCACTTCTTCACCATCAAAGATGTTGATTTGACGCCATTTAGGAATCAATGTCTCGATTGGGTCACTACCATCTTGTGGTGTAACAACCAAACGGATCTTACCTTTTGTTTCTTTACCGAAGCTAACCACACCCGTTGCTTCTGCCATAACAGCAGGATCTTTCGGACGACGCGCTTCGAATAAGTCTGCCACTCGTGGCAAACCACCGGTGATATCTTTGTTACCTTGTGATTCCTGAGGAATACGAGCCAACACTTCACCAGATTTTACTGTCGCGCCATGATCAAGGCTCAACAACGCTTTCTCAGGCAACATGTATTGCACTGGAGAATCCGTTCCTGGAATTAATACTGGATTACCTTCAGCATCAACAACAGCGATCATAGGACGCAAATCTTTACCTGCGGACGGACGGTCACGAATTTCCATGACTTCAATAGTAGTCAAACCCGTCATTTCGTCAGATTGGCGACGAATAGTAACGTTTTCTTCCATACCACTGAATTCTAGACGGCCTTCCATCTCAGATACGATTGGGTGTGTATGCGGATCCCAGTTAGCCACGATCTGGCCAGCAGTAACCTCATCACCTTCACGTACGCTAAGAACAGCACCGTAAGGAAGTTTGTAACGCTCTTTCTCACGACCTGCTTCATCAGCAATTGCCAATTCAGAGGAACGAGAAGCCACAACCAAGTGACCAGTGTCACGTTCGATACTCTTCATCTTATTGAAGCGAACCGTACCCGCACTCTTAACTTGTACACTGTCGACTGCAGAAGCTCGAGATGCCGCACCACCGATGTGGAAAGTACGCATCGTCAACTGTGTACCAGGCTCACCGATGGATTGTGCTGCCACAACACCGATCGCTTCACCAATATTAACTTGATGTCCACGCGCCAAATCACGACCGTAACACTTAGCACATACCCCATGACGAGTATCACAAGTGATTACAGAGCGAATAAGCATTTCATCCACACCAGCCGCTTCGATAGTACGAACGTTATGCTCGTCGATCAAAGTACCTGCTGGAAGCACTTCATTGCCTTTAGCGTCCATCACGTCTTGAGCAACAACACGACCCAATACACGATGACCTAGTGGTACAACAACGTCACCACCTTCAATCATGGCCGCAACGGAAATACCGTTGGTAGAACCACAATCTACTTCAGTGATAACCAAATCTTGTGCTACGTCTACTAGACGACGCGTCAAGTAACCGGAGTTTGCTGTCTTCAATGCCGTATCGGCTAGACCCTTACGAGCACCGTGAGTGGAGGTAAAGTACTGAAGTACTGATAGACCTTCACGGAAGTTCGCAGTGATCGGTGTTTCGATGATGGAACCATCCGGTTTCGCCATCAAACCACGCATACCGCCCAACTGACGCATCTGAGCAACACTACCACGGGCACCAGAGTCGGCCATCATATAAACCGAGTTGAAAGATTGTTGCTCAACCGTTTCACCCGCTTTATTGACAGTGGTCTCTTTTGCCAAGTTTTTCATCATAGCTTCAGTTACGGTTTCGTTAGTACGAGACCATAAATCGATTACTTTGTTGTACTTCTCGCCTTGTGTTACAAGACCATCCGCATACTGGTACTCGATCTCTTTAACTTCCGCTTCGGCTTTGGCAATGATATCCGCTTTCTCTGGTGGGATAACAAAGTCATCAACACCAACAGAAGAACCAGAGGCTGTCGCATATGCGAAACCTGTGTACATCAATTGGTCAGCAAAGATACAGCTCTCTTTCAAGCCTACTTTACGGTAACATTCATTGATTAGGTTCGAGATTGCCTTCTTCTTCATGGTTTGGTTAACCACGGAGAATGGTAGGCCATCAGGCACGATATCAAACAACAAGGCACGACCAACAGTAGTGTCAGCAATGAAAGTAGATGGTACTTTATCGCCATCCAATGTCGTATCGACTTGGCTAACGCGTACTTTTACTTTGGCATGCAATTCAACTTGTTTAGCGCCATACGCACGGTGTACTTCTTTGATGTCAGAAAACGCCATGCCTTCACCCTTGGCATTGATTTTCTCACGAGTCATGTAGTACAGACCCAATACAACGTCCTGAGAAGGTACGATGATCGGCTCGCCGTTTGCTGGCGATAGGATGTTGTTCGTAGACATCATCAAAGCACGGGCTTCAAGCTGCGCCTCAAGAGTCAATGGAACGTGAACCGCCATTTGGTCACCATCAAAGTCGGCGTTGTAAGCCGCACACACTAATGGGTGCAACTGAATCGCTTTACCTTCGATCAACATAGGTTCAAACGCTTGGATACCCAAACGGTGAAGTGTTGGCGCACGGTTCAACATCACTGGATGTTCGCGGATAACCTCATCAAGGATATCCCACACTTCAGGCGTTTCACGCTCAACCATTTTCTTCGCTGCTTTGATCGTCGTCGCCATGCCACGAAGCTCAAGTTTGGAGAAAATGAATGGCTTGAATAGCTCAAGTGCCATTTTCTTAGGTAGACCACACTGGTGTAGACGCAGTGATGGACCTACTGTGATTACCGAACGACCAGAGTAGTCAACACGCTTACCTAGCAAGTTCTGACGGAAACGTCCTTGCTTACCTTTGATCATATCGGCCAAAGATTTAAGAGGACGTTTGTTAGAACCAGTAATCGCACGACCACGACGACCGTTATCAAGCAATGCATCAACAGACTCTTGCAACATACGTTTTTCGTTACGTACGATGATGTCTGGAGCAGAAAGCTCTAACAGGCGTTTTAGGCGGTTGTTACGGTTAATCACACGACGGTAAAGGTCGTTCAAATCAGACGTCGCAAAACGGCCACCTTCAAGTGGTACCAATGGACGTAGATCAGGCGGAAGAACAGGCAATACTTCAAGCACCATCCACTCTGGGTTGTTACCAGAATGATAGAAAGCTTCAACTAGCTTAAGGCGCTTAGAAAGCTTCTTAATACGAGTTTCAGAGTTCGTGCTGTTTAGCTCTTCGCGCATGCGATTGATTTCTTCAGGCATTTCCAAATCGCGAAGCAACATTTGAACCGCTTCCGCACCCATACGGGCATCAAATTCGTCACCGAATTCTTCTAGCGCTTCAAAATACTGTTCGTCATTTAGCAACTGGCCTTTATCAAGCGTTGTCATACCCGGATCGATCACAATGAAAGATTCGAAATACAAAACACGCTCAATGTCACGCAATGTCATATCAAGGATAAGACCGATACGAGACGGTAGAGATTTTAAGAACCAAATGTGAGCAACCGGTGATGCTAGCTCAATGTGCCCCATGCGTTCACGACGCACTTTAGACAGAGCAACTTCAACGCCACACTTCTCACAAATAACACCACGGTGTTTCAAACGCTTGTATTTACCACACAAACATTCGTAGTCCTTAATAGGACCAAAGATTTTTGCACAGAACAAACCGTCACGTTCTGGTTTGAACGTACGGTAGTTAATAGTCTCAGGCTTCTTTACTTCACCGTAAGACCATGAACGAATCATATCTGGTGATGCCAAGCCAATGCGGATAGCATCAAACTCGTCAGATTGTCCCTGTGATTTTAGAAGACCTAATAAGTCTTTCATGGATATTCGCCCCACTCGTAAGGCCGGGGAGTCTTGCTCCCCAGCAGGTCAAATGTGATTCGTGCTTATTCGGTTTCCAGCTCGATATCGATACCAAGAGAACGAATCTCTTTCACCAACACGTTGAAGGACTCAGGCATGCCAGGTTCCATGCGATGGTCACCATCGACGATGTTTTTATACATCTTCGTACGGCCATTCACGTCATCCGACTTAACAGTTAGCATTTCTTGAAGCGTGTAAGCGGCACCGTATGCTTCTAGTGCCCATACTTCCATTTCCCCGAAACGCTGACCACCGAACTGAGCTTTACCACCCAGCGGCTGCTGAGTAACTAGGCTGTAAGAACCGGTAGAACGTGCGTGCATCTTATCGTCAACCAAGTGGTTCAACTTAAGCATGTACATGTAACCAACCGTTACAGGACGCTCGAAAGCATCACCAGTACGGCCATTAAACAACTTAACTTGGCCACTTTCGTTAATACCAGCTAAGCGCAACATACGTTTGATTTCTGCTTCTTTCGCACCGTCAAAGGCACCAGACGCCATTGGAACACCACCTTTAAGGTTTTGTGCCAAAGTTAGAATTTCTTCGTCTGTGAAGCTGTCTAGATCTTCCGTACGAGCACAACGCAAGTCGCCTTCATAGCCATTGTAGATTTCATCTAAGAAACTACGCAACTCAGCAACCGCTTCTGCTTTTTCACGCTCTACAGCCAACATCTCGTTGATCTTACGGCCCAAGCCTTTAGAAGCTGCACCTAAGTGAGTCTCCAAAACCTGACCGACGTTCATACGCGATGGAACACCTAGCGGGTTCAATACGATGTCTACTGGATCACCATTTTCATCGTATGGCATGTCTTCAACTGGCATGATCTTAGAGATTACACCCTTGTTACCATGACGACCGGCCATTTTATCACCTGGCTGGATACGACGTTTGATAGCAACATAGACCTTAACGATTTTAAGAACGCCAGGTGCTAAATCATCACCTGTCTGTAGCTTGCGTTTCTTATCTTCGAATTTGGCATCAAGTTCTTTACGGCGTTCAACCAAAGCGGCTTGCGCTTTTTCAAGCTGCTCGCTGCCTTCTTCGTTCGCTACGCGAATCTTAAACCACTCAGGGTGATCAAGATTTGCCAAGTACTCTTCTGTGATGATCGCATTTCGAGCTAATCCAGGACCACCTTCCGCTGACAAGCCAACCAATGTTTCAGCTAGACGCTCAAACGTGGCTTTCTCAACAATACGGAACTCTTCGTTCAAGTCTTTACGAACTTGATCAAGCTGTGCTTTCTCGATGGACTTAGCACGTTCATCTTTTTCAATACCGTCACGAGTAAAGACTTGCACATCGATAACTGTACCGCGTGTACCTGTCTTAACGCGCTGAGACGTGTCTTTCACGTCAGAGGCTTTCTCACCAAAGATAGCTCGCAAAAGCTTCTCTTCAGGCGTTAGCTGAGTTTCACCCTTCGGTGTCACTTTACCAACAAGAATATCGCCAGGCTCAACTTCTGCACCGATGTAAACGATACCTGATTGATCTAGCTTAGAAAGCGCACCTTCACCCACATTCGGGATGTCAGAGGTAATTTCTTCAGGCCCAAGCTTAGTATCACGAGCCACACAAGTTAGCTCTTGAATGTGAATCGATGTGAATCGATCTTCTTCAACCACACGCTCAGAAACAAGGATGGAATCCTCGAAGTTGAAACCGTTCCAAGGCATGAAAGCAATACGCATGTTTTGGCCAAGCGCCAAATCACCCATATCAACAGAAGGACCGTCAGCCATGATATCGCCAGACGCTACTTTTTCGCCCTTCATTACCAAGGTACGCTGATTGATACAGGTATTTTGGTTAGAACGAACGTATTTAGTCAGGTTGTAGATATCAACACCGGCTTCACCCGCTAGCGTTTCTTCAGAGTTCACGCGAACAACGATGCGACTCGCATCAACAGACTCAATCTCACCACCACGACGGGCAACAATACAAACACCTGAGTCTTTTGCTACGTTCTTCTCCATACCAGTACCGACAACTGGCTTATCAGCCTTAAGCGTTGGTACGGCTTGACGTTGCATGTTCGATCCCATCAAGGCACGGTTGGCATCATCGTGCTCAAGGAACGGAATCAAGGACGCCGCCACAGAAACAACCTGACGAGGAGAAACATCCATCAAGTTTACTTTCTCTTTTGGAATCAAAGTGGTTTCATGCATATGACGCACCTGAACCAACTCATCAACCAAACGCCCTTCTTCATCCACATTTGCAGATGCTTGGGCAATAACATATTTCGCTTCATCGATCGCAGAAACGTAAACCGTTTCGTCAGTCATCTTACCATCTACAATCTTACGGTAAGGCGTTTCCAAGAAGCCATAGCTATTGGTACGCGCGTAAGTAGATAGAGAGTTGATCAAACCGATGTTTGGACCTTCCGGCGTTTCGATTGGACAAACACGACCATAGTGAGTGGCGTGTACATCTCGAACCTCAAAGCCTGCACGTTCACGCGTCAGACCACCAGGCCCTAATGCAGAAACACGACGCTTATGAGTTACTTCCGAAAGCGGGTTGTTTTGGTCCATGAACTGAGACAATTGGCTAGAACCAAAGAACTCTTTGATAGCGGCAGCCACAGGCTTCGCATTCAATAGATCTTGTGGCATTAGGCCGTCCGCTTCTGCCATTGACAGACGCTCTTTAACAGCACGTTCAACACGAACCAAACCAACACGGAATTGGTTTTCAGCCATTTCACCAACAGAACGAACACGACGGTTACCCAGGTGATCGATGTCATCTACCATGCCATTACCGTTACGGATATCAAGCAAGGTCTTAAGAACAGCAACGATATCGTCGTTGTCCAAAATACCAGGACCTGTATCTTCGTCACGGCCTAAGCGACGGTTAAACTTCATACGACCAACGCCAGACAAGTCATAGCGATCTTCAGTGAAGAACAAACCTTGGAATAAGCCTTCGGCAGATTCTTTGGTTGGTGGCTCGCCAGGACGCATCATACGGTAGATTTCTACCAATGCTTCTAGCTGGTTGTTTGTTGGATCGATGCGTAGCGTGTCAGAAATGAATGGACCATTGTCCAAATCATTTGTGTACAGAGTATCAATTTCTGAAATACCCGCAGAAACCAAAGCTTCTAACAATTCAACAGAAAGCTCTGTATTCGCTTCCGCAATCAGTTCACCGGTAGCAGGGTGAACAAGGTTTTTCGCCGTTACTTTGCCAAGCATGTACTCTAGCGGTACAGACAAGCGGTCAAGACCCGCTTTTTCCATAACGCGAATGTGCTTAGCCGTAATACGACGACTTTCTTCAACGATGATTTCGCCATTCGCATCAGCGATATCAAACAATGCCGTTTCGCCACGAAGACGATTCGCCACCAACTCCATTTCAAAACCATCACGGGTTAAGTAGAAACGAGTTGTTTCGAAGAAAGTTTCAAGGATCTGTTCCGTTCCGTAACCCAAAGCACGCAGTAAAATAGTTACTGGTAACTTACGACGACGGTCAATACGAACGAAAACGCAGTCTTTTGGATCAAACTCGAAGTCCAACCAAGAACCGCGGTAAGGAATTACACGAGCAGAATGTAGCAATTTGCCTGATGAGTGAGTTTTACCACGGTCGTGGTCAAAAAACACACCAGGTGAACGGTGCAATTGAGAAACGATAACACGTTCTGTACCGTTGATTACAAACGTACCATTTTCTGTCATGAGTGGAATTTCACCCATGTAGACTTCTTGCTCGCGGATGTCTTTGATGGCCTTGTTAGAGGACTCTTTATCATAGATGATGAGTCGAACTCGAACGCGTAGAGGAGCAGCGTAAGTAACACCACGCAGCTGACACTCTTTCACATCAAACACAGGTTTGCCTAAACGGTAATCGACGTATTCTAGCGCCGCATTGCCGGAAAAGCTGACCATTGGAAAGACAGATTTAAAGGCCCCATGCAGACCTAATTCCCCACGCTCTGCAAGGCTTTTGCCTTCTTGCAGAAAATTACGGTAGGACTCAAGCTGTATTGCCAGCAAGTATGGCACATCCAAAACGGGCGGCAGTTTACCGAAATCCTTACGGATACGTTTTTTCTCAGTATATGAGTAAGCCATCAGCATTCCCCAGCTTGTGCACATTGACGCAAAAGGCCCAAATCAGGCCTTACCATATATGGGAGCATTATCTCCCACTTGAAAATTCTTTTAGGTTTTATTTGAGTTTCTAGAAACCCAAAAAGGCCGGTGACAAAATGTCACCAGCCATTTCGACTTATAGGTCGAAATCTGGAAATACAAGTATCATTACTTGATTTCGACAGATGCACCAGCTTCTTCAAGAGCCGCTTTAAGTGCGTCAGCGTCTTCTTTAGAAACGCCTTCTTTAACAGTCGCTGGAGCGCCGTCAACCATGCCTTTAGCTTCTTTCAAGCCAAGACCAGTTGCTGCACGAACTGCTTTGATTACGTTAACTTTCTTATCGCCTGCAGCAGTAAGAACAACGTCAAATTCAGTTTGTGCTTCAGCAGCAGCGCCAGCATCAGCAGCTGGGCCAGCAGCAGCAGCAACAGCTGCTGTTACGCCAAATTTTTCTTCCATTGCTGAAATTAGTTCAACAACGTCCATCACAGACATTTCTGCTACTGCATTGATGATATCTTCTTTAGTTAGAGCCATGACTCAGATTCCTAGCATTCTTTTAAAATCACCCGTAGGTGATAAAACAAAATATTTATCAAGAAGGGTTACGGTAAACCGTATTACGCTGCTTCTTGCTCTTTTTGATCGCGAACCGCTGCAAGAGTACGAGCAAGTTTGCTTGTTGCGCCCTGAATAACACTCATCAGTTTCGCAATAGCTTCGTCGTATGTAGGCAGTGTTGCCAATCGATCAATGTCGCCAGCTGGGATCAACTCACCGTTGAACGCCAACGCCTTTACTTCAAACTTGTCATTCGCTTTCGCGAACGTTTTCAACAAACGAGCAGCCGCACCTGGGTGTTCGTTAGAGAAAGCGATCAACGTAGGACCAACAAAGCTCTCAGCTAGACATTCGAAGTCAGTGCCTTCAACTGCACGGCGAGCCAAAGTGTTACGTACTACACGTACATAAACACCTGCTTCACGCGCTTCTTTACGTAGTGCTGTCATATTGCCCACGGTAACACCGCGAGAATCAGCAACTACTGCAGACAATGCAGTTTTAGCAGCTTCGCTAACTTCGGCGACAATGGCTTTTTTGTCTTCTAGACCTAATGCCACTGGTTTTCTCCTGGATTAGCAGGGAATAAATTCCCCTATTTTTTACCAACTCTCCGATTGCTCGAAGTACTTGCTGGTGAGTTAGATCCAGTAAATCTGAATCGGGCCACACCATCTGCGCAGGACAAACATTTTTCAACGTTGTTATTAAACCCGAAGGTTCCTGCGGTCTTTGACGGCCTGCACCTCAACTTAATGAAGGCAGACCCCAAAGCGCATGATTTAAATGCTTACTTCACAGAAGTAAGAGCACCTAAATCAATTTGTAAGCCAGGTCCCATTGTAGAAGACAAGACTACTTTTTTCATGAAAACACCTTTAGAAGACGCAGGCTTAGCACGACGTAGGTCGGTAAGAAGCGCTTCCAAGTTGCCTCGGACAGATTCAGCAGCAAAATCGATAGAACCGATGCCAGCGTGAATGATGCCGTTTTTATCTGTACGGTAACGAGCCTGACCTGCTTTTGCATTTTTAACTGCAGTTGCAACGTCTGGCGTTACTGTGCCAACTTTAGGGTTAGGCATTAGACCACGTGGGCCTAAGATCTGACCAAGTTGACCAACGATGCGCATTGCGTCTGGAGAAGCAATAACAACGTCAAAATCTAGGTTGCCGGCTTTAACTTGCTCAGCCAAGTCGTCAAAACCTACAACGTCAGCGCCTGCTGCTGTTGCTGCTTCGGCGTTAGCGCCTTGAGCAAATACAGCAACACGAACGTCTTTACCTGTACCGTGAGGCAATACAGTAGAACCACGAACAACCTGATCAGATTTACGTGGGTCAACACCTAGGTTAACAGATACGTCGATAGATTCTTTGAACTTAACAGTAGAAAGCTCAGACAAAAGAGCAACAGCCTCTTCAACAGAGTACAACTTAGTTGCTTCTACTTTTTCTGCGATCAAGCGAGCGCGTTTAGTTAGCTTAGCCATTAGTTCACACCCTCAACATCTAGACCCATAGCGCGTGCGCTACCAGCGATAGTACGAACCGCCGCATCCATATCAGCTGCAGTCAAGTCAGCTTTCTTCGCTTCAACGATCTCTTCAAGTTGAGCACGAGTAACCGTACCTACTTTTTGAGTGTTTGGACGTGGTGAACCACTCTTAAGGCCTGCTGCTTTCTTAAGAAGAACAGAAGCTGGAGTAGATTTCGTTTCAAATGTGAAGCTACGGTCACTGTATACAGTGATGATAACTGGTGTTGGAAGACCAGGTTCAACGCCTTGAGTTTTGGCATTAAACGCTTTACAGAATTCCATGATGTTCACACCGTGCTGACCAAGTGCTGGACCAACTGGTGGACTTGGGTTCGCTTGACCCGCTTTAACTTGAAGCTTGATATAAGCTTGGACTTTCTTAGCCATTTTATAACTCCAGATGGGTCACTGCCCGAAGGCTACCCGTTCAACAAAATCAGGCTTTTTCAACCTGACTAAATTCCAAATCAACCGGTGTAGAGCGCCCAAAAATAAGCACCGCCACCTTGATTCGGCTTTTATCGTAATCCACTTCTTCAACGACACCGTTAAAGTCTGCAAATGGACCTTCGTTAACTCGAACCACCTCACCAACCTCAAACAAAGTCTTAGGACGTGGCTTGTCAACACCATCATTTACTCGCTGCAGAATAGCATCTGCCTCACGATCTGTGATTGGAGAAGGTTTGTCCGCTGTACCGCCAATAAAGCCCAATACACGCGACGTACCTTTAACCAAGTGCCAAGAGTCGTCATTCATATCCATTTGGACTAATACATAGCCAGGATAGAATTTTCTCTCACTCTTGCGCTTTTTACCATCTCGAATCTCAACCACTTCTTCGGTTGGAACCAAAATGTCACCAAAATTATCTTCTTGCCCCATGATCTGCACACGTTCGTTCAACGAGCGCATCACGTGCTTTTCGTACCCTGAGTACGCTTGTACTACATACCATCGTTTCGTCACGAGCAACTCCTAACCTATTACCGAAGAAACGATCCAACCAAGGAGCGAATCTACCCCCCATAGTACGAGAGACATAAAAATAACAACCGCCAACACGATTAAGGTTGTCTGTACTGTTTCCTGCCTTGTAGGCCATACAACACGACGAATTTCGGTTTTCGCTTCTTTAGCCAATGTAAAGAAAGCCTTACCCTTCGCAGTTTGCAGCGCAACAAAACCAGCAACACCAGCCAAAACCAGAATAGCGATCAAGCGATACAATAGTGACTCAGCAGAAAAATAGTTATTACCGACAACGCCAACCGCAACCAGCAAAATAACAATCGCCCACTTAAATACGTCTCCGCGAGACGCTTGAGCTTCAGTACTCGATCTCATACTTTCAGGTAATCCCTAACTAAGAAATAGGATACGAAAAATGGCAGGCCAAGAGGGACTCGAACCCCCAACAGCCGGTTTTGGAAACCGGTGCTCTACCAATTGAACTATTGGCCTACAATCGTATGGGCGGAGGATGATACCCGTCTTTGCAAAAACTAGCAAGGGTATTCGCCCAAAAAACAGACAATAAAAAAGGCGGATGATCCACCTATCTTTGCATTGAAAATGCTGGAGCTCATGAGCAGATTTGAACTGCCGACCTCACCCTTACCAAGGGTGTGCTCTACCAACTGAGCTACATGAGCTTGGAGCGGGTAGCGGGAATCGAACCCGCCTCTTCAGCTTGGAAGGCTGAGGTAATAGCCACTATACCATACCCGCAAATGGTGGAGGGAGGTGGATTCGAACCACCGAAACTTTCGTGGCAGATTTACAATCTGCTCCCTTTGGCCACTCGGGAACCCCTCCACGTACTCACTGCTACTTACGCAACACCCCAAAAGGTGGGAGCCATTATATGAATCACATTTCTAATTGCAAGCACTAACATGGATTTTTTTCTAATTTTATCATCATCTTGGTTAAATCGAACTGCGCAAGGAAAGCTTCTAAGTCTGCCTCCTTGATAGGTTGCTTTAGCGTGATCTGATGCAGCGATACGCTGCGCATATGATCATAGATATTTACTTGATAGCCGGACAGCTTCTGAATCCTTTCACGCGCCTGTAGCGCCCTACCTTGCGCAGAATACAACCCCAAAGAAATTCGGTTTTTCATCTCCTCACGGGTAATGATAAAACTGTCTATCGACTTGGCTGCCAAGTCTTTGACGATCTCAGTCGCGCGCTGCTTGGTTTCTGGCGCATCAATATATAGCCAGTATTTTGGCCTTTTACCAACCGTTTCCTGCTCACTATACTCCCATCCAAACGCCTTTAACGCCTTCACTACCTGAGCTTCGTCGCCACTTTTCTCTGTTTCAATGCGAGGACAAAACTCTGCAGTCGACTCGCCATTTGACCCAACCGAAGAAGCGACGGCTTGATTTAAGGCGTCTTCGATTTTTTCGGCTTGGCTCTTTTCCGCCTTGATGTCATCGTCACTCTGTGGCTCAGACAGTAAACGAATACTCTCACTTACGGGTGGCGCATAAACGGATTCTTTTGGGGCAACCCTATTATCCTGAACCAAGCTGTTCCAACTCAAGGCCGCCGCATTAGCCAATACAAACACATAAAAAAGCCACTTCACACGCGTGTCCTTAAATATTCATCGCCCACTAGTTTCGCTCCTATTGCAACCAAATTCAGCTCCTGCTTCATATCAACACCTAATGCTTTTAACAGGGTTTTAGCATCTCCCCCCGTCACAACCCATGTAAAGTGTTTATATTCTTTGTGGACGCGCTCAAGAAAGCCTAGCGCCATTTCGTAACACCCTTCCGTCACTGCCCTAGCAGTCGAGTTAGGAAGCCCATTGGCTTGCACTTTTTCTTCTGCCGTATAACGTATACGTGCTGTTTTCGAAAGCAATGCGTCTTCCATCATTGCCAACCCCGGCGTGATATAGCCACCCAAATGCAAACCAGAGCTATCCACCATATCCACCTTGATCGCGGTGCCTGCATCTACCACAACCACATCACCACCAAACAACTGATAACTAGCAACCACTGCTAACCAGCGATCCACACCTAATCGCTGCGGCTCTTGATACGCATTGCGCACACCACAAGCTTCAGCGCTACTGTGAATATCAACCCAAGCACAATCAGAATAGCGAGCCTGCAGCTGGTTCTTTAATGCCTCTCCCGCCTCTAATGAGCGGACACTGGCAAGATACACAGCATCAGGGCGAAACGCTGTTTGCTGGTCAAGCGCTTCGTCACGTACCTGCCAAAGCACTTTCCCTGCCTCAAACGCGGTATATTTAATACTGGTATTACCCACATCAACCACTAAGACGTTAACGACGTCGGACACTCACTTCTCCTCCGTGCAAAGCCACCAATACGCCATTTTCTTCCACCAATAAAGCCCCGCTTTCATCAATACCGCGAGCAATACCTACCCGCTGCTGAGAAACCGAACTTACGGTAACTGGCTGATTAAACAACACATCATGCGCTTGCCATATAGCTTGATAATGCTTCATCCCATGGCCTTCTTCAAAGCACTCGCAAACAGCGACCAGCTCATTCGTTAACTCAGCGACAATTTGATTACGACTAGGTACTTTTCCTAGCCTCGTAGCCAGATCCGTCCAAGGCTGATCCACAGCTGCCATAAACTCTGAATCCATTTCAACATTCAAGCCTATTCCGATAATCACATGACAAGCATCTTCATCAATTACCATTTCCAGCAGAATGCCGCACACTTTTTGACCATCGATTTGCACATCATTGGGCCACTTTAGGCCTGGGTTTGGAACGCCAAGCTTCTTGATCGTACGCGCGACCGCAACACCAACGGCAAGGCTTAACCCTTCAATTACACTTGGGCCACCTTCAAAACGCCAGGCAAAAGACATGGTGACATTCTTCGCCACACCTGAGGCCCATTGTCGGCCACGACGCCCTTTACCATTCAACTGATGCTCTGCGGTTACCAATACAGGCAAATCACCGCCTTCTGCAATGTGCTGCTTTACATCACTGTTTGTCGACTCTGTTTCAAACACCACCTTGCGCGCCACCTTAGGCTGCAAGCCAGACGCTAATAAGGCAGAATCAGATAGCAACTCTAATGGCGCAGGCAAACGATAACCGCGTCCTTTAACAGAGTGTACTGTCACTCCGATGCTCTCTAACTTTTTAAGCTTCTTCCAGACCGCCGCACGTGTCACCCCAATGGCTTCACCCAACTCTTCACCAGAATGGAACTTACTGTCACTTAAAAGAGACAATATTTTTTGCATCTACTTATACTCCGACGCGACTTTCATCCGCACTATAAAAATGAGCAAACTGCTGCCCATCTCCAAGCTGCAACCAATTTTCTGCCGGATAATGACACCGATTATCTATTGCATGAAGCGCATAGGCATGACGCGACTTATCCGAACGATTTGCGTAACTAAGGTGAGGAAACTCACCATTTAGAATGACTAAAGAGCCTTTTTTTACAGGTAACGCAACCAACTCATCTGGCGACCAAGCATGCTCTTTCAAGGTCACCATTTTCGTTTCTAATGCATTTTCAGAAACCCGCTCAAAACGCTTCAAAAGCCCTTCTCGGTGCCCTCCAGGAACACCCCATAAACAGCCATTTTCAAGCGTAGCATCCTCCAGCGCAAACCATAATCCAATCACACTCATAGGACGAGTATAAAGAAAGGTACTATCCTGATGACAATTAACCTCACCACCGATACTCGGTTGTTTAAAGATGTACATTGATTGTGCCGCTCTTGGTTCTGCCATCCCCAATTGCTGTAGAATACCCCGCCATTTGGCAGATAAAGAAAACGCTTTAAATACCCTGTCTTGTGTATGTAACCCATGACCCACTTTGTTAATGGAAAATGATAAAGGTTGTGCTAGTTCACCTTGATCATTAAAGGCGTTCTCTTCAAAAAAATAAGACACTTTATTCGCCGATTCCATAAAGTACTGGTCAGTGTGTCGGGTCTGTTCATTCGTCGTAAAAATAGAACGTTTAGAGCTGGGCTCAAACTCCGTGAGCAATTGCGACATCCTTGCCTTTAGTTGCTCACACACAACATCAGCCACAGCAGCTTCGACCACTAACACTCCCTTTTCATGATAAGTGTCAATTTGCTCTTGAGTGAGCGTCAACAAGCCCAAATCAAATGAATCATTCGTCGTCATAATGCTTTGCCTTTATATTCTACTACTCAACCTAAATCGACTGTGGCTTCTATGAAGTTAGACACCTGCTTCATCAGCGAATCAAAAGTGGGGTTCCATGAAACTCGCGCAGCATGCTTACTTTTTTCTAATAAAGCCTCTGATTTCTCCCCAAACCAGTTCGCTTGATCCGATCGGCAAGCCTGATAATTAAGCGGCTCTTCAAGATACCAACTACAAATACGATAGCGACCCTGCTCACCATAATAGGTATTCTGTGGATCACCGTGAATAGCCATATGGGACAATCCTAGTATCCGTTGTTGAGGCCAATTTGTGTTGTAGATTCTCACTCTATCTGTGTTGGCATTAGGCTGTAAGCGGCTATAAAGGAGCATCTGGCTCTTTGAGCTCACCATTGCCTTTTTAAAAACAGTCTTACTGACGGTCGCATCTACCGTTTGATCATCTTCTGACAGAGCCATAAACACCGGGATCGCTTGCGGATTATCGATCAATCTATTGCGCACATCTTTAGCCAAACGATACGCCGAGGCAATAGCCGGCACGGGGATGGAAGCATATTTAGCAAAGTCATCCGTAGGATAATTATCTAACCAATCTTTGAAATAAGACAGCATCGGCGACAACCAATCAATGCTGCTGTTGATCTTGAACAGAGGCGAGAACAAGATAACACCTGCTACTGACTGAGGATTCTGCCAAGCGTATTCCGCTGCAAGTGCTCCACCAGTAGAGAACCCACCTACATAAAGCACATCAACTTCTTGTTTAAAGACATCGGCAGCGCTTTGGAAGGCGTCGCGCCAATCATCTTCATCAACGAAGAGCAAATCTGAAGAGCGTGTACCATGCCCTGGCAGCAAAATAACCCGCACCTGATAACAAGCTGCTTGCAGTGCCCTAGCAGGGTCTCGCATCGAAAATGGCGAATCTGACAAACCATGAGAAAGCAGCACCCCAACTTTCGGAGAAGCCGCACACTCCTCAGGGTCTGGCTGCAATTCAAATGGCATAACAGCACTCACTTCTCGCGCTGAATCTTGCTCTTTAACCCATTCTTTATGGGTTTGTAAAAAGGCGTTTGCACGCGCCTCGTATGCCGAGAAACTCTCACCAGACTTGGAGAGAAAAACATCCCTACTTTCTGCCGCCCAGATGGGGCTCATCAGCACACACAGACACCAAAAAACCACTTGTTGTCGCATGATTCATCCTCATTGAATACATTAATGGCTATGATCCTACCAAAGTAGCCGAAATAAAACTCTATGCTATTATTCTTTCTTCTCTAAGCCGCAGTAAAAGTAACTCAATGCAAACTCACACACTGACCGTTGAACGCGTGCCAGCCCTTTGGTTCTTACTCGTAAAGAAATTCTATCAACAGCACTATCCAAGTGGAAAACCAAACAAAGCCGACCCCATATGGGTACTAAAAGAAGGCCATAATATTGTTTCAGCGGTCCGCCTCAAACAACTCTCAGATTGCCAACTTTTAACAGCCATGGTGACCGCGCCTCAACATAGAGAAAAAGGGCTCGGTGGCTACTTGCTAAACGCTATCGAAAGCGCTTTAGCAGAAAAAGCCTGCTATTGTTTTGCCTTTTCTCATCTCGTCCCCTTTTATCAAAAGCATGGCTTTTGCCCCATAAAACCAGAACAACTTCCATCACTGCTAGCGCAACGCTTTAATGCTTATACAGCACAAGGTCGCCAGTTATCGCCGATGCTGTTTACTGGCTAACAACATGTCTCTGAAACAAAAAAAGCGCCGGAGGTTAATCCAGCGCTTCGCAAGTGAAAAGGGAACTATTTTAGATGCCCTGCATTATGCAGCGCCCTATCTTTCTCTTCTGGTGGATTCCATTGATATTGCCAAGTTTCAGATAATGGCTGACCATTGGCCTCTAAATACACTCGCATATTAATAGGGTCAGAAGTAGCATCCGGCGGCACTAAATCAAACATAACTCGGTAACCATCGATCGAATGCAAAGGTCGCGCTGATTCAATTTCTACCTTACCTTTCGAAGTTGTAATCATTGCTTTTACTTCTGTGTCTCTGCCTAGCATTGCCAAAGAGCCGCCAGCAAAGTCCACGACAAAACGCTTACTGTAATAATGACGCTTTTTACCAATGACACCACCAATTCCTGTAAAGGTATCAACTACTCGAGCGCGAGGAGAATGCACTGGTGGATGACTCCCCCAATACATGTTGTAGCTATAAAGTAGCTCTTGGCCTGGCAGAACGGGCTTTGCAGGATGCCAAAATGCAACAATATTATCGAATGTTTCATCCAACGTTGGAATCTCAACCAACTGAACAGAACCTTTGCCCCACTGACCAAGCGGCTCTATCCATAAGCTAGGACGTTTCTCGTAAAAAACCCCATCGTCTTGATAATGGTCAAACTTACGATCTCTTTGCAACAAACCAAACCCTTTAGGGTTTTCATCACTATAGGCGTTGAAACGTAAGTTTTTAGGGTTACCTAAAGGGCGCCATATCCATTCGCCACTACCAGTTTGCATTGCTAAACCATCAGAATCGTGAATTTCTGGACGCCAGTCGTAACCTGTTCGACGGTCATTTTCACCCGCCATAAACATACTGGTCATTGGTGCTACACCTAAACGCTCTATCGCCTTTCTAGGATAAATAGCGGCATCTACTTTCATCTTAAAGGGTTCGCCTGGCGTCATATCAAAACGATATGCACCCGATACACTAGGAGAGTCCATGAGCGCATAAACTGTCACTCGATCTGACCCTGGCTTGGGCTTTTCTAACCAGAAATTAGTAAAAGTCGGAAATTCTTCAGGATGAGGTAATGCTGTATCAACCGCTAACCCGCGCGCGGAAAGACCATATTGCATTTCACTACCAACCGCCCGAAAATAGCTTGCACCTAAAAAGGCGACCACATCACGCTGCCAATCTGTGGCAAACTGCATTCTAAAACCAGCAAAACCTAAATCTTGAGGAAGCTTTTTACCATGAACCTTAGACTGACCATAATCAAACATAGCAGGCGAATAAGGAACCGGAGTTGATTTACCATTTTCAAGTTCATTGATGTGAATTGGCGTATCGAAGCCTAGACCAAGGTGAAATAACTCGGTACGAAACTCAGTGTTACTTTCCGTCCATAGCGCTTTATCTTTATCAAAATGAATTTGTTGATAATCGTCCCAATCCAAACTTTTTAAACTGGCCGGAAGCTCACCCTTATGACTTTGATAAGTCTGAGTCGCTAACTGCCGAGCGTACCCTTTTAGCCAAGCATAGTTAAACGCCTCTCCGGCTCTTGGTTCGGCAGGCACTGAGGTCTGTGCTGCACAAGCGGTAAAACTAAATAACACGCCAGCCGCCACTAACGAACGACTAACTAACCTCTGCAGACGGCCCGTTGTACGGCTTTTTCGGGATGCATTCCAAGCTTTCGCCCCGACCAAGTGAGAGCCTTTACTAGGCTCTGAAAAACTATGTAGATGCATAAGCTAACTCTATCTATTTAACATTTCCGCTTATAGTAGCGAATTCCCGATTGGGTGTGTGTTCAGGTATGGTAAATATTTAATAGATTAATTGTGATAATTAGGAATAAAGCCTGACGCTTATAAAAAAGAGCCGTTAGTATCGATGCGCACAAATTCACAAGCTAAAAATTCTTAATAACGTGAATAGCTCACACAAGCATCCGTCACAGTATAAACGCCTTCATTATGTTTATAACTCGCATAATTCCTAACAAGCAACTAGCCTACAAAACACGATTGACAATAATTTCTCAGTTTTCTTATCTTCTGTTCGTTGAAAAGCGAGCATTAATGAAAGGAGTAAACGACATGGATCTAATTAGAATTATATTTTCGATTTTACTTCCGCCAATTGGCGTATTTTTACAAGTCGGTATTGGTGGTGCATTCTGGCTCAATATACTGCTTACGTTATTCGGCTATATTCCAGGCGTCATTCACGCAATATACATTATTGGAAAACACTGACCACCAATCATTTAACGTCATCAGACAGTAGAACTCATCATTGCTGGATTTTAACTATGCCTGTCCTAGATAAAAGAGAGTATTTAGTGGGGCAAGCTTATCCGATCTACCCCAGACCATCTCGGCACCTCAAAAAGCCTGTAAGGAGCATCGTTGCTAGATTTTAACTATGCCTGTCCTAGATAGAAGAGAGTATTTAGTGACTCATAGCTCCAGACCATCTCGGTGCATTAAAAAGGCTGTGAGGCGCATGATTGCTAGATTTTAACTATGCCTGTCCTAGATAAAAGAAAGTGTTTAGTAGGGCAAGCTTATCCGTAGGGCAAGCTTATCCGATCTACCCCAGACCATCTCTGCATCTCAAAAAGCCTGTAAGGCGTATGATTGCTAGATTTTAACTATGCCTGTCCTAGATAAAAGAGCCTTAATAACGACCTACTCTCACATGCGTTTCTTCATAAGAGCCCCACACGGT
>NZ_QUNG01000015.1 GCF_003387375.1 Marinomonas pollencensis | reverse complement strand
CATAATCAGCGGCTCGGTTGAATCCAATAGCAATCTGAATGTCATCTATCGGCCTTAAGCTGAGGTTTTCTCATGTGTAAAAATTGCTTAATCATCGACTTTCAAAAGGAAGTTACTACTTTGCTTTCGAATACTGATGGCTAATCAGTATATTTTTGGTTTCATGAACACCGAATGGTTTCAATCGAGAGCGTAATGGCCGCTTGTATTAAGCTAATAATATGCCTGTCTCGATTTAGTAAAGGGGGGCAGATACCTTAAAAAGTCGAGTTACATTTAGCTATCTAGGTTTCTTGATGAGTTTTTAATTTTTTATTCAGAATGTTTCTTTTAAAGCATGGTGGTGAATTAGGCTTTAATCTATTTCATTGTTTACATAGCTAAATTAGAAATACAGGACAATGGTTTTGTGAATAGTTGCATTCTCAACGAAATTTTACTTTCTTAGTGTTGAGTTATTCTCTATTCTCGCGCTCGTGTTACAAGCCTATTTTTCTAAGAAGATTTTAACCTAAAGATTCTTTTTCTGTTCAAGGAACATTCATGAAAATTGCTATTCTATCTCGTAACCCTAACCTTTATTCCACTCGGCGTCTGGTCGAAGCTGGTGAACAGCTCGGCCACGAGGTAGATGTGATCGACACTATGCATTGTTATATGGACATTACTAGTAACAGTCCTTCCGTACGCTACGATGGAAAGCCTTTACCAAAATACGATGCTGTTATTCCTCGTATTGGCGCTTCGGTTACTTTTTATGGAACCGCGGTAGTTCGTCAATTTGAGATGATGGGAACCTATAGTATTAATGAGTCTGTCGCTATCAGCCGTTCTCGAGATAAATTGCGTTCGTTGCAATTAATGTCGCGTAAAGGCTTAGGCTTGCCAAAGACTGGTTTCGCTCATCACCCTGATAAAATTGGCGATTTGCTTAAGAATGTTGGTGGTGCTCCGGTAGTTATTAAGCTCTTGGAAGGCACCCAAGGGATTGGAGTGGTATTAGCCGAATCGAATAAAACGGCGGAGTCGATCATTGAAGCTTTTATGGGCTTAAAAGCCAATATTTTGGTTCAAGAGTACATCGAAGAAGCAGGAGGGGCTGATATTCGCTGTTTAGTTGTCGGCGGTAAAGTCATTGCAGCAATGAAACGTCAGGGAGCTGAAGGGGAGTTTCGTTCAAATTTGCATCGTGGCGGCACTGCTTCTCTAGTGAAATTGTCACCAGAAGAGCGTAAGACAGCTGTTGATGCTGCAAAAGTTATGGGGCTGAATATGTGTGGTGTGGATATCCTACGTTCAAATAATGGGCCTCTTATTATGGAAGTTAATTCCTCCCCTGGTTTAGAAGGGATTGAGTCAGCAACAAATAAAGACGTAGCAGGGATGATCATAAATTACATCGAAAAATCAGCGACTAATGGAAATACTAAAACCAAAGGTAGAGGTTAATGAGTAACTCTATTTTAACGATTGATGGTATTTCTATTGGGATGGGTGAAACCAGAAAAATTAAATTACCCATTGTTAAGCTATATACTGATACAAATATGTCGATGCCTGTATTTGTTAAAAGAGGGAAAAGAACAGGACCAACGCTCTTTGTTAGCGCTGCGATACATGGTGATGAGTTAAATGGCATTGAGATCATTAGCCGTTTAATTCAAAGCAAGTATTTGGATCGTATACACGGTACCTTTATTGCCGTTCCTGTTGTAAATGGTTATGGGGTGTTAAATCAGAGCCGTTATTTACCGGACAGGCGCGATTTAAATCGTTCTTTTCCTGGTTCTAAGCGGGGCTCTCTGGCTGGCCGCATCGCAGACAGGTTTTTAGGTGAGATAGTGTCTAAAGCAGACTATGGAATTGATCTACATACAGGAAGTTTGCATCGCAGTAATTTACCTCAAGTGCGTGCCAATTTAGCGGATCAAGAGACATTGGAAATTGCGACAGCATTTGGTGTTCCCGTGATTTTAGATTCAAATCTGAGAGATGGATCGTTAAGGGAGTGTGCTAATGATGTGGGAGCCAAAGTGATTTTATATGAAGCAGGTGAAGCACTTAGGTTTGATGAGCTGTCTATTCGAGCTGGTGTAAAAGGCATTATAGGTGTGATGAGACATCTAGGAATGCTACCAAAATCGCGCAGTAAAAAATCACTTTCTGAGCCAAGGATTGCTCGTAGTAGCAGCTGGATTAGAGCAACAGACAGTGGTTTTACAACGCACATTAAGTCGCTTGGGGATGTGGTAGAAAGCGGGGATCTTTTAGCTCAAATTAAGGATCCTTATGGTGAAGTATTGGACGATGTGGTTTGTAATAATGGCGGCATTATTATAGGAAAGCAAAATATACCATTGGTCCAAGAAGGTGATGCTATGTACCACATAGCGCATTTTTCTTCGCCTAGTAAAGTGGCAGAGTATGTAGGAAATATGCAAGATGAATTGATGGAGAATGAGAGAAACCGAAGTTGAAAGAATTCTTTTTATTATCTCAATTAGAGCCTAAGTGTTATTAAACTCTATTCAATAGGGGAACATTTTAGAAAGTATAATAGAAGTGTCGTTTTTATTACTGATTTTGGTTATTATCCAGCAAAATTATTGCAACGGGCTTTTTTATGTTTTTATTGCGAGCTTTTATATATCTCATTTCTTTGGCTGGGGTTGGCTACCTTATTGGGCTAGAGGGATATGAATTTAAAACATTAGCAGCTTATAGTGAGCACACACTTACTGAGCATATGCAAGATGCTATGACATTCTTAAGTTGTATGTTGTTTCTTTATGCTTCACGAATTGATCCTAAACTCAAAATTGCAGGCACTATGCTGGCGGCTTTGTTGGCTATGATGTTTGTCAGAGAGTCTGATGCTCTTCTTGATCAATACGTGTTTGATGGTGCTTGGCAAACGATTGTTTATTTAATCTTAGGTACCGTGTTGGTTTCTTTGTGGGGTAAATTTTCACACATCTACCCTTCACTTAAAGCTTATTCAGAAACAGCCTGTTACGGTACTTGTTTATCGGGCATTGTCATTGTGTTAGCTTTCTCACGCATGATGGGGCGAAACTCCTTTTGGACATCCGTGATGGGGGATAACTACATGCGTGTGGTTAAAGATATCGTGGAAGAAGGAACAGAAACCCTTGGTTATACTTTGATCCTTATTTCTGCTATTGAGCTTGTTTTAATTTGTCGTAGAAACAGAGCTCGAGCACTCGCTGTAAACTGATTTTTGCGGTTAAAACAGACTAAAAAAACGCCCAATGATTTTCATTGGGCGTTTTTTTTGGCCTAGCGCAGGTGGCATACCCGTCAGGTTGAAAGAAATCTGTCTCACCCCGACTGAGGGGAAGAGAATCCGAATCCAATGTGAGTGCTGCAGAAACGATAGCAGGTTAGCAGTACACAACGTAAGTGAACCTGTATCGACAGTTTAGGTGGGTAACTGTGCAAAATAGCGTAAAGCCCAATATTCAGCCAGACCTAAGCTGTGTTTGAGGGGAGGATTACCAATGGAAGTTTGTATGAGCCGTATACGAAGTCCGTACTACGGTTCTGTGACAGGGAGAGGGGCTACTCCTCTCGAGATATAAGTTTTTGAGCGGCATAAAAGCACTGTATCAGCCAGATGACATCCAGTTGTAACTTACTAGCAGCTATTTTTATTCAAGGGTAGGGATAGCTTGATGGCTCTATAAAAGTGCCAGTTCGCTTGATGATTAAGGGAGGATTATTTGTTGGGTTATCAGTTTTAATAGAGAAAAAAAGCCCCGCAAAGCGGGGCATAAAACTAGAGAGTGACGTTACAATAACGTTACTGGCCGTGACTAAACGGCATTCTGACTTAATGCCGTATTTTCCAATACTTCATTAAGGTGCAGCCAGGTTTCAACGACGGTATCTGGGTTGAGAGAGACACTCTCTATCCCTTGAGCTACGAGCCAATCAGCAAAATCCGCATGGTCTGATGGGCCTTGGCCACAGATTCCTACGTACTTTCCTTTTTCTCGGCAAGCTGATATCGCCATTTTAAGCAGCTTTTTCACTGCTGGATTTCGTTCATCAAATTTATCCGCGATTAAGCCTGAATCTCTATCTAAGCCTAATGTTAATTGTGTCAGGTCATTTGAGCCGATGGAGAAACCATCAAAAAACTCTAAAAACTCATCTGCTAACAAAGCATTTGAAGGCAGTTCACACATCATGATGACTTTCAATCCATTTTTGCCGCGTTCTAGGCCTTGTTCAGCAAGCAGTTCTGTAACTTGTTGGGCTTCTTCTAGAGTTCGGACAAAAGGAATCATGATTTGCACATTGGTTAATCCCATCTCGTTACGGACACGACGAATCGCTTCACATTCCAAAGCGAAACAATCGCGGAATGAGTCGTCGATGTAGCGTGCTGCACCACGGAAACCAAGCATTGGGTTTTCTTCGTCTGGTTCGAATAAAGGACCACCTACTAAGTTGTGGTACTCATTTGATTTAAAATCTGACAAGCGGACGATAACTGGCTTTTGAGAGAAAGAGCAGGCAAGTGTGGCAACACCTTCCACCAGTTTATCAACGTAAAATTCAACAGGTCCTTGGTAGCCGGCGATACGGTGATCAATTTCTTCTTTCACTGATGCTGACATTTGTTCGTAATTCAATAGTGCTTTCGGATGAATGCCAATCATGCGGTTAATAATAAATTCTAAGCGGGCTAAACCTATGCCTGCATTTGGCAGCATTGCAAAGTCAAAAGCGCGGTTTGGGTTACCTACGTTCATCATGACTTTAACTGGCAGGTCTGGCATATTGCCGACTTCGGAGGTAATAACATCGAACTTCAATTCGTCTTGGTAAACAAAGCCCATGTCTCCTTGAGCACAAGACACAGTGACTTTTTGACCATCTTTTAGTACTTCTGTGGCATCGCCACAGCCCACCACAGCAGGGATACCCAACTCACGAGCAATAATAGCTGCGTGACAAGTACGACCACCTCGATTGGTAACAATCGCAGATGCTCGTTTCATGATAGGCTCCCAATCTGGGTCGGTAATATCTGTGACCAAAATATCACCCGGTTGGATGCGGTCCATTTCGGTAATGGAAGACAGCACCTTGACTTCGCCACTACCAATTTTATGACCTATAGCACGGCCTGTGATGAGCACAGATGAGGTTTCTTTAAGAGAGAAACGTTCCATGCTTTGAGCATTAGCCTGACTGCGCACGGTTTCTGGGCGCGCTTGAACTATGTATATTTTTCCATCGATGCCGTCTTTAGCCCATTCAATGTCCATCGGGCGCTCGTAATGCTGTTCTATGATGCATGCTTGACGCGCAAGGTCTTCTATTTCTTCATTGCTTAAGGCAAAGCGGTTTTGATCGTCTAGAGCGACAGGAACAATGTCGACGAATTCGTCACTGCCGGCTTCAGCGTACTCCATTTTTTGAGCTTTAGAGCCTAATGATTTACGGACAACAGCGGGTCGTTGTGCTGCAAGTGTGGGTTTATGCACATAGTATTCATCTGGGTTTACAGTACCTTGTACAACCATTTCTCCTAGACCGTAAGCGGCAGTAATAAAGACCACTTCATCGAAGCCTGATTCAGTGTCTAGGGTGAATAGTACGCCTGATGCGCCTATGTCACTGCGAACCATTTTTTGAATCCCAGCAGACAGCGCAACGCCTTTATGTTCAAAACCTTGGTGTACTCGGTAAGAGATAGCGCGGTCGTTATATAAAGAAGCAAAAACACGCTTAATGGATGCTTTAATGTCGGCGAGGCCTTTTACATTCAAGTAGGTTTCTTGTTGTCCTGCAAAAGAGGCATCAGGTAGGTCTTCTGCAGTGGCTGATGAACGGACGGCAAAAGATGTATCGTCAGCATTATCATCACATAAAACTTTGAAGGCTTGCTCTATTTCAGCATCAAATTCTGGAGAAAAAGGCGTTTCTTCGACCCACTGACGGATTTTTACCCCGGCTTCAGCCAGAGCGTGCACATCATCAATATCTAGGCTGTCGAGTACTTGATGAATTTTGGCATCTAATCCACTTTCTTCAAGAAAGCTTTGGTAAGCATAAGATGTAGTGGCAAAACCATTTGGTACTTGAATACCAAGCTCTGTCAGATTAGAAATCATTTCTCCTAAAGAGGCGTTTTTACCACCTACTTCAGCGACGTCTTCCAAACGAAGATCTTTGAACCACTTTATAAAATTGCTCACACGGGACTCCCAAATAGTTACCTGATTAGCTTCTTTTTTTATAACGACGGCAAGGCTTTAGTTTGTCTTTGATGACTTGTCAAAGCACTGTGTCTAGAGTCATTGTATGTAGCGCAAGGACATGGAATAAAATCGATTATTCGATGTTGTTTTATTTCAATTGAAAAATTAAATGTTGTTACATAACAACAAAATGAGAAAAATATGATGAAAGTGTATTTCGTTTCAGATGGTACTGCGATCACGGCAGAAGTGTTTGGATCCGCTATGTTATCTTTTTTTGATGTGGCGGTAGAGACCCAAAGTGTGCCTTTTTTAACCACCATGGACCAAGCCAATGGGTTAAAACAACAGATCAATTTAGAAGTAGAGTCCAAAGAGCCACCTTTGGTTTTCTATACTATTTCAGACATTCATATTCGTGATGTCATTCAGTCGTGTGATTGTCATTGTTACAACTTATTTGGTGACCTTTTGTTACCGATTGAAAAAGCCTTGGGGGTGCCTGCTCAACCCACAGCGCAAAAAGCTCATGGTATGAAGGAGGGGGTCTATGATGGGCGAATAGACGCGATAAACTATGCGCTTGCGAACGATGATGGAGTATCTATCAAAAATTTCGATGAAGCGGACATCATCTTATTAGGGGTGTCGCGATCAGGCAAAACCCCAACCAGCTTATACCTCGCAATGCAGTATGGTATCAAGGCCGCTAACTACCCGATTACCGAAGATGATTTCTCCTCACCTGGCTTGCCTAAAGCCTTAAAAGCACACAAGAAAAAGCTGTTTGGCTTAACCATAGACCCAGACAGGTTGCATGAAATACGAACCGGCAGAATGGCGGCAAGCAAATATGCCTCACCGCGACAATGTCGCTATGAACTTGAAGAAGTAGAGTCTTTATACCGTCAAGAGCGGATTCCGTTTTTGAACTCAACTAAGCTGTCTGTGGAAGAAATTTCCACCAAAGTCATGGCAGAAATGCATTTGGTTCGCCATAGGCAGTAGCTTTAGTCTGTAAAAGCTATCGAATTATTCGATGTATTAGTTGTTTTTGTTCAAAATGCGACCAAAAGCTTATAAAAAAAATTAAAATCGTCGAAAAAGTTTCATTTTGATTTGTTATAAGCAGCTTATAAGGACGCCGATAGCGCCTATTTTGTTGTGGAATTACAAGAGACAGCAGTGCGACATTGCTTGTTTGTGTCAAGGGACGCTTTCAGCTAAAGAGTATTGAGTGATAATGCTCTATAATGACACCAAATTAGACTCGTTCGTCACTTGGTCAATAGATCAACGACGGCAAATGTTCTAAGCGATACGTTGTTAAAGCTTGTTTATATAAAGTGCGGCGTATTGAATAAACCAAGGATAAATATACATTGAGTAATAAAAATATTAACGACCCACATAAACAGCGAGAAGCTTCTAAGTACGATAATCCGGTACCGAGCCGAGAGTTTATTTTAGAATTTCTGACCTCTAAGAATGCTAGCCTCGGCCATTTAGAGTTATGCAAAGAGTTTGCCCTGACTGGTGATGATCAGATAGAAGCGTTACGTCGCCGCTTGATTGCCATGTGTCGTGATCATCAGCTTACGAGCAACCAAAATGATCAATATACTCCTATTTTAGAAAGCGATTTAATTGAAGGCTATGTACAAGGCAACAAAGAAGGCCATGGCTTTCTCTTGCGTCAAAGTGATGATGATATTTTCCTTTCCTATCGCCAAATGCAAAATGTCATGGACGGCGATAAAGTTAAGGTTCGTTTATCTGGACGCAGCGTGAAAGGCCGCTTAGATGGCGTGGTGGTGGAAGTCATTGAACGCAAACATAGCCAGCTTGTTGGTCGTTATTACGAAGAAAGCCGTACTGCTTTTGTAACTCCTGAAAACCCTCGTATTTCACAAGATATTTTGATCGGCAAAGACTCTGCGATTACGCCTAATCATGGCCAATACGTGTTAGTTGAAATCGTCAATTACGCAGAGCGTGGTAAACCTGCTAGAGGCATAGTGAAAAAAGTACTTGGCGACTTTATGGCGCCAGGGCTTGAAATCGACGTGGCTATTCACCGTTATGAAATCCCTAGCGAATGGCCAAAAGCGGTTGAAAAACAAGTACAAAACTTCACGACAGAAGTGGCGGAAGAGGACAAAGCACACCGTGTGGATTTACGTGATATGCCGTTTGTTACCATTGACGGTGAAGACGCTCGTGATTTCGACGATGCTGTTTATTGCGAAAAGACGCCGGGTGGCTGGAAATTATTTGTTGCTATCGCCGATGTGTCGCACTACGTGAAAAAAGACACGGCTTTGGACGAAGAGGCGATTGTGCGAGGTAACTCAGTATACTTCCCAGGTCGAGTTGTGCCTATGTTGCCAGAAGTTCTGTCTAACGGCTTGTGCTCTTTAAACCCAGATGTGGATCGTTTGGCGATGGTAGCTGAGGTCTCTTTGACGACCAAAGGCAAAATGCGCGGTTACAAGTTTTATGAAGGTCTGATTAAGTCTCATGCGCGTCTTACCTATACCAAGGTAGCGAAAATGATCGCGGCAGAACCGGAAGATGACGGCCTCGAATTGCGCGAACGTTATGCCCCTATCGTTTCTCATATTGATGCTCTAAATGGTCTGTATCATGTTTTAAAAGGTGCCCGTGATGAGCGTGGTGCAATGGAGTTTGATACCGTTGAAACTCGTATGGTCTTCGACGAGAACTCCAAGATAGATCAGATTGTCCCTGTTGAGCGTAATGATGCTCATAAATTGATCGAAGAATGTATGCTGTGTGCGAATGTTGCCGCGGCAGAGTTGTTGATTAAGGCAGATTTGCCTGCGTTATTCCGTGTTCATGAAGGACCTAAAGAAGATCGCTTATTGACCTTGCGTTCCTACTTAGGTTTGTTGGGGCTTGAGTTGACAGGTGGCTTAAAACCTACACCCAGTGATTACGCGGTATTGGCTGAGCAAATTAAAGACCGTGCTGATGCTCGTAGTATTCAAGTTATGTTGTTGCGTTCTATGTCCCAAGCGGTTTATCAGGCGGATAATCTAGGCCATTTTGGTTTGAATTATGAAGCCTACACGCACTTTACCTCTCCGATTCGTCGTTATCCTGATTTGTTAGTGCATCGTGCGATTCGCTACCTTATTCGTGGAGAAGGACGACCTGTTGTACGTCAAGCCCACAGAGTGGCAGGTAGCCCAACACTGAAAGAGCGAAAAATATACGGCTACGATCAAGCGGATATGGACGGATTAGGTGACTCTTGTTCGGTTACTGAACGCCGTGCCGACGAAGCGACACGTGATGTAGAAGCTTGGTTAAAGTGTCAGTATGTAGAACAACATTTAGGTGAAGCCTTTGATGGTGTTGTGACAGCAGTGACCTCGTTCGGTTTGTTTGTCGAGCTGCAAGGCCTGTTTGTTGATGGTTTGATTCACATTTCTGGGTTAGGACAAGATTACTTTGTTCATGATTTAGAGCATCAAGCGATTATTGGTGAAAGAACAGGGCGCGTGTACCGCCTAGGTGATCGCCTTAAAGTGAAGGTGGCAAGCGTTAATCTAGAGCAGCGTAAGATTGATTTAAGCTTGGATGATGCTCAACCTCGCCCACGTAAGAAGGTCGAGCGCAACGATGTGTCTGAGCTTGAAATGCAATTAGCGCAACTGCCTCCGATTGAGTTAGGGGGACGTGCGAAACCGAAACAAGTAGCACCTAAGAATTCACAAGGCGAGGCTGAAAAAGGCGCTCAAGACAGTAAAGAAGGTGAGAAAAAGCCTAGGACAAAAAAACGTCGAGGCCCATCTAAAGGCAAGCAAATTCGTCAAAAGAAAAGTGCTCAGAGCGCAGCCAAAGCCAAGCCTGCTTCAGCGGTAAAAAAGGCCAAAGCCAAAAAGCCAAAGAAAGCGAAAAAGAACAACGCCAAGCCTCGTGCTCGCGATTAATTGATTTATCCGATTAGAGTAAAAACGTCATAATGTCAGATTTAGAATGGATTTACGGTATTCATGCCGTAGAAAATGCCTTGTCACAGCAACCAGAGCGAATTAAAGAAGTACGCTTTCAAGAAGGCCGTGATGACAAGAAAACACAGCGCCTAATGCAGCTGTGTAAAGCTAATAAAGTGCGTTACAGCCAAGTGGCGCGTCGCGACCTTGACCAGCTTTTTAGCAAAAATAAGGAACGTGTTGTACACCAAGGTGTTGTGGCTTATACCACCATGACCAAAGCAGGTAACGAAGGCGACTTGCATAGCTTAGTAGAAGGGCTTGATGAGAACCCACTGATTATTATTTTGGATGGTGTAACGGACCCTCATAACTTAGGAGCATGTTTACGAAGTGCAGACGCTGCTGGTGCGCATGCGGTTGTGATGCCAAAAGACAATTCGGCGCCTTTGAATGCCACGGTAAGTAAAGTGGCGTGTGGGGCAGCAGAAAGTATTCCTGTTTATGCGGTGACTAACTTAGCTCGTACGATGAAGAAGTTGCAAGACCAAGGCGTTTGGATCTTTGGTACCGCAGGAGAAGCGACGCAAACAGTTTATGAGCAAGACTTCACCATTCCGACGGCCATCGTAATGGGAGCAGAAGGGGATGGCATGCGCCGCTTGACACGTGAGCAATGTGATTATCTTGTTAAGTTACCGATGGCGGGAGTTGTATCCAGTTTAAATGTCTCGGTAGCAACAGGGATTTGTTTGTTTGAGGTCGTGCGCCAACGTGCCCAAAAAGCATAAGGTTAAGGAGACAAGGGTGTTTGAGCAGTTTTCTATTGAGGCGCCATCGTCCTTATTCAACCAAGATTTACAGCATAAAATTGATAATAAGACAAAGCCCTTAGGGGCTTTAGGTGTATTAGAATCCTTAGCTTTTCAGCTTGGCAGAATCCAAACCAGCCTGACCGTTGATGTATCTAAGCCTAAGATGATTGTTTTCGCTGGGGATCATGGTGTCGTTGCTCAGGGGGTCAGTTTATACCCTCAGGAAGTGACACCACAAATGGTGATGAATTTCTTGCATGGTGGAGCTGCTGTTAGCGTATTTTGCGCACAGCATAAGGTGCCATTACAAGTTGTAGATGTAGGCGTTAATGCAGAGTTAGAAGACCATCCATTATTAGCTAAGCGCAAAGTTGCGTTTGCCACCAATGACTTTAGCCAAGCACCCGCGATGACCTCTCAGGCACTTTCATTGGCGATTCAAGCTGGTGTTGCTGAGGTAGATAATGCGCTGGATAATGGCGTCAACTTATTAATGTTTGGCGAAATGGGGATAGGCAATACCTGTGTTTCATCTTGTATGATGACGGCATTGATGGGAATAGATCCAGAACAAAGTGCTGGTCGTGGTACTGGTTTGGATGAAGGGGGCGTCTCTAAAAAAGCTCAAGTGATAGCGCGCTCTTTAAAGCGTGCTGAAGAGCAAACAGGGCTTCCCATGGCGATGTGGGATGCTCAAACCTTGGCCGAACAGGTCGGCGGGTTTGAAATTCTGGCTATGGCAGGGGCGATGCTCCAATCTGCTCAGCGTAAAGTTGCATTTGTAGTGGATGGCTTTATTTGTTCTGTTGCTTTGTTGTTTGCACAAAAAGTTGCGCCACATGTGCGTGAATATGCGATTTTTGCGCATCAATCAAATGAGAAAGCCCACAAATCACTCTTGGATGCTCTTCATGCAGAGCCTATTTTGGCGCTGGATTTGCGACTAGGTGAAGGTTCAGGCGCGATCTTGTCTTATCCCATTATTCAAAGTGCCGCGCTCTTTTTAAATAACATGGCAAGCTTTGAAAGTGCAGGTGTAAGCGACGGTGACAATATTTAACCCCCATTGGCAGGGCTTCAAACGTAGCCTTGTTACCTATACTCGTCTCCCAATGAAAGTAGATTGGAGTGATGACATAAAGCACACCCCAGCGGTGTGCTTTTTACCTTGGGTAGGCATTATTGTCGCTTTAGTAAGTGCTTGGCCATTGTGTTTCTCTGGATTACCAAGCACGATCCAAGCTGTATTTATGCTTTTGACCGCGGTGTTAATCACGGGTGGCTTTCATGAAGATGGCTTGATGGATGCGTGTGATGGTTTAGTGGGGGGCTGGAACAAAGAGCAACGCTTAGAAATAATGAAAGACTCTAGGATTGGCAGTTATGCCGCCTTGTCTATTTGGTTTTCTTTAATGTTGAAATGGCTGCTGTTAAGCCAAGTTCTTACCTATTTTTTAGATGGTTATGGTCATTCTGGCTCAGCATTAATGGCCTGGATTGCCATGCATTGTTTGGCTCGGTTAACCCCATTGTTACTGATGAATTCAATGGAGTACGTCTCTTTTGGTAAGAGTAAAGCCGCTAGCATGATTGCGAAATTGACCATACCTCAATGGGCGCTGGCTGTGTTGCCGTGTCTCTTAATACTGCTTGTAGATTTCTCTTATCTGATCAAAGCGCTGCTTGTTTTGGTCGGGCTGGTGTTTGCTTGCCGCTACTATTTACAGCGTCGTATTGGGGGCTTTAATGGTGATACATTAGGGGCGATAGAGCAGATTAGTGAAGTGTTAGTTCTGCTGTGTTTGATGGATGCCTTAGCATGAAGCTGTATTTGATCCGTCATCCGAGGCCAGATGTCGAAAAAGGGCTTTGTTATGGGCAAACAGATGTGCCCTTGGCACCAGGGTGGATGTCCGATGCGGCGCATTTAAGCCAGTACCTTGAGCAACGAATTACAGCTGATAATACGGTGTTTTATCATAGCCCATTAAAGCGAGCTGCTAAGCTTGCGAGTTTTATTAGCCAAGATCATTCGCGTATGAGTGAGGCGTTGAAGGAACTTGATTTTGGGCTCTGGGAAAAACAGCTATGGCGGAATATTCCTAGAGAGTCGATCGACTTATGGTTTAACAATATGCTTCATGCTGCACCCTATCAAGGTGAGTCTCTTCAGGCGTTGGCAAATCGAGTATGGGGCTGGTGGTTAGCGCGACAAAAAAGCGATGTGGAGCACTTGGTTGTGGTGACCCATGCAGGTGTGATTAAAGTATTGGTAAGCTTGTTGTGCCAGTGGCCGCTGGAGCAAGCCCATCGTATCGATGTTGGCTTTATGAGTGTGACAGAGCTCTATATTCAAGATGACTATATTTCTCTAAAGCGTTTAGGCGCTGGCGATTGGGTCCTCTAAATCCCTTCAATAGAACATGATAAGAACAGAGAAAATGACACTATGCTGTTATATATTTTAGGTATGATAGGCATTGCAGCGTTTGCAATAACTGGGGTTATATCGTCAGGAAAGCGAGATATGGACCTTTTTAGTATCGTCTTGTTAGGCATGGTGACCTCCTTAGGAGGAGGGACGATTCGAGATACTATATTGGGCGTTGAAGATGTTTACTGGGTGAAGGACACTTCTTACCTTTGGGTTGCATTCTTGTCTTCTCTTTTTGCCTTTTTCGCAGTGCGTATTATTAATGATCGGCAACGGGTGTTTCATTATGCGGATGCCTTTGGTTTAGCCCTATTTACAGTAGTGGCAACCGAGCGAGTATTGGATCTTGGTTTCTCTCCCACTATTGCTATTACAATGGGCGTGACAACAGGGGTCGCCGGCGGGATTATTCGTGATCTAGTGAGTAATCGACCGCCGATGGTATTAGGGCGAGAGTTTTATGCGACGCCCGCTTTTATCGGTGCAGTGCTGCTAGTGCTTCTTCAAAAAAACATACCTTCACATGAATATAACTCGATTTACGCCGTGGCTCTGATCTTTATACTCAGGTTGTTCGCGATCCATAAAGGCCTCTATTACCCTAGCTGGCTGCTATATAAGAAGAGATAACAGATGACTGAACTTGATGGGAAAGAAGAAGCACGTTTATTAAAGAAGAAAGCCGTGGTGGATCAGCGTATTGCTGCTGCAACAGAAGAGCGTGGCGTTACTATTCTTCTTACTGGCACAGGTAAGGGCAAAAGCTCCAGTGCCTTTGGTACCATGGCAAGAGCATTAGGACATGGTCAAAAGTGTGCGGTTATTCAGTTTATCAAAGGCCGTAAAGCAACCGGAGAACAGTTGTTTTTTGGTGAGCATCCGAAGGTTGAATTCCATGTGATGGGCCATGGCTTTAGCTGGGAAACCCGTAACCCTGAGTTAGAAAAGCAAGCCGCTGAGCAGGCGTGGGCGCTAGCAAAGCAAGTCTTGTCTAACCCAGACATACACTTTGTTCTGCTCGATGAAATTACCTATATGTATAAATATGGTCATTTAGATGAAGCGGATTTATTAGCCGCATTGGAGGCACGTCCTGCTCATCAAAATGTCATGATGACAGGCAGAACGGCACCGCGAGCATTGCTGGACAGTGTTGATACACACAGTAAAGTGGCAAACGAGCGTCATGCTTTTGCTAATGGAGTGAAAGCGCAAGCAGGCATCGAATGGTAGTTCGCATTGCGAGCTACAATACTGCACTCAGCCGCTCTCATCAGGGGGCACTGCTAACCGCTATTAAATCTGGGAGAGATAAGCAGGTATTGGCTACGGTAGCCTTGTTACAGCATATTCGCCCAGATATTATCTTGCTCAATGAGGTGGATTTTGACCCTAGTGGTCAAGTGGTTGCCTTGTTGCAGCAGGCGCTTCGACAGCCCAGCTCATACCCTGCGATAGATTATCCCTATGCATATTGCCAAGCCGTTAATACTGGTATGCCTTCTGGCCGTGACTTTGACAAAGATGGTATCGCCTCTAACCAAGCAAATGATGCTTTAGGCTATGGCCTGTTTCCAGGGCAATATGGCATGCTTTTATTGTCACGCTTTCCTATTGATACCTGCGCATCACGGACCTTCAAGTCTTTTCTTTGGCAAGACATGCCAGCCCCATGTTTACCAAAAGATGCTCAAGGGAAACCATGGTTTGATGTCGAAGATATGGCGGTATTACCATTATCTTCAAAGTCTCATTGGGATGTGGCGGTCAATGTAGAAGGTAGAGTGTTGCGCTGTTTATGTTCACACCCTACACCTCCCGTGTTTGATGGAGAGGAGAGGCGCAATGCTTGTCGTAATCATGATGAAATTCGTTTCTGGACAGACTATTTGTCTTCTGAATCCTACTTTTATGATGATCAAGGTCGATATGGCGGTCTGGAGCAGGAAGACTTTGTGTTGCTTGGGGATTTAAATGCATCTCCTGTAGAGGGTGACTCTTATCGTCAAGCGATCGTTAACCTATTACATCACCCCAAAATGTCTCAATGTGCTTTTCCTGAAAGCTTAGGTGCCGCTGAACACACTACCGCAATCAACAAAAGTATCACTAAACATCACACCGCTGTTTGGCGCATGCAAGCAGACTATGTTCGTCCAAGTCAAACGCTTTCCCCCTCCAATCAAGCTGTTTTCTGGCCTTCAAAGAGGAGTCGTGCTGCACAGTTATTAGAGCATACCTCTGATCATAGGCTTGTCTATCTCGATCTTCATTTGTAAAAAAGCATACCAAATGAGATTTATTCTCAATAATGCTGGATTTTTCTCTGCTCTTTGATGATAATGATTCTCGTTACTTTGTTTTATTCATTTATTAGTATGACAATCAACCAAAGTGGAGATGATTATGCAGTACTGGGAAAAGTTAACTAGAGAAGCCAATCAAGCCTATTTCAAGCACGCTTTTTCTGATGCGGTAGATCTGAACCGAAAAGCCTTGGCAAAAGTTGAAAATGACTTTGATTGCGGCTTTTATCAAGACCCCGAATCTTATGTGTCTGCTGCGGTGGTCAGTTATTTAAATATTGCTGAAGCGTTTGTTGCATTAGGTGACTATATCTCAGCCAATTTGCAATATGAAAATGCGACGAACTTCTTACAGGCAATTTTGACTCGCCCTGATTTGGCTGACGAGCAGCGTAACTTGATTATGCGAACCGCTACTCATATTCGCTTTGAATGGGATCTGTTTAGCCAAAGCCATAATGCTAAGTTGAAAGCGCAAAGTAAGGTGTTAATGCAAGCAATAGCGCAGGCAACCTCTTATTCGAAAGCCGTGGTACGTCACTAGGAGCTGAGGCATGAAAAAAAAGGCTGTCACAGCGTGTTGGAGTTTATTAGCCAGTTTGGTTGCTGATTATGCATTTGCTCAAGCAGGTGAGGGTAATGTGTTACTGACTTTCCATAATGTGGCGTTTTTCTTAGTCGGCCTTTTTTTAGCTGCAGGTGTCTACTACAAGCAATTTTTAATGAGAAGAAAAAGTAAAACTAAAGGACGCGTTCACCATGATGCATCAGATGATTAAACTGTTAGACAGAGTCGTTGGCTTTAAACAAGCCCAAGCACATTGCGATATTCCTTGTAAAATTTATGACCCTTCAGGGGCATTGCTTGCCGCATTGAGTTGTGTCCGTATGATCGACCTGATTCATGAAGTCGGAGATGGCATGAGTCTATCTGTGTCGGATGTGGCAAAAATTTCACGCTTAGTACGTGAGAAAGAAAAAACCTGTAACGATGTTAAAGACGAAGTTCGTATCATTTGGGGGGATTACTTCAAGTCTGCACAGTTTGAGCAGGTAGAGGGAATGCACGCAATGGTACACGATATTATGGTACAGGCTTCCAAATGCAAACAAGGAATAGATCGTGCTGACAGCGAGGCATTGGTGGAAAAAATCAACCTATTCGCTGAAGCATTTTGGCTGACAAAAGGAGTCTCGACTTATCGTGCACCTTGTCCTTATCCGCCTGCTTTAGAAACCGTATACCCAGATCTAATGTCCTAAAATAGCGGGATGGTTTTAAGCTCAAAATAGACAAGCCATATTGTTAGTTTGATTAACAGGATTATTAGCTGAGAGAGGGATTATGTTTCGTCTAATTAAAGTGCTGGGCAATAGCATGGTGCCACGACTGTATGATGGGGACTTTGTTTTTATAAGTCGTTTTTACCGGACTCTAGAAGTAGGTCATCTTGTTGTTGTGGATCATGCTTTGTATGGCCTTATCCTAAAAAAAGTATTGCATATCGCCCCTGATGGGCAACTGTGGCTGGGTGGAGAAAATAACCAAAGCCTGCAGTCTGAGCGTATTGGCTGGGTGTCTTCTAGACGAGTGGTCGGTAAAGTTGTGATCTCTATCTGTGCTCAGCGACCTACTGCAGTGATGATTGAAGGGCAAAAATAGCCCGAAACAAGTGTACAGAAAACAATACACTTTTAAGTTTGGGGCGGAAAATAGAGAGTGACTCAAGAGTTGGTCTTCAGGCTAGGTTTCTCTAAAATTTACGTATTCATCACGTTTATTTTAATTCCTATTTGAAGAGAAACTTATGTCGACTAGTGCAACAATCTCCAAACGCCATACACGAATAGAAGATATTCAGGCGCTTGTTATTGGTACCATGATAATTGCTTTGGGAGTGAACTTTTTTACTCAAGCTGGTTTATTGACTGGTGGCACCGCAGGTATGGCATTTCTATTACAGTACACAACGTCCTTTAGCTTTGGGGAAGCCTTCTTTTTAGTCAATATTCCCTTTTACTTATTGGCCATCAAACACATGGGTTGGGAATTTACCCTGAAGACATTTTCAGCCGTGTTCTGTGTGTCTCTGTTTTCAGACCTCACTCCTAAATTTATCTCTTTCAACAGCATCGAGCCGATTTACGCTGCATTAGCGGGTGGTTTCCTGATGGGAGTGGGCTTTTTGATGCTGTTTAGACACAATGCCAGTTTAGGTGGAGTGAATATTTTAGCGCGTTATATTGCTGAAAAATATGGTGTTTCTTTTGGTAAGTTTCAAATGGCAGTAGATTGCACGATTGTAGCCTTGTCTGTTTTTGTGGTGGATATCTACTTGATTGCTATTTCAATTATCGGCGCCATTGCGCTGAATATTATCCTCGCAGTGAATCATAAGCCTGGACGCTATATGGGCAACATGTGACAGCGGAATATTGTCTTTAGCAATAAGGCGGCCTATGGCCGCCTTATTTATTGGTATCAAGCTTATGAGCTTGAGGTTATAGCGTTTCTAATACAAGCGGCCTCAGGTATTATAGCAATTTGTAAATGAAAGAAGGACACACGGTTTGGAGCTACTCAAAGTAGATGATCTTAACCCTTACCTAAATGACCTGGTTGAGCTGCTGTGTGACGCAGTAGAATCGGGTGCCCCTATTGGTTTTTTACCACCACTTAGTGAGCCTGAAGCGAAAGCCTATTGGCTGTCTATTAATGACGAATTACAGGTTAACTCTCGACAAGTATTATTAGTGCGTGAAGAGGATAAAATTGTTGGCAGTGTACAGATTGCCATGTCCCCTAAGGCCAATGCTTTGCATCGATGTGATGTGGAAAAGTTAATGGTACATACTCAAGCTCGAGAAAATGGTTTAGGCAGTATCTTGATGCAGGGGGTTGAGCGTGTTGCCGCCGCTATGCAGAGGCAGTTATTGATATTGGAAGTAAGAAGCGACGATATTGCCTATGATATGTATGTTAAATTGGGGTTCACCCCATTTGGTGAAGTGCCGAACTACACAAGAAGCGCTAATGGTGCGCTGCATAATTCCACTTTTTTCTTTAAAGAAATAGAGCTGACACACGAAGTTTTCTCTTAAATCGATCGATTAAGCATAGGTGTATACCCCTTTGAGACTAGATTTTTATTTATCCCATGTAACGGACCTTGCTCGTAAGGCTTCCAAAATAGCAGCAGCAAAAGGTCGCGTTACCGTCAATAGCGAGATTATAAAAAAAGCAAACTATACGGTACAAGAAACGGACATTATTTGTTTAGACGGCGAGCGTCTTGCTTGGCCATCTGAGGGTTATTATCTAGTTCACAAACCTGCGGGCTATGTTTGTGCAACAGAAGATGCGGAACACCCAATTGTCTTAGATCTACTTCCTTCACATCTTGGCCAAAGCTTAAAAGTGGTAGGGCGTTTAGATAAAGACACTACAGGCTTGTTATTACTGACCACTGATGGGCAATGGTTACATCGTATCACTTCCCCTAAGAAGGCTTGTAATAAGCGTTATCGGGTAACTTTAGTCGATGAGATTGATGACGCAGCGCTAGCACAGCTTGAAAAAGGCGTGTTGCTAAATGGCGAATCCCAACTCACGTTGCCGGCGGTGGCTGAGCGTATTTCAGAGAAAGAAATATGGTTAACCATTCAAGAAGGTAAGTATCATCAAGTAAAACGTATGTTAGCAGCGGTGGGCAATAAAGTTGTTATGCTACACCGAGATCAAATTGGTGAATTAATGTTAGATGATGCCTTAGCTCCGGGTGAGTTTAGAGCATTAACCGAAGACGAAGTCGGCTATTTCTAACGACTATAATCGTATTTTAGCTATTGATAAGCGAGAGAAAACACATGACTACTGAATTGTCTATGGATGAGCGCGTCCAGTTATTGGTTGCATCCGATAATGAGCGTTTAGACTACTTTGTTGAAAAAGTAAAAGAAACGCAAACCGTATGGAGCCTGAGTAATGAAGACGGCTTTGTCATGGTGGAAACCGACGAAGGGGATTGTGTGATGGTTTGGCCTGATGCTGAGTTTGCAGGGCAGTGGGCGGTTGATGATTGGGATGATTGTGAGCCTGTCGCGGTTGAAATGGCAACCTTTATGACGGAATGGTTGCCCAGTTTGGCGATGGATAAGATTACCCTAGCAGTGTTCCCAAATATCGAAGATGAAGGCAAATTGTCTACAGCAGATGAGTTGAAAGCACTGCTTGCTTAGTTCCTATTATTAACAAATCATGCCGGCTAGCCTAGAGGCGAACCGTCGATATTGCGAGTTGACAGGGAAAGTCGAACAGAGCATCTGCCTAGCGTATTTCAAAAGTGGCAAGGCAGAGGCTTAGTTGGGCTCTTCCCAAGTTTGTTCGACTGTTCTCAGCCATGCTTATTCAGCGCTCTGCTGACACTCTTTGTCGAGTGCTGAATATAGATTCGCTTATCGCCTACCATTATGCATAATATTCGTTTCCCCCCCTTTATGTAAGCGATAGTTTACAGATATTGATTGTATGATAAGGATGAATTCCAATAATGAGCAAGCGCCAAAGTAATCGAGAGGAGATTTTCACTCGGATTTTAGAAGCCGCTGAGATTGAGTTTGGTCTAAAAGGGTATAGTGGTGCGAGTCTGCAACATATAGCCGATCGCGCAAACCTACCTAAACCTAATATTGTTTACTACTTTCAATCTAAGTCCAATCTATATAAGCAGGTGCTAAATCAAATTTTAATGGATTGGAATGATTTATTTGATCAAGCAACCGTTAATGATGATCCCGCTGTTGTGCTAGACAACTTTATCCGAGAAAAACTAGAGCTGAGTTTTACTAATCCTCGTTCATCACGCATTTTTGCAATGGAAGTGATTGGTGGGGCTACTCATATTGGAGACTATTTAAAAGGCGATTTAGTGCCTTGGCTTAGTTCTCGTGTTGAAGTGATTCAAGGTTGGATAGATGCTGGTAAAATGCGCTCAGTTGACCCAACGAGTTTGATTTTTATGATCTGGGCAACCACTCAGCACTATGCTGACTTTGAAGCACAGATATTGGCTCTGACGAATAAACAAGCTTTAGTAGAAGAAGACTTACAACGTATCGGGGATACTGTTAGTAGTATTATCTTAACGGGCGTGGGATTGGTTGTGCCATCAAAACCTACAAGTACTGATGCATAGCGCAAGCTGAAAAACGGATTTTCTCACCTTGTATTAGTGTGACTAGGGTGTGGCCTCTGGAGAGGGAGCTGAATTTATTGTGCTCCCTCTCTTTGTTTCTGAATGTGTTGAATAAGAGAGCGAAGTTTTGCTGGTTTAGCTGGCTTAGCCATATAAACCACATTGTTTTGTTTACAGCGCTCGATTAGTCCAGGCTCCTGTAATGCGGTAATGAGTACAGCGGGTATCTCTTTATTGGCCTTATCACGTAATGCGCTAATCAGTGAGAGACCATCTTGCTCTTGGTCTAGCTGATAGTCGACAAGCAGCAGTTCTGCCTCGCCTTCTGCTTGCTTCGCTTGTTTGACGCTCTCAAACGTAGTGCACTGGCATTGCCAATGGCTTAATAGTGTTTGCATTGCCGCGAGATTCTTTTTGTCATCATCAATACACCATATTAAGCAACTAGCAGGCGAATCATTCACACTGTCGTCCGTCAGTCGTTTGTCTTCTATCTGTTTTATCGGTTGTTTAGAGAGTGGAATAAGAATGCCGAAGCAACTGCCTTTGTCTGGCACTGAGCGAGTTTGGGTTTCAAGTCCAAGCTGTTTCTGTAAACGTCGAACTAATCCAAGCCCCAGCCCCATGCCCTGTTCTGTGGTGTTTTCCCAACGATAAAAGTCCTCGAAGATTTTGCTTTGTTGTGTTTCTGGAATACCTATTCCGGTGTCCCAAACCTGTAGCAATACATGGTTCTTACGGCGCCGTGTACTGAGTAGTATCTGTCCTTTGGCGGTATATTTGACGGCATTGGAAACAAAGTTTTGAATGATACGGCGTAAATAAATAGGGTCGCTATGAACTCTAAAAGGTAAAATATGTGTCGATAAAGAAACAGATTTATCTTCTGCAATCACACCAAACTCGGCGACGATAGGCGCTAATAGGTCCGCCAAATCACAATCGGTTAATCTAGGTTTAATGGCACCTTGGTCAAGACGCGCAATTTCAAGTAAAGTGGAAATAAGGGATTCTGTGGATTCTAATGTGTCCGACAGTTTGCTAACTATTTCCCTCGAGTCTGAGGGCAAATCACTTGAATCTAGTACACCCATATAGAGTTTCGCCGCATTAAGGGGCTGTAAGATATCGTGACTGGCAAGAGCGAGGAATTCTGTTTTTGAGGCGTTAGCGTGTTCTGCTTCTGCTTTGGCTTTAATCAATGCTTGCTCGGCGTTATTGCGGCGTGAAATTTCAGCCATCAGCTCTTGGTTGATACCTTGTACTTCAACCGTTCGAGCTTCAACCCGTTTTTCCAAATCAATGTTAGCTTCTTTGAGCGCTTGTTGACTTTCAATATGCTCAGTAACATCGGTAAAGCTGGTAACAAAACCGCCATCGGGTAAGGGGTTTCCTACCATTTCAATAACGCGACCGCTGGCCCGACGGCGCAAGAAACGATGGCCTGACCCTTTACGTAAGTAATCTAACCGCCGATTAACTAGCTCTTCTATATCACCAACACCGCATTCGCCACGCTCTGCGTTGTAGCGAATGAGTTTTTCGACCGGAAGGCCAATTTTCAACATGCCCTCTGGGTAGGGATAAAGAGACAAATACGTTTTATTCCAAGCGACCATTTTTAGGTCTTTATCGACGACGCTGATGCCTTGATCAAGGTTATCCATAGAAATAAACAGCAAGTTTTGGCTGAACTGGATCGCTTGAGTCGTTTCATCGAAGTAGGTCACCATTTCTTCCACTTTGATTTGTTTGTCGACCAGAATGGAGTTGATGATGGTGCGTGCTGAGGAACCGCCCAACACGCCGCCTAAAATACGTTCACAATAGTCAATAAATAAGCGATTAGGCGCGGCATTAGGTGGTAGCGTTTGATTATAGTCGTACTCGAATGTGTGTTTAACTTGCTGGCTTTTTTGTGTCCCCAAAAAGGTTTCTAATAAGACAAATAAATCACTGTTTAAGGCTTTGCTTTTAGGTTTAAAAAAACGCTTTTCCAGTTCGGCGCTAGGGCTGACAAAAGCCGTTGCTTGGATCCTGTCTATTAAGCGTTCTGAGGATAAAAGAGAGCCGCCAATATAGCCAATGATATTAGCAACTAAGCTGATGAAAGCGCCATAGCTCAGTAAATTAGAACGTGATTCTGGGTTGTCCAATGCCCAATTCATATTGCCTGTAAGCGGCATCATGAGTAATAAAATCCAGCATAAAAAGCCGAGCGTTAAGCCAGTATAAACACCGTAAGCATGACCACGTTTCCAGTATAAGCCCCCCAATACGGCAGGTAAGAGTTGAAGCACCAAAGAAAAGGCGACTAATCCAGTGCCAGCAAGAGATTCATTGTTGGCCATTTTCTGATAATAAAGAAAGGATAAGATTAAAATACCGGCCATCGCAAAGCGACGTATCATTAAAATACGACGCCGATAAATTGGTAAACCTTGCTGTTGAGTACTAGCACGAGCCAAGATTAAAGGGAGAATAACGTCATTGCTAATCATGATACTTAGCGCAAAAGTCGCGATAATAATCATTGCCGTGGTTGCTGACATCCCCCCTAAGAAAATGAGCATTTGCAGTGCTAAATTATCAGATGCTAAAGCAAATTGAATTACATAGGTGTCTGCGTTGATATTACCAGCAAACAAACTTTGCCCTGCAATCGCCAGCGGTGGAATGATAAGCGCAAAGATCAGTAAGTAAAAAGGGAAGAGAAACCTTGCCATGTTGGATTGGCTGTTGTCTTGATGATCAACCACAGTAACGTGAAATTGTCTTGGTAGACAAACAACGGCAGCAGCAGACATCAGTGTTTGCATTGCAAAAGAAAAAGATAATAGTTGATCGGTACGCCATGCGCTTAAGTCGATAGAAAGCTCAGTCCAACTGGGAGCTGAGTGTTTCATCATAATGATCGCCACAATGCCAACAGCCACAATAGCAATCAATTTAAAGAGTGATTCTGCACCTATAGCAAGCATCATCCCTGAGCGGTACTCTGTTACTTCAACCTTACGTGTGCCAAATAGCATGGCAAAGATACCAATAAGAATAGTGGCGACAAATACGACGAGATTGGCAGAGGATTCTTCTTGGTTCACAAATAAAGCGAAGTTGGAACCAATGGCCTTTAATTGTAGGGCGATATAAGGAATGATAGCCAGCATAGCGATTAAGATCACAAGTGGCGCGGTCATAGGACGCTTGCCATAGCGAGAAGAGATGAAATCTGCAATGGAGGTGATATTTTGCTTGCGACTGACGGCAATCATTTTGCGGATAAAAGGAAAGGCAAAAAGATAAAGCAGGATAGGGCCGAGTAAAACGGGCAAATAATTCCAGCCAGAGCGCGACGCTTCACCAATGGCACCGTAGAAGGTCCATGCGGTGCAATAGATCGCTAAGGAAAGGCTGTAAACTAGGGGGTGGCGAGTCAGTTTTTTTGCAATAGGTGTGTCTTTATCGCCCCATATTGCGATCCAGAATAATCCTAAGATATAGAGGATGGCCAGTAGAATCCAAAAAACCGTCATCGATTGAACTACCTTTCCTTCGACTTGTCATGATTGTAAATAGAAAACCAATGTATCATAGGTAGTCTAACAATCCTCTACGACTTAGGTAGCGGTCTTTAAGAACGCGACTAGATTCATGAATCATTAGGAATTTACGTTATGACTACTCAGTTTTCAGAAAAGAGTATTAAAGCTTTCCATGCTCATTTGTATTTTAAAGATGAAGCAGGGACTGAAATGGCCAAGCAAGTGGCGCAACAAGCTTCTGAACTGTTTGAAATTAAGGTTGGCCGCTTTCATCAAAAGCCAGTCGGCCCTCACCCCCTATGGAGCTGTCAACTTTCTTTTAGCGTGGAAACCTTTGCCAAAATCGTGCCTTGGTTGATGTTTCATCGCCAATCTTTAGATGTGTTTTTACACCCAGTAACGGGAAATGATTATGTTGACCATACACAAGGTGTTAGTTGGTTAGGGCATTCTTATCCTTTAAATTTAGCTCAATTTACTCCTATATAAGGAAGTCTCAAAAGGTATTTTATGGAAGATTGGTTTAAACAATTTATTATTTTATGGTCGGTGATTGACCCGATAGGGACGGTTCCTGTTTTCTTAGCGGTAACCGCAGGATTAGGTAGTCCTTCTTTGTCTCGTAAGCTTGCACTGAAAGCGGTGCTTATTTCTGCCATCGTGTTGTTGTTTTTTGTGATCGCTGGTGAGTACTTATTAAATGAAATGGGCATCCCCCTTGAAGCTTTTCAAATCGCGGGTGGTTTGGTTCTTTTTTTGTTTGCACTGACGATGATTTTTGGTGAGAGTAAACCTGACGAGGAAATGGGGATAGTGCAAAAAGGCATGCATGGCGCAGTGTTTCCATTGGCTATACCGTCTATTGCTTCCCCTGGTGCCATGATGGCAGCAGTGCTGTTAACTGATAATAATCGCTTTTCTGTTATGCATCAGTTTGTCACCACCATGGTGATGCTGAGTGTGTTGTTCGTGACTTTTATTTTAATGTTGTTAGCTACTCGCATTCAAAAAGTGATAGGTGTGGCTGGTGCCAGTGTTATTAGCCGGGTCATGGGGTTGATTTTAGCCGCCGTGGCAGTGAATTCAATATTAACCGGTATACAGCAATACTTTGATTTACATACCGCGGTGAGTGTTAGCAGCCCAGCAATGGGGTTGTAGAAACGACTAGCACACTGAATCGATGAGATATTTTCTGGTGTTATCGCAAGGCTTAAAAAAAAATTAGCCTAGCCCTAGAAAAATCATTGATCGTCCCCAAATTTAGAGCTACCGGTAGTTATTAGTATGATGGACAGTTATTATGCTATGTCAAACTACAGATTGGGTTCGTGTTGTGGCGGTGTATCGCAAAGTCTGTTTGCTTGTATCAAGCACTCGTTCCCCTATTCATATTTAAGCAGGAGAAGACAATGCAAATCGCAGAAAATGCTGTTGTAAGCATGCACTACACGTTAACAGATGAACAAGGTCAAGAGCTGGATTCTTCCGTTGGTCAAGAACCGCTTGTTTTTTTGAGTGGTGCTCAAAATATTATTGATGGGCTAGACAAAGCGCTACAAGGTAAAACGGCTGGAGAGAAGTTGACTGTCTCTGTGGCTCCTGAAGAAGGTTATGGTGAAATTCATCAAGAATTGATTCAGAAAGTGCCACGCGATAATTTCCAAGGCGTGGATGACATCCAAGTGGGCATGCAATTTATGGCGCAAACACCAGGTGGTCAACAGCCGGTTACGGTTATTGGTGTGGAAGAAGATGGCGTTATGCTAGATGGCAATCATCCTTTAGCAGGTAAGACATTGAACTTTGATGTTGAGATTGTTGATGTTCGTGAAGCGGCAGCTGAAGAGCTAGAACATGGTCATGTCCATGGCGAAGGCGGTCACCAGCACTAAGCATTGAATCGCTAAATTAATTTGCGGTTAAATAAGAAACGGTCTTCTGCATGAAGGCCGTTTTTTTTGCCTACTAGTTGGTGGTTAAAAATAATAGCTTGGTAAGCGGAGGGGGAGTCGTGCAAAGCTGTGCTTTTTCTGAGTTGAAATCTAACATATTAGCCTGCCGCGAATGTGTTGGTGTGTTGCCGTTAGGGCCTAAGCCGATCTTACAAATTCACCCTCAAGCAAAGCTTCTCATTGTCGGGCAGGCACCAGGAAGAAGAGCTCATGATGCTAATCTAGCATTTGATGATCTCAGCGGCGATAGGCTAAGAGATTGGCTTGGTATCTCAAAAGAACTTTTTTATGACGCCACAAACATAGCGCTAGTGCCAATGGGTTTTTGCTTTCCTGGAACAGGAAGATCCGGTGATTTAGCACCTAGAAAAGAATGTGCTGAGAAATGGCGGCATCAATTACTTAATCAACTAACCGAAATACAGCTGACCGTGATTTTGGGGCGCTATGCTCAAGCTTATCATTTAGAGACCCGCAAAAAAACGACGCTCACCGAGCAGGTCAAGGCTTCAAAATACTGGCTTGAGCAAGGCAAGATCGTGTTACCGCACCCAAGCCCTAGAAATAATCGTTGGCTCGCTCAAAACCCATGGTTTGAGAAAGATATTTTGCCTTTATTGAGAGAACACGTCGCGCAGCTATTGGCTACTCCCTCAGCATAGAAATATGCTCAATTCCGTCTTCTAAATAGGGCGCTGACACTGTTGTGAAGCCGTGTGAAGCATAGAAATGCTCCAGATGAGATTGTGCTCCTATTTTGATGCCAATTTCTGGCCATAACCTGAGAGTGTGTGTGATGGCTTGGTCTATGAGTGTGTGGCCTATTTTCTCTTTACGCTGTTCTGCAGCAACTACGACACGTCCAATACTTGTATAGTGCGAGTAGCTGGCCGCCACAGGTAACAGTCTTGCATAGGCGACGACAACGCCATTTTTTTTAGCGTATAGATGATGGCTATCTGCGAGTCGGTCAAGTTGGTCTAGTTCTGGATAAGGGCAGTTTTGCTCGACCACGAAAACATCACAGCGAAGCTTTAGTAGGTCATATAGAGTATCTACGGAGAGTTCATGGAATTTTTTGCAATACCATTTCATGAGAGTGCCTTATTGGTAAATAGCTTTGTTTGATTGCTTCTATGTAATCAATTGATTATCAGAGAAAAAGAAAGAAGCATAAAGTGGTTTGATCAAATGGTAGCGAGAATGAGCAATGGCCGAGTATATTTTATATGGTGATGATGCCTGCCTATTTTGTCGTCGAGCACGAGAAGTACTAGATGAGCATCAAATTGATTTTACATTTATTGATGTATTGCAGGAATGTATCTCTAAATCTGCGTTAAGCAAGATTGTTGGGCATGAGGTCTATACTTTGCCTCAGGTGTTTAAAGGAGATAATTACCTAGGTGGGTATCATGAATTACAAAAAAGTTTTCAGATTATTTGATACGTAATTAATTTAGAAGAGTATAGGCTGATACTTTAGAGGGAATGAGCAAGTGCATGTATTGTTATTTTTCATGCTACTCATGTGTCGCTATTTTGACCAAACGACGGGGACTTGCTAACTTACTTCAGTGGTATATCCACTATTACGCTTGGTGTTTATGCGCTTGAATGCTTGGTACTAGTGCTGTTTTCAATTTAATAATTGCATTTTTAACGCTGTTGTAAGCAGCAAAAACAAGTTCTACTAGTGTTTCACTTCTTTCAGCGCTTAGAAGTGCATTGTTTTTTTCAGCTTCAGTTAAGTAGCTTCCGTCAATTCCTTTGATCAGTTCAGCTAGACGTTGTGAGTTATTCATAATCTTCTCCTATCAGGTTTTGTTTCAATAATGAGATGATAGAAACTTGCGTCAGATAAGACAAACGATAAAAAATATCCTTAAAGGTGAGAAAAACTCACCTATTTTAAAAAATATAGTAATATCATGCGGTTATGCTTCGTTGTTATCAGGCCAAGACTCGAAATGAATGGCTTTTTTAGCGTCTCTTCGTGGTAACCAGCCAAACCGCTCAAGGTCTGGTGTGGTTTGAAACTGTTCAACATAGCCCACACATAAATACGCAATAACATCGATGTTTTCAGGGATCTTTAAGGTCTCTCTTATGACCTCGTCACGCACTATGCTAACCCAGCCAACTCCTAGGTTTTCTGCTCTTGCTGCTAACCATAGGTTTTGTACGGCGCACACGGCACTGAACAAATCCATTTCGGGTTTAACAGTTTTTCCAAGTACCACAGAGCCTGTTCGACTACGATCACACGTCACGCAAATACCAAGAGGGGCTTCTTCTATGCCCTCTAGTTTTAACGCCTGATATTGTGTTTTACGCTCTCCTTCAAACAGCGTGGCGGCTTGCTCATGGGCTTCTAGGAACCCTTGCTTAATTTTCTTTTTAGAGTTGCTATTTTCGACAATGATAAAGTCCCAAGGCTGCATAAAGCCGACGCTTGGAGCGTGATGAGCCGCTAGCAAGATGCGTTCTAATACATCATCGGGTACTTTTTTATCGATAAACTCACGACGTACGTCACGACGTGAGAAGATAGTTTTGTATACCGCGTCACGTTCTTCTGGGGAAATAGTCATATCTACCTAGGGGTCAATCTTAAAAGTACGACATTATGACGTTGATTTCATAGAGAAGCGAACGCAGTAAGAGCACGAAAAGATGAAACGTTTTCATCTTTTCGTCGTAGTCTGGGGCTAGCCTGCTTTTTTACACACAGCATTGATCAAAGGATCATTTGTATTTAATGGGTGCCATTGACTGTTGTTAAGACGAGAAGGGTCAAAGGCGCTAGTGAAGTCGGTACGCGCTTCATTCATACAGTCAACTATTTGTGGTACGCGCTTGGCCATATGGCGACGTTCGAAGAAATAGAGGTCTACTAGTACAAGGTCAGAATCGACTGTATTTTTAGCAGAATTATTCACATCGGCGGCGATAAATCGCATAGTTTGAGGGTAGAGATAACTCCAAGGGCGCCATGGGGCTTCTTGTTGGACTGTCTTGATAACGACTAGGCCGTCAGGCAATAAACTTTTTTGGTGATCGTACCAAGTGTATTCACCTTGTATTTGAAAGCCTAACATGGCTAAGCCTGCAAAGCTTGGTACCAGCCATTTAGGGGCTTTTTTGTTAGACAATGCTCGAATAATAAGGGCTATTCCAGCACCCCCTATTCCAGCAAATAGCGTAGCTATTAATTCCCAAAACATAAACATCTCTCTTCTTGTTTTATCCCGATTAAAGCAGAAATAAACCAACTTAATAAGCATAAAAGCTCGAGCATCAAATCGATCCTCGAGCTTTTTTAGTGCCTAGTTTTAGTGATCAATAGCCTTACCAGCACCTTGCGGGTAACGCACGCTTTCGACCAGATCTTGGATTTCTTTTGGTGGTTCCTCAGTCATAGAAGAGACGAAGAAAGCAACCGCAAAGTTAATCACAGCGCCAATGGCCCCAAAAGATAATGGTGAGATTCCGAATAACCAGTTGTCTGGGGTGTTGGCAAATGATGCTGTGCCAGGAATAAAGAACCAACCTAGGAATAAGAAGATATAAACCAAGGTAGAGACCAAACCTGCTAACATTCCTGCTACAGCCCCTTTGCTGTTCACGCGCTTCGAAAAGATCCCCATCATCAGAGCAGGGAAGATGGAAGCGGCAGCGATACCAAATGCGAGTGCTACGACTTGTGCTGCGAACCCTGGAGGGTTCATGCCCAAATAGGTTGCTACTACAATGGCGATAAACATCGATATCCTGGCGGCGAATAACTCTCCTTTATCGGTTATATTGGGATTAATTGTCCCCTTGATTAAATCATGACTTATTGCCGAAGAGATCGCGAGCAACAAGCCTGCTGCGGTAGACAATGCTGCCGCGAGGCCGCCAGCTGCAATTAAGCCAATAACCCAGCTAGGAAGGTTTGCTATCTCAGGGTTAGCCAACACCAGAATATCTCGGTTAACCACAAGCTCGTTACCATTCCAGCCGCGAGCTGTCGCTTCAGCTTCAAATGCTGGTGTATCGTTATATAGCTCAATACGACCATTGGCGTTTTTGTCTTCAAATTTAATTAACCCTGTTGTTTCCCAATTTTTGACCCAGTCAGGGCGCTCTGCGTATTCAATTGATTGTGCAGTAGGGCCATCAGGGTAGATGGTGCTTAATAGATTTAACCGAGCCATAGAGGCAACAGCAGGAGCGGTCAAATACAGTAGTGCAATGAATACTAATGCCCAGCCCGCAGACCAACGAGCATCAGCGACTTTAGGTACAGTGAAAAAGCGAATGATTACATGGGGCAAACCGGCTGTACCTATCATCAAAGACAGTGTAAATAGCACCATGTTTAGTTTGTTATCTACGTCGGCGGTGTAGTCTCTAAAGCCAAGTTCACGAACCACTTCATCCAGCTTTTGCAGCAATGGCATGCCTGATTCCGTATGGTTGGAAAATAGGCCAATTGCAGGGATGAAGGTATCGGTAAGTTGTAGCGAGATAAATACTGCAGGAATCGTATAAGCGATGATCAACACCACATACTGAGCTACCTGAGTATAAGTAATCCCTTTCATACCACCGAGTACTGCGTAGAAAAAAACCACGACCGCGGCGATCATTAGTCCTGTGTCGTTATTAACTTCCAAGAAGCGAGAAAAGGCGACACCGGCACCGGTCATTTGGCCGATAACATAGGTTACGGAGGCGATAATCAGACAAGCGACGGCAACGAGTCGTGCCGTTCGGCTATAGAAGCGATCACCGATAAAGTCTGGCACAGTGAACTTGCCAAATTTTCGTAAATAAGGAGCGAGCAGCATCGCTAGTAGAACGTAACCGCCAGTCCACCCCATTAGGAAGGTTGAGTTTGCATAGCCACCGGCGGCGATTAAGCCAGCCATGGAAATGAAAGAAGCCGCAGACATCCAGTCCGCGGCTGTTGCCATACCGTTTAATACTGGGTGTACGCCGCCACCGGCTACGTAGAACTCTTTGGTAGAGCCTGCGCGTGCCCAAAAAGCAATACCGAAGTAGAGGGCAAACGAAGCGCCGACGAAAAGCAGGTTAATGGTAAATTGACTCATACTGACTTACTCCTCTAGGCCAAATTTTTCATCAAGCTTGTTCATTCTCCATGCATAGAAGAAGGTCAAGATGATAAAAACAAGAATGGAGCCTTGTTGTGCGAACCAAAATCCTAAATCGGTTCCTCCAATATGAATTCCGCTGAGTAAAGGTCGAAAGAGAATGGCACATCCATAGGAAGCCAATGCCCATACGACCAAGCAACCTAAAATAAGCCTTAGGTTGGCCTGCCAGTACTGTTGCGCATTTAAATTATGATCTGACACGGTAGATCTCCTTATTTATAATTATTTTTTCTACACCTGATCAATTTAGCAGCAGTTCGTAAATTAATAAGTCCGACTTTAGTCGAATAGCTCATACCTACCGGAAAATAAGCTGGTAAGGCGATGTTTAGATAAGCGCTCAAGGGCGCGACTTAATTCACATTGTGAGATGCCTGCACGGACTAATATCTTCTTAACCACGGTAAAGATGGAAGCATTTCGCCAAAATAAGGCTTTTAGTGAAAGTTTGGGGAGTGCCGACATATCGAGGGATATGATTCTTTATACTTAATCGATACAAACGGAGATTTTTACCTGATCGTGCTCGATAAGGTTACTTACGGATGTTTGCTACGCTCTGGGAAGTCTCGTTATAGCATCAGGAGGTTAGTTATGAAAGAGAGTCGGTTTCGTTGGCAGCTTGCAAGATACCATGATGCAGGGGCTATTAGTGATTTGTTAAATTTAGCTTATCGAGGTGAGGATAATTGGACAAACGAGCCTCAACTATTAACCGGAGCGCGTTCCTCTCAAGCGTTAGTCGAACGTAATATGAAAGAGGCGGGAACGTATTTTTTTGTGTGTCGAAATGACACTGCTTTACTGGCTTGCAGTAGGTTAACCCTAGCGGGTAACGAAGCCTATATTGGCTCTTTTGCGGTGCTGCCGGTCTATCAAAAAAGAGGGATGGGAAGCCACCTTTTGTCAGCAATAGAAAGCATTGCAACGAAAGTTTATGGGGTGACTTTCTTATCAGTTTCAGTACTGTCCGAGCAAAAAGCTCTAAAGCGATTTTGCGAAAATCGAGGCTATCAAAGAAATGGAAAGGCAGAGGCTTATCCAGCACACCTGAAAATTGGTTCGCCTAAAAAAAGAAATACCATGATTGAGTTCTATCTAAAGAGAATCTGTTTTTATTAGTCTCTTGTTTGAGTCCCTTTTGTCGACGGGAAAAGCTGGCTTAGCTCTCGACAAATTCTAATACTTGATCGCGACCACTCTTTTTCGCTTCGTAAAGTGTTTGATCTGCTAAATATATTAGTTTATCTAAATCATCACCTGGCTTGGGCTGATGAGTGGCAACCCCAATACTTAGGGTGACTCTTCCCGTATTGGAGGCTTCATGGGAAATGTCAGCTTCGCCGACTTTTCTTCTCAAATGCTTTGCAAAGGTCATTGCTCTCATTCTATCTATATTTGGCAATAGAATAATAAACTCTTCTCCGCCGTAACGTGCGGCTAAACCGCCAACAGCTTCTGAGTCAGTTTTAAGAATTTGGGCAATTTCTATTAAACATTTATCACCCGCTTGGTGACCATAGTGGTCGTTGAATTGTTTAAACCAGTCTAAATCAATCATGATTAAGCTTATATCGTGTTGTTCAATACTCGCTTTCTTCCAGTACTCAGTAAATTTTTTAAAGAAAAAACGTCGATTTGAGAGTTGCGTTAAATCATCAGTATGACTGAGTGTTTGCAGCGACTGATTTAACTGGAGTAGCTTGAGATTGGCGTCTTCCACTTCTTTTCTGGCTGTAATTGAGTCGCGTTTGGCCTGCTCGGTGGCTTCAACAAAAACCGAAAATGCTTTTCCCATTAAGGCGATTTCATCTTCCCCAGATTGGGGGATAGGAGCTTTAACACCTTTAACATGTTGCAGCATGGTGTTGTTTAAGCGGTTTAGCCTAAAGATGAGGTAGTGTCGGATAAACCAATAAGCAAAGGCGGTGAGTACCAGGAAGGCGCAGCTAAATAGAACAATGTTGGTGATTACATCACGTATCAGGGCATCGTGTTTCTGAGTGGAGTCTAATGTGGCTATTTTTAATAGCAGGTAAAAATCATAGGAAGCCGCACTCAGGCGCTGTGCTTGCTGCCTTGTTTTTCGAATCGCTGACAATGTTGCTAGGTGTTGGTTTTGAAATTGAGTCTTAGTGGAAAAAGCGAATTGAGCTGTTTGAAACAGCTGGTCGAGTAGTGATGATTGTGCGGAAGAAAGGTTATCCAAATAATACATTTTAGCCAGCAATCCACTGATTGCGTTCTTTTGTGCCTGCAGCTCACCTCGCTTGACTGAATTTTGACTAAGTAAGGTGATATTGATTGCGTTTAAAAAAAGATTGTTAAAATATTGTTGTTGCGGCGTATTGTGTCCAGCGCTGGAAATGGACTCTTGTAAATGACTTAATCCATTCGAGATACTGCTCTTCTTTTTAGTAAGCTCCTCTTCTCTTAGCAGATAATGATCTAGGATTTTTAACGTACTAAAATAAGGTGTGGTGATGTTATCGATCTCATCTAGAATGGTTTTTTCTTTGTCTGTCGTGGCGTAGAGTTTGTTACGAATTGAGTCGAAGAGTTTTCTTGGGGTGTTACTTAAAGACTGGTAATAGGTGTTGTTATAATCTTGAACAATCATTTTTTCAAGAGCTTGCGAGGTAATCTGTTCAGCATCTCTTGATAGCTCCGCGGCATGAATAGCACGTTCAAACTGGGTGTTAGTTAGATGCTTAAATTCTTCAGATTGCTGCCATAAGATGAATACACTATAAGCGGTAATAATGAGATAAAAACACAGTACACCAAGTAAAACTAAGTTTAATCGAAACCCAATTTGTTTTCTTGCTCTGAGCTTTTCTGTAGCGAAATCTGCCATGAAATCTCTCCTTACAATCTTATGCTACAACAATTTTCATCTTACTCAGTTATTTTATTTAAAAGGAGGAGAAAACAAGGTTCCACCATCTTTCCATAATGCGCTTAAGCCTCTATCAGCCTGAACTGGAGAGTTTTCCCCTAAATTTCGATCAAATATCTCTGCATAATTACCGACAGATTTAATGACACGATACCCCCAGTCTTTATCTAGCCCAAGCATTTCACCTATATTGCCTGTGCTACCAAGTAGGTTTGTTACCTCTAGGTCGTTGCTATGTTCTCGCAAATGGTCCGCGTTGCTTGCTGTAACGCCTTTTTCTTCCGCTAAAATAGTCGCGTGAATCACAGCACGAATTATATGGTGCCATTGAACGTCATCGTTGCGCACGGTGGGGCTGATAGGCTCTCGTGAGAGCCTACTTGGTAGTAGGGTGTAGTCTTGTTTTCTGACGGTGTGATTTGCTAATGAAATGAGTAAATTCATTTTGTCCCCAGTGTAAGCATCGCAGGCACTGCCTCGAAAAAAGGGATCGCTTTTCGAATAGATCACTTCGGTATTCAGCTTTCGAATAGCAATAATGTTTTCAAGGTTGCGTTGTGAGGTTGTGTTGTTAGTAACACAAATAGATTTATTGTTTAGATCTTTAAGCGACTTAATCCCCGAATTTTTTCGAACTAAAATTGCCTGGGCATCAAATAAGTATATAGCTGGAAAGCTAATAGCATAGGTATCCTCTCGACCAAGTGTCCAAGTCGAGCTATACATCACAACATCTGTTGTTCTATCCACTAAACTTGTGAAGCGGGTTTTTGCTCGAACTTCGACAAAGTTAACATAATCTGGATTTTGTAATACTGCAGCGGCCACGGCACGGCAAAAATCGACATAGAAGCCTTCCCAGTTTCCTTGAATCGAAATTGCACTTCTGCTTGGATCGTCAGGGTAGACACCACAATTTATGTCTCCTCGTTTAATAACCTTACTTAACGTTGAGGCGTGAGATTCGATACAAAGAGTCAGTAGGAGGCTAGTGAAAAAAGGCCAACGTAAGTGTTTCTGTAAGGGCATGAATACTTCCAGCATTATGTTAAAGCAGTGCTACTTTTTTATACAAGATAGTCAATATTAGTCATGATTTAAAGGAATGTTGCTGAACTTAGATATTACTATTTAGGATAGTAGAAAACCCTTCTCTGTAACTAAATATTACAAAAATATAATAATACTAATGTAGTGGAGGTGCTTTCTAGGGGGATATTTCTCCCTTGTTGCGCTACCAAGGAGAAAATCATAAAGGAAGGATCAACAAATATCCTGTACTAACACAAAGTCTCTAATATCGTTGTATTGCTCTTGAAATGCTTGCTTTTGTGGGCTGTAAGTAAGGTTTAAGCACTCTTCCAGCACTTTTTTTGCGGCGAAAAAATAGTCTTCCTTAGCTGCTGGTGGAGGTAAGGGTGCTTCATGGCTGGGTAAAAGATCAAACAAGTCCTTTAAATTAGGCGATGCAATTGCCTTATTTTGAAAGTGCCATAGGTCATTATTGTTATCGTATGCGTAAAAGGGCAGTAGGGTCAGGCCATGGGCTGCGATGAAGTCAATGGCATCAAGAATAAAGTCTACATCGGTTTGATGAAGAAAATAGTTAAGGTTAAAGCGAACCCAACCTGGTTTGACAAGTTTCTCACCATGATTAAGAGCGTCTTGAATGCGTAATGATCTTTCATTATCAATTCCTAATAACTGATGACCGTATGGACCCGCACAAGAGCAGCCTCCCCTAACCTGAATGCCAAATAAATCATTGAGTAGGGCTGTAATCAAGCCGTGGTGTAGGTAGCCAAATTCTGTGCGAATACGAAATGCGGTAATAGAAAGTCTTGCCGCTGTGGGGTGGCCTAATCTTTCTATAGCTGGGTTATTGATCCATCGACGATGAATTTGTTCCGCCCAGAGCCGCTCTTGTTTTTCGATAACTTTTATTCCGACGGTTTGCTTAAGTTGAAAAACCAGACCTGCGCGTATTGATTCAATGATTGCTGGTGTGCCACCTTCTTCACGGCGCTCTCCCAATGGTAGGAAGGCATGGCTATCTGGAGTAACAAAAGACACTGTACCGCCACCGACAGTGCTTGGTAGTGGGTTGTGAATAATTTGTTTTTTAACAATTAACACCCCAGGAGTTCCAGGGCCACCGACGAGCTTATGTGTCGAAAAGAAAATAGCATCTTTTCTTGCGGTGCTGTTAGCGACTGGATTCATATCGATATTTACATAGGGAGCGGCAGCTGCAAAGTCCCAAAATGCTAATGCTTTGTAGTGATGCAGTAATGCTGTAATTGTGTCTTGTTGACAAAGGATGCCAGTCACATTAGAGGCGGCGCTAAAGCTACCAATAAGCTGTTTTCCTTGGTTGTTTTGTAATGTTTGTTCTAAGTGAATTAGGCAAACTCCACCAGTTGATGCCTCGTTAATGCGAATAACATTAACGCCTAATTCGCGCCACGGAAGCTCATTGGAATGGTGTTCATATGGGCCGACTAAAACGCAGACATTATTCTTTTCATTGTCTTTTAAACGAGGTAATCCAAGTTGTGTGATTAAGGTGTTAATCGCGCTTGTTGCACCGCTGCCGCAAAATAAAAGTAAGTCGCTCTCATCAGCATTAGTGGCATCACGGATTTGTTGTCTGGCTTGCTCACGAAATGTTGTTGTCTGTTGGCCTGTAGCGTTTGCTTCTGTATGGGTATTGGCATACATAGGTAAAACATAATGACGTATGGCATCTTCAATGAAGCGAAGACTGCGGCCCGAAGCAGTATAATCTGCATAGGTTAAAGTGCGCATTCCAAAGGGAGTTTTTATTTGAGTGTTATGCCCTATAATATTTTCACGAATATAGTTAAGTAACGAGTCTTCTTTATTCATCTTCGATAAGGGAGTTTTTTCAGTCATTCTATTTTCTCTTTTAGAAAAAGGTCACCCTAAATAGTCTGCTACTCATTTGAATAAAGGTTCGACTATTTTGCCGTTACTTATTGAGAGGCAAGGGTAGCTCCGTTGTGTATTTGATTTGTTCCATTGCAAAGTTTGATGTGACATCAGTTAGCGCAGTGGCGCTGATTAAACGTTTATAAAAATGATCATAAGCAGGGATGTCTTTTACCAGCACTCTCATTAAATAATCATACTCTCCAGCCATGCGATAAAACTCAACAATTTCAGGAAATTCAGCAATGATATTGGCAAATTCAGAAGCCCAGCTGGCGTCGTGTCGATTGGTTTTTATTTGCACAAAAACTGATACGCCTAACTCGAGTTTATCGGCATCTAATAAGGCGACGTGGCGCTTTATATAGCCCGCTTTTTCAAGTTTTTGAAGACGCCTCCAGCAGGGGGTTTTGGACAAGCCTACACGCTTCGCCATCAGGTCTACAGAGATACTATCATCGGATTGTATTAAGGCAAGTAGTTTCAAGTCTGTGTCATCTAAGTGCATTTTGTTCTCATATATTATTAATTAGTAGGATTTTGTTTTATATGATGTGGTTTTGTTTCTGCTTGTGCAACTTTGTTTTAGATGAACCGATGATTTTAGAAATGAAATCCCTTAAACAGAACGAAGAAAAGATAAAAAAGATGGAGTAGAAGAGTAATTGACCTCTGTTTTTTGTCGAAAATTACTTTTAAAAAGGCATTATTTTTTGTCTGATGTTCGCCGTTAAGCAAGCGCTGAGAAGGCGATTTTTATAATCTTTATTGACTTCTTCACAGGCTAATTAAGATAAGGAAATGTCTTTCTGTGTTTTCTTAGGTTATTAAAAGGTGATTCGTTATTACTTTTCGGGTATAAAAGTTAGACTGATACCTGTGTAGACGTCGAAAACAACATCGTTTGATTGCTAGTGGTTAAAGCCATCGCTATACAAAATGAATATTTCACTTGAGTTTCTTTTTTATGAAGTTTTTATGACAATTTGTGTTTTTTGTGGTTATTTGTTTGGGAAAGGTTTAATCTTTTTTCTCGTTAAATAAATGAATATCAAGGAGATACAAATGTCTAAGAAAGAAGCGAAAACTATCAAGAAAGAAATAAAAGCGCGTAAAGAAAAAGTTGCAAAGCAAAAGAGTAAAATTGATAAGCTTAAAAAATCGCTTAAGAAAAAAGCGTAATAGCTAGATCATTGTTGAAGTGCGATGAACAAGTGAAACAAATAGGTTTCACTTGTTCGCTTTGTATTAGTTTAAAGTCGAAAACGCAAATTTTCTCTGCTAAGTTGTTGAATAGACGTTTTGCCCATCAATTTCATATCCCGCTCCAGTTCTGCTCTCATTAATCCTAGTGCTCTTTCAACACCGGGTTGCCCAGCTGCAGCTAAAGGGTAAAGATACATTCTGCCAATACCAACGGCTTTCGCGCCTAATGATAAGGCTTTTAAAACATGAGTGCCGCGTTGAATGCCGCTGTCAAAAATAACATCTATCTCATTACCCACTTCATCTACTATTTCAGCAAGCTGATCAAAAGAGCTTCGAGAGCCATCGAGCTGTCGACCGCCATGATTCGAAATGACAATGCCGGTACAGCCAATCTCTACTGCTTTACGCGCATCTTCTCGACTCATAACACCTTTCAAGCAAAATTCCCCATCCCAAAATTTCACCATCTCGGCAACATCGTCCCAATTCATTGAAGGGTCTAGCATGTTAGTAAAATAGTCCCCAATGGAGGTGGCACTAGATCCCATGTTAATGTGCTCATCTAGTTGCGGTAAGCGAAATTTTTCGTGAGTAACATAATTAATTCCCCACATGGGTTTAAGAGCAAATTGCAGCATACCTGCTAGCGTTAAGCGAAAGGGAATGGAAAAGCCAGTTCGCAAATCGCGTTCGCGGTTACCGCCAGTAATAGAGTCAACGGTTAGCATCATGACTTTGATTCCGGCTGCTTTTGCCCGCTCCATCATGGCACGGTTCAAACCTCGGTCTTTGTGAAAATAGAACTGATAAACCTGAGGCGTATTAATTTGTTTAGCAATGTCTTCCATACTGACAGTACCAAGGGAAGAGACACCAAACATAGTGCCATACTTCTCTGCGGCGCCAGCGACAGCACGTTCCCCTTGATGGTGGAATAAACGTTGCAAAGCAGTGGGTGAGCAGTAAACCGGCATGGCTAACTTTTGCCCCATTACGGTTACTGATAAGTCAACTTCTTCAACTCCTGTGAGGACACTAGGAACAAGATCACAAGTTTCAAATGCTGTGGTATTACGTCGATAAGTTGATTCGTCATCAGAGCCGCCGTCAATATAATTAAAAATTGGACTCGGTAGACGCTTTTTGGCCAAAGTGCGAAAGTCTTGAAAGTTATGGCAGTCCTTGAGTCGCATTATGTTGCTCCTAGAAATCTTCTAATGAGAAAAGTGATGTTAAAAAAATAGTATAGTGCGCGTTTTATTTGCAATAAATACGACATAAACTAATAAACTATTTCTTAAAACGGTGTAATAACGGTGAATGCTGCAGATTTAACTCTTTTTGTTAGTGTTGCTGATCATGGTTCCTTCAACAAGGCTGCAGAGCAGAATGGGCTCTCTACCCCAGCGCTTAGTAAAAGAATCAGTAAATTAGAAGCGTCTCTTGGTGTTCAGTTGATTCATCGTACCACGAGGCGACTGAGCCTGACCGAAGCGGGGGAGAGTCTCTATATCCATGCTAAAAATATTGAAGGCCAAGTAAGTGATGCAATTGCCTCAGTCTCAAGCTTTAGCCAAGGCCTAACTGGAACGATAAAAATGTCTGTACCGACGATTTCTGGTGAATTGTTGTTGGCAGAGGCTGTGGCAGACTTTTGTCAGAAGTACCCAAATATTACCGTTGATATGCGCCTCGAAAATGATTTTGTTGATCTAGTAGGAGAAGGGCTAGACCTTGCGATACGTACAGGAAAACTGGAAGATTCCAGTTTGATTGCCAAGCCGCTAATTCAATCTAACTGGGTGGTTTGCTGTTCGCCGAGTTATCTGGATGTACATGGGGAAGCCAAGACATTAGAGGCGCTGAAAGAACACAACTGTCTTGCTTATACCTACCAGTCCCATGGCTCATTTGATTGGCGCTTTTATCAAGCAGGCGAAGAAAAAAACGTGCGGATCAGCGGCAGCTTTGCGACTAACAATGCCCAAGCATTGCGCAAAGCTGCGTTGGCTGGTTTTGGTATCGTGTATGTGCCCCGTTGCAGTGTTTATGAAGATTTACTGCAAGGGAAGCTGGTGGCTATTTTGACTGAGTTTCAACCTAGACAGTTGGGTGTCTACGCCATTTACCCTTTTACTAAATACTTGCCCGAAAAACTGCGGCTATTAATAGAGCACCTTAGGCAGGCCTATCAAGACAAAAAAGAGTACTTTTAAGGTTTGTGGAAAGTATGCCTTATGGTCTTTTTTGTGAAACAAAAGCCGTGATGGGAGATCCGTATTTTTTGATGCTGATCTTGAGTCGATATGTTCACACTAGATTCGTCATATTCATGGCTAGCGCTTTGATATTCCGTTATCATGCGCATCATTAGAAGGCGGCGTTTGATCGCTGCCTCAGTCTTAACCTGTAGGATTCCAATGAAAAAGACATTTCAGCTATCTCACCCAAAAATTGCATACCCTCGATTAATTGAGGCAGCGAAAGCTGACGTAAAGAAATACTTAAAACGCGAGCGCAATAAAACCTTGCCTGATTACGCTGACTTTTGGGGATTCGATTGCAAATTTGGTAACACAGAGGACGCTGCTGAGGTGATTCATGTTGCCGAAATTAATGACAAAATTAGCTTCGCTGAAAGCCAAGCGTGGCAGACCTTTTATTTGGAAATCTTAGCAACGCCTGCAACCCGTACAAAACGCCCAGAAGGCGAAGCTGACGGCGAATAAGCCATTTGCTCTAGTCAGCCTGTTTTATAAAGCCAGACTCACGATTATCAGTCTGGCTTTTTTGTTTTTCTACCTACCTGTTACATTCGTTCATTTCTTACTTAAGCTATGTTGCTGATGCTTTTTCATTAGCCTTCGATTACCGATCGTTTTTCCTTTTTCCTGACTCTCTACTTGCTTGTTCGTTGCTCGACAGACCTTATTCTAATAAGAAGAGAAGCTCAGGGCGTCTTATGTAAATAATCTTATTGGCTAGGAGTATGATGATGAGTGATGATGCAAGTCGATTAATCGAGCAATTATTTGAACGCTTACAAGAAGCAGAAAAGCAAACAGGGGAACGTGATTCACCGGCAGAGTCGCAGATTAATAAACACCTGATTCAACAGCCATCAGCCCCTTATTACATGGCGCAAACGATTATTATGCAGGAGGCTGCGTTAAAGCGCTTAAACGCGAGAGTGGAGCATTTAGAACGAAGCTTGGCTGAAAAGCCCACTTCAGGTGGTTTTCTATCCGGCTTGTTTGGTACGGACTCATCTCGAGAGAGCCGATCACCAGGTGCTAGAAGCAAGTCGCAATCGGGCTGGGGAGAACCTCGAGGACAACAAAAAGCGCAAGGGTTCTCTCGGCAACAAGGCAATGGACAGCAGCCTGCTTATGGCCAAGGTCAAGCGAATCAACAACATAGTACAGCCGGCAACCGTAGTTTTTTGGGTGGAGCGCTGCAGACTGCCGCCGGCGTGGCTGGTGGTGTGGTGGTAGGCAGTATGTTGATGAATATGTTCGGTCACCATACACCAACAGAAATGGTTGATGTTATTCAACAAGAGCCCACGGGTGAAGACTTTAGCTCGGATAGTATGGGGCAGTCTGACGCCGGACAAAGTGATTTTGCCAGTAATGATTTTGGCAGTGCTGATACAAGCCAAGACGGTTTTGGCCAAGCAGGCTTCGATCAAAATAATGATTTTGGCCAAGCTGGTTTTGACCAAGCTGGCTTTGGGGATGCAAACCTAGGATCGAACGAATTTGATCAAGGTGATTTTGGTGACATAGGCTCTGGCTTTGATGATTTCGGTGGAGGCTTTGGTGATGACTTTGATGTTTAATTTGATCCGCCACGGTTAAATCTTGATAGCCCGCATTCGCGCTAGCTTATCTTTTGTTTAGGGGCGTCTTTATTCTGCTGAAGAAGTGTAGGCGTCCTGGGCATCCAATAAGTGGCGGTTTGCACAGTGGCAAGAGATATCCCCTTCTAATGCTCGAATAAGATTATCTACCGCGCAGGAAACCATTTTTAACCGAGTTTCTGTGGTGGCTGAGCCAATGTGGGGGAACAGCACTGCATTATCGAGTGTACAAAGAGGCGAGTCGATGGGAAGAGGTTCGACTTCGAAAACGTCTAGACCAGCGGCTCGAATAGAGCCTGTAGCCAATGCGTTTATAAGAGCTTTTTCGTCGATGACCTTACCCCGTGACCCATTAATAAAAATGGCGCTTTTTTTCATTAGAGCAAATTCTTTTGCACCGATTAAACGCTCTGTGTGTTCGGTGAGAGGTGTCATGACACAGATAAAATCAGAGGTTTTAAGTAACACCTCCATTTCTAGGTAAGTGGCATTAAGGTCTTGCTCAGCATTTATATTGCGGCGGCGGTTGGTGTATTGAATTTTCATGTTAAAGCCAAAATGCCCACGTTTAGCAAGAGCATAACCAATACGACCCATGCCGATAATACCTAAGGTTTTACCGTGCACATCTGTGCCATAACTCTGTTCGCCAATGCTTTTAGTCCAGCGACCTTCAGTGACCATTTTAGACATCTCAATAGCACGCCGCGCGGTACACATAATCAGAGTAAACAGGGTGTCGGCAGTGGTTTCGTTAAGGACATCTGGAGTGTGCATTAACGGGATACCCCGTCCAGCAAGGTAAGCCAGATCAAATTGATCTGTGCCAACGGAAATCGTTGAAGCAGCTTTTAACTTAACCGCCTTATTCAGAATATCAGCCCCCATCGCAGCACTGCTGCCAATGATACCTTCTGCCTCAGCCAAAGCGGTGAAAAAGGCGTGCCTATTCGAGTCATTAACAATAGGAAAATAAGTCACATCGAAGCGCTCGGCAAGCCGTTGAAACTCCTGCTCAGGAATTTTTTTGTACAAGAGTATCTTTTTTTTCACCAGCTCTCCTTAGACTAAAGCATTGAATTGAGCACGTGTTGGTAAGCCTTCACTATCACCTCTAACCTGTACTGCGAGAGAGCCAAATAGGTTTCCTCGACGGGTTGCTTGTGAGATTGACTCACCATCTAATAAGGCGGAAATAACACCAACAGCAAAACTATCCCCTGCGCCGACGGTATCAACCACTTCTTTTACAGGGAAGCCTGCTACTGTGGCGGATTCGCCTGTAGAAGTCTTGTAATAAGCCCCTTCACCTCCAAGTTTTACGATCACGGTTGTGACGCCTTGTTGAAGATAAAAATCAGCAATGGTTTCAGGGTCTTCACTGCCGACAAGAATTTTACCTTCTTCGACGCCCGGTAAAACAATATCACTAGCAAAAGCCAGCTGGTTGATGGTGCTCACCATAGTCGCGGTATCAGGCCATAGAGAAGGGCGTAAGTTGGTATCAAAGCTGATGCTACAGCCTTGTTCTTTAGCGAGTGTAAGTGCTTGTTGGACTGCTTCTCTCATTGAGCTGGAGACAGCCGCAGCAACGCCAGTTAAGTGAAGATGGCTGCTTGAATTGAATAATCCAGGTTCGATGTCTGTAGCACTTAATGTGGAGGCGGCAGAGTTACGTCGAAAATATTCAACGGCCGGATCGCTGCCGTCGGTTTGTTTGGTTTTCATCATGAAGCCAGTGGAGTGTTCAGTGCTTTCTGAAATGCCGTCGCTGCCAATTTGCTCTTTTTCGATGGCCTTTTTAATAAATTGCCCTAAGCAATCTTGGCCAACTTTGCTGATATAGGTGGTCGGAAAACCGAGACGAGCCATACCGATGGCGACATTAACTTCTGCTCCAGCAAGGGAGCGAGTGAACTCTTCAACGTCAGAAAGTGGCTCTGCTGTTTTGGCTATAAACAGGGCCATGGCTTCGCCCAGAGTAACAAAAGATGGTGTCGCATTTATTTGCATTGTGGTCTCTCTTCTAACATTCGTTATGACTATGTTGAGCGACGCTGGTCTGCATATAAGCTAAACATATAGCGTATTAATAAAGATTAGCAGATCAAGGTCACTACAACCCATACAAGAACGGTGACCTAAATAACGGACTCTGTGAGTGCTTTTTTGTATTTATATTGATCACATCATGTTCATTGACGATATCATGGAACCGGTTCCAAGAGTAGGCTTTGTTTACTTTCTATGGTTTTTCAATTTAGGTTGATTGGCGGGTAATAAGTTCGGCAGTGAGTTGAATGTGCTGTACTGGTTCTTCATTCCCCTGAATACGAGACAGTAGCCGATTACATGCTTGTTGGCCTATTTCACGGGTTGGTTGGCGCATAACGGTAATGCCACCATCAAAAAGTTGTGCCCATTCTGGATCATCTATGCTGATTAGGCCAATTTGAGAGCCAAGTTGAAGGTTTTTCGCTTTAATGCCTTTGGCGGCCATTAGGGTGGCGACGCCATTGGTAGTAAAAATAGCGTGTTTGCGTCCGTGGTGTCTGCCAATAAAGTCGCCTATGACATCAGTAATTTGAGCCTCATCATGCTTATTAATTTCAACCACTTCGCACTTTAGGTTAGGGTGCTGACGACAAAATTGGTGGATAGCATCTACTCGGGCTTTACGAGGTGCGACCTCCAAAGACTCTGTTAATACAAGGATGGATTGATAGCTGCGTGTGATTAAGTGTTGGCAGGCGTCGATAACCGCTGCCTTATTGTCTAGGCCGACGCAGTCGAACCCCAAAGATGTGTCAATTCTGTCAACGAGAACTAAGGGACAGTTAATTTGTTTAAGATGCTGTAATTGTGCTTGAGCCATATCTGCGGTATTTACGATAAGGCCATCGACACGGTGAGCTTCGAGTAATGACAAATAATCTTCCTGTAAGGAGGTTTGGTTATCTGTATTGCAAACCATTAGCATGTAACCTTGCTGGCGACAGGTATGCTCTACCCCTTGAAGAATATCGATAGAATAAGGGTTAGTTACATCGGCTAATACGAGCCCAATGAGCTTTGAATGCCCAGCTTTTAACATCCTTGCTGAATGGTTTGGGCGAAATTCCAAAGCCTCTATCGCGTCAGAAATTTTCTTTCGCAAGTTATCAGAGAGTTTATCTTGTTCACCATTTAAGTATCGAGAAACACTGGTTTTACCCACCTTAGCATGGCTCGCAACATCTGAAATGGTGGCAAAGTTCTTTTTGTTCTTGTTCAAGTCGTTCTCTCTATGATGTTAAAAAGCATGCTGCGTTTAGGAGTTGCATTGAGGCGATGACTGTAAACGATCTGTTTACTCGAGTGCAATGGCATGATTCATTGAGAGTCACGAGCGGCCTGTTTGACGGAAGTGCTTTATTGGAAGGAGACAGGAATTAACCGAATAAAGCCTTTCCCATCTGAATGCTATTCAAATCACGTTATAACAATACTTTTTGGCGTCGCTGCTATTTCCTTCTGTTATCCATAAAAAATCCATCATCTTGTTTGAAAAAGCACAGAGCACTGCAGGGGTTCGATTTTTATATTGACGGTTTTTTTACTATCGAGGAATTTAGGATGACGCTTGGCCAGATGCCATCTGAGCTTGCATATCAAGAGAGGCCAAATAACCAAATTGTCTATGATATGAAGCGCTTAGCAGTCAGAGCTGGAAAAACGAGAGGATTTTGTCAGGATTTAGGAGTTTCTACGAGTGATCAGTTTGTGGCGGCGGAGTTTGTCTTGAGGTGTGACCAAAATTACGGTAACTATTTGCCGCGATTCTGAATGGGGACTCCTGTGTACGGCTTTTTTTATGAGTTAGAAGCTATTGTTAATACATTGCTTTCATAGGTTTTTTTCATTTCAGTAAGGCGTTAAAAGCACTGTCACATAGTAAGGCATTTTTGTATTAGCCAGCTCAGTGTTTAATGAAAACGAGTTTGAGAAGTGGAGAAAATCACTATGAGTAGTAGCACATCAAGCGATCAGTTGGGAGCAGGGTTAACGAATCGGCAAGTGTCGATGATTTCTATTGCTGGAATTATTGGGGCGGGTTTATTTGTTGGTTCAGCCAGTGCTATTGCAACCACAGGCCCCGCCATTATTATTTCCTACGCGTTAACCGGTCTTTTAGTGTTGCTGGTAATGAGAATGCTCGGCGAAATGGCGGTTGCAAACCCGGATTCTGGCTCGTTTTCTACTTATGCCGCACGAGCGATAGGGCCTTGGGCTGGTTTTACTGTTGGTTGGCTGTATTGGTGGTTTTGGGTGTTAGTGATTCCTGTGGAGGCGATTGCCGGGGCAAACATACTCCATGCTTGGTTCCACAGTATAACATCATGGGAGTTTGCTATTGGTATTATGGTCATTTTGACCCTGTCCAATTTATGGGATGTCAAAAGCTTTGGTGAGTTTGAATTTTGGTTTGCTTTGGTCAAAGTGTTGGCCATTATTGCCTTTATCGTGGCGGGTGGATTGGCCATTTTCGGGGTGTGGCCGTTGGCTAATGTGAGTGGTATCGCCAGTCTCTATTCCCACGGGGGATTTATGCCAAATGGCTTTGGGGCTGTACTGGCTGGCGTTTTGATCACTGTGTTTTCGTTTTTTGGTGCAGAAATTGTGACCATAGCGGCCGCAGAATCAGAAAATCCACAAGCTAAAATTCGTCAAGCGACTAAGCTCGTTATCTACCGTATTGCTTTGTTTTATTTGCTGTCTATTTTTGTCGTGGTGTCTTTGGTTGCATGGAATGACCCAGCTCTTAAACAAGGTACTTTCCAGTTTGTGCTAACCGCATTGAATGTCCCACACGCAAAATTGTTAATGGATATTGTTGTCTTGACAGCAGTATGCAGCTGTATGAACTCTGGCTTATACACAGCGTCAAGAATGTTTTATTCGCTTGCTCGACGAGGCGATGCACCGGCTATTGCGACAAAGTTATCGAGCCGGGGTGTCCCTCGTTTAGCTGTCATTTTCTCCACAATAGCTGGGTTTGCTGGCTGTTTTGCAAATTATGTATTCCCTGATAAGGTATTTAGTTTCTTATTGTCGACAACGGGAGCGATCGCACTTGTGGTGTATCTTGTTATTGCTGTTTCGCAATTAAGAATGCGCAGTAGTATGGAGCAGCAAGGACACACTCTAGAGTTTAAAATGTGGTTGTTTCCTGGGTTAACTTGGTTAACCATCGGGGTGATTTTAGCTGTTTTAGGCTATATGTGCTTATCAGTGGAGTATCGCCCAGAAACTTTTGCTACCTTTGGCGTGACAGGAGTTATGTTAGTTTGCAGTGTTATTGTCAGCAGAAAGCGTGCTTTGGGTAGTGGAGATCTGGTGACAGGTTAGTCATCAGCCTGATGGCAACCCCGGCTTTCTTTTGTTGGTGTTTAAATCATCTTTTCAGGATATTAGATATCGCTTTTAGAACGGGTTAAACTAGTTGATTAATTTAGCTTTATTCCATTTCAAGTAGCGAATAAAGCCTATTCATTTACTTTGTCACCATAGGCCCATGTGCATGGTCGGCTACGCTTTAGGGTGCAGAATGAGAATTGCGGTTGTAGTGAACTCACTTAAAATGGGAGGTATGGAGAGAGTGGCTTGCAGTCTATCCGATGCCTTTGCTAAACAAGGACATGATACTCACCTTATTTATTTTAAAGACCGAAAAGTCGAAATAAAGCCTAGTAATAGCGAAGTAAAACTGCATTTGTTTAATTTACAAAAGTGGGTGTTATGGAGTGGGATTGGGTGCGTTTGGATGATCCTTTGCCGCTTACTCAATATATTTTTTCGCAAATCTTTTTCAATATTTTTTGCTTATGCTGAGGCACGGGCTTTCGCTTATAAATTAAAGAAACTTGAGCAAAAAACGGGACAATTTGATCTTATTATCTTTCGAGGACAAGGGACTTTTACTCATGTCTGGCCGCTTAAAGATAAACGATTTGTCTTTGTCTGCGAAAGCACGCAAAACAAAGAACATTTTGGGAAAAGTTCACGACACATGTATTCGTTGCTATTCTCTGAACGCCGTATGGTTTGTGTCTCAGAAGGTGCTAAGCGGACGCTTGTTGACTTGCTTGACTCTTTTTCTATCTCCTGTACAAGCGTTTTGACGATTAGTAATCCTAACGATTATGCGCATATTTTGCGCGAGTCTGTCACTTTAACCCCAGATGTTAGCTACCATGAAAAACCCTATATTTTAGGTTTAGGGCGCTTGGTTCCTGGTAAAAATTTTCCTTTATTAATCGATGCATACTGTTTCGCTCGTCAACATTATGGACTTAAACAAGATTTGGTTTTGGTGGGCGAAGGAAAAGAAAAAGAGAAGATTAAGAGTAAAATAAAAGCGCTAGGGCTAGAGGAATGCGTGTTTTTAAAAGGTCAGCAGAGTAACCCATTTCCTTGGTATAAGCAGGCGGACCTTTTTGTCTTGAGTTCAAAAAGCGAAGGGCTAGGAATGGTACTCATTGAGGCGCTTGCTTGTGGAACTCGTGTGGTTGCGACCAACTGTCCAGGCGGGGTAGGAGATATTATGTTAGGCAGCCTAAGTGGCTTCTTAGCTGAACAAACCCCAGAGTCACTGGCTCAGAAAATGATGTTAGCCTTAGAGCAAGCTCCTACACCTAATCTCGAGGCTGATATTGCAAAAGCATTAGAGCAATTCGATGAAGAATACATTGCTAAGAAATACTGTGACGCATATTTAACTTAACAGCTTGTTGAGGAAGGTGCGAATAAGTCATCTCAGCCTTTAAGATGAATCGTCAATAGGTCCACTATTTACATTCAATGCTTGCCCCGAATAGCAAGCAGTTATCCACATACTGAGGACTGAGGACTGAGGACTGAGGACTGAGGACTGAGGACTGAGGACTTGCTCGCATCCTCTTTAATTTACGGCTGTTCAATGAACTTACTTGATTGATAGAAAACTTTATGAATAAACGCGATTACCAATATGCTTTGCAACCTGATTGGCAAAGCAGTGTCACTTTAAGCAAGCACATCTCATCCTCAAAAAGTGATCAAAAACTATTGCATTTGACCGACTTAATAGGTTTTTCCGCTTTAGACTTAAAAGATTACACTTGGTTATTAGCTTTTTCTTATCAGTCAACGAGTAAGAAGAAGCAGGGACGTATTAGCGCGGCATTAAGTGAGGATCACCTCGATTCAATAGGGCAGGTACAGTACTTTGAAGCAGATGAGGTGGGAGAGCGTTACTTTAATCTTAGTGGCCTGATTGAAGCGTCACAGGGAGCCCCTTCTTTGTTGTTATCTGGCGAGTACTGCCAATTGCCCTTAGAAGCCAAGTTATTGGGATTTAAAAAGCCAGATTTAGCTGATGGACCAATTTTAATTATTGCACCGCATGCTGATGATGCTGAGTTGGCTGCTTATGGGTTATATGAGAAATACTCTGAGCAGATTTGGATAACAACGATTAATGCAGGTCAAAATGTTCAAAAACTAGATCGGCAATATATTCCTAATCTAGACGATAGCATGGATGATGCCGTGTTACGAAAAGCGCATATTCGAGCTTGGAATAGCATGTCGACGCCTCTGTTAGCTGGGGTGAAATTAGAAAATTTGTCTTCACTTGGGTATTTTGGGCTAACAAAAGACAGCTTGTATAAGACCCCTAATCAAGAACAAGAAGATCACTACCTTCCAACACTTAGTCCAGCAATCAGTCGCACATGGAATACATTGTCTTTACCCAGTGATGATAAGAACGTCAGCTCTGGTCAATCTTTGATTGATGACCTAGTGTATTTATTGGAGCGCATTAAACCCTCTACGGTACTGGTTACTGAGCCGGAAATTGATCCGCATGTGGAACATGTTATGTCCGCTCATGCCTTAGCCTTGGCGATTAAACAGGGTGCCCATGTTCCAGAAAGAGTTCTGATGTACGTGAATCACCTGCGTAAAATCAAGAAATTCCCTTATGGCCCCGAGCATACAAGAACGGCATTACCACCATGGTTTAATGGCTCTTCTGTGTTTGGCCAATTTTCTTGCTACAGTCATCAGCTAACGCTAGAAGAGCAGAAAGCAAAAGTGGTCTCGTTTGACTCGATGCATGATTTGCGTAGTAAATCCCGTATCGGTAAAAATCTTAAGAAGTGGTGGAATAAAAAAGTACTAAAAAATGGTTTTCAGTACTATGGTGATCACAGCTATTTTCAAACCCACATAAAAGCCAATGAGGTGTTTACACTGGTTGATGGGCGTGTTTTTAGTGACTCTCTTACTCAGGCTAACGGTAAATGAATTTCTACTAGTAGTCCGCCAAGCGCGCTACGCGAGGCTTGAATAGCTCCATTATGTTGGCGGATGGCGCTCTCGGTAATAGAGAGCCCTAGCCCAGTCCCTCCAGTATGGCGATCTCTTGCGGTAGAGACTCGATAAAAAGGCCGAAAGATGTCGCTTAGCTCTTCTTCAGGTACTCCTTCACCATTGTCTTCAACGCGAACAATTAATTGCTCCGTTGAGGCTGTCATAGTGACTTTGATAGTATCTTTGCCGTAATAGATCGCATTGCGAATAATGTTTTCTAACGCACTAACTAATAGTTGCGGGTGACCATAAATGTCACGCGCAGGAATAGGGTTAAAAGTGAGTTTTTTACCCATTTGTTCTGCTTCAAATTGAGTGTCTTCTAGCAATGCTTCCCAGAGGCTTTGCAGTGGCTGTTTTTCACGATTTACATGGCTGTCCACTTGCATACGAGACAGCTCCAATAGCTTGCTAATCATTTGTTCAAGGCGCTGTGCCTCGGTATCTATACGTATTAATTCTTGGCTTTCTCCTTGTTTTCGTGTCGCTAACGCTTGCGCCATTCTAAGCCGAGTCAATGGCGATCTTAGTTCATGGGATATGTCTGAAAGAAGCCGTTGTTGGCGCGAAATCATTTGGTTTACCGCTTGAACCATTTGATTAAAACTGGCGCCAGCTTGGCGAAACTCGGAGGTACCTTTTTCCAGCTCAGGGTCTATTGTGAATTCACCTCTAGCAACGCTTTGAGCCGCTTTCTCTAGGCGGCGAGCAGGTTGGCTTAAGGCCCACGAAAGCCAAAGAAGCAGAGGGGTACTAACAAGCATAACGGCTAACAGAAGTTGAAAAGGGTGATCAAATAACTGAAACAAGAACCCAGGTGGGCGATTCCACCTTTCTCCAAGATACAATTGATATTGAGCATCAGCAAGCTTAATAGGAATAGGACCTGAGACCATAAAGCGTCCATACAATCGCTGCTTTGGAAAGCTAGCAGCGTCGACAGAAGTGATAAAGTTGCGCACGGTTCGGTAGACAAAATTTGGCGCGCGATATTGAGTGAGAATAGTGTCCTTGTCATCAACGATAAACAGCATAGGCGGTTGGCTATGCTCCTTTCGCGCTCGTAAAGTCTGTTGTTTTTCCTGATCCAGTTGTTGGGTGTAGTCGTTGTATTTCACGACCAGTGATTGGCTAATGATCGAGATGTCTTTTTCTGCTGCGAAGCGGTGTTCGATATGTTTGGTGAGGGTGAGCAGCTCGTTATACCTATCTTGAGGAAGTTCTTTCACATTCCTTGGGTCAAGGTGTGGTAATGCCAGCACGGCCATCAAGACCAGAAACATGGTGAACCAGAAGATTGCAAAAATACGACCATAAAGACTGGTGATTTTAGGTAAGCGCATTATTCTTCTTCCACCAATAAATACCCACGACCGCGTAATGTTTTAATTCGGGGCTTACCATTGGTGTGGTCTGGCAGCTTTTTACGTAGGTTAGAGACATGCATATCAATAGCGCGATCAAAAGCCGCTAAGCGTTTACCTAACACATCTAAACTAAGTACTTCTTTGGTCATAACTTCACCAGGGTGAAGCAAAAAGTGATGCAGTAGTGCAAATTCGGTACTGGTTAGGTCAAGCAGCTGTTGATTGCAATAAGCTTCTAGTTTACCAGGATAGAGTTGAATATCTTGGTAGCTAATATGGTCATGACGTTTATCGCTTCTATGTTCTTTTTTATCTATAGTGTGTTGCGCTCGGCGAAGGATTGCTCGAATGCGCGCCAGTAGTTCTCGTTCACTAAAAGGCTTTGGTAGGTAATCATCAGCGCCGAGCTCAAGGCCAATAACTCGGTCGATTTCTTCGCCTTTGGCAGTAAGCATTAACACCGGCACTTGCCAAGTTTCACGAAGCTGCTTTAGTGTTTCAATGCCATTTAATTTTGGCATCATTACATCTAATAAGACCAAATCGATAGTATCGTTCATGGCCGTTAACCCAGCTTCGCCATCTTGAGCGATCGACACCGTAAAGTTCTCAAGAGTGAGCACCTCCTTTAATAAATCAGTGAGTTCGATATCATCATCAATTAGGAGAATATGGGCCATTAGGTTTCCTTCATATAAAGAGTACTGGGTGAAGCGCGTCCTTAACCTTTGTAAGAACAGAGTGTTATTTTACTGTGAATTAACACTAGGCGCTGCGCCTTTACGATAATTTACCATCCATAGACGTCAGTTTACCTAGTAAGTTTTATGCTATATCCATCGCTGTTTTGTTAGGCATTTTGAGCAAAGCAGCTCTTCTAGTATGAAAAAGGAATCGATGATGAAAATGACAAAGAAACTAATCTTAGCGACCGTGATGTTTCCCATTGCCTTAGGCACCGCCAGTGCCTTTGCTGCTGGCAAAGATGATCATAAACGTTCCGCTATGGAGCGCTGTCAGCCAGGGCCAGTTCTTAATCCAAAAATCATGAAGCGTTTAGAGTTAACCGATGCGCAAAAAGAGCAGTTCAAAGCATTGCGTAACGCAAATCGCACAGAAATGAAAGCCAAAATGGACGCCCGTGATAAGCGTATGAATGATCTCTTAATGGCTGATACTTTCGATAAAGATAAAGCCGAGGCGATGGTAAAAGAAGCCCAAAACAATCGAGTACAGCGTCAAGTTGATCGTTTAGAAAACCAGTTCAAAATGTTAAGCATTTTAACGCCAGCACAAAAAGAAAAATTAATGGAATTCGAGAAAAAACACCAACAAAAGTGCGGCGAGATGATGCACCATGGTAAAGGTGATAGAAAATAAGCGAATAACGGCTTTGTTTATTTTAAAGGTGGCTAAATGCCACCTTTTTTATGGCGAATATCTCTGCATTAACACACTAGATAGTGTGACTTTGAGAGTGGCTGGCTGAGCATTTAGAAGTGTAATTTTTGGGCATCGATTAAAGTTTGCATAAGCTTCAAGTTCGGCAATCAATGCGTGGCAAAAAGCTTCCACGTTTGTCTGGTGTTTTGACTCTAAAACAATATTTTTGATGATAAACAGGCCTGTTTTTCGCTCTGCTTTGGCATCCATTCTGGCGACTAGCTCTCCTTGCCAAATAATAGGCAAAGCATAATAACCATATTGACGCTTATCTGCCGGAAGATAGCATTCGATTCGATAATCAAAATCAAATAGTCGTTTAAGTCGCTTGCGCTGAATAACGAGATTATCAAAAGGCGACAGTAGTTTGATTTGCTGGCGAGATATCGGGGTGCTGAGTTGTGCCAATAAAGAGTCTGTGGTCAAGTAATCTTGGTTATTTACTCTAACTTTTTGTAACTGTTTTTCCTCTAACATAGCTTGGATTTGTTCTTTGATTGACGCTTGCAATCCAGTTCTTAGGTAGCTTAAATCTTGCGCTTGTACTAAGCCATGACTCCGTACTCCTTGGGTGATTAGGTGTTGTGCGATTTCTGCTTGGCTTGGCATGGTTAGATCTAAATGTTGAGGCAGTACCCGTTCTGTTAAATCATAGACTTTTTGAAAGCCGATTCGCTTAGGGCACATTAACTCACCTGCCATAAATAATTGTTCTAAAGCTTGCTTCGCTGGCTTCCAGCGCCACCAACCAGGGGTATGATTTTTGGGTTTTTGGAAGTCTTTAGCTTGCAAAGGTCCCTCAGAGCGAATTCTTGTTAAGACTTCTTTTTCGACCCTTTGGTCTCGCTCAAACCAATGTTTTTGTGCCTTTATATGGGCTTTTTTTGCCAATGAGTATCGGAAGTCCTCAATGGGTAAATAAGCGGCAGCATGAGACCAATATTCAAAGATCTGCTGCTGTTCTAGCAAGGTGTCAATAAAATCGCTCTGATAATTAACAACTCGGTTCCAAAGTGTATGGTGATGAGCTCTAGAGACCACGGAAATACTGTCTATTTGGATGTACCCCAAATGTTGAATGACACCCAATGTGCCTGATATGCCTGCGTATTTTGCGCGTGGTAGTTTTTGGGAAATTAATGCCAGTTTACGAGCTTGGGAGATGGATAGAGTATCAAGCATTATGGCGTCCAGATAGAAACACTCTAGCAGTGTGACCTAGAAAGCGATGCCAGTAAAGTCGAGCGATTTTGTTATTTTTTTCTCTTCTTTGCCTCAGTAGGATTTTGATCATGGATGACCAAAAGGAAGAAGGTAATGATAAATACAGTTCAAATAAAAGTAAGAGGCTATCATCTAGATATTTTTCAACATGTCAATAATGCTCGTTATCTAGAGTTTCTTGAAGAGGGGCGTTGGGCATTTTTTGAAGAATTTGGTGTTGGCGCTGAGATGATGTCGCAAGGAATTGCGTGGGTGGTGGTAAATATCAATATAGACTTTAAAAAAGAAGCGAATTTTGGCGATGTTCTTGAAGTGCAAACCGCCTTCTCAAAGCTTGGTAATCGTAGTATCAGTATGCAGCAAAATATAGTCGACAGTAAGACGCAAGCGATTGTCGCACAAGCTCAGGTGACTTATGTGTGCTTTTCTCAGAAGCTAAAAAAGGCAGTGGCATTGCCTGAAGAATATCGACTTAAAATTGAAGCCGCACTAGTGGGATTGGAGGAGACTGTTTAAAGCCTCATGAACTAATGCGCCCTTTGCTGTCAGCAAAGGGCGCATTATCGGGTAAGACTTTAGTAGGCTCCAGCACCATAGGTCAGTTCATAACTGTGGCTGTAGATTTCTAGAATATTACCAAAAGGGTCTTCCATGTAGATCATGCGGTAAGGTTTTTCTCCTGGGTAATAATAGCGTGGCTCTTTCATACGTTTTTTCCCGCCTGCCGCAACGATTTTTTCAGCCAGTTCTTCAAGATTTGGATCTTGAACACAAAAGTGAAAAATCCCAGTTTTCCAGTATTCAAAATTATTTTCAGGATTTTCCTGGTGTTTAAATTGGAATAATTCAACACCGATACGATCACCTGTAGAAAGGTGAGCAATGCGAAAACTGCCCCATTTTGCTCCAAATACATCCGTACACATTTCGCCAATCGGACTATCGTCTTCAACAATCTCTGTTGGTTTCATGATTTCATACCAACCGAGTACTTCGGTGTAAAACTTTACTGCTTTTTCTAGATCAGGTACCGAAATACCGATATGAGAAAAGCTTCTAGGGTATGCATTAGCCATTTTTTGCTCCTGTTATTGAATTTAATAATAGGTTACAGAGGCTTTTTCATAATATAAAATTATTATTTTTTATGTTAATGAGAATAAAACGTAATGATAAATCCAGTTTGGTTGCGCACTTTTTGTACCCTTGTGGACATAGGGCATTTCACCCGAACGGCAGAGAAGCTAAATATGACTCAATCTGGCGTGAGTCAGCAGGTTCGAAAATTAGAAGAGCATTTTGATGTTCCCTTGTTAGTAAGGGACGGGAAGCAATTTTCTTTAACAGATATTGGAGAACGCCTGTATGACGAGGCACAGAAAATTGTTCTTAGCTTGTCAGATTTAGACTCTAAAATTTGTGATAATGTGGAGGTGGAAGGAAGGGTACGAATCATGTCTCCTGGTAGTATTGGCTTAAAGCTATATCCTCAATTACTGACGTTACAGCAATCGTTCTCAGGCTTGGCGATGGACTATCGTTTCGCTCCAAATGCTGATGTAGAGCGTGCTTTAGCGGAACGAAAAATTGATTTAGGCATCATGTCACGGCGCTCGATGCTAAAAGAAGTGGAGTGCCAGCTGTTATCTAGTGAGGCCTTATTACTGGTGACGCCAGCGTCATGCCCTGCTCCTTCTTGGCACCATCTAGTTCAATTAGGCTTTATTGATCATCCTGATGGGGCGCACTACGCAAGCTCACTGTTAAGCCAGAATTATCCAGAGTTTCAAAACATAGATATGCTGGATATTAAGGGGTTCTCGAATCAGATTCATTTGATTCTTAAGCCTGTGAGTTTAGGTTTGGGCTTTACTGTTTTACCGACTCATGCAGTAAACGCTTTCGCCGATCAAGAGTTAATTTGTAAAAATGCGCTTGACTCACCAGTAAAAGAATCTTTGTATTTGAGCCTAAATCACACACGGTATTTACGTCGCCGTACTCAGACCGTCATTGACGAAGTTAAAAAGTGTTTTCAAGAAGAGTAAGGCGTTGTGGAGCGTGTTTTATGGCAAAAGTTATTCTAGTGATTGAGTTTGTCCTCTATAAAGGGTAATGATATAGAAAAAATGTCCGCATAAACTGTATTATTAGTGTTATCTTTTTGTTTTGCTTGTGACATTAAATAAATATACTTCGCATTGACTTAGAGGTTTGTAGCCAAGGAACAGGGACTATGTTTGGAAGAAAAAAAGCGCAACAGGATTACGATCTTTTACAGCAAGAGGTTCTATCGCTACGTCAAGTGAGGGATCGTTTAGATAGGGAAATGCTGAGTCTGACACTGTCTGACTCAGGCGAAGTAATCAAAGTGAATTCACTATTTTTAGAGGAGCTCAACCTCCAAGAGAAGGATGTTCTCGGAAAAAAAATGGTCGATCTTGTGCCAAAAGACCTAAGGGATACGGCGCATTTCAAACTCATGAAGGATTCAATTTCTTCAGGAAAACATTGGGCGGGAGCCTTTCAAGTTGCCAGACATGAAAACAGCCATGCTTGGCTAAGAGCCATTGTTCAGCCCGTTAGAAGATTAGATGGAAGTATTGATTATATTTCGGTTCATGCGAATAACCTCACTCGGACCATTGAATCTTCGATTCAACATGAAAATCTGATCAAGGCCTTGCAGCGCTCAACTGCCGTTGTCGAGTTTGACTTAAATGGCCAGTTTATTACTGCCAATGATAAGTTTTTGAATTCAATGGGCTACACCAAAGAGCAATTAGAAGGAAAGCATCATCGCCTCTTTTGTTCTCAAGAAGAAGTTGAATCCAAAGAGTATCGTGAATTCTGGGAAAGGTTAAAACGAGGAGAGTTTATAGCAGACCGTTTTAAGCGATTTAATAGTCGTGGGGAAACGGTTTGGCTAGAAGCATCGTATAATCCTATTTCTGACACTCACGGACAATTCTACAAAGTGGTGAAATTCGCCACCATTATTACCGATCAAGTTAACCAAGAACAAGCCATAGGTCTTGCTGCCAATTTAGCCTATGAAACCTCTAAGGTCACTGATGAAACCGCTGTGAAAGGCAGTGATATTATCAAAAATACGGTGGCGGTTATGAATGAACTGGCGAATCAAATGACGCTTGTTTCAAAAGGTATTTCGGATCTTGATGAGCAATCTGAGAAAGTAGGAAATATCATCAAGAGTATTAGCGAAATCGCCGATCAAACCAATTTATTAGCATTAAACGCTGCTATTGAAGCCGCCCGGGCTGGAGAGCAGGGACGAGGTTTTGCTGTCGTTGCAGATGAAGTTCGCCAGCTTGCTTCTAGAACGTCAAATGCCACCGATGAAATAGTAGAGGTTGTCGAGCGTAACCAAGCTTTAGCCAAAGAAGCTGTCAGCATGGTTGAACATGGTCGTAAACAAACAGAACAAGGTTTGTCATTAGCTGGTGAGGCGGGGGAAGTTATTATCGAGATTCAAACAGGGGCGAAAGAAGTCGTTGATGCCGTAAGTGAATTCGCTAATTATATTAAGCCTTAACATGATAACCAATAACTAAAGCGATGAGGGAAGTGTGGATAAAACAAACTGGAAGCTGCTGAAGGCATTAGAAGATAATGCCCGACTTAGTTACGCTGAACTGGGTAAGTTAGTCCATCTTTCCGCTCCTGCTGTCGCCGAGCGAGTTCGCAAACTGGAAGAGTCTGGGGTCATCACAGGGTATGGCGCTAAGGTTAATCTAGAAAAGGTGGGTATCCCAATTACTGCTTTAGTAGAATGCCAAGTATATCGAACCAAAGAGCGAGAGTTTAAGGCTTTGATTCTCAGTTTAGATGAGGTTATTACTTGCTATAACGTCACTGGGCCTTATGCTTTTGTGCTGCGTGTAGCGGTGCGCTCTATGTCATTGTTAGATGAGCTACTGGAGCGCCTTATTGAGTTTAGTGACACAAATACCATGATGATTTTGGCTACAGCTAAAGACCTTGAAATGCCCGTCAATGTAGAACGGGCAATGCAGAGTAAAGACCACTAAGAAGCAAATGATTCTGCTTTGCGTGAGGTGCTAGGCCATTGGCTAATAATAATTCCGGCTAGCATAAAGCCACAGCCAAGCATCCCACGGCTGGACAAGGACTCTCCCATTAACATCCACCCTCCGATTACCGCAAATACACCCTCTGTTGAAAGAATCAATGCACTGATGCTAGGTGCCACGTTTTTTTGTCCTAATGTTTGTAGTGTAAAAGCAATAGCGGAAGATGCCACTCCAGTATAAACAAGGGACCACCAAGCTGTTTCTAAGCCTTTTAATGTAGGGGCTTCTAACATTAGTGCGGTAATGGAGCACAGTAATGTTGCGACAATAAATTGCACAATTGATAAAGGCAGTGCTGATACATAACGAGACAAATAAGCGATGATTAGCACGTGAGCTGTCCAAAAAAAGGTGCCAACTAGCTCTATAGCATCGCCTTTATTGATCGTAAAATTGGGGCCAACAGTCAGACAATAAAGCCCAATAACGGCTAATAATACCCCAAGCCAGGTATTCGATGTGGTTTTATGACCAAGTAGAGTGCCGGCAATAGGAACTAAGACAATGTACATACTAGTGATAAAACCTGCATTTCCTGCGCTGGTGTATTGCAAGCCAACTTGCTGAAAAGTGGAGCCTAAAAAGAGGCATCCTCCGCCAGCAATCCCTCCTAACCAAAGTTGTTTTGTGTCTTGTTTTTCTTTGCTTTTGAAAATAAGCAATAAAGGTAAAAGGGATAGCGTCGCCAACAGAAATCGCGCCGCGTTAAAGCTGTGAGGGCCAATTGAATCCATTGCCATGCTTTGGGCAACAAATGCCAATCCCCAAATAGCAGCAGTGGTCCATAAAAAGAGGTGGGCAATAGTCATAGTATTTAATCCTAGAATAATGAAACTAAGTCAGGAAATTCTACGGACCTAATGACACTGACAACAGTAGGAAAAAAGGGGGATTATCCTGTTTTACTTTTGATTCTAAAGTAAAACATGGGGTTGGCTTTATTAATTAAGGTGCCCTTCTGGTGTCATTAAATAGGATGGATAACCTGACTATTTAATGACAGTTAAAGAACCTTACTCGGTGCACTTTTGCTGGGCTGACAGCCACGGATGAACAAGGTAAAGTCGGGCTCTTTTTTGGCCAGATAACGATGCTGCTAGTTGGCACTAGCCTGGTGAGTATCGGCATCGATGTTTGCTTGTTAGAGAGTTTGAGTATTATGACGTTTAGTGTGTGGTTGGCTATGGCACCCTTGTTGATGCTGTTGTCTTTAGGGCCTGGGCCAAATAATTTTACAGCAATGCATAACGGGATTCAGGTAGGAGCTAGAAAAGCCGTTATTGCGGTGGTTGGCCGCAATCTAGCTTTTAGTATTTTAATGCTCGTGTCGGCACTTGGTTTAGGTGCCATTATTGTTTCTTCGAGTTTTTGGTTTGGCGTGGTGAAATGGGCCGGTGTGGCTTATTTGTTTTATGTCGGTGTTAAGACATGGCGAAGTGCTGCTGTTGTGCTAGAAGAGCATGAAAGCGAAAATGACGGCAAGGTAAAGCGGGGCCATAAAGCGAGAATCCAACAAGAGTTTTTCGTGGCTATTAGTAATCCAAAGGCTATCTTGCTGTTTACAGCGATTTTTCCTCAGTTGTTGGATCTGAATCAGCCTGTGGCGGCACAATTCTTTTGGATGGGATTAACGTTTTGTATGACCGAGTTTATTGCAGCATATGTGTACGCTATGAGTGGTAAGCAAATTCGTCGTTTGATTCGAAGCCCTAAAGGAATGCGGAATATGAATCGTGGAATGGGGAGTGTGTTTGTGCTGGCAAGTGCTTTTTTGGCAACAGCGTCTCGGGTTTAATGACAAGTAGAGATAAAAAACGGAGCATGATGCTCCGTTTTTTTGTCTGATAACCTGCTGGCTTTAATTAGGCAGGTATTAGCTATGTTCTTTTAGGAACTCTTCGCTTAGGTAAAGCTCTTCGTTCGAGTTGACCTTTACGTCACGGTCTAGAATCATTTTCGCAATTTCTTGCGCTTCTTCTAAAGAGTGCATTTCGTAAGTACCGCACTGATATTCGTTTAGCTCTGGAATATCGGCTTTTGCTTTTACCGTTAGTACATCTTCCATTGCTGCTTTCCAAGACGCTGCAACCACTTCTTCAGAAGGTTGACCTACTAGGCTCATGTAAAAACCAGTACGGCAACCCATTGGCGAAATGTCGATCACTTCAACATTGTCGCAATTCAAATGGTTACGCATAAAGCCAGCAAACAAATGTTCTAAAGTATGAATGCCTTTTTCAGGTAGGATTTCTTCGTTAGGGACACAGAAGCGAAGGTCAAATACAGTAATAGTATCGCCTTTTGGGGTAGCCATGGATTTAGCAACGCGAACAGCAGGTGCGTCCATACGGGTGTGGTCAACTCGAAAACTGTCTAGTAATGGCATCATTTGCCTCCTTTACAGATAAAAGCGTCGGGCGCTTTTATGCGTGAATTTGATCGCATCATTGTACATGAATTTTATGATCTGGTATGCGCTTTTTCCTCGCCTTGTGATATTCGAAATAAGCTGCGATAGCAAAAATACACAATGCAAACAGCATGCTAATGCCAACGAAACTCGTCATTAATAAGCAAGAGGCAGAAGCCAAAAGGCCGAGCCATTTTTGTTTGTTCGGTAAAAGCTTCAAAGACGTTATGCAAGTTAAGGTATAAATAAGCAAAAAAGCCCCGTTCGTCATTTCTATAAACCAGTGTAAAGACCACTCTGAAAAATGTCCTAAAAGGATAGAGCTAAGAGTCATTGCTGCAACAAAGTAGACGGCGAAAACTGGTGTGCCATCTTTAGATAGATAAGAGAACAAACTCGGTAATGCGCCTTGGGATGACATGGACTGCACCATGCGGGCAAAGCCTAATAGATACATTCCAGTGTTAGCAAAGGCAATAATGAAGGCGCCGATAGCAAATAGCTTTTTGGCATGTTCGCCAAAAATCTTCCCAACAAGCAAGGCTAATGACTGGCTGTTGGTGATCTCATCTCCGAAGGTGTGATGATGAGTAATTAATAGGACAAGAGCGAGATAAAGCGCAATAACAATGAACATGCCACCGAGTAGCGCAATAGGAAAATCTCGTGCTGGATTTTTGAATTCAGCGCCCATGTGAGCCATAACCTCAATCCCAATAAAACACCAGAAAATAGTTCCCATTGCTAATAAGGCGGTTTGCCATTGAGACCATTGAGTGGGGATCTCAATGACCTTTGTCGCAGCAATCAAGTCTCCTTGCCAAGACAGCAATACGACCACAATAATTAAGCCAATAACAACAATTGATTGAAAATGAGAGGCGTTTTTTATCCCCGCTAAGGCATAAAAAACAGAGGCAAATACAGTAACGATACTTAGTATAAACACGCTATCTTGTGTCAGGTTAAGTGCCACCGCTAAGTAGGCTGCTGCGATATTGATTGCTACAGCGGGACCAACCAATAAGATGCTTAAGAATAACCACCCAACCGCCTTTTCTGCTTTTGGTCCGAAAACGCGTCCAATGTAATGAGACGCTCCGCCAGCAGAAGGAAAGCGACTACCTAACAGGGCAAACACGAATGCAACAGGCAGAATAATAGCCGTGGTTACTAACCAGGCATAAAGAGCGAGACCTTGAGCCTGACTGACGGACAATGCAGGCAGTAGCATTAGACCAGTACCGATAAAGGTTGTGACTGTCATGGCTATACCCTGCAAAGGGCCTAGAGTGCGCTGGTATTCCATTGAGTTAATCCTGATAATGTTTAAAAGACTTTGTAATAGAATACGTTATATAGCGAGAGCGTAGGCCTAGCAAAATGAGCTTTAAGAGCGTCAAAATGCAGTTTATAAACGCGCTCTGTCTTGTTTTGACATCATAGAGAAGACAATATGCAGTTAGATGAGTACGATAAGAAAATAGTCGCGTTGCTGGTGGAGGATGCTAGGCAATCTGTGTCCGATATTGCAAGACAAGTAAACCTGTCCCGCTCTGCCGTAACCGACCGTATAAAGCGAATGGAAGAAAAGGGCCATATCACTGGATATCATGCCCATATTAACTGTGCATCAGCCTTGTCTGTTAGTGCGTATTTTTCTATTACGTTTCGGCCCTTGTCGTGTGAACTTATTCAACCTTATATCAATGCATTGCCTGAGATTAAGTTGGCACATTCTATTAGTGGTGATGTGGATTTAGTGTTATTGGTAGAAGCATCGAGTATGTCTAGGCTCAATGAAATTCGCAGTGATATGGATCAGTGGCCAAATGTTGCTAAAGTGGTTACACATATGTGTTTGTCATCTCGTCTCGAGCGTATTTGAAAGGCCAGAACAGGCATACTTAACTCTTTAGGTTTTACTCTGCGATAGGGAGATCTTGCTCTGAGTGAATTTAATTTAAAAGAAAAATGGCAGCAGCAACGGCGCTCGAATGATGACTTATTGGTCTTGTCATTATTTGGAGCTGTGTGTGGCTTATTGAGTGCGCTAGTCATGGCATTGCTATATTGGCTGATTATGTTTCTCAGTCAGTTGTTTATGGCTGGTGGTAGCGAGGCATTTGAGAGCTTACCAGTTTGGCAGCGGGTATTGATTCCTATTGTGGCTTGCTTTGTCTTGGCCGTCATTTTTACTTTATTGCCAGCTAAATTACGCAGTGTTGGTGTGCCTTATGTTGTGGAAAGGTTGAATTATCACCAAGGTATTCTTCCTGTGTTAAATGCAGTAGTGCAATTTTTTACCGTGGCGATCAGTTTAATTGGCGGTTTGTCTATTGGTAAAGAAGGTCCAGCGGTTCATCTAGGGGCCACGTTTGGTAGCTATCTTGCCCAACATGGGCGTTTGCCCCAATACGGTGTAGAAACCCTCGTTGCTTGCGGTGTGGCTGGAGCCATTGCGGCGGCTTTTCAAACCCCTGTTGCCGGTGTCTTGTTTGCTTTTGAAGTGATTTTTATCGAATACCGCATGGGGATGGCGTTGCCCGTTTTATTGTCTTCGGTAGTAGGAATGCTGGTCAGTGAGTATTTACTGGGTCGTATTGAAGTATTTGATATAGACCATTTGTCCACTGCACAATTTACGCCTGATTTTTTTATCGCTTGTTTAGCTTTAGTTGGCTTTATTGTTACATTGGCCTTTCTCTTTTTAAAAGTGCAGAAAGTATTGTGGCGAGTGGGGAAGGTTTCTGTATGGTGGCGTTTTTCTTTAGTGGGGGGCGTCACTTCTGTGGTCGCCATTTATTTGCCTGAAACCTTGGGTGGCGGTTACGACTCATTGATTGCTTTGTTATCTGGGCAGACGCTGGTGAGTTCTTTGTTGGCAGTCATAATAGTAAAAACCTTGCTGACTTCAGTGTCAATTGGATTGGGCATCCCAGGTGGTATGATTGGCCCAACATTTGTGATTGGTGGCTTAGCTGGTGCTCAGGCCGCCTTTATGTTTGACAGTTTATTACCATACAATCATGAAATGGCGTTATTCATTTTATTGGGCATGGCCGCGATGATGGCGGCTTGCTTTCAAGCTCCTCTTACGGCTCTTATTGCAATGATTGAAATGACCCATACTTCGGAGGTGATTGTGCCTGCGATGCTGGTCATTGTTTTATCCTGCCTGATTATGCGTTTATTGTTGCGTCAAGAATCTGCCTTTGTTCAGCGTTTAAAATACGTTGGATTGTCTTCATCTATGAGTCCTTTTAAGCGTTACTTGCAACACCATACGGTGATGTCAGTTGCTGAACCCGTGGTCGTACTTCCAGCCCATGAGTCCATTGAGCGATTAAAAGATCTTGGCTCAAGTGTGGTAGACTATGTCGCCTTTGAGGTGAGTGGTCAGTGGATGCTAGCTCGTCGTGAGGCCGTGTTGAGTGCCTTACAATCCATCCATCTTGGACCCTCTCCATTTTTAGTGGTGGATGGTGAGCAGGTTTTGATGGACCTATCTAAAGCATTAGATTGCACTCCGTCTATGGCTATTCCTGAGCCTACTTCATTAGAGAAAATGCTCTCTTGGTTTCAGGCTTCAGGTCGAGCCGATGTCTTGATTGAGGTGAGGCGCACAGAAAAAATGTGTTTAGTGTCTCGTCGTCAATTAGATCAATTTTTATTGAAGGATAATTAGCTATGTTGTGGGTGAAAGCGTTCCACGTAATATCTTTAGTGTGCTGGTTTGCTGCGCTTTTTTACCTGCCTAGACTGTTTGTTTATCATGCAAGCAGCACGGATCAGGTGAGCATTGAGCGGTTTAAAATTATGGAAAGAAAGCTTTATCGGGGCATCATGACGCCTGCGGCGATAGCCACTGTGGTATTTGGTGTTTGGTTAATGACCTATAGCCCCTCTTATTACATGAGCTCGGCTTGGTTTCACGCTAAAATCACCTTAGTCATTATTTTATTGGGTTATCATCATGCCTGTGGTCGTTTGTTGAAAAAATTTGCGGCAGACAAGAATACTAGAGGGCATGTTTTTTATCGTTGGTTTAACGAGTTCCCTGTCATCATACTCATTGCTATTGTTATTTTAGTGATAGTTAAGCCCTTTTAATTTGATTTGTAGAGTCGAGATATATTATGAGTCGTTCAGAAGATTTGTACGCAAGAGCACAGCACCGTATTCCTGGTGGCGTTAACTCCCCAGTAAGAGCATTCAATGGTGTCGGCGGGACTCCTGTATTTTTCCATCAAGCAAAGGGGGCTTACCTTTTTGATGAAGATAAAAAGCGTTATATCGATTATGTTGGTTCTTGGGGGCCAATGATTTTAGGTCATTCTCACCCAGATGTTTTAGATGCGGTGCGTGAGCAGCTAGACTTAGGGCTAAGTTTTGGTGCGCCCACTGAAGTAGAAATCACCATGGCGGAAAAAGTATGTGAGCTGGTTCCATCCATGGATATGGTTCGCATGGTGAACTCAGGAACAGAAGCCACCATGAGCGCGATTCGTTTGGCTCGAGGTTACACTGGTCGGGATAAGATTGTTAAGTTTGAAGGCTGTTATCATGGTCACTCAGACTCTTTGCTGGTAAAAGCGGGTTCTGGAGCCTTAACTTTGGGGGTACCTAATTCACCTGGAGTGCCTGCCGAATTGGCGCAGCACACATTGACTTTACAATACAATGATATTGAAGAAGTGAAACAGTGTTTTGCTGAATTGGGTGAGCAAATTGCGTGCATTATTGTGGAGCCGATTGCTGGTAATATGAACTGTGTTCCGCCAGTTGCTGGATTTTTAGAAACCCTACGTGAGGTTTGTGATAACTCTGGTGCGGTGCTTATCTTTGATGAAGTCATGACCGGATTTCGAGTTGCATTGGGTGGAGCACAAGAACGCTATTCCATTACCCCGGATCTAACAACATTGGGTAAAGTTATTGGTGCGGGTATGCCTGTTGGAGCTTTCGGTGGTAAGCGCGAGATTATGTCTCACATATCCCCTTTGGGTCCTGTATATCAGGCGGGCACATTATCTGGTAACCCTGTGGCTATGGTGGCAGGTCTGGCCGTATTAAATAAAATTAGTGAGCCAGACTTTCACAAAACATTAGGGCAAAAAGCCAAGCGTTTAGTCACTGGGTTAAAGGCGGCTGCAGATGAAGCCGGTGTGCCATTTTGTGTGGTAAATGAAGGTGGGATGTTTGGTTTCTTCTTTACGGATGCAGAGCAAGTAACGCGTTTTGCGGATGTGCAGAAATGTGATGTTGAACGCTTTGCTGCGTTTTTCCATCATATGTTGGAAGAAGGGGTGTATCTTGCTCCAGCGGCTTTTGAAGCTGGCTTTATTTCTCAAGCACATACAGAAGATGACATTGATTTTACTATTGAGGCTGCGAAGCGATCATTCGCCAAGTTACTATAATGAAGAAAAAAATTGAAAAGGTATTCGATATGCCCATTGAAGAGACGGAAAAAAATCCAATTGAAGGGGCGGAAGTAGAGCTAGACGACACGTTAGATGGTGAGCAAAAGCAACCACATAGAGGTGTGTATTTACTGCCTAATTTGTTTACCACCGCTGCGTTGTTTTCCGGTTTCTATTCTATTATTGCGGCAATGAATGGCGATTTTACTCATGCCGCTGTGGCTATCTTTATTTCCATGGTTTTTGATGGGCTAGATGGGCGAGTGGCTCGGTTAACGAGAACCCAAAGTGCATTTGGTGCCGAGTATGATTCACTTGCAGACATGGTGTCTTTTGGTATTGCACCAGCTTTGGTCGCTTTTACTTGGGCATTGGCACCTTTAGGTAAAGTGGGTTGGATTGCTGCTTTCATTTACGCGGTTGGTGCGGCGTTACGACTGGCGCGATTTAATACCATGATAGGAACAGAAGATAAGCGCTACTTCACCGGCTTACCAAGTCCTGCTGCAGCGGCGATTGTTGCGAGTGTTATATGGGCAGCCAACGACAGTGGTATGACGGGAGCGAGTCTGGCAACTGTGATGGCATTATTGGTTCCTATTACTGGTTTATTAATGGTGAGTAATGTTAAATTCCGCAGCTTTAAAGATTTAGATGTAAAAGGTCGAGTGCCTTTTGTTGTACTGCTTATTGCTGTGTTGGTATTGGTATTTGTAGCGCTAGAACCAGCGATTGTTCTGATGGGGGTATTTTGTCTATATGGTATTTGGGGTCTGCTAGGCGTTGTCTCTGAACGATTTCGTTAGTACCTGTAATCTATGAAAAGGCTCAGTTTGTGCAACAAACTGGGCCTTTTTTGTTTTCAGGAACTAGTTTAGGAGAGGGTAGTCTATTTTCTATTATGTAAGGAGCTTAGTGATGTTAATTAAAAATAAAAAACGTTCGGATTGTTCTGAATCAGAAGTAACTCCAAAGACCATCTACCTTAATCGTCGCCAATTTATGAAAGCATCCAGTGGGATTGTACTCGGCGTTGGTGGCAGCAATGTGTTTGCTGCACTTCAAGGTGGAAACCCTTTAACTCCTCCTACCCCAGTCAAACAAGCATTTAGTCAAATTATTCAAACCCCTTATGGCAGCAGTGAAACGCCGGCACCTTATGATGTAGCGACAACCTATAATAACTTTTATGAATTTGGCTATGGAAAAGGAGACCCTTCAGAGCGAGCTGATAATTTCAAAACACGTCCTTGGACTATTACGGTAGAAGGGGAGGCAGAAAATACAGGTACTTTTGATCTGGACGATATTATTAAAACATCCGCACTTGAAGAACGAATTTATCGGCATCGCTGTGTTGAAGCTTGGTCTATGGTCATTCCTTGGGTAGGCGTCTCACTAGGGGATGTACTAAAGCGTTTTAAACCAACGTCAAAAGCTAAGTATGTGTATTTCGAAACTCTTTATGACCCTAAGCAAATGCCGGGTCAAAATAGTGGAAGTATAGAGTGGCCTTATCGAGAGGGGTTGAGGATTGATGAGGCGATGAATCCTTTAGCCATGTTTACCGTGGGCATGTATGGCAGCATTCTACCCAATCAAAATGGAGCGCCAGTAAGGCTGGTTATACCATGGAAGTACGGTTTTAAAGGGATCAAATCCATTGTAAAAATTCGTTTTGTTGAAACTATGCCTCTTACTACCTGGAGCTCATTGGCACCCGGTGAGTATGGTTTTTATGCCAATGTAAATCCTAATGTGGATCACCCTCGATGGTCTCAGAGTCAAGAGCGCAGGCTGCCGGGGGGGGTATTGTTCCCTAATGTGATCGATACTCAGATGTTTAATGGTTATGAAGAAGAAGTCGCTAGCCTGTATTCGGGTATGGATTTAAAGAGGTTTTTCTAGCATGTCTGCTTTTTGGGATCGAAAAGAAAAGCCTCTCATAGGGTTATTATTTGCTTTGCCATTCTGCTGGATGCTTACTTCCTTATTGATGGGACGTTACTTTCCTGACCCAGGCAAGCTTTTGATGCCCTTAAGTGGTTCTTGGGCTGGGGTCTATATTGTGTCTGTTTTGGCATTAACCCCATTAGCAAAAATCAAAGCATTAAAAGTGTTGTCACGTTATCGACGTTTTGTGGGATTAACCGCTTTCTTTTATTCACTACTTCATTTGGTTATCTATCTTTTGTTGTTCGCAGGGCTAAGCTGGTCTTGGATTCGATCAGACCTTATTGAAAAGCCTTATATCTATGCCGGAGTGCTAGCGATCTTAATTCTCTTTTTATTGGCAATTACCAGTACTAAGAAAATGATGCGACGGTTAGGGCGCAATTGGAAAAAGCTACATCGTTTTATTTATCTTGCTGCATTAGCGGTAATTGCACACCTTTGGTGGCAAGTAAAAAGTGATATCTCAACAGCGCTCTGGTTCTCGGTTTTTTTACTTCCTTTACTTCTGATGCGTTGGGAACAGTTTCCCCTGCTAAAGCATGTTTTTAAAAAAAGATAAAAAACTTAAAAAAGTGCTTGCGCAAAATTTTTCAGAATGTATTATACGCACCCACTGACACGGACAACGACGCAAACAACGCTTTGCAACTTAGCTTGCTAAGTAAGTCGACCGACAAGTCAGACGCTCTTTAAAATAGATAATCAGATAATTTGTGTGGGCGCTCGCTGGAGTCTTCAGAAGGTCATCGCAGTTCGGTTTTGCCGGAATGTAGTTGATCAAAAAAATTGAAGACTTACGAGAGTCAAACACGTCAATTCGCTTTATGTTGATTGTTCT
>NZ_QUNG01000014.1 GCF_003387375.1 Marinomonas pollencensis | reverse complement strand
ACGCCCTTGCGATTCGGATTCTCTTCCCCTCAGTCGGGGTAAGACAGGTTTCTTTCAACCTGACGGGTTTGCCAGCTTCGCTGGGCAAACAAAAAAGCAGGCCTAAGCCTGCTTCTCTTGAAAACATCACAACACCAATTAACTATCTAATTAGCCTTCTGCTGGTTCTTCTACTTCTTTGCTTTCACCCGCTACTGGTTTCTTTGGCAACAGATCTTCGCGGATTTTTGTTTCGATTTCTTTCGCCATCTCTGGATTATCAGCCAAGAATTGAGCGGCGTTAGCCTTACCTTGGCCAATTTTATTACCCGCATAGGCATACCAAGCACCGGCTTTATCCACAAAGCCTTGTTTAACGCCCAGATCAATAATCTCACCCATGCGATAAATACCAGCACCGTAGTGAATTTGGAACTCTGCTTGTTTAAATGGTGGCGCTATTTTGTTCTTAACCACTTTCACACGGGTCTCATTACCAATGACTTCATCACCCTGCTTCACCGATCCGATACGGCGAATATCCAAACGTACCGAAGAGTAAAACTTCAGAGCGTTACCACCGGTAGTCGTTTCTGGTGAGCCGAACATAACACCAATTTTCATACGAATTTGGTTAATGAAGATAACAAGGCAGTTAGCGTGTTTAATGGAGCCTGTTAGTTTACGCATCGCTTGAGATAACAAACGCGCCTGCACACCAACGGATGAATCACCCATCTCGCCTTCGATTTCAGATTTCGGCACCAAGGCAGCAACAGAATCGACAATCACAACGTCCACACTATTAGAGCGAACCAACATGTCACAAATCTCTAGCGCTTGCTCACCGGTATCTGGTTGAGACACCAACAATTCAGCAATATTAACACCTAGCTTTTCAGCATAAGCTGGGTCCAAAGCATGCTCAGCATCAATAAAGGCACATGTTTTGCCTTGCTTTTGAGCTTCTGCGATAACACTTAATGTTAGCGTTGTTTTACCGGAAGATTCTGGACCGTAAATTTCACAAATACGACCGAATGGTAAACCACCCGCACCTAGCGCAATATCCAAACCTAAAGAACCGGTAGATACGGTATCGATATCTAGCTTTGCACCTTCACCCATCTTCATGATGGCGCCTTTACCAAACTGACGCTCAATTTGAGATAGTGCGGCGTCCAGTGCTTTTTTCTTGTTGTCTGCGGTAGATGACATAGTAAACCCTTGTGACTGTTTTCGTTGGCAGTAACTTTATCGTGTTTTTTCTACAAGCTCAAGAAATACTGTATATAAAAACAGTATTATTTTTCACCATCTTTAATCCGCTCTGCAACCCCTTCTAAAGCGGCAATAACCGTCGCCTCTCTGATGGCCTGGCGGTCACCGGAAAACTGAAAACGCACAGCTTCGGCCGCGTTATTACCAATCTTCCAGGCAATATAAACACAGCCTACTGGCTTTTCTTGTGAGCCACCGGTGGGTCCTGCCACTCCACTTACCGCTACCGCCACGTCTCCACCTAGAGACAAAGCACCAGCACACATTTGCTTTACGGTGGCGGCAGAGACCGCCCCTTCACTTTGTAGCGTGTCATGAGACACTGACAAAGCATTTTCCTTCGCTTCATTAGCATAACTAATCACTCCGCCAAAGAACCAAGCCGAGCTGCCCGACAATTCAGTACAAACAGCACCGATTAAACCACCAGTGCATGACTCTGCCGTGACCAACTGCCAGCCTCTTTGCTGCAACTCATCGGCAGCCTGCCTAGCGGCATTCGTCATTTCTTGCTTTTGATTCATGTTATTTCACACCTTAAATACTGCTTCAATTTCCCGTAGAATAGCGCCCTTATTTTTGGATCACAATCGAGCAGACCGCATGAGTAAAACGTCACCAGACAATCACACGCCCATGATGCGCCAATACTTTAGTTTAAAGTCTCAGCACCCCAAACAATTACTTTTTTATCGCATGGGTGATTTTTACGAACTTTTCTATGACGATGCAAAACGTGCAGCGCAATTGCTCGATATTACCTTAACAGCACGAGGCCATTCTGGGGGTCAACCTATCCCAATGGCTGGCATTCCCTTCCATGCGGCAGAAAACTATATTGCTCGCCTTGTTCGCCTTGGCGAATCTGTAGTGGTCGTTGAACAGGTTGGCGACCCAGCCACAAGCAAAGGTCCTGTTGAGCGCCAAGTCGCACGTATCGTAACACCAGGCACCATTAGCGATGAGGCTTATTTAGAAGAAAAGCGTGAAAATCTCCTGCTGTCGATCGCCCATCAAAACAGGAAAGGTTTAGACATTTTTGGCTTTTCTTATTTAGATATGGCCAGTGGCCGCTTTTGTGTATTTGAAGTCGATGGCTTCGATGCCCTTAGCAGCGAACTACAGCGTTTGACACCAAGAGAAATCCTAATCTCTGAGGATTTCCCAGCGCGTCAAACTATCCTGTTAGAAAAAGGGGTGTCTGAACTTGGCCCATGGCACTTTGATTATGAGTCCAGCTATCGCCAACTCATCCAACAGTTTAATACCAAAGACTTATCTGGTTTTGGTTGTGAAGCGCTTACTGCTGCAGTAGCCTCCGCTGGCGCGCTACTGCAATACGCCAAAGACACACAGCGCTCGGCACTGCCTCACATTCAATCTATTACGGTTGAACATAAAGATGACTCCGTCCTAATTGATGGCGCCACTCGTCGCAACCTAGAAATCGACATTAACCTTGCCGGCGGTTCCAGCAACACACTGATTAGTGTATTGGATGAATGTGCAACCCCCATGGGCAGCCGTCTATTAAAACGCTGGTTACATACCCCAATACGCGACCTAGCTGAAATAGAGGCCCGCCAGCAAGTCGTGGAAGAAATGAAAGCGCAACGCTTATATGAGCAGCTTGAAAGCCCACTGAAAAAGATCGGTGACCTTGAGCGCATTTTATCTCGGGTAGCACTACGCTCCGCACGACCTCGTGATTTAGTGAGATTAAAACAAGCTTTAGAAGCCACTCCCGAAATCAATCAGCTGCTTGCTACAACACAATCTCAACGCCTATCACAACTAAATAGTCGTATTGTTGCACAGCCTGAATTGACCACCACCTTAAACAAGGCATTAGTAGAAAACCCGCCTTCGGTAGTGCGAGATGGCGGCGTATTCGCCAAAGGCTATGACCGAGAATTGGATGAATTGCTATCACTTTCAACCAACGCCACTGATTACTTAGCCGAAATGGAACGCAGTGAAAAAGAGCGTACTGGTATCAGCTCTTTAAAAGTTGGGTTCAATCGCGTCCATGGTTACTACATTGAGATTAGCCGACTGCACTCAGATCAGGCACCGGTGGAATACATTCGTCGCCAGACCCTTAAAAATGCTGAGCGCTTCATTACTCCCGAGCTAAAAACATTTGAAGACAAAGCGTTAAGCGCAAAATCTAAAGCACTAGCACGCGAGAAAGAACTCTACGAAGCCTTGCTAGATCAATTAAATAATGCACTTAGTGAGCTGCAAACAAGCAGCCAAGCTTTAGCACAACTCGATGTCTTAACCACCTTTAGTGAACGTGCCGAAGCATTAAATCTAGTTTGCCCAGAACTACATAACCGTGGTGGCATTCAAATTCAAGGGGGACGCCACCCTGTCGTTGAATCCGTCATTTCAGAGCCTTTTGTGCCAAACGATTTAGACATGCACGAGAATCGCTCACTGCTAATGATTACTGGCCCTAACATGGGCGGTAAATCGACTTATATGCGACAAATCGCACTGATTGCTTTATTAGCTCATACCGGTGCTTTTGTGCCTGCTGAAAGCGCATCTATTTCTGTGGTAGACCGTATTTTCACTCGTATGGGATCATCAGATGACCTTGCTGGCGGGCGCTCTACCTTCATGGTAGAAATGACAGAAACAGCCAATATCCTTAATAACGCAAGCCAACAAAGCCTCGTTCTTATGGACGAAGTTGGCCGCGGCACCAGTACCTTTGATGGTTTATCATTAGCATGGGCAGCCGTCGACTATCTTGCTAACCAGCTTAAATGTTACGTGTTATTCGCTACCCACTACTTTGAACTTACAACCCTTGCGGAGCAACTCGACAATGCGGCGAACGTACATTTAACCGCCACAGAATATGAAGATGAAATTGTCTTTTTGCATAAAGTACATGCCGGGCCTGCTAGCCAATCTTATGGTTTACAGGTTGCCCAACTCGCTGGGGTGCCAAGAAATGTCATTAGTCATGCCAAGCAAAAACTGGTACAGCTAGAAGTCAGCACCGGAGTCGAAGTTGAGACAGAAACAGTGCAGACAGAACCCAAAGTAAAGATCGCTGGCAGCGATACTCCACAGCAGCCAGATCTGTTTGCTCAAGCGGATCAAGATGCACTGAAAAACGCACTCAGTGAACTTGATATAGATAACATGACGCCTCAACAAGCGATTAATGAACTTTACCGCTTAAAAACCGAATTTTAAGCGTCATACGAATAAGCTAAGATCAGATAAATGTAGAGGATAGGTGATTGTCGCTTGATGCTATAGCACCTATGCCTCTAAAATAGCACGCAATTATATTTACTAGCTTGTAAGGAGAAGTCGAATGGCTTTCATCGTTACCGACAACTGCATTCGCTGCAAATACACAGACTGTGTAGAAGTTTGTCCTGTTGACTGTTTCTACGAAGGGCCTAACTTCTTGGCCATCAACCCAGATGAGTGCATTGATTGTGCACTGTGTGAACCTGAATGCCCTGCTAATGCAATCTTCTCAGAAGATGAATTACCAGCAGATCAAGAAGTATTTGTGGAACTAAACCAAGACCTCGCTCTGATCTGGCCAAATATCACAGAGAAAAAAGACGCGATGGCCGATGCGGCCACTTGGGACGGCGTTGAAGACAAACTAGAATATTTAGAACGTTAACCACGGCGTTTTGCACCATACTAAAAAGAGCGGCTTTTATGGCCGCTTTTTTGTACCTGAAATAAAATAAGCAGACACAAAAAAGGGCGACCTAAGTCGCCCCATTATCGCTTCACATCCTGTTAAGCGACTCATCCAATGAGTTAACATCCATGCTCGCTTCTTCCAGAAGCTATCAACCATTCCCTGTTAATCCGGCACAGTCCATTGAGCCTTATTAAATCCGTTTTGCCCATCCGTAGCAGAGACTTTCCTAGTCTATTCCATTTATCCACTGAGCATCCTGCTTAGTGCACTTCCTATGCCACTCATCCATGAATTCCCTTTGGATAAGGTAAATGTAACAGAAAATAAGCAAATAACAAGCAAGAAAAAACCCAAAAAAGAACGAGAACCAGAAATAATAACCTTTAAAATCAATATCTTATATTAAAAGCGCACAATTCTTTCTTTTTTACTACATAACACAGGGAAAAGGACTACATAAATGTCAGATTTTTCCTACAAAATAAACTTAAACACTGGCAATAAAACTGTCCGTCCACTGAATTGCATCTAGATACGTTTCATAAAGTTCGGCCTGCTCCGAACCTTCTGCGATACCATTGCTGCGATATTCTTCTATCAGATTCAAAGTTTGGCCAACACGACCCGAACGATGGATAATCGCATTAATAAATTCATTAGGAAGCGGCAACTCACTCAGCACCTTCTCTAATTGCATACCAACACAAACATCAATCATCGATAACATGCCTGCTAGAAAATACTTATCTTCATTTCCATAGGCTCTATGCTTGGCAATTAACTCTGCGTGTTTCGCTCGTAGCATGATGCTTTGCAGCAATACATGGCGATCTCCTGTCATTTCTGACATCAATAGCAAGTTGACCAATGACTTTAGTTTCTCCATGCCAATTAATGTAATCGCCAAACGCAAAGAATCGACAGAAGCCATTAAACCGGTCACAGGGGAATTTAGAAAACGTAATAACTTATGCACTAACCCCGCATCTTGGCCTATTAAACGCTCCAGTTCCGCTACTTCTAATTCTGAAGTATTTAACATTACCGCCATTAAGCGTAACAATGTCATGCTGTTCACTTTAGAGGATTTGCTGACAACCAACTCTGGCTTTTCAAAAAAATAGCCTTGAAAGTAATTCACATCCAATAAACGACAAAACTGAAATTCCTCCCACGTTTCTACTTTTTCAGCAATGATCTCCACATCAAAACCGCGTAATGCATCTACTTGTCGATGGAACTCATCTTTGCCCAACGCCATAATATCTAATTTGATGTAGTCGGCCAGCTCCACAAAAGGAACAAGTTTGGTATCAAAAACAAAATCATCCAACGCTATTGAATAACCCGCTTTAACCCAACGACGTAAAGCGGCAAGTAAAACGGCATCGAACACCGCATTCTCCAATACTTCGACCACTACCATTTCAGGATCAATCGGCACACCACTTGGGCTAAGTAGATAAGCGCGGGGAAAGTTAATAAAGGCTTTTTTATCACCCACCAGATTTAACATACCCAGCTCCAGTAAGCTGGCCGCGACGACTTGGGCGGTTGCAGCAACGTCATCTGCGATCTCAGCCGATAGCGCAGCACTGTTTTTACGATAGAGTAATTCATACCCCATCGGCGCTAAATGAGTGTTTACAATCGGCTGGCGAGCCAATACCACCTGGTGATGTGCTCTCGCTAAAGAGGTTTCCATGTCTTTCACTTCTCTCCATTGAAAAATAACTTTCTCAATCTCTACCCAGTTCACTGAAAATTGCCATTGGGCAGAGACAATAAACTTGGTAACATGAGTGCCTATATAAAGCAAAAAAATCTGTGGGGAAAGCAATGCCAGCATATCGCTCAAAAACAACGACTTCAGGCCGCAACATGGCCGGCGCGCGCGCTTTATGGCGCGCAACTGGTATGAAAGATGACGACTTTCATAAACCAATCATTGCCGTTGCAAACTCTTTTACTCAGTTTGTTCCTGGCCACGTACATCTTAAAGACCTTGGCCAGTTAGTATGCCGAGAAATCGAAGAAGCAGGCGGTGTCGCAAAAGAATTTAACACCATTGCGGTAGACGATGGCATTGCAATGGGCCATGACGGCATGCTGTATAGCCTACCTTCGCGCGACTTGATTGCTGACTCAGTAGAATACATGGTTAATGCTCACTGTGCTGACGCCCTAGTGTGTATTTCCAACTGTGACAAAATCACACCAGGGATGCTGATGGCGGCAATGCGCTTAAATATTCCCGTTATTTTTGTTTCTGGCGGCCCAATGGAAGCCGGCAAAACCAAACTATCCGAAAACAAATTGGATTTGGTTGATGCCATGGTTATTGCTGCCGATCCAACCGCTTCAGATGAAAAAGTTGAAGAATACGAGCGCTCTGCTTGCCCAACTTGTGGTTCTTGTTCTGGTATGTTTACCGCTAACTCCATGAACTGCCTAACCGAAGCGCTTGGCTTAAGTTTGCCAGGCAACGGTACTACGCTAGCGACTCACTCTGATCGTCATCGCCTATTCCTTGAAGCTGGCCGTCGTATTGTGGATATCACAAAACGCTTCTACGACAACGATGAGCCACAATGGGCACCACGCGCCATTGCTACTTTTGAAGCCTTTGAAAATGCCATGACCCTTGATATTGCCATGGGCGGATCAACCAACACCATTCTTCATTTGTTGGCTCTGGCTCGCGAGGCGGGTGTCGACTTTACAATGAAGGACATAGACCGTCTGTCGCGTCGTGTTCCTCAGCTTTGTAAAGTGGCACCGAACTCACCAAAATATCATGTCGAAGATGTACACCGTGCCGGTGGTATTTTTGCCCTACTAGGTGAACTTGACCGCGCGGGCTTGTTGCATAATCAGTGTCACACCGTTCACGCTGATACCATGCTAGAAGCGCTACAAAATTGGGATATCATGCGCTCGCCTTCACCAGAAGTAATAGAGTTCTACAAAGCTGGCCCAGCAGGCATCCCAACACAAACGGCTTTCAGTCAGTCGACCCGCTGGCCTTCATTGGACGGCGATCGTGCTGAGGGCTGTATCCGTTCTATCGAAAACGCCTTCTCGCTAGAAGGTGGCTTGGCTGTGCTATACGGCAACATCGCACTCGACGGTTGTGTGGTAAAAAGTGCCGGTGTTGATGAGTCTTGCCTAGTGTTTGAAGGTCCAGCTCACATCACAGAGTCACAGGATGAAGCCGTTAAGAACATCCTTGATGACAAAGTAAAATCCGGCGAAGTGGTTATCGTACGTTATGAAGGGCCAAAAGGCGGTCCGGGTATGCAAGAAATGCTTTACCCTACGTCTTATATCAAGTCTAAAGGCTTGGGCAAAGCCTGTGCACTATTAACCGACGGTCGTTTCTCTGGCGGTACTTCAGGACTGTCTATTGGACACGTTTCACCAGAAGCTGCAGCGGGCGGTGCCATCGGTCTAGTCGAGAGTGGCGATATTATTCGCATCGACATCCCAAACCGTACCATCAACGTATTATTGAGCGACGAAGAGCTGCAAAAGCGCCGTGATACAATGAATGCCAAAGGTGCGGATGCTTGGAAGCCTGTTGAAGACCGCCCTCGCAAAGTCTCTGCTTCGTTAAAAGTTTACGCGCATTTTGCTACCAGTGCCGACAAAGGTGCAGTACGCGACCTTGATCTGCTTAAATAATTAACTGAAGAAACCCAAAAGGCCGCATAGCGTCAGTTTAGGCGCCGCGGCCTTTTTTCATTGAACACAGGAAACGACATGCTTAGCTACCGCCATATTTATCACGCTGGCAACCATGCTGATATTTTGAAACACATTATCGTCAGCGAGATCTGCAAACATCTTGTTAAAAAGGAAGCGCCTTTTTTCTACCTAGATACTCATGCAGGTATTGGACAATATCCTCTGGATTCTGCCCAAGCGCAAAAGAACAAAGAATTCCAAAGCGGCATCGCTCGTTTGCTAGAAGAAGACGATTTACCTGAAGCTATTGACTCTTTTCTCGACATTGTTCGTGAGATGAACACAGACAATCAGCTCACTTTTTACCCTGGTAGCCCTAAAGTTGTGGATTACTATGTCCGTCAGAAAGACAAACTTCACCTTTGCGAGTTACACCCAAACGACTTTCCAGTGTTGGCGGCATTATTCCCAAACAAACGCAAAGCCAATGTCGTAAAAGACAATGGATTCGACGCGGTAAAAGGCATGCTCCCACCACCACAAAAACGTGGTTTTATACTGATGGATCCCCCTTATGAAGTGAAGAAGGATTATCAATATGTGGTGCAAGCATTACAGGAGGGCCATAAACGCTTTCCTCAGGGTACTTATGCTATCTGGTATCCGGTACTGAACCGCAAACAAGCAAATAATTTGCTAAGCGCTGTAGAAACAACCAAAATACGTAATGTACTACTGGTAGAAATGACCATCAGAGACTCTGAGAAAGAGCGTGGCATGGCTGGTAGCGGGATGATCATTGTTAACCCTCCTTGGACACTGGAAAAAGAAGCCAACAACTTCCTTCCTGTTTTAACTAAGCTGTTAGCAGAAGATACACATGCCGACTTCCAAGTAAACTGGATCACCCCTGAATAAATTGTTTAAAAGGAGCGGCACAATGAACACCGTAATAGACCCATTTGAGTTGGCCTTCAAGCACATGCCAACCCCAGCTTTCATTATAGAAAGCCAGACCGGGAAGCTGCATTCTATCAACCACAGTTTTGCTTTGTTATTTGAAAGCTTTAACGCCACACCTGGCAACTCTTGGGTCGAGTTATGTGAAGAAGCACACAACCTAGAAGACTGGCACAATCTATATAAACAAATTCATAATGGTCACATAGACCGTTGTGAGAATTTATTGCACATTGGCAACAAGCTGGTAAATACTCAGCTTGAGTTTCAAGCTATGGGTGGCTTTGTTCTTGCCTGCGTTTACAATACCGACCACATGGATTTAGTCGATGCTGAAAACACCTTATTGAAATTCGCATTAACCGAGTCCTCCGCTGGTCTTTGGATTTGGGAAACAGACTCCGACTTAGTCTCATGTTCACAATCGATTGGTGCTCTGCTTGGTCTTGCACAAGACAAAACCCCTCGCTCCACGGTTGAATGGCATGCCCTCGTTCATCCTGACGACGTCAGAAAATTGTCTAATGTAGTCACCGAACATGTCAGCCACCGCCAGAGTTATTACGAAGCAGAATACCGAATTCGTAGAGCTGACAACGAATACATGTGGGTAAAAGAGCGCGGCCGGACTTACACCAAACACGCCGATGGCAGTATCAAAAAAATCATTGGCTTTGTGGAAGACATCAGCCCTCAGAAATCCCTTGAAGAACACTTGCGTAACCAAGCTACTTTTGACGAACTTACTGGCTTATTAAATCGTGGCGCAGCGGTGACGCATTTTAAGAAACAACTGGGGCTCGCCAAACGCCAATACACACCGTTAACGATGGCCAAAATAAATTTGGATGCCTCTAATCGCCTCGCTAGTTTGCCAATGGAAATACGCAATATCGCCATTCAAACCTCAGCGCGCCATATCTACAAAAAAGTTCGCGAAGCGGATGTGTTAGCTCGAGTAGAACCAGATAAACTGTTACTCCTGCTACCCAACACCAGTATCAAAGATGCTCAAGCGCTACTCACTAACATTATTAATCCCACAGATAATGAAAGAGCGATGTTAATTGACGGGAAATCCGATCCTCTCGACTTTTGTGTCGGCATTGCTGCCTTTCCTGAAGACGGTGAAACCATCGAAGAATTAGCCCAAAGTGCCAACGAAGCGGTAGAAATAGGCCGCCAAAAACACCTTCGGGTAGTGGTTAATTAAACCATTCGTTAGACAAAAAAAGGCGTTTGATTACTAGCATATGCTGCTCGCCATCAAACGCCTTTTTTGTGCCTGAGCACCACTTGTGCTCAGGCAAACAACATATAGAACTTACTCGTTTTTCCCTTCAGCAATACTTCGCTCAATAATTGGCGAAATTGTCATACCTTGTACAACAATGGAGAAGATCACCACAACATACGTCATCATGACCATAAGTGTATGATAATCCACCCCATTCACCATCAATTTATCGTGCGGTATGGAGGCGGCCATGGCTAAAGCAAGCCCACCTCGCAAGCCCCCCCAAGTCAATATCTTCACTGAATGGGCATCGTATTTACGGTAACGGCGGAACCCTAGGTAAGGCAAAGAGACACTGATAAAGCGCGCCAATAACACCAGTGGTACCATCAACAAACCGAGCCCTGCTTCTGTCCAAGTTACAGGCAATACCACCAATAAAAGACCGATCAAGATAAACAATAGAGAGTTAAGGAAAGCGTCTACTGTATGCCAAAAGTGTGACAAAGTTTGCTGGCTGTGTTCAGAAAAACCAACTTCGCGGGTTACATTACCAATAAAAATACCACTGACAACCATCGCCAATGGGCCAGAAATACCCAGCAGGTTTGCCAGTGCATAACCTGCACTTGGAATACATAAGGTAATCAACAATTCGATACTGCTGTCATTACTGCGACAAATTAGCCAATGCGCCACCAAAGCAAGTACCACACCAAACAAGATACCACCGACAGCATCCACCAAAAATAATTCAGCAACGCCAGCAAAAGTAGGCTCTTGACCAGTAAAGATCAAAGCAAAGATGGTTGAGAAAACAACCAAACCGACACCGTCATTAAACAATGACTCACCTTCGACTTGCACTGAAATTTTATCAGGCGCATTCATCTTTTTAATGATTGCTAATACTGCAATAGGGTCGGTCGGGCTAATTAATGCGCCAAAAAGCATGCAGTAAATAAGCGGCAAATCCCAACCACATAACGCCAATACCCAATAGCTAAAATAGCCGATGATAATCGTAGAAATCAGAGTCGAGCCTAATGCCATAATGGCAATTTCCCAACGCTGATTACGCAATAAGCGCAGGTCAATTTCCAGAGCCCCAGCAAATAAAAGAAAACCCAACATTCCTTTTAAAAGCAGCATATTAAAGTTAAGCCCATCGACAGCCTGCGCAATCGATGCCGTAATACCACCACCAGAAACCGACGCCAGCACCATCAATAACAGTGAAATAACCACAGACCCCGTGGTGATAGCGATAGTCGTTTGCAATTTCAGTACATATTGGTTTGTAAAGGCGATAAAAATCGCCACCACTGATAATAAACAGAGGAAATACCAAGCGTTCATTTTTTCTCCAAGCTAGTAAGATAATTATTTAAAATAAGAAATCTTTTGGAATGCTCTTCAAAAAAGAACGATTCCCGAATCTGAAAATGTATCGACTTAGGTGCAGTGGACAGCTCTAAGCTCGATAATAGCCTTCGCTCTTTATCTATATAGTGAAAGCGAACGCGGAATATGGTGACCTATTTGAAAAAGTAAATTGGCTGTCTGAGAGATATAACAGCCAGAAAAAGCTTCAAATACGTATCAGTGCGGTAAATATAAGACTCTCAAGAGTTCAACACAATACGGGTTATTATTTACCCTATTATTATCACAATTAGTGCTATCTAATTCTTCTATTATTCTGCGCTAGTTCTCTGATAAATTGAGAATCGGTAGTCATAAGGATTCGGCCCCTCTGCAGCAAACGCTTGCTCCGCCACCAAAGTAAAAGAAGGCCAATCCACTTCTGGGAAATAGGCGTCACCATCAATTTCGGCATCCACATGAGTCACATACAAACGGTCAGCTTTTTCTAATGCCAATTGATAGATTTGTGCCCCACCAATCACCATGACTTCTTCCTGACCATTGACTAAGCAGATATCCTCTCCTAACGAAATCGCGGCTTCTAGTGAGGTGACCACATCAATACCATCTGCCTGATAATCACTGTCTCGCGTGATCACTATATTGCGGCGACCAGGTAGCGGCTTACCGATAGACTCAAAGGTTTTACGACCCATAACGATCGGCTTTCCCATCGTTGCTTGCTTGAAGTATTTAAGGTCATTAGGGAGATGCCAAGGCAGTGAGTTATTGATTCCGATGACTCGGTTGGCAGACATGGCAACAATTAAAGACAACATAGAATAAACCTTGTGTAAGACCCCTTGAGAGTTACCCTAAATGCGGCACCTTAGCGAGGGGGTTCTGATATAATCGATGAAAACTATTATACTCATGGCTGACTAGAATGCATTTCTAAAAAAGATTTCAGTCGCTGCCAGACAAAAACACAAGGCTCTCATCATGAAACAATATTTAGATCTTTGCCAACGCATCGTTGATGAAGGCGTATGGGTAGAAAACGAACGTACTGGAAAGCGCTGCTTAACTGTGATTAATGCGGATCTCACTTACGATGTAAGCAAGGGGGAGTTCCCTCTCGTCACGACACGAAAAAGCTACTGGAAATCCGCTATTGCTGAGATTCTTGGTTATTTAAGAGGCTATGATAATGCCGCTGACTTTCGTGCTCTGGGTACCAAAACATGGGACGCCAACGCCAACAACAATCCGGCGTGGTTAAATAATCCCCACCGTAAAGGCGAGGATGACATGGGATTATGTTACGGCGCTATTGGCCGTGCTTTTCCCAAACCAGATGGCGGACACATAGATTTACTTAAGCAAATCATCGATGATTTAAGTAAGGGTGTGGATAACCGCGGGGAAATCCTTACTTTTTATCACCCTGGCGCTTTTCATATGGCTTGCCTTCGCCCTTGCATGTACAGCCATCACTTCTCTTTGTTAGGCGACACGCTTTATTTAAACAGCACGCAACGCAGTTGTGATGTACCGCTAGGACTGAACTTTAACATGGTTCAAGTCTATGTTTTGCTTGCGATTGTCGCTCAAATTACTGGTCATAAAGCGGGCCAAGCTTTCCATAAAATCGTCAATGCTCACATTTACGAAGACCAACTTGAGTTGATGCGCGACGTGCAATTAAAACGCGAGCCGTATGCCTTACCAAGCCTTAAAATCAACCCTGATATCAAATCGCTAAAAGACATTGAGACCTGGGTGACTATGGATGATTTCAGCGTTGAGGGATACGAGTTCCACGAACCGATTGCTTACCCTTTTTCTGTCTAATCCAGCAAAACGAAAAAAGCCAGTTCAACTTGAACTGGCTTTTTTAATGTTCTTGTCACAGGGTGATAGGCAATATTATTTATGACTGTGGGAATTTCTTCATCTTAAAACCAAACACCATGAGCATTAGCCCAATAATCACCATAGGCAGAGATAGCAGCTGCCCTTGAGTTAACCAACCAAAAGCTAAATAACCAATTTGCGGATCTGGCTCACGGACAAATTCAGAAAGAATCCGAAATACGCCATAACACAATAAGAAAAGTCCTGACACGCAATAACGGGGCTTACTCTTTTTCGAAAAGAACCACAAAATGCAAAACAGAGCGACGCCCTCTAATGCAAACTGGTATAACTGCGAAGGATGACGCGCTAATTGCAATACATCTTTAGGGAAAACCATCGCCCAAGGAACATCTGTTGGCTTACCCCACAATTCACCATTAATAAAATTACCAATACGCCCAGCCCCTAAACCAATAGGAACAAATGGCGCAGCAAAGTCAGTCACATCAATTACATGCTTATTGTAACGACGGGCAAATATTGCCATCGCGGCAATCACACCTAATAGACCACCATGAAATGACATTCCGCCATCCCAAATCCTAAAGATCACCAATGGATCTTCGACAAATACAGGAAATTGGTAAAATAGAATATAGCCTACACGACCTCCTAATATGACTCCTAACGCACCATAAAAGATCATGTCACTGACCATATCTTTGGTCCACATACCGTTCGACTGTTTAGCCCGATAGTTACCGAGAAAATAAGCGCCCGCAAAGCCGATTAAATACATAATGCCGTACCAGTGTACAGCAAGCGGCCCTATCGAAATGGCGACAGGGTCTATCGTTGGATAAGCAATCATAAGGGGAAGAAAAACCTCTACAGCGGATGTTAATTTATGGTTGTTGTTTTGGAAGGACGAACGAGACGCTCGATATTGGCCTCACGCATCAGTCTTGTCATTGTCTGGGTGACCGCATCGGCATGGGCTAAGTGAATCACTTGTTCCAACATATCTTGCGCTTGTTCCATCGAGATATTGCGAATAACTGCCTTCACTTTTGGCAAACTTGTCGAGCTCATCGACAACACATCATAACCCATAGCCATGAGGATAATAGCCCCCATTGGGTCACCTGCCATTTCACCACAAACACTGAGGTTTATCCCTTCGCTTTTCACTTGCTTTACAATCGAGTACAAAGCACGTAAAACGGAAGGGTGGAAGCTGTTATATAAGTCCGCTACCCGTGGATTATTGCGATCCACTGCCAGCAAATATTGTGTTAAATCGTTACTGCCGACTGACATGAAGTCAACCAATGAAGCTAATTCTTTAACTTGATAAACCGCCGCGGGAATCTCTATCATCACCCCTACTTGCGGCATTTTAACCTCGTACCCTTCTTCTTTGACTTCTGCATACGCGCGGCGAATCAAGGCTAACGCATCTTCCACTTCAGCCACATTAGAAATCATTGGCAACATGATTTTTAAGTTATGCAAACCTGCACTGGCTTTGATCATAGCGCGTATTTGCGCCATAAATATTTCCAAGTGATCCAGTGTGACACGAATACCACGCCAACCAAGAAAAGGATTTTCTTCGCTAATTGGAAAATAAGGTAGCGCTTTATCCCCCCCTATATCCAGTGTTCTAACGGTTACTGGAGCAGGCGCAAAGCCTTCTAACTGCTGACGATAAATATGCTCTTGCTCTGCTTCTGTTGGAAAGCGGTCTCGTACCATAAAGGGCACTTCAGTACGGTATAAACCAATACCCTCTGCTCCACGGTCTAAGGAGCGAGCTATGTCTGCTGTTAAACCCGTATTCACAAATAGCGCTAATCGATGGCCATCTGTTGTCTCACACGGTAAATCTCTTAGCGTTTCATATTCTTCTTCTAATTGACGCTCTTCATCAACAATCTGTGTATATATTTGCGTTAAATTCTCAGACGGGTAGGTAAAAACATGGCCTAGATAACCATCGACAATCATTTCTACTTTGTCTAATTGTGCATAGGGCAAGTCCAACGCCCCCATAACCGTAGGAATACCCATGGCGCGAGCAAGAATAGCCACATGCGAGTTACTAGACCCCATTACCGATACCAAGCCTTTAATTTTATCGATCGGAATCTCACCTAACATAGAAGCAGTCAGCTCTTCACCGATGATAATGCCAGGCTCAGTAAAGCGCTCTGCTAAATTAGGGGCTTTTTCTTGTAAATGGGAGAGAATACGACGTCCTAAATCACGTATATCTGAGGCCCTTTCACGTAAATAAGGGTCATCCATACGATTAAACTGAGCCACATGAGCTTGCGTTACCTGACGAATTGCGCCTTGTGCCCAATTGCCTTTTTTGATTTTTTTCTCGACCTCTACCGCTAAGGAATTATCATTTAGAATTTTAAGGTAGACATCAAAGAGTGCTTTTTCGTCACTAGAAAGGTGCTGACTAAGACGACTGCTAGCGCGACGAATATCTTGACGCACCGCTTCTAACGCCTGATAAAACTCTTTTATTTCAGACTCAAAGTCAGTAATCGCTCGATCAGGAATGACATCAAGATCTGCAGGTGGATAGACGATTACCCCACGCCCAATAGCAACCCCAGAGCTGCCCGAGACCCCTTTATAACGAAAATCAGCGCCTATTGCTGGCGCATTAGCACTCAGGCTGGTCATGGCGCCAGTCGCTTCAGCGTGAGCAATAACCCCAGCCAGCTGCGCAGACAAAGTAATCAGAAAAGCTTCTTCACCTTCATCAAAGCGCCGCTTATCCTCATGCTGTACCACCAACACCCCCAAAACTTGGCGGTGATGAATAATAGGCACACCTAGAAAGGAACGATAACGTTCCTCACCTGTACCACTTAAATAGTGAAACGCTGGATGGCTATGGGCATCTTCTAGATTTACCGGTTCAGCTCGACGCCCAACCAAGCTCACTAAACCTTCGTCAGCTTTTAAACTGGCACTTCCAGCAACACCAGCATTTAAGCCCCGTGTTGCCATTAAAATATATTCACTCGTGTTTGGATCAACTAAGTATATAGAACAGACTTCCGCCCGCATTGCTCTGCGTACACGCCGAACAATAATGTCCAGCGCCGTCGGCAAAGACTGCGCGGCTGTTACTTCTTGGGTAATACGTCTGAGCAAACTTAGCATCGTTCTCCTTGCACCTTAAATACGGTTAATTTAGTGATTTACTTTCATTAACTTTTCTAATTTTCGATGTGCATTAGGAATCAATTCTTTTAATGCACGACGATAAACGTCCTTTTTAAACGCCACAACTTGACCTAATGGGTACCAATAGCTCACCCATCGCCAGCCATCAAATTCCGGACAGTCTGTGCCATCGACACTCACACAAGCATCTGTACAACGAATAGACAACAAAAACCACTTCTGTTTTTGTCCAATACACAAAGGCTTACTATTATGTCTTAACATGCGTTTGGGAAGTCGGTAACGTAACCAGCCTCGGGTTTTCCCCACGATTTCCACCTGATGGGGCTCCAGCCCTACTTCTTCTTTTAACTCTCGATATAAAGCTTCTTCTGGAGTTTCATCAGGCTTAATGCCGCCTTGGGGAAATTGCCATGCATTTTGTCCTACACGCCTCGCCCAAAGAAGTTGGCCACGCTCGTTCATCAATATGATGCCCACATTCGGTCTATATCCGTCTGCATCAATCACGAGCTATCACCTTTTAACTTAAGAATAAATTGAATTCATTGTTCCACAATTCGCCTTATTGCACAATTAAGACGGGTGTTATTTATCGCCCCCATCGTTATACTTTGTATACATTAAAAGAACTAAGGATTGATTGTGACGCTCGCAATATTTGATTTAGATGGCACCTTACTGAACGGTGACAGTGACTACACTTGGGGACAGTTTTTAGTTGAAAAAGGCCTAGTTGATACACAAGCTTATGCAGAAGCTAACGACCGTTTTTTCCAGCAATACCAATCCGGCACTTTGGATATCCATGAATACTTAGCGTTTAGTTTGGCGCCTCTTGCGCAATTTGATAACGCCGAGCTTAGCTCGCTGCATCAGGCGTTTATGAAGGAAAAAGTTGCCCCTATGATGCAAAGCAAAGCCACGGCATTACTTAAGCATCACAAAGATCAAGGCCATTTCCTACTAATGATCACGGCCACCAATCAATTTGTTACCGGCCCTATTGCTGAAGCCATGGGAATGGATCACATTATTGCCCCTGTTCCTGAAGTAATTAACGATCGTTACACAGGCAAAATTGTCGGCGTGCCAAGCTTTCAAGAAGGCAAGGTAACACGGTTAAATGACTGGTTAGCCGAGACAGGACACTCAATGGAAGGCAGTTACTTCTACAGCGACTCGCGCAATGATTTGCCTCTTTTAGAACTGGTGACTCACCCTGTTGCTGTCGATGCCGACCCGACCTTAACTGACATCGCTAAAGAACGCGGCTGGCCACACATTTCTCTGAGAGAGTAGAAAAGGCACAAATAGCTTGCCAAGACATGGAGGCAGGATAAGAGGCTAACCGATAATCAAAAGGAAGACCTGGCTGGAATCAATACAAATGGTAGAAGTGAATCTGCAGCACAGAGAAAAAAAAGCCTGATCTCAAATCAGGCTTTTTTTGGCTGGAATTACAGACCCATGTTGTTATGGATGCGGTAAAACAGCGCTTTTAAGTATTCTGTTTCTTCAATCGCCGGATGAACCGGATGATCGGGTGCTTGCGTACCACGATAAATCAATTGAGAAAAACGCTCTAATTGACGACTGTTACTGCGCACTATGTCATGCAAACGGCTGGTTTCTAAATGCATAGAGCAAGAGCCCGAGACAAGAATCCCGCCTTTCGCCACCAAGCGCATCGCTAATTGGTTAGCTCGATGGTAAGCACCTTCCCCTGCTTTGATGTCTTTACGACGTGCAATAAAGGCTGGCGGATCCATAACCACTACATCAAACCGCTGTTTCTCTTCAATCAAAGACTGCATCGCTTCAAAAGCATCGCCGTGCATTAGCTCGGAGCCACCTTCGTATTGGTTTAATTTCAGGTTAGCGTCCACGTGACTTAAGGCACTTTCTGATGCATCAATAAAGGTTACATCAGTGGCCCCCGCCGCAGCGGCTTGCACGCCCCAACCACCAACATAAGAGAAGACATCAAGCACACGCTTACCGTCACAGTAGTTTTGCATGGTTTTGCGGTTTTCACGGTGGTCATAGAACCAACCCGTCTTTTGTCCATCCCAAACAGGCGCTTGGAAAAGCACATCATTTTCTTGCAAATACACCAACTCAGGAACCGTACCAAAGGCTTCTTCGACATAACTGTCTAGGCCTTCGATTTGACGCATTTTGCCATCGTTTTTCATCAAGATAGCCGTTGGCTTAATCACATCTTGCAGCGCTTCAATGATTTCACCTTTTATACGCTCCATACCTGCGGTGGAAATTTGTACCACAAGAATGTCCGCAAAACGGTCTACAACTAAACCAGACAAGCCATCAGAATCACCAAAAACAAGGCGATAATAAGGGCCTTTATAGGCTATTTCACGTAATGACAAGGCAATTTTAAGACGATGAACTAGGGTTGATTTGTTCATCACTGTATCAGTGCTACGGCTGATTAAACGCCCACAAATCAGGGTGCTAGGATTGACCATGGCAACACCAAGCGGCTTACCTTGCGCGGTTTCAACAACAACCTGATCGCCTGGGGTGAATTGCTTTAATGGTGTCTTATTTGTATCTACTTCGTTGCTGTAGATCCATTGATGACCCGCTCGCAGACGGCGATCAGCTTGACCTTTTAGTCGAATAACGCTCAATTTCTTCACCCAGTGATTTTAAAAAAGCCTATTATAAATGCTATACACTCAATTGCTACGAATTAAGTTATTGAGTTGTCTATCTTCGCCAGCATGACACTCGCTAAAGCCTAACCTGCGTTTTAAGACAACAAGATATCCAAATCGTCGCCCACTAATAAGGCTTCATCCAACTGATAAATAATTTGCTCAGGCAAGCCCGCCGCTTTGGCAACGGTTTTAGGGAAACCATCCACCACCAGCTCTTCATCACGCTCACTGCGTATACAAGCATTTAGATAACAAGCCAAATTCAGCACACAAGCCAGAGGTTGTGGGTCTTGCTCGCTAAATGGACGTTTATGCATGCGAACCGCTTCACCTAATGCTGGAGGAAACTTCCATAAATCCATCAAGGCTTTGCTCGCATCTTGTGTGGTAAAGCTAAGGCTATCTAATTCTGCTTTGGTGCGGCTAACAAAACTGTCTTTGATTCGGGCTTGTATCTCTAACGCCGTTTTGGGCGCGGTCAAGTGCAGCAGTAATCGACCAATGTTATGCACTATCCCAGCCGTAAATGCTTCTTCTGGGTCAACCAATTCGGTACGTCTACCCAGCCATTGCGCAAGCATGGCAACGCGAAATGAATCTCGCCAGAAACTCTTTAACTCAATGCCTTCAACACTTTTCACTGAATTCGCAAAACCAGAAGCAATGACCAGTGTTTTGAGCTTATTAATGCCCAAAATAACCGTCGCTTCATCGATCGAATAGACTTTACGAGACAACCCAAAGTACGCTGAGTTTACCACTCGCAAGACTTTTAGTGACATAGTCTGGTCATGGGCTACTTTTTTAGAAATATCGGAGTAATTAGCATGAGGATCGTCCAATAGAACAATTAATTCTCTTACCACATCCGGTACATTAGGGAGCTTATCCGTTTGTTTTAACAAATCTTGTATTTGCATATGTCGCGGCCTTAAACCCTATCAATAATCTATAGTCTGAGCATAAAACAGATGGGGACAATTGCAAATTGTTCGCACTCTACTGTTAGCACGCTCTGGTCATCTTCCCTAATATGTCATCCTCTTTAGCTAAAAGAGGAAAGTCCTGCCGCTCGTGCTACGAGCTTTTCTTTTAACTTTGTACCTTGATGGAAATGCGCCATGCCTTGATTACGCAACTGAACTAATAACGGCTGCTGCGTTCCAAATAAACGCTTAAACCCTTCCATCCCTGCTGCCATCGCAATATTATCCAACATACGAGCACGCTGATAACGACGCAATACTTTACTTTGCCCTAAATGCTCCCCTCGACGATGGGCTTTTGCCAAAACGTCCACTAAAGCTTTGACATCAGCAAAGCCTAAATTCGCACCTTGTCCCGCCAACGGGTGAATCGTATGAGCGGCGTCACCAATCAAAGCAATGCCTGCTTTCACATAGTGTTTTGCATGACGCTGACGAAGAGGGATAGATTGCCGTCCCGTGGTAATATTGAGTACAGTAAAGCGCTGACTCATGGCATATCCCAGTCGTTTGCAAAATTCTTGATCAGCCAATGCCATCAAACTCTCTGCTTCATCTGGTGGCACAGACCAAACAATGGATACAAAGTGACGGTCATCCACGCTTGGCAAAGGTAAAAACGCCAAGATCCCTTCCTCACCAAAGCTTTGCCACGCCGTATTATCATGAGTCTGATCAAGCTCAATGGTGGCCACTATTGCATGATGTCCATAATCCCACTCAACGGTATCAAAAGCGTTCTCCTTGCGCAGCTTGGACAAAGCGCCATCGGCAGCCACTATTGCTTGCGCCTCTAAAAGTCGACCAGATAACAAGGATGCACTGACACCGGATTCACTAAGCTGATGACTTTCTAGTTCATCACCTAGGTACAAATCGATATTTTTTGACTGCTTTACCTGTGCCATTAGGCTCTGACATAACACCGCGTTTTCAACCAAATGCCCTAACTCTGGTAACTGGGCTTTACGGGCATTGAAGTCAATGTAGCCTTCCCCTAATCCATCCCAAACCACCATATTATTGTAAGCCGCTAAACGCGATTGCGGGATGGTCTGCCAAGCGCCTGTTGACGCGAGCAAGGCTTTGGATTGACAAGAAATGGCACTAACACGGGCATCATAGCTAGGGGGGACTGACAATGAAAATTCACCGCTATGCTTATCCACCAAGGCAATTTTTAATGATTCACTTGCCAACAATAAAGCCGCTAAAGAGCCTACCATGCCAGCACCAACTATAATCAAATCGTATTGCTTTGCCATTTACTCATCCTCAGACACAAGCATTGCTTGTGCGGTTAAATTGAACGACCCTGTGCCATAAAGGCTTCGATCTCTGCAATCTCTCGTGGCAGGCCATGCGTCAATATATATGGGCCATCCTCACGAATTAAGACATCATCCTCAATGCGAATGCCTATTCCTCGCCATTGAGCATCCACCGAGTCATTATCAGCAGATATATACAGGCCTGGCTCTATGGTTAGCACCATACCAGCCTCAAGTGGGCGTGATTCTCCCGCGATGCGGTAGGCACCGCAATCATGCACATCTAGCCCCAACCAATGCCCTGTATTGTGCATGTAAAAATCTCGATATGCCTTGCTTTCAATCAGTGAATCTAGCTCTCCGTGCAACAGTCCCAAAGCGACCAACCCTTGGGTCAGCACTCTTACTGCCTTGTTGTGGCAAGCTTCGTAAGGCGCCCCTACCACCAACTCTTGTAACCCTGCTGTATGGGCATCTAATACCACTTGATATAAAGCGGCTTGTGGCGCTGAAAACTTTCCATTGGCTGGAAAGGTGCGGGTAATATCGCCTGCGTAACAACCAAATTCTGCACCAGCATCAATTAACACTAGGTCGCCATCATCGATGGTTTCATCATTTTTAATGTAATGTAAAACACACGCATTACGACCTGATGCCACAATATTGTTATACGCTGGCTGACGCGCTCCAGACTTCATAAACACATAATTTAATTCGGCTTCCAGCTCATACTCTTTCATACCTGGGCGCACGGTTAACATGGCTTGTTTGTGAGCAGCGACACTGATTTGTGCCGCCTTTTCCAGTAAAGCAATTTCTTGATCGTCTTTACGTAACCGCATCTCTGCTATAACAGGAGCTAGATCAACCAGCTGTGTTGGGGCTACAGCACCCGCTCGCGCCCGTGCGGCAAGCGCATCTCGCCATGCTAAGACTTGCGTGCGCAATGTCTCATCAGCAAAAGAAAACGCCACATGCTGGGCACCATCAAGCAATGCTAATGCCTGCTTATCCAGCTCCTCTAAAGGCGCCGCGTCGGCTACTCCGAAAACGTTAATCGCACCATCTACACCATAGCGAAAACCTTCCCACTGCTCTTTTTCAGGGTCTTTTGGTAAGGTCACTAACAGCGTCTCTCCCTGACTATTGATCAAGGCGTACGCACTTGGCTCCGGGAAGCCGGTTAAATAAAAGAAGTGGCTATTCGGTCGGAACTCATACTCACAATCATTATTGCGCGTGCAAAGGTCGCCGGTACGAATCACGGCCACCGTGTTAGCAGGCAAAGATTTGATCAAACGCTCGCGTCGAGCTTGGTAAGTTTGACTTTCGATTTTCATGCTCACTCTCTCTTATATTAAGGGGTCACCATCACACAGCAGGCGTGACGAAAAGGGGACAAAAACGCCTTGTTATTGCGACAGTTAATGCAAAGATGATTGCTTGCTGTGGTCTGCGTTAGGGTTTACTTCATAGTGTTCTGAATACAACATCATGGCGGACAAACGTACATATTCCACCAATTCGGTTAAATCGGTTTCATTGTCATTGTTGTCTTCAAGCGCTCTCATTTCAGCTTGCATACCAGAAATGTTAGCGAAGTCACGCAACACTTGTTTTGTTTCATCGGATAAATCTTTTTTCTGCCCAGACAAACCATAACCTGCCAAGAAGCCATGTGCCCATTGAGATAAGGTCACGCCTCGTTCGCACAACTCAGCATCATCATCGGAAATACAGGGCACTAAGGCGTATTCACCGTTTTGCAATAAGGTTAAAGTGGAAGTGTATAGCTCAACAATAGCCGCTCGACTGGCGTCTTCTTTCCAACCTTCAATATCACAAAACTCCACCACCATAGCCAGCCAATCTTCCAGAGGTAAGGTCACCCCTGAAGCCAAATAGCCGCATAGCTGGCCATGTAATTCAGCAGGCGACGCACTGATGGATTCGGAGACAAAAACATCCGCGATCAAATCAAAATCAAGCGCATCTTTTAACATTTCTGTGGACATGGGCCATCTACCTATTTCTGTTGTGTTATCTAAATATTTGGGAAGCAATACAGCCACAATAGGGTGTAAAGCAAAAAGCCGCACCTGTCGGCACGGCTTCTATCATCATGGTTGTCAGCTTAATGACACAAATTGATTATCTACTACCAGTATATGGGGCAGTGTCATGACACTTTCAATGCTGGCGCGACTAACCTAGTTGTTTTAAACCTGATTCAAGCGTTTGCAAAATTAACGTGTTGATTGTCATTGGTCCTACGCCGCCAGGCACAGGAGTGTAAGCCGCGACACGATCAACCAATGGTGCTAATTCAATATCACCCACACCACCTGGATGGTAACCAGCATCCACGACCACAGCGCCGTCTTTGATCCATTCAGCTTTAATAAACTCAGGCTTACCAACAGCGCCAACGATAACATCAGCCTGCTTGATCAAATCTGGTAGGTTTTGCGTACGAGAGTGGCAAATGGTCACGGTCGCATTCGCATTTAGCATCATCATAGCCATTGGTTTGCCCAAAATAGGGCTGCGACCAACAACGACAACATGCTTACCTTCTAAATTAACATCGTATGCCTCTAGAAGACGCATGATACCGGCTGGCGTTGCTGCGCCGTACGCAGGCTCTTGCATAGCCATACGACCAAAACCAAGACAAGTAACACCATCAACGTCTTTGCGTGCTTCAATAGCATCAAAACACAGGCGCTCATCGATCTGCGCTGGAACCGGGTGCTGCAGCAAGATACCGTGTACGTCAGGGTTTTCGTTCAACCCATTAATGGTGTTTAACAATTCCTCTGTGGTCGTGGTATCTGGCAGTTCAATGGCCATAGAGTCCATACCAACGCGACGACAGGCATTGCCTTTCATTTTCACATAAGTGGCAGACGCTGGATCAGCGCCCACTAGAATAGTTGCTAGAATGGGAGTTCCGCCAGTGCGCTGTTTTAACTCAGCGACTTGAGCTTGAAGGCGGGTTTCGGTTTCTTTGGCGCAAAGCTTGCCGTCAAGAACCTGTGCAGTCATGGATGGACTCCTGCATTAAATAATGTAGTGGATTGAGGGAAGGTTATTGTAACCTAAGTTAAGAAAAGATAGGCGCCTTCGGAACATTTTTATTCACGATAAAGCGCCGATTAACACTAGGCCGGTGTCAAATAATCCACCAGCAACTGTAAGTTTTTTTGTCCTCTAAATTCGTTCACATCCAACTTATACACCAAACGAATTTTCGTACAGGCTTCATTAGGCCAGGCATCTAGATCAACAAAAAAACAAATAGCATCCAGCAAGAGTCCACTTTCAGGCTCACGCACCATCAACTTTAGGTGCTTCTCCCCCACTAACCTTTGCTGTAAAACGTCAAATACACCATCAAAGCAGGGCTCTGGAAAAGACTGGCCCCATGGTCCAGATAAGCGCACTTGCTCAGCAAAACTTAAGCTAAAGTCTTCTGCCGCTAACGGACCATCGGTCCATATGGTTGCCTCTAACTGCTCGGCTGTGACCCACTCACTAATGATGGCATCAAACGCTAAGCGAAACGCCTCATAATGGGATTCCTTTATGCTCATGCCAGCCGCCATAGCATGGCCACCAAATTTGCTTAATAATTGTGGGTAGCGTTTGGCCAATAAATCTAAAGCGTCACGAATATGCACCCCAGGAATGGAACGCGCCGAGCCTTTAAGCTCATCTTCACCCACTCGTGCAAACGCGATCACCGGGCGGTGGCATTTTTCTTTCATGCGTGAAGCTAAAATACCAATAACCCCTTGATGCCAATCAGGGTCATAAAAACACATACCATAAGGCATCTCTTGGTCTTCATCTAATATATCCAACAGGGCTTCTTCGGCCTGATCTTTCATATCAGACTCAATCGCTTTACGTTCACGGTTAAACTGATCTAGCTGCTGTGCATATTGTTTCGCTTGATGCGGATGAACGGTGAGTAAGCACTCAATACCAATCGACATGTCATCCAATCGCCCTGCCGCGTTCAACCTTGGCCCCACAACGAAACCTAGATCTGACGCTTTTAAGCGTGAGTAATCACGGCGGCCAATTTCCAACAAGGCTAAAATACCTGGTCGCGCTAATCCTGCTTGTATGCGTTTAATTCCCTGCTGTACAAGAATCCTGTTATTGGTGTCTAGCGACACCACATCTGCCACGGTACCGAGCGCTACCAAGTCCAAATAGTCCGCCATTTTTGGCTCTGGTATATGCTGCTCTTCAAACCAATTGCGGCGCTTTAGTTCTGCTCTTAGCGCACTCATCACATAAAAAATAACACCAACCCCTGCGAGGTTTTTGCTCTCAAACCCACACTTAGGGTGATTCGGATTCACAATGGCATCCGCTTCCGGTAATTCATCGCCTGGCAAGTGATGGTCTGTTACTACCACTTTCATACCATAAGACTTTGCCGCTAAGACGCCGTCGATACTGGCAATGCCATTGTCGACAGTAACCAAGACCGCTGGCGATTTCTGTTGTGCGACTTCCACTATTTCAGGCGTAAGGCCATAACCAAACTCAAAACGGTTAGGAACTAAGTAATCAGGTGCAATCGCTCCCATCGCCTCTAACGCTAATATCCCCAAACTGGTACTGGTCGCGCCATCAGCATCAAAATCGCCGACGATGAGAATTTTTTGCTGAGCCACAATAGCATCAGCCAGAATACGCGCGGCATCCGTCAATCCGAATAAGGGTTCTGGCCTTAATAGTAGCGGCAAACGATAATCCAACGCTTGGTTAGAAGACACACCTCGGGCTAAAAATATACGTCGCAAACTCAGTGGCATGTCCGCAGCAAAATGCTCATCAGTGGTTGAGGTCGAACGACGTTCTATACGCATAAAAATTCTCTAAAGGACAAGATTCATTAACAAATAATCACAGAAGACTAACATAAATCCTTTACCTGTTTTTCATTTCCAATGATCTAATAATTACGATTTTTTTGGCATTTCCTTTACTAAACACTCAATCACTGTATATATTTTTTAAGTGTTTAGATTGAATCAATTTTTAGGATGAAAAATGGCTCTATCAATAAAGATGCGTTTGGTTCTCATGGGGACTTTACTAGCAGTTGTTCCTACTATCATTGTTGGGCTAATAGTTAGTCATAACGCGCTTAATAAAGGCACAGAAGCGCTGCAACACAATGCTGAAAAACAGCTCGTGTTATCCCGTGACCTCACCGCCGAATCCATCGAAACGTACTTTTCGTTTATTGATCGCCAAATATCCAGCCTAGCCCATAACAACAGCACATTAGCCGCAGCTCATGCGTTCTCAAAAGCGTTTGCCAGCTTCCCAACCGACACCAATCCAGCGGATGATAAAAAGCTCAAGCATTACTATGAACAGCAATTTGATAACAACTTCCGCACCCTTAATGGGGGCCAATCCAGTCAACCAGAAAACCTATTAACCTCCTTAAGCCCAATTGCCAAAGCCATGCAAGAGGATTACATCAGCAACAACCCAGCCCCATTAGGTGAAAAAGATCACTTAACAAGCGCTAACAACAAGACCGCATACGATACAGTTCATCAAGAATTTCATCCGATGTTCCATGAATTTCAACAACGCTTTGGCTTCTATGATGTGTTTCTAGTAGACGCCAACAACGGCCATGTTATCTATAGCGTGTTTAAAGAGTTGGACTTTGCAACGTCATTAATTTCAGGCCCTTATAAAGACAGTGGTTTAGGACAGGCTTTCAAAGCAGCGGCTCATGCCCCTAAAGACACAACGTATCTTACTGATTTCGCGCCTTACATCCCCTCTTACAACGCCGCTGCCTCCTTTATTTCTACGCCTGTAGTGGATAATGGAAAAACCATTGCCGTGTTAATTTTTCAAATGCCGATCGACAGAATTAATTCCGTCATGTCACACCAGCAAAATTGGCAAAACAGTGGCTTAGGGGAAACCGGACAAACCTACCTTGTTGGCAGTGATAATTTGATGCGCAGCAATGATCGCCTATTAGTGGAAAACAAAGCCGCCTTCCTTGAGAAAGCCGGCCAGTTAAACCTTCCTAATGACACATTGAACGCAATCGCTCAGCGTAATACCACAATGAACCTATTAACCGTCGACGGGGAAGGCATACAAGAAGCGATAGCAGGTAAAACAGGCTTTGTGCATGCCAATAATTACCTTGGCGTGCCATCACTCATCGCATACAAGCCTTTAAACATTCACGGCATGCAGTGGGTAATCATTAGCGAAATTAGTAAAGCAGAAGCGCTAAGCTCGGTAACTCAATTACAATCGACGATTTACAAAATGCTGAGTAGTGTCTCGCTGATAGCGCTTATTGTCGGTGCATTGCTAGGCCTGTTAGTCGCAAATATCATTGTGCGCCCTATCAAAGCCATGGGTCATATGATGCATAACATTGCTATGGGTGAAGGCGATTTAACCCAACGCCTGCCAACCAAAGATAAAGATGAACTGGCAGACTTAGCCCAAGGCATTAATACATTCATCGCCCATATCGACAAAACCTTCTCTTCGGTACTGGCTTCTGTTATCCGCCTTAAACCTATTTCAGAGGATATGGCTGACGTAAATGGACAGCTATCTCTCGCCACTGAGCAACAGAAAAGCCAAGCGGAACAAGTAAATGCCTGTTTGTCGGATACCAATGAATCTACCCTACGAGTCAAGGCCGAGCTGGAACAAATCAGCAAGGCAACAACAGAAGGTAACCAAACCGTTCACTCCAGCAGTCAGGTGGTCAACCATGTTGCCCACACTATGGACGAGTTGTCGAACGATATTAGTCTTGCGGTTGATGCCATCTCTAAACTCAAAGACGATACCGACAGAATTGCGGGTATTATTGATGTCATCAATGGCATCTCAGAGCAAACTAACTTACTGGCATTAAATGCCGCCATTGAAGCCGCTCGAGCAGGTGAAATGGGACGCGGCTTTGCGGTAGTCGCTGACGAAGTTCGCTCGCTCGCTTCTAAAACCAGACAATCGACCGATGAAGTAGCCAACATGGTTGAGGCGATTCAAACTGGCACCCTAGCGGTGGTTAAACAGATGGAAATAAGCAAATCCAATGCCGAGCAATCTTCCAAAAACACCGGCGCAGCGACCAATTCATTAACCCAGGTAAAAGCAGCTATGGAGATTATCTCAGGCAAGGTGGAACAGATCTCACATGCTATTGAAAGCCAACAAAACAACTTCCTTGACGTGACTGCCCATTACGATGAAATGAAGCAAAGCTTTGTTGCCATTAACCAACAAACAGAACACTCCACCTTAGTAGGTCATGACGTGATCAAACTAGCAGACGGCATTATTGTTAAGATCGAACAATTTAAAGTGAGTGATGAACATAGGTCTACTGAACGCCGTGACCTGAATCGCCACGCTGATGACCAAGCAACATAGCAGCACGAAACCAAGAAACAACCCGCCCAACAAACTACTCCACTACCTTAACGGGTAGTAGAGTATGTTACATAACCCATGAGTAGGTAATATTTTCTTACAGAACAAAGCCTATTTAGGAATATATTAGGACACTAGCTGTCCGTTACCCTTCTGCACATACCTAACCGATCTGATGGTGATATGATGCCGTGCTTTTTTGATTTGGATCATTCTTCTAAACATAAAAAAAACGAACCATCTTCACCTAAACTGATCGGAAAAATTATGGACAACGCAGCAACGATGGCTGAAAAGCCTCAACTAAATCAACGCTTTGCATTCATTTCCCTCACATCTTTATTTTTTATGTGGGGCTTCATTACCTCTCTTAATGACATACTGATTCCTCACCTTAAGGGTGTTTTTGATCTTTCCTATACCCAAGCCATGATGATTCAGTTTTGCTTTTTTGGCGCCTATTTCATTGTCTCAGTTCCTGCGGGAAATCTAGTAAAAAGAGTTGGCTTTCAGCGCGGCATTGGCATCGGCCTGATGATTGCTGCGGCTGGCTGTCTATTATTTATCGCGGCCGCAAAAGCCCAACTCTATAGTATTTTCTTAGCCGCACTGTTTGTTTTAGCTAGCGGCATCACCATATTACAAGTCGCCGCCAACCCACTCGTCACCATTATGGGGCCATCTCAAACAGCGTCGAGCCGGTTAACTTTGTCACAGGCATTTAACTCTTTAGGCACAACGCTTGCCCCTCTTATTGGAGGCGCTTTAGTGTTTACCGCCGCGGGGCAATATTTAACCAAAGCACAAGAAGCGGAAAGCGTTATTCTTCCTTATATTGGTTTAGCAACTGCGCTGGTTATTTTGGCCATCACCTTTACTCGAATTCGTTTACCTACCCCTGCCAATATTGAAACAGAAAGCCCTCAAACTTCTGATAAGAGTATTTTTCAATATCGCCACTTGATGTTAGGCAGCGTTGCGATCTTTATGTACGTGGGTGCTGAAGTATCCATTGGTAGTTTGTTGGTTAACTTTTTAGGACTACACAATATTGCGGGTCTCGTAGAAGCCGATGCTGCTCATTATGTGGCTTATTATTGGGGCGGCGCTATGGTCGGACGCTTTATTGGTGCCGCCTTAATGCAGCGCATGTCCGCCAGAAAGTTGCTGACAGCAAACGCCTTATTAGCGATAGTGTTGATTGCCAGTACGATTGTTAATGATGGGCAAATTGCCATGTGGTCCATTCTGCTGGTTGGTTTCTTTAATTCCGTCATGTTCCCAACTATTTTTAGCTTAGCGCTTAAAGGCTTAGGCACACAAACCAGCCGTGGGTCAGGATTACTCTGTTTGGCCATTGTTGGTGGCGCCATTTTGCCTGTCATCCAAGGCGCCTTAGCGGACTCAATTGGCCTTCAGATTTCTTTTATCATGCCAGTTATCTGCTACCTATATATAGCTTACTATGGTGCAATAGGTTCAAAAATCCGCACTCGCTAAATACCCAAACGCCCTCCTTGAACCTTTTCAAGGAGGGCGCTTCAAGGTAACCACTCACACACAAATATTATTCCTACCCGCGTCTTTCGCTTGATACAACAACCTATCCGCCACTTTCAAGGCAATATTCAAAGGGTTTTCAGTGCCTAAGGGCACTATGCCAAAACTAGCGGTAATATGAATGTCTTGTTGGTCATAATGAAAATCATAGTTTTCTATGGCTTGACGTATCTTCTCTGCTATCTCTATCGCTTGACTGGAGTCCGTTTCTCTCAGCGCTAACAAAAACTCTTCCCCTCCCCAGCGAGATAACCAGCCCCCTTCGGGAAGCTCTTTTGCTATCAAATCAGCCAATGTCCGAAGAATAAAATCACCACAATCATGACCATATTGGTCATTTATATTTTTAAAATAATCGACATCAATTAACACCAGATGCAATGCCCCCGCTTCAGCATCCTCTAGCCTCTGTTGCATCCCTCGTCTATTTAACAACTGTGTTAGCGGGTCTGTTTCAGCTTGCTCTTGCAACAATCTTGAGGAGTGACGTAACGCTTCATTAAAGCGTCTCATGGAATACTCATAAATAGTCGATAAGAAAAATACCACGATAAAAGACGCCAGTACGCGAAACCTTAAATCTGCATCGTAATGAAACGCCATGCCATAGATGTTCGAGAAAAAGTACAAAATGACGATCAGCAGTAAGGTGAAAATGATCATCTCGATTATTCCGCGCTTAATCCCCTGAATAAATAACGACACCGCAGGAACACAAAATATCCACACATAACCTGTGCCGCTCACGCCGCCGGTAAAGACCAGATACAACATAAGACAGTACAGAGGGTAGATAACAATGTTGCCACACACCCTATAATTCCTAGTTCGCCTTAGGTAGAGCTGGTTGGCACAAAAAATAAATGCAAAGCACAGAAGGGCCAGCGCAAGCCCGATATTGGAACGGTATAATGCAGCTATACCGAGAGGCAAGGTAAATACAATACCAACAATAGAAAAGAGATTAACGATCAAGATACGGCGAATCTGCTCAGAAAATACCTCGCCGGACAACCCCAAATAAAAAATATGGTAGACACACCTTTGTATCCAATTTTTATTAACGTGTTGGCTCTCAGGCAGGCAACCACGAGCTAATTCGCCCATTCCTTTCTCCTTGATTTGCTAGCGATATCCTAAGGCGCTTAGAGTTTCCCTATGGCAGCCTATCAAGACAAATTAACAGAGATTGAGGGCGATTAACAACCAGCAGGATAAAGCCTCGACAACAAGACAGGCACCACAGTTTCTACTCTTAAAATACGCTCTCCTAGATGCACAGACTCCATCCCTGCTGCTAACCACTTAGTCACTTCAAATTCATTCCATCCACCTTCTGGCCCTAAAGCTAAGACACAAGGCTCTTCAATCGCAACCGGGCACACCTGGGCTTTATATGGATGAGCAAGCAAGCCCCTTTTACCAGCAAGGATAGCCGGCAACTGATCTTCCACAAAAGGGCGAAAACGCGGAATCATATGACACACTGGCATCACAGTATCCTTAGCTTGCTCTAAACCTTCCAGCAAAGATTGTTGGATGGAATCCTGCTGCAGTACAGGACTCTGCCAGTAGCTTTTTTCCACTTTTGCCGAGTGAATGAGATAAATCTCTTTCACTCCCATAGCACTGATATTCTGCAAAGTACGTTTGAGCATATTAGGCCGAGGTAAAGCCATTACCAATACCATTGGTAATGGTGCAGGTGGTTTTGCAGATAAGGCTAATGAATGAATATACGCCGGCTGCTTGTCATCTGCCGCTTGATAAACCCCTTCACCAATACCGCCATTCAGCAAGCCTACACGCAACACATCCCCTGTCACGGCTTTAATTACTTTTGAGACGTGTTGCTGCTGACGCTCGGTCAACGCGTAGCCGCCATCATTCACACTATTTTTAGGATCGAGTAACAATAAGTTCATAGATAATAACTGGCAGGAAAGGTAAAAGAAGAAAAGCCGGCACTCACAGAGCGCCGGCTTTAGATATTTTCAATCAGGGCTGGTCGGTTTAGATGCGCTCAGCCACAAAAGATTGAACATCATCCAAACTATTGTCCAGCACACTATAAGACTCTTCACGCTCGAAAAGGTCTTTCATATGCTCTGGCAAGCTAGGTGACTGACAGCCAGCTTTCTCGACTGCTTCAGGGAATTTCACCGGATGCGCTGTCGCCAAGGTAATCATTGGCACAGACTTGTCGTTCCAGCACTGACGCGCAGCTTCCAGACCAATCGCCGTATGAGGGTCAAGAAGGTACTGAGTGGATGCAAATACATCGGCAATCACTTCACAGGTTTTCTTGTCATCCACTTTGTAGCTATCAAAGTTGTCTTTAACAAACGACCAAGCTGAATCATTTAAAGACACATCGCCTTGATTAAAGCGTGCCATTAAGTCATCAATCGCCACCCCATCACGACCATGAGCATCAAACAATAAACGCTCAAAGTTACTGGACACCATGATGTCCATACTCGGCGACAAGGTCACATTCAAAGACTGGCGGCTCATGTCATTTTCCGCGATGACTCGGTGCAAGATGTCATTCTGGTTGGTAGCCACCACCAGTTGATCAACCGGCAAGCCCATTTTCTTAGCAAGGTAGCCTGCGAAAATATCCCCGAAGTTCCCCGTTGGTACAGAGAAAGACACCTTACGATGCGGCGCACCAACAGACAAAGCAGAAGAAAAGTAGTAAACGACTTGAGCCATGATGCGCGCCCAGTTAATCGAGTTTACCGCACCAAGTTTAGCGCCTTTCAAGAAAGATTGATCAGCAAAGCTGGATTTCACCATACCTTGGCAATCATCAAAATTACCTTTCACGGCAATATTGAATACATTGTCATCGATGACCGTTGTCATCTGACGGCGCTGCACTTCAGAAACACGCTCAAAAGGATGTAAAATAAAGATGTCTAAGTGCTCAGAGTGACGGCAACCTTCGATCGCAGCAGAGCCAGTATCACCAGAAGTCGCCCCCAAGATAACCAGTTTCTCTTTACGCTCAGCCAACACATAGTCCATCAAACGGCCTAATAACTGTAAGGCAAAATCTTTGAAAGCCAACGTTGGTCCGCGAAACAGCTCAAGAATCCATTCGTTATTACCTACTTGTACCATAGGCGCAACAGACGCATGATTAAAGCTTGAATAAGCCTCATCAATCATCTTCTTAAACGCATCCGCAGGAATATCACCTTCCACAAAAGGCCACATTACTTTAAAGGCAAGCTCTTGGTAACTTAGACTCGCCCAAGAAGCAATTTCTTGTTCGCTATAATGAGGCAAGGTTTCTGGCACATATAAGCCACCATCACTTGCCAAGCCAGCCAATAGCACATCACCAAAAGACAAGGCTGGCGCTTTGCCACGAGTAGAAATATATTTCATTGTCATTCCTCCTTAAGCCAATGTTTCAACACGAATACGCTGAACAGTACCCGCAACATCTGGCAAGGCTTCAATCTCGGCAATGGCCGCATTCATAGCACGTTCTTTCACGTCATGGGTCATGACAACCAGCGGCACAAGATCGCTGCCTTCACGCTCACGCTGAATCAAGGACTCAATACTAATGCCATTTTTAGATAAAATTTGAGTAATATTCGCCAATACGCCGGCACGATCTTGAATCGTCATATTCAGAAAGAAACCGCACTCAATTTCTTCAATCGGCAAAACATTAACATCTGACAATGCGTCTTCTTGGAATGCCAAATGTGGCACTCTATTGTTCGGATCTGAAGTCAAAGTACGAGCAACATCAATCACATCAGCCACCACAGATGAACCCGTTGGCATCGCACCTGCACCGGCACCGTAGGTCAAGGTAGGACCCACAGCGTCCCCTTTCACCATAACCGCGTTCATCACACCATTAACATTCGCTAATAGTTGCTTGTTGGAGATCAAGGTTGGGTGCACGCGTAGCTCAATACCGTTCTTAGTTCGATTGGCGATGCCAAGGTGCTTAATGGCGTAACCTAAATCACTGGCAAAAGCGACGTCTTCAGAAGTAATGCGACTGATGCCCTCGGTGTAGGTTTTTTCGAATTGCAGCGGAATACCAAACGCAATCGAGGCTAAAATAGTAAGCTTATGAGCAGCATCAATACCTTCCACATCAAAAGTAGGATCCGCTTCAGCGTACCCTAATGCCTGAGCTTCTTTTAAAACATCATCGAAGTCACGGCCCTTTTCGCTCATCTCGGTCAAGATAAAATTACCGGTACCATTAATGATACCCGCCAACCAATCGATGCGGTTAGCAGACAAACCTTCACGAAGAGATTTGATAATAGGAATGCCGCCAGCAACAGCGGCCTCAAAGGCAACAATAACGCCTTTTTCTTGTGCTCTTGCGAATATCTCATTGCCGTGTTCGGCAATCAGTGCTTTGTTAGCAGTAACCACATGTTTGCCATTTTTGATGGCGGTTAGCACAAGCTCTTTAGCAACGGATGTGCCACCAATAAGCTCAAGAACAATATCAATCTCTGGATTATTCACGACATCAAAAATGTCGCGGGTCATGTTCACTCCGGTGGTGTCGCATGCATCGTTATCACGACGTGCACCCACCTGTTCAATGACGATTGAACGACCGACACGTCGTGTAATTTCTTCTGCGTTCTTGCGCAGAATATTAAAACTGCCAGAACCTACCGTTCCCAGCCCACAAATTCCGACTTTTACCGGTTTCAAAACAATACCCCACAGAGATAATTTAATTTTTATACGATGTTCGTTTCCAACATCTAAGCCTTGCCATTATAGCGTTAGAGTGAATTAAACCCAACGTAGAATACGCTGAACAAGGCTCATGTTTAGTGGAATATTTTGCTATAGACCTATAACCCTAGCTCTTTTGCCAAGGAATCAGCAGGTAAGTAACCAGGAATCAGCTGACCATCTTGCAAAACAATACTAGGAGTCCCACGCACGCCAATCGAATTTCCTAAGTTATAGTCATCTGCAACAGGATTCACACAGGTGTTTTCTGGCACGTTTTCACCACCTTTCGCCTTGGTTAGCCAAGCTTTAGGGTCATCAGAACACCAGATACTCACCATTTTTTTGTAACCATCAGAACCTAGGCCAGCACGAGGATAGGCCAAATAGCGCACCGTAATACCCATTTCATTTAGCTTAGGCACTTCTTTGTGCAGCATGCGGCAGTAAGCACAGTCCACATCGGTAAACACGGTAATGTGCGTTTTTTCATTGGGGGCTTTAAAGACAATCATATCAGAAGCAGGCAAAGCTTCGATTGCGGCCAGCTTGGCTTTTTGGGTTTCATTTTCTACTGCGGCCCCTTTTATGTGATAAATATCACCCGTGGTGAAATATTTTCCGTCCGCGGTAACATGCAATGCAGGGCCATCTTTTAACGTAACAGTGTATAGGCCAGAACCTGAATGCAATTGCACATTTTCAATACTGTACTGGGGAAGAGCTTGTTGAATCGCCGTTTCTACTTCGGCTTTACCAGCGAAGGCGAGAGAAGAAAATAATACAGGAAGGGTGCTAATTATTGCGTAGCGTGAAAACAGCGGAAGGAAGCGCTTCATTGAATACCTCAAGCAAATAGGAGTAAACAATATTAGGCCACAACCACAGGGGGAAGTTCCATAAAAAAAGGCGACTTACGTCGCCTTTTTTAAACACAGAAAAATTAACGTTTAGCCAATTTCTCTTTAATACGTGCAGATTTACCAGAACGCTCGCGTAGGTAGTAGATCTTAGCCTGACGCACGTCACCGCGACGTTTAACTTCGATGCTATCAACAATTGGGCTGTATGTTTGGAAAGCACGCTCAACACCGATACCGCTAGAGATTTTACGAACGGTAAATGCTGAGTTAAGACCGCGGTTACGCTTAGCAATTACAACACCTTCATAGGCCTGTAGACGCTCGCGTGAACCTTCTTTAACTTTAACTTGAACGACAACAGTGTCACCAGGACCGAAGGCTGGGACTTCTTTTGTCATCTGTTCAGCTTCAAGCTGCTGAATCAGTTTAGTTTTATTACTCATGGATGTGACTCCTAATGATATGGTTTCTTGCCAAGCGAAGGTTCTTCTCTTTAGCAAGCTCGCAATTCCTACTCTGCCGAGGTTGAATCTTCAGTTTCGCGAATAAACTCTTCTAACAACAACTGCTGTTCCTTGTCCAACTCAAGGTCTTGCAGAAGGTCTGGCCGGCGCTGAAAAGTTCTTCCGAGCTTTTGCTTTAATCGCCAGCGTCTAATCTCCTCATGGTTGCCACTAAGTAAAACCGAAGGGACAGATTCACCATCTAACACTTCTGGTCTTGTGTAGTGCGGGCAATCCAACAAACCATCAGCAAATGAATCCTCATCTGCCGAAGCCTGCTTTCCTAGCACCCCTGGAACCATACGAAGTACAGCATCCATTAGCACCATAGCCGGCAACTCACCACCACTTAGAACAAAGTCGCCAATTGACCATTCCTCATCAATCTCAGATTGAATCAAACGTTCATCAACGCCTTCATAACGACCTGCTACCAGAATAAATTCTGCTTGTTTAGCAAGTTGTTGCACGCCTTCTTGCGTCAGCGTACGCCCTTGAGGGGATAGATAAATAACTTTTGCGTTAGGCACCAATAACTTGGCGCTTGTAATCGCATCTTTGAGAGGCTGAACTTTCATCAGCATCCCAGGACCACCACCATAAGGTCGGTCATCTACTGTTTTATGTCTGTCATGAGTAAAATCTCGCGGATTAATAAAATCCATCGATACCAACCCAGACTTAATGGCTCTGCCCGTTACACCGTATTGGGTAATGGCTTGAAACATCTCCGGAAAAAGCGATATAACACTGACCTTCACATTATGACTCCAGCTTTGCGCTTAAAATTCTGGATCCCAATCAACGACCATTTGCTGTTGCTCTAGATTAATATCCAAAACAAAAGACCCTGGCGCATAGGGGATCAAGCGTTCTTCGCGATCAAAACTGCCTTCACATGCACGGACAACAATGACATCATTCGCACCGGTTTCCATAAGTTGAGAAACCTTCCCCAAGAGGACACCCTCTTTGGTTGTAACCCTAAGACCTTCCAGCTGACTCCAGTAATAATCACCTTCCTCTAACGCTGGTAGCTCTTTAGCATCAATGTAGATATCCATACCGCAAATTTCTTTTACAAGATCTCTGTCGTTATAGCCTTTCACTGATGCAACCAAACCACGACCTTGCAATCGTCCTTGGCTTAATTCAACGGTTTTCCACCCACTAGGGGTTTTCAACCACCAATGCTTGTAATCAAAGATCCCTTGCATTGGGTCGGTGTGTGAATATAACTTCACCCACCCTTTAACACCGTAAACCGATGTAATGCGTCCAACCACAAGGGCTTGCTCAGGAGCGGCCGCTTGTTTTAATTCAGACATAGCATTACCTCAGTATTAAGCGTTTTTGCTAGCATCTTTTACAAGCTGCGCAGCACGGTCAGAAAGTTGAGCGCCTTGGCTAACCCAGTGGTTTACGCGATCTAGATCGATGCGTAGACGTTCTTCTTGACCACGAGCTACAGGGTTAAAGAAACCCAAACGCTCGATGTAACGACCATCACGTGCACGACGGCTATCAGCCACGTTCAAGTGATAGAATGGGCGCTTCTTAGAGCCACCACGAGAAAGACGAATAGTTACCATATTATTGGTTCCTTATTGCTTAACGAAACGCCTCTTGCCGAGTCGATTTTTGACTCATACTACAAGAGGGCGGCATATTCTAGTCGATTAACTAGAAAAACAAAAGGGCGAATTGCTCGCCCAGACATTAAAAACGACAGTTTTTTAACTGCCGTTAATAAAAACAACAAGATACGGCTATAGCTTAGGGAATCCACCGCCACCTGGCATACCACCACCTGGCATCATTCCACCTAAACCGCGCATCATTTTTTTCATTCCGCCTTTTGCGGTCATCTTTTTCATCATCTTCTGCATTTGCTTATGCTGCTTCAAAAGACGATTAAGATCTTGTATCTGCAAACCGGCGCCGGCGCTGATACGTTTTTTTCGTGAACCATTGATTACATCAGGATTGCGACGTTCCGCTGGTGTCATTGAGTTAATCAAAGACTCCATTTGGACAAACATCTTATCGTTTACTTTATCCTGAATATTGCCCAACTGCCCCATTCCTGGAAGCTTATCCAACATGGAACTCATACCGCCCATGTTTTTCATTTGCTGCAGTTGTTCTTTGAAATCTTCTAGATCGAAGCCTTTGCCCTTTTTGAGTTTCCCCGCCAGCTTTTCGGCTTTTTCTTTATCGATCTTTTGCTCAGCTTCCTCAATCAAGGAAAGCATGTCGCCCATTCCTAGAATACGAGAAGCTAAACGGTCTGGATGGAAAGGCTCCAACGCATCGGTTTTTTCACCCACACCTAAGAATTTAATCGGCTTACCAGTAATATGACGTACTGATAAGGCGGCACCGCCACGGGCGTCACCGTCTGTTTTGGTCAACACCACGCCAGTTAACGGCAGCACATCACCAAACGCCTTTGCTGTATTCGCCGCATCTTGACCTGTCATTGCATCCACAACGAACAAGGTTTCGATCGGATTAATCGCAGCATGCAGTGCTTTGATTTCCGCCATCATAGCGTCGTCTATTGCTAAACGACCCGCGGTATCAACAATCAGTACGTCTTTATGGGCTTTACGCGCATAATCGATCGCATTGTTCGCAATATCAATCGGCTGTTGAGAGATGTCACTTGGGATAAAGTCGACACCAACTTCACCAGCCAAGGTTTCCAACTGTTTAATCGCCGCTGGACGATAAACATCCGCACTCACTACTGAGACAGATTTTTTCTCCCGCTCAGTCAAGTATTTGGCTAATTTGGCAGCCGATGTGGTTTTACCTGCACCTTGTAGACCAGCCAACAAAATAACCGCAGGACGCGCAACACGGAGGTTTAAGCCATCGTTCGCCTCACCCATGACTTTTTCAAGTTCTTGCTTAACGATTTTTAAGAAAACTTGGCCAGGACTTAAGCTTTTGGTAACTTCGGTTCCCACCGCGCGTTCTTTAACCGCAGCGATGAAATCCTTAACAACAGGCAGCGCAACATCGGCTTCTAGCAGTGCCATTCGCACATCGCGAAGCACATCTTTGATATTGTCTTCTGTTAATTTAGCGCGACCTCGAATACGATCAAGCGAGGAGGTTAAGCGATTCGATAAATTGTCGAACATATTGCCCTCAAATTTTTTGTCCTATATGGAAAAAACCGAGTTTCACGGTTTATCCAAGGTGAAATTCCCCCTATTATAACGGATAAATGATTATCACCCTATACCTTTACTCTATGGATCCTTTAGTTTCATGACTCAATTATCGCTTTGGCTTGCTTGTACTGCCTGCTTGATTGCTAGTTTGGCTTATTATTTTCGCCCTCAAGCCCGCACCACTCAACTGTTTGGGGCGGTAGCGATAGTCATACACACCTTTTCTTTAAGCCAATCTCTATTCCACCAAGATGGCTTTAACTTTTTAACCATTGGGCTATTAATTGCAGCCATTGGCAACGCATTCCTCTGGCTGAGTAACCGAGACAAAGACATTTCACTGCTGCTGGCCATCGCATTCCCACTCACCGCGATTATTATTGCACTTAATGCCATTGAGCCTTGGCAACTAAAACAGTTGCACAGCGAGTCCTGGGGAACCAGCGCACACATCCTAATTGCTTCCGTGGCTTACAGCTTGTTTACTGCCGCTTGTGGGGTTGGTATTTTGCTCGCAATTCAAGAGTATCAGCTCAAGCACCATCGCCTACGACAACTACTAAGAGTGCCGCCATTACAAGTATTAGAAAGCCTGATGTTCGAGTTTATTTGGGCGGCCTTCATCTTGCTGACAGTAACCATTGCAACGGGCTTTTACTTTATTGAAGATATGTTTGCACAACACTTGGTGCATAAAACATTCTTTACCATTGCCTCTTGGATCGTGTTTGCGGGCTTATTACTCGGACGGCACTTTGCAGGTTGGCGTGGCCAATTAGCTGTTAAATTAACACTTAGCGGCTTCTTTTTATTGATGCTGGCGTATTTTGGTAGCAAGATTGTGTTACAAATTTTACTTCATTAGCCCATGATGTACGAAAGTCGTTTGACAGCGACTTTTTAAGCACTAATAATCCGTTTATCTTAACAATTGAGGCAATCCCTTTTTGAACGATGTTCCCTTAGGTATTCTTACTGGAATACTAATTTCTCTTATCTTTCTTTCTGCGTTCTTTTCCAGTTCTGAAACTGGCATGTTATCGCTGAACAAATATCGACTTAAACATTTGGTTAAGAGCAAAAACCGCTCCGCCATTAAAGTCAGCACGTTATTAGAAAGACCTGATCGCTTAATTGGTTTAATCCTAATCGGAAATAACTTCGTCAATATTTTGGCATCCGCTATTGCCACTATCATCGCGGTTCGCATTTGGGGTGATGCTGGGGTCGCTATTGCCACGGCTGCGCTTACTGTAATAGTGCTGATCTTTGCTGAAGTAACGCCAAAGACACTGGCCGCGATCCACCCTGAAAAGATCGCCTTTCCTGCGGCTTGGATCCTTGCGGTGCTGCTGAAAATCTTTTACCCCGCGGTATTTTTTATCAATATGTTGTCCAATGGTCTGTTACGCCTAGTTGGTGTCAACGCAGCACAGCGAAATCACGACACACTGGACTCTGAAGAGCTTAGAACCGTGGTCAATGAGGCCAGCGGCTTAATTCCAGCCGCTCACCAAGAAATGCTGATTTCTATTTTAGATTTAGAGAAAGTCTCAGTAGAAGACATCATGATCCCTCGTAACGAGGTAGTCGGCATTGATATTGAAGACTCTATTGAAGAAATTATTGAACAAATTTGTCAAAGCCGTCATACCCGCATGCCAGTCTACAATGGCGAAATAAACAAAGTCATTGGCATCTTACACGCACGCCATGCAGCGGTTTTCTTGCGCGAGCAAGCACCATCTAAAGCCGCTCTGTTAAAAGCCACTGTAGAGCCTTACTTTATCCCTGAAAGCACCTCTCTAAACACAGTGTTGTTAAACTTCCAAAAAGACCACCAGCAAATGGGCATAGTGGTAGACGAATACGGTGATGTGCAAGGCATTGCGGCACTAGAAGATGTGTTAGAAGAAATCGTTGGTGAATTCACCCCACCCACCCAGGAAGAAGAAGACGAAATACAGCCCCTGGACGATGGTTCCTTTAAAGTTGATGGTTCCGCTCACATCCGCGACATCAATAAAACCCTTGAATGGCACCTTCCAACCGATGGGCCGAAGACCCTCAACGGGTTAATTATTGAAACGCTAGAATTTATTCCAGAGCACCCCATTAGTTTGCAAGTGGACCACTATCTTATCGAGATTCAAGAGATCGAAGACAAGGTTGTGAAATACGCAAAATTGAAGTTAAAACACTAAGGACATCATCATGAGATATTGCCCACAATGCGGCCACGCAGTCAACATGATCATTCCTGCGGACGACAATCGCGTTCGCGCTGTGTGCCCCCACTGTGAGCATATCGATTATGATAACCCGCGCCTGATTACTGGCACCATTCCTATGTACCAAGGCAAGCTATTACTCTGCCGTCGTAACATAGAGCCAAGACTGGGTTATTGGACACTGCCAGCAGGGTTTATGGAAAACCAAGAGACCACCAGCGAAGGCGCCCTTAGAGAAACCCTTGAAGAAAGTGGCTCACAGGCGATTTGCCGACAAGCTTTCAGCATGATCAGCATTCCTCACATCAATCAAATTCATTTGTTTTATTTAGCTGACTTACTAAAGGATGATTTTCACGCCACCTCAGAAAGCTCTGAAGTTGCGCTATTTGAGCTATCTGATATCCCCTGGGATGAACTCGCCTTCTCGAGTGTTACCAGAACACTCGAGCTCTTTATTGAAGACCACAAAACCGGCCACTATAGCTTTCATGAAGACACGCTCATTATTAACACTCTGTCTGAATAAAGTGATAAGCCACCTCTTCGTAGGGATGCGCTGCCAATAACGCATCCCTGACGCTGGTTTTAAGCGCTGTATGAAGCACCATCTCGACTCGATATTCTGCGACTTTTTCTATTTCACCTGCATTCCCTATAAAAGGCGCTGCATTTAGATTTGGGCGAAACTGCCCTTCGCCTTTCACTTGCCAACAACACTGCTCGTAATCGCCGATCGAACCCGCCCCAGCCGAGAACACGGCATTTTTCACCTCGTCCAAATGGGTTTCTGGCACATAAAAGACCAATGAGTACATATCCTCTCTCCTACAACTAACATCAAGCTCGATCAAGCTGACACTGAGTACAGCATGCCCGCAACAAGCGTCCGCCATCGGTAAAATAAAATCAAAAAAAAACGGCCAGAACATAAAGAAAGCACGAGCCAGCCTTCTATTGTTGACGAAGACTCTCTCACACCTTCCTTAAGTACTGACCGTAACACCAAGAAAGAAAAAATTTACACCGTCAGGTCATTACCTAACGCTTGACGAACCACCTCACGCGCTAATAATTCAGACGCATCATAAATAGGTAAGGAGGTCTTCAACTGGTCGCCGATCACAGATAACTCTGTACAAGCCAACACCAGACACTCCGCCCCTTGCGCCGCCAGATCGTCAGCGGCTGCTTGGTAGTTTTGCAGCTGTTCTGCCGTATGCCGTTTCGCCTTTACCGCACGAATCAATGCCATCACCTGCTGCTGTCGTTGTGACTCTGGGTAAAGAACTTGGGCACCATAGTCGGCACACCAAGGCTCATATAGATGAATGATTTGCAATGCGGAGGAAGCTAATAAGCCTACCTTGCTAAGCTGAGGGTTCATCGCTTTGGCATGCTTTACGGTGAGCTCTATCAAGTTCACCACAGGCACATCAACCGCAGCCGCAACTTGAGGATAATAATGATGCGCCGTATTACAAGGAATCACCAAAAAATCTGCGCCCTGTTTTACCAAGCCCTGCGCCATACTAATCATACTAGGCGCGGGATCTTCTCCACCGCCTTCGATTAAGGCTTTAATGCGCGAGGGTATTTTCGGGTTATTGTCCACCAGCACATGAATGTGATCCACATCATCATCCGCAGGTGTCAGGTCAATAATGCGCTGCATCAAATTGACCGTGGCTTCTGGCCCCATACCGCCAATGACACCCACCACTTTTTCTTTATTCGAACTCACTGCCGTCATGACTCACACTCGCTTACTACTGCCACAATAATCTCAGAAATTAATACACAATCCTCTTCACTAAAGGTCAACGGGATTCGCATATCTAATAACGTAGCCAGAACCTGCTCAGTGTTTGGCAGCTTAGGCATGTCTTCAATGTAGCGCCAGCTATCATAACGGCTGGTGTAATCTTTAGGCTCAGCATCGCCGAACCACTTAAGCACCACCCCGCGCTCACCACAACGCTTGACGACATCAAGCATTTGAGAGGCGCTAAAGCTAGGCAAAGAAAACTGAATAGAACTACCAACGAAGGTTTCCGCTTCAGGCCGTTTAGGCACAACAATCGTGGCACTCTGTCTCAATACCGCCTCAATCACAGAATAACGACGATTCCAACGCTCGCATTGAGCGTCTAAGCGTGCAATTTGCGGTCGCAAAATAGCGGCTCGCAAATTATCCATTCGACCACTGTAGTTCGGCGTATCGAATCGAATTTGTTGAAAGGTTTCCTTCGCTGGTGCCGCGAAGTGCCGCTCATACAACATATAAGAACCTGAATACATAATGGCTCGGGCCATAACCTCCCCATGACGAGTCGTTAGAAAGCCCCCCTCACCAGAATTGACATGCTTGTATGTCTGCGCACTAAAACAAGCCACATCGCCAAATGTACCGCTTTTCTTACCCTTCCAACTGGCACCCATGGTATGGGCGCAGTCTTCAATCAAAAATAAACCATATTGATCACAGATCGCCATAATACGATCCATATCTGCTAAGTGACCACGCATATGAGAAAGCATAAAATACTGAGCACCTGAGCTGGCAGCCTTCGCCTCAAGATCATCCAAATCGATGCAATAATCGTCAGCAACATCTACCAATACCGGCACTGCGCCACTGTTATGAATCGAGCCAGGCACTGGCGCTAATGTAAAAGCATTGCACAACACTTTATCCCCAGCTTGCACGCCAGCAGCACGCATTGCTACATGCAATGCATAACCACCAGAAGAACACGCCAAACAATAAGGCACCCCTTGATACTCTGCGAATTCGATTTCTAATAAATCGGTTTCACTTTTTTCATCAGGAAGCGTGTTATAGCGATGCAAACGCCCTGATCGCATCACCTCAATCGCAGCCAAAATACCCTCTTCAGGAATTGCTTCTTGCTGAGTAAACGCTTTATTAAATACTTTCACAGGCCTCTCCTCAGTCGTAGCGTTTTTGATCGTAGACCGTGAAGTCCCACTCTTTTTCTGGGAAAAACTTACGCAATCGCCAATCACAAGCACGTGCGTGCCCTTCCATGCCTTCGGTTCGAGAAATACGTGATCCTGCCGTGCTAAACGCAAGATTGGCCTCTTCATCCAACTCTTGATAGGTCAGCACTTTCATAAATTTCTGTACGTTTAGGCCACCACTGTAACGCGCGGCTTTTTTAGTTGGCAAAATATGGTTAGTACCTGAACACTTATCCCCCTGAGAAACCGTGCTACCTTCACCTAAGAAGAGTGAGCCATAATTATTCAGGTTGTCTTTCCACCAATCGAGATCCTGCGCCAAAATTTGCAAATGCTCACAGGCATAGTCATCGCTAATACGCACCAATTCATCACGATCATCCGCTAAAATCACTACTCCATGGTCCCGCCATGCAGCTTCACACACATCTGCATTTGGCATATCCGCAATCACCTGAGGCATAATCTCTAGGACTTTTTCCGCTATTTCACGACTGTCTGTAAACAACCAAACTGGAGAATTGGTACCGTGTTCGGCTTGGGAAACAAGATCGACGGCAATCGTCATAGGGTCGGCAGTTTTGTCCGCGATGATCGCAGACTCAGTCGGACCGGCAAACACATCAATGCCCACCGAGCCAAACAGCATACGCTTCGCTTCTGCGACATAAGCATTACCAGGGCCAACTAGTATGTCCGCGGGCTTACCAGTAAATAGGCCTCCGGCCATGCTGGCTATCGCATGCACCCCACCCATTTCTAAAATCATATCCGCACCAGCAACATCCATCGCATAAACCACCGCTGGATTAATACTGTCACCACGTGGTGGTGAACAAGCGACCACAAATGGCACACCCGCTGCTTTTGCGGTCGCCACACTCATCAGAGCAGAAGCCGCGTGAGCATAACGCCCTCCAGGCACATAACAACCTGCACATTGGACAGGTAAAACCCGCTGCCCTAAACGCACACCTGGCTCAGTTTCAATCTCAAACGATACCAAGCTATCTCGTTGCGCTTGCGCAAAGCGCTTAATTTGTCGGTGCGCGAAATCTATATCGTCTTTCACGCTTTGTGGCACACTGGCAATCAGGGCTTGGCGCTTTTCATCGGTTAAAATAAAATCCCCTTGCCAGTTGTCAAACTGCAGCGCATACGCTCTAACCGCCGCTTCACCTTCTTCTTGAATTCGTTGCAGCATAACCTTTACTGCGGCTTGAATTTTTTCATCTTCATCCGCCACGGTCGAACTAGATACAGCATTTTTTAAATATTCCATAAAGCACCTCTCACTGTCCTGAGTATTCGTATTAACTCTAAAATGGCGACCCAGCCGGCCAACACTAAAAGGAGAATACTCAAAGCCCAACATCACTTTGCAAGCTACTAGAGCTTGGCTAGTATTTATGTAAATTTGTAACCCAATAGAACTCGGTTATCACCTATGTCAATCAGAGCAATCTCTTGATCGCAACTTATGCCGTGACTATTTTGGCCTTGTGGTGGGCTCAAAAAACCTGATTAAACGAACTAAATGGCATGAAAAGAAGCAGGTAAGCGGCATTAGGTTACTCCTGTTTTTTCTTTATTTTTGTATTTGAGTGCTGCTATTTCCTAAGCAAGCTATCACCTTAGTGACATAATTAGCGGGAAACCAATGCCTTTTTTGAGCGATAGCGGTTACTTTTACGCATAAGATAGCGTGCCCTATAAGACATCTTAAATCGCACTTTTTAGTTGCTACAGAAATATTTTTTATCAAATAAAAACAATTAGATACAGATACAAGCCATGAGTTATTGATCGTCTATCAGCCCGCCCAAAAACGCGATGCCTTTCTGACCTCTGAAGATGGCTTACAAAATCCGAGCTTTTGCTCTTAGTTCACGCTTTAAAATAGCCAAAAAAATTCCATGAAATGGCATTTTTTCGCTTCGCGATGCTTTATGACATGAACACCAGACGGTGATAGCTAACCAGCCTCTTGATATAACGCTGAAAGGTACTGCCAAAAACGCGTAGAGAAATCCGAATGTTTCCCCTTAAATCGATAAATATTAATATCTAATTCTATTGATTTAAGGGGGGCCCCAAGCACCATCACCTGACCAGCATCCAGCTCTTTTTTGACCAAAGACTCAGGTATCCAGGCAACACCATAACCTTTCTCCACCAAGGCTTTTAACCCTTCTGCCAAGGCGTTTTCGCAGACCTTATTCAATTTAAGCTCAGTGCTCAAATCAGACAAGGATTCACTGCTCAGCAAGCTGCCTAAAAAAGATTCTTTGGGGTAAGTCAGCCATCTTAAGCTTTCTTGTGAAACACGGTATACAGGCTGCCCATCAGCCTTAACGGCCGTCACAGGAACAATGCGGTCGGTGGTGATTTGAATCGTCTCTATGTCGCTCCTACTTAACTGTTTAGCCACTTCAGGGGTAGAAAAGCACACCAAGAAATCCCCCGCCCCAGATAGAAATGAATCTATAGAATCATGCAAATTATCGGTATTCACTCGAATCAGAGAATCGCCAATAAAAGGTTCAATTTGCTGCAACCAATCCGGCATAAAAGAAACCGCCAGAGAATGCTGAGACATCACCACCATTTCTGCAGTGTCATTAACTAGGGAGGTGAGGTGATTGCGCACGCCATACATTTGTTTGACTAAGCTCTCTGCTTGCTCCAAGAACGCCATACCTGCTTTCGTAAAAGTGGTCGGATATTGAGAGCGATCTACTAGGCTGACACCTAGCCAGCTTTCCAGTGATCGAATACGCCGACTAAATGCCGGCTGAGTCACAAAACGCGCTTCTGCGGCCTTCGAAAAACTGCCATTCTTGGCCAATGCCAGATAATCTTCTAACCACTTCAATTCCACTGGAACTCCTTTCTAATAATGGTTTTTTTCGATGTTAGCACTGCTATGCAGAAAAGTAACCGAGACAAGATAAAACAGCATTGGGCAGCAGAAAATGGAGGCGTTAGTCTCTAAAGCAATTCAACGTCATCCCTTTATGGAGATTTACCTATGCATCTTTCCCGTTACCCTAGATTACATTTTGCTCACCTTGCGACACCACTTGAGCCAATGACAAGACTGAGTGAGCATTTAGGCGGTCCTACTATTTGGATCAAGCGTGACGACTGCACCGGTTTAGCTGGCGGCGGCAACAAGACTCGTAAACTGGAGTTTTTAATGGGCGACGCCATTGAAAAAGGCGCAGACACCATCATCACCCAAGGCGCAACACAATCCAACCACGCTCGCCAAACCGCGGCCATTGCAACAAAAATGGGCATGGCCTGTGAAATTCTCCTAGAGGATCGTACCGGCAGTAAGGATGTTGACTACAACTACAACGGTAACGTACTGCTGGATCAACTGTTCGGCGCCTCTTTAAGTAAGTACCCAGCGGGTACTGACATGAACCAAGCCATGGAAGAAGTGGCAGAGAGACTGCGTAAGGAAGGCAAAAAGCCGTACATTATTCCAGGCGGCGGCTCGAACCCAATCGGCGCACTTGGTTATGTTAACGCGGCATTGGAACTCTTGGCACAAGCCAATGATATGGGCCTGAAAATCGATCGCGTTGTTCACGCAACAGGCAGTGCCGGAACACAAGCAGGGCTAGTCACAGGTCTAGTGGCAACCAACAGTCAGATCCCAGTACTTGGCATTGGCGTTCGAGTACCTCAAGAAACTCAAGAAGCCAATGTGTTTCGTTTGGCTGAAAAAACCGCTGAGTATTTAAATATTCCAGGTGCGGTAAAACGCGAAGACGTCATGGCAAACTGCAATTATGTTGGTGACGGCTATGGTATTCCAACCCAAAGCGGTCTAGAAGCGATTGAGCTATTCGCGCAATACGAGTCTATTTTATTAGACCCTGTGTATTCTGCAAAAGGAGCGGCGGGCCTGATTGACCTTATTCGTAAAGGCGAATTCGGCAAGGACGAAAACATCGTCTTCTTACACACAGGCGGTAGCCAAGCGCTATTTGGTTACCGAGAAGCTTTTGATTTTAAAGATTATTGCTAACTACGCCCCCTTCGTATTAAGCAAACAAAAAAGCGCCTTCTTTTTTAAAGAGGCGCTTTTATTTTTCGGGCGTTACCATAAACTCGCCTGTTGCTGACTTTGTGGCAGCTGAAGCAGCGGTTGATACTCACTACACAAATCTTGGACCCGCTGGTCCAATGCGGCGGCCAGTGTCGGGGCGGCAATATTGTCTGAAGAATGCACAAACACAGTGGGGGTTAGCTCTTGCGCCAACCATTGCGCCAACTTAGCAGCCCATTGATCCAGCCATTTATCATTCAAGGGTAAATCTGGATGGCCAATATAACGCACCACAGGGTGAGATCCTGTGACAACCGGATGACAAGGCACTCTTGGCTTCTTCTTTTGTGCGTCCACCAAACTGTCACAGTACGCCTGTGTTGAGAAAACGGGCCGAGAATCCATCACTACGCGATTAACACCTCTTGCAGCCAACCCCTTTAACAATGTCGATTCATGACAAGTTCGATCAAAATACGCTAAGTGACGTGTTTCCACCGACAAAGGCGTGGTTAATGTCCACAGCTCACAAAGGGCCATGATGTGCTCTAATAAACGCTCATCGCAGCTGGCAGGAAACTGCAACATGGTCGGCCCCAGCTTTGCTTGCAAGGGCTCTAACGCAGCCATAAACACACGCCAATCCGTGACAATATCATCCCATGGGCGCTCAAGCAGACGATGGGTAACGGTTTGCGGCGCCTTAAAGGCAAAACGAAATGACTCTGCAACCGCATCATACCAACGCTGTAGCTGTTGCGCTTCTACCTGAGTATAAAAGGTACTCCCCACTTCAACCGTAGAAAACACCTGAGAATAACGCGCAATGCGTTCTGCTGAAGGCAGTGATGAGGGATACAACCAATTTACCCAAGCAGGATGTTGCCATTGGGCCATACCGTAATAAATTCTCATATTTACTTCGTCTATTGCACCGTCTAGTAAAAGCAGATTAATGTTATCGCAAGGGCTTATAGACTAAAGCAAAGCTACGCGATCAGCTGAACATTTGAAGCAAACCCCATGCTTTTAATCACCCTAGACTCCACTTCAAAAACCTCTTTAATTAATGCTTCAGTGATCAATGTTTCTGGCGCCCCCTGAGCAACCACACCGCCATCCTTTAACACAATAACTCGATCAAAACGCATCGCGTGATTTAGATCATGCACCGCCACCAGCATGGTTCTTTCAATATGGTGTATCAAAGATAAAACGCCCAACTGCTGCTTAATATCCAAATGATTAGTGGGCTCATCCATGACAATAAAAGGCGTATTTTGCGCTAACGCCCGCGCAATGTGCAGCCGTTGCTGCTCCCCTCCGGATAAAGTGTGCCAATACTGATGACGCTTATCCTGCATATCTACCTGCAACAAAGCCTTCTCAACAAACCCTTGGTGGTACTCACTCCAAGCTTCAAATGGCTTAATCCAAGGCGTCCGGCCTAGCGACACCGCCTCTTCAGCGCGCACTATGTCTTCTGTATTTGCCTTTTGCTGCACAAACGCCAAGCTTTGCGCTAAACGGCGACGTGGGTAACGATGAACACATCGCCCAGCTAACAATACTTCACCCTGAGTCGGCTTATTCAGGCCACAGATCAACCTTAATAAAGTCGATTTACCTGAGCCATTTGGCCCAATAATTGCGACACGCTCACGCTCTTGTAAAGACAAAGAGACGTTATCCAAGAGGACTTTTTTGCCAAGACGATAACTGACATTCTCAACTTTAAGGTTCATTTTCGTTGCCCCCGGATCAATACAAGCGCAAAACAAGGCGCTCCGATCAGCGCCGTAACCACCCCAATAGGCAACACCTGACCTGGGATCACGGTGCGTGAGCCAATATCACAAACGATGAGAAACACCGCCCCAATAACCGCACACGCCGGCACGAGCACCAAATGCGAACTACCAAACAAAAACCGCGCAGCATGGGGGATTACCAAACCAACAAAGCCAATGGCCCCAACCATAGACACCATCACGGCAGTCATCATCGCCGTTGAAAAAATCAGCACCACTTGCACTCGTTTCACCGCTATACCAATCGACGCAGCCGCATCAGAACCGAACAAAAAGGCATCAAGAGCACGCGAATGCCATAACACAATCATCAAGCCAAACAGCAGTACTGGCACCGCCATGGCGACCTCTTGCCACCTTGCTCCGGATAAATTTCCCAACAACCAAAACATAATTCCACGAGCCTGTTCGGCATTTGCTGACTTGGCTATCACAAATGCGGTCAGCGCATTGAACAGTTGAGAACCCGCAATACCAGCCAATATCACCTGCGTCGAGATATTCCCCATGCGCCGTCCTGATGCCAATGCCGCCAAGGCAACAACAAACATAAAAGCCAAAATTGCGCCAATTAAAGCGCCAAATGACATGCTTAATGCACCAGCACCAATACCCGCAATAGTCACTAACACGGCACCGGTTGAAGCTCCAGCCGAAATGCCTAGCAAATAGGGGTCAGCCAACGCATTACGTAATAGAGATTGCAATACCAAACCAGTAATCGCCAACGCCGAACCACAGCACGCCGCCACCAAAGTCCGAGTAAGTCGATAGTTCCATACGACACCTTGATCAATCGCATTAATCGGGTATTGGGTGCCTAACGCCCCATTTGCCACCGCGTAAACCACGGTCTGAAAGTCAATTTGAGTCTCGCCAATGGCCACACCTAACACAATGAAAACAGACAAAGTCAGAGTACTGACCAATACAAATAATAAAGGGTGACTTTTCATCACCCCTTGTAAACCTTTAACTAGCATTAGATTAACGTTGTTCCACCGCTTTGGTCACTTTTTCTAAGCCATCAATCAAACGAATTGTCGCGTCCATCTCGAGAGCGTCCATAACCACTATGTTACCATTTTTCACTGCTTTCATTTCTTTAGTCACTGGATCATTTCTTAAAAACTCCAGTTTTTTATGGTAATCATCAGCAGGGAAACGACGCCGCTGCATTTTGGCGATCACAATAATATCGGGATTCGCTTTGGCAATGCTCTCCCAACCAACGGTTGGCCATTCTTCATCCGATTGCACCACATTTTTAATTCCTAGCGTTTTCATAATATAAGCGGCCGGTCCTTTTTGCCCTGCCACATAGGGATCCATTCCCAACGCGGCACTGGAATACCAAAATACCGCAGTGGCATTTTTTGAACCCGCTCTTAACGCCCTTTGCTGTGCCAGGTTTTCTCGTTGAGTTAATGCGTTAATTAACGCATCCCCTCGTTCAGGCACATCAAAGATAGCGGCCAATTGATGAATCGATTTATACAAAGAAGTGGTTGAGAATTGCCCCAATCGAGTACCATCAAGACCGACTGAGTTATCTTTATTGTCGCAATCTGTTGGTAAAATATAAGTGGCGACACCAACATCATGAAACTGCTCCCGACTCGCGACAATACCTTGTGCCCCAACATGCCACTCATACTGGGCTATGACTAAATCAGGGCGTTTCGACACAACAGATTCGAAGCTTGGGTCATTCTCAGCTAAGCGAGGAATAGCACGATCAATGGCTTGGTATTCAGGGAGTACATCATTAAACCAGACAGATGTGCCCTTCACTTTTTCCGCAAGGCCAAGCTTATAAAGTATTTCTGTGGCGGCTTGGCCAATCGTTACCGTGGCATTAGGCGCCTGTTGATAACTGTGACTGTAGCCACAATTTGTTATGGTAAGGGGGTAATCTGTAGCGGCAACCAGTTGGCCAGAGGCAAGTGAAGCACCCAAAACCATGCTCATTAACGTTATCTTCATTGCATATCCTAACTGGGAAAATCGATGTGGGATTGTGAATGACTTTTTGTGCGTTTAATACTGAAAAAGCCTACTCTGGATCATGACTTAAATTCATTTTTGCTCGCAACACAGCTCACGCCCTGAATTTAGGTCGTCGCTGCACGATATTCGACTTGCTCAATTAAATAGAGCTTTTCCCCTTCTGCTCGCCGAATAAGCACTTCATCGCCCTCTTCTTTTTTTAACAAAGCCTTAGCGACGGGCGAATCCACACTAATATAATCCGCATGATGATCGAGCTCATCCGGACCAACAATACGAAAGCACTCTTGCTGGCCATCATCATCTTCCAGCGTCACCCAGGCACCAAAAAAGACTTTTGATTGATCCGCTGGAAACCGATCAACCACAGTACAAATATCCAAACGTTTTTCTAAGTAACGCACGCGGCGATCTATTTCACGCAACTGTTTTTTGCCATAAATATATTCAGCATTCTCTGAGCGATCACCTTGGGCGGCCGCTTCACGAACCGTTTCAGTTACCGCTGGGCGCTTTTCTTTCCACAGATATTTGAGCTCCGCCAATAAGGTTTGCGCCCCCTCTTGTGTAATGTAAGCAGATTTTGGCGGGGCAGGTGGACGATACCGAGTCATTAGTAACAACCTATTTAAAACAATGATTAAAATAAAAAATGCCGCCAAGCAATGTTAATCACTTGGCGGCATTTTGAAAACAAGTCTAGGAGTGATTAAGACGCTTGTTTATGCACATGGACATCCATTTGTGGGTATGGGATACCAATACCGCGCTCATCAAAGGTGTATTTGATCTTTTCTAGAAGATCCGCTCTGACATCCCAATAATCCGCAGCGGCGACCCAAGGGCGCAAATTGAAGTTAACGGAACTATCCGCAAGCTCTGACACCGCAATCACCCAAGCGGGATCTTTTAAAACACGCTCATCGGCCGAGACAATTTCTTCCATGATGCTTTTCGCAAGACGAATATCAGCGTCATAACTGATACCAATCACCAGATCTAAGCGGCGTGTTTTCTCTCGTGAGTAATTGACAATTGAACCCCCCATAACCGCTGAGTTCGGGGCAATAATAATCCGATTATCAGGCGTTCTCAGGTAAGTATGAAACAGCTCAATACGATCAACCGTTCCCATTTGACCAGCAGCATCAATAAAGTCGCCCGACTTAAATGGACGCAAAATGATGATCAACACGCCTGAGGCAAAGTTAGAGAGTGAGCCTTGTAACGCAAGGCCAACCGCCAAACCTGCCGCACCCAAGATGGCGATAAAGGAGGTGGTTTGCACACCGATCTGCCCTAACGCCATTAAGATAACACCTGCAAACATTAAGGCATAAAGAATACTAGAACAAAAACCCGCCACTGCCTTATCAACGGACGACTTTAGCATTCTACGCTCACACCAGTGAGCTACCTTATGCGCTACAAACCGACCAACAATGAAAATAACAATGCCGATCAATAAGTTAATTGCCATTTCTGAGATCCAAGGCAATAAATCAATGCCTTTGTCTACTAATTGTTCCATATCGCCCATGTGCTTTAATCCTTAATCTAACGTTAATAAGATATAAGCCGCTAAGCGGCATAATGTACTTTATGTCGCCATTCGTCTAACAAGTCAGACAATTGCTTTAATCCAGCTTTACTGAAACGCACATAGAGTTTCCCATCAATCAGTTGGGCTCCTCTTTTATGCTCTTCGTCAATCATAAGACACACTTCGCGCAACTGTTCAAATTGCTCATCATCTCGGATTGTCATGCCAATAAAAACATTCCAATCATATTCCAGCAAGAGACCATTGACTGCCTTCTCTAATAAAACAGTACAGTCATTCTGGCTTAACCGATAATAAGGCATTTTAGATTTATGTTTTAAATAAAACACCAGCAACGATACCAGTAAACAAAAACACAAAAAAACAGAAAGTACGAACTGTAAAATCATGAATCAAAAGAATAGTCTAACAAAGCGGCTTTAGCACGTTTCAAATGCTCAAGGTGTTCAGTTTCATAACCCATCATCTCTTTACTAAATTTATTACGCGCTTCTTTTGGTAAGCTTTTCCATTGTTCATGGGTCGGAATATGCTCTGTTTTCTCAGTAATGATATAAAAGGCCGAAATATCATCGTGTTGTGATAGATCAATACTTAACTGATCCAACAAGTTTTTCACTCGGATACTGGTTTCTATCCAAGTCAGCTTTTCATCGACTGTCACTGCTTTTAATAATATCTGAATACTTTCGATACGTTTTTGACGCTCTTCTGCCACAAAGGACTCCCCTTCACGTATTCTCGATTCACGAAGACGGTTGAGCTTGAGCTGACGAAAAATAAACCAAAGTGATGCCGCAATAACAGCAACACTGGCGACAAGAAGTAATATAAATGCAGTAAAAGACATAACAAAATCCAATATTTATAATGAGAAAGCGTTCAATTTGACTGACTCATGATGTAAGTAATTTAAGGAACACGAACAGGTGCTAATCCAGTGCCAACACTTGTTGCATCGGCTCGTATAAGGAAGGAACACAAACCAATAGAGCATCGCCATTAATTTCCAGAGGCCAGTCAGACGTCACGTCATCATAGCGTCCCAATACAGCCCCAGCTTCGCAGGCAATCAATGCTCCAGCAGCCATATCCCATGGTTTTACCGACTCGTAATAGGCTTGTAAACGCCCTGCTGCCAACCAACAAAGATCCAGTGCTGCGGATCCATTGCGGCGTATATCCTGACATTGATGCAACACATTGGAAACGCGCTTTATCAAGGGCTCGAGTGCGTTCTTTTGATAAGGAAACCCTGTTGCAACCAAAGCATTGCGTAAGCTCACTGTGTCCGTTAGCTTCAAACGCGCTCCATTTAGATAGGCGCCTTGCCCTTTCACCGCCCAATAACACTCCTCTAAAAACGGAGCATGAACCACACCTAAAAAGCGCTGCCCATCCACATACAAAGCAATGGACACAGCCACATGTCGGTGCTGATGCGCATAGTTCACCGTCCCATCAATGGGGTCGATGACCCAGGTGGGGGCTTCTCCTAACAATAAATTGGGAGAAGACTCTTCGGACAGAATGCAATGACTAGGGTAAGCCGCCGATATTTCTCCGCATAAATAACGGTCAATCGCAAGGTCTGTTGACGTCACCAACTCATGATCAGCCTTATAATCCGCCGAAAAAGCCTTTGTCTCTCTCGCTTGCTGCATCATGGTTGCGGCTTGCTCTGCAATACGCAATGCAAACGCCAGTAACTCTTCGCATTTTAATGTCATTTCATTCTCCCCCTTTAAGGAAGCTAGCAATACGCCTTGTTAGACTCAGCTGACAAAATAGCCGTAAACAAGTTGCCACCGCTGACAGGCACAAAAACATGACCTAAACAGCGGTCTTTTTATTACTTGGCTCAAACCAACACAGGTATTCGCTTATCTTTACCCGATGAGCTTAAGATAAACGAGCATGCAACCATGCTGAAATATCCGAAACCTGCTCTGGACACACCGAATGAGGCATATCATAAGTGGCATATTCAACCTCAAAGCCCCGCTCATTAAGAGCGTTTTTGGCATCTATCGCTAGGCTAGGAGAAACCACAGGATCTTGAGACCCATGATGAATCAAGAACGGAGTCGCGCCGTTATTGCAATCTTCTGCCGCAGGAAGGTCAGATTTATTAGCAAGATAAGTAGAAAGCGCCATAACACCAGCGAACGAGTGCTGTGAAGTTAACGCCAATTGATAGGCAATCACACCGCCTTGTGAAAACCCAGCTAACACAATACGCGACGCATCAATACCTGAGGCAATCTGAGCCTGCACTAGTGCTTCAATTTGTTGGCATGACTCTTCGATATTCGCCATATCCACCTTGCGCTCCAAGGTCATCTCATAAATATCATACCAAGCGCGCATCATCATTCCGCCATTCACTGTAACTGGACGCTGCGGCGCATGAGGAAACACAAAACGCCATTTTTGATCTGGCTGAACACCTAAAGCTGGCACAATGGACTCAAAATCATGCCCATCAGACCCTAAACCATGTAGCCAAATAATGGCTGCATCTGGGTTTTCTGCAGTCTCTAGTAACACGCTGGGCAACAAATCCGTCATTTTTCACTCCAAAAAACAGGCCCGGAATACGGGCAAAAAAAAGGCTACCAAAGAAAAAATATAAACCAGAAGCATCTCACTCAGGTCATGTTTTTTCAGTAATAGCCTATTATATCGACAAAAATTTATTCTAGATAACTCTTTAACCCACAACCCAATTTAACCGCCAGCCTATCAATGCTCTACCGGAAAACGCAAGCCGACCACTTCCTGCTTATGGTTGAGCTTAAAGACCACATCTGATCGCTCCGACATGGTGGCCATCAAATGTCGCGTTAAACGTTCGTAATATTGCATAAAACCTTTTAACGCTTCAGGAGACATCACTTTAATATCCAAGGTATCCAAGACGCCGCCATGAATATCATGCAAATGGGCTTCTAGCAGGCGTTCTTGCTTATTGCGCCACTGATAAACCACATCATAATCCGGCGCCTCCATCCACATCATGATATCGATATTGGCGAACAGCTCTTTATAACCTTCTTGTAAATGCTGATTTACAAGATTTCGCCATACACCATCCTTGTCTTTTTCTTCTTCTAAGCGGTTTATGGGTTGAGCAAGCGCCTCCCCCAATCCAGATGCACCCACACACCAACCTTCGAGAAAAATCACATCCACCGGCCCTTGCACTTCCGTCCATAAATGCACGGGCTTACGGTCGTCTATAGACTTATCAAACACTGGCAACATCATTACTTCACCCTCTTTTAAGTTGCGTAAGCGTTCAAACAGCATCAAAGCCATATTAATATCATGAGTGCCAGGAGCCCCACGAGTGGCAAATAAAGGGTGTGTATTCTGCGCATAGTGAAGCCTATCTTTACGGGTGCTGTATAAATCGTCCAAGCTCACCACAATGCTTTTTAAATCAAACCCCTTGCACAAGACTCGACTCACCACCCGGCTAAATGTGGTTTTTCCAGCCCCTTGTGGACCACCTAAGCCGACTATCAGTGGGCCGTGAGCTGACTTCGCCTTACTGCTCAACCAGGTAGAAAACGGCAAATACAAGGCCCCCAGTTGATCTACCAAGGCTTCATCGGCATACAAGCTTTTTAGTGTTTGCTCCACTTCAAAACGCAAACGCCCCGCCAACGATGCAGGCATTTCATGCTTAAAACCATTTAATAATTTGGGATTTCTATTCATCAGACAGTACCTCCACATTACTTAAGGAAGGTAGGAACAAGCTTTCTTAGCTCAGCGCGAAGGCATACAAACAAGACGCAAAGGCGTCCTGAAAATTGCGAACCGCGCGCCACGAGTCTTGCTGAGAAAACTTATGCGCTGCTTCCAGCACTAACTATAGCAGCAAGACAAAAATACGGTCATTTTTTAGCCATTAGTCAAAACCCATATCCAACTGCCGTGGCGCTGGTGTCGATAACCGATAGCCCACACCGATTAAGCGCACTGGACGTGACTGTCGTTGGTAAGCCCGCGTCAATAAAGCGGAGAAAACTTGTTTTGAGAAAGTGCTTTGGATCGCTTGTTCTATTGTCGTTTGCTTAAAATCGTTAAATTTTAACTTGAGGTAATATTTGCTAACTTGAGCTTCTAAACCACGACCTGCCATGCGTTTATCTAGACTCGCCAATAATTCAGGCAGCCTGGCTAAACAAGACTCTAAAGAGCATAAGTCTTCAGAAAAAGTATGCTCAACTGACACACTTTTCCGCTCCCGCGTGGTTTGTACTGGCCGTTTATCTATGCCCAGCGCATATTGTGAGAGCCGAAAAGCCATGCTGCCAAAGTTCTTTTGTAGAATAGAAAAGTCTATTTTCTGGAGGTCCGAGCAAATAAATACCCCCAACGCCGCTAAACGCTCTTGTGATACCTTACCTATTCCTGAAATACACTTAACGGGCAACTGTGAAACAAACTCAAACTGCTGATCTGGTGTAATAATGGTAAGACCATCGGGTTTCTGCCAATCACTGGCAACCTTGGCGATGAATTTATTGGTTGCCACACCCGCCGATACAGTAATGCCTATTTGCTCCCTCACTTGCTGACGAATCTGCTCTGCGATTCTGGTCGCACTTCCATGACAAGCTTCACAATCTGTCACATCAAGATACGCTTCATCTAATGAGAGCGGCTCAATTATGTCAGTATACTGGCGAAAAATGGCATGCATTTGCCGCGAGGCAAGGCGATATTTTTCCATATTTCCGGGTATCACAACCAAAGAAGGACATAAACGTTTCGCTTGTGCTGTGGGCATCGCCGACCGAACACCAAAAGAGCGTGCCAGGTAATTTGCGGTACTTAATACCCCTCTATTCTGGGATGAACCACCAATTGCCAAAGGCACTTGCGCCAGACTAGGGTCATCACGCATCTCAATAGCAGCATAAAAACAATCGGCGTCGATGTGAATAATTTTGCGCTGATCCAACATAATTACACTCAAAAACACTGTATATAAAACCAGTCTACACAGTTAATGAAACAAAACAATCAATAGCAATTCCTACTCGCCCCTCAAGAGCAACTGAAGAAGCAAAGAGAAAAACAAGAAAATCGATGAATTTCTCAAAAAAAACGCTAGAAACTGGCTTATTTCCCCCCTAAACATGGACGCTAGTAAGCAAAATAGTTTACATTTTGCAGCAAATAAAATGCATCAAAACACGCCATGGCCTGCTTTTTGCTTATTTATACATTTAGAATGCACTTTTATAACGCAGAGTTATCATGATTTTTTACATAAAACACGACAAGGACTTCCATCAGGGGACCCCATTATGACATCAGGTTTTAAACTATTTTCCATCGCCATAATGAGTATTGCACTTGCAGGTTGTCAGAATTTATTCCAAAGAACAGGCGAAGAGTGTACTACCGTCGGTCCTTGTAACGGCAACACAGTCGACATGGGAGCGAGCTCGATCTTGAATCAATCGCCACAAAGCAGTGTGCGACGCGTTGTTAAGCAGCCACCTATTATCATTAATGCGACTGGCTATGCGGCAGTAAGTACTAGCAAACGCTTTTCAAAATCTCAAGCGCGCTTGATGGCATTACGCAGCTCCACATTGGATGCTTACCGTAACCTTTCCGAGCGTGTATACGGTCTGAAATTGGACGGCTCCAGCTCCTTGAACAACATGGTGCTACAACACGACGAATTGCGCTCTTACATCGACTCTTATCTAGTCGGGGCAAAGGTCGTTTCACAACGCGAACATGAAGATGGAACCTTTGAAACCGTTGTTGAAATGGCACTCCAGGAAAACTTCCGTGAATGTGTCAGCACACCAAGCGCGATCAGCAGCAACCCGCTTTGTCGAACACATCAAAGCCACAACACGGTTAATGCTGCAAGCCCGAACACCACTGCTAACTTTTATACGATTGAATAATGTCTTTCACCGTTAAATATTTTCTCTTTGTTACGCTGTCACTGCTGTCCATTGCGCCTAGCTTTGCACAAACGGTGACGGCGACAGGCAAGGCCATTGTTTATAACGATGACGTAGACGATGCTCGCTATCGTGCGACGCAACAAGCCATCAAACAAGCGGTACTTCAATCAAGTTCGCGAGTGAGCGTAAATGACCGTCTGAAAAATGGCGACCTAGATTCTGACCTTAAAATTCGCAGTGCAGGACGTGTACAACAAGCCAAAATACTGCATGAAGAACGCCAAGGTGACTTTCTTACGGTTATTGCCCGCGTCAATGTCACCCCTGACTCCCAGTGCAGCAATGGTGCGACCAATTTTTACAAAAAGTCAGTGGCGATCACAGGCTTCAAATTACAAAAACCTGAACAAGCCAGCTTAGGTAGACTCGACAATATTTCCCGCGAACTACCAAGAGACCTGGCCAATGCGATTAACAAGCAAGGTTTCCTGCGCGCGTTAAATGCGACTAATGTGGCCATCTACCCAGATTTGATTAATGCGCCATCGGCGATTAACAACCAAGGCGCATTAACGAATGTTACCCGCCTCGGACAACAACTGGGTGTGCAATACATTGTCAGCGGGGTAATCCGCGACATTAGCCCTTTGTACTTAAGAACACCAGACGACCCAGATGGCCATCAAGAGGATGCCACACCAAAAGATCGAAATTTCGTTCTAGACCTGTATATTTATGACAGTTTTAGCGGCGCGCTGTTTTTCCAAAAACGCTACAGTGAAATTGGTGACTGGGATATCGCTGATAATGCTCGCGTTGGCTTTGGCAGTGCCAAATTTTGGACTGTTCATTATGGTAAAGTGGTCCGTGAGATACTTAGAGAAAGCGCCATTGATAGCAGCGAAAAACTACGCTGCCAGCCCTTTATTGCAAGCATCTTTCGCACCGAAGGCAATCGCATACATATTTCGGCAGGCTCTTTATCTGGTATCAAGCAAGGAGACAAATTAGGCGTTTATCGCCGTTTTGAAATATTTAATCAAAACCAAACAACACAGACACAACTGAATAATGCCAATATCAATGTTACTATCAAGCAAGTCCAACCAAACTTCTCTATTGGTGAACTCGCGGTTGACGCACAGATATTAAACGTTCAGCAACAAGATGTTGTGATTGCTTGGTAATTTTCATCATAACGCTACTTTAATAAAGCGATTTTTTATATTTTAGGATAAACAAAATGAACAACGAATTACTTCACCACCTAGAACAACGCATCAACGAAGCGGTTGAAGAAATTTCTTCTCTGCGCCAGAGAATCTCTGAGCTAGAAATGCAAAATTACGAATTAAGCGAAGAGAAGAACGAACTAGAAACAAACCTAACGCAACGCTCTGAGCAGCAATCCAACTGGGAATCTTCCTTGTCAGAAATGCTAAACCGTCTTAATCAATTGGATAACAAACAATGAGACCTTTATTATTCGCTACGCTACTCTTGTTCTGCGGTAATGCCCTTGCGGAGGATGGCCAAGTTGCCAGTTTGCTAAGCTTTGAGGCAACCGCCGTTCGCCCTTCAACTGACGATGACACCGGCAGCACAACCTCTATTTTGAGCACCATGATGGAATTTACTACACCATCAAACTTTTCTTTGTATGGTGGTTTTGCCTTTTCATTAGGTGACGATCCAGAAAGTGCCATTGGTTTAGGTGGACGCTATTATAGTGTTACCCCTGCATTCCAAGTATTGCCAGGCTCTCCAGTCTGGACCTTTATTGGCGCAGGTATTGATTTCTTTGACGAAAATGTTTACTACCCTGAAGCGGGATTTCGTATTGCTACATCTAACACAAGCCGATTAGATGTCTTTGTTAAGCTACTAAATAGCGATAGCAATAAATACGATCAACATGTGATGGTCGGAGCTGGACTGACTTTCTAAGCCATATGAAACTAATGTCTAGCTTATTTATTTGCCTATTAGCGGCCTCCGCTTTTATATGGCATAAAAGTAATCCGACTATCTCGGTCGTTCAGCCGAATGATATTCAACGGCAAGAAATGATTGGCGTGAAAAACACCCCAAGCATTCCACTAACACCGTTATAAAATTGAGCCTTGCGTATGGAACAATTAATCGCCAAACTCGAAGCTGAGGTCGACCAGCTCATCGAACAGCTAAAAGTAGCCCATGAGGAAATAGCGCAATTAAAAACGCAGCAATCAGATTCTTCTGATAATAGCAGCGCCTCAATGGATCTTTTGCAAAACATGGTATCGCGTTCGACTGAAGATCAATTACAATTGTATATTGAAGACTCTTTGGATCTTCTCGTACCGGCTGAAACAAAGAACACCTCAGCTCCGACAAGCACGGTTGATACTCAACTAAGCTTTGACTTGCTGAACTCTCTTGCTGAAACCAGCATCACAACCACGACAACAGAACAGACTGATTACATGACAATACAACAAACAGAGCTTAACGGCTTGCCAGAAGTACAAGACGAAACTCAAGTGGAAACAACCACTGATGTACAACCAGCAAGTGAAAGCACGCAAGAAGCAGCGACACTGACGCCTGAACAAAAAAAGCGCCAGAAAAATCAGAAAAATAACCGCCGCCTAATCAAGATGCTAGAAGACCGTTACCCAAAAGCGTTTGATTGGAACCAGCCTAAGCCTCTGAAGGTCGGTATTGATAAAGACATGGTGCTGGACGATGAATTTAATGCCAGCAAACAAAAACGCGCCCTAGCCGCTTATACACGCTCTGATAGATACAAGAAGTGCCTATTGTCTGGGCAACCTCGTATAGACCTTGAAGGAACGCCGGTTAACAACGAACCTGCATTACCTGAGTCAATGATTCCGAAAAAGGAAAAAACCACATTCAACCGCCCTAAAGGCGACAGAATGCCTCGCTCGAAAGCTAAAACGGCAAGCAACAAAAAAGCCCCAAGCAAACCGAGCCACAAGCCTAAAAACACGCAAAACACTCAGAAAAATCAAGATGATGCATACGACAATCTCTCTCCTGAAGAGCGTATGAAAGCAAAACTTGAAAAACTTCTTAATAAATAAGAAAAAAGTGTTTACACGATGAAGCGAGGCGTATAATATACGCCCCGCTGCTGTGGAGGGGTTCCCGAGTGGCCAAAGGGAGCAGATTGTAAATCTGCCACGAAAGTTTCGGTGGTTCGAATCCACCTCCCTCCACCATTAATTCTTTTCTTTATAGATCAATCCTTTATCTATAATTATAAAATCTTACTCAAGATTAATCGTAAATATTCAAGCCAAAATCATCACATTCAAGATCTTATCCACAGAAAGAAAAAACCAAGCACAACCTAAAGAAACTGAATAACCCTACCGGTTAAGCACAAGCTTATCCACAAAACACCTGTTTTAAGCCATTTTCACAGCCGAAATCAGAACACACACAAGTTACCCACACCACACAACAAACACCACACCACAAGCCCTCAGACCACCCCAGAAAGCCAAATCAGCAAATAATACCTGTGAGCCACGCTCAACCCTGCAGTAAAGAAATCGCAGGCCAGAATGAACGGAGACACGATGAGAATCCGGCAATTGAGAACGAAATTTTCATCTGTGAGCTGGAACACCTAAAAAAAAGAGCGACCAGTAACTGGAGAATTGGCGTATCAATCATAGATTAAAGTCGAAATGTTCGGTGACGCTCCAACACAAATAACATCACTCTAATCACACGCGCCTCGTATGATTGGGGTTATTGTCACAGCGATATCCGGGCGCTCTTTTTTCAAAGCAAGCAGACCCACAAGACCTAGCCCGTCGGTTAAAATTACAATGCTCGATGATGTTATCTCGTTAAAAATATCATGCCATTGAACTTGCCCTTTAGATCCATCTAACCCACCTACGAGGATATTTTGCATCATCAGGTTCCGTCGGATTACGCCTCGTTTCTCGTCTCATCCGACCTACGGTGGAAATGACGATATTTGGTGCATCAAATTCGACGAGAATGACGATATTTGGCGACACCAAATCCATCGTGAATACCGCGATCTCTTGTGGGTCGTCATACCCAAAAAAGAGCGGCCGGTAACTGGAGATACAGCACCTCAACCATAGGTTAAAGCCCAAATGTCAGTCGATGCTCCATTGCAAAAAACATCATCTTAATCACACGTGTCTCACATGATTGGCTTTATTAGCACGACGGTCATCAGCCTAAAGACTGACCTACAAAACCTAGTCTATCAGCTAAACAGAAACTCCAGGAAAGACACAAGGCCGGCATAAACGGAGGCACGATAAAAACCTGGTCGCTCTTTTTACAGCCGCTCTTTTTCACAAGCACTCAAGCTCACAAAAACAGGCAACTTGTTTAAACTAGACGATAGACGATAGACGATAGACGATAGACGATAGACGATAGACGATAGACGATAGACGATAGACGATAGACGATAGACGATAGACGATAGACGATAGACGATAGACGATAGACGATAGACGATTTTGAATCGATCTAAGAAAACATCAAGAGATTTACTAAAGAAAGGAGAAATAACGAGAGAGAAAAGATTATGAGAAGAATGGTGGGTCGTACTGGATTCGAACCAGTGACCAATTGATTAAAAGTCAACTGCTCTACCAACTGAGCTAACGACCCGCTCATAATTTCTTTATATTGCCAAACCTAATGGTCGGAGTAGAGAGATTCGAACTCCCGACATCCTGCTCCCAAAGCAGGCGCGCTACCAGACTGCGCTATACTCCGAATGGCTCCTCGAACTGGACTCGAACCAGTGACCCAATGATTAACAGTCATTTGCTCTACCAACTGAGCTATCGAGGAATTAATAAGGTTTGCAGAATTACATTCTGACGATAGTTGGTGGGTCGTACTGGATTCGAACCAGTGACCAATTGATTAAAAGTCAACTGCTCTACCAACTGAGCTAACGACCCAACTATCAGAGTAATGGGGTGGACGATGGGGCTTGAACCCACGACCGCCGGAATCACAATCCGGAGCTCTACCAACTGAGCTACGCCCACCATTACTAGGTGACGATAAAATTAATGGTCGGAGTAGAGAGATTCGAACTCCCGACATCCTGCTCCCAAAGCAGGCGCGCTACCAGACTGCGCTATACTCCGATCTGGCTCCTCGAACTGGACTCGAACCAGTGACCCAATGATTAACAGTCATTTGCTCTACCAACTGAGCTATCGAGGAACTAATTTTATCTTTGCTTGCAACCAACAACCTTCCCGAAGGAAGATGGCGGAGGAGGAGAGATTCGAACTCTCGGTAGGCTATTAACCTACGCCAGTTTTCAAGACTGGTGCATTAAACCGCTCTGCCACCCCTCCGTTGCGAGCGAGGTGTATATTACGGATTTCAAAATTCAGTGCAACCTTTTTTTTCAAAAAAGATTAACTTTTTCCAATAACATACCCTTGATCGTCTCCAGGACGGATCCAAACCTTAGAATACCAGTAATAATGCTTAGCGCTCTGGTCTGGCATAGTGCAGTTAATTCTTCCGCGACCAACGCCAAACGCCTTTGGTGCCGTTACCACCACTTCATTTTTATCCAACCAGTCCAATGACGCCTTACCCTGACCCGAAACATAACAAGCCAAATCTTTTAAACGATACTTACCTTGCTTAAAGGTGAGACGAATAGATACAGGTTGATCGCCAGCAAAGTCCCCATCTGTTTTTTCACCCAACAGCGGCATAGGCATAGAAGCTAACTTCACTTTTAAGCTAGACAACTTGGCAAAACGACCCGAAGCCGGAAAACGTGGTAGATCTTCAAAGTTAGACTCTGCACTCACCACACCAGACTGTTGACCGAACGCCATAAGACCTCTCTCTTTTACCATGGCGCGTATGACATCGCTGGACTCGCCATAAGGGTAAGCCAACATTTTGGGAGAATGCCCTAGTTGCTCATTCAATATCGTTTCTACGGTATCCACTTCATTGGTCATGCGAGCTAACCACTGATCATTGGTTTCGCCTTCTTCTTTTCTTAACATGTACGGGTGGTTAATCGTATGGTTGGCAAACACACCACCTGACTTTTCCATCTCTTTAATGTCTTCCCAGGTCAAAAAGTGATGGTTTCGACCAATCGGCTTAGTATTCAAAAAAACGGTGAACGGAAAGCCTCTTTCCTTAAGAATAGGAAAGCCGCCCAGATAAATATCTCGATAGGAATCATCAAAGGTAATCGCTACCGCCTTATCAGGCAGACTCTGATGCTGCTTTAATTTTTCCAGCGCATCTTTCAAATCAACTACATGAAAGCCTGCACTCTTAAGGTAATCCATGTGTTCGGTAAACTGAGCGGGGGTCAACGAGGTAGAAGCGGGCGTCGTCTTGCTAACATGGTGGTATTGCAGGATAGGCAAATAGTCTTGCGCACTCGCGCTAATACTAACCATCATGGTGCCAACCAAGGCAGCACTACGTACTTTAGATAACATTCGATCTTCTCTCTGTTTAAAATTTGCGCTCATTCTACGCGACTGCTTTGCCAAAAAGCCAGCCAACCTAGGACAAACTGTTACGGTCATTTTAATACTTCACTGCATCTACACGGGAGCAACCAAGCCTTCTACACTTATTAAATAAGCATCGCAGAATACAGAGAGAGCCGTTATGAACCGATCCAACTTTTTTCAGAACCTAGAACGCCAGCTACAAGAACTAAAAGAGCAAGGCCTTTATAAAGAAGAACGAGCACTTGTATCTCCACAGTCCAGCCAAGTTTCAACAGGCGACAACGAGGCATTAATCAACCTGTGCGCCAACAACTACCTTGGCCTTGCTAATCATAAAGTCGTCACCCAAGCCGCCCACGAAGCATTGGACACTTTCGGCTACGGCATGGCCTCTGTGCGCTTTATTTGTGGTACTCAAAATATTCACACCACATTAGAGCAACAGATCAGTCAGTTTCTAAAAATGGAAGACACCATCCTCTACTCGTCCTGCTTTGACGCTAATGGTGGTTTGTTTGAAACCCTACTTAATAGTGATGACGCCATCATCAGTGATGCGCTCAATCACGCCAGTATTATTGACGGCATTCGCCTCTGCAAAGCCAAACGCTACCGCTATGCCAACAACGACATGCAAGCGCTAGAAGAACAGCTCAAGCAAGCTGAGCTAGATGGCGCGAAAACAAAACTGATCGTCACTGATGGCGTATTTTCTATGGACGGCATCATCGCCGATCTTAAATCGATTTGTGATTTAGCCGATCAATACGACGCTCTAGTCATGGTTGATGATTCCCATGCCGTTGGTTTCCTTGGTGAGAACGGTCGAGGCAGTCACGAATACTGTGATGTAATGGGCCGGGTCGATATTATTACCGGCACCCTAGGGAAAGCCTTGGGCGGCGCCTCTGGTGGTTACACCAGCGCCTCAAAACCGATTGTAGAATGGCTACGTCAGCGTTCACGACCTTATTTGTTTTCTAACGCACTAGCCCCCGTTATCACCGCGACGACCTTAGAAATTCTAGAGCTGATCAAAAACGGCAAAGCAGAACGCGAGCAGCTAAAGGCAAATAGCGCCTATTTTAGAGAAAAGATGAGCCAATTAGGCTTTAACCTAGTGCCTGGTGATCACCCAATTATTCCTGTCATGCTCGGCGATGCCACCCTTGCCAAAGAAATGGCCAGCGCCCTCTATAAAGAAGGCATCTATGTCACTGGTTTCTCTTATCCTGTGGTGCCCATGGGCAAAGCGAGAATCCGCACTCAAATGTCCGCGTCATTAACCACAGCACAGCTTGACTATGCGATTAATGCGTTTGCCAAAATCGGTCGCTCGCTCAATATTATTTAAGGAGTTAGACAATGAAAACCCTGGCTAAACTGCACCCTAAAAAGGGTATTTGGATGAACGACGCTCCCTACCCTAAATGCGGCCATAATGATGTGGTTGTTAAAATTCACAAAACCGCTATTTGCGGCACCGACATGCACATCTATCATTGGGATGAATGGGCACAGAACACCATTCCAGTTCCGATGACAGTCGGCCATGAATTTGTTGGCGAGATTGCTGAAATAGGCGCAGAAGTAAATGGTTTCACCATTGGCGACCGCGTTTCCGGTGAAGGGCACATTACCTGCGGACATTGTCGTAACTGCCGTGCGGGGAGACGCCATTTATGTCGCGAAACATTGGGGGTTGGTGTTAATCGCACCGGCGCTTTTGGCGAGTACCTAGTCATTCCCGCGAGCAACGCATTTAAGATACCGGACGACATCAGTGATGACATGGCCGCTATCTTTGATCCTTTTGGTAACGCCACCCACACTGCCCTGTCTTTCGACCTCACCGGCGAGGATGTATTGATCACGGGCGCTGGCCCCATTGGCGCAATGGCCGCTGCAATCGCCAAACATGTGGGGGCAAGAAACGTCGTCATTACCGATGTTAATGACTTCCGCCTGAGTTTGGCGAAAAAGATGGGGGCAACTCGCGCGGTAAACGTCTCTAATGAGTCACTAACAGAGGTGATGAGCGAGCTCGGAATGACAGAAGGCTTTGATGTGGGTCTAGAGATGTCAGGCAACGGCATGGCTTTTTCTTCCATGCTGGAATGCATGAATCATGGGGGCAAAATCGCCATGCTTGGCATTCCTAGCAAAGACACCAAGGTGGACTGGAACCAAGTCATCTTCAAGGGCCTTATCATCAAGGGCATTTATGGCCGTGAAATGTATGAGACCTGGTACAAGATGGTTGCCATGTTGCAATCCGGCCTAGACATTAGTCCAATTATTACTCATCATTTCCCTATTTCGCAGTTTCAAGCAGGGTTTGATGCCATGGCTTCAGGCCAATCAGGGAAAGTCATCCTTAATTGGGATTAATCCAAGTGACTTTGTTGCGTCCAACAGAGCTTCGCGTTAGCGTAATCTTTTTGGCACACAACAGAGTCATCTTATGTTAGAAATTGGTACTCATGCGCACCCTTCTCCTCATCAGGATGCGCTTTATATTTTATTGTATAAAAATCAAGTTTTAATCGAATCTGAAGAACGCTTCCTGATTCCACTCTCCGAATTTCAGCCTGACGCCAACATGCGCGCTGTTTATTGCGGCCAGTGGCGCGTCACAGAGGACTCTGCTCAAGACGTCTTCGTATGCCGCTTTGACACTATGCCGCGTGGGTTTCGCGAAATCAGCCTACGTGAGCTTTTATTCCTTCATGACGAAGCCAGCTTTCTTCTGCTAAGCCGTGCTCATCAGCTCGCTACTTGGGACGCCGACCATAAATTCTGCGGCCGCTGTGGATCCGAAATGCTCAGTAAGCACACCACTGAACACACCAAAATCTGCCCTAAGTGTAATTTGCGACATTACCCACGTATTTCGCCGTGCATCATAGTGTCGGTCAGAAAAGGCAAGCAACTGCTACTTGCTCGCGGACCTCAAATGGCAGCCGATATGCAAAGTAACATTGCAGGCTTTGTTGAAGCCGGTGAAACCCTTGAACAAGCGGTAGCACGTGAAGTGAGAGAAGAAGTCGGTATTGAGGTCACAAACATTCGTTACGCGGGCAGCCAACCTTGGTCTTTCCCACATCAATTAATGGTGGGCTTTTTTGCCGACTACGAGAGTGGCGAGCTCACCCCAGCTCCCGGCGAAATAGAAGAAGCCGCCTGGTGGGATATCGACAATCTACCCAATATTCCCAATAAAGCGACCATCTCTGGGCAAATCATTACCCAGCATGCTGAATGGATAAGAACACAAGAGTCGAACAAATAAAACGCATGCTAGGGGAATAGAAAGGGAAACTCTTCTATTTCCCTAGCGCGCTTATTTTCTCTTTTAAGATAAGCAAAGCTAGCGTGCGGCCCCATTTTGTTTTATAAACCCGCCCCTCGATAAGTATCAAATAGGTAATCGCCTGTGGATGAATTGCTACAAAGCATCGAACAAAAAGTTCGCCCATTAATTGGTTCAGGAAAAGTAGCCGACTATATTCCCGCCCTCGCCAAGGTAAACCCCAATCAATTCGGTATTGCCATCTACAGCAATAACGGGGAGCTTTATCATACAGGGCAAGCAGACGTCGAATTTTCTATTCAAAGTATTTCCAAGGTCTTTAGCTTAACCCTCGCTATGAAACATTATGGCGAAGACATGTGGCAACGAGTTGGACGTGAGCCTTCTGGCAACCCTTTTAACTCACTAGTACAACTCGAATATGAAGCAGGCATTCCACGTAACCCCTTTATTAATGCTGGTGCTCTCGTCGTCAGCGATATGAATCAGTCTCGTTTTGCTACGCCCCACTATGCCATGCGCGAATACCTTCGCCGTTTATCGGGAAATGAGAACTTAACGTCAGATAAAGTCGTTGCAAACTCCGAATACGAGTTTCGTGCACGCAATGCGTCCATGGCCTATTTAATGAAAGCCTTTGGCAACTTTCATAACGACGTGGAAGAAGTACTGCATAACTATTTTGACAACTGCGCCATGCGTATGAACTGTATCGACCTTGCCAAAGCGTTTAGCTTTTTGGCAAACAAAGGCTATTGCCAGCACAGTGGTGAGCAAATCATTAGCGCTCGCGAAGCCAAACAAGTGAATGGTTTACTGGCCACTAGCGGACTCTATGACGAAGCTGGGAACTTTGCCTATCGTGTTGGTTTACCAGGAAAAAGTGGTGTTGGTGGAGGCATTGTTGCCATCGTTCCTAATCGCTTCTCGGTGTGCGTTTGGTCTCCTGAGCTTAATACCTCAGGCAACTCTTTAGCAGGCATTGCAGCATTAGAAGCTCTCTCAGACAGCATAGGATGGTCTGTCTTCGGCTAAAATATCAGGCCGTTATAACTGAGCATAAAAAAAGGGCCGTTTGGCCCTTCATGCTATGTCGTCGTGCGTTTAATCTGTCACGACTTTATAGCAAGGAATATACTCACTACCAGGCAATTTCATGCGCTGCTGACGAACAAAAGCCTGTAACAAAGCGTCCAATTTGGCTAACAGAGATCGGTCACCGTGAATTTCAAACACGCCATACTCTTTAATATAAGCCACGCCTTGTGCCTTAACATTTCCAGCGACAATAGACGAGAACGCCCGTCGCAGATCAGCGGCCAGCAAATGGGTGTCTTGATCAAAGTTCAGATTCAAGCCACGCACATTTTCATGGGTAGGCTCAAAGGGATGCTGAAACTCCTCTGGAATGTACAGTTTCCAATTGTAATAAAAAGCGTCTTGGTGGGCTTTTCGATAATGGCGAACTTCTTCTAAGCCCTGCTTCATCGCGCGCGCGACCGCCACCTCATCATCAATAATAATCTGATATTTTGCTTGTGCTTCGGCCCCTAATACATCGCCAATAAAAGCGTGAATTTGCTCAAAATAATCGGCACTTTCTTTTGGCCCGGTAAAAATCAATGGGAAAGGCACATTGGCATTTTTAGGGTGTAACAGTATGCCTAAAATGTACAGAATCTCTTCCGCCGTTCCCGCACCACCAGGAAAGACAATAATACCGTGGCCGGTGCGCACAAAGGCTTCTAAGCGCTTCTCTATATCTGGCATGATCACCAGTTTATTGACTATCGGATTAGGAGATTCTGCGGCAATAATGCCAGGCTCGGTGAGCCCTAAATAGACTCCGGTATGAACTCGTTGCTTAGCATGTGCAATGGCAGCCCCTTTCATCGGGCCTTTCATGGCACCAGGTCCACAGCCGGTACAAATATTGAGGTCTCGCAGTCCAAGCTGATGACCTACTCGCTTGGTATAATCGTACTCATTGCGAGCGATCGAGTGACCACCCCAACAAACCACCATATCTGGGCTTTGAATACGGCGAAACACGTTCGCATTACGCAGCAATTCAAACACCACATTGGTAATTTTGTCTGAGCTTGCGCTGTCTAAGCCGCGTTCGAGATTGTATTCATGGTAGGTAAAAATAATGTCGCGCAATACGCTAAACAGCATTTCACGGACACTGGTAATCATTTTGCCATCAACAAATGCGCTTGCTGGGGCATTTTTCAGTTGCAGTTTAACGCCTCGCTCTTGTTGAACGATGCGGATATCAAAGTCTTTAAACTCTTCCATGACAGCATTCGCATCATCGGAATCGCTGCCACAGTTCAAAATGGCCAGCGCACAGCTACGAAATAAAGAATGAAGTGAACCAGAATCATCAGACATGCGAGATATTTCATCTTGCGACAACATCTCCAATGCCCCTTTCGGTGCGACTAGCGCATCAACGCGATCTTCGTACAACATGACCGCTCTCCTTTTCAATATGTTATTGTCTTAATAGCTATACTGGTTACGGATAGCCTATTTATCAAGCCATAAAAAATAAAGAAAAGCGACCCAGTTTGATCATTTCGCCAAATAGCCACGAAGAGATTGATAATGAAGTGACTGCATTTCTGTTAATCGGCTGTAGGTTCGCCGAAATTCGAACAATAACGCCCCATTTTGATAAAGTGCTGCCAAAGGCACCTCGGCGCTTAAATACAGCACAACTTGATGGTCATAACACTCATCAACCAGGCTAATAAAGCGCCTAACCGCATCATCATTAATGCCTAACGAAACCTGCCGCTCTCCGGTTGTTCCTGAACCAACCGCGCCATCTTCAGTCCCTCGCGCTTTGATATGCTCATAAGGCTCACTGCTTAATAACGGAATTCCAGAGATAAAAAGATAAGGAAAACGTTCTGCCAACTCGATGTAATCTAGCGAAGATCTCGGGCCATCACACAAATCAAAAAAATCAAACCAAGCAATGTTTTGAGAGACTTTTCTTACTTTGATTGGGCGGCGACAGACACTAATAGGAAGGTAAGAAGCAGAGCCATGGGTCAGGGTCAAAAAGGCCAATTCAAGGGCATTTTCGTCCCGCACAAAATAAACAGGGTCTGTTCCTTTATGGCGCAACCTGTGATCTTCTTCTCCCTGTAAGTTAATGCTTTCTAAATGCCGTTGTAATAAAGCAATAGATGGCTCAAATCTCTGCTTCTGGAGCTGGCTTTGAAACAATCCATCTATCGGAATATTAGACGTTGCGACCAGCAACACCCCTTCAGCAAACAAAGCTTCTACTAGCCCACCAAGCAACATGGCATCGCCAATGTCGGACACAAAGAACTCATCAAAACACAACACCTTACATTCAGACGCTAGGCGTTTGGCTATCCCCTGCAGTGGGTTCTTTTGACCAAATGCCAAGTTTAGTTCACGATGCAAACGCGCCATAAAGTGATGAAAATGGAGCCTTAACCCGACCCCCTCTGGCAAACAAGCGTAAAACAAATCCATTAAAAATGTTTTACCTCGGCCCACATCCCCCCATAGATAAACACCTTGGATCGGCGGTTCGCGATCCAGCTTTTCAGGTGCCTCATTCGGCGTCATCAGCTCAATATAAACGCGCTCTAACGCGCTTAATGCCGCTTGCTGATGAGCATCGAAACACACCTCTTGCTGCTGAAGCTTTTGCTTATAAATCAAACTCGGTGAAGCCATAAACACATAGACACTGGTTAATGAATGGCTATTGTCGCTGTTGACCCAAGCTTTCTCAAGCTGCTTTCTTTGTCAGTTATCAAACATTTGTTTAATAACTCATTGGTTTTTTGCTTTGCCAACAACAGAGGTGTTTTTTGTGCCACTGTAAAAGAAACCTACTTATTCGATTTTATCGGGCTACAGTGTTGCAAAGCCACCCACCTTATCTGCCGCTTGCTGAAAACTGGGGGACGCCTCTACCTGTTCAATAAAGCGGGCAATATTAGGATACTGAGATAAATCTAGACGCGCACTGGCGGCCATCAATGGAAAGCTCATTTGTATATCAGCACCGCTTAATGATGCCCCTGTAAACCAAACTTGATGAGCAAGCGTTTGCTCAATAAACGCCAACTGAGGTAGGAGTCTTGGCAGAACAAAAGCAGATTGCAGCTTTGCACTAATTGACTTAGCCACTGGCTTGATAAAAAAAGGCATTGGGCTGTTGGCCATTTTTGTCAAAACCAACTTCATCACCAACAAAGGCATCAAAGAACCCTCAGCAAAATGCAGCCAGTAGCGATAATCTAATAGCGCTTGTCCCTGTGTCGGCCGCAAACGTGCCTCACTATCATATTGGTCGATCAAGTATTCAATAATCGCTCCGGACTCCGCCACGGTTAATGTCCCATCGGTCAAAATAGGCGCCTTAGCCAAAGGGTGTTGATCCGCTAACGATTCTGGCGCCGCCATGGTCTTTGGGTCTCTCTCGTATAAGATCACTCGGTACTCTAGCCCTAACTCCTCTAGCAGCCACAAAATACGTTGTGAACGGGATTTTTCCAAATGATGCAGCGTAATCATACCTTCTCCTTAATGGCAGCCTATTAACCCTTATGCATAAAGTAGCAATAGGGAACGTTAGGAGAAGTACGTTCGTAATCGTATTTTGGATGAGTTACAAAAATCCATCATTTCATTTCTTGCATTACCTGCCTTCCTTCATGAAAGTAGGGCAAGGATCAAATCAACCTTATGGATAGAGTGTATGTTTGCATGGATTAATGCCTCATTAAACCGAAAAATTGGCAGCGTGTTAGCTGTCTCGTTAGGCTTTTTACTCATAGTAATTAGTTATTCTATATACCAATTACGAGTAATTAATGGTGAACTAAGGGAAGTGTCCCAAGTCGATGTTCCTTTGAGCGACATAATGACACAAGTGGAGATGTTGCAACTTAAACAACATCTATCCATTGAACGCTTCCGTATTTCTCTACAATTAGAAGATCAAGAAGCAGACTCAATTGACAATTTCACTGATCGTCACCAGCAGCTTACACACCTTGTAAGGCGTGCCTCACAGCTGATAAAAGCCAATCTAAATAATCATTTAATCAAGTTTCAGCCAGAAGAATACCAACTCATTTTGGATGAAATTTATCACTTTGATGACATTAACAATCAATTTAAGCAGCGCCTCGACAAGATATTAGTTGCAGATAATCCTCCTCAAGCCGAATGGCAAGAGTTAGAGCTATTGGCAGAAAATTTAGACGCTAATGTGATCTCTATTCTGAACCGTATTAATCAATTAATGGCGGCGGCCACACGTTACACTGAGCAACACCAAGAAAGCTTTATGATGATTGAAACCGCACTCGGTGTCTGTGCTTTTATTCTCAGTACCCTACTGGCTTTCTATGTCATTCAAGTCATCCGTCAACGCATCCACAGCATTCACCAACAGGTGGAAGAGCTACACACCTCGCTCGAACAAGGCTCCCCGATTGTCAGGCCTTCAGACCACAATCAAGCACCACAAGATGAATTAGGAGAACTGGAACTCGACTTAAAAAAAATGATCGTGCGCTTATCCGATGAAATGTCGACTCGTAAAGAGGTAGAACAACAGCTATTAGAACTGGCAACCAAAGACAAGTTGACCAATGCCTTTAATCGCCATAAGTGGTCAGAACAAATACATTTATTGATGACCCTCTCATCGAATGACAAGGTATTTAGTCTTATTTCTTTGGATGTCGATCACTTTAAACAGGTCAACGACACCTATGGCCATCAAACCGGTGACCAGGTTTTAATCGCCCTATCACAACTGCTGCAAGCAAACTTACAGAAATCTGAAATGTTGTTTCGTATGGGCGGGGAAGAGTTCACCCTACTACTGCCGAATAAAACCCTAGCAGAAGCCACTCAAGCGGCCGAACAACTCAGGGCGACAATAGCGCAGTTTCGCCAACCAGAACTGCCTGCTTTCACGGTGAGTATGGGAGTGGCAGAATATCGCCTTGGAGAGACCGAGGATCAGCTTATGTCACGTACCGATGACGCTCTCTATCAATCTAAGGAAAATGGGCGCAATCGTTTAACCGTGGCGAATTAGTCTAAGGAAGGTACCAATAACTGCTCACGTTTTATGCTCTGTTTTGTTTTTGCTGTACAATTCATTACACTATATTACAAAGGCTAACGCCTAAGACAATTAGCACACGACATAACCCTTCCATTAAGGCACATCTACTTTATGTGCCTTTTATCAATATCAAATGCGACTCAAACATTAGGCTAGCTACCCGTTTATGAAAACTCAAAAGAACCTCAAGCCAAAATTTATCGCCATACTGATTCTGCCCTTCGTGCTGGCCGTCTCTGCTGGGCTCATGTATTTGGACTTTGAGCGTAGACAGAGTTTTTCAAATTCTAATCTGGCTTCAGAAGTGAATCGGGTTTATAGCCGTGCTGACAGCATTCTAAACAAATTTTATTGGGACAGTGTCGACACGACGATACACGTCACTTTTCAAGGCGTGCAACAAAATATCTTCAAAGCAAAAAGCACAAACCAAAAAGACTATAGCGACCTAGACAGCATTTTCAGAAATTCATTTGCGATGAACCAATCCGTGACCCAAGTCCGCTGGATTGATCGCCACGGTTTCGAAAGGTACCGAATGAATCGGATACAGAACAGCAATGCCCCAGATAAAATAGTTGTTGTCGAGGAAAATAAATTACAAGATAAATCAGCACGTTACTATTTCACCGAAGCTAAGAAACTAGAAAGTGGGTACATTTATTTATCTAAGCTAGACCTAAATATAGAGAACGGCCGGATTGTAACCCCCTACCAACCCACCATTAGATTAGCCACGCCGATAAAAGATGAAAACAATCAATTTCGCGGCATTATTGTTATCAACTTTAATTTGTCGACGGTATTTAATACTTTAGGCAGTTTAAATTTGCCCGGCCTTAGCGTGGATTTGTTTACTGCACAGGGTAATTTACGCTACTCCAACACCCAGCCTCACTCAACTTTTCTCGATATCCTAGGTGATCAAGCCTTGGACCAAAAGCGCACAGTCGTGGACGGTTTTTATCAAAAAAGAGAAGGCTTTCAAAAGCTAAAATCGACCCCTGCTGAGTTTCCCTATCATGAAATTGGCTCCATTGATTATGCGCCGCAAGTCAGATCAGGAGAACAACTTGAGTTACTTGTTGCGGTGCAAAAAAGCCATTTGGAACAGTTATTTAAAAGCAACCTCTTAGATTCCTTTCTGATCGGCCTCATCGCATTAATATCAGGCATGTTACTGCTGTTAATCATCCATATCGCGAATAAAAAAGTAATCCGATTAAATAATGAGCTCAGCAAACAGCTTAAAATATCAGAACAGTCTAGAGAATTTAAATCTCAATTTTTAGCCAATATGAGCCATGAGATCAGAACTCCAATGACCGCCATATCAGGCTTGCTAGAACTGCTTCTAAAAGAAGACCTTGATGAAAAAGTAGTCAAACGCCTTAACATCATTAAAGACTCTTCCGATGGATTACGAAGAATCATTAATGACATATTGGATCTGAGTAAAATTGAAAGTGGCAAATCGGTACTTGCTGAAACGGAATTTAGACCAGCCATTACCATAGAGCGCAGTATTGCTACTTTTAATGGTTCTGCCAACTTACAAGGCACATCACTATTACTTGATATGGAACCTAGCCTGTTCTTTTACTATTGCACTGGCGATGAGTATCGAATCGAGCAAGTGATCAACAACCTACTCAGCAATGCGATTAAGTTTAGCAATAACAAACCCATATCCTTGATCGTAAAGTCAAAGCTAAATACGAACAACACCTTAACCTTAAGCTGCGCCGTCATTGATAAAGGCGTCGGCATGTCGGATGCTCTGGTTGCTACGCTAGGAGAAAAGTTTACCCAAGCGGATAACACGGTATCAAAAGAAAATGGCGGCACAGGGCTCGGGCTGTCCATTTCCAAAGAGCTACTAAGGTCCATGGGATCTGAGCTAGAAATTTCGAGCCAGCTTGGCAAAGGCTCTGAATTCCGTTTCTCCTTGACCTTGGATATTGTCAATAAAAGCAGTGTTTTCAACAATGAACAAATCGATATCCAAGCGTTAAATGTATGGATCATCAATAAAATGAACCACAGCTCCGACTTTATTAACAAGCTGTTCCAACATTGGGGTTGTAATGCCACAGCCATATCCAGCCAAGCCGAACTAAATAAGCTAATAGAGACGCTACCTGCCGAACTGGATTTCATTATATTCGACCTCGAAAATCCGGTCAGTCGAGATGATGTACAAAGCGTTATTCAGCACTTTTCCAAGGAGCAGCTTGCCAACACAAAACTAGTCTTAATGTCTTCTAACGAAGCGCACTCAACAAGGTACAAAGAAGCTAATATAGACGCCTATTTCATCAAAAAACCCGTTACCATTTCGAGCTTTTTAGAACTGCTACAAAACTTGAAATTGGTTCCAAACATTCAATTTATCGAAAGCGATGACAGCAATTTGGTTAAGTCCTTGGAAGCCGAGATCATTGCTCGAGTAGAGCAAGATGGCGCGCCAAGCATACTGCTGGTGGAAGATAACTTGACCAATCAGAGTGTTATCTCCGAAATATTCAAAAGCATTAACATCCACCTTGTGTTAGCCAGCAATGGTCAAGAAGCCGTGGCGGCGGTTCACCAACAAGCATTCGACATGATCTTTATGGACGTACAAATGCCCATCATGGATGGATTGGAAGCCACCAAGATTATCAGAGAAAGCTTCTCCCCAGAGCAACTTCCTATCATTGCCTTATCCGCTGGAGTAACAGAACAAGAGTTTTATAAATCCAGTAAAGTAGGAATGAATACACACGTTCCTAAGCCAATTGACATGCATAAGTTGATGAAAGTGGTCATGGAGTTCTGGCCAACAGAAACCAAGCAGGTCACGCCTCGAGCAGAACTAGCAGCGTCCCAAACCAAGCCTCTTAATGCCCCTTCAACGCCTGTTGAAGACGCAATAACATTAGAAGAGCTGCATTCACTAGAGCGCTTTGATCTAGCCAATACTGTGTATAAGTGGTTAGGCAGTGAGGCTTATCATAGGGTGCTGCTTTCTTTCTTATCTGAGTACGAAGAGATAACAATTAACAGCGATGAGCTTAGCCAAAAAAAGAAAGAAGCCTATGTGCACAAACTAAAAGGCGTCAGTGGTAATCTTGGCGCAATGCACTTATTCGCAAGCTGTGAAAAAGTAGAAAGTCAGCTTAGAGAAAAAGATGTCTCAATCGAACCTTTATTAGCGGAGCTCTCTCAAGACATCAGCACCTTAAAGCGCATTAAACATGAGCCTTAGCCGATTTTCGGGATGGGCAGCTTGATATTAAGATTCACATTTATTCTCATTAACAGACGAATGACACTAATAGGTTTATTAATATAATCAACGCCTCCTGCTTCATATGCTTGCATTTCAAATATTAAATCTTTATAACCCGAAATAAAAATAATTGGGATATCTTTTGTATTTCCGTTATTTTTTATCCGTTTGCAAATATCAAAGCCTGAGATATCAGGCGCAAATTCAGATAATAAGTGCACCACTCATGGTTGAGTAGGTGGCGAGAGATCAACTGCCCATGGGTGGTATTCTAACGTCGCCAAACAATTAGAGTATTACCATGAGCTATAAGCAGTTGATCGAAGGACAACGATACCAGATTCAAGCCTATTTGTA
>NZ_QUNG01000013.1 GCF_003387375.1 Marinomonas pollencensis | reverse complement strand
ACGCCCTTGCGATTCGGATTCTCTTCCCCTCAGTCGGGGTAAGACAGGTTTCTTTCAACCTGACGGGTTTGCCAGCTTCGCTGGGCAAACAAAAAAGCACCATAATCACTTATGGTGCTTTTTTATTTTAACGAAATAAACAAGGCAAAACAGCCTACAGACGACTAACTAGCAAGCAAGGCATCTACAATCACTTTATTTGCTTCCGGGAAAGAGTAATCGGCAAGATCAGCCACTGAAACCCAACGCACTTGTTGACCCTCATCTCCGCGAGCTTCACCAGAAAACTCCGTCACAGTGAAAAAAACCAACTCAACCTGTTTATCCCCGTAATCATGAGACACGGTATTAAAGTAATCTGAGCGCTTCACCACAATACCACATTCTTCCTGCAACTCTCTTGCTAAGGCTTGTTCTGGAGATTCTTCAGCTTCACACTTACCTCCTGGAAACTCCCACAGGTCACCCTGATGCTGACTGGCCTTGCGCAGTGCAATAAAGACTTTTTGCTCGCGAATAATGATTCCCGCCGCCACACGCACTAACATCAGGTACGGTAATCCGCATTAATGGTGACGTACTCATGGGAGAAATCCGTCGTCCAAACCGTATCCGATGCCTCACCAGCACCTAGGTCAATTTGAATATGAATTTCCGCTGGCGCCATGGCTTCTTGACCATGCTCCTCTAGATAACCAGGAGAGCGACAACCATCACGGGCGATTTCAAAACTATTGATGTGCAGCTGAACCTTATCCACATCAAGCTCTGCAACACCTGCACGCCCCACCACAGCCAGAATACGCCCCCAATTCGGGTCAGACGCAAACAAAGCAGTTTTAACCAAAGGCGAATGTGCCACTTCAAAAGCAACCTTAGTTGCATCTGATTCAAGCTTGGCACCTTTCACTTCAACCGTTACAAACTTGGTTGCACCCTCACCATCACGCACAATGGCATGAGCCAACTCTTGCATAACCTGAGTAAATGCCACAATGAACGCTTGCGCTAAAGGCGAGCCTATGTCCGTCACTAACTCATTACCCGCTCCCCCTGTTGCTACAGCAACACAGGAATCATTGGTAGAGGTGTCACTATCAACCGTAATGCGGTTAAAGCTCTTATTGACCACCTCTTTCAGGATCGCTTGCAGCACCCCTTTGTCCATTGCGATATCACTAAAGACATAACCCAACATAGTGGCCATATTTGGGCGTATCATCCCCGCCCCTTTAGAAATACCCGCTACCGTATAACTGCGACCATCAAATTCAAAATGGCGCACAGAGCCTTTTGGCAGCGTGTCTGTGGTCATAATACCAACACCAGCAGCGCGCCAATTATCACCTGTCAGAGATGACAAGGCGGCAGGTATGGCCGCTACAATCTTATCCGCTGGTAGTGGCTCACCAATCACGCCGGTTGAAAAAGGCAACACTGCCTCAACAGGAACACCTACCGACTGCGCTAAGGCATTACAAGTTAGCAAGGCGTTTTCCATACCAGACTTACCCGTACCAGCGTTCGCATTGCCAGTGTTTATTAACAAATAACGCGCATCAGTCGTCGCTAAGTGCTTTTGACACAAACGTACCGGCGCTGCACAGAAAGCATTTTGCGTAAAGACACCAGCCACAGCGGCACCTTCACACAACTCAAATACGACCACGTCTTTTTTATTGGCTTTTTTAATGCTGGCTTCGGCATAGCCAATATTCACACCCTTAATTTCAGGGATACTAGGGAATTCTTGTAAACCTACTGCCATTTGACCGCTCCCTTATTAAACCAAACTGCCATGACAGTGCTTATATTTTTTTCCTGACCCACAAGGACAAGGCTCATTACGACCCACTTTAGGGTACTCTGAGGCATTGTCTTTGGCATCACTTTCAGGCAAGGCAGAAGAGGACTCATGCTGCATACTGAGCTGAGTTTTTTCTTCTTCAAGTCGGCGCGCTTGCTCGATTTTCTCCACTTCTTCTGGAGACTGAACCTTAACGCGGGTAACAATCTGAACTACCTCAAACTTAACTTGATCCAGCAAGCTCTGGAATAATTCAAACGCCTCACGCTTATATTCTTGCTTTGGATTCTTCTGGGCATAACCACGCAAGTGAATACCTTGACGCAGCATATCCATCGTTTGCAAATGCTCTTTCCAATGAGTATCAAGAACCTGCAATAAGACCTGCTTCTCAAACATACGCAACGAGCCGTCACCAGCCGCCGCTTCTTTTTCTGCATAGTCGCTAACAAAAGCATCCAGAATTTTCTGACGCAATGGCTCTTCATACAACTTAGAGTCTTCTTCTACCCATTGCGCAACAGGCAACTCCAAGCCAAATTCATTACGGATTTTTTCCTCCAAGCCTTTAAGATCCCACTGATCATAAACACTTTGTGGTGGAATAAACTCATCAATCAGGTTGCTCACTACTTCTTCACGCATTCCACTAACCGCTTCTGATAAATCTTCAGAAACCATCATATCGAAACGCTGACGATAGATAACTTGACGCTGATCATTCGCCACATCGTCGTATTCTAGAAGCTGCTTACGAATGTCGAAGTTTCGACCTTCTACTTTGCGCTGAGCTTTTTCAATCGCATTAGAAACCATCTTATGCTCAATGGCTTCCCCTTTCTCCATCCCTAATGCCATCATCATTTTCTTGATTCGATCAGACATGAAAATACGCATCAAACTATCTTCAAGCGATAGATAAAAACGCGAGGAACCCACATCACCTTGACGGCCAGCACGACCACGTAACTGGTTATCAATACGACGCGACTCATGGCGCTCAGTACCAATAATATGCAAACCACCGGCAGCCAACACGGCTTCATTACGCTTCTTCCAATCCAGCTTAAGCGCATCAATTTCTTTTTCTGTTGCAGACTCGCCCAGCTGATCAATCTCAACCTGCAAGTTACCACCCAACATAATATCTGTACCACGACCTGCCATATTGGTCGCGATAGTAACCGCACCAGGTCGGCCCGCTTCAGCGACAATTTGCGCCTCGCGCTCATGCTGCTTTGCATTCAAAACATTATGCTTAATGTTTTTCTTAGTTAAGTAATTAGACAGCAATTCAGAATATTCAATCGATGCCGTACCCACCAAGATTGGGCGACCTTGAGCCACATTGTCTTCAATATCAACAACAATGGCTTCAAACTTATCTTCTGTTGACATGTAGATAAGATCATTGAAATCTTTACGCTGAACAGGCTTATTCGTCGGAATAACCACTACTGGCAAGCCATAAATTTGCTGAAACTCAAACGCTTCAGTATCCGCCGTCCCCGTCATACCAGACAACTTATCGTACAAACGGAAATAATTCTGGAAGGTAGTCGACGCCAAGGTTTGGCTTTCCGCCTGTATTGTTACCCCTTCTTTGGCTTCTACAGCCTGATGAATACCTTCTGACCAACGACGGCCTTGCATAGTACGGCCAGTATGCTCATCAACAATGACCACTTCACCATTTTGCACAACATAATCTATGTTTTTCTGGAAAATCACATGGGCTTTTAAACACGCGTGCACATGGTGCAACAAAGACAGGTTACCCGCTGCATACAGACTATCGCCCTCTTGCAGCATCCCCTGCTCAACCAACCAGCTTTCAACAAACTGATGGCCAACCTCAGTCAATTCAATACTCTTCTGAGATTCATCAAAAACATAGTGACCAACAATCTCGTCGCCTTCAGCCTCACCCTCTTGGCGCTGCAACAAAGGAGGCAACTGATTGATCTTGCGATACTGTTCTGAGCTATCTTCTACCGCACCAGAAATAATCAGTGGCGTTCTCGCCTCATCAATCAAAATAGAGTCAACTTCATCGACAACGGTAAAGTTAAGCTCTCGCTGCACTCTATCCTCAAAGCGGAACACCATATTGTCGCGCAAATAATCGAAGCCAAACTCGTTGTTTGTCCCGTAAGTGATATCACTCAAATACGCTGCACGCTTGTCATCACGCTCTTGTCCAGAGAAGACAACACCCACACTCATATCTAAAAATTCATACAGGGGGCGCATCCAGTTCGCATCACGCTTGGCCAAATAATCATTCACCGTAACAACATGCACACCTTTGCCAGAAATGGCATTAAGATACACAGCCAAGGTTGCTACAAGCGTCTTACCTTCACCGGTACGCATCTCTGCAATCTTGCCTTCATGAAGGACCATGCCACCAACCAGCTGCACATCAAAGTGGCGCATCCCCATAACACGGCGACTGCCTTCACGAACCGTAGCAAAAGCTTCTGGCAACAAAGCGTCTAAGGATTCGCCTTTAGACACTCGCTCGCGGAACTCATTGGTTTTTCCTGACAGTTCATCGTCTGAAAGCTTGCTAAAGGATTCTTCAAGCTTATTAATTTGAGCAACCACTTTCTTAAGTCGCTTCACTTCTCGGTCATTCTTTGTACCGATTACCTTTTTAATTACAGTTCCTAACATCTTGAATACAACGCAGCCAAATTAGTAATGATTAGAGTCTACCACGGTAATGTGGGACAAAACATGAAATATCAAGTAGCCAAACACAAAAAAGCCAGACATATGGTCTGGCTTTTTGATGATTTTTCTTATTTCGATCAATTATTAAGCACCCGCTAGGACAGGCTCAACATAAGAAATAGGTTTTACTTGAGCTTCGTCTTCAAAGACGACATATTCCCAAGCCTCTTGCTGCTCAAGCAGAGCCAACAAAAGCTTATTATTCAAAGCATGACCAGATTTAAATGCCTTGTATTCTCCGATCAAGCTATGACCAAGAAGATACAAATCACCAATCGCATCCAGTACCTTGTGGCGCACTAGCTCATCACGGTAACGCAAACCTTCGTCATTCAAGACTCGGAAATCATCCAATACAATGGCATTTTCCATGTTCGCGCCACGCGCAAGATTGTTGTTTTTGAAGTACTCAAGATCCTTCATAAAACCAAATGTGCGCGCACGGCTGATTTCTTTTACAAACGTAGTTGTAGAGAAGTCAAACGAGGTGTGCTGAACATCTTCACCAATCGCTGGATGCTGAAAATCAATCGTGAAAGACAATCGAAAACCAGTATGAGGCTCCAAAGTCGCGTATTTATCGCCATCTTCGACTCGAATCGGCTTTTTAATACGAATAAACTTCTTCGGCGCACTCTGCGCTTCCAAACCGGCAGACTGCAACAAAAACACGAATGGGCTCGCACTGCCGTCCATTAAAGGAACTTCACTCGCACTGACTTCGACATAGGCGTTATCCACACCCAATCCAGCCATCGCGGAAAGCAGATGCTCTACGGTGCTAACCTTCACATCTCCTTGGCATAAAGCCGTTGCGAAATTTGTTGAGCCAACTGCGCGTGCATCACCAGGGATCTCAACAACAGGATCCAAGTCTGTGCGGACAAAAACGATTCCTGTATTCACAGGAGCCGGTTTTAATGTCAAATACACCTTCTCACCAGAGTGGAGACCTACACCGGTAGCTCGTATAATATTTTTTAATGTGTGTTGACGTACCATTAGATTCCTACACTTTCATGACAAGATATACTTTCAATTAAGAAATAATATCAATAACACAATTTTTATACAATTCAACGCCTTATGCTTGCATCTTTTTTACGCAAACTAATCAGCTTGCCGACGCAAAAAAGCGGGAATGTCCAAGTATGATAATTTATCACCGCTCGTCGAAGAGGCAGATTCATTTAAATCTCCTGCTTCAGAATCCGAGCTTTTCTCAACCACTTCATCACGACTAACCGCAGGTGAAGCAGCAACAGGCCTTGTTGTCACTCGCTGCTGAGGAGCTACCGCTGGCTTCTCTTCAACAACTCGCTCAACACTTGCCTGTACTGGTTGAGAAACTACAGACTCTCCTACAGCAGACTGCATTTCAGCAGTAGGATGCCCTTCTAAACCAGTCGCAACTACTGTAACTCGCATCTCATCTCCAACACTTGGATCGATTGCACAACCAATTACAACAGTCGCATCTTCCGATGCATATTCTTCAATAATCCCACCAACCTCAGTAAACTCAGACAAACCAACTTCTTCGTTGGCTGTGATATTCACTAGAACGCCACGCGCCCCTCTTAGGTTAATGTCTTCCAACAATGGGTTGTGTATCGCTGCTTCAGCCGCCACTCTTGCGCGGTCATCTCCAGAGGCAGAACCTGTCCCCATCATTGCCATGCCCATTTCAGACATCACCGTTCTAACGTCTGCAAAGTCAACGTTGATCAAGCCAGGGCGCATAATCAAATCGGTAATACCCTGAACGGCGTTAAACAACACATTATTTGCTTCACCAAACGCTTTTAGCAGGGAAATATTTTTCCCTAATACTGGTAACAAGCGCTCGTTTGGAACAGTAATTAATGAATCGACATTTTCACGTAATTCTTTAACACCTTCTTCTGCAACTTTCGCACGTCGACGCCCTTCAAATGGAAATGGCTTAGTCACAACGGCTACTGTCAAAATACCAAGTTCACGAGCTACTTTTGCGATAACAGGTGCCGCACCGGTCCCCGTACCACCACCCATGCCTGCGGTGATAAACACCATATCGGCACCAGTCAGCAATTGTGTAATTTTTTCTTGATCTTCAAGCGCCGAATCGCGACCAACTTCTGGGTTTGCACCAGCACCAAGACCTTTTGTAATGGTTGTCCCCAGCTGCAATGACACACCTGTATCAAAACCAGTTAGCGCTTTTGAGTCAGTGTTAGCGCAGATAAACTCAACACCTTCCAACTGACTTTCAAGCATATGACGAACAGCGTTACCGCCACCGCCACCAACACCGATAACTTTAATCACCGCGTTATCAGATAAATTCTCATCGGCTAAATCAAAGACGTTCATGGGCTTATAGCTCCTTAATTAATTCGTTCTCATTGCTACTACATATAGCTCTGAAACCAGTGTTTTAAATTGTGCCACACCTTCGCTGCACTGAAGGACGACCCGGTTTCTTTAGCCACTAACAATGATGTGTCTCGTTTATTTTGCGTCTTAGACATAACTTGCTTAGAGGACTCAGTAGTCTCAGCCTCCTTGCTTCCATAAGCCAACAATCCAACACTTGTTGAATATATTGGGTTATCGACAATGTCTGACATTCCTTTAGCACAATCTGGTACTGATAAGCGAACCGGCATATCAAATACCCGCTCTGCTAACTCAGCGGCCCCCTCCATAAGAGACGTACCACCAGTAATTACAATACCTGCCGGGATACGCTCAGCGTACCCACTACGCCTTAATTCATCTTGAATTAAATTGTAAATTTCTTCGTATCTTGCCTCAACAACCTCCGCCAACGCATGACGAGAGATGGTTCTTGGTTGGCGATCACCAACACTTGGCACTTGAATCGCCTGATCTACCGTTGCCTGTGAAGACATCGCACAAGCGTATTTTACCTTAATTTCTTCTGCGTGCTGAGTCGGCGTACGCAACGCCATCGAGATATCGTTGGTTACTTGATCCCCTGCCACCGGCACAACCGCCGTATGATGTAATGCACCATCCAGCCAGACTGCGATATCAGAAGTACCCGCACCGATGTCCACTAAGCAAACACCCAATTCTTTTTCATCTTCGCTTAACGATGATTCACTTGAGGCCAGTTGTGACAAAATCACGCCATCTACCCCCAAACCACAACGCTTAATGCATTTTTCAACATTCATTACAGCATTTGCGGCACCTGAAATCATATGTACATTGGCTTCTAAACGAACACCAGACATACCCAGAGGGTCTTTGATCCCCTCCTGCGAGTCAATGTGATACTCCTGCGGAAGAATATGCAACACCCGCTGATCTGAAGAAATCGGCACCGCTTGCGCAGCATCAATTACCCGATCAACATCTTCTTTTTGCACTTCGCCATTTTTTACCGCAACAATACCATGGGAATTCAAGCTGCGAATATGACTTCCAGCAACACTCACATAAACAGAGTGGATATTGCACCCTGCCATTAATTCCGCTTCTTCTACCGCTCGCTGTATCGATTGAACAGTCGATTCAATATTAATAACAACACCGCGCTTCATTCCCTTAGAGCTGTGAGAGCCAATACCGACAATTTCCAAACTACCGTCAGCCAGAACTTCTCCGACCAAGCAAATAACTTTTGATGTGCCTACATCCAAACCGACTATCATTTAACCTTCCCGGCATTTTAGTGCTGTTAGAACCGCCCTCTACCTTGTTTAAAAAAGCAACAAACAGGCCAAGTTTATTTTGTTTTCTTCCAAGCGACGGCAACCCCATGGGGATAACGCGCATCGATGGAGCTAATTTGATCTATTCTACCCGATAAATCACTTTTATACACCGCTATAAAGCGTTGTAATCTCTCTAAAATTTCCTCTCGCCCCAACTTTACTCTCACACCATTGGTGAAAGTAATATTCCATGCCCCTCGCAACTCTAAGCTCAACTTTTCGATCCGCAAACTGGTTGCTGAAAGCACTTGGCTAATCAAACCAAACTGATCCAATACAAGATCACTGGTATCCTCAGGACCATAAAGCCTAGGAAGCGGCAAATTAGGCAAAGCAGGCGGCGATATTACCACCGCCCCGGTGGAAATTAATTGCCGATCTCCCCAGTATGCGAGAGGTCGATACTCGCGAACAAGTATCTGAAGCGTATTCGGCCAAACTTTACGCACCTCTGCACTTTCTACCCATTGCGGCGACACAGCGATAGACTTTATTGACATTAACGATGCCGTTAATAAGTTTCTTCCTATCAGGGGCTGGTAATCTTTAAGCAACTCAGCCTTAGTGGCGTAGTTTAAATCCCCTTCCACCTCGACATGCTGAATAGCAAACCAACTATCAGGCGAATCCTCCCCCTGGAACAAAGCTACTAAAATCAGCAACACAGCCCCTATCAGCGCAGCAATTCTCATAATTTAGTCATGCTTTGCGTCATGCCATGCGCTTAAGGCAATTTTTTCCACCAATGCATTGTACCCAAGGCCAACATAGTTCGCCGCCATCGGCACCAGGCTGTGAGATGTCATACCAGGGGATGTATTGACCTCTAACACCCAAAACACGCCTTGCTGGTCTCGCATCACATCAACTCGCCCCCAACCACGACAACCTAATGATTGATAAGCCTGCAAAGCCAACGCCTGAAGCTCAGACTCATCGTCTTCGTTCAGTCCACAAGGCAATAAATATTGTGTGTCTTCGGCTAGGTATTTCGCATCGTAGTCATACAATTCATGACCATCAGACGCCTTAAGCCCAATAGCGGGATAAACCACATCATCAATGATCGTTACTGTATATTCTGGCCCGTCGACAAACTCTTCAACCAAAATATCTGAATCAAATTCAAGCGCATTACTCAGCGCTGACAGCAATTCTGCGCGGTTATTGGCTTTATTAATACCAATGGTAGAACCTTCCCGAGATGGCTTAATGATCAACGGATAAGACATTACCTGCTCAATCTCATCCGCGTCCGCTTGTCCTGCAAACGACAGGTAAGCTGGCGTAGCAATCCCAATGCCCTTCCAAAAACGCTTGGTCAGCACCTTGTCCATCGCAAAGCCACATGCCAGAGGAGAGCTTCCGGTATAAGGTTTGCCCATCATTTCCAGCAAAGCCTGAATACGCCCATCCTCTCCTTCACCACCGTGCAATGCAATAAAGGCAAGATCAAAATCAACCGATTGCAACTGCTTCACCGGGTCGAGCCCCGCATCACCATATAAGTCAATGGCCACCACTTGATAACCAGAAGCGCGCAACCCCTCGATCACCAATGGGCCACTTTGCAAAGACACTTCGCGCTCAGCAGAACGACCACCGTAAATTACCGCGATGACGCATTGTTTCAAATCAGCTGCCATCTGCTATATCCCACTCTTTGCTAAATTTTTCGAAATCAGACCTATGTCACCCGCACCCTGCGTAATCAACAAATCATCCGCTCTTAACACATTACTCAAAATCGAACGTAAATCTGTCACACTGCCTACGTGTACAGGGTCCACCGTACCTCGCTGACGAATACTACCGCACAAAGAGCGACTGTCTGCGCCATTGATAGGCGACTCACCGGCGGCATACACATCAAGCAACAGCAACACATCCACCTGGGATAACACGCGCACAAAATCTTCATACAAATCGCGTGTTCTTGAGAAACGATGCGGCTGATAGATCATCACTAAACGCTTCTCAGGCCAGCCCGCTCGAATGGCTTTTATCGTTGCCAAAACCTCACTTGGATGGTGCCCGTAATCATCAACAAACATCACCTCAGAACCATCATTTAAGGCTAATGGTTGCTGCTCTTGGAAACGACGCCCCACGCCCTCAAAGCCCATAAGACCAGCTTGAATCGCAGCAGCATCCACCCCGAGGTCTGTGGCCACTGCAATGGTTGATAAGGCATTAAGCACATTATGTTTACCTGGCATCGGCAAGCGAATCTTTAATGGCTCCCCTTCTGGCCGATGCGCGGTAAATTCACAAAAACGACCCGTTTGAACTATGTCTGTTGCATAAAAGTCGGCTTCTTGCTCAATACCATAGGTCAACACAGGACGACTCAACGATGGCAAGATCTCCCTTACATTTTCATCATCAACGCACAGCACCGCCAAACCATAGAATGGCAAGTTATGAACAAACTCGATAAAAGTGTGCTTCACTTTCTCAAAGTCACCGCCATAGGTATCCATATGGTCTTCATCAATATTGGTAATGATAACCGTTTGCGGCTGCAAATGCAGGAAGGAAGCATCACTTTCATCCGCTTCAGCCACCAAATAAGCACTGCTACCTAGCTGTGCATTGGCACCCGCACTGGTTAAGCGACCACCAATAACAAACGTCGGAGCTTCACCTGTCGCCGCCAAAACAGACGCCATCAAGCTGGTTGTCGTGGTTTTACCATGGGTACCAGCCACCGCAATACCGTGACGATAACGCATCAGTTCCGCCAACATCTCAGCCCGGCGAACAATAGGAACACGATTCTCTTTACCCCAGATAATTTCAGGGTTTTGTTCATTTACTGCGGTTGAGACCACAATCACATGAGCATCGAAAACGTTTTCAGCTTGATGCCCAAGATAAACTTTAATCCCCATATCAGACAATCGGTCTGTGGTAGCGGACGCTTTCAGATCCGAGCCAGACACAGAGTAACCCTGATTATGCAGCACCTCTGCGATGCCGCACATGCCAACACCACCAATACCAATAAAATGGATATTTTGGATGCGGCGCATGGTGGGAATATCGTATTGGAATTTGTTTACTATCATTTTATTAGCCTTAAACAATGCGCAACCACATCTCGGGTTGCATCCGGGTGAGCTATTTTCTTCGCTTGCTCCCCCATATTCTGTAATCTTGTCTCGCTTTCCAGCAAGCCCATTAAAATTGACACAACTTTGTCACTGGTTAACTCTGACTGCGGCAATAAATAGGCCGCATCAACGCTTTCAAGGTGACGTGCATTTGCCGTTTGATGATCATCAATGGCATGAGGCAAAGGCACCAAAATGGATGGCAAACCCGCAATCGCCAACTCACTCACTGTCATCGCTCCAGCACGACAAAGCACTACATCAGCCCAGTAATAAGCTTGTTCCATGCTGTCCAGATAAGGTTCAACCCTTGCCTTTACACCAGCCTCAGAATACAAAGCCGTCACCGCTTCAAAATTACGTTTTCCCGTTTGGTGCCAAACATCCAAACGCTGTGAACCATGCCACTGAGCCAACACAGATGGCACTATGTCATTAATCGCTTTCGCCCCTAAACTCCCCCCCACAACCAACAATTTAAGGGGGCGGCCTTGACCATCTCTCACCGGACGTACCGTTTGAGATAAAATATCAGCACGGATGGGGTTGCCTACGGTAACCGCATTCGGTAACGCATCAGAAAACGCTTGCAAGCGAGTATTAGCAACCTTTGCCAAAATTCGATTCGTAGTACCCGCTATGGCATTTTGCTCATGAATCACCAATGGAATACCCAACAATTTTGCCGCTATTGCACCTGGGCCTGCGACAAAACCGCCCATGCCTAATACCACTGAAGGCTTAATTTTCTGCAACACCGCCACCGCTTGACCAATCGCATGCAAAATACGAAAAGGAGCAGACAACAAACCGACAACACCTTTCCCCCTCACCCCCTTGATCGATAGGGTGTGGATAGGTATATCATGCTGCGGCACCAATGCTTCTTCCATTCCACCTTTGGAACCCAACCAAAAGACCTGCATTCCTTTTTCTTTAAATTGTTGCGCACTAGCAAGGGCGGGGTAAATATGCCCGCCAGTTCCACCTGCCATAATGACTACGCGCTTCGCATTACTCATGACTATTCTCTACTATTTCGCCGTTCCGGTTAGCGTTACGCAATTGCGCCTCATGACGTCTGTTTTCTATGTCCACTCGTGCAATGACAAACAAACTCCCCAAGGTGATAATCAAACTACTGCCGCCGTAACTAATTAAAGGTAACGTCAATCCCTTAGTCGGTAAGAAGCCCGTATTTACACCAATATTAATAATCACCTGAGCGAGAATCAAAATGGAAAAACCAAAGCACATATAGCCCGAAAAAGGACGCGATAAATTCATTGCCTGATGGCCAATTTTAAATGCCCGGCTCACCATAATGCCAAACAACAAAATAAGAAATAAGCCGCCTAACAAACCAGTCTCTTCGACCCATACAGAAAACACAAAATCAGTATGCGCTTCCGGCAAATACGACAGTTTTTGAACACTATTGCCCAGACCTAAGCCAAACCATTCACCTCGTCCATAAGCGATCAAAGCTTGACTCAACTGGTAGCCTTCATTGAAAGGGTCGGCCCACGGATCAATAAAGTTCATCAGTCGCTTCATTCGATAACTTTCGGAAATCGCCACCACACCTAACATACAGACGGCAGCCACCAACAAGAGCAAGAACTGGTATAAGGGCGCCCCACCCAGAAAGAGCAATGCCATTACAGTGCCCAATAGCACAACCGATGCGCCAAAATCTGGTTCAAGCAATAAAAACAACAAAAAGATGCTGCATAAACAAAGCGGGAGAAAGAACCCTACCCAACCTTGTCTAACTCGGTCTGCTCGTCGCACTAAATACCCAGAGACATAAACCACCATACATACTTTGGCGACCTCAGAGGCTTGCAAATTAAACACCACCAGATTAATCCAACGACGGCTACCGTTTACACTTTTACCAATACCTGGCACCAGCACCAAGACTAACAGGAGAAAAGACAACCCCATTAGCAAAATACCCCATTGCTGCAATCTATCGGTTGGCAGCGAAATCAAGCCCCAACCAAACACCAAAGCAATCACCAGATAAAGCACCTGCCTTGCCATAAAAAAATAAGGATGGCCGTGCAGGTTTTCAGAAATGGAAATCGATGCACTCGACACCATAACAATTCCGAGCGCCAAAATAGACACCACAGAGGCAACAAAAATCGCGTCAACCCGGCTAAACTCTCGCCAACTGACACGATCAAAGAATGCCAACCAATTCATAAAGCACGAACCAAATCGATAAAGTGCTGGCCACGCGCTTCATAGTTCTTATACATATCTAAGCTGGCGCATGCTGGCGAGAACAAGACGATATCGCCGGCTTTCACTGCACCTTGCACAGCGCTTACAACCTCATCTAAACTGGTAAAAATCGCCACCTCAGAATCTGGCAATAAAGCCTGAGCAAGTTGATGACTGTCTTTGCCAAATAAATAGGTTTTACACACCAACTCAGCAACCGGCTTAGCTAATGGCGTAAAATCCGCCCCCTTGCCATCACCGCCCGCAATCAAATGTATGTTTTTCTGCGCCCCATTACCCAGACCTTCAAGTGCTGCCAAAGTGGCACCCACATTGGTCCCTTTAGAGTCATTAATATAAGTAACACCTTGATGATTCCGCACTGTCTCACAGCGGTGCGGCAAACCACCAAACTCACCCAATACATCCGCTACACCCGGCGCTAAAAGATCCTGCCCGAGCAATTCAAGCATCGCTAATGCCGCCAACACATTGGCATGATTATGAGAGCCTTTCAGGGCGATATTCGAAGTGTGATAAAGCCGCTCTACGCCACGACACAGCCAAGCGCCATCATCATCAGACAATATACCGAACTCTTTCAAATCTGGGCTTTTAGTGGTGAAAGCTCGAACCGGCACACCTTCTGCTAACAAAGGGGCAGTTAAGATATCTTGCTTATTGCAAACAGCCGCTTTACAGCCGCGATAGACTTTTTGTTTCACTCTTTGATATTCATAAAGATCCTTGTAACGATCCATATGATCTTCAGAAACATTCAGTAAGCAGGCTAGATCGGCTTTTAACGCTGGCGTAGTTTCAAGCTGAAAGCTCGACAGTTCCAATACATAAAAGTCCACACCAGCACTAAGCAAGTCCAATGCTGGTAGACCAAGATTGCCCCCTGCTACTGCATTATTACCCGTTGCCTGCAGCAATTTAGCCAGTAAAGTCGTTACCGTGCTTTTCGCATTAGATCCAGTAATAGCAACAAAAGGCGCATTCACATAGTCACAAAATAGGTCAATATCCCCACGCATCGCCACACCTTGCTCAGCAAGCTTTACAAGGGTGGGCGTTTTTAACGGAATACCAGGACTTACATAAAGCTCATTAACACCTAAGCCTTCCAGCACAGTGAGATCACCGGTAAAAATACGCTCAGCAGGGCAAAGCGCCTTCGCTTGCTCTAAACCTGGCGGGTTGTCGCGAGAATCGACAACAAAGAAATCAATATTCTGGCTTGCTAAAAAGCGTACACAAGAGAGACCTGTCGCCCCCAAGCCAACGACGGCTCTTATCCGATCTGACCCGATCAACGACATAAAACGCTCCTAACGCACTTTTAATGTGGCAAAACCCACTAACACAAGACAAACAGTGATAATCCAAAAACGCACAATCACTTTGGGCTCCGCCCAACCTTTAAGTTCAAAGTGATGATGTATTGGTGCCATTCTAAAGATACGTCGCTTGGTTAATTTATAAGACGCCACTTGCAAAATAACAGAGACAGTTTCCATCACAAACACGCCCCCCATAATAAACAACACCAGCTCTTGACGAACAATAACCGCAATGGTTCCCAGTGCCGCACCCATCGCCAAAGAACCCACATCACCCATAAAGATTTGGGCTGGATAAGTGTTAAACCATAAAAAGCCGAGCCCAGCACCGATCAATGCCGAACAATACACCAACAACTCACCAGAGCCATGAACATAAGGAATCAACAAGTAATCCGCAAAGCGAATGTTACCTGTAAGATAAGCGAACACACCCAGCGCCCCACCCACTAATACGGTCGGCACAATCGCTAAACCATCAAGACCATCCGTCAAGTTCACCGCATTACTGGTACCCACAATCACAAAGTAAGTTAAAACAACAAAAAAGATCCCTAAAGGTAATGCCACATTCTTAAACAGAGGCACTAACAGAGCCGTTTCCGCAGGAGTTGTCGCAGTAAAATACAAAAAGAACGACGCAGCCAAACCAAACACGCTCTGCCAAAAGTACTTCCATTTTGCAGGCAAACCTTTGGAGTTTTTCGCTACGACCTTACGATAATCATCTACCCAACCGATCACCCCAAAAGCCCACATTACGCACAATACCAACCAGACATACTGGTTGCTAAGATCGCCCCATAACAAGGTACTAATAGAAATCGAGAAAATAATCAGCGCGCCGCCCATGGTTGGGGTGCCTGCCTTACTCAAATGAGATTGAGGACCGTCACTGCGAATCGCTTGACCTATCTGAAGGCGCTGCAGCAACAAGATCACGCGATTACCAATCAACAAAGAAATGGCCAACGCCGTCAGCACACCCAAAATGGCGCGCAATGACAAATAATTAAAAACAGTAAAAAAAGTATGGTGCTCGCTCAAATAAGCCGTAAGCAGGAGTAACATGAGTTAATGGCATCCTAAAGTGTTAAAATATTCACTACATTTTCCATTTTAGAAGAACGAGATCCCTTCACTAAAATGGCATGCGTATCATTAAGCGCCTGAACCACAGACGCCGCTTCTTTATGTGTTTGACAGAAAACCGCATCGCCACCGAGGTCACGAAATGCCTGTGCCGCCAGCCCAGCAAGTGGGCCGACACTGATCAAACAGGAAATCCCTCTTTGTTGCGCATATTCGCCTAAGCCTCGATGTATTTCGTCTTGCTGCTCTCCTAATTCTCCTAACGCACCGAGAATCAACCAGGTCTTTTTGACCTTCTGCATGGCCAACACATCGATTGCCGCTTCCACCGAAGTAGGGCTAGCATTGTAACAATCATTAATTAACAGAGCTTTATTTTTTGTCTGCAGCCGCTCCATTCTACCCGGTACCTGAACCGGCACAGCCAACTTGGCAACCGCCTCTGTAAGGCTCATGCCCAGCGCCATTAAAGCCAGCACAACAGCCATGCCGTTGGCGATCAAGTGACGCCCAGCACCAGCAATATACACCGCTTCACTTTGCCCTTGATAAACAAACACAGCGCGACTAGATTCCGCCCCTAATACCACATCCTTAGCGCATAAATCTGCTGTATCTGTAAAACCAAAAGAACAGACTCTTCGTTGATCCGCAAGCGTTTTCCAGTAATCAAAATAACCGTCATCTGCATTCAAGATGATGCTAGCATCTGCTTTTGCGGCTGAGATTAGCCCCCCTTTTTCAACAGCGATGCCTTCTAAACTGCCAAAGCCTTCAAAATGACTGCCACTGGCATTGGTCAAAATAACCACATCGGCAGCGATAATATCTGCCAGTTTTTTGATTTCACCAGGGAAACTCGTGCCAGCCTCAATAACCGCGACATCATGAGCCGCCGTGATACCGAGCAGCGTTTGCGGTACGCCAATTTGGTTATTCAAATTCGCGCGTGTTTTTAGCACATTTTGCTCACTAAGGGATTGAGCAAGCCAGTCTTTTACGGTTGTTTTACCGTTACTTCCCGTAATCGCTACAACTGGGCCTGAAAATTGGTCACGTATTGCTCGCGCTATCCGCCCATAGGCCGCTACCGTATCGGCCACCTTTATATAAGGTCCTAAGCAAAGATCCTGCTGCGACAACACAGCAACCGCGCCCTGCTCGATAGCAGATTGAGCATAATCATGACCATCAAAACGCTCTCCTTTGATGGCAACAAATAAACAACCTGATTGGATCGTTCGAGTGTCGGTAACAACTGCATTCACAACGCCATCTTCACCAATCAGCTCGCCATTACATAAGGCCGCAATTTGAGACAAGGAAAGTTTAAGCAACATAATTAGTTAACACCTTTAACGCCTCTTCTTTATCATCAAAATGATGCTTCACACCATTGATATCCTGATAGGTTTCATGGCCTTTACCTGCAATCAAAATGATATCGCCAAGTTGAGCCGTACTTATCGCTTTTGAAATTGCCAAGGCGCGGTCTACCTCTACATTCACCTCTGACTCAGGCGCCCCAACCAAGGCATCATCAATAATGCTCTGTGGCGCTTCTGTGCGCGGGTTATCCGAGGTTAACCAAACACTATCCGCGTGATGTAAAGCCGCTTGCAACATCAACGGACGCTTGCCTTTATCTCGATCACCACCACAGCCAAACACGCACACCAAGCGCCCTTGGGAGTGCTCTTTTAAAGCCTGCAACGCCACTTTTAACGCGTCCGGCGTGTGAGCATAATCCACCACGACCGCAGGTCCTTTGCTGGATGATACTTTTTCCATTCGCCCCGGCGCTCCTTGCAAAGATGCCAAGGCAGCCACCAATGCTGGCTTATTCGAACTTGTCGCCCACAAACTGGCCAACGCCGCCAAGGCATTTTGTATATTGAAGCGCCCTAACAACGGCAAAAAGACAGCATCTTCACCGTCAGGGTGGCAAAGTATAAATTGGCAACCTGCTGGCGTCAGCTGCAACTGCTTGGTGTAAAAATCCGCTTGCGCGTTTGCTTCACTGTAATAGAAATGCTCGCAATCAGAGGACAAGCCTTCATGCATAAAGGAAGCATAAGGGTCGTCTAGGCAGAACACACCGCGAGTGACACTTGGAAAAGAGAACAAACGACGCTTAGCCGCCGCATAGGCATCCATCGAACCATGGTAATCTAGATGGTCTCGAGAAAGATTAGAAAACACGGCTGTCTGAAAAGGCACGCCATATAAACGCCCTTGATCTAATGCATGAGAAGACGCTTCAAAGGCCACAAAATCAATCTTGCTGTGCGCCATATCAATCTTGCTGTGCGCCATATCAATCAGTAAACGATGCAGTGATAACAAGTCGGGGGTAGTTTGACTGGCGGTTTGCAAAGCATCGATGGGCCCCACTCCAAAAGTGCCAATAAGGCCACTGGCATAACCAACAGATTGCGCCAACTGAGCCAGATAAAAACAAATCGAAGATTTACCATTGGTTCCTGTAACCGCCACCAAAGCACCCGGGGGAACACCAAAAAACCTATACAGACAGACAACTAGAAATGCGGCAGGATCCTTCACATGCAGCAGTTCCAAACGGTCATGGGTCAATCCCAGATCTTCTGGCACTACCGCCACGCGACCACCAAGTTCAGCGACTTTATCCAAGTAAAGCCAGCCATCACTGGTCACACCAGGCAAGGCAAAAAACACCCCTTGGGCGTCCATTTTTCGACTGTCTGTTTCTAAATGAGTATAACTATGATGGGCGGCAGATTTCTCCACTGTCAGCCCGACCAAGTTCAGTAGCTGAGCATGGGTCAAGTTTGCCATATTAATTTCCTTGCGCCACCCGATATGGTGCTTTTTTGGTGTCAAGACGCACTTCTCGCAAGCCGTCCGGCAAATCTGGCGAAATATTCAATATCGTCAGGGCGCCTTCCATCACTCGAGAAAAAACCGGTGCGGCCACTTCACCACCGTAATACTGGCGACCTTTAGGGTCATTAATCATAACCACCATAGCAAGACGTGGATTTGATGCCGGAGCAAAGCCCGCGAACATGGCGTTGTATTGGTCATATTCATAACCTTTAGAACCCACCCTGTGCACTGTACCCGTTTTACCTGCCACACTGTAGCCGGGTATTTGTGCCGCGCGCCCTGAACCTCGCTGAACAACCGCCTCCATCATTTTAGCGACGTCTCTTGCCACATTACGTGGAATCACTTGCTTGCCAACCGGCTTACCGTCCTGTTTAAAAATACTCACTGGCACTCGGTAGCCACCATTTGCCAACGTCATGTAAGCCTGTGCCAATTGCAATGTAGACACAGACAAGCCATAACCATAAGACAAGGTTGCGATTTCAGAAGGGTGCCATTTGGGGTGCGACGGCAGGTTACCGGTTGCCTCACCAGGAAAACCAATCCCAACGGGTGAGCCAATGCCTAATTCGTAGTCTATGTTCCATATCGCATCCTGCGGCAACGAAAAAGCAATTTTAGACGCCCCAATATTGCTCGACTTAACCAGCAAGGTTTCTAAGTTGATTTTGCCATAGTTGCCTTCATCACGAATCGTAAAACGACCGATACGCAAGTAACCCGGAGCGGTATTAATAGTAGATTCGGTGTTGTATTGCCCAGACATAAGAGCTGCAGCAACCGTGAAAGGTTTCATTGTCGAGCCAGGCTCAAACAAATCAATGACGGCGCGATTGCGTAATTCATCATATTCTAGCGCAGAGCGATCATTTGGATTATAAGACGGCTGATTTACCATGGCCAAAATCTCACCCGTTCTTACGTCCAAAATAACAGCGGAAGCCGATGTGGCACGGTGTTCCGTAACTGCTGCTTTTAGCTCTCGATAAGCCAGGTATTGCAAGCGCAAATCAATACTTAGATCTATATTCTGACCCGGACGTTCTGGCTCATCTTGGCCAATAGAGCGCAACACATTGCCATTAAGATCTTTGAGAAAAGTACGCTTTCCTGGATTGCCTTGCAGGGCTTTATCATAAGCCAGCTCAATCCCTTCCTGCCCTTTATCATCAATATTAGTAAAACCAACGACCTGAGCCGCGACTTCACCAGCAGGGTAAAAACGCTTATATTCTCTTGTTTTACTCACCCCAACAACGTTAGCCGCCATAATGCGATCTGCCTCATGGGGAGCAACCTGCCGCTTTAAATACATAAAGGAGCGATTTTTATTGTTGGTAAATCTGTCTTGTAACCAAGCTTGCCCCACGCCCATGGCATCAGCCAAACGCTTAATTTCTTGGCTTGGCGTCTCCCCCTGCTGTGGGTCTTGTTCCATTTTCCAAAGCGCTTTTGGGTTCGCAATCAAGGTCCAAGTTGGCGTGCTCACTGCCAGCGGTTCACCACGACGATCAAGAATCATTCCCCGTGTTGCTGGAATAGACTCACTTCTCACCGCACGCCGCTCTCCCTGATTCTGCAGGAATTCCTTATCAACGACAGTGAGATAAAATAGACGACCGCCAGCGACTAGAAATAACACTAGCGCGATTGCGTAAACGAATCTGAATCGCCATTTTCCTGGACGGTGAGCACCGTTTTCAATATTCATGGTTTTACTATTATCAATTCATCCTGAGTGGGGGAATGCATGTGTAAATCCTTAATGGCGGCCTGCTCTAATCGACTCGGCTGAGTCAAAGCACTTTGCTCTAAAAGCAACTGCCCCCATTTCACCTCATAGTTCACCTCATCTTTTTTTAACGCTTGAAGATGAGAGAAATCCTTCCTAAAATCATAAACTTGTACAACAACCAGAATAGAAATAATTGCTAAAACAACGACACCAAGGCTAAACGCCCATGGTGAAAAACGTTGCTTAATCACTTATTTTCTCCAACACTCGAAGCACGGCACTGCGCGACCTAACGTTGTCATTAACTTCCGATTCCGAGGGCTTAATCGCCTTACCCACGGTTTTGAACTTAATATCCAAATGCGCATTGCGAATTGGCAAATGGCGAGGCAATTCTGGCCCCTTGGCCTTCAGTTTCATAAATCGTTTAACAATACGATCTTCCAAAGAGTGGAAACTAATCACCACGAGACGCCCACCAACTTTTAATGACTCAGTGGCAGCCTCAAGGCCCGTTTCAAGATCACCTAATTCATTATTAATGAAGATTCGAATACCCTGAAATGCACGAGTGGCAGGATTTTTGCCTTTTTCCCAAGCAGGGTTGGCTTCTGCAACAATCTTAGAGAGCTGCAGTGTGGTGAGAATGGGTGTATGAGCACGGTATTCACAAATCGCTTTCGCAATGCGTCGTGAAAAGCGCTCTTCCCCATACTGATACATCACATCAGCAATTTCTTTCTCCCCTGCGACCGCAATCCAGTCTGCGGCACTCATCCCTTTGTCTGGGTTCATGCGCATATCTAGAGGGCCGTCATTCATAAAACTAAAACCACGCTCTGCGTCGTCTAATTGTGGAGAAGAAACTCCTAGGTCCATCATAATGCCGTCCACTTTGTCCACACCGAACACATCATTAATATGTTCAGACATCGCGGCAAACGTATCTTGCACTATCGTAAAGCGCGAATCTTCAGACTCCAGCGCCTTACCAAACTCTATTGCTACTGGGTCTTTATCAAAGCCCAACAACTTACCCTTATCTAGTCGGTCTAATACTAAACGGGTATGACCACCTCGACCGAATGTACCGTCGACGTACAGCCCATCTGTATTAGTCACCAACATATCTACCGACTCATTTAACATGACACTGATATGTTTTGAGGTCGCGTCTGTCATAAAGAGATATCCATCATAATTTCTGGTTGCAGTTCATCAAGTGATGCTTGAGATAAGTAATCGTCTCGTTGAGACTCCCACTCATCTTGGCTCCATATTTCCAATTTCTTTCCTTGCCCGAGCAAGGTGACTTTACGGTCCAATCCAGCAAATTCACGCAAAGGAGCGGGCAATAAAATCCTACCGGCTTTATCCACCTCTAAATCCGTAGCATGGCCAACCAAAAGTCTCTGAAGCCGTCTTGCTTGAGGTTGAAAGCTGGGCAATTTATCCAGTTTTTGCTGAATCAATTCCCACTCAACCAATGGATAAAGCAACAAGCACTTAGAGGCAGGATCTATGGTGACAACAACCCCTTCATCTTCGTATTGGGCTAATTCATCCCGCAAGCGGGCCGGAAACGTCATGCGTCCCTTTGCATCCACACTCACTTGATGAATTCCACGAAACACAGCCATATCCCACTTAACGACACTTTATCCCACAATTTAACACTATTTGCTAAAAAGAGTAAAAAAAAACACCCGAAATAAGCAAAAATAGGTGCAATGATTCCGTAAAGACGCATTAAAGAAGGCTTTTCGCGCAAAAAAAGCACAAAAACAGACTGGGGTCGCTATAAACCAAGGAAGTCAACTCAATTGGGATGGTATTGCAAAAAAAGAAAGGAAAAAAAGCAAGTTGGCCGATAAGCCGGGTTCTGTCGTGGACAGTCATTCATCTAATACGTACATCACTGCACGTCTTTAGCAACCTACCCGAACTCAGCGCGGGTCACGCCAAAGAGTTCCTATTTGGTCTTGCTTCAAGTGGGGTTTACCTTGCCACGAACTGTTACCAGTCGCGCGGTGCGCTCTTACCGCACCATTTCAACCTTACCGGTAGTAAACTACTTAGGCGGTTTATTTTCTGCTGCACTTTCCGTAGGCTCACGCCCCCCAGGCGTTACCTGGCACTTTACCCTGCGAAGCCCGGACTTTCCTCCCCCTCTTACGAGGCGGCGACTGCCTAGCCAACTTGCGGCGTGCATACTACTGACCTCAACACAGAATAACAAGCACTTTCTGATAATCTTCTCGAAAGCAGGCCAAATAGAAAATAATTCGCTAGGCCAACGGCACTTTAAAGCAAACTTCCAAGCCACCTTCAGGGCGATTTTTAGCCTCAATACAACCTTTGTGCGCGTGAATAATACGCTTTGAAATGGTCAAACCTACGCCAAATCCACCACTGTTGGCCTCACGAGCTTCAGAAGAACGATAAAAAGCATGGAATATCTTCTCAAGCTTTTCTTCTGCAACCCCTGGGCCATTATCGCGAATATAAATCAGCGCATTACCGCCACGCTCCTGGGTCACCACTTCAATCACCCCGCCTTCACCGGCGTAGAAACAAGCATTACGCAACACATTTTCGATGGCATGGCGCAACTGCAGAGGGTCACCCAACAAGGTCTTAGGCTGGGTTCCAGATTTACTCACTGAAATCCCTTTGAGTTGACTCTCAAAGCTCACATCCGCCACAATTTCGTCAAGCCACTCCTGCAATGGAACAACTTCCTTACTCAGAGCAGCAGCTTCTAGACGGCTCAAGGTCAAAACCTGACCAATTAATTCGTCCAACTCATGCAATTCAGTCCGAATACGATGCAAGTAACTTTTTTGCGACTCTACCGCAAACTTGTCCTCGGCAATGGTAAGCGCGACTTCCATACGCGCCAATGGCGTTCTCAACTCATGCGACACATCCCGCATCAAACGCTCTTTGGACGAGAGCAAGGTATCTATGCGAACCGCCATCTCGTTAAATTCTTGGGCCAACTTACCTACCGCATCACTGCGCCGCGCCAATTTATCTTCCACCCGCACAGACATGTCACCCTGACCAAACAGCCTAGCCACTCGCTGCAATTTCAACAAAGGCCCAAGCAATAAGTAGGTCAGCACACCACTGGAAACCAATAAACCAAGCAAAGACAAGGCGATCACCAACCCTGGAGCCAAAGAGTCTAACTCTGGATTAGGCCGGAAGATCAGCAAATACTGAACGTTATTTGCGCCTATCACCTGAATAAATTGGCTGTGCAAGAAATCTGCAGCTGGCCGACCAGCTTCTCTCGCAGCCTTACCTAACGCACTCCCTGTGCCTGCACCACTGGCATCACTTTCACGGAAATTACGTGGCAACGGTTTTAACAGCGGACGGCCATTTTCCTGATAAAGATAAATATTACCAGAAAGACGCTTTTCGGCTTTTTCAGCCTCACTCTTTAGGGCTGCTAAGCCGAATTTTTCGTACCCTGCGACCAGCTGCACGCCAATATCACCCAGTAAATCGGCAGACACCTGGTTTTGTTTCTGGACAAATTGAACTATGCCTAAACCGATGCTAACTACCACAATATTTGACAGTAGCACCACCAGAAACACTCGCAAAAAAGTACTCTTCATAAAAGATTAAACGCCTTGTTCACTTGCCACAAAAATATAGCCAACGCCACGCACGGTTTTGATTCGCGGGTCGCCATTTTCAAGATTACCAATTTTCTTACGCAGATTACTTATGTGCATATCCAAACTGCGATCGTACATGGTCAATTTACGACCCAAGGCTTTTTCAGACAACTCTTGCTTAGTTAACACCTGACCTGGCGCCAGTAACATACACTCAAGCAAAGTGTATTCAGAGGTTGTCAGCTCCACCAATTCCCCTTCTAGGAAAACACTACGATCTTTACGGCGCAGCAGCACACCTGAAAGCTCGATATCAGCGGTAGGATCATCTTCTTTCTCTTGGCTGGCACGGCGTAAAATCGCCTTAATACGCGCCAATAGCTCACGCGGATTAAAAGGCTTAGACAAATAGTCGTCAGCGCCCATTTCTAACCCCAAAATACGATCAATATCATCCCCTTTTGCAGTCAGCATAATCACCGGCACAGAACTTTTATTGCGGATTTGCTTAAGGGTTTCAAAGCCATCTAGCTCTGGCATCATGACATCAAGAATAACAATATCCGGCATATCCTCTGCCATTAACTCTAGCGCCTCGCGCCCATTCCAAGCATGAGCAACTTGATAACCTTCACCATCAAAGTATTCTTTGATCAAATCAGACAAACGTGCATCATCATCTGCTAACAGTAACTTCATCATAATTACCTTATCTCTTATTAAATAGGTGCATTGTCTTACGACGTCGACGCGTCCGTAACATCAATTGTAAATATTACCTTAGGCGCAAATAAAGACCCGCCCCCATTTTCACTCTATTTACAATTAATACTAATAAATGACCTCTTCTCGCCAAAAGCAAACAAAAAAAGCCGCATCAGCGGCTTTTTTGTCTATTTCACAAGCAATTAGCTTTTGAAAGGGTCACGCAACACAATAGTCTCGTTGCGATCAGGGCCCGTTGAAATAATGTCAACCGGCACACCTACATGCTCTTCTAAGAAGCGAATGTAGTCTTGTGCATTTTTAGGTAGGGCTTCAAAGCTTGGCGCGCCTACTGTTGATTCACTCCAACCAGGAAGCTCAACATAAACCGGGCGAGCTTGCTCATAGCCTTCACTATCAACAAGAGAACCCACAACTGGGTTACCGTCAGCGTCCGCGTAAGAAACACAAACCTTGATCACACTAGAACCATCTAGTACGTCCAGTTTTGTTAAACACATACCAGACACAGAGTTAATTTGCACCGCGTGACGAAGCGCCACAGCATCAAACCAACCACAACGACGTGAACGACCAGTGGTTGCACCGAACTCGTGACCACGAGTACCAAGGCGCTCGCCATCTTCGTCAAACAACTCAGTCGGGAAAGGGCCAGAACCAACACGTGTCGTGTATGCTTTGGTAATACCTAGCACGTAATCTAAGTACAGTGGACCAAATCCGGTACCTGCTGGCGCACCACCGGCGGTCGTATTAGAAGAGGTCACATAAGGGTAAGTACCGTGATCCACATCCAACAAGGAACCTTGCGCACCTTCAAACATGATGTTCGCGCCAGATTTTCTCAAGTCATGTAGAAGAGAAATAGTATCTGCCACCATTGGACGCAAGAACTCAGCCATCGCCAAGCCTTCTGCATACACTTCATCGTAAGAAATAGGCTCAACTTGATGATAGTTAGTCAAAATGAAGTTGTAGTATTCAAGCACTTCTTTCAACTTGCAGGCAAAACGCTCAGGATCCAACAGATCACCAACACGAATCGCACGACGAGCTACCTTATCTTCGTACGCTGGCCCGATACCACGACCCGTTGTACCAATTTTTTTCTCGCCTTTAGCAAGCTCACGAGCCTGGTCCATAGCAATGTGGTAAGAAAGGATCAACGGACACGCTGCACTCACTTTCAAACGATCGACCGCTGGTACGCCCTGCTCCAGAAGCTCTTCCACTTCTTTCTTCAGCGCTGCCGGTGAAAGCACCACACCGTTACCAATAATACATTGCACGCCTTCACGTAGAATGCCAGAAGGAATCAAATGCAATACGGTTTTTTTACCGTCGATCACTAAGGTATGACCTGCATTATGTCCGCCTTGAAAGCGAACTACAGCAGCGACATCTTCTGTAAGTAGATCAACTACTTTACCCTTACCTTCATCACCCCATTGGGTGCCTAGAATAACGACATTTTTACCCATAATATCAGGTCTCATCTTGATAGTTCTTAAAGAAAATCTATTGTTCGGCTGACACAAGCTGCCAAGCATCATCAACAAACACTAACGTAAAATCTACAGTATCGACACAGCCATCATCTAAGGCTTCAATCACTCGATATCCCTGCGCTCGCAACGCATTAACTTTTGCCCATAACGCATCGCTTTGACAGACAGGCGACAACACAGTTTTTGGCGTAGCAACATGCACATTCGCAAGAGCAACTAAGGCTTTCACATCGGTACTAAAGCCAGTCGCAGGTCGAGAACGACCAAACGCTTCACCAATATTGTTGTAACGACCACCGCGAGCAATGGCGTTACCGTGACCTGGTACATAAGCCGCGAAAAGCAAGCCTGTGTGGTAACTATAAGACACCAAATCACTCAAATCGAAATGCAGACCAATGGCAGGATAACGGCGTTCAATCACCGCACTCACACTGCTTAATAGCGCCAGCGCATCGTCGATAGATTGACTAATACCGCCCAACCCCTGCACTGCCGTTTGCAACACTTCAACACCACCACACAGGCGAGGTAAAAGCACCAACCAAGCCGCCTGATCTGATGTTAAGGATAGCCCTTTTACAAAGGCATCAAGCTCAGGAAGGTCTTTGGCATTATAAAGTTCCAACAGCTTGCTTTCTTGCTCATCGGTTAACTCACAAGCAGCTAGCACACCACGTACGATATTCACGTGACTCAAGTCGAGCACGAGATTGGACAAGCCAGCCGAGAACAAGGTCTCCAACATTAAAGACAAAACTTCAATGTCGCTTTCTAAGCCACCGTGACCATACAATTCTGCGCCCAGCTGTATTGGGCTGCGAGTACCATCCAAGCCTGCTGGCATAGTACGTAACACACTACCGCAATAGCTCAAGCGTTGAACACCCTCACCTTTCAGGCAATGAGCATCAATGCGCGACACCTGCGAAGTGAAATCCGCACGAACTCCCATAAGACGACCAGATAATTGATCAATCACCTTAAATGTTTCGATTTCTAGGTCTGAGCCAGCACCGATAAGAAGGGAGTCTAGGTATTCTAAGAGAGGTGGAATTACAAGATGATAACCCCAACTTTCATGGAGATTCAGCAGGGTTCTTCGAAGATGTTCTATTTTAGCGGCCTGTTCAGGCAACGCTTCATCCACACCTTCAGGAAGCAACCAACGGTCTGCTAATGTCATTAAACTATATCCTCTTAGCTTCGAGTCAGTAAAAGGAGCATTAATCCAAGAAACATACTAACCACACCCAGAATACGCAAATTCAAATCCGAACTCGCGACTGCTTTCGCCATCATTTTTCTCCATAACTGAGGAGCTAAAAACGGCAAAATTCCCTCGGCGATCAATAACAGGCTGACGCCAATAAGCAGCGACTGCAACAATTCCTGCATAGACTCTCTTTATTTTGACCATTAAAAAACCGGGCAGGACCCGGTTTGTGTAATAGTACCATGTTTCCTATTTCAACAAATAGGCTTCACGATCCAATATTGCTGAATAATTCATCCTTACTTAGAAAGAGTTGAACTATTCAAATACTTAAAGAACTCGCTGTCAGGCTTAAGCACAAACAAATCTTTCTTACCTTCGAAACTATCTCGGTAAGCTTGAAGACTACGATAGAAATCATAGAACTCTGGATCTTGCTTATAGACTTTAGAATAAATCGCTGCCGCTTGCGCATCACCGTCACCGCGAATCATTTCTGCATCACGCTGAGCTTCCGCTTCAAGCACGACGCGCTGACGATCTGCATCCGCTCGAATACCTTCCGCCAACTCAAGACCTTTCGATCTGTGCTCACGCGCTTCTCGCTCACGCTCCGTTCTCATACGCTGATAAACAGACTCACTAACATCTGGTGGTAGCTCGATTCGTTTGACTCGAATATCAACGATCTTGATACCCAATTCAGACTGAGCCACTTTATCCAAGTTGTCACGCAACTCTGTCATCAACTGATCACGCTGACCAGAAACCACCTCTGTCATGGTGCGCTCACCAAATTGGTTACGCAACCCTGTGTCTACTCGAGAGGAAAGTACTCGGTTTGCAACAAACTCGTCACCTGACGTTGCTTGATAAAACTTATCAACGGATTCGATTTTCCATTTAACGTAAGAATCAACGATTACCGCTTTCTTCTCAAGCGTCAAATAACGCTGTGGGCGTGAGTCCATTGTCAAAATACGTGCGTCAAATTTCTTCACTTCATTAACAACAGGAATCTTAAAATGCAGACCCGGCTTAACATCCGCATCCACAATCTCACCAAATTTAAGCACCACAGCTCGCTGCGTCTCTTTCACAACATAAAGTGTTTGAGATGCCACCAAAATAGCAATCAACGCAGCAAATAGAATTGAAAAAGAAAGTCCTTTCATTAGTTTCTCCCCTGTCTATTTACCGTTGAACCTTGGCGCTTACGAAGCTCATCTATTACTTGGTCCGTTATCGTACCAATGCTATTAGAATCGAGAGACCTAACGTCTACTTTGCTTCCTGAAGCTTGATTTTTCATCAACTGGTCCAGAGGCAGGTACATCATATTATTACCGTCTTCGGTATCCACAACGACCTTATTAGTGTCTTTATAAACAGACTCCATGGTCTCAATGTAGAGACGACGACGCGTCACATCTGGTGCTTTAACATACTCACGGTATAAACGATCAAAACGATCCGCTTGACCACTTGCACGAGCCACTATTTCAGAACGATACGCCTCAGCTTCTTCTCTAATACGCTGCGCTTTACCACGCGCCTCAGGAATAATACCGTTAGCATAGGATTCCGCTTCGTTGCGCACGCGCAACTCATCTTCTTTCGCCTTGATAACGTCATCAAACGCCTCTTGCACCTGAGTCGGAGCCTGAGTGTTTTCCACGTTTACTTTAGAAATAAGTAAGCCAGTACCATAAGCGTTGTTGTAATCTTGCAGGCGAGCTTTTACTTCTGTCGCTAACAATTCACGACCTTCTGTAAGAATCTGATCCATTTCAGAGCTACCAACAACATGACGCAACGCACTTTCTGTTGCCTGGGCAAGAGACTCTTCAGGATCACGCACATTCAACAGGAAATCTTTTGGATTTTCTACCGAATACTGCACAGAAACACTGACATCAACGATATTATCATCAACTGTCAACATCAAAGCCTTGTGATCGTGGGAACGTACTTTTGTCACATTCACCTTGCTCACAGAATCCACCAAAGGCGCATTCCAATGCAAACCAGGCATCACGGTCTCATGGTATTTACCCAAACGCAGCACTACGCCACGCTCTTGCTGATCTACCTGATAAACCCCTGACGCAGCCCACAAACCCAGCAAAGCAATCAGCACAATCGCAATTAAGCTACCGCCAAATTTACCAGAGAAGCCAGAATCACCGCCGCCGCCAGAACCACCTTTACGGCCTTTCTTGACGCCCAGCATACCCATTAGCTTTCTGAAGGCTTCATCAAGGTCTGGTGGACTTTGATCATTACCACCAGTTTGACGACCCCACGGATCACTACCATTGGAATCCTTTTCGCGACCGTCATTTGGGCGACCCCCATCGGTACGGTTTTTATCCGGATTCCATGGGTCCTTGTCGTTATTACCCGGTTCATTCCAGGCCATACTACATCTCCACTTTATTTTAATGATAATCAAATCTTGAGTTATGCAGCTTCAATCTGATCTTCAGACATTCCAGCACGCGCTAGTATTTGTAAATAGTCCTTTTTTGGCAACCTTACTTCTAAGATAGACTGCCCAAACTCATCATAGCGTTCAGAACGAACCGCTCCTTGCTCAAACAACATCGCCCGTAAGCGACCATACTCATTTGGCAACACTAGCGTTTCATTGAGTACATCTTCCGCCAAAAGTTCCGCTATCGCCTGCTGTAACAAGTCAATTCCCACACCGTCACGAGCAGATACCCAGACACGAACTGGCTTACCATCTGGATCTCGATCAATACGAGCCTCACCCGTTGGCAACATATCAATCTTATTGAAGACTTTAAGTGTTGGCACTTCCTCTGCGCCAATCTCTTGCAGCACACTTTCCACTTCTGAAATATTTTCATCTCGGGATAAATCCGCCGCATCAACAATGTGAAGCAACAAATCCGCTTCAGAAGACTCTTTTAATGTCGCCTGAAACGCTTTTACCAAGCGGTGCGGTAATTGTCGAATAAAACCTACCGTATCCGCCAATACAACCGTTCCGATTTGCTCTAGATCTAAACGTCGCAACGTTGGATCCAAGGTAGCAAACAACTGGTCGGCCGCATACACGTCCGCGCCAGTGGCACGATTAAACAAGGTTGATTTACCCGCATTGGTGTAGCCCACCAAAGACACAGTCGGTACCGCTGAACGGGAACGAGCTCGACGACTTTGGTCACGTTGTGCATTTACTTTATCTAAGCGTTTTTGAATGGCTTTGATACGCTCACGCAACAAACGACGGTCAGTTTCTAGCTGAGTTTCACCTGGGCCACGCATACCAATACCGCCTTTCTGGCGCTCCAAGTGAGTCCAGCCTCGAATCAGCCGTGTAGACATATGCTGAAGCTGGGCAAGCTCTACTTGTAACTTACCTTCATGGGTACGTGCACGCTGGGCAAAAATATCCAAGATCAATCCAGTGCGGTCAAGCACTCGACAATTCAAAATACTTTCTAGGTTACGCTCTTGAGAAGGAGACAAAGCGTGATCAAAAAGGACGACTTCTGCCCCTTCTCGATCAACAATGCCTTTGATTTCATCCAATTTGCCAGTACCGACAAAATATCTGGAATCAGGACGCTGGCGAGATCCGGTAACAACCGCTATCGGATCTGCACCAGCAGAGATGGAAAGTTCAACAAACTCTTCCGGTCCATAGGATTCACGCTGATCATGAAACTCCATATGAACCAATACTGCAATTTCACCACTATCGGGGCGTTCAAAAAACAAATTAATATTCCTCAGTTTGCCCTGTTAACAGCAAACTATTCAGTAGCATCTTCCGGCTGATCAGGAGACGGGACACGGATAGTACGAGAAGGCACAACAGTTGAAATGGCATGCTTATATACCATTTGGCTGACTGTGTTTTTCAAAAGAATCACAAACTGATCAAAGGATTCGATTTGACCTTGAAGTTTAATACCATTTACAAGAAAGATAGAAACAGGCACTCTCTCTTTACGTAAAACATTTAGATAAGGGTCTTGTAATGATTGCCCTTTCGACATTGGAATCTCCTTAAGCAAGCGCAAAAAAATAAAATTAATCTTAGTAAAACAATACGGTAGATAGTACACGAAATCTTTCTTTATTTCCCCTATATAATCCTGCTTTCTATGTAATTCAAGGCCTGAGAGACAAGATCTTTCGACAAACTGTCAAAAATCATCAAATCATCCCACCCTCGAAGCCAAGTTAGCTGTCTTTTGGCAAGCTGGCGAGTGGCAACCACTCCCTTAAAGATAGCATCTTCAAGCAAATCGTCACCATTTAAATAGTGCCACAGCTGCCGATAACCAACACAGCGCATAGAAGGCAGATCAATCGACAAATCACCACGCTGATATAAGGATTCAACCTCCTGTAAAAAGCCTTGATCCATCATCTCGTAAAAACGCTGCTCAATTCGTGCGTGCAACTCACTTCTTTCTTTTGGCATAACAGCCAAATTCACCATATCAAAGGGCAAAGAGACCGGCTCTTGTTCCGCCCACCATTGAGTCATCGAACGCCCCGACACTCGGTACACTTCTAACGCCCTTTGTAAACGCTGAGGGTCGTTAGGATGAATACGTAACGCTGACTCAGGGTCGACCCGCGCCAACTCCTCGTGCAACGCCGGCCAACCCTTGTCTGCCGCTTCCTGCTCAAGAGCGGCCCTAATACTGTCATCAGCACTAGGCAGTGGCGCCAAGCCCTTTTGCAAAGCATTGAAATACATCATGGTGCCACCCACTAACAAAGGCGTTTTGCCCGCCGCAATAATTTCCTGCGACTGAGTCACGGCATCTTCTACAAAATCCGCCGCCGAATAGGACTCAAGAGGGTCAATAATATCAATCAGGCGGTGTGGCGCTTTCGCCAAGATGCTGGCATCCGGTTTGGCGGTACCAATATCCATACCTTTATAAACCAAGGCAGAGTCAACACTAATAATTTCATAGCCGTGATTTTGTGCCAACTCAACCGCCAACCCTGTCTTACCTGACGCCGTCGGCCCCATTAAACAAACAACACTCGGTTTTGCCATACTAGCGCCCTCGTAAAAATAATTTATCAAGATCAGACATTGTCATCTGAGTCCAGGTTGGGCGACCATGATTACACTGACCACTCCTCTCGGTAATCTCCATGTCACGCAGCAGGCTGTTCATTTCCGCAATCGTCAATTTACGATTCGCCCGCACCGCACCATGACAAGACATGGTAGCCATTAATTCATTTGCTCTGGCTTCTAACAAATCAGACACACCGTTAGTAGACAGATCACTAATAACATCTCGAACAAGCGCCTCAGCATCTGCTTTAATCAGGATAATAGGCACTTCTCGCACCATCACACTCTCTAGACCGGTGCGCTCAACCCTGAAACCAAAGGCAGAAAACACATCAGCGCTCTCTTCCACCAAATCCGCTTCGCTTTGTGAGACAGACACATTAATGGGAACCAACAAGGGCTGAGTAGCGATGCTTTTCTCATAAAATGAGGCTTTCATTCGTTCGTAAACAATACGTTCATGGGCCGCATGCATATCCACTAGAATCAAGCCATTTTCGCTTTCTGACAAGATATAAACACCATGCAACTGAGCCACAGCAAAACCCAAGGGCGGCACAGTTTGGTAACCCTCTTTTATCTCCCCAGAAAAAGTCGAGTTCACAGGCAAAGCAAAACCATTCACTTGGCGAATTTCACCCGTCAGCGGATCCACCTGCTCACCATCAGCCGAGGAAAAACCACCAGTCGGCGTATAACCAGAAGCGGAAGCGTAATCATTGGCATAACCAGACAAACGCTGCATCCCTTCCAGCTGCCCTGCTACTTGTCCGGAATCGACTCGCGTTGGTGACGCCTGCATCCAGTCCGAACCGCCCGTAGGCCGATTTGCCAAGGGCAATGCAGACTGCTCCGTGATTGCTGGCTCTTGATGCACGCCACCTTGTGAAACACTTAATCCTGTCTCTGCATCCTCTGTCCCTTCCGATTCAGGACGCACATCAGCAATCGCTTTATGAATCCGACTAAACAGAAAATCATGCACTAAGCGGCCATCACGAAAACGTACTTCATGCTTAGTAGGATGAACGTTAACATCCACTGTTGCTGGGTCTAATTCCAAATACAAAACAAAGGTAGGGTGACGACCATTGTATAAAACATCTCGATAGGCTTGACGCACCGCATGGGCCACCAGCTTATCTTTCACCACCCGACCGTTAACAAAAAAGTACTGCAAATCCGCCTGCGAACGCGAGAAAGTTGGCAGACCAATCCAACCCCACAAGCGCAACCCAGCTGCCTCCACATCGATAGTCAAAGCATTTTCGATGAACTTCTTACCCAACAAACTGGCCAACCGATGCTCTGCGTGCAACTGATCTGTCACAGGACGAAGGTCATACACCTGCTTGCCATTGTGACTTAATCGAAAACCTGTGTCGTAACGACTCAAGGCAAGCCGCTTCACCACCTCTTCAAGATGGTTAAATTCGGTTTTTTCAGTACGCAGAAACTTACGCCGAGCCGGCGTATTAAAAAACAAATCTCGGACATCTATCGTGGTGCCTTTAGGGTGAGAGGCAGGGCGCACTGAGGTGCTCATATCCTTGCCTTCTGTTTCCACCCGCCATGCATCATCCTCACCTTCTGCCTGGGAAGTTAAATGCAAACGCGACACCGAACTAATACTGGCCAACGCTTCTCCGCGAAAGCCGAGCGTACGAACCGCTTCCAGATCGTCCAAGGTGATAATTTTACTGGTCGCATGGCGACTCAACGCCAAGGACAAATCGTCTTTTAATATGCCCGCACCATTATCACGAATTTTGATGCGCCTAACGCCGCCCTGCTCCACATCAATATCAAGCTGCGTTGCACCTGCGTCCAGGCTATTTTCAAGCAACTCTTTAACCACAGAAGCTGGACGTTCGACCACCTCACCTGCCGCGATTTGGTTTGCTAAACGAGGGGATAAAAGATTAATTCTTTGCATGAACTGCCTTTCATTGGGAACAACTCCCACCTGTAAGCAGGAGTTGCTATCGATTAACTTGCCGGAATAAGAAGTTTTTGGCCCACCCAAATAACATCATTTTTTAGGGAATTGGCACTTCTTAAGGCACTAAGAGAAACATTGTTACGACGCGCAATCTGGGAAAGCGTATCGCCTCGGGCCACCGTATAAGCATAACCAGCATGACGTTGTTGCTTCCATGCCAGCAAGGTCCCTTTCGGTGCATTGTTAGTAAAATAGCCCACTATGCCACTGGAAATCGCAGCCGCCATCTTATAACGATAGGTTTTGCTGGACAGATTCTTCGCTTCGGTACTGTTAGAAACAAAACCGGTTTCTATCAAAATGGATGGAATATCCGGAGATTTCAAGACCACAAAGCCCGCTTGTTGAACCGTATTTTTGTGCAACCTAGCCACGCCCTTTAAATCACTCAGAACGCTAGTACCTACGTTTAAGCTCATTTGAATCGTCGAATTCATCGACATATCCAGCAAGACTTCAGCCAACAACTGATCTTTATCGTCCAGCGAAATCCCGCCCACCAAATCTGCAGAGTTTTCTTGCTGCGCCAACCAGCGCCCCATTTCAGAGGATTTACCACTTAACGATAACGCCCATACCGAAGCCCCACGAGCACTGGCCCGGGTAAAGGAGTCAGCGTGTATCGACACCATTAAGTCAGCATTCGCTTCGCGCGCAACCTTAGATCGATCCCTAAGCTTTAAAAACACATCAGTAGAACGGGTTAGCACCGCTTTAAAACCATCCACTTTATTGATGCGCCTAGCCAATTCTTTTGCGATAGACAGCACAATGTCTTTTTCACGAACCCGATACTTACCCAACGCACCAGGGTCTTTGCCACCGTGACCTGGGTCGATCGCAATAACAATATCCCGTTTTGCACTTTCGATAGACGCTAAGCTTTTGACGGCTTTCGCAACCTGCTTAGTGCCATAACTGAGTTCCACCAAAATACGCGGGCCATATTGACCATTGGCTGCCAACACCGTGCTTTTCGCACGCACCTGTTGGGATAAATCGAGCACGAATCGAACCCCGTCGTTTCGGCGAGCGTAACGCACCCGCATCAAAACACCAGAAGACAGCGCGGACAAATGATTAACCACAGTCTCACTTAAATGGACTTTACTAATATCCAACACCACACGATCTGGATTAGATAATGGAAACATTCTGTGCTCTGATGCTGCCGTCAATTCAAAGACCAATCGTGTGACACCATTTTGTTGCCCCACACGAATGTCGCGAATTTCAGCCGCAGACACATCAAAACACGCCAACAATAAAAAAAAGTGGCAGAAAAAAATTAGATAAGTGCGAAATTTATTATGCATATCAGACAGCTAGCTAGTATATGTGACACACTATAACTGCTGACTAAGTGGATCTCAATCTTAGTCAGTAGAAAGACATTAACAGACCAACTAAATCTTCACCTCCGATAAACTGCGCAAAGCCAACGAGCCTTTTTCAGTGCCCGAAGCGACGACCACTTTGCGCCCTTGAGCAATACGCTCAATCGAGACAATCACATCAGCCTCAGGCAACACGCCAAGCCCCATTTCAGCCCACTCAATCAAGCACACGCCGCGTTCTGTAAAATAGTCCCGAATCCCCATGTATTCCAATTCTTCCGCATCGCCCACGCGATACAAATCAAAATGAAACACTTCTAAGTCGGTAAACTCATAAGGCTCAACAAGCGTATACGTCGGACTCTTCACTGGACCTTCATATCCTAGGCCTCGTAATACGCCACGCACCATGGTTGTTTTACCCATACCAAGATCCCCTTCAAGGTAAACCACCGCACCTTTATTAAACGCTTGCGCCAAGCCAGCACCAAATGCCTCCATGGCCTCTTCGCCATACACTTCTTTTTCAACTCGCATTACTTTGTCATTCCTCAATAGTTGCTGGCCGTTCAATCTAAATAATCCAATACATCATAAGGCTGACCACAATGAACCCCCTTATGCACCGCCATTTCACCTGCGGCGTAATTGTGCCAAGAAACCGCCATTAAAGCAGCCTCCAAAGTGTCTTTATAGTAGGCCAGCGTAGCACCAAGCATGCCACTCAACACATCCCCCGAACCACCTTTAGATAACACAGGTTCAGATTTGCCTGCCATATACACGTCTCCTCGCTCATTGACCACCAATGTTGTCACTCCTTTCAACACCACGACACAGCGATAACGCCGCGCCAGCAATAACGCAGCCTTTATTGGCGAGCGGTTCACTTGCTCAATTTGCCAACCCAATAAGCGAGCAGCCTCCCCCAAATGAGGCGTAATAACAGAGCCTATTGGCAACTCAACCTCAGAGTCTTGTGACAACCAAAAAAGCCCATCAGCATCCAGCACGGTAGGCAAAGACAAAGCCATCATTTGTGTAAATAGCTGCTGCCCCCACCGTGCGCGCCCCAACCCTGGACCCAACACCAACACACAGTGATTGCGAATACCTAATGACAACACTTGTTCCTGCTGTGCATCAAACGCCATAACATTCGGATTACGCACCAACGAAGCTGTCACATGTTCCCATCGAGTAAGTAACGCAACGGTTCCTGCGCCGGTTTTCGATGCCGCTTCACTCGCCATCAAAGCCGCCCCACCATAGCCATGATCACCCCCAACAACAGCAACATGACCATAACTGCCTTTATGACTGTCCAAATAACGCGGGCAAGGCTTCTGTTTTACGAACTGTCGCACATCCAGCCAGTGCAGCTGACCACCCGCTAACGACATTTCAGCCATTATTGACTGCGAACCCAAACTGTCATTTATTAACTGTCCGGCCGCTATGCCACCACGTCCAAGTAAGTTGCCTATTTTTAGCTGCACCATAGATATGGTTAAGTCCGCCTCAACACATTGCTGAGCATAGCCAGTATCCGCATCAACCCCAGTCGGCAGGTCGATGGCCACCACGGCCGCCCCCTTATGCTTGGTCTGATTGATCCAGTGCACCACGCACTGCAAATCTTCCCTAAGCGGCAAACGTGCACCAATCCCCAACACCCCATCCACCACAACCGCAGCGGAACATACCTGCTCAATAGAAAACAACTCAACGTTTACCTTAGCCCGTTGCGCTGCCTCAAAGGCACGCAGAGCATCACCGCTGCGTGGGGAGTGAGCACAATCCAGCACCAATACCTGCAACCCCGCCTGCTTGAGCAAAACCGCCAACAACAGGCCATCTCCGCCATTATTACCAGCCCCAGCTAAGATGACAAAATGCTGAGCATCAGGCCATTTTGTGACAATATGCTTAAACAAAGCTTGAGCTGCTCGCTCCATAACGGTAAAACTGTTTCCCTCAAATGAAAACAATGCTTTCTCTATCTGCCTGATAGACGCCACATTGAAAACAGGCTGAGTCGAAAAAGCACCAATATGTCTCATTATTTTCATCTCCTATGCCCGAGATATAAGGTTATCTATGGATTGGCTACTGATCTCACTGATTGCACTGGCTGTTATTTTAACAGGTATTTCTAAAGGCGGTTTTTCAGGTGCCTTTGGCATTCTAGCGGTACCACTCATCTCCCTAAAAACTTCCCCCATGCACGCGGCGGCAATCATGCTTCCAGTGCTCTGCCTTATGGATCTTTTTACGGTACAAAAATTTTGGCAGAAATGGGACGCCGCACAATTAAAAACATGCATACCACCCGCTATTATAGGCGTTATTATCGGCGGCCTAACAGCTAGCTGGTTTTCAGAGGACTGGCTAAAAATACTAGTCGGGGTAATTGCTATCGGCTTCTCCATCAACTCTTGGCCCACGGAAAAACGCAAACAAACACTTCAACCGCTAAGCGCTCTAGCATCAAAAAGCTGGTGCACATTAGGCGGATTTACCAGCTTTATCGCCCATGCTGGCGGTGCCCCAATGAGTGTTCATCTACTAAGAGCAAAGCTGGGGAAAACCCATTATGTTGCCACTGCGGCGGTTATTTTTGCCGCCATAAACTACGCAAAGCTCATTCCATACTCTCTTCTTGGCGAGTTTGATAGCCGCACAATCCTACTGTCGCTATGCTTCACTCCCCTAGCCTACCTTGGTGTACAGCTAGGTGCTTGGCTGCATTACAGGCTGTCTTCTGATACTTTTTTTAAATGCATCTTCACTTTTCTTTTTCTCACCGGCCTCAAACTCAGTTACGACGGCATCATGGCCATTATATAAAAAAGACGCACTTAACTAAGCGCGCCTTTTCGAAAATACCCTGTCAATATCAGGTCAAACCAAACATAGTACTACGATAATGCTGCAGCTCACCAATGGATTCCATAATATCGTCCAACGCTAGATGCGCACCTTTTTTCGTAAAACCTTCTAACGCCTCTGGCTTCCAACGTCTCGCCAACTCTTTGATGGTGCTCACATCAATATAACGGTAGTGGAAAAACGCCTCTAGCTTCGGCATGTAACGATATAAGAAGCGGCGATCTTGCCCCACACTGTTACCGCAAATTGGGGACGCACCAGCAGGCAAATACTGCTCTAAGAAAGCAATGGTTTCTGCTTCAGCCTGGGCCATGCTGATATCCGATGACAAAACACGCGCCGTTAATCCTGACTCTCCGTGGTGCTGCGTACACCACTCATCCATGGCATCCATTACCGCTTTATCTTGGTGAATCACCAGGTTTGGCCCTTTGGCCAACACATTTAAGTCTTTATCCGTCACCACGGTCGCAATTTCGATGATGGTTTCTTTTTCTGGATCCAATCCGGTCATTTCTAGATCAATCCACACTAAATTTTCATTACTAAAGCTCATCTTTGCCCAAATCCTTTATTATCAATGCCAAGCATTATACTCTATGCCCCTTACTATATGACCAGTCGAATCTAATGTCGAAGCGAAAACTAACCAAACAGCAAACTTGGCGAATCGAAAGAATTCAAAAAGAACGCATAGAACGCACACAAAAGCGTAATGAACGCGCCGAAGAGGCGTTACAATCCTCAGACCTAGGACCAGAAACCAGCGGTATTATTTTGTCGCATTTTGGCACTCAGGTAGAAGTAGAAGGCACCCAAGAACCTTTTATTGGGGTGGCTACACGCTGTAACTTACGCGCCAACCTGGGCCAACTGGTGACCGGCGACAAAGTTATCTGGAGAGCAAAACAAAATGAAGGCGGTGTCGTGGTGGCAACCACGCCACGCGCAACCTCACTTTCTCGCCCAGACATGCACGGCCGATTAAAACCCGTGGCCGCCAATATTGACCACATCGTAATTGTGATCGCGGTGGAACCCGAGGCTCACGCCAATCTTATTGACCGCTACTTGGTGGCCGCAGAGACAGTCGGCATTCCACCCGTCATCTTGCTCAACAAAAGCGACCTCATCAATGAGAGCAACAAAGCTGGGCTCGACTCATTAATGAGCACCTACGAAAACCTTGGCTATCAAATTATCCGCACCTCTATTTCTAACCAAGCAGGCATGGAGTCTTTGTATGATTTTATGCAAAACAAAACCAGCGTTTTTGTTGGTCAATCTGGGGTCGGTAAATCGTCTTTAATTAGCACCCTGTTACCAGGTGTCGACATTACTGTCGGTGAGCTTTCTCAAAAAAGAAAGAAAGGGGTTCACACTACCACCGCCGCTCGCCTCTTCCACATGCCTAAAGGGGGAGATTTGATTGACTCACCAGGAATCCGAGAGTTCGGCTTATGGCATATTTCTGAAGAAGAACTTCTCAATGGCTTTATTGAGTTTCGGCCACATATTGGCTACTGCCGCTTTAGAGATTGCGCCCATGAAAAAGAACCAGGCTGTGCCATTCTAGAAGCCCTTGAAAAAGGCGAAATAGAACAACATCGATTTGAAAGCTACTTAAGAATCAAGCAATCAATCCGCGACAACAACGCCTTCTAAACGAAGGCGCTGTTCTTTCTTACTCTCCTAAAATACCGCTTCAGGAGACAAATCTAACGCATCTTGCTGACCCACTGGGCCGTAATTAAGCCGATTTCTCGCTAGCAATTCTTTGTAAGCCGAGTCGGTTAATAAGGTAATACTAATACGACGATTTTCTGGACTATTAGGGTCCACTCGGTTGTATGGTACAGTGTCTGACAAGCCAATCACCTGAGCAATACGCCGATCATTTACCCCACCTTCTTCCAAAATACGGCGCGCCGCATTGGCTCGACGTGAGGACAGATCCCAGTTATCCAAACCATCTCCTCCAAATTTCACCGAATCCGTGTGTCCTGTAATGGTAATCGGATTGCTAACATTGGCAAAAATGGGGGCCATACTGAGCAGCATGTTTTCAAAATCTGGAATAAATTGCGCACTACCACGCTCAAACATTGGCTTGTCAGGATCATCCAACAAGGTAATCCGCACCCCTTGTGGCGTAATTTCAATACGGATGTTATTCATCAGAGCATTGCTTAGGTTCATTTTCTTTAAATCAGCCTGCAACACCCGATTCATTTCCTCACGCTCTTTTTGAGCGTCATCCCGCGCTTTTTCTTGTTGCTTATTGAGCTCCTTGGTACTGCCTGGATCAGGCAAATCAAGATCCAACTTTTTTTCCGTACTTTTCGCCGGACTGCCACCCAAATCAATAGGCTCCGCACTAAAACCAGAAGTCGACTGCCCAAGGGGATCGTTAAAATACCCCTGTATAGTCACCAACTCTTCAGGCGAGGCAACATTAATGACCCATAACACCAGGAAAAAGGCCATCATAGCCAAAGCAAAGTCCGCCAGAGCTATTTTCCAGGCACCACCATGGTGACCACCTTTCTTAACTTTTTTCACTCGGCGAATAATGATATTTCCAGAGCCTATCGCCATAACAAGACCTCCCTACTTACCAGCCACAACATACTCATCGGTATTGCTTCAACTGATCAGACAGCTCAATAAAAGTAGGTCTCATCTCTGGTGGTAACAATTTACGACCCGTTTCTGCCGCCACAGGAGGGGCATAACCAGAAACCACTGAAATCAAACAGGATTTAATGCATAGGTAGGCTTTCAATTCGTGCGCCCCTAGGTTTTCAAGGTGCGCTGAAGCAGGACCAATAAAGCCATAAGCAAAAAATATCCCCAAAAAAGTACCGACCAACGCAGCCGCCACATGGTTGCCTATTTCTGTCATTGGGCCGCCAATCGAGCCCATGGTAATAACAATCCCTAGCACCGCAGCCACAATACCAAACCCAGGCAAAGCCTCTGCCACACGATTTACCGCATGACTTGGCGCTAATAGCTCCTCGGAAATTTGCTCTATTTCTGAATCCATTATGGCTTCCAACTCATACGCAGGAAGCCCAGTAAGAGTGAAAATCCGATAATTATCGGTCAAGAAATTGACTATTTCATGATCCCGCAACACATCAGGAAAACGCGCAAACAGCTCACTGGTAAAAGGCGATTCAATATCATCCTCAATGGCCAAAAAGCCATCCTGACGACTCTTTTGAAATAACGAATACACTAACCCCAAAAGCTGAAGGTAAAACGCCTTATTGTGACGACTGCCTGTGATTACCTGAGGCGCCATTGATAGCACTTTTTTCTGCAAAGAAAAGGGGTTAGCCATCATAAACGCCCCCAAAGCGGCGCCACAAATAATCAAAATTTCGAACGGCTGCCATAAAACAGCCATATTACCGTGCGATGCCAAATAGCCACTCACAACACTGATAATAACAATCAGCATGCCCGCTAACGCAAACATATTTTCTTCCTTAATATGACAAAGTATGCTCTTTAATAAATATACAGTATGATTAATGGTATCAAGTATTTTAGAGCTTTTAATGCAGCGACCTATGAATGACAAGTCACCTTATGGCCTTAATAAATGGCTACGCTTTCTAAAGGAACACAAACTGCCTGTTAGGTCCGAAAACTTAGCAAGTTTAAAGAAACACATATCGCACCCAGATGCTACCATTGAAAACTTACAAACCAAAATCAAACACCAACCCATGGTGGCGTTTGCACTGCTTAACCAAGCAAATAAAATCATCCCCAATAAACGTGGCGAAATCAAAAACCCGTACCACGCAGGCTCAATGCTAGGCATAAACGGCATAAAGCAAAGTCTTGCCACACTAGCCCCCTATCAACATGACAATAATAATCCAGCTCACAGGGCTTTTTTACAAGAAATACAAACCAGTTACGAAGCAGCAGGCATTGCTCAGCGCTGGTCAGTTGCCAAAAGCACTGAACACGAAGAGATCTTCTGGCTGACGTTTTTTAGAAACGCAGCACGCTGGTTAATGTGGTTTTTCGCCCAGCCAACCATGGAACGCCTACAAGGCAAATTACGCGCCGGAGAAAACGCAGCCCACGCCGAAGTCAGCGTTCTTGGCTGTCGTATTGACGAAATCACCGTCCACATGTGCAAATACTGGCATGCCCCGAGAGCCATCATTGAATCTTTTCTCACCAGCCACGTCCCCAACAACGAAGAACTTAAAACCCTCGCCAGGTTAAGCCACACGCCAGATCAACTCCCTGGTTTTATTGAAGACAAACGGCTGACAATTTTAGCCAATAGCCCGCTGATGTTTGTGTATTGCGCCAACAAACTCATTCAAGAGGCATTACTCCACGGCTGGCAAGGCAACACATTGCATTTTTACTATCGCGTCATCGCCACCATCACCCATGACTACTTGGGCAAAGCGATCCAGAGCGCGCATTTAGGCTGCGCGGAAGCCGCGACCCTTTATCTCAACACAGCTAAAGCACCACTGGCCTGCCAACTATTATCACCCACCCTCTATCTACCGGCAGTCAAACAAACCAAACCAAAAACTAAAGCACCACGCTCTGCGCTCGATAAACTCAAAACCCAGCTTGCAAACCCTACTCTTACTACAAAAGAAAAGCTGAATCTGGCATTAAAAACCATTAAAATCTCGATACCAAACGCCGAGCAAGCCATCTTACTGAAACATAGCGAGGGAAAAATTAGTCCTGCCATGCAATATGGGCAAGATGTCGCCATGATAAAAAAGGTAAAATGGAATATGCCGTCGCCCTTATTTGAAAAGCTGGTTCGTAAACGCTCCGCCATCCATTGCCAAGGGCGAACTCTTGTCGAGCTGATTAACGACCTTCCTTATTTAGCGGACAGCCTGATTGATAAAAACGGCCAATTGATGCTTGCGTCAACCCCAATCTCAGCAACAGAAACGGGGATTTTTTGGCTAGTCACTGCCCAACAATTTAACAACAAAGATTACTCGACCCTAAAGAAAATTGTGATGCTTATCAGCCACAATCCCAGATAGACACTTTAAACTAGGAAAAACCTGTGACCAAAGATCAACTTTTTGCGTTCGCGCAACAAATAACACCACAAAAAACCCTTTCCAGAGTGATAGGCAAAATTGCAGAATGCGAAACATCTTGGGTTAAAAACACTTTCATTACTCAGTTTATCAAGAAATACCAAGTTGATATGTCTGAGGCAATCAACAGTGACCCTCTGTCTTACCGCAACTTTAATGATTTTTTCACCCGCGCTATTCGCCCAGAACTGCGCCCTATCAGCGAGCAAAGCGACAGCATTGCTTGCCCTGCAGATGGAGCCATCAGCCAATTAGGTAAAATTGAACACGGCACCATTTTGCAAGCGAAAGGCCATCATTACAGCCTAACCAGCTTACTAGGTGGTGACGCTGCTTTATCTGACCAGTTCCTAGGCGGCTCTTTTGCCACGGTTTACTTATCGCCAAAAGATTATCACCGTGTGCACATGCCACTGACAGGCAAACTCACAAAGATGATTCACATCCCAGGCAAATTATTTTCAGTCAACAAGGTAACCGCAGAACAAATTCCTAGCGTTTTTGCTCGCAACGAACGCACGGTCTGCCTATTTGACACCGAAGCAGGCCCGATGGCTGTCATTCTGGTTGGCGCTATGATTGTTGCCAGCATCGAAACAGTTTGGGCAGGACAAGTGACGCCCTTTAATAAAAATGTGGTGACCTGGGATTACAGCGCCCTGAATCAAGTCGAAATACAAAAAGGTGAAGAAATGGGTCGCTTCAAACTAGGCTCAACCGCCATCGTTCTATTCGGCAAAGATGCAGTGAATTGGGAAGAGAGCCTACAAGCTGAAACCCCAACCACTATGGGCATGCCATTTGGCACCATCAACCAACCCCAATAGACAAGACAACCCCAAAAAAAAGCCTGCTGATGCAGGCTTTTTTTTCATTCAAAACAAAACACCGCGCCCGCAATAAGGGCGCAATGTCAGCAGACTAAGGCAGCTCGTCTTCCAACTGCTCTTTTGGTGCAGGGATAAGGTCTTCGCGAGTCACCTTCATTGTCAGTAGCAAGTTTGCCGCTACGAAAATAGAAGAGTAAGTACCAATCAAAATACCAAACAACAAAGCCAAAGCAAAGTTGTGAATTGATTCACCACCATAGAAGAACAACACAAACAAGGTAAACAAGGTCGTTAAGGACGTGATAATAGTACGCCCTAATGTTTGGTTGATGGACAAGTTAATCAAGTCATAAGGCTTGATATCACGCAGGATACGGAAGTTTTCACGGATCCGGTCACACACAACTATGGTGTCATTCAATGAGTAACCGATCAGCGCCAGAATAGCCGCTAACACAGTCAAATCGAACTCATAACCAAACAAAGAGAAAAAGCCCAATGTAATGGTCACATCGTGAATCAAGGCCACAACGGATGCTACAGAGAACTTGAACTGGAAACGTACCGCAACGTAAATCATTACGATCAGCAGTGCTAGCAACATACCTAGGCCGCCCTGTTCACGTAACTCTTCACCCACTTGCGCGCCGACAAACTCTGAACGCTTCAAAGAAACAGACACATTGCCGCTATCCTCAAGCGTCGCCAAAACCTGACTACCCAACTCTGGCGTATAAGCATTTGCCATACGCACCACAACGTCCGTTGGAGAGCCAAAGTTTTGCACTACCACATCGCTGTAGCCACCTTTGTCCAACAGCCCACGCACATCATCGAGCTGTGGCGCCTGTTGGTAGCTAACCTCAATCAAGGTACCGCCAGTAAAGTCTAAGCCGAACTTAATACCCTTGGTCGCCAAAGAGGCAATAGAAATAAGGATCAGCGTAATCGAAATCAAAGCTACGACTTTACGCATCGCCATAAATGGAATTTTTGTCACTTTCATGGCTTTCTCCTTAAATATAAAGTTTCTTGTTAGGGCGACCGCCGTAGACAAGGTTCACTTGTGCGCGTGTCACTACAATGGCAGTAAACATGGAGGTTAAAATACCTAACGATAAGGTCACCGCAAACCCTTTCACCGAACCAGTACCGACTGCAAACAAGATAACTGCCACCAATAAAGTGGTTATGTTGGCATCAAATATGGTTGTAAAGGCACGATTAAAGCCGGAATGTATCGCCTGATGGCTTGGTGTTCCATTCGCCAACTCTTCTTTTATCCTAGAGAATATGAGCACGTTGGCATCCACCGCCATCCCCATCGTCAGTACGATACCAGCAATACCAGGCAGAGTTAACGTCGCCCCAAGCACAGACATGCAGGCCAATAGAAGCACTACGTTCAAGACCAAAGAAACGTTCGCGAAAATACCAAACACTCGGTAATACACCAGCATAAACAGCATCACGACCAACAAACCAATTTGCGCAGAAACCATACCCAAATGAATATTCTCAGCACCCAAGCTTGGCCCTATGGTACGTTCTTCGACAAAATAAATTGGCGCAGCCAGCGCACCAGCGCGTAGCAGCAAGGCCAATTCAGAAGATTCACGAGGACTATCAAGACCTGTAATTCGGAATGAATTACCCAACGTTGTTTGAATGGTGGCTAAAGAGATAATGCCCTTTTCACTGTAACTCTTACGCACCTCTTCAAGCTTACCATCGGTTTTAACAAAACGTGTTCGTGATTTATGCTCAATGAAGACAACCGCCATGTTACGACCAACCGCCGCACGCGTGACTTTTGCCATCTTCTGACCACCTTTAGAGTCCAGGCTAATGTTAACCTGTGGACGACCATTCTCATCAAACGATGAGCTCGCATCAGATACACTATCACCCGTGATGATAATATCGCGATCCAAACGTGCGGTACGGCCGCTGCCATTTCGGAAATTTAACGTTTCAACATCGCCACCTTGGTCATCCAAACCCGCTTCTAAATGAAACTCTAGGTTTGCTGTCGCACCGATAATACGTTTTGCCGCTGCGGTATCTTGAACACCTGGAAGCTCGACCACAATACGATCACTGCCTTGACGCTGCACCAATGGCTCAGCAACACCCAGCTCATTCACACGGTTACGTAAGGTGGTAAGGTTTTGTTGAATCGCATAGGACTCGATACTCTTGCGAGAGGCTTCAGTAAAGCCCGCATCAAGGTAATAATCCGAGCCATTTTGGCGGGTACTGTAAACATACTCACCAAATTGGTCTTTCAGCAAGGATTCAGCTCGATCCAGGTCACCTTCTTGCAAGAAGCGAATAGATAAAACGCCGTTATCGATCGTCACACTGCGGTAACGCACTCGGTCTTTACGCAACGCGGCTTTCATTTCACTTGAAGCTACATCGAGCTTCTGCTTAAGCGCAGCAGGCATATCGACTTGCAATAAGAAATGCACACCACCACGCAAATCCAAACCTAGCTTAGCTGGGCCCGCACCAATGGACGCCAACCAATTTGGCGTAGTTGGCACAAGGTTTAATGCCGTTACATAGTTGTCGCCTAGCGCTGCAGCCACTACTGGCTTAGCGGCTAATTGGTCCTCACCACTATTGAAGCGCAAGGTACCACCAGCAGAGGTAAGCTCTGCTTTTTTCAAATTAATGTCGGCGTCAGAAAGCGCCTTTTTTGCTTTTTCTAATGTGCGCTCATCAACCACGGCCGTTGCTTTTTGAGTCGATATTTGCAACGCCGGATCATCCGGATATAAATTGGGCACGGCGTAGATAACCCCTAACGCCAATACAAGAAGAATTAGCAAATACTTCCACAAGGGGTACTTGTTGAGCATGAAAAATCCCTTACACCTAAAAAATTAAGACAGACTAAAATAAGAAAAGCGCCTTACTCGGCGCTTTTCAGGGAAGGTTAGATGGATTTCAACGTTCCTTTTGGCAACACTGCAGCCACTGAAGACTTTTGGAATTTGATTTCAACGCCATCAGCAACTTCTAGTACAACGTAGTTATCATCTACACGGGACACTTTACCTAGTACGCCACCGCCAGTTACTACTTCTGCACCTTTCGCTAAAGACGCAATCAAATTTTTATGCTCTTTAGTACGTTTTGCTTGTGGGCGCCACATAAGGAAATAAAAGATAACGACAAAGCCGCCAAGCAAAACTAAGTTAAAAATGCCGGCACTGGCTGGTGCTGCATCTGCCGCGTACGCGGATGAGATCAATGAGATCATGGTGTTAAACTCTCCAATGGTTTATGAAACTGTGAGTCACTCTGATACAAAGTGACTCTTATAAATTGATTATTATTCACTCAAAGGTGGTGTTTCCAAGCCACGCTTCGCATAAAACTCATCAACAAAGGCGTCAAATCTACCTTCATCGAGCGCTTGACGCAATCCCGCCATGAGCGTTTGGTAATACCGTAAGTTATGAATGGTGTTTAATTGAGCACCAACCATTTCTTGGCACTTATCCAAATGATGTAGATAAGACCGAGAAAAGTTTTTACAAGTGTAACAATCACATTCTTTATCCAAAGGCGCCGTATCATGACGATGCGTTGCGTTTCGAATGCGCACAACCCCTTCAGAAGTAAACAAATGACCATTACGTGCATTTCGTGTCGGCATTACACAGTCAAACATATCAACGCCACGACGCACACCTTCGACCAAGTCTTCTGGCTTACCCACGCCCATCAAATAACGCGGCTTATCTTGCGGCATTTTCGGGGTGACATAGTCCAGTACTTTCATCATTTCTTCTTTTGGCTCACCCACCGACAAACCGCCAATAGCATAACCATCAAAACCAATGTCTACCAACCCTTCTAGAGACTCATCTCTTAGGTTTTCATACATACTGCCTTGAATAATACCAAACAAAGCCGATGGACTGTCGCCATGCTCTTGCTTCGAGCGTTTTGCCCAACGCAAACTCATACGCATGGAATCCGCCGCTCGTTCAGGGGTCGCGGGGTAAGGCGTACACTCGTCAAAAATCATCACAATGTCTGAGCCTAAATCTTTTTGCACCTGCATCGATATTTCAGGGCTTAAAAAGACCTTAGAGCCATTTATTGGTGAACGAAAGCTCACACCTTCTTCCGTGATTTTACGCATTTCGCCTAACGAAAAAACCTGAAAACCACCTGAATCCGTCAAAATTGGCTTTTTCCATTGGGTGAAATCGTGCAGATCACCGTGCGCCTTCACCACTTCCGTACCCGGACGTAACCACAAATGAAAGGTGTTACCCAAAATAATATCGGCACCAATTTCTTCAATATCTTTGGTCAACATGCCTTTCACTGTACCGTAAGTACCCACCGGCATAAAAGCTGGGGTTTCCACTTTACCACGAGGGAAGGTCAGCGTAGCACGACGCGCCTTTCCTGATGTTGTGTGAAGGTCAAAGTCCATAAAACATTCTGGACGTTTATCTGACATACGCCTTATTCCTCACTCTGCGGGCCTTTGGCCTGCTCATTTCGCGTTATAAACATGGCATCGCCATAACTAAAAAAGCGATATTCATTTTCGACAGCAGACCGATACGCCGCCATCACTTGATCATAACCAGCAAACGCACTGATTAGCATAATTAGCGTTGACTCTGGCAAGTGAAAATTCGTTACCATGCAGTCAACTGTTTTAAATTTATAGCCTGGATAAATAAAAATACTGGTGTCGTCTTTCATCGCCTGCAGCTCGCCACTTTGACTCGCCGACTCAAGGCTACGTACACTTGTTGTGCCTACCGCAATAACGCGTCCGCCACGGGCTTTTGTCGCGCGAACCTGTTCAACAACACTGTCTTCTACTTCAACATATTCCGCGTGCATGATGTGATCTTTCACATCTTCTACTTTCACTGGCTGAAAGGTTCCCGCCCCAACGTGCAAGGTAACAAACGCTGTGTCTACGCCTTTTTCTTTGAGCTTGGCAAGTATTGTCTCGTCAAAATGCAGACCCGCAGTAGGTGCGGCAACCGCTCCAGGCTTTTGATTATAAACAGTTTGATACCTTTCTTGGTCACTGTCTTCATCAGGCCGTTCAATGTATGGCGGCAAAGGCATATGCCCTATCCGTGCCAGCACATCTAATACTGGCTCAGCAAAGGCAACCCGAAACAAAGGCCCCGAACGATCGAGCATCACAGCATCAATGGCTTCACCTTTGTCCTGCCCAAGAATTAACTTGTTACCAGGCTTGGGGGACTTGCTTGCTCGTATGTGAGCCAAGGCTTGTTTTTCATCGACAATACGCTCAATCAAAATTTCGATTTTACCGCCGGACTCTTTTTGCCCAAACACGCGCGCAGGAATCACGCGAGTGTTATTAAAGACCATTAAATCGCCTGGGCGAACTAGATCTAATATATTTGGAAATTGTAGGTGCGCCAGATTGCCACTCTCGCCATCAAGGTGCAACAAGCGGCTCGCCGTTCTATCCGGCATAGGATAGGTGGCAATTAGTTTTTCTGGTAAGTCAAAATGGTAATCAGAAACTCGCATGATAAAGAAAACGACCTAGAAAAAATGACCCGGCATTTTAGCGAATTTCCACCCAAAAAGGTACGACCATAAAGAAATACCTGAAACATAATGAAAAAAAGGCAATAAGCGTATTGACAAGATAATTAATTCCTATAAGATACGCCTCACCTTTTTCAAGGCCAGTGTGGTGGAATTGGTAGACACGACGGATTCAAAATCCGTTGCCGAAAGGCGTGGCGGTTCGAGTCCGCCTACTGGTACCAACATAAAAAAGCCCTGATCTTTGATCAGGGCTTTTTTTTTCGTTCCTTAATGGAATGTTCAACAATCCTACGTTAGGAACCTAGCCGATGAATCGTCGCAAAAAGATCAAAGACATCTACGATAAGCGGATGAAGCAAGCCAACTTAAAAGCCAATCCGAAGAAAGCTAAGCCAAAGTATATCTCTAAAGCAGATAGAGCAAAGATGGAAGCGGAAAACACCGCTCTTGAGAATGGCGAAGTCAGCAGCACAACAGAGTCAGCAGACGAGCCTCAAGGCTAACCACTTCTCTGTTTATGGCGGTTTCCTTACCGCCAATTAGCTTGCTACGCGCTTAGCACTAAAAACGCGCCCGAAAATGCCATTCATCGGGTGCCATTTGATTGATAATCGACTGACGAATACCAAAATCAATGTCCTCACTGTCTCTTGAATACAGGCCACATTGACGCAAAGCTCGGTATTGATCTATCTTCTCGCCAAGATATTCGTATACCACTCGAGCACAGCACGGCATTCTCTCACCACTCCCAGAAACCCCTAAACGCAACCCATTTAAGCGGTCGATACGGCTTTTGAAAGAGGGAAATAAAATCGTTTGGGTCATTTCAACGCCAGTAAGCGACTCATAATCCATTAAAAAAATTCGTCCTGACAGAAACTGCACCATCCCCTTATAAACATTATGAAAGGGTTTACTGCGGCCATCTTCCAACAATCTTTCTGTTCTTTGATAAACCGCATGACCGTCATGCTCTTCAATGCAAATCAGGGTTCGTAATATTTCACCTGGGTGCGCCATCGAAAGATAATATTCAAAATAATAGCCGTAATAAGACGCTAACCCAGTTTGCCCTAGCTCATTTAATCTAGACAGATGCGCCGCCGCAACCGAACTACTTTGCTGCTTAAGAGACACTGGGCGCGTCTGCACCAAACGCAAGAATTCTTGATGTGGCAAGACTATCTCATGGTTTTCCACTCCGAAAAACTCACAAAAGCGGCGCATGGTGTTGGCCGAAGGTCGATTAGTGCCACTTAAATATCGATTAAATTGCGGTCGATTAATGCCCAGCCGTCGACATACTTCAGCCGTCGATTTGTAATAGCTGCATAGCAATCGCAAATTATCTTTAAAGTCATCACTCATAACCCATTGTGCTCCCCCGAGTCTAGGGCGCCCATTCTAAAGTAAAAAAAGCCAAAGCCGAACCCCAAAATAGTGCAAGTTGAATCCTTAATAGCATCAACTAGCACCAATCAGTAACAGGTCACAAACTACCTATGACCCAGCCGCTGCTGTTCAATAGCCTCGCTGAATTTGAATAAAAACAATCTACACATTCCTTATACAGGAGCACATATATGCTTTCTCTTTTAAGCGACCTTCTATGGAGTAAAATCCTGATTGCCGTTCTACTTGGCCTAGGTCTCTGGTTTACCCTCGCGTCGCGTTTTATCCAGTTTCGTTACTTCGGTAAAATGTTTTCTATCCTAACCGCTCGCCATCATGACACCGATGGTCACTTGAGCTCCTTTCAAGCATTAATATTATCGGTTGCTGGCCGTGTTGGTGGCGGCAACATTGCTGGGGTAGCGGTTGCTATTACTCTCGGCGGCCCTGGCGCTATTTTTTGGATGTGGGTTGTAGGCCTGATCGGCATGGCAACCAGCTTTGTTGAGTGCACCCTCGCCCAAGTTTATAAAACGGCTGAAGACGATGGCACTTATCGAGGCGGCCCGGCTTATTACATCGAAAAGGGCTTAGGCGCCCAATGGAAATGGTTAGCCGTGGTGTACGCTATTTTGCTGTTCATCACATTTGGTATTGCGTTCGTCGCTTTACAGTCTTATGCAGTCGCCAATTCGCTACAAGATGCGTTCAACATCCCCCTCTCTTACAGCGGTATTGGCCTCGCCATTGTGGTTGGCTTAATTATTTTTGGTGGCGTTAAACGCATTGCTAAGGTGGCTGAAATCTTGGTTCCTGTGATGGCTGGCGGCTACTTAATTATTGCGCTTGTGGTACTCGCAATGAACATCAGCGCAATCCCTGACACCTTAATGATGATAGTTAACAGTGCCTTCGGTATAGGACCTGCTGTGGGTGGCGGCGTTGGCGCGGCTATTCTAATGGGTGTAAAACGAGGCTTATTTTCTAACGAGGCAGGCCTTGGTAGCGCGCCAAATGTTGCCGCAGTGGCTTATGTTCCTCACCCGGCTAGCCAAGGCGTGGTACAAGCGTTCTCCGTTTTTATTGACACCATCCTACTATGCACCTGCACCGCTTTGATTATTCTGCTTGGCACTGCCTACGACCCAACTACCGTCAGCGCAGCAGATGGCATTGCTTTGACCCAAGCCTCACTCGCAACCCATATTGGTGAGACAGGTCGTATCTTCGTCAGCATAGCTTTATTGCTGTTTAGCTTTAGTACGGTGCTCTATAACTATTACCTAGGTGAAAATAGCCTAAGCTATCTAACCAAGGGGAAAAACAGCAAGCTGCTAATGAATGCCTTCCGTATCTTAATTCTGGTTTTATGTTGCCTCGGTGCGGTGCTGAATTTGGGCACGATTTTTTCTTTTGCTGACCTAACAATGGGTCTACTCGCGCTTGCTAACCTATTTGGCCTAGCCCTTTTGTTTAACAAAGCTCGCAGCGTAATTAACGACTACGACAAACAGATAAAAGCGGGCACAGCCCAGCCTGTGTTTGATTCGGCGCAATTTCCCGAACTCGATTTAGATAAGAAAGCCTGGCCTGAAGCCAATAAAAATAGCCACTAACCCCAAACGCCACACCTAAAGAGGTGTGGCGCTCCTTTTTAGTAATGAGGACCTGCTAACATGACTACACGCTCTGAATACGATTTACTTGGTAATATGGAAGTCCCTGCTGACGCCTTGTATGGCATCCAGACTCAGCGTGCGGCACAAAACTTCTCCATTACTGGCGTTCCTATTTCTCATTTTCCTGAGTTAATTAAGGCGTTGGCAATGGTAAAAGCAGCGGCAGCTCGAACCAACCAAGAAATGAATTTGCTGTCTACTGAAAAAGCCGATGCCATTGTCTTTGCCTGCCAAGATCTCATACAAGGTGATCATCACGACCAATTTATTGTCGACGTCATTCAAGGCGGGGCTGGCACCTCTACAAACATGAATGCCAACGAAGTGATCGCCAACATTGCCTTAGGCAAACTGGGTCATAACAAAGGTGAATACCAGCACCTACACCCTAATGACGACGTAAACCGCTCACAATCTACTAATGACGCCTACCCAACAGCGGCTTGCTTGGGTATTCAGTTTGCGGCCGATAACTTTGTTCCAAGTTTGGCTTCTCTCAAAGAAGCCCTAGAAGAGAAAGGCCGAGAGTTTGCGCACATTGTCAAAATGGGTCGCACACAATTACAAGATGCGGTACCTATGACACTAGGCCAAGAGTTTGACGCTTTCGCTGTGACCCTAGGGGAAGACATTGATCGTATCGGCGAAGCATGCGCTCTACTTTGCGAAGTCAACCTCGGTGGTACAGCCATCGGCACCGGCATTAACACCACTGAAGGCTACGCCAACTTGGTAGTAGAAAAGCTGGCAACCATTTCCGCGAAACCATTAGTGCCTGCGAGCAACCTAGTAGAAGCCACGTCTGACATGGGCGCGTTCGTACTCTTCTCCGGCATTTTAAAACGCCTGGCGATTAAGCTAAGCAAAATGAGCAATGATTTACGCTTGCTTTCTAGCGGACCTCGTACCGGTTTGGGTGAAATAAACCTACCTGCAATGCAACCCGGTTCTTCTATCATGCCTGGCAAAGTAAACCCTGTTATTCCAGAGGCAATGAACCAAACGGCATACCAAGTCATCGCTTCTGATTTGGCGGTAACACTGGCGGCTGAAGCGGGCCAATTGCAGCTAAACGCCATGGAACCTATGATCATATACAACTTACTTAACTCACTAAAAATGCTAAAAGAAGCATGCCATATGATGGAGCACCGCTGCATTCGAGGCATCCAAGCCAACGAAAGCGTTTGTGCTGGGCATGTTGAAAATAGCATTGGCATTATTACTGCACTGGTACCGCATATCGGCTACGCTAATGCGTCTCGTATTGCCAATACCGCACTCAATACCGGCAGCACAGTACGCGCTTTAGTGATTGAAGAAAACCTATTAACAGAAGAGCAGCTAAACACTCTGTTAGACCCTAAATCTATGCTATCTCCTAGTAAGGTTGGTGTATGAAATCTCAAGTTTTAATACTTTATACTGGCGGTACCATTGGTATGGTACAGACAGACTTAGGCTTAGCGCCGGCGTCTGGCCTGCAAGAACGCATTGAATTGGCAATGGGCGCAAGCTTGCCAGATTTACCCAGCTTTGAGGTTATGGAGCTGTCGCCTTTAATCGACAGTGCCAACATTACCCCGAGCAACTGGACACAATTAGTCAGCACTCTGGCGACACACTGGCAAGATTACGATGGCTTTATCATTCTGCATGGCACTGACACCATGGCATACACTACGTCTGCCCTGTCTTTTATGCTGGGCAGCTGTGATAAAAATGTTCTCGTTACTGGCTCACAAATCCCGCTAGGAATGAACCGCAGCGATGCAACCAGTAATTTACAAGCCGCCTTATCACTGGCATGCAACCACCCAATCCCAGACGTCAGTCTGGTTTTTGATGGAAAACTAATGCGGGGCAATCGTGTGCAAAAGGTCAGCAGCGGCCGCTTCAAAGCCTTTGCCACACCTAACGACGAACTATTAGGTGAAATTGCCATTGACATGCAGTTGCACTACGACCGCATGCTCAAACAAACCTCATCAGCAGATTCTCAACCGATCTCTGAACGAGCCCTCACCTTTAAAGAAGGCGCTGTGGCAGTATTGACACTTCACCCAAGCCAGCCAGCGTCTATTTATCAAAGTGTGCTAGACGATGAAAATTGTCAGGCGATTGTTTTAATGACCTATGGCGCAGGCAATGTACCAGACCAAAATACCACATTCTTAGATTTCTTAAGCGAAACCTTGTTGCGCAAAAAAGTCGTGGTAAATCTGACCCAGTGTTTGCATGGTGGTGTTTCTCAAGGTGCGTATGCCGCAGGCTCTGTACTGTCTTCTATGAAAGTACTCAGTGGATACGACATGACCTTAGAAGCGGCCTTTTGCAAATTGCACTTCTTGCTAGCACAAGGTAATGACTACCAGGATATCCATAACCAATGGGACATAAACCTCTGCAACGAATTCAGCGCCTAAGCAATTCGCACTAGCACAGGCAAAAAAAAGGGTTTGAAGACTGTCCTCAAACCCTTTTTTCTAGCAATCTTTATTACTTTATCGTCGCGGCGGTTACCAAGATCACGCTGATAATAATCATCACACCACCAAACCACTGACGCATGTTCATTTTCTCTGAAAAGCGATATTTTGAGTAATACAAAGTGCCTAAGATCTCCAATTGCCCTAAGGTTTTCACCATCGCCGGATTCACCAACGCAAAGGCGGTAAACCAACCAATTGACCCTAAACCACTCATTATTCCAACTTTCCAACTTAGCTGTGGGCTTTTTCTAAAAGGGGTCATAAGGTCACGGCTTTTCACCATCTGAAGGCCACACAAAATAGCCGATTGCAAGAGGAGAACATACAACAAGGTGACTCCCGCACTGGTCATGATTGAGCCCTCAAATGAGTGACTTGCCAACGACGCCATAACAGACGTAACCGCAAAACAAAACCCACTTCCCAAGCCAAATACAAAGGAGGCATCACGGTGAATATTGGCCAAGTTTTTCCACTTTATACTCATTACCAAAGCACCAAATACACCAACTGCAATACCTAACCAAGCCATGGCAGATAACCCATAATGCAACAAAGGCAAACCAATTAATGCCGCTAACACCGCCTCAGTCTTAGCCAGCATGGTACCCAAGGCAAAACTGCCTGACTGAAACACTCGAAGCATGAAATAAGTCGCCATAATTTGTGCTAACGCACAAAGACTAGCCGCCATAAAAAACATCGAATCAGTAGGCAATGACACCCCACCAAACAACACAATACAGAGCAACAAATACCCTGTTACCAAAGGCAAAGCATAAAGCGATCGCGCCATAGTCGCGTGTAAAAAACCCGCTTCAGTCGCCAATGTATTTTGATAAGCGGTACGAACCGATTGGCACGCTGCCGCGAACAAAGTGATAAAAACCCACATATAACTAATGTATTCCTAGACCAGCTTCAAAGGCGCTAAGCATGAGGCTTGAGAGGGCGTTTGTAAAAGCAATTAGGGGCGCAAATTGGGTAACTAAGAAGAATTTTTAGCGCTATTTTAACGCAGATTTTAAGGGCTGGATTTAGGCATAAGAAAACCAGAATAAGATGGCGTTAAAAAGACCAAAAACGCCTATATCAACCGACAATCGTTTTGTTTTTACCACTGCGCTTAGCTTGATATAAAGCATCATCAGCACGTTTCAAGACCGCCTTGTATGAAGTGTCATCAGGCAACATGCCAGAAATGCCGACGCTAATACCAATACTAGCGGCTAGATTCTTGGTGAAAAATTGCTGGAAATGATGCATCACTTTTTCATGCAGCCTATCTGCAAACTGCTTTGCCTGTGTGACCTCAGCATTAAATAAAGCCACTACGAATTCATCCCCACCGTAACGACACGCTATGCCATGGTCAGCTAATTCATTACGACAGATATTCGCGATGGCAACAATGACCTCATCACCAACATAGTGCCCTAAAGTGTCATTAATGGTTTTTAAATTATCCAGATCAAAAATCACAATTGACGTTGGCACTCCTTGCCCGATAAAAGCACGGTAATCGGCTTTTAGCTCACGCTCAAGCCGGCGCCGATTAAACAGTCCAGTGAGCTTATCGGTATCGCTCAGTTTGCGTAATTTGGCCTCCAGCTTATGACGTTCTGTGATGTTGCTGGCCATCCAGAGCACCACGTCCTCACCGGCTATTTGAAAGTCTAGTTTTTGAATCCGTCCTTCAAACCAAATCGGTTCAACTGGCCCCTCTTCGACATCACTGCCAACCTCTCTGATACTGAGTTCGTATTCTCGGATCAATAGGGTCTCAGCTTCTAAGGCAACCGCTATTTGCTCTAGAAACCAATCTGCTTTATCTGCACTGACTATGTCGCTAATTCGCAGCCCTACCAGCCCCTCTGCACTATGGTAATAACGCGTATCATGGCCGCCAAACACCGCCACATAGCGACCACTTCTAGAAAGCACAAAGACGGGGTCCGGTAATGCTTCTAATACTTTTGCCATTTGCTCGATACTGACCATACGTCTCTCCCTGAAAACACCATCAATAAAAAATTAGCTGGCTAAATACATAGCCTGACAGCGCCCCAAACATCTCACATTGCGACTCGCAACAGATACACCTTAGCGCGAGAAACTGCAAGCAGACAGCTAAATCCCATGATAGATCATTGCCAATTAGCAACATGGCGTTGTTAATCATTAAACAGCATCAGGATTTATCTTCATATAAGAGGACAATATGATATTACCATTCGTTCGTATAAAACGAGACAAAAGCACACAGGGCTATTTCAGTGCATCGAACACGTTAGCTCACACGCACTACGGCTCAACAACAGAGCCTAGAGACTCACTACCGTTAAAGACACAATACCGCAAGACGGTTAGTCAGATGGCTGTGATGAGCTTATACGGATGACTTCCTTTTCTTTTGATTGAGACATTACTTATGAACCGACAACCTACCTTGTTCATTTCACACGGCTCCCCAATGATGGCCGCTGAAATCAGTAGCACCTCCATTTTTCTGAGCCAATTAGGTAAGGAATTAAGTCGACCTAAGGCTATCATCGTGTTCTCGGCTCATTTTGATATGGCGGCAGACATTGTTATCACCTCAGGCGAGCAGCCTGAAACCATTCATGATTTTTACGGTTTCCCGAAATCATTTTATGAAATCCAATATAACGCCCCTGGCGATCCAGCATTGGCCAAGAAAATCGCCCAATTGTTTGAGAATTCTGGATTACATCCAGTGTTAGATGAGAACCAAGGTTGGGATCATGGAGTATGGATTCCGTTGCGACTAATGTACCCAAATGCCGACGTGCCGATTGTTCAAATATCCATTAATAGTGGCTTAGGCGCATCCAGAAATCACCTTTACGGAAAACTCATTAGCTCTCTAAAAGACGACAATATATTAATCATCGGCTCCGGCGGTATCAGCCACAATCTAAAAGAACTATTCAGTCGAACGCCAACAAAAAACCGCGTAGAAATGGTCAGCAGCTTCACCGATTGGGTACATGATAAGTTGATCCACAAAGATCTTGATGCCTTATTAAATTATCAACAAGAAGCACCTTATGCGTCTTTTAATCACCCGTCTCAAGAGCACTTTTTGCCGTTGATTTCCGCCCTAGGCAGCAGTGATTTATTAACTGTAGAACGCCTCCACAAAGACGTTGAGAGGGACATTTTATCGTTAGATAGCTACCTTTTCTCATAATGTTCGTATCACAAAAAAGGCCATCAGCCCGATTATGTTTCGGGCTGTAAAAACACCATACTATAGAAAATATACAAGGCGATGACACTCCACGGCAGTGCATACCACCAAAAACTTGTGCCTGAACCGCCTCTCCAGTATTGAATCAACACCAAAATAGCAGCGCTCACAAAGGACAGAGGCAAAACGAAAAAAGATGAATTAATAACCTTGCCGTCAAAGTCTGTCAGTACATGGTGTTGAGCAATAGCACCGCCAGCGAAAACGCTGGCAATGAATACATATACAGCCAACCCCAATTGTACAAAAGTCCCTATCACTACCCACATTAGCGGCATCACTCATCATCCTTAAATTTTTGCTTTATTATGCCTCTGGCTCCCCAAAAGAGCGGTTAAACCAAGTCTAAACGCAGTACTTTAGTTGGACCTGCTCGAAACGAAGGCGTTAGCTTACTGGCTTCTTTCATGTGAGGCGTTTCATGATGGGCTTTCCAAGCCGCTTCACTGGACCAACGCTCAGTTAGCACAAGCTGATCTTCGTTATCCGTCACCCGATGCAGCTCATATTCAAAGCAGCCTTCTTCCTCAAGTACTAAAGGCTTTAGGTTATTAAAGAGACGAATTTGCTGCTCTGCCTTACCCGCTTGCACATCGATTAAAACCACTAATTTTACTTCCTGATCCATGTGACACCTCATCATCCAAAAAATTATGCCTGAGCTTTCGCCATCAGCTCTGCTAAAGACTGTTTCACTCCTGCATCGACAATTTCCCCCTCTTTCATCACATCGTAAAAAGAAGGGACACTTAAACTACCCAACACCTTGGCTTGGAAAAACGGCAGATTGTTTAGCGCTAACGCCAAGACACTTTTAGCACCTCCTGGACCTGGGGAGGTAGATAATGCGATAACAGGCTTATTTTGATAAACCTTATTCACTAGGCGCGACGCCCAATCAAAGGTGTTTTTATAGGCTGCGGTATAACAGCCATTATGTTCAGCAAAAGACACAACCAGCAAATCCGCGTCGGCAATTTCATCAAGAAACGCCTGAGCTTCATTGGGCACCCCAAATTCTTTTTCTCGGTCCTCGGAGAACACCGGCATCGCAAAGTCATTTAAATCCAATACTGTCACCGTCGCCCCCTCAATCATGCCAGCGGCATAAGTCGCTAAGGCTTTATTGATAGAGTGCGTACTTGAGCTTGCGCCAAATGCTAATACTTTCATCGCTTTTCTCCTAAATTAAATGGACTCGCAATTCATCTTTTTTTGATGCATTCATTGTCATACTAAATGCATGACTTTTACTTTTCTTCAAAAAACTTTTATGCGCTTTGCTCTAGTGGGCAGTATTGGCTTTCTTGTTGACCTTGGCTCCATGCTACTCTTGTCCATTTGGCTGCCGCCGATAACAGCAAGAATCGGTTCATTCTGGCTTGCTGCCAGTTCTAACTGGTTATGGAACCGGCGCTTCACCTTTCAAGCGCAAACTTCAATGCAGCGCTCACAACAACTACGCCAATGGTTGCATTTTCTATTTTGTTCCACCCTATCTTTTGTCCCTAACTGGGGATGTTATTACCTATTAATCAAGCTTCAACCTAGTGCTTCTGAATTCGTTTTATTATGGCCCTATCTCGCTATGATTCCAGGCATCCTAATAGGGCTTTTATTTAATTACAGTTTGTCTCGATCTTGGGTATTTGCCAACCCCAAAGCATAAAAAAGGGCTACTTCCATAGATAGTAGCCCTTCTCCAGAGAACAACTTAGCACCTTAAAGCGCCTACTCAGCAGGAAATACTATGCTGGCGGTACAGCCAACCGTGTCATTATCCACCAGTGAAAACTGACAATGATATTTGCTGCATATGTCTCGCACAATCATCAAACCTAAGCCGTAACTTTCACCCGACGGCTTGCCTTGCAAGCCACATCCAGTGTCGACAACCTTGATCACATTGTCCTGCATAATCAACTTAATCGAGCCGGATTCGGTACACGACAAGGCATTTTTCACCAAGTTGCCGATCAAGATATGCAAGGTAGGCAACGGCAGTTTGGTTGCCACCGTGCCTTCTACGACCGTCTCTAACAGCACGTCACTTTTCGGTCGAAAATCCATATGAGCACTGCAAATCAATTGCAGTTCCGCCTCGGTTAAAATACGTAACGACAGGCTTTCTGTATCTTCATCCCGCGTTAAGGATAATAACGTCTTAATGTAGTCTTCCATTTCTTGGCAAGCATGCATCATGCGCTGGCGCTGGCGCTCAATAAACTCTTTTGAATCGGATTTCGCCAACAGAGTGAGACCGCCACGCATGACCATTAACGGTGTTCGTAACTCATGGCTTGCATTACGGTTAAACGCTCGCTCACGGTCGATCAAACTGCGAATTTGGCTTTGATAGCTATTGAGACGCTCCACTAGCTGGTGTATTTCACGTGTCGCTGCGCCATCTGGCACGGGAATAGGTGCAAAATCTTCTGGACTGCGTGATGCTAAATTCTTAGACAAGCTAGACAGTGGTGCTGTTAAACGGCTTGAAATACGCATTACCACCCACAGACTCACCACCAACAATAAGAGTGAAATCGCCAACTGAGTGGTCTGCGTATCAAACATCTTAGCTTCACTGGTTTCGTAGATTTCATCATAGTGAATCAAATAAAGATCGCGGGCCTGGCCGTTAATAACCACCTTTTTCACCATCGAGAAAAATTCAAGATTGGTGTCAGAGTCAGAATCCAAATGGTAAGGCTTGTCATCAGAAACATCGTCTTTTAATACCACCCAAACAGGCAAATTCTGCTTACCTAAATATGCATCGGAAAACGGCGGCACAGTAACATGTGAAAGCGTGGTACCTTGAAACATATCCGTTGCTGTCGCTATGTCTTTATCCATTCGGGTTTTTGCATAAATCGACTCCATATTCTCTATCATTGAGACCAGCATAGAGAAATGAAACGCAATAATGGCGAAGGCGACAATCGAGAAATAGGTAACCGTCAATTGTTTTGAAGTTCTCATTAGCCTCATACTTCGTCTTCTGCCACCAAGCGATATCCCACTTTCGAAATCGTGCGCAAATAAGCATGTTCAAAAGGACGATCAATCAAACTGCGCAACTGGTAAATATGGCTGCGCAGCACTTTACTATCAGGCTCTTCGTCTCCCCACAAAGCATCACAAATTTCTGCTTTGCTCACCACTTCTGGTGCTCGGTTCATTAGACATTTTAAAATAGTATATTGCGAAGGGTTTAATGAATAGCGACTGCCTTCACGTTGTAACACGCGCGTATTCATATCAAGGGTTAAAGCACCAAAATTTAATACTCGATTGGCGACGGCACCAGTATGACGTCGTATTAACGCCTGCAACCGCGTATCTAAAATCTCTAAATCAAAAGGCTTAATTAAGTAATCGTCTGCGGCATGACTAAAACCACTTAGAATATCTTCTTTTGTATCACGCGCGGTGAGCATCAAAACAGGGGTATCCTTGCCACTTTCACGCAATAACCGGCAGACGGTTAAACCATCCATTTTTGGTAGCATTACGTCCAGAATAATCGCATCGTAGTGACCATTTTTCGCCAATTCGAGGCCTTGCACACCATTGCTTGCGTAGTCTAGGATGTCACCTTTGATTTCAAAATAATCAAAAATAACCCCTGCGATATCTTTATGGTCTTCCACTAATAGTAATTTCATTCGCTCTCTGTCTCAGTCAGTCGCATCTTCGCTAGCCTAAATTATGCCATAGCAGCATGAAAAAAAAGTGAATCATCTTTTTACGACTTGTTGATGCGTAACATCGTGTTATTCCCATCAAGGTACAGAAAAGGTGAATCATGAGTGCAGTACCCTACCTTTATAAAGCGCCAACAAGAAAGCCAACATCAGAACAAGCATTAGTAAGCGTTATTATTCCATTCTTCAATGAAATGGATGTCTTAGCCATCTGCCATGAACGCGTCTGTCGAGCACTGGATGCGCTTGGCCAGCATTGTGAAATCCTTTACATCGATGATGGTAGTACAGACCTCAGCTGGCGCTTGGTAACACGCTTTAATCATCCGATGCATCAGGTTAGATGCTTACGTTTTAGCCGTAATTTTGGCAAAGAAGCCGCTACCAGCGCAGGATTAAAAGCCGCAACCGCTCGCTGTGTCATTTTATTGGATGCAGATCTACAAGACCCACCAGAATGCATTAAAGAGATGGTACAAGCCTGGCGAAATGGCGCTCATGTGGTTGAGATGCAACGCAAAGCGCGTCATGGAGAAAATTTCCTGAAGCGTTTTAGCGCACGTCTGTTTTATAAACTGATGTCGAAAATGAGCGATCAGCCGATCACTGAGAACGTCGGTGACTTTCGCCTGTTGGATGAAAAAGTCGTGTCCGTGATTAATCAGCTACCAGAGCGCACTCGCTTTATGAAAGGCCTTCTCGCGTGGCCAGGGTTTCAGCGTACCATCTTGCAATTTGACCGTGATCCTCGCCTAGCGGGCAGCACGAAATGGAACTACTCAAAACTCATTCATTTGGCATTAGAGGGGATTACCTCCTTTAGTACTAAGCCATTACGCTGGGCCACAACCGCAGGTGTACTTACTTCTCTCAGCGCCTTTGTCATGGCGCTAATAATATTCACCAAAACCCTTCTTTGGGGAGATCCAGTGACCGGTTACCCTTCCACCATGCTGATGATTTTATTTTTAGGCGGCATTCAGCTCCTGTCAATTGGCGTACTTGGTGAATACGTAGGACGCCTGTTCATTGAATCCAAACAACGACCACTTTATGTCCTTATGGAAGAGTCATTCAGTCACCCCACTTGTACCCACCAGGAACTCGAGTATGCCCCTTAATCGCCACGCATTACCTACTTCAAAACAGCTCATGCTACTGCTATTTAGCTGTCTACTGATACGATTGTTTTCCCTCAGCCTTTATCCATTAATGGACACCACAGAAGCACGCTACGGCGAAATGGCTCGCATCATGGTAGAAACAGGCAACTGGATAACCCCCATGTTTGATTACAATGTGCCATTTTGGGGAAAGCCCCCCATTTTTAGCTGGCTTAGCAGTGCGGGATTTGAACTGTTTGGCGTGACTGAATTTGCCGCTCGAATACCTCATTTGCTCGTCGCCTTAGGCATTCTTTGGCTCACCTATTTGTTGGCAAAAACACATTATAATTCAAGAAAAATGGGATTATTTGCCAGCAGCATTCTGGCCTCTAGCTTCTCTTTTATTCTGATTTCTGGCGCCGTTACAACAGACACAGCTCTCACCTTCTCCATTGCGCTTAGCATGGTCAGTTTTTGGTTCGCCTGGAACAAAAAGCACCCTATTTGGGGTTACCTATTCTTTGTCGGTTTGGCGCTCGGCATGCTTTCAAAAGGCCCTCTTGCACTGGTACTGGTAGGCATCAGCCTGGCACTCTGGTTGCTTCCCAATGCTCGCTGGAAAAAACTATGGCAGGTTTTACCTTGGGGTTATGGCAGTCTGCTGTTGCTACTGATTACATTGCCTTGGTATGCCCTCGCAGAATATCGAACGCCCGGTTTCTTGGATTACTTTATTGTCGGCGAGCACATCAAACGTTTTATTATTGGAGGCTGGAAAGGTGATCTGTATGGTACCGCTCATGAACGTGTGCGGGGCACCATCTGGCTCTATGGCATGATTGCCATGTTACCTTGGACACCTCTTATTTTTGCCCAATGGGCAAGATTGCTGCGCAGCAACCAAGACACTCAAGAAGCCGCTAGCGGATTTGGCAGCTTCCTTCTTTGCTGGGCCATAGCCCCTCTTTTGTTATTCACTTTTGCTGGCAATATCTTAATCACTTATGTAATGCCTTCTTTACCTGCCACGGCGCTATTACTGCTACATTATCAGCGTCAACAGGCCCTCCCTCGCTGGCTCTATGGCATCGGTTTCCTAACCCCTGCTATGTTAATTGTGTTTATTACCGCTCTTCATTTTCACTATGGAGAGGCTCGTTCAGAAGCCGGCATTATGGCCATTTGGAAACAACAAAAGGAAAGTGAAAGTGCGGACCTTTTCTATCTAAGACACCGTCCGTTTTCTGCACAATTCTATTCCAATGGCAAAGCATTACAGCGCTCAGAGGCCAATAAAGCTTGGCTAAAAGCCCAGCACAAGCCTTTTTTCATCGTGCAACGATCTGATGCTAAGGAAAGCTACCCTAATTGGTCTTGTTCACAAAGAAGCCAAGAGCGCAAAAAGACACTGTTGTATTGCCAGCAATAAATCAGCGCGTAACGCAGTTAAATAAGGGAGGCCACGCCTCCCTTATTTAACTGACTTTTTCTGCTTGCCAGCAATGGCTAAATCGTAACCGAACCATAGCTTGGTTCCGCATGAGCATGCTGTAATGCAGAAGAGGCATGAGCGATATACATCATACTGCTTGTATTGGTGCCATTAATCGTTGGTAGCATACCAGCATGAGCCCATGCCATTTTGCGCTCATCCCGCGGCGAAATACCAATATGCTTACGATAGCAGCGGCTAAAATGCGGAGTGGATATAAAGCCGCAGGCGGTAGAAATTTCGACAATCGACATATTCGACTGTTTTAATAATTGGCGCGCACGATCCAATCGCAAGCGCAAATAATAGCGCGAAGGCGAGCAGTCCAAATATTTATGGAACATACGCTCTATTTGACGGCGAGAGACATTCACGAAGCTCGCCATTTCATCTAATTCAATCGGTTCTTCTAAGTTGTTTTCCATTAACTGAATCACATCCACCAATTTAGGTTTACATCCCCCTCCATTGTTTAATTGGCGTAACGGCATTCGCTGCTGATCGGATTCAGTACGAATCCGTTCACAGATAAACATATCGGATACCGCATTGGACAGTTTGACCCCATGCTGACGCGCTATCATTGTTAAAAACATGTCCATCGGCGCATTGCCACCAGACGAGGTAGATCGATTACGATCAATAGAAAAGAGCAGATTATTGCAATTTACTTTAGGGAAACGTTCCTGCAGTGCGGTGAGGCATTCCCAATGCACACTGCAGTTATAACCATCAAGCAAACCGGCATGGGCCAAAAGATACGCCCCAGTGCAAATACTACCAAGGTGAACACCTTTGCGAGCTTTTTGCTGTAGCCAAGTGACCTGTTTACCGGTAAAAGAGCGCGTAATATCTAATCCACCAGCCACAATAATTAAATCCAAATCTGGCGCATTTGCCATGGCATGGTCTGGCGTTAGACTCAAACCGTCGCTGGCCGATATGGGCAATCCATCCTCAGAAATTAAGTGCCAGCTATAAAGCTCTTCCGCTGACAGTTGATTTGCCATTCGTAAGGGTTCTATCGAAGACGCTAAGGCAATCATAGTAAAGTGATCGAGCAGCAAAAAGCCGACTTTTGTGGTTTTTTTCGCTGTTTGAGGAGGAATGGAATGTGTTGTTGTGACCATGGCTGTGCCCTCTTATTTTCACTTCTTAAACTTAGGCAAAAATCAGACCAAGATTAAAGAAAATGCATTTTTTATTATTTGGGGTGATACCGTCGCAATAAGAGACAAAACCATGGCATTGGACTGCTCTAGACACACAATACAGCGTTATTTAGCAACCCTGAGGTCAGTAGCCCCCATCTTTGATAAAAATTTTGCACTGTTTTAATCCACCATGGCTCTTTTATTGATCCAGCATTTAATAAAAATAGCCTTTTCGTTAGAATTCCACAACCACATTAGTCTTAGCCACAGTACAACAAGACAGCACATACCCCTCTTCTACATCATCATCAGTAATGCCACCATTATGATCCATCTGAGTTTTACCCTCTGTTACCAGCACCTTGCATGTACCGCAGATTCCCATTCCACAGGCTTTCGGTATCATTAAGTCCAATTTTGCTGCCGCGGTATGCAAGGTTTCCCCAGCCGACACTTGAATACTTTTACCACTGTTAACAAACTCGACTCGCAGCAAATCATCTTGGTTAATCGCATCCGCTTCTGCCTGCGCCACTTCTGCCTGCTCTAGCGCATCTTCCACCACACTTTCTGGTGTCGCACCAAAGGATTCTTCATGGTAATGACTCATGTCAAAACCATGCTTTTGCAACAGCGCTTTGATTGCATTCATATAGGGTGTCGGGCCACAACAAAAAATCTCTCGCTCCATAAAATCAGGGGAGATCATGCGCAGCTTATCTTCATCAAAAAAGCCCCGATAACCCTGCCACGGCAAACCGTTCTCCATTCGCTCTACAATCAAGTAGAGGCCAAAGTTATCTAAACGCGACGCCATATGATCCAGCTCACGCGGATAAATCACATCACGGGGAGAGCGAGCACTATGAATAAAAGTAATGTCCACATCCGCATTCGTATCAAACCACCAACGCGCCATCGACATCACAGGAGTAATACCTACCCCCCCAGATAACAAAAGCACTTTCTCTGCGGCAAAATCTATACAATTAAATTGCCCAACCGGCCCATGTACTGCTACCTCACTGCCAATTACCATGTTGTCATGGAGCCAATTTGAGACTTCACCTCCAGGTACGCGTTTGACCGTAATAGAAAAGCTATAGGGCACAGAGGGAGAACTCGAAATGGTGTAAGAACGCATCACCTGTTTGTCGTTTATCTCCAACTCCAACGTCACAAACTGGCCAGGCTTAAAGAAAAACATCACAGGTTGCTGTGCCATAAAGCAAAACGTGCGCACATCCCATGTCTCATGAATTACTTTTACACAACGTACATTGTGACGACCATTGACCCAGGTTTGAGTATTAACTGGGGCTAAGTAATCAGCGTTTACACTAGGCGTCGAATCGGTCATAGCGGCTTCCCAATCAGTGGCACGTTAATCTGTTATTCCGCTCATTCTCGTTCGACTAGAGAGACACCAATTAACTCTAAACGACAATAACTTGCTCATTGCCACCAAAGCCGCACGAGATCAGACATTGAGAGTCGATTTGAATACCATAGCATGTCGCGATTGGGCACTTTACTCGGCTGTTATTAGCGCAATATAGCCTTAAGGTTATGCCCAATTTCGGCATGCCCGTGTGCCGCAAACGCTGTCTTCAGCATGACGAATTTAGCAACTTATATAGTTAATTCTTTTTGCAATTAAGGGTCCAGAAAGATGAATCAAAACGATCTGCTTAATGTCCGCCATACCACCCTTGATGAGGCGCGCTCAGACATGTTGGATGCGCTGCGTAAACGCCTAACCAACCATTCACTTGAAGCACGCTTTTACAATGACCCTCATGTTTTTCGCATCGATATGGAGGAAGTGTTTCAAAAAGAATGGCTGTTCGTTGGCATGACCAGCGAAATCCCCAGCAAGGGTAATTATTTTACGGTTCAAATCGGTCAAAACCCTATTCTGGTAGTGCGCGATGCTCAAGGCAATATCAATGCCTTTCACAATACTTGCCGTCATCGAGGATCCGTTCTTTGCCATGAACAGCGCGGTAAAGTAGCGAACCTCGTCTGCCCCTATCACCAATGGACATACGACCTCAAAGGCAATCTGCTGTTTGCTGGCAATGAGATGAATCAAGGGTTTGATAAAGGCCAACACGGTTTGCAAGCAGCTCACTGCAAGCACTCCGGCGGGTTTATTTTTGTCTGTTTAGCGCAGACGGCTCCCGATGATGAGTTTGATGCCTTTCTCTCTTCACTGGACGATTACATGGCCCCTTACGATGTGGAAAATACCAAGTTGGCGGCCGAATCAACTATGTATGAACGCGCCAATTGGAAACTGGTACTGGAAAACAATCGTGAGTGTTATCACTGCGCTGGCAGCCACCCAGAACTGTTAAATTCGTTGCTCGAATGGGACGACACCCACGACCCAAGGGCGCCACAAGATTTCATCGATCATTATAATGCCCAAGCGGCCCAATGGGATGCCGAAGGAATTCCCCATCAACATAAAAGCTTTGGCAGATCCCAGCGCAATCGCATGGTTCGTATGCCCTTAAAAAAAGGCACTAAGGTGATGACCATGGATGGCAGCGTAGCCTGCAAAAAATTGCTCGGCAGAGTAAAAAATCCTGAATTAGGGTCGATGCGAATTTTGCACCTGCCTAATTCGTGGAACCACATGCAATCAGACCACTTTATTGTGTTTCGAGTACTGCCTATTTCTGCTCAAGAAAGCATAGTCACTACAAAGTGGTTTGTGCACAAAGATGCGGTAGAAGGGGTGGACTACGAGACAGAAAAACTACGTCATGTCTGGGATGCCACTAACGAGCAAGACAAAAACCTTGGCGAGCGCAACCAAATGGGCATTAACTCGATTGGCTATCAGCCTGGACCTTATTCAGAAACCTATGAATTTGGCATCATTAACTTTTTAGAATGGTACACCTCTACCATTCAAAAGAATCTTGTCACACCCTAATTGGGCGGATCGACAACTCTCCCTGCCAAACCAAAACGGGCGCTTAATCAGCGCCCATTTTAAAGAATCTTACTAGAGTGCAGCCTGCTGAGTACCCGCTGATTAGACCCACACCAAACGTGGTTTTTATACCATTCCTGTAAAGCCAATAAAACGCCGCAGCAAGGCTTTTACTTCCGGCAGAACCGTTACTTCGTTGTGCTCCATTTCTTGGCAAAGCTGTTGCACAAACGATATCTGCTCCGGGTATTCCTTTAACCACGCTAAGGTCGCCTCGCGGACTTCCTCCAAGCTTTGCTCCTGGCAAACAGGTGCCCCTAGGGCGATCAATTTTTCTTTAAAATCTACTTCATCAACCAAGTCTACAATCATCATAGTTTAGTACCTAGCGAATCACTTTCTCTTCCAGTAATAGATCAAAAATAGCTTGTGCTTTTTGTTGCGTCGTTTCGTTTATCAGCACCTTGCCAGCATCACCTTGCGGTTTTGCTGTGGCCGCCTTAAAGCGTTCGGCAGCGGTTTTCGCTTTTACCGTTTTAAGACGTTTGGCACGAGGTTTTGCCTCAGCCTCTTGCCAATCTACACGAATCTGGTCTACTTCTCCAATACTCTCAATGGTTTCTATTTTGGCCCGTAAGCCGACCCCAAACGCACTTTGACGCGCAGGGGGGGCAGCCAAATCCAGGCTAGCAATAAAGGGTAATGCAACTCGCACCGCACGGCGTTGACCCCGTGGTAACGCCAATAACACCTGCGCCTCCCCCTTTTCTACACACACAATGTCTGCTACTCGAGCCACCACTGGCCAACCTAAAGCATGTGCTAATAAATAGGGCACCATACCAGACGACTCACCACTCTCACTACGGACTCCAGTGAGCACTATGTCGATGTTTTTTTGTTCTAAATAACGCTGCAGAACAGGCACAGCATCAAATCTATCTGCTTGTTTTAAAACCGTTAAAGACGATAGTCCCATACCTGCATATTGACGTAAAACTGGCTCATCAGGGTTGCCCACATGAACCACTGATAATTGCTGACCTGCAAGCTTCAACCCCATTTCGACAGCACGGCCATCTTGTTCAGCACGTCGCGACCGCCCCGACTGAGGGTGGCGGCCCACTGACACCAAAGACACAATATTAAGCGGCATCGCTGTCCTCCTTGTTAGTGTTTCCTTGAACAGCACCGGGCTCAACAAGCTTCTCGTTCGCTAACATCATCAAGGCAGACAAAATCGCATCACTGTCGTCAATCACAGCTAAATTCGCTCGTTTTACCATGTCACAACCTGCATCAGTGTTAATCGCTATGATTTTGTCGCACTGGGCAATCCCCTGTAGATGCTGGATTGCCCCTGAAATGCCCACGGCTATGTAAACACGCGCTGTCACCCAGGTGCCCGATGCGCCCACTTGACGAGAACGTGGCATAAAACCATCATCAACCGCCACTCGACTCGCTCCTTCCGTGGCGCCTAACGCCTTAGCAGTCTGGTGAAATTGCGCCCAGTTATGGATGCCATTGCCTGCCGACAATATGAACTCGGCTTCAGCCAATGGAATTTCATTCGGGTCGACAGCCACTAACCCTTGGTCAAGTAAGCGCGGCGCAGGACGCTGTACCTCAGGCATCTCTAGAGATAAAACTTGATGACGCGTTTCATCAATGGGGTACGCACATTCTTCTAGCAAGAATAAAATACGTGGCGTGGCTCGGCTTATATCAAGGCTCCCCCCTGCGCCACGAGCGACGGTTTTTTCCAGATCCACTTGCCATGCTTGCGTCGCCGGCCGCTCTCCTAACTCAGCCGCAAGACGAGAGCCCAAATCTGTACCACCATGAATGCTATCAGGAAACAGCCAGTGTTTTGGTGCCCATCGTTCGTCCATAGCAGCCAACGCGGCGGCTTTTGCTTCTGCTGCAAAGCCCTCAAACTCAGCGCCTGCAAAGTGCACCAAGCGATCCACTCCAGCCAACTCAAACTGTGTTTCTTTGACTTCACCAAAGCACACCGCCACCACCGCACCTTGTCCTGCTATTTCCTTTTGTAAGCGATGAGCCAGGCCTAATATGTCTTTGTCATGGCCAGATAATCGCCCCCCCACCATATCCGGCACCACGAAAATATAGAAATCTGCCGTGGCGACTACATGCCATGGCAACACGACTTCTGGCACTACCGATTGTCGTTTATTGGGCGTCTGAACTGCATTTCCTTTGAGGCGATCAATGCGCTTAATACCATTAGGGCCAATAAACCCGATTTGACGTGGGTTTCTACGCATTAAGCCATTTGCCCCCATCTCGCCGCCGACGCCTTCGCTAATCACCTCATGATGTCGTGGGTGTAAGCGATTTCGAGCCATCCATTCTTTACGCGGATCACGCCGTACCACCCCCACAGGGGACACAGCGACAGAGGAGAAGTCATTCATCAATGGACCTCCTCAATCAACTGCCCTACCAGAATTTCCGCAATGTCTTTCACCACTGGTCGAGGTTCAACCACCCCTTCCAACATGGCTGTGCATTGCTGACAGCCAACTGCCACCAGCTCAGCGCCGGTCTCAGTGACGTCGGCCATGCGCATATCGGCGATACGACGCTCTCCTGGAATATCGGTAATCGGTGCACCGCCGCCACCGCCACAACAGCGAGAACGGTAGCCGGAGCGGGCCATCTCGGTAATATTAATGCCTAACGAACGCAACAGCTCACGAGGTGCTTCGTATTCACCGTTATAACGACCTAGATAACAAGGGTCATGGTAAGTCATCCGGGTGTCACTAAAGCGCTCAAAATTAAGCAAGCCTTGTTCAACCAAATGATTCAAAAAAGTCGTATGATGAAGCACCTCAACAGCTTGTCCTGATGCCCCTTGAGAAAGCACCCCATTCACATCCAAGTCACTGTATTCATTACGCAAGCAGTGGTAAGCATGGGGATCAGTAGTGACTATTTTGTTGAACTTATACTGCGACAGTGTGGCCAAATTACGCTTCGCCAAACTCTGAAAACTGGCGTCATCGCCTAACCGCCTCGCTACATCGCCACAGTCGCGCTCTTCGTCACCCAAGATAGCCACGTCCACCTTAGCGGCTTTCATAAGCGTCACAAAAGCGCGAAGAATACGCTGACTGCGCATATCAAAAGCGCCATCAGACACCCAAAATAATACATCCACTTGCTGCTTATCTTTCATCAAAGGCAGGTTCTGGTCAGCAGCCCAATGGGTTCGGCTCCCTGGGGCATAGCCATTGGGGTTATCGGTGGCAATTATATTTTCTAACACCTGCGCCCCCTTATTAGGGGTTTGGCCTTTTTCCATCGTTACAAAGCGGCGCATATCCACAATGGCATCCACGTGTTCAATCATCATCGGACACTCTTCTACGCAGGCGCGACATGTGGTGCAAGACCATAAAGTATCGGCATCAACCAAACCTGCGGTGATCACATTATCGGCCCCGCCTTTGGCACTGCCTAACGCTCTGGCCTCGCCTTTACCAGCTGGATAAGGACTGCCAGCGTAGTTAGCATCTGTGCCGCCCGCCAAGCCCACCACCATATCTTGGATCAACTTCTTTGGATTCAATGGTTGCCCTGCGGCAAACGCGGGGCACATGGCTTCGCATTTGCCACACTGTACACACGCATCAAAACCCAGCAATTGATTCCATTTGAAATCACTCGGTTTGGCCACCCCATGAACCTCTCCCCCCAAGGCTGCGGGCTTCAATCCAGTCGAACGACCACCACCAAATCGCTCCGGACGACGGTGGAAAGCAAGGTGTAACGCCCCCGCAAAAGCATGCTTCATCGGCCCGCCCCACGTCATACCAAACAGCAGCTCCGACAAGCTGATAATGATGCCTGCCGACAAAATCATCGTTAACAACCAATTGCCAGTCCCCTCAGGCAATACTCCAGCCATGGGCAGCGTCAGTACAAAAAATGTCACAGCAAACGTCAGTAGGCTTTTCGGCAAGCGCATCCAAGGCCCTTTGGATAACCGACTAGGCGGCTGTAAACGACGTTTCGCGATAAATAAAGCACCAACAAACATCAGTCCTAACGCCACTAATAACGCCCCTGCCAATAACCGATTGCTGACGCCAAAGACATGCACTAAGAGCACTAAAATCATGGATAAGACAAAACCACCGGCGGTGGCAACGTGGCTCTGAGACATGTATTTGTCCCGTGCAACCACATGATGAAGGTCCTGCAAGTAGCGTTTTGGCAGTGCCAACAAGCCAGCCACTATATCGACTTTTTCTGGCTGCCCTGCACGCCATAAATTGGCTCGCCGCACACCGCCAATCACCGCCAATATAAGCAGTGTCACAATCAATACTGAAGGTAACCAGTCAATCGCCATGATGAATCCTCATCCGCCAAATAGGCTCATCGTTAAAGGTCTTTGCAAAGGCGCAAAGCATCGTATAGCGCCGCATGGATATTTCGCTGTGACACACAATCCCCTAACCGCCATAGAATCATGCCATCCACTGCCTCATCACCCTGCGCCTTAAGCACTGGCTGTGGCTCGATATCAAACAAGGCTTGCATATCAATCTGCCCCTTATTGCAAGACGCTGCTTTTAACGCGTAGTACAAGTCTTCATTCGGGCGGGTTCCGTTTTCAATCACCACTTGATCAACCACCCGCTCTTCTTGCTGGCCGGTGTATTCATTTTCTAACAGCGCCACTAAATGACTGTCTTCACGATAGACTTTTTCCAATTTGAGGTCTGAAGACATAATAACTTCTTGCTCATACAGCGAACGATAGTAAGTCGGAAACGTAGTGCCACCAATGCCCACCCCAGGCTTGATGTCGTCCGTTACTAGTTCCACCAAGGCCCTTTTTGCCGCCAAATAATCCGCGGCAGACATACCAGAAAATTCGCAAATCGTGTCGTAGATCAGTACATTTTTACCAGGCTCGACCTTGCCGCTTAAAATATCCCAAGTGGATACCACCAAGTCGTCTTCCGCTCCCCACTCTGGGTTCTGCTCAAGGAAAGGGCGCCCTCCCGTTGCCAAAATACAAACGTCAGGCGCCAAACTGGTTACCAGAGATTCATCCGCAGCGGTATTAACTCGAATCGTCACGCCTAAACGCTCTAACTCCATAATTAACCAGCGACTGATGCCCGCAATTTGATCTCGCTGTGGCGCTTTTGCCGCTAAATTAATTTGCCCACCTAATTCAGACGCCGCTTCAATTAGCGTGACTTTATGTCCGCGCTCTGCGGCCACGCGAGCGGCTTCCATTCCTCCTGGTCCACCACCAATTACCAACACCTCACGAATTACACCACTGGTTTTCTCAATGGTATGGGGCAGCCCCATGTACTCTCGAGAGGTCGCTGCATTTTGAATACAGAGCACGTCCAAACCTTGGTATTGACGGTCGATACAGTAATTTGCACCAACACACTGGCGAATTTGATCCACCTGATCCATCTTGATTTTGGCGATAAAATGCGGATCGGCAATGTGCGCGCGCGTCATACCAACAAAATCCACATACCCTCCTTCAATAATTCGCTTGGCTTGATTTGGGTCTTTAATATTTTGCGCATGAATCACAGGCACATCGACGACTGCCTTGATCCCAGCCGCAAGATGTAAAAATGGCTCAGGAGGATAGCTCATGTTAGGAATCACATTGGCCAAGGTATTGTGCGTATCACACCCCGATCCCACCACACCGAAATAATCGATCATGCCGGTGTCGTTAAAGTATTTGGCAATCTGTTTCATGTCCTCGTGATTCAAACCATCTGGGTGGAATTCATCACCAGAAATACGCAGGCCCACAACAAAGTCTGGACCGACTTCTGCGCGCACCGCTTTGAGCACTTCTAGGCCGAATTTCATTCGCCCTTCAAAAGTCCCGCCCCATTCATCGGTACGCTTATTAACTCGTGGTGACCAGAACTGATCGATCATATGTTGGTGTACTGCAGACAGCTCAACACCGTCTAACCCGCCTTCTTTGGCACGGCGCGCGGCTTGAGCGAAATCCCCCACAATACGCCAAATTTCTTCTACTTCGATGGTTTTACAAGTCGCCCGATGGACGGGTTCACGGATACCCGACGGCGACATCAGGCTGGGCCAGTTTTCACCATCCCAGCGGGAGCGGCGCCCCATGTGGGTAATTTGAATCATGATCTTGCCACCGTGCTTATGCACAGCGTCGGCTAGGTTTTGAAAATGCGGAATAATACGGTCGACAGACAGGTTCACCGAACTCCACCAGCTTTGCGGGCTGTCGATCGACACCACACTGGAGCCGCCGCAAATACACAGCCCGCATCCACCTTTGGCTTTTTCCTCGTAATATTTCACATAGCGGTCGGTGGTCATCCCGCCATCTGTTGCATAGACCTCCGCGTGAGCCGTACTAACAATACGGTTGCGTATCGTTAATTTATTGATCTTGAGTGGCTCGAATAACGCATCATACTGGGACATAGTAAAACCCCGCCTTAGTTAAAATAACGGACAGTCAATAAACAGATTAACGCGGTGACACAGAGAAATAGCCCACATCACAACCTTCTTCTGCAGCACTCTGTGTTTGAATGGCTTGGCTGCGCACCGCTAACCCTTGGCTGGCAGCCACTTGGTCCAGGGCACCAGCAAACCAACCTGTGAACATATAATCCACTTTGCGATTCACCTTGGCGCCATGCTCTTGCAGATAGTGATAAACAAACGCGGAGTTTTCTAAACGTACTCTGGCCGTTCCTTCTGCAACGTTTAGGGCCTCGGTAATAAACAACCCCCATCCGCGTTGCGACAGACGTTTTAAATAATGGTGCCACACTTCATCGCCAGTAAAACCGTGTAGCTCGGCCTCCTTTTCACACCAAAAATACGCCGACTTATAACCCGCCTTGTAGAGAATTTCGGCGTATCGTTCCGCACCAATCTCCGCTTCGATGCCCATATGGTTATTAACAAAAAAGTGGCGTGGTACGTACAGCATGGGCAAAGCATCGGTATTCCAAACACCGGTTTCATCGTCCACTTCAATTGGCATTTCTGGTGCGTGCGTTCCCATAATTTTTCCTTTTGCCGTGACTGTTTCACTGTGTTTATTCATTTTAGGTGGCATTGTGTTTTACTCGCCCCAGACGTTTTCCAGCAAGGAGACCCAGTTTTCACCCATGATCTTGCTTACTTGGCGCTCGCTAAAACCACCTTTTAATAGCGCCTCGGTTAAATTAGGAAATTCCCCTACGGTACGAATGCCTTTCGGATTAATGATTTCCCCAAAACGCGTTAAACGACGGGCATAACCTTTGTCATGGGTTAGATATTCGAAAAAGTCTTCACCGTGACCTTGAGTAAAATCGGTGCCAATACCGATGGCGTCTTCACCTACTATGTTGTAGATATAACGAATGGCTTCGACATAATCTTCAACTGTGGCATTAACGCCGGCACGCAAGAAAGGGGTAAACATGGTGACCCCAACAAAGCCACCATGGTCAGCGATGAACCTAAGCTCTTCATCGCTGCGGTTTCGAGGGTGCTCTTTTAATCCTGAGGGCAAACAATGGGAATAAGCGACTGGCATTTTCGATTCAAGAATCACTTCTTTTGCGGTATTTGGTCCCACATGAGAGAGATCACACAGCATACCAACACGGTTCATCTCAGCGACAATCTCACGACCAAACCCTGATAAACCGCCATCACGCTCGTAGCAACCTGTGCCAACTAAGTTTTGCGTGTTGTAGCACATTTGAACAATTCCAACGCCTAGCTCTTTAAATATTTGTACATAGCCAATTTGGTCTTCAAAGGCATGGGCGTTTTGAAACCCCATCATGACCCCTGTCTTACCCTCCGCTTTGGCTCGATAAATGTCTTTGGTGGTATAAACCTTGGTTAATAAATCGCTGTTAGCTTCGATCAACTGATTCATTTCCACCACATTACGAACAGTACCTTCAAAGTTTTCCCAGAACGACACAGTACAATTAGCGGCAGTTAACTTGCCCTTGGCCATGTCTTCAAAGAGTTCACGGTTCCACTTCGCACAAATCAAACCATCGATCACAATGGCTTTTTGATGTAATTCTGCTGCGTTCATTGCGCTTCCTTCCTGATTAACATCGAGGCTCTAAAATTGCTAAACACCAATAAACTCAGTGTAATTTTTCGATTCAACAGAGAGCTGGCTGGAAACGACGAGAGGAATACCAAAAGCGACTCGCGCAAAAGCTATCAGGCAATGATGAGCGCCGTCATCGCTAGGAAGGATTCGCTAGAAAAATGCAGTAAGGAAGAAAAACAAAGAATAGAAAACGAGACGCGAACGCGAAAAGGCGTTCTGCTCGCCAGCATAAAAATGGCCATGCTTATCGACAAGAATAAGCATGGCCATGGGAGAGTTGATACGATTCAAAAAGCTAAGATGTGAACCAAGAGACGAGAAATTGCCTACTTTTTTTGCAGCAGCTCTTCGAGCTTTAGCCCCGTCGCTTTATGAATGCTACGCCATAAATAATAAAAAATACTCATCATCATGATCATCGACGGAATCGCAATCATTGGGTAGCTGTACAATGTCATCTGACCCAACTCTTCATTGAACGCCTCAGTGCCTGCGGGACTGGTTACAATCCATTTGGCCAAGATGTAATTCATCGTCGCAGAAAAGGCAAACGACGCCACAATAAAGTAGGTAGCCTTCATCAGCTGTCGCTCAAACTGAGCCGTACTGTGGTTTTCTTCGAGCTTTTGTTTAATGGTGTCAACGTCCATGATAGAGGCATTAAAAAACAGCGCCCGCACCAATGGATAGCGGGTAAAGGTAGAGAGCCAAACGCCGATACCGATTAGCGCAGGAATCGCCGCCTCTTTGATGGCCAGCCATTGGTTGTCTAATTCAAACAAACCAATGCTGCCAGTGAGCAACACACTGACCAAACCTAATAAGGCGATAAAGTTGAATTTCTTATATTTAATAAGCTCAAACACCCCCCAGCCAAGAGGAAACGCAAGTGCAGCCACTAAGCCACCACTTACGCCAAGTTTGTCTTCACCGCTCATTTTCATCAAAATAAAAGAAGGCAAGATAACACTTACCATAAGATCAACCATCGGACGTGGCTTGTGTGTGGGTGTGCTGTTCATAATTTTTGGGTTCCAAGGTAAAAGCAAAAATACAGTCGAGCTATAATAAAGCAAAACATAGCATAAATGAGATAGACAATTCTTGCCCGTAAAAGTGCCACGGCATTTATTCACCATAAAAGAGCTTATGCGGCAAATCTAAAAAAGCCGAGACGTATCCATCTCGGCTTCTAACCCATCTAGTTGTAACGCTAGGCGCGCTTATTTACAGCCACAACCCTGATGTTTATCGTCCAGCGATTGCCAGTTTTTCAGCTTACTGGTCCCACCAATACCTGCATTAAAACTATTGGTCGGGTCCGTTTTTTGATAAAACTCACGCAACGCCGGTTTTGCGATGTATTCGTGACCAACATTATGTTCTGCTGGGTACTCAGCACCACGGGCGTCATAGCTTGATAGGATTTGCTTTTTAACCGCCTTCGCATCCACGCCTTTTTTCATGATGTAATTTTGATGCATCACGTGGCAGAAGAAATGTCCGTAGTACATTTTTACCGCCACTTTATCGTCGATCTCCGGCGGCAATTGCTCAAACCAATCTTGTTCATTTCGCGGGAACGCCACATCTATAGTCATGATAGAACCTAAATCCTTCCCATTCATTACATGGTAACGGCCCAATGCACCACCGGTCACATAACGATGTAATAACGCTTGATCGGCTTCACGCTCGGTACACTCTAGGAAATCCCCTTCATTGCTTTTAAAGAAGCTTTCCAAATAGGCCTTGGTTTCTGCTACCCCATCGTTACTGGTTTCTACAATCCAATGGTGCTCATACTTATCACGGTATTCTTCCATTCGCTTCGGCAAATGATTCGGAAACATTTGGCTAATGTACTGCATCAAACGGTCCGAAAATTTATTCGGCATAAACTTAAATTTGCTTGCCCAACGGTCGACAGTACGCTTCAAGGCAAACATCTTAGGAATGTATTTAGTGCCTAATTTATCAATCACTAAAAAGCTATCTTTACCGTATTTTTTACTGATATCGTAACTACTGCGGTGCATGTACTCCCCTGACACGGGAAGGTTTTTAAAGGTCGACAACATATCGCGACGCATTTTTTCCATCACCGCAGGATCGTTAGTGCCAATGTAAAACACCTGATATTTTTCTGGGATCGGGAAGGTATCAATACGCACCGCAAAAACCGCCAACTTACCCGCACAGCCTGAGGCTTCAAACAAACGTCTTGCATCAGCATTAAAGCGAGAAGGCGTGTCGGCATCGACGTCACGAATACGTTGCTGGTATTCATTATCCGAGCCCCGCTTATCGGGGAAATGAATGTCTTTCTCTTGGTAATTTTGATTACCAAGGTTTTCTAACACCTGCTCCGGTGTTTCACCTAAATCAATGCCCAAGTTATTGACCAACTCTAACTCGCCATCGCTTGTCACCTGAGCAAACAAGGACATTTCAGTATAGGCAGGACCACGCTGTACCAAGGCCCCGCCTGAGTTGTTACAAATACCGCCAACAATCGACGCACCGATACACGACGAGCCTATCACCGAATGAGGCTCGCGACCGTATGGCTTTAATGTTTCCTCTAAGCCAAATAAAGTACTGCCAGCCAAACCAACAATTTGTTTGCCTTGGTCGATCAATTGAATATCGTTAATGCGCATAGTGCTAATAATCACAATTGGGCGGTCGTACTCAGTACCATTAGGGGTAGAACCACCAGTCAAGCCGGTGTTTGCCGCTTGCATAATGACAATCACATCCGCCTTCACACAGGCTTTTAGTACTTGCCAAACCTCCACCAAACTGCCTGGTCGCACTACCGCATAAGCATTACCACCACCAAGACGAAAACCCTGACAATATGGCTGCTTTTTGTCTTCATCCATTAAGGTATATTGACTTCCTACAATGGCCTTTAATTCAGCGGCCAAATCTAAACTGAAACTGGATTCTGTCATAAAAATGCTTCGTAACGTGTTGATGGAGGGGCCACAATTATACTCGACTCAAGCAGCGATAAAAAAGTGTCATCTTCAATAGATGAGACATAAAAATCGGTCAGAGAGACAAATCACTCTTACTAAACTGGTTTGCAGTGGCTAGAAATGCTCTGCTGGCTCATCCTTACTCAACACTCATTAACAAATATCTCACAGTTAAAGCGAAATATTTGCTGCTAAAATAAAGAAAACTCGACCCTATATTGATCATTTTCAAGGCGGTTCAGATATGAAACTTACAACACACTCAAAAAAAATCACTTTAGCGGCCGCAATCATTCTTCTAGTTGGCTGCAGCGCCTCACCCACAGGCCGGACTCAATTCGTCGCATTACCAGACAGTCAGCTAGACCAAATGGGGGAAGAATCCTTTACCACCATGAAACAAGAAATCCCCACCTCCAACGACACCCAATTGCGTCAACAAGTACAATGCGTGGCCGATGCACTCATCGCCATATTACCCGACAAATACCGTACTCAAGATTGGGAAGTGGTGCTATTTGACGACAAACAAGTGAACGCCTTTGCACTACCTGGTTATAAAATCGGTATCTATACTGGCCTTCTAAGCGTCGCCAAAAATCAATCTCAATTGGCTGCAGTCGTAGGCCACGAAATCGCCCATGTGATCGCCCGTCACGGCAACGAAAGGGTTTCCACACAAATGGCCACCAGCCAAGCCTTAGCATTAGGCTACCAACTAAGCGGTGAAGACTCAGCGCAGAAAACCGCTATTTTCCAAGCCCTCGGTATCGGCGTGCAAGTGGGTATTATTCTGCCATTTAGTCGTACACATGAATCTGAAGCAGACTTACTTGGCTTAGAATACATGGCAAAAGCCGGATTTGATCCCAGAGAAAGCGTCGCACTGTGGCGTAACATGGCAGCCGCAGGCAGCAGCAAAACCCCAGAACTGCTATCCACCCACCCTTCACATGACACCCGCATTGAAGACTTACAAACCAACATGCCCGCCAACCTCGCCATCTACGACACCCTAATATCCCGCCAAAAACAAGCAAAATGCTACTAACCAACCACCTCAGAAAATACTACTAGCCGCCCACCCCTCAGGGTAAAACGCCATCAACAAAACGCGTTTTACCCTCATATCAGGACAGGCACCTCTTTTTAATTAGACAGGCACATATCTCCTCTTTAACTAGACAGGCACTAGCTGATAGCTCTATAGAAACTCAGCATTTTTTGTTCATACAGCAGGAAGTTAAAACACAATATGGGCGTTTTAATACCCTCATATCAGGACAGGCACCTCTTTTTAATTAGACAGGCATATATCTCCTCTTTAACTAGACAGGCACTAGCTGATAGCTCTATAGAAACTCAGCTTTTTTTGTTCACACTGCAGGAAGTTAAAACACAATATGGGCGTTTTAAGGCGTAATGAGAGACGTCTGTGGTTCTGGCTTCTTCAAAAGGAATTTTTACACGTAAGAAATTCTCAGCTTAATGCTGATAGATGACATTCAGATTGCTATTGGATTCAGCCGAGCCGCTGATTATGCTTGCTGTACCGCTTTCGTTGGTGAGCGTCACAATACTGATCAAGGGAGGCTATTTGCCCGACTACCCTGCCCGTTCTGGCTTCAAATTCCGTGGCCATGCACA
>NZ_QUNG01000012.1 GCF_003387375.1 Marinomonas pollencensis | reverse complement strand
AACCCACTGTTTAGTAAGTGGTGGGTGTGGAGAGGTTCGAACTCCCGACATTCGCCTTGTAAGGGCGACGCTCTCCCAACTGAGCTACACACCCGCAATAATTTTACATCTTATGAGATGAGGAGCTTTAACTCCTAATACTTAGATAGTGTGAATATCTAATCACTCTTTGCCAAACTCACTTCTTTAAGAAAAGAAGTAAATGGCGGAATGGACGGGACTCGAACCCGCGACCCCCTGCGTGACAGGCAGGTATTCTAACCAACTGAACTACCACTCCAACACAATCTAAATCTTTTGCTCACTGTTACATGAACCCACTGTTTAGTAAGTGGTGGGTGTGGAGAGGTTCGAACTCCCGACATTCGCCTTGTAAGGGCGACGCTCTCCCAACTGAGCTACACACCCGTCATAATTTAACATCTTATTATGATGGGGAGCTTGAACTCCCGGTGTCTTGCGCCTTGTTAAGAAACGAATCTCCCAACTGAGCTACACACCCGCTTTACTTAAAAAGTAAAAGCTTTACATCCTACTAGATGTAGAAAATAAAAACTCAAGTTACTTCCAAATTAATGGTGCCGCCACCAAGAGTCGAACTCGGGACCCTCTGATTACAAGTCAGATGCTCTACCAACTGAGCTATAGCGGCTTAACGCTGAATCAATTTTCTAATACGACTCAATTAAGATAAGTGGTGCCGCCACCAAGAGTCGAACTCGGGACCCTCTGATTACAAGTCAGATGCTCTACCAACTGAGCTATAGCGGCATAACCATTTACCAGAACGCAGTTTACTTTCACTTTCATCTTCTATTAGAAGATGGTGCCGCCACCAAGAGTCGAACTCGGGACCCTCTGATTACAAGTCAGATGCTCTACCAACTGAGCTATAGCGGCTTTAATAAAAGCAAAATCTATTTTTTATTCTCACCTTCAATAAGCTAAGAACTTTGACCAAAATATGGTGCCGCCACCAAGAGTCGAACTCGGGACCCTCTGATTACAAGTCAGATGCTCTACCAACTGAGCTATAGCGGCATTTCTCAAATTTTGGTCGGGACGGCAGGATTTGAACCTGCGACCACTAGCACCCCATGCTAGTGCGCTACCAGGCTGCGCTACGCCCCGATGCAGACAGCAACACTGTCGCTGTCAGCGGGTGCGTATATTACTATAACGAATTGAAAAGGGAAGAGTTTTATTAAGTTTTTTTCAAATTAATCAAAACTATACCAAACCAGGGAGATATTGCTTACCTATTGATCTAAATATACTTATAAGCAATACCTACAGCCCATCCAGCAAAGCCACACCCTCTCTTTGCCGCTACGAGGTACTTCTCCTTTGAGAAGCCCCCTCCCCTCAATCAATCTACAAAGCCATCGCTTGCTAACTAAGCACTACACCGAAAACAAAAAAGCCACCCTAGGGTGGCTTTTTATTAGAACCGATCATGCCAATCATAAGGCCTATTAAGGAAGGCGCTTACTCTTGCATATAATTCTCTACCTTTGACTTAAGCTTTTGCCCCGGTCGAAAGGTAACAACGGTTCGAGCAGTAATTGGGATCTCTTCACCCGTTTTAGGGTTACGGCCTGGCCGTTGACTCTTTTCACGAACTTCAAAGTTTCCGAAGCCAGACAATTTAACCTGCTGCCTCTCAACAAGAGACTCTCGGATTACATCAAAAAAACCTTCTACAAGATCTTTTGCGTCCTTTTTAGCCAGACCAACAGAATCTACTAAATTTTCGGCCAAATCCGCTTTTGTCAACGATGCCATAAGATTACCCCCTTACAACGGCCCCTAACTTCTCAGCTAATGCCGCAACAATTGTTTCGACAGAGTTGTTTACTTCTTCATCACTAAGAGTGTGGGAAGGATGCTGCCACGTCAAGCCCAAAGCGACACTTTTTTTCGTATCATCAATACCTTGGCCTTGATATACGTCAAAAACAAGCACCTCTTTAAAGGCATCTCCAGCGCACTCAGTAATCACTTTTTCTAAATCAGCGACTGGAACAGAACGATCCACAAGCAAAGCCAAATCACGACGCACTTCTGGGAATTTTGAGATGGCTTTGTATTCAGGCAATTTCGCATCGATTACGGCCGCCAATGCGATATCAAACACATATAAAGGCTGATTAGCCCCCAGTGTTTTTGACAACTGCGGGTGCAACTCACCCAACATACCAACAAACTCACCATCGACAAACACATCGGCAGAACGACCAGGGTGCAAGAACTCACACTTCGAGCGCTCATAAGTAGGCTTATTACCATCATTCAAATCAAACAAAGCATCTACATGGGCTTTAAGGTCATAAAAATCCACCTTATCACTGTTGTGATACCAAGCTTCAGAATCACGACTGCCCGCAATCAAGCCAGAAATTTGCTGCTGCTGATCCAATTCATCCAGCGCTTCAACAGTACCGATAAAACGACGACCTGTTTCAAATAAGCGCACGCGTGATTGCTGGCGATTCTGATTATGCAAGTAGGCTTTCACCAAACCAGGAACCAAACTCGGGCGCATCACCCCCATATCCGCAGAAATAGGATTTGCCAGCGGCACCGGCTCAATGTCTGGTAAGAATTGCTTACTTAGAACAGGATCAATAAAGCTATAAGTAATCGCTTCTTGATAACCTTGCGCCACCAATACAGAACGCAACGCTTGAATTGGCGTTTTGCTTTCAGATTGAGGGGTAAAGTTCACCGCCGCTTGAGGCATGGACGAAGGCAAGTTGTCGTATCCGTAAATACGAGCCACTTCTTCTATTAAATCTGCCTCAATAGCAATATCAAAACGATGGGATGGAGCCTTAGTCGTCCAAGCCTCATCCGTTACTTCAAGCATTTCAAGACCAAGGCGCGTCAAAATATCCGTCACCAAGTCTTTATCGATTGAAATAGCCAAGTATTGATCAAGCTTTTTGCGACGCAGTGTCACTACCGCCGCTTCAGGCAAAGAAGCTTCTGCCTCTTCACGCACGATAGGGCCTACTTGACCACCGGCAATCTCAAGCACTAACGCTGTCGCTCTCTCAATGGCTTTTTCCTGCAAGCTTGCATCAACACCACGCTCAAAACGATGGGAAGAATCTGTGTGCAAGCCATATGAGCGCGCCTTACCTGCAAGAGCAAGCGGGGTAAAGAAAGCACTTTCAAGGAAGATGTCTTGGGTTTCAGCATTAACACCAGAACCCTCTCCTCCCATAACACCAGCAATAGCCAGTGGCGCTTTTTCATCCGCAATCACCAAAGTGTCTTCACGCAAACTAATCTCTTGCCCATCAAGCAGGACAATCTTTTCATCTTTCTGTGCCATGCGAACAACAACAGATTGAGACAATTGCGACAAATCAAAAGCATGCATTGGCTGACCCAGCTCAAGCATCACATAATTGGTGATATCAACAATCGGGTCTATCGAACGAACACCACTACGACGCAACTTCTCAGTCATCCATAAAGGCGTTTGCGCTGCCACATTAACGCCACGAATAACGCGCCCCAAATAACGTGGGCAGGCATCAGCCGCTTCAACTCGAACAGAGAAAGTATCATCAATAGACACTTCTGCCGCTGTCACTTCAACAGGCGTCACGTCAGCTTTATTCAACACACCAACTTCACGTGCCAAGCCCGCTAAGCTCAAGCAATCGCTACGGTTTGGCGTTAGATCAACATCAATAATTTGATCATCTAACCCCAAGAACGCGCGAAAATCTTCGCCAGTTGGCGCACTAAGAGGCAATTCCATAATCCCGTCATTATCCTCACTCACTCCCAATTCAGAAGCAGAGCAAAGCATCCCGAAGGATTCCACTTGACGCAATTTGGCTTTTTTAATTTTAAAATCCGCACCCAACACGGCGCCAATTTTAGCAAAAGGTATTTTAATACCCGCACGGGCATTCGGCGCACCACACACAACTTGAAACTGCTCGGTGCCATCCGTTACCTGACAAACTTGCAACTTATCCGCGTTTGGGTGTGGCTCAGCACTGATAATTTCACCCACAACAACGCCTGAGAATTCAGCCGCTACTGGTAAAACTTCATCAACCTCAAGGCCTGCTAGGGTAATTTGAGCCACCAAATCATCGCTACTGATGTTTGGATTGACCCACTCTCTTAGCCAATTCTCACTAATTTTCATAAAAACATCCTAGGTCGACTGGTTACTTAAATTGCTTAAGGAAACGTAAATCGTTCTCAAAAAACATACGAAGGTCATCCACTTTGTAGCGCAACATAGCAAAACGCTCGACGCCCATACCAAAAGCAAAACCTGTGTATTTTTCAGAATCGATGCCAGACATCTCAAGCACTTTAGGATGAACCATGCCACAACCCAACACTTCCAACCAAGACTCTTCACCCTTGCTATTAGTGCGCATGATATCCACTTCAATGGAAGGCTCAGTAAATGGAAAGTAACTTGGGCGGAAACGCACTTTAAGATCATCTTCGAAGAAGACATTCAAAAACTGCTGCAATATCCCCTTCAGATCGGCAAAGGAAATATTCTCATCAATCAACAAACCTTCCACCTGATGGAACATTGGCGTGTGAGTTTGATCAGAATCACAACGATATACACGGCCCGGACAAATAATACGGATTGGCGGCTGAGACTTTTCCATGGTACGCACTTGCACTGGAGAAGTGTGCGTTCTCAATACCGTAGTCGGATTAAAGTAAAATGTATCCTGCATCGCGCGCGCTGGGTGATGCGCCGGAATATTTAACGCTTCAAAATTGTGGTAATCATCTTCAATTTCTGGCCCTGCAGCCACATCGAAGCCAATACCACGGAAAAAGTTTTCAATACGCTCCATTGTACGAGTCACTGGGTGAAGACCACCAATTTCTTGACCTTTCCCTGACAAGGAGATATCGATTGTTTCGGTTGCTAGCTTTGCATCCAGAGCCGCTTTTGCAAGCTTACCCTTACGTTCAGTAATTTTTTCCTGAACCTGGCCTTTGGCTTCATTCACCAACTGCCCGAATTTTGGTCGATCCTCTGCAGAAACATTACCTAACTGTTTCAGCAAAGCGGTCAAAGCCCCTTTCTTTCCTAGGTAATGCACACGCACATCATCCAAGGCGGACTCGGTCTCAGACGCTGCTACTGCGTTTAACGCATCAGCAAGAATCTGTTTTAGATTCTCCATTTACATACTCCAAAAAATAAAATAGGGGAAGAGCGTTAGCTCTTCCCCTATTAAAGACTGCATTGGGTCATTCTTTCTAGTAAGACAGGATCTTTCAAGATCAAACCACCCTAAGGCTACGTCAGAAATTAAGCCAAGCTAGCTTTCGCTTTTTCAACGATTGCAGCAAAAACCTCTTTCTCGTACACAGCTAGATCAGCCAATACTTTACGGTCAATTTCGATTGCTGCTTTTTTCAAGCCAGCAATGAAACGGCTGTAAGATAAACCGTTGATACGTGCAGCAGCATTAATACGGGCAATCCACAAAGCGCGGAATTGACGTTTGCGTTGACGACGGTCACGGTATGCGTATTGACCAGCTTTGATAACTGCTTGTTTAGCTACACGAAATACACGGCTACGTGCACCGTAGTAACCTTTAGCTTGCTTTAAAATCTTCTTGTGACGGCGACGAGCCTGAACACCACGTTTTACGCGAGGCATAATATAAACCCTTTACTAATAAAATAAATTAACTTAAAAAAACTCTACAATTAAATGTAAGGCAACATGCGAACGATAAGAGCTTTATCGCTTTGTGCGATTTGGCTCAGAGCACGCAAATGACGCTTACGCTTAGTAGACTTTTTAGTCAAAATATGACTAGTGTGGGACTGCTTATGTTTAAAACCATTCGCGGTACGTTTGAAGCGCTTAGCTGCGCCACTGTGTGACTTAATTTTGGACATGATAAAACCACTCTCGCATTCGTTAATGTTATCGTAATTTCTTAATAACCAAGGCTATTGTAAATTACTTCTTCTTTTTGGGGCCTAGCACCATAGTCAATTGGCGACCTTCCATTTTCGCAGCTTGCTCCACGACACCATAATCGTCTAAGTCTTGAGCGACTCGATTCATAAGTTGCATGCCAAGCTCCTGATGGGCCATTTCACGACCGCGGTATCGTAGTGATACTTTGGCCTTATCCCCGCCTTCAAGGAAACGTATCAGGTTGCGGAGTTTTACCTGATAATCCCCTTCCTCCGTCCCTGGACGGAATTTCATTTCTTTTACTTGAATCTGCTTCGCATTTTTCTTTTGAGCGGCTTTTGCTTTCTTCGCTTCAAAAATATGCTTACCGTAGTCCATGATTTTACAAACAATGGGATCTGAATCAGCAATTTGAACTAGATCAAGCGTTGCTTCTTGAGCCGCTTTAAGTGCCTCTTCAAGAGAGACAACACCAACTTGTTCACCGTCAGCAGCGATTAAACGCACTTCAGTGGCTCGAATATTTTCGTTGATTAGAGGACGCTGCTTGCTCGCATTACGTCCACGATTCATATTACCTTTTATAACTATTTCTCCATTTTTTGTTTACGGCTACGGTGAGCAACTTCTGTTTGAAGCAGATCTTCAAAATCAGAGATACTCATCACCCCAAGATCTTCGCCGGTACGAGTTCGGACAGCAACTTGTTGCTGCTCCACTTCTTTGTCCCCAACTACGATCATGTAAGGCACGCGTTGAAGAGTATGCTCGCGAATTTTAAACCCGATCTTCTCGTTTCTCAAGTCAAGTTTTGCTCTAAAGCCGTTAGAATTTAATCTTTTTTCCAATTCAGAACAATAATCTGCCTGACGGTCTGTAATATTCATGATAACAACTTGTTCAGGCGCTAGCCAGACCGGGAAGGAACCTTCTGTCTCTTCAATCAAAATACCGATGAATCGCTCCAAAGAACCAACGATTGCTCGGTGTAACATAACAGGCGTTTGGCGAGAACCATCTTCAGAGACATATTGCGCATTTAGGCGAGTCGGCATTGAGAAGTCCACCTGAATGGTACCACATTGCCACACTCGGCCAATGGCATCTTTCAAAGAGAACTCGATCTTAGGACCATAAAAAGCGCCCTCACCTGGTAACTCTTCCCAATCCAATTCAGCGGCATTCAATGCCTCAGCCAAGGCCTTTTCCGCTTTATCCCACACTTCATCAGAGCCAACACGCTGCTCCGGACGAGTCGATAAGCGGTAAATGATCTGCTCGAAGCCAAAATCTGCGTAAACTTCATGCAACAGGTCAATAAACTCTGACACTTCTTGCTGGATCTGGCCTTCTGTTACAAAGATATGACCATCATCTTGTACAAAGTTTCGTACTCGCATAATGCCATGTAGGGCACCAGAAGGCTCATTACGGTGACAAGAACCAAACTCCGCCATGCGGAATGGCAAATCACGGTAACTCTTTAAACCTTGATTATACACTTGAATATGGCATGGGCAGTTCATTGGTTTCACTGCGTAATCACGGTTCTCAGAGTGTGTTGTAAACATGTTTTCATGATACTTACCCCAATGACCGGATTTCTCCCAAAGCACACGATCAACGATCTGAGGCGTTTTCACCTCTTGATAATTGTTCTCGCGTTGCTTGTTACGCATGTACTGTTCAACCGTTTGGTACAGGCTCCAGCCTTTTGGATGCCAAAATACCATACCAGGTGCTTCTTCTTGCACGTGAAACAGGTCAAGTTTCTTGCCTAGCTTACGGTGATCACGCTTCTCAGCTTCTTCGATACGAGTCAAATAAGCTTTTAATTCTTTTTTATCGTTCCAAGCAGTGCCATAAATACGCTGTAGCTGCTCATTGTTAGAGTCACCGCGCCAATAGGCACCAGCCAACTTCATCAATTTAAAATGACGAAGCACTCGTGTGTTAGGCACGTGCGGCCCACGACACATATCCATGTATTCTTCATGATGATACAGACCCACTTGGGTAACTGATTCATCCATATCATCTATTAAAGCGACCTTGTAATCTTCACCACGATCAACAAATTGTTGACGAGCTTCAACGATTGGCGTCATTTTTTTCACTACGTCATAATCGGCTTTCACCAATTCAGCCATACGTTTTTCTATCGCCGCCATATCTTCAGGTGTAAATGGGCGTTCGTAAGCAATGTCGTAGTAAAAGCCTTCATCGATCACAGGACCAATTGCCATTTTAGCCGTTGGAAACAACTGCTTAACAGCGTGTCCGACTAGATGGGCAAAAGAGTGACGGATAATTTCAACCCCTTCAGGGTCTTTTCCGGTAACGATACTGATCTCAGAATCTTCAGAAATCAACTCGCAAGCATCGACTAAGGTTCCGTTAATGCGTCCAGCAATGGTTGCTTTCGCAAGGCCGGGACCAATATCTTCAGCCACTTGCATAACAGTAACTGGATCGGAAAAAGTACGTTGGCTGCCATCAGGCAAAGTAATTACAGGCATTTTTTCTCCTATTTGGAGTCAGTGGTGCTCCATACCAGAGAGCACATGTCAATTTAAGGCGCCTAAAATAGCATTTTTGACTCTGTCTTGCGAACGCTAATTCACCTGTTACAACCAACAAAAGCTAAAACAAAATTCAATAAAAAAGAATGCTAGAAAATCAAGGCTTTTTTCTTAGTTTTAGCCATAGACATTCTCTTCACGCAGAGTAAAATTGGCATCCGTTTCGCAACACTCTTTAGTATCTGAAAGGCCTTATGGATCTTAATCATCTTGACGACTACTGTATTGAGACAACTCAATCAGAACCTGACCTACTCATTGAACTGGTTGAAAAAACCTATTCGGATATGGGGTACCCTAACAAGCTGTCTGGTAAAGTCATTGGCCGAACTCTAAAGCTTCTCGCCACCATTAAGCAGCCTAAGCGCGTTTTAGAAATCGGTATGTTTACCGGTTATTCTGCTTTATCCATTGCTGAAGGCATGCCCAGCGATGGTGAGATCATATGTTGTGAAACCAATCCTAGAGCAATTGAGTTTGCTCAATCCTTTTTCGATCGTAGCCCCCACGGACACAAGATCAAACCGATTTTTGGTCCTGCGCTGGAGACGATTCAAAATCTTGACGGTCTTTTTGACTTCGTCTTTATCGACGCTGACAAACGCAATTACCTTAATTACTACCAAGCGGTTATGCCATTGGTTAGTAAGGGAGGACTCATCGTCATTGACAACTCTTTATGGCAAGGCCGTGTTCTTGATCCTAAAGAAAACAGCGATTTTGCAGTCAATGAACTTAACGAATTAATTGCAAAAGACAGTCGAGTCGAGAATGTTCACCTTAATGTCCGCGATGGACTGAACCTCGTCGTAAAACACTAACCCCTATTTTTTCTATAAACCCGACTCATTTTTGGGCAACCAGAAGTGATTCGGGTTTATGTGCTATTCAAAAGATACTAAGTAAGAGGCAGCGATTTTGGTCGTTTTTAAAATCACAAATAATATCACTGGCAAACATTATATAGGCACGTCTTTCAATAGTGGCTTCCAACGCTTTGAACAATACGTAGAAGCAGCCAATGAAGGCTTAGATTTTCCACTGTACGAGGACATCCGAGAGCATGACCTTAGTGCATTTACAGTTGAAGAACTATTTGAAACCGAAGACAAACAAGAGCTTTACGAACTAGAAAAAGACTATGTCTCTATCTACAACGGTGAAAGCTTGCGTGGTTACAAAATCGGTCAAACCACTGCCAAAGCAACAGGACTTAGCTTCGGCAAAAAAGCCATGTTTGACGCTAACGGCGTATCTACTGCCGAACAGCCTAAAAAACCGCGCAAGGCAGCAGCAAAAAAGTCAATTGAGCTGCCTGTTAAAAAAGAAGTTGCTCCAAAACCGACAGCAAGCTCCTTTTTTGGTGAGCTCATTGGCGAAGACCGCTTAGACTCTCCTGCAGCCACCCCTGCACTAGAAGACCCAACTAAGCCGTCTGATATTACTAAAGTCGAACGCCCAAAAAGCAAAGCCAGCATTCAACGCATGCTGCGCGAGGCTGAAAAAGCAGCGAAGAAAGAACGCGAAGAAAAACTGAAAGCACAACAACAGGCCGAAGCCGAAGAAATGGCTCTAATCATGGCCAAAATTGATATTACATCAAAAACAGCGACGTCATCTTTCCGTCGCCGTAAAGGTTAAGCTGATTAGCAAACCTATATAGCAACAAGCTCTCAGTAAAAAAGCCCAGTGATTAGATCACTGGGCTTTTTTCGTTAAGCTGTCCCCTTAACCACATCAAACAACGACGAGCCTAAGCACGCGCTTTTTTCAATGTATCAGAGATCATAAATGCCAATTCAAGGGACTGATCTGCATTCAAACGCGGATCACAATGAGTGTGATAACGATCCGCCAAGCCTTCTTCTGTCACTTTGAAAGCACCACCCACACACTCGGTGACATTTTGTCCCGTCATTTCAAAATGCACACCACCAGCATAACTTCCTTCTGCTTTATGCACTTGGAAAAACTGCTGCACTTCTTTCAGTACATGGTCAACATGACGTGTTTTATACCCAGAGCTAGCTTTCACTGTGTTGCCGTGCATTGGATCACTGCTCCACACCACTTGCTTGCCTTCTTTCTGGATCGCTCTAATCAACTTAGGCATGCCTTCTTCAACCTTATCCGCTCCCATGCGAACAATGATATTCAGACGACCTGGATCATTATTAGGATTCAAAGCATCGCACAGGCGCAAGAGATCCTCTGGGTCCATTGTTGGACCTGCTTTAACCCCAATCGGGTTATTAACACCACGCAAGAACTCCACATGTGCACCATCTAACTGACGAGTACGATCGCCTATCCACAACATGTGCGCAGAACAATCATACCAGTCACCTGTTAGGCTATCTTGGCGAGTTAACGCTTGCTCGTAAGGCAACAACAAGGCTTCATGGGAGGTATAGAATTCGGTTTCTTGAAGCTGACTAATGCCACCACCCACACCACAGGCTTCCATAAACTGCATCGCATCATCTATTTTGTCCGCAATACCTTGGAAACGCGCCCCTGCTGGGCTGGCTTTTAGAAAATCCAAATTCCATTGGTGAACCTGATGCAAATCAGCAAAGCCACCTTGAGAAAAAGCACGCAACAAGTTCATCGTTGAAGCACTTTGATTGTAAACCTGCACTAAACGCTCTGGATCCGGAACACGCGCTTCAGGGGTAAACTCAATTCCATTGATAATGTCGCCACGATAACTCGGCAACTCAACCCCATTAATGGTTTCACTTCCAGCGGAACGCGGCTTAGCAAACTGCCCAGCCATTCTTCCCACTTTTACAACCGGGCATTTTCCAGCGTAAGTCATCACCACAGCCATTTGCAGCATAACTTTAAACGTATCGCGAATATTATCAGCATGAAACTCCGCAAAACTCTCTGCGCAATCTCCACCCTGTAGTAAAAAAGATTCGCCTTTGGCTACTTTAGACAAAGCCGCTCTTAATTGGCGCGCTTCGCCAGCAAAGACAAGTGGAGGCATTTTACCAAGCGTATTTTCCACCTGAGCTAAATGCTCGGCACTTGGGTAGACTGGTTGCTGTAACGCTGTTTTCTCTCTCCAGCTGGCTGGATTCCATTGATTCATATTTTCTAAAACCTTTTTTATTTGTTCACTCTCTGACGCCGCCTACTAACGAGCCACTACCCAGAGAATTTCTGCATCTTTACTCGATGTGGATACAACAGTGTGACCCATGCTGGCATCATAATACACACTGTCCCCTTCTTTTAATTCAATTGGCTCATAAAGCTCAGAGAAAAAATTAATCCTCCCTTCCAACACAAGCAAAAATTCCTCTCCATCATGACGAACCCACTCCTTAAATTCATCAAAACTTCTTGCTCGCACCTTAGTTTTGAATGGCACCATTTTCTTTCGGCTAATCGAGAAATTTAACAGTTCGTGCTCATAGGTCGCCGTTGGGTGGGGTTCCCCTTTACCTTTGCGTGTGATGTCACGCCGCCCGGCAATAGAATGCTCACTCGCCTCAACAAAAAGTTGCGGCAAATCCATCCCCAACCCCTTTATTAACTTCTGAACAATAGTGAAACTAGGTGATACCTGGTCATTCTCAATTTTAGAAAGAGTGGATCGGGCAATCCCTGTCCTTTTACTGACCTCCTCTAATGTCCACCCTTTGGTTAAACGGATTTCCTTTACCCGCTTACCCAACTCCAAAGGCTCAACAAAGCGATCGGGGTCTGATGCTGTAGCAGTTTCTAAAGACGGTCGACTTACCATAATTCACCTATCTCATTCTAAGTTCTAAAAGTTTACTAAAAGAAACAGCGTTAACCTATGGGATATGACCCATCTATTGCAATAAAAACAAAAAATGCCCACTAATGATGGGCATTTTTCGCTTTTATTGCATGATCACTTTCTTATCATCACGATGATTCTTTATAAACTACCTGGTTGCGCCCCAATCTTTTTGCCTCATACAAACAAACATCGGCTTTTTTATAGATGGATTCTCTGCTGTCTTCTTTAACGTTAAACGTCACACAGCCGACGCTAATGGTAATATTCATTTCGATGTCATTATAATAAAATGGTTTTTCACTAATTAGCTGACGATACCTTTCACAAGCTTCCTTTGCTGTTTTGCCAACACAATTGACGATCAGCACACCAAATTCCTCACCACCTACTCGCCCTAATGCATCATCAGAGCGCAACCCTTCAGACACTCTTTTTACGACTTCCGCCAACACATAATCACCTGCGTCATGACCATGCTCATCATTGACTCGTTTAAAGTGGTCTAGGTCGAACAAGGCAAATGAAAAGGAAGAGGCAAACCTTTTGGAACGAGCCACCTCTCTATCCAACACGGTTTCTAAAGCCCTGCGATTAAGTATGCCTGTCAAATGATCTGTTGATGCCTGTGCCTCAAGCACGTTATTGGCCAAAATAAGACGATGCCTCATGTCGGCAATCCGCTGCATGGCGAGCATTTTTGCTGACAATACTTTTTGGTGTATTGGCTTAATCAAGTAATCATCGCCACCAGCACGAATCCCTTCTTCTATATCATCCGCCTCAGCACTGGCACTGAGAAAAATAATCGGCACCCACTCTAAGTTACGCGATTCTTGAATACTGCGAATTTTATTCACTGCTTCAAAGCCGCCTAATTCAGGCATTTGCACATCCATCAGAATCAGGTCTAGTTCGTTGGCATCCTTTATGTACTGGATAATAGCCTGCTCTCCATCTACGGCTTCAACCACCTGATGGCCTAACTTCAACAAATACATTTTTAGTAAGAGTCGATCTGTGTTCGTATCATCAACTATAAGAATCTTCATAATGCCCTTATTGCTCTTTGGCGAGCGCTGCAGAAAATAGAGCGTACCCTTCTAATAACAGAGCGATGTAGTCACGAGTGTCTTGTAACATGCCTTTTTTAGACACCTTCTCCAACTGCCCTGCAAGCCGTGAAAGCTCACGCCCCCCTAAGTTCTGTGAAATTGACTTCATACTGTGAGCCGCTCTTGTGACTACGTCAAAATCCATATCTTGGTTATCATTTTCAACACCTAGAGTGTCAACAATTTGTTCAGCATCGGAAAAGAAAGCTTGATATAGTATTTCTATGTCATCCCCTAAAACAGCCCTAAGCTCACACAATACTTGCTGATCCAATACTAGGCTTTCATTCTCTGAATGTTTCTCATCGTGCTTATTCAAATCCGTCAAACTCTCCTCCTTGCCAGGTTTGTGCTGCTCAAAATAACGCTGAAAGATACGAATAAGCGCCTCTTTTTTAAAAGGCTTCGCTATCAGGCCATCTCCTCCCGCTCTCTCCACATCAGCAACCCGTTCATTATGGGTATCCGCGGTAAGTGCAAAGATTGGCACACGGCGCTCAAATGACTTTGCCTTTTCGATAAAGCGAATCGACCGCATCGCCGTGATACCATCCATAATAGGCATATGCAAATCCATTAAGATTAAATCAGGCTGACATTCTTGCCACTTTTGAACACCCAGCTCACCATTTTCTGCCTCAATGACCTTCAGCCCCATTTTTTCGATTAGTCCCCGTGCGACAGCAATATTGGCGGACATATCTTCCACAACCAGCACAGTCGCTGAGAACTGAGGAAAGGCCATATCAGTTTGATACAAGGCTCTCTCATTTGAGGAAAAGTACGAAACTTGCTTCGCCATCACCTGCCCATTTAAGGCGGCATCCACCCCTAGCAACAACGAATGACTGTCTACAGGCTTCGTCAGACAGACATTAACTCCTGCCTCAGTGAGGTCCTGTTGCTGCATTCGCCCTAAAGAAGAGGCCATCATAATCGCAGGAAGATAAGCATCATGAGATTGCGTCCTAATACGCTTACTGAGCGACAAACCATCCAGCTCAGGCATTTGATAATCTAATACCACCAACGCATAAGGTTGCTGCTGCTCTGCAGCAAGCAAGATTCGCTCACTGGCACGCTCTGAGTTGAGCTCTTGCTCACACTGCATACCAAGCTCCGTCAACTGGTTAGAGAGAATCATCAAATTCACTTCATTATCGTCCACCAGCAGCACTCGCGCATTGCGCCACTTTGAAAGATCAACGCTGTCCACGGGGGGAGTTGAGTAACTTTCCATCAACACCAAAGACACCATAAAGGTAGAACCAACGCCTTCCTCACTTTGCAATCCAATATGGCCGCCCATTAATTCAACCAACTGTTTGGTTATCGCCAACCCTAAACCGGTGCCACCAAATTTTCGAGTGGTTGAAGAATCTTCTTGTGTAAAAGCCTTGAACAAGGACGCTTGCTTATCTTCGGCAATCCCAACCCCTGTATCAGTAACCTTAATTGAAAGGCTGACACCACCTAACCTATCTGCGACTGAATCCAGGCTGATAACAACCTGACCTTGGTGAGTAAATTTAATAGCATTACTGATCAAATTGATCAGCACTTGTTTGATCCGAAATGCATCCCCTATAAAGTTTCTAGGCGTTTGACTGGGGTATTCAACAAGCAAGTCTAAGCCTTTTTTCTCGGCGCTGATAATAAGTAAGCGAACCACATCATAGAGAGTTTTTTCCAAATCAAAATCTACTGACTCAATGGTCAATTGGCCCGCTTCTATTTTTGAAAAGTCGAGTATCTCATTAATCAGCCCCAGTAAGCTCTCCCCGGACTCTTGAAGAATAGTCAATTGAGTCCTCTGCTCATTGGTTAACGCAGAACTGGACAACAGCTCCGCCATGCCCAACACACCATTTAAAGGGGTTCTGATTTCATGGCTCATTGTGGCTAAGAAATCACTCTTAGCCTTGTTAGCCATCTCAGCTTCATTGCTCGCTTTTCGTAAAATCGCCTCTGTTTCGATTTGTGAAGTGATATCAAGATTTACCCCTATTAACCTAGATGGAAAACCGTCCCTATCATATTCCATCGCGCCATTGGCTTTTAAATGACGCACCTGACTGTCTTGGCGAACAATTCGAAAAGACGTATCAAAGTTTTCCCCTCCTTTAATAAAATCGTCTATCTGCTGATTAAGAAGAGATACATCATCAGGGTGAATCGATTGGCGCCAAATATTATAAGGATTGTCTACTTCATCTTTCTCGACCCCAAACAGTCGATACATCCAATCGTCCCACATCACTTCATTGGATTTAAGATCCCATTCCCATACACCAATTGAAGCCGCATCAGAAGCCATCGAAAAACGTTGATTGGCTTTCAAACGCTCTTTTTCATCTGCTAATCGACGACTAATATCGGTAATATGACCAATGTGGCCTACCACAGTCCCGTCTTCTCCAGTAATCACACTATTGGCGCTTTCACAAAAGAAGACACGCCCGTCTTTACTGATACAGGAGACTTTATCTAATGTATGCGTATTGAGCTTGTTGGCACCATAATAGGCTTCACCAATACGAGCATACTCATCTAAATCGGTATACAAAAGGGCGGTATTTTGCCCCACAATTTCTTCCGCAGAATAGCCAAACAAAGCACTGAAAGCGGGATTTACCATCACCACTTCACGCTGCATATTGACCAGAATTATCGCTGAGGGAGCATCCACAAAAAGTGATTCAAAGAGCTTCTTCTGCTCTAACATCTCACGCTCAACACTAAGTTGTTGAGTGCGATCTTGAAAAGTAACCACCGCACCTTGGACCGCGCCATCCACATCCAACATGGCAACAGAGTTATATTCTGCAACAAACATCCCCGCCTTTCCCCATAAAGGCTCAGCATTAGACTGATGGCTTGCGCCATTGGATAAGGTACAACTAACAGGACAGGCTGATAACGGATAAGGCGTGCCATCAGCATAAGAATGATGCAGTAAGGAATGATGATGCTGGCCGAGTAATTCATCCAATGCATAGCCAGTCATTTGGCAAGCCGCTTGATTCGCAAAAATAATCAAACCACCTTCATCGATTCCCAAGAAGCCCTCATGGGCAGAGTTAAGCAGTAAATGCTGCTGCTGTTCTGAGGCACTTAATTGCGCCAACGCGCGATGGCGAGTTATTTCATTCCCCACCCATTGAGCTAACAATTTCATTAACTCAATATCATCTTCGCTAAAGCCTTCTTCTTTTGACTTGGAGTTGGAAAAGTTCAGCGTCCCCCAAGGATGTCCCTCGATGATGATCAAGGCACCTATATAGGACTCTAATCCTAAAGTTTGATAACAAGGGTGTGTTTTGAGCGTACTGTTAGCGACATCATGAAAGCAAGTTGGCTCCCTATGATGGAAGGTGTAAGCACAATAAGTCTGTGCTAAATCAAACGTCATGCCTGGAGACAATTCATTTTCTGGCGAAACACAATATTTCACCGTATAAGTGGTATTTTCTATGGCACTAATAATGCCCAAAGGCAGGCCGTATTGGGCAACCCCTACCCGCAAAATGCGCTCTAATTTTTGTTCCAAACTGATCGCATCATTAGCTGTTATCTGGTGTAAATCACGCAGTGTGCGTAATGTTTTTTGCTGCGTCGTCACATTGCGAGCAACAACATACAATCCAACCTGACTCTCGTTATAATACTTTGGAGAACAGGTTACTTCTAATACCTTATTCGCACCTTCTTTGCGTTTTATGGTAAGTAAAAAGGTACTTTTTTCACCCTCCAAAGCAGCCTCAAGATACCCTATTGCAGTTTTATAAACCTCTTCTCCTACCACCTCAACAATAGACTTGCCTATTACTTCCTGCGGTTTTAATTTGAGCTCTTTTAAGCATTTGTTATTGGCAAAATGAAAGTCTAGTCGATTATCCAAGACAGCAATCATGCTATTACTGTCGTTAACAAACTCTAGCACTGAGTGATGAAAATGAGGGATTGAAGTGTTCGCTGGGGTATCTTGCTTATCCTTTAATAACCCTTGCAAAGCCACTTCAATAAAAGACAAATCTTGATCATATGATGCGGGAAAAACCTTAACAGCCTCCTCGCTAAAAGAGAGCAAATAAGCTCTACTTGACGCCTGACCAAGCTGCTTTACCACTAATCGGCCAGACCCAAGAATTCCCTGCCAAAACCTCTCTTTATACTCAGTCGCTTGCGCTAAATTCGGAACAGCTAGATTTTTCGTTACACCATCCGCTAACACATCACGAAAGGCGACAACCAATCGTTCCATCTTTGCATTTTTAACATCAAACACCACATCATCTTTAAGGACAACCGCTGTGGATGTCATATTTAAAAGACGCGTCGCACTTTTTAACGCAGCAACCAATTCAATCATATCACTCTAAATCCTAGCTTAATAAAGCAATAATAGAGTGATTCTAAGCAGTGGAAAGATCTATTGCGTATAAAAATGTAAGCTTGAAGCTTACGGCAGCAGCTTATCTAGCAACACACAGTCCTCGGTTTCGTTACGACTCGCCTTCACTTTATCTAAAATTTTCTGAGCCACCTCTTTTTGCCTTTCCGGTACATATTTAGAATCCACCGTATCTTGTGTTGTCTTTAAGTAAACTTCCAGTTTAGGCGTACAGTAATCTTGGTAAGCCAAAGCACTGGTTGAACTCAACGCAAGCACACCACTAAACACAACAAAGCCAAATCTTAATCTCATATAAAGCACCCATAAATTTAATTAAAGCTTAATGATAGCGAAACAGAGGCTGAATAGAAGCCATTATTCGTCGAGAAGATTTTTCTAGCACCATTAAGCGACCTCTTCGTTCCGCTAGGTAGAGCGTAAAACTTAAAGTTATCACATGATATATGTTACATAGCAAGCGCACCAAAAAGACCCCGAAAATATTAGACACAACAACCATCCATCACCAAAGCGATTGAAAAAAAAGGAAAAATAGCAAATTCATCTAGCGCTCTTCTTGGTGCACAGACAAAAATAATTCACCAATAATGCGCATCATATTTTTTTCACAAATAGTGATTGTAATGAAGAAAAAACGATGTAGTATCCACATTCTAGTCACATTTCTGACCAATTGGTTATATTGTGATCAAAACTTACCTTTTCCGTGGAGAGAACGATGCGCAAACTACTTTTAGGGCTAGGCATAGCGGCGGCAGCCTCTACTGCTTTGGCAGCAGATTATTCTGATGACATTCATAAAAACGATTACTCTTGGCGTCAGTTCAATCTTATGTACGCTTTTGATGAATTGCCTGACCCAGAAGGGAATGATCATGACTACCTAGAAATGGAGTTCGGCGGACGTTCTGGGATCGTAGATTTATACGGATACATTGATGTCTTCAACTTATTATCTAGCGAATCAAGTGACAAGTCGGGTAGCGACAAAATGTTTCTTAAGCTAGCGCCGCGTTTTTCTTTGGACGGCATGACAGGTAAAGACCTTTCTTTTGGGCCAGTTCAAGAATTGTATATCTCCACACTATTCAATATTGATGGCGGCAATGATGAAGATACCGTCAATGCTACAAACAATGCCTTTTTTGGTATAGGTGCTGATGTCAATGTGCCATGGTTAGGCAAAGTCGGCATGAACCTTTATGCCTTATATGACATGACTGATCACAGACAAGATTGGAACGGCTATCAGTTTTCGGCTAACTGGTTTAAACCTTTAACTACATTTGAAAACGGCTCTTTCATCGCTTACCAAGGTTATGTGGATTACCAATTCGGCCTAAAATCAGAGTACAACAGTTCAAGCACAGGCCTTGCTAATTTTAACGGCCTTTACTGGCACTCTAAACGTTACGCTGTGGGTTACGGTTTAAAATATTTCCACGATGTTTACGGTATAGAAGACAGTGCTGGCTTGAAAACAACGGGCTTCACCCACTATGTAGCGGTGACTTATAAGTTCTAAGCCTTGCCCTATCGACTTACCGCCTCTTGCATGTTCATGCCAAGTAAGAGGCGGTAAGCGCCGCGCTTATTCACCCCCTCGGTTCTAATTCATCTAGACTGTCTATTATTAGCACTAAAACACAAAGTCACTGAAAACATTTAGCATAAATTCCAATCATAAAAAAACCTGCTGAGGCAATCGCCTCAACAAGCCTTTATCTTTTATAGTGCACTCAAATCACTTGTAATAATTACAACCATCAATCCTTAAAGTCACGCTCTCGAACACGCTCTAAACGTTTTAAGATTGCATCCAATCGTTCCGGTTTTACCATAAATTCCTGAAAGCCTTTCATGCCTTCTTGTGCCATCCGAGGAGACGTATCACGGTCATAAAACTGTGCGGTTCCTGCGGCCGCATTCAGCATTTTCACACCATCGTTTAAGAACACATTATCCGGTGCATGGGCTTTTTTGTTGGTTGGGATTTGCAACAGGGCAGCGTTCACTAGGGTTTGATTATCAGAGCGTGCCATAAACTCTAAGAACTTACGGGCGTCTTTTTTGTTCGCTGCTCGAGTTGGGATATGCACGGTATCCATTGGCGCGTCTTCTGCTACCGGCACCTTGGAATCAATAATTGGGAACTGGAAGAAGCCAATTTTGCCATCCAGCTCTTTCGGGAAGTTCGGCGTAATAAAGTTGCCGATCAAATACATAGCCGCTTTACCGTTATACAAGAAAGGTTGCGCTTCTTGCCATGAATAAGACGCGTGATTTTTCAGGAAATACCCAGGTTTAACCAACTGCCCCCAATGTTCGAACACCTTACGCACTCGAGGGTCAGTGTAAGGGATTTTGCCGTCCATTAAGTCCATATGAAACTTCAAACCATTGGTACGCAAGTCCAAATAGTCAAACCAACCTGCGGCCGTCCATAAATATTTTGTGCCTATGGTAATCGGCGTCACATCGTTGGCTTTTAGTTTGGCGTTCACAGCCAAAAACTCATCCCAAGTTTTAGGTACCTGTAGATCCATCTTGGCGAAAATATCCTTACGATAGTAGATCCCCCATTGATAGTAGGTGTAAGGAATACCATATTGTTTATCATCAATCGTCATCGCCGCCGTGGCAGAAGGCATTAATTCTTTCAGCCTTTCTTTTTTCCAAATATCACTAACATCTTCAAACATGCCACGATCAACAAAGGTTTTCATCCGATTACCAGCATACCAAAACACCACATCTGGTGGGCTCGTTGCCAACCAATTTCGGATAGCGGTTTTATACCCTTCTTTGTCATAAAGATTATACTTCACAGAAATATCTGGGTTTTCCGCTTCGAATTTCTGAATAATCTCTTGAAAAGCTTTCTTTGGCGCAGGGTCTGCTTGGTCAGAGTTAATAACTAGGGTGCCGGCCTGGGCAACGGAAACTGCCACACAGGCCAACGCACCAATGAGTAACGATGGTATTTTTTTCATTTGAAAAGTCCTCTTTTTCTTTTTATGTATGACATCAAATTTTGATGCTGCTAGTGGCGCCGCCAAATAGCGACACCCGCTGTTGATAGCGTGGCCGAACCTAGTAGCAACTCAGCATTATCGGGCTGGAAACAGCCAGTTTTTGCCCCATAATTGAAAACAAATAGCAACGCCCCCCGTTGGCGAATACGCATTCCTGAAGGCAAATACTCTGCACTTAACCCCGCTTTTTCAGCCAACTTTGCCAAGCTCGTCTTTAACAAGGCTTTGTCTAAACAAGCAGCCAAATAGAAGCATTTCCCTTCACCCACTAATACTGGCTTGCCACTTTCATCCACTAACAGGCTCGGTAACTTTGTCGCGATTTGCTCATGCCAATGGCATAACTTCCCCTCCCCCCAACGGCCATACACATGAGGCTGAGTATGCTCTGGTAACGCATCAACCCGCTCTACTGTTAATGGCAATAAATCGGCCAATGGACCTGGTGGCAGGTTAGCAGGAATGTGATATTGCTGCGTTTTACTGCCACTGCGGGGCCCTATTAAAAGCACTCCCTGAAACTGGTTTAATCTGGTCAACAACTCGTCTGAGATATGTACCTGAGCAGGCAACAGCAACAACTCATAAGTGTCTAATGAAGCAGAAGGCGGGATAATATCAACAGATAAACCCAACTCTCGTAACGCCTCATATAAGCGGTAGCACCAAAAAAGGTAACGATAAGCCTCAGACTGTGGCTGAATATCCAGAGACCAACAAGCATCGTAATCAAACATTAAAGCAACTCGACCCGATTCCGGTAGCGCCATCAGCTCGTCTGCATCCAGCCCTGTTGCCAATGATAATTGAGCGATTTCTTGAGCAACTTGTGCCGCCTCAGAAGCGCCTTCTGCCGCCTTACCATCAGGCCGTAATAGCCCTGCATGCATTTGCTCTTGAGCAAAAGGCGCCTGACGCCAACGAAAATAAGAAACCAGTTCAGCACCATGGGAAAACGCTTCCCATGTCCATAGTCGCACCGCACCATCAACCGGAATCGGATTATGTGGAGCCCAATTTACTGGACCAGGCTGCTGCTCCATAATCCATAATCGACCTTTGCCACAGCCGCGGTATAAATCATGGTGGAAGGCACCGAAATCTGGGTGACCAACACGCAAATACGTGTGTTTTTCTTCTGCTGTGTAAATACTTTCTTGATCCAAAAAGCCCAACGGGTAAGTATCCCAACTGGCCACGTCCAAATCTTGGCCTACTTTATGGTGATCAAAAGCCGTAAAAAAACCCATGTAATTGTGTACTAGGTCACGATCTTGGCTGTAGTGGCGAAGAATCTCCACCTGCAATTTATTAAACGCCACAACTTGATCAGAGCAACACCGCTGAAAATCTAAACGGTGGGAAGGGTTGGCCTCTGTTACGGTTAAATTGGGCAATTCAACTTCATCAAAAGAACGGTAATCCATACTCCAAAAAGTATTCCCCCACGCTTTGTTAAGCGCACTGACCGTGCCATATTTCTCTTTTAACCAGATACGAAAAGCACTTAAGTCCGCCTCAGCGTAACTCAAAATGGTGTCATGACAGCCATATTCATTGTCAGTTTGCCAACAAACAACCGCAGGATGCGCGCCATAGCGCTGGGCCATTAAGGTAACAATACGACGACACTCTTCTCGATACTCAAGACTGGCAAAGCTGTAGTGACGACGCGAGCCAAAGTGACGAACTCGACCTTGTTGATCTTTGGCGAGCATCCCTGGGTAGCGATCAACCAGCCATTTTGGTGGCGTCGCGGTCGGCGTGCCTAAAATCACTTTTAAGCCATGTTGATGAAGAATTTCGAGCGCTTCGTCCAACCATTGCCAATGCAGCTCACCCGGCTCAGGTTCGATAGTACTCCAACTAAATTCGCCAATACGAACATACGCTATGCCCATATCACGCATTTCCTGAGCATCTTGCGGCCAGCGGCTTTTTGGCCAATGCTCTGGATAATAACAAACGCCTAATTTCATATTACACTCCTGTGGTGGAAGCCATCATAGCTTTCACCACCTTTAATTTTTAACCAATGAATAACTCATCAAGAGCCTCATCTTAGCCTTTGGTCGCACCCAGCGTTAAGCCTGCAATAAAGTGACGTTGCATGGCAAAAAACAAAATAACAGGAGGCAAAGCAGCAATAATTGAACCTGCTGAAATAAGTTGCCAAGACGCCAGCCACTGGCCTTTTAAGGCACTGATACCTGCGGTAATCGGGCGAACTTCATCACTTTGTACCAGCACCAAGGCCCAAAAATAATCATTCCAGATGAAAGTGAAAATCAACACTGATAAGGCTGCTAACGCAGGGCGTACCAAAGGCAAGACGATATGACAAAAGATTTGCCATTCGCTGACCCCTTCTACTCTGGCCGCTTCGATCAACTCATCCGGTAAACCAATAATAAAATTGCGCATAAACAAGGTACAAAAACCAGTTTGAAAGGCAATGTGGAACAGAATCAAGCCACTCGCCGTGTCATACAGCCCCATATCAATGGTCAAATTTCGTACTGGAATCATCAAAATTTGAAAAGGCACAAAATTCCCCGCGATAAACGCAGCAAATAAGCCAATACGACCTCGAAATTTAAACTTCGCCAGGGCATAACCTGCCAATGTAGAGAGCGCAACAGCACCAATCACTGCCGGCAAAGTGATGATTAACGAATTTAATAAGTAACGCAGCATGGGGGTTTGAGTAAACACTAGGGTGTAGTTTTCCAAAAACATCCATTGAGTCGGAATTCCCCAATAATTGCCCGCGTTTAAATCCGCAGTGGAACGTGCAGACGTCAGCAACACCGCCAATAATGGCAACAGCCATAAGAATAAGGCAAGCCAGATAGCGACACGATAACTGATATTAAAGGGTAATGATTTTTGCTCTACAGGTGTTGGAAACATTAGGCTTTCTCACTCTTCAACATACGCCACAAGAAGTAGGCAATATAGACATCCATGATTAGGAACAAGATGGTCGCTATGGCTGCACCGTAGCCTGCCCGATAATTAAAAATAGACTGCTCGTACATAAAGTAAGCCAACACACTGGAGCTGCCGAATGGGCCGCCTGAAGTCATGGTCGCGACCAAATCGAAGCTGCGTAACGCCCCAATCACAGTCACCACAATGGCAATAAAAGTCGCGGGCTTGAGCTGGGGTAGAATCACATGGCGTAACATTTTCCAGCCATGAGCCCCATCTAAACGCGCCGCTTCTATTTGATCAGGGCTAAGGTTGTTAAGACCTGTGAGGTATAAAATCATGCAATACGCAATTTGCGGCCACAAGCCTGCGACTATAATGCCAAAAGTCACCCAGTTTTCGTCTGACAAAACGGCAATGGGTTCGGCCCCAAACAAGCCAAGCACCTTGTTAAATAGACCAAAACTTGGGTCATAAAACCAAGAAAACACTAGTCCTACAACGACTTGAGAAATAACGAAAGGAAAGAAGAACATGGCTTTTACAAAGCGAATGCCCATCACTTTTTGATTTAAGAATAACGCCAGCAACAAGCCAATAGGCGGTGCCAACATAAAGAAGATTAACCAGTAAATATTATTGACTAATGCGGTCCAGAACTGATCATCCGTAAATAATTCGAAGTAATTACTGAAACCAACAAAGGTTTTTTCACCTAACCCATCCCATTCAAAAAAACTCAGCCAAATACTCTGAATAATAGGAAAAATAACATAGACCGAGAATAAAATGACTGCCGGTGTAAGAAACAAAAACGGCATCCATTGCTGCTGTCTGCTCTGCATCTTCTGCATCGCTCACCCACCTTTTTATTGTTATTAAATGACGGCTTGTCATACTTGACAGTTAAAACACCTCGTAAAATAATGGAGTAGCGCTATTATTTTTGCAACCGCTATCAATTACCACAGTGTTGTGTTTTCAAAATTAAAAATGGATTTCTTTAGACACGGCTTATCAAGCCATCATGATTACTCTCAAGCTTGTCACATCTAGAAGCCTAATCATGACAGTCTTCAACCGAAGGGCGGCAACCGCCTTCAACAAGCATTAGGATAGAGTTCATGGCAACAATAAAATTAAAAAATGTCATTAAGCGCTTTAACGAAATAGAAACGATTCATGGCGTCAACCTAGATCTGGAAGACGGTGAATTTGTGGTTTTCGTAGGCCCTTCTGGCTGCGGTAAGTCCACATTACTGCGTTTGATTGCGGGACTTGAAGACATCACAGACGGCAGCCTAGAAATAAACGGCCAAAACATGAACAGTGTTGCCCCTGCCGATCGCGGTGTGGCTATGGTATTTCAGTCGTATGCACTTTATCCGCACATGACAGTCGAAGAGAACATGAGCTTTGGGCTACGCATGACGGGCGTTGACCCAGCAAAGATCAAAGCCCAAGTCGCCAATGCTGCGAGTATTTTGCAGCTAGAAAGCTTACTGGATCGTAAACCGAAGCAGCTCTCAGGTGGGCAACGTCAACGTGTCGCTATTGGCCGCGCCATTGTGCGTCAACCTGAAGTCTTTTTGTTTGATGAGCCTTTGTCCAACCTTGATGCAGAGCTTCGAGTGGATATGCGGATTCAAATCGCACAACTCCATAACCGTTTAAAATCTTCGATGATATACGTTACCCATGATCAAGTAGAAGCCATGACATTAGCGGATAAAATTGTCGTATTACGGGCAGGCAATGTGGAGCAAGTGGGCTCTCCTCTCGCGCTTTATCATAATCCTGCGAATGAGTTTGTAGCAGGCTTTATTGGCTCGCCTAAAATGAATTTTTTAGATGGCAAAATCCTAGCTATCGACAATGAAAGTCTAGCTACCATTGATGTAGCAGGTCAGCAAATAACGCTTACCGTTGATACAAACAAGGTCAGCGTCAATGAAAATGTTAAGCTCGGCCTTCGCCCAGAGCATGTAAAAGAAACCACTCAAGACGCGGATTTCTCATTTACTGTTGAAGTCGATGTTGCTGAACACCTAGGGGGCACTAGTTTCTTATACGGTCATTACAAAGGCCATAAGCTGACCATTGAAGCCAGTGGACAGAACCTGACTCAAAATGGGGAAGCGGTCACAGTAGGCATTGCTAAAAAAGACTGCTATTTATTTAACAGTAAAGGAGAAGCCTTGGTTAACCGCCCTATTCCGACTCGCTCATAATAAGAATGACAAACAATAAAAAAGCCCGTCAGGGCTTTTTTATTGTGTTACTGTCACTAACAGCAAAAGTTAAAATTCAGCCAAAAAATTTTCTAAATAAACATAACTGCGTTTCGCTACCTGTGGGTTGTACATGCTGCCGTGATCAGGGTTATTGGCGCTAGGCATCATAAATGAATGCACCGTATTGCCAAAGTCGATAAACTGAAAATCCAACGCCAATTCTGTCCAGTATTGTTTCGCGGACTGGCAACTCTCAGGGCTTACCAAAGGGTCATTGTGACCATTGAACACCATGATTTTCAGATCAGGATTCACCTGCTCTTTAGTCGCACGATTAAAACTCATTAACCCATGAAAACTCGCGGCCCCCACACTGTCACTAAAATGCAAACCTGCTTCTAACGCCAAACGACCCCCTAAACAAAAGCCGATATGGACGATTGATTTATCGTGAATATCGGCCATGGAAGCGTCTATTAATGTTCGCTGCAAGCTATGAAGAGGCGCGCTATTTTCGACTAGCTTACCCATCAAAGAGAGTTTTTCATCAGCGCTTTCCAAGACACAGTCTGGTCCATATAGATCCACCGCCGTCACTGAGTAACCCAATGAGGCAACTTTATCAGCAATCGATTTCTCAAAATCTGTCAACCCTGAATAAGTCGGCCAAATTACCACATGAACAGGCTGGCTCGCTTCGCCAGATGGCATTAGGTGGTAATGTTGACGGTTCACATTATCAATAAAAAGAGAGTGAAAGGTATCGCTCATTATAAATCTCCTAAGATAAAAATCCCTGCGCTACTCGCTTAAGCGCTCATTCTGCTGCCTGAGTGTAACGAGTCAGGCAATTTGGAATCAACACTATAAAAGAGGCTTTTGACAATGTCGTCTTTGTTGCATATTTAAGCGGATTAGCATCCACTTATTTTATTACCCATACGTAACCATGATGATCAAGCATGGGCTCATCACAGAGTCGGTTTGCTTCACTTTAATGCTTATCATTGGATTTTTGATTACTGCTAGAATCTATCATCACCGCTAACCACTGCATTTTAGGGTTTGCCTCTAGTGCTAATTTGACAATAATCGTCAGCGGAATCGACAACAACATGCCAACGGGACCAAATACCCAGCCCCACAATAACAAAGAAAGAAACACCACAAGTGTCGATAAACCCAAGCCACGTCCCATATAACGTGGCTCAATTACATTACCAACAAATAAATTGACGACCACAAAACCAAGAGCGGTTAGCCCAGCATAGAGAGGACCAAGCTGAACGAAAGCCAGTAACACAGCAGGCACTGCGGCGATAATAGAGCCAATATTCGGCACAAAATTCAGCAAAAAAGCACACATTCCCCACAACACGGGGAAGTCTACCCCGATCACCCATAACCATAATGTGATCACTACCCCCGTTAGCAAGCTAACCGACGTTTTAATCACTAGGTAACGATTGACCGAATTAATAAATGAGCGGAAATGCTCTAGGGATTGGGTCGCATCATTTAACGCAAGAGACAGTTTTTTCGGCAACTCAACGGCTTCAAAAAGAATAAACACAACCGTCATGATGACCAACACGAAATTGGTCAGCGCACTGCCTAAGCCACTTAATGCCTTAGCAACCAACTGCATAAGGGAAGAAGGGTCTACATAGCCCTTCACTTTATCGTAGGAAATATGAATACCAATGTTATTTAGCCCAGCTAATAAGTTCGACATTTCTTCAGCAAAGCGAGCCTTGTAGGTAGGCAACTGGCTGGATAAGTTATCCAGCGAAGAACCTACCAGCGCACCAACCCCACCCAGTCCCACCAGGACCACAGCAACCACCAGCAAAATAGACAACCAAGTAGGCACCCGTCGACGCCGCAAGCTTGCCATTAAAGGCGCACAAACAATGGCAATAAACACCGCCAGCATAAAGGGGACAACAATTTGAGAAGCCGCTTTTAGCCCCGCGATAATAATCACAAAAGAAGCCAAACCAACTAACCAGTGTGTTCCTCTATGCTGTTCACTCATATCATCTCCTTGGCTATTCTATTGGGTAAATGCTTTGTGCGTAATCGGACAAATCTTGCAACATTATTTGTTTTGCTGGTGCTAAATCAGGGGTTTGAGCAATGCTATTTAAACGTTCAAAGAAAGCTTCCATTGCAATCGACCCGCCGCCGTCTTTATCCATTAGCTTAAAGGCGCGATATTCTTCCCACTCTTCTCTTTGCTGCTCATTTAACTGATCAGGGTAATTACGCGCAATATAACGCATTAACATTTCAGGTAAACGACGATCATCAAATGATAATTCAAGTTCACTTAATGCTTCTGCTGGCGTATTACGAATGGTTTCCATGCGTGCTTTGTCTTCGCGTGAAAAGAAACCGCCAGAGTACAACATTAAATCTGGGTCTTTAGGAATGCTACGTTCCTCTTGCTCGAAAACTGCACTCACTTTAGCCGCAAGCCCCGGAAAAGACTTCAACAACGCAAGGTTCTTACGACAAATATCGCCATCTAGTGCTAACCGAGACACAACCGCTTCATCTTTCAAAAAGGTCGCCGGGGCAACCGCTGGCGCCTTATTATAATGGATCACTTTTAATGGCAGACGCGGCAATTCACCTAACTCTTCTTGTCGACTGAAGACCCGATGTCGAATCTCTTCTACTGTTAAATCAAGCAGGGGTTGAGCATCACTCATCAGATCAAACACAACCACACCATTTTTATTTGTTGGGTGCGGTGCGATAGGCGCCACAAAGGCGCTGTATTTTTTTAGCTGACCAAACATCCCAGAAACATGAAGAAATGGCTTCATACGTACAGGGTCAATAAACTGCTGAAGCTCATGTTTTTGGCGCATTTTTAAGTAGTAATCAAACAGCTTTGGCTGTTTGGTTTTGATCAATTTGGCGATTTCAATAGTGCCATAAACGTCCGATAGCGCATCGTGAGCTTGCTCATGGGCGATATGGTTGGCTTTGGTTAAGGCTTCAAGTTTTAACGACACCTTGCCGTCTTCACCGGTTGGCCACTCGATACCCTCTGGACGCATCGCGTATGTCATTCGAACTAGGTCAATAATATCCCAGCGAGAGCAGTTGTTTTGCCATTCTCGTGCGTACGGGTCGATGAAATTGCGATAGAAACCATGACGTACAACTTCGTCATCAAAGCGAATACTGTTATACCCCAACGAACATGTACCAGGTAGCGCCAACTCGGCCTCAATCGCGGCCATAAACTCGGCTTCACAAAGCCCTTCTCGGTTCGCATCCTGTGGACTAATGCCGGTTAACAGACAGGCTTCTGGTTGCGGCAACACATCGTCAGCTAACCGACAATAAAACATAATTGGCTCGCCAATTACATTAAACTCAAGATCCGTGCGAATACCGGCAAACTGCATTGGCCTATCTTTTGCGGGGTCTGTTCCTGTGGTTTCAAAATCAAACCATAAAAATGAAGTGGGTCCCGATGAGGTCACAAATAATTCCTGTTAGCCATGAAAGAAACCCGTATTATACGCACCTTAATAACGATTTGGCGATGTGAGGAGCCGAACAATGGCAAACCCAATTCTCTGCCCATGCGGCACAGCGAAAAACTATCAGGACTGTTGTGGTGTCTATCACCAAAATCCCGGTTCTGCCCCGACTGCTGAAGCTTTAATGCGCTCTCGCTACAGCGCTTTTGCACGCAACGATATTGATTACATACAAGCCACGCAGCGACTTTGTGAAGACACCAGTGAGAGCGACACTCAAGCCATTAAAGAAGAAAACAGCGCCACTAAATGGCTCGAGCTGACCATCTTGGATTGCCAACAAGGACAAGTGACAGATGACACTGGCAGCGTCACTTTTTGCGCACGTTTTGTAGAAGGAAGTCAGCAAGGAGAATTAACTGAAAAGTCACTGTTCGAAAAAAGAAATGACCAATGGTTCTACGTCTCTGGTAGCCATGAAGTGAGCACAGCCCCTCCAGTCAAAGCACCTATTGAAAACCATAAAGTGGGTCGTAACGACCCTTGCGTTTGTGGTTCTGGCAAAAAATATAAGAAATGCTGTGGTTAAGCCATAACGAGTTACGCTACCAAGAAGAGCGCCTCATCCGCTCTTCTTGGGTGAATAGACAAAATTATTTAGTAAATACCACCAAGTGGTCCAACTCTATATTGATGCCGATCTCTTGACCTATAGTATGGTTATGATGAGAAGAAGCAAAACAATACACCACTAAGCCAGAGGCAAGTTTGACTCGATACAAAAAGTGCGAGCCCCGAAACCACTTACTCATAACCAAGCCTTTAAATTCGCTGTTATCGTCATGAATAACATCATCAGGGCGAACCAATAAATCCACTTCAGTGCCTATGGCAAGCTCATCATTAAGCACACCTCGAATACGCCCTAAATCTGATTCTAAACAATGATGATCACACACCACAGCGTTAAGAAAATCTCCTTGCCCGACAAACTTTGCCGTGAAACGGCTTTCGGGACGATGGTAAATTTGGTACGGCGTACCAAATTGATGGATTTCGCCGGACGCCATGACCGCTATCATGTCAGCCATTGCAAACGCCTCCATCTGATCATGAGTCACTAAGATGGCGCTCATGCCTTCATGTTTTAATATATTTCTAATGTCTGGAACAAGCTCTTCACGCAACTTGGCATCCAAGCCAGAAAAAGGCTCATCCATCAATAAGAGTTTAGGTTTCGGCGCCATCGCTCTGGCTAACGCGACCCTTTGCTGCTGGCCACCAGATAAAGAATGTGGGTAGCGTGCACCAAAACCAGGTAGACCAATTAATTCAAGTAACTCATTAACTCGCGCCAATTGCGCGCTTTTGTCCTTGTCTTTTAAGCCAAACGCGATGTTCTCAGCAATGGTAAGATGCGGGAATAACGCAATATCTTGAAACACCATACCAATCTGGCGCTGTTCGGGCGGCAACAAATAATCAACCGAAGAAATCTGCTCCCCGTTCAATAAAATAGCGCCTGACAATACGCTTTCAAACCCTGCAATGGCCCTTAGCAAGGTAGATTTACCACAACCACTTGGCCCTAATAAGCAACCGATTTGTCCTGCCGTTAAATCAAACGACACCTCATGGACCACAGCCTGTCCGTGATAACCTACGGATAACTGGCGTATGTTTAATTCTTGTAGTGCTTTACTTGATGTAAAAGAACTCATGACATTTCCTAAAACGACGCTTTGCTAAAACCGCCTTGATTGACAACCCCTCACCCTTCTAGTGAGTTTTTGAAATTGAGCGATTTAACAACACAACTGGGATCAAACCTACCAATACAATCATAATGGATGCTGGCGCGGCATCGACTAATCGCTCATCAGACGCCAACTCAAATGCTCTCACTGCGAGGGTATTAAAATTAAATGGCCGCAGGATTAAGGTCGCCGGCAATTCTTTTAATACATCGACAAAAACAATTAATAATGCGGTCAATAACGACCCTTTTAACAAGGGGAAATGCACTCTTTTTAACACCTGAATAGGCGTTAAACCCAACGAGCGCCCTGCCATGTCCATGCTTGGCTTAATTTTACCTAAACCGCTTTGTACTGCCCCCAAGGACACCGCCATAAAGCGCACCGCGTAAGCAAATAACAAAGCGACAATGGTGCCAGAAAACAGCAGACCTATCTTCTCGTTAGTGATGTCTTTTACCAAAGCGATTAAACCATGGTCCAGCCAGGCTAAAGGCACAATGACTCCAATCGCTATAATAGTACCGGGTAACGCATACCCCACTCCAGCACACGCGACGGCGCCCTCAACCGAACGACTAGGACGCAGCCGAAGTGCATAACACAGCACGATTGCCAAAGACACGACAATCAAAGCCGCTAATAAGGCCAAGTAAAATGAGTTCCATGCTAACCACAGAAAATCCCAAGTTAAGGGTTCTGCTTCAAACAAAGACCAATACCCTAAAACCCCAGCCGGCAATATAAAACCAAACAGTACGGGTAAAATACAAAACAGCAAGGCGGCGATCCCACGCCAGCCACTTAGCACTAGCTCGCGTTGGCTGGCTTTGCGCAACCCAGAAGAGTGATACCGTAGTTTGCGGCGCGAATAGCGCTCAGTAAAAATAAGCACACACACAAACAGCAATAAAATACCCGCCAACTGGGAAGCCGCGGCTAAATCACCAAAACCATAAAAAGTCCGCATAATGCCGGTGGTAAAAGTCGCTACCCCAAAATATTGCACTGTTCCATAATCTGCGAGCACCTCCATCATCGCCAAGGTCAAACCAGCAATGATGGCTGGTCGGGCCAATGGCAGAGCGAGCCGGAAAAAGGCCGACAAATGAGAATAACCTAGGGTTCGGCTCACCTCTAACGTGTTGGCCGACTGCTCCAGAAAAGCCGCACGACTCATTAGATACACATAAGGGTAAAGTACTAGACTTAACATGATGATCGCTCCGCCTAAAGAACGCACCTCAAAAAACCAATACTCCCCGTAACCAAGCCCGGTAATGGCTCGAATAACACTTTGTACTGGCCCAGCAAAGTCCAGCAAACCGGTATATGTGTAAGCGATGATGTAAGCAGGCATCGCCAAAGGCAGCAGCAGCGCCCAGCTTAGCCAGGTCGAGCCAGGAAAGCGGCACACACTGGTTAACCAAGCAACCGGCACACCTATACAGAGCACACCTATGGCAACCCCCACCATCAATAGCAAGGAATTGTTAACATAGTCCGTCAGTACGGTATTCCATAAATGGGACCATACCCCATCACTGTCCGTAAAAAGATTGCCCACTATCACCATAACAGGCAACGCCAATAGCAAAGCAATCGTGATGCTAGCCCATGTTAACCAGGCAAAACCTTCCCCTGTACCAACCCTATGTTGATTAGGCATCTGTGTTTATCCAATCTCTCATTAAAGGGTAAAAAATTACTTCCAACCTGCTTCATCCATTAGCTTAACCGCTAATCGGTTGTTATCGCCCAATACGCTTAACGACAAAGAGTCCGCCTTAAAAGAGCCGAAGGTCTGTAACACAGCCGGAGCCTTAATGCCTTTAACCACCGGGTATTCATTGTTCACATCTGCGTACCACTGCTGAGCATCGTGACTGCTTAAATAACGAATCAACTTAACCGCATTGTCCTTATGTTCAGCGGCAGCGGTTACCCCAGCACCACTAACATTTACGTGGGCTCCACGCTGATTTTCACCCTGGTTAGGCCAGAAAATAGCCAGCTTATTGAAAACCGCCTGATCTTGCGCTTTATCACTGTTTCCCATTCGACCAAAGTAATAGGTATTGGCTAACGTGATATCACACACACCAGCCGCTGCGGCTTTAAGTAAGTCGCTATCACCACCAAATGGTGGGCGAGCAAAGTTAGCGACAAAGCCCTTTAGCCATTTTGCAGTAGCTGCTTGACCATCCGCGTCAATCATTGAAGCAACCAAAGATTGATTATAAATATTGCTTGATGATCGAGCACAAATACGCCCTTGCCACTTTTTGTCAGCCAGCGCTTCGTAAGTAGAAAGCTCACTGGCCGAAACTTTTTGCGGATTATAGAAAATCACACGAGCTCGCTGCGAAAGGCCGAACCAGTAATCATCACTGTCTTTTAAATTGGCAGGAATCGTCGCTTCTAGCTCCGCATCCTGAATCGGTTGTAAGACACCGGCTTTTTTAGCTCGATACAGACGCCCTGCGTCCACCGTGATAAACACATCTGCTGGGCTGGCAGAACCTTCTACCTGCAAGCGCCGCAATAATGCATCTGCAGACCCTGTTACTAGGTTGACTTTAATGTCTGTATCCGCCGTAAAACGATCTAGCATAGGCTTAATCAGCGCTTCCTTACGAGCGGAATAAACATTTACCTCTTGCGCTGCTGAGGCGCTTATTGAAGCCGTCAAAATTGACGCGGCCAATGCTGCGTGAGGCAAGCGAGAAGACGCGGAGAAAGACGAAAATATAGACCAATGAACTGCCATCTTAAACTCTCTTATTTCTGAAGTAATACCACAAATAGCACCGACACAAAGCAAGCATGAACCGATACAGACTGATTTTGAACACCAGCTCTACAAACTGATATTGGAGCCTTTAGGCTCAGATTTTGCGTTTTTTTTCACTCTACTCGACCACCATACCGCAGGACTCTTTAGCCACTGTTTGCCGCGTTTAGCTAAATACGCTATCGGCGACCAGTAATGCCCAAAGACACCCATTTGATCAAGTTTCGAGGCGCTGCCATAGTGTAATTTTTGCTGGTCACTGGCAAACTGCAAACAACCAAATAAACGATCCCATAGCGCCAATACAACACCAAAATTACAATCATAATGCGCCACGTCAACAGAATGGTGTAACTGGTGTTGAGCAGGGGAAATAAGCCACCGCTCTAGTTGCTTGCCATAACTGAGCGCCACAGGTGAATGTCTTAAATTGGCACCTAACAAGTTAAAGCAATAGGTAGTAACAAACACGCCACCAACGGTGAGCAATGACACCTGCCCAGGGAAGAGTACGATAAACACCGACACTAGACTGGCTTGAACCACCAATGAGCGCAAGTAGAACAACACCCCCTCCACTGGGTGGGTTCTTAATACCGTAAATGGCGTTAATTGTGTCGCACTATGGTGCACCCGATGAAAAGCCCATAACCATGGCCAACGATGCATTAACCAATGTACCCAGAACCGTGTAAAGTCATCTAGCAAGAAATAACAAACGGAAAATAAGCTGACGACCCCCCAATCGGGAATAACCACAGGAAACGCAGACATACCGACTTCCTGCAAGCGAAACATCAACCAGGTCACCACACCTAGCGTCGTGATGGCTTTAGGAAACAACAGTGAGAAAAGCAGCCGGTTACCTAACCAAAGACCATAATCTACCCGTGCAGAAGGGCTCCACCAAGTAGCCAGACGAAACAGAGGTAGTATGCGCCGCCAAGCTCTTTTTCTATCCCGCAAGGTAAATAAAACAAACGCAAAAAAGAGTGCCGACGCAAAATATAAAAGCGACACTCTTTTCGTTGGATTCACTAAATCACGGGCTGCCAAAGACAGCTCGTTCAATAGCCAAGCAGAATACTCTTCCATCATCAATGAGGAGACGAATTCACCTTAAATAGGCTAGTCGTTCTCTACACTTGGGGCCGATTGCAATAGTTTCAACACATCATCCATGCCACCTGTTTTATCATTCAGCTTGGCATTTAGCGCAAATTTTTCGCTCAGAAGGTTTTGTACCTTTATCATGTTCAACTTGTATTCTTGCATGGCAATTGAACCAGATTGGATAAAGCCACCTTCGCCATTTGCCGCTACCACCTGTGCATCACCAAACAACACAGGGCTAAAACCAATCAAGCGATTAAGCTGAGGCTGTGCTGCTCCAAGGTCGCGACCAGCCGCTTGCAAAGACAAGGCAAAGCCTTTTAACTCCCCCCAATGCTTCACATAATTACGGTAGGTTTTCTTCACATCGCCATTCGCTTCTTCGATAATCGCCAATTTTTCCAAGTCTTGATAAACACTGCCTGCGTATTTAAACGCCGCTTCTGCGATCACTTGTTGCCAAGCATCTGCGATCACTTTGGCGTAACCTTTTAACGCTTCACGCTGCGTGATACTTAATGCTTTTCCTTGCGCATTTTGGATCAGTTTACGGCCATCTACAAAGGCTTGCACAATAGTATGGAAGTAGTCTGTATTACCGCTAGCATCAATGCTTGCCGCATAATATGCATGGGCAAAAGCCATCTCTGTGGTTAAATCCACCACCCCATCTTGGTTGGCATCCGCCTCGGCAAGATATTCAGGGTTCTGTTTCACAATCTGTAGCACTTCTTGCGGAGTCAAAGCTAAGCTATTCGCCGGTGCACCAAAGTAGCCAAAAGCTTCATCCCAAACGTGCTCTTTACCAGTATAAGGTGCGCCTTCACGATAAGGCTTATCGTTTGGCTTCACATCAGCCGCCAGTTTCTCATCGAGGTAATCGTTTACCGCTTTGTTATAAAACACCGCGCCCATGGCAAACTTTGAAATGAGCTGAGTATAATCATACCCATTGACTGGATCATAACCGCCTTTTGTTTTAGCCGCATTGGTCACCATCTGCTGAAGTACTTCTTGCCCCGTTAGATTACCAGGCCAGCCAGTAATAATGCCTGGATAAGCACTCGACATTAGGTCTTTGCCAGTGGCCAGTTCATCAATATGAGATTGCTTTATGGGAAAGCCTTTTTTACTCACTGGATCCAGAATCTCTAAGCCTGCTTGCTTACTTGAAAAATACCCTTCCATTAAAGCTAGATCGCCGCTTTTCGATGCTTTTTTCAGGGAATTATGCAATGCATGGCGTGCTATTTGACCGCCATAGGCCACCGACGATGTCGCCTCTCCCTGATAGTCAGGCAGTGACACAGGAAAATCGTAAGTCTGTGCTTGCAATGACAATGCGCTCGCACCAATAAAAGCCGCTAATATTGTTTTTTTCATAACCGTTACCCAGTGAGATTAAAAAAAGTTAAGTATGGTGTGGCAATAAAAACCGCATAACAAACGCGAGTAATTATTATTACCATTCTTTTACCTTGTAACTGACCATAGGTATTTAGATAAGTTCCCAACTAACGTACTTTATTTTTACACCTATTATGCACATTACCTCTTTCCATAAAAAACCTTGCAAAGGCAAACTATCAGAGACAAAAAAGCCGCTTAAGTCACCCTTAAACGGCTATTGATTAAACGGCCTAAAAACGACCGTATTAGACACTACACCCTATGGAACAGGCTGACCTTGGGAGGCGATCCAAATACGAAACCAATCATCATCGCTCAACAATAGCCTCGTCGCATCAGCGGCGCGCTCAAGACGCTCTATATTTCCCGAGCCTAACACAGGACAAATGCCAGATGGATGGCGCAATAGCCAAGCGATAGCCACTTGGTCTTGTGATACTCCATGTGCTTGCGCAATGGTTTTCAGCACAGCTTGTACCCTTACTGTCTTTTCATCTGTTCCTGTGAATAACGCCCCTCCAGCAAAAGGAGACCACGCCATCGGCGTTACCGCATGTTGCTGTGCATGATCTAGCGTACCATCTAAAAAGTGCTGTAGAGCCAGTGGCGACAACTCCAACTGATTCACAACCAAAGGCGCATCAAGACGAGACTGTAATAAATCAAACTGGGAAGCGGTAAAATTAGACACACCAAAATGTTTTACTTTACCCAGTGTAAATAAGTAGTCGAGTGTTTGAGCCACTTCATCCGCATCCATTAATGGGCTGGGACGATGCAGTAATAAGGTGTCTATATAGTCACATTGTAAAGCCGCTAATGAAGCATCCACACTGTCAATAATATGCTTACTGCGGTAGTCATATCGATGCAATGCAATATCAGGACGATGCTCCGCGGGCATTCGCACGCCACACTTAGTCACTATCTCCATCTTATCTCGTAACGCAGGTTTTAAAGCCAATGCCTCGCCAAACAGAGCCTCACACTGATATTTACCATAAATATCCGCATGATCAAACGTGGTGACACCCAGTGCTAAGCAAGCCTCAATAAACCCCAAGCGTTGCGCTGGTGACATTTGCCATTCTAGACAACGCCAGAAGCCTTGAGCAATTCGAGATCCCTCAAACCCTAACGGATGGTATTGATGGCGCATAACAGAACTTCCTTTCTTATTTTTGAAAACATCCCTATATTCTAAGCCATCTCCTGTTCACCGCAAATGCCTACCGCCGATTCCTGCTCCTTTGAATACCTTACGATGCCACACATCAGCACACGTTATAGAGCCGCATCAATTGTAATTGGGTCATCATCTGGAAAGAAAAATTCATCACAATTAGGGCCGCCACCAATACGATCTACAACCAAAAAATCAGCATTATCGGATAACGCCAACAACGGATGATGCCAAGTCCCCTGATGATAATTCACCCCTTGTTTTGAACTCGCATAAAAGAGCCTTAAGCCCCCAAGGTCAGGCTTATCGTTCTCGCCCTGAGGGGCAACAACCACAAAATAAGCCTGGTCTTGTAACGGCATAAAGGCCTGCGACCCTTTCGGATGTCTTTCGAGCATCCCAATGGTTAACGGGAAAGTTCTAGCTTGCCCACGAAATACACTAATACCAACTCGGGCGGCTTCATGTCCGGCTTGCCCTTCCGCTTCGGCGGTCACCACCGCCAAATCATGAAAGCGTTCTGTGGTCCCACCATTAATTAGGAAAGACCTTGCAGCCTCATTGGCTTCAATGACATCCCCAAAAGGGGCAAATGCCTTCGCTGTTAATGGTTCTGGAATAAGTACCATCTCTCCCCCTAAAAAACTGGTTTACCGATCACACGAATCCGGCTAATCCCCCCGTCAGGGAAAATATTGACCCGTAAATGGGTAATTGGCCCAACTTTCGCTAACGCTTCCCTAAACCTGTGTTCTTGGTCTGCTCCTAGCTTGGACTTTGGTAATAACTCTTGCCAATACAAACTTTGCGCGGCCAAAGTCGTTTCTGGTAAAGCGCCAACATCGGCAACTTGAATAGAACAAGCGTCAGCAAAGTTACCTTTAAAATAAGCCGTATCGATAATAACCTCATCGATTTCACCCCGATGACCTAAGGCTAATATCACCCAATCATTGCCAGGCTCACGGCGGCGGCGAGTCTCCCAGCCATCCCCCATATTGATGCCTCTGCCAGGTAAATTAAGGTTATGCTTACTACCAAAATGCTCATCGTTCGCCTCAATGGCATGCCCTCCTACAGCCATCGCGAACAGGTCTACAGCTTGCCCCTCTAACCCTTGCCACTCCACTTCTGGTTGACCGTATACCCGTAACCGAGCCACGCCGCCATCAGGATAAATATTCAAACGGACATGGGTATAAACCTCATTGCTGGCAATATCCACCCACTTTTGACTGTTTCCTTCTAACGCAACCGTGTCAGTAATCGCGGTCCATTGGGTCTCTTCTGTTGGCATGCTAGAACAACGACAAGCCTCTAACATTGCCGCTGGGGCATAATTACCAGTAAAGTGGCGAGTATCAATCTCAACCTTATTAATCCGCCCGGATACGGCCAGCTGAACAACGCAATAATCATAGCCTTGCTCACGCTTTCGGCGAGTTTCCCAGCCATCCATCCATTTACCATTCTCATCGTATTTACCGGCGATAAAAACCGGATCACTGTCTTGCAACATCCTCTCTTTGGGGGCGAAAAAGTCATCATTGGCATACAGTGCTTTTGCACCCAGTCGCTCTGACGCTAGATTAACACCATGCCAAACGGCAACAGATTGAGACATGAACACTCCTTACAGACGCACAGAACAAACGCTATTCTGGACAAATTATGATTTAACAATATATTGATAATACATCTGTTTCAGAATAATAAAAGATAAAATTTTTGGATCTTTAAATGGCGAATCAAGCACTAACTTGGCGTAAAGACTTCCCTGTCGCCGCGTTTTCCTTCATTATTTGTTTATTCGCGAATTACTATGACTCAAAAGATGCAAGACCAATCTATAGAACAACGAATTAAGCTTATTTATGACCAGCTTTCGCCTACTCAGCAGAAGCTAGCGGCCTGCATTTTGAATCACCAGGGTGATATAGCAACGTATTCTGCTACTGAGCTTGCAAAGCTGGCTGATGTCTCTAAATCCGCCGTCACCCGCTTGTTACAGCGCTTGGGCTACAAAGACTTCAGCGAAGTCAAAAAACAAGTTCGAGCCGCCCGTCGCTGGGGGACCCCTATTGCTGAAAAACAGCCAGAAAACCGTTCGCTTTCAACGCTTTTTCAGGATTATGTGACCTGCGATCAAAGCAATATCCGTCGCACTTTGGAGTCCATTAATAGCCAAGATTACCAAACAGCCGTACGCTGGATTAGCCGTGCTGACAAGGTCTATATTATTGGCTATCGCAACAACCATGCATTGGGCTTACACCTTCGCCAACAACTCACTCAATGTCGCTCAGGAGTACAATTACTGCCGCTGCCTGGACAGACCTTAGGCGAAGAAATTGCAGGCTTTACTCGTGAAGATGTGATCATCATTATGGGCGTACGACGTCGCCCCTCTTGGTTAAAAAATGTCATGATTAGCCTACGCCAAAAAGGCCTCCGGTTACTCTACATTACTGATCACGCAGACGCTAACCCTCATGAAATCAGTGACTTACACTTTCCTTGTGTCGTACGTGGCGTTTCTGCCTTTGACTCCTACGCCAGTGTAATGAACCTAATCAGCATGCTCGCAAGCAGTGTTTATCAAGAAAGTTATGACAGCGCTAATGAGCGCATTCAAACGATCGAAAATGCCTATCAAACGCTCAATGAACTCGACATGGCAGCCCTTAACAATGGCGCCCTGATTGACGACTTTAGCGATAACGAATAAACAGCGGTGCGTGACCCATTGTCAGCACACAAAAACATGTAAACATCTAACGGACCTTATAATGAACTCAATCACACTTGGCCCCCTGTCTCACGCCAATGGCGAAATTCAAATTCCTGGCTCAAAAAGCCTATCAAATCGTATTTTGCTACTGGCAACCCTGGCCACAGGCACGACCAAAATCACTAACTTACTAGACAGTGACGACATCAAACACATGCTGGCCAGCTTAAAACAGTTAGGGGTTAACTATTCTTTAGAAGATCAAGGCACTAGCTGTATTTTGGAAGGGCTTGGTGGGCCAATCAAGGCAGACTTTGGTGATTTATTCTTAGGCAATGCTGGTACTGCCATGCGCCCGTTGACTGCGGCTCTTTGCTTAGGTGAAGGGGAATTTCATTTGCATGGCGAACCCCGCATGCACGAGCGTCCTATTGGTGATTTGGTTGACGCGTTACAAACATTAGGCGTCGACATTCGCTATGAAGGTGAACAAAACTATCCGCCTCTTTGCATTAAAGCCAATGGCCTAGCGGGCGGTGAAGTATCCATCAAAGGTAATATTTCTAGCCAATTCTTAACCGCTCTGTTGATGAGTGCACCACTAGCCAAAGGTGATTTAACCATTAAAGTCGACGGCGAGCTGGTGTCTAAGCCTTACATCGACATCACCTTGCATGCGATGAAACAGTTTGGTGTCGAGGTCGAAAACCAGAACTACCAAGCGTTTGTGGTAAAAGGCCAACAAACTTACCAGAGTCCAGGCGAAATAATGGTAGAAGGGGATGCCTCTTCTGCATCTTACTTTTTAGCCGCTGCAGCCATCGCAGGTGGCAAGATCAAAGTACATGGTGTTGGCAGTGACAGCGTTCAAGGTGACGTTAAATTCGCCGATGTGCTTGCTCAAATGGGTGCCAAGATCACTTATGGCCCCACTTGGATTGAAGCAGAACACAATGAGCTAAATGGCGTCGATATGGACATGAATCACATTCCAGATGCGGCCATGACGATTGCCACTACCGCCTTGTTTGCTAAAGGCCCAACCACCATTCGTAACATTTATAATTGGCGAGTAAAAGAAACAGACCGTTTGTACGCCATGGCAACTGAACTGAAAAAGCTCGGCGCCGATGTGGTTGAAGGGGAAGATTTTATTACAGTGACGCCTGTCGCCACCCTAAACCATGCGGCAATCGACACCTACAATGATCACCGCATTGCCATGTGCTTCTCACTGGTTGCTTTTTCTGACACGCCAGTCACCATCAATGATCCAGGTTGTACCTCAAAAACCTTCCCGACCTACTTTGAGTTGTTCAACACGGTAGCCAGCTAATAGTAAGCCGCCCGCACCTTAGAAAGGCTCGGGCGGCACACTACTTTAGTGACCAGCAAGCAACACCCACTTTTAGCTGTCTTAATTGGTTTCTGCTACCGCTGCAATTTCATTACGTAAGAAGGTCGCGGCTGGACCTATCGCTTTACTACGGCATTTTGCGACCACCGCAGCCACTTTGGCCATGCGATCAGAAGAGTCCCAACGAGCCGGCTTCAGCTCAACCAATTCACCTCGCTCAATTTCGGCAGCCACCATTGGCCTTGGCATACTTCCCCAGCCTATACCCGCCATAATCAAGTTATAGCGCAGACGTGATTCATTTACGCGCCATTGATTTACCCCAACAATACCAAACGCAGGGGAGTCACGTGACGACTTAGGGTTCGACACAATAATCTGCAAATGATCGCGCAATTCATCCCGTGAAATATCGGGGGGCAGCTGTGCTAATGGGTGCGTCGGAGCGACGACAGCAACCAGATCAATGTCTTTTATGACCTCATACTCTAACTCTGCTGGTAAGTTCTTATTGCCAAAAAACGCGCCTAAATCCGCTTCCCCATTGATTAGCTGCTGCACCGCGTCTTGAGCCCAAGCAGTGTTAATTCGTAACTGAACCTTTGGGAAGGCGACTTTAAATTTCTCTAACGCGGGAGTCATCACCGACAGAGATAAAAAATTGTCTATCACCAAGGTAAGCTCTGCTTCTACGCCTTGGGTCATGGTTTCTGTTTGCACTTGAAACTCGGCGAAATCTTCTAAAATTCGACTAATTCTAGGCAATAATGCATAGCCTGCTTCCGTTAAAGAGACCCGATAGCTAGAACGATCAAAAAGCACCACGCCACTTTGCTCTTCTAATTTTTGCACCGTATAGGTAATAGAAGACTGAACGCGATGTAACTTTCGTGCCGCCGCCGCAAAACTGCCCTCTTTCACCACCGTCATAAAAACAGAAAACTGATCCAATGTTATTGCGTTCATCTTGGTCATATTAATTGAATGTCTTATTCGAAAATATCCGATTTTTTTAAATGTAATGCCTTCGCATACTAGCGCCCATTGATACCAACTGAACCCACTTTACAGAGAAAAAAGCATGTCTAGTACAGCAATTACACCCAACACAGTTTCAAAACCATTAAATATCAGCATTTGGATCTTCCAGTTATTGGGTGCTGGGGTATTTGTTATGGCCGGCGTCATGAAAACCATGATTCCTATCGACCAACTATCGGAAATGATGCCTTGGACAGGACAATACCCTCTGTCATTTGTACATTTTTTAGGTCTCGTTGATTTTGCCGGCGGCCTAGGACTGATATTACCATCCCTCACACGCATTGCTCCGCGCTTAACCGTCATTGCGGCGGTCTGCGTTCTTTTGCAATTGATCGCCATCTGCTTTCATTCATCGCGAGGAGAGTTCAACGTACTGCCAGTGAACGCTGTGTATATTTCATTGGCTTTGCTCGTACTATGGGGACGAGGCAAAAAAGCACCTATCTCCTCTCGCTAAATAAAAAAGGCCCCAGAAAAGCCTATTTCATGGGGCCATTTAACGTTATTGAAAAGATGATAAAGTCCTTAACGAGACTGGATAGCTCGATACGCGACATCGGTAAGATAGTCATTTAATTGATGAGAAGCGGCTATCGCTTCTTCCACATCTGTATGGCACACCGCCTTTAATACCGCAGAATGCAGCGCTGCGCCTTGCTTCAAATCAGATGAATCATTCTTAAAAGCGAACCAAAATCGCCGAGACAACCCCTGCAAAGGCGCCATAGCCAATTGCAAATATTCATTTTGTGCCGCACTCACCAATAACTTATGAGTCTGCTTCAGTAAGTCTGCATATCGGTAGTCGTCTTTTTGTTCCGCACATTCTTGCAAACTCAGCGCGAGCATCTGCATTTCTTGTTTTTCAGCAATCGACGCTCGCGTTGCGGCGTATTTCACGCATAACGCCTCAATATCACGGCGTATCTCAAGAATCTTTAGCTGACTTTCTACTGAAATGAGCGGGATCTGTATGCCTCTACGCGCATGTATTTCTACCATTCTTTCGTAAGATAAACGCTGTAGCGCCTCACGTACCGGCGTCCTGCCTAAGTCTAAACTTTCTGCTAGTTGCTTTTCGCTGACCATGCTACCAGGCGTTAACTCACGGAAAATAATCATTCTTTCTAGCTGGTTATAAGCCACGTCGGTTTTATTTGTCTGGTTATTGACTTGCATTTTTATCGCCTAGCACCTTAGGTCATTCGACTTGTAAATGTCAGATTAAATATTGTACCACAGAAAATAAAGTGTATATTAACAAACATACAACTGATATATCAGTTGTATTTCACTGACATATTAAATTTAGAGGTCGTTATGAAAAACTGGAAAATAGTTCATCGTTATGAACAAAAACCAGACCTTCCAGTCCTTGCCAACCTCGATGTATTGGTTATTGGCGGCGGTGCAGCGGGAGTTGCTGCTGCCGTCACCGCAGGGCAAGCGAACAAATCTACTTGGTTAATTGAAAAATATGGTTTTTGTGGTGGCGCTGCCGTCGCCGGGCTCTCCGGTACTATTTGTGGCATGTACAAAGCCACCGATGATGCGCAAAAAGCGCCCGAGCAAGTCGTGTTTGGCTTTACGGAAACATTCCGCCGTGCTCTTAAAGCCAAGAATGGCGTTACAGAACCACAAAAGTACGGTAAAACCTTCACCGTCACCCATGACCCTTTAGTGTGGCGAGAAGTGGCCGACGATTTACTCGAAGCGGCAGGGGTTAATGTCCTTTTTCATACTGCCGTAGTGGGAGTCATCATGTCTGGAGAAACCTTCCAAGGTGTGGTCATTGAATCAAACGCTGGTCAAAGCATTATTATGGCCAACATGATTGTGGACGCTTCAGGTGATGCCGCGCTGATTGCCCGCGCCGGAATGGACTATTTTTATGGCGACCAAGGTAAGATTCAAAACCCTACTATGTTTTTCCGTGTCGGCGGCATCGACCTTGAGCGCTATTTGGATTATTACGGCGATGACACTATCTGCCCACCGAAAGTGACTGAAAACATTATTAAAGCCAACCAATCTAAAGAGTATGACCTTCCTCGCCATAAAATTTGGATGTTTCCAACCACTCGCCCTAATGAACTAATGGTCAATGCCACTCGACTAGCCGGACAAGATGGTCGCATGTTGAACGTCATCGACCCTCAAGATTTTACCGAAGCAGAAGTGTTTGGCCGTCGTCAAGTTCGTGAATACACTCGCTTCCTAAAAAACTTTGTCCCTGGTTGTGAAAATGTCTATGTGGTAGACACTGGCGTGGAAGTGGGGATCCGGCAAACTCGCTCCATTGTAGGGGTAGAAATGCTCACCAATAACGATGTTGTGAATTGCCGAAAACGCTCTGATAGCATTTGTCGTACACCTTGGCCCATTGAATTGCACGCTGGTGATCGTCCGAAATTACATTGGTTACTCGACGATTATTACGACGTCCCCTTCAACACACTTATCCCTATTGTGGGTGAAAACATTATTGTTGCCGGCCGTTGTTTAAGTGCCGAGCATGAAGCGCTCGCTTCTGCCAGAGTCACCGCTCAATGCTTTGAGTATGGTCACGCTGCAGGGGTCGCAGTCGTCAAGGCAATGAACGAAAAACGTCGCATCCGGGACCTAAATGGCGAAGAAATTGCGGCAGTAATGAAACAAAATGGCAGCGCGCTGTAAGGAGGAGTTATGAACAGCACAGTAATCAAACGGGTGGAACTTTATGCGGTAGCAGACCGTAATGCACCCCCTATTCCATGGGCAGATAACCAAGAACCCTTGTTGTATACCAATAATATTGTGCGCCTAATCACGCAAGACGGCATCGAAGGCGTTGGGGCCACCATTAGTTACACAGAAAATGATTTTGACCGCTGTATTATTGAAGCAATGAGAACCATAGTGCCAGGCTTAATTGGCAAAAACCCTCTTATGACAGAAGCGTTGAGCCAATGGCTAGGAGACCGCTGTTCATGGGGTGGCCTACCTGCTAAATCCCCCATTGATATCGCCGCTTGGGATATCAAAGCCAAAAAAGCCAACATGCCACTGTACATGTTATTAGGTGGGGCGCGTCATAAAATCCTGTCTTATGCCTCTTCCCCTATGTTCAGCACAGTCGAAGAATACTTCCCATTCATTGATGATTGCATTGCTCAAGGTTTCACAGCCATCAAATTGCATTGCTACTGCGTATATGAAAAAGATGTACAACTGGTCACTGAGATACAGCGTCTTTATGGGCATAGCAATATTCGCTTCATGCTGGATACAGCGACTTTTTATACGCCAAAAGAGGCAATGAAAATTGCCAAGTTATTAGAAAGTTATGATTGGGAATGGCTAGAAGCCCCTGTCTCCGATTATGACTATAAAACCTACCAACGCCTTGTTAAAAACACCGATCTGGAAATTTCCAGCCACGGTAACTGCTTGTTAACACTGCAAGAAGTCACTCACGCTCTGTCTAATGACCTATGGTCTGATGTCAGACAAGATGCCACTGTGTGCGGCGGAATCACCCAGCTTAATAAGTGTTTTGCTATTGCTGAAGGCCATTCTAAAACCTTAGAAATTCAGAGCATGGGTTACACCTTGACACAAGCAGCCAATTTGCACGTTGCCTTGGCACACCACAACTGCAAATACTTCGAACAATTTTACCCTTACGAGAGCTTTGAGCTGGCGTCAAAAACTACCATACGCACCGCAAAAGACGGTTATGTCTATGCGCCAGAGGGCAATGGCTTGGGCATTGAAATGGACTGGGAGGCAGTAAAAGAAGCGTCTATTGCACACTATGTTTTCGAGTAAAAAATCAAAACAAAAACAATAAGATCTAATGATCATTAAAAAACTAAGCACTGCTGCTCCAAACAGATATCAGTGCAACGTCGGAAAAACATTATGACAATTATAAAAAACAGTAATCTCGACCGCGTGGCGATTTTGGTTTCATTATTGATAGTCGGCGCCGTGTCCGCCTATTTTCTATCCCACCCTGATGCAGCGATTCATATCGCTGGACAAATATTCACCCTAGCTTCTGAAAGCTTTGGTGTACCTATACTTTGGTATGCTTTTGGTTTAGTTATGATTGCCGCATATTTTGTCTTCTCAAAATACGGCCATATTCGCATGGGCGATGAAAAACCTGAATTTTCAACCTTTTCCTACATTGCCATGATGGCGTTGGCTGGCGTCGGTTCCGGCACGGTATATTGGGCCTTTCTGGAGTGGTCCTACTATATTAAAACGCCGCCCTTTGCGATGCCCGCAGGCTCGGTTGAATCTGCCGAATGGGCCGTAACTTACAGCATGCACCACTGGGGCATTACCGCCTGGTGTATCTATGCGGTTACCGCCATCCCTGTTATGTACTCTTATTATATTCGCAAGCATCGCTCGCTGAAATTGAGCGACATAGTTATCTCGATGATCAAAAACCCTATCGTGGCTAAAATCATCGGTCGTACGATTGATATCGTTTACCCGATTGCCGTGGTTTTCAGCTTAATTATTGTATTGGCACTGGGCGCACCGATTATTTCAGCCGCCGTGGCATTACTATTTGGCATCCAAGATACGCTCACACTGAAACTGTCGATGATTTTTATTGTCGCAGTATTACTAATCTCAAGTTCATTTTTGGGTATAGAAAAAGGCATGCAAAAGATCAGTAGCTACGGTGCTTATTTTGTAGCAGGTCTTGCCGCTTATATTTTCTTTTTTGGCCCGACTCAATTCATTCTGGAAAATACCAGCTCGTCTCTAGCTATTTGGGGACAGAACTTTGTCAAGATGAGCTTGTACGCTGACGCCATCAATCAAGCTAAGTTCCCACAATCTTGGACGGCTTATTTCTGGGCATACTGGATGATATTCATCCCGTTAATGTGCATTTTCGTCACCAAGGTATCCAAAGGGCGCACCATTCGAGAAGTGATTATCTGCATGGTCGGTGGCGGCACTGCTGGTATCGCTTTGCTATTCTCTGTGGTGGGGTCATTTATGATGAAAACTCAACTAGATGGTAAAGTAGAGATTAGTAAAATGGTATCAGACGGGCAAGCCAGTCTCGCCATTGTGAATGCCTTAGGCACCTTGCCATTATCCTCCGTCATCCTTAGTATTTTTATCATTTCTACTTTTCTACTGCTCATTACCACTATGGATGGTTCTGTGTTTACCGTCGCCTGCAACACTCAGAAAAAACTGGATGACAATGCCAATCCTTCAACCCTGCTAAAAATATTTTGGTGTTTGATGATAGTCGCCATCCCTGCGGTGTTTATTAGTGTCAATGCCCCTGTTTCTTCAATGCAATCTGCGATCTTAATTTTCGCCATCCCGCTATTGATGCTTACCGGCTTTATGCTCTACAAGGTATTTGGCTATATGAAAGAAGATTATGGCCATCTAACGTCATTGGAAATTCAGGCAATGCACAAGCTAGCACAAACAAAAACCGTAGAAACAACAGCGGATGCACCTTCTGTATCTCCCTTAAACAAAGTCAAAAACGTCTAATCCAGAGACAAAAACGGCCTCATAAAGAGGCCGTTTTTAGCATCCGACTTACGACTAACTTTGTTTCGCGGAGTTAGGCGCTTGTTTACCATAGTTTTCCAATATTTTGATTTGCTTAGGCGTTAACAGTGCGTATAAATCAGCACGACTTTTAGCGTATTCAATGGTGAGTTTTTCGGTGATATTGCCACTTTCACTGGCCAATTTATCAACCTTTTTCATATAGCCTTTATCATTGGGTGACAGGCTATTTAACTCATGGCGTTTTTCACTTAGCTTCATTTGCAATTGACGAATATCTTGACCATCGGTCTTAAACAAGTGCGCGACTTTCTTTTCTGTTGCCGCATTCAAGTTAAGCTTTTTCGCCATATCAGACGCCATACTATCAGCAATTTGTTCAGTAGTTGGCGCGGCATTATGGGCTTTTGGCAAGGGTTTCTGTGTGTCTGCAAGAACGCTTGTTGCTGTGCCTGCCATGATAGCGGCACTCAAACCAATCACACCCAAGATACCCACTTTTCTACGATTCATCATCATGACTCCTTACGCCCTTAGTTACTGAATTAGTGCCTTTCATTATGGCGATAAATACGCCAAGCATTACCAAAGACGGAGGAAGAAGATGCTAATCTTGTCATTAGACTGTAAAAGACCGCTAGCAATAGCACAACGCAGAATATTAGCCGAACGCATAGATGGGCAAGCATTCAGATTCTGGCGAATAAGAGACATGTAACAGGTATCAAAAACCTATATACCACATAAAAAAAGCCCCGACCTTTTACAGCCGAGGCAACACTCAACGATTATCACTAAACATATCGTCTTTAAGACTCAACTGTTATCTGCATCATCCTCAGGTAACAGCCTTACACATATCATTGCATTGCTCTAGGGAAGAGAACAAACTTGCTAAGATGAAATCATTGTAGAACGACTTTATGTCATTGTGTGTCAGCGCGATGATATCACAGAGTAAATCTTGTCAGCCGGACGTCAGGGCGACTCCTTTATCTCACTTATTTCAATGGATTTTTAGCCATAGCGTCAGGATACAAGGGTTAGTAGAAGATAGACCTCTATAACGCTTCTCCTTGTAAGGTAATAAGAAGTGAGCGCTGACCACCATAATCTCTGTGCTCGCCCAGATAAACCCCTTGCCAAACCCCCATGTTGAAACGGCCATTGCTAATCGGTATCTGCACACTGGCACCAAGAAGGCTGCTCTTTATATGGGCAGGCAAATCATCATCACCTTCATAATTGTGGCGGTAATAGGATTCCCCTTCGCGCACCGTCCGGTTAAAAAAACTTTCAAAATCTTCTCGTACCGTGATATCCGCGTTCTCATTAATGGTCAAAGACGCTGAGGTATGCTGGATGAACACATGACACAGGCCGATTTTTATCGATTTCAACTCTGGAATCGCTCGGATAATATCCTCTGTGATGAGATGAAAACCTCTTGGCTTTGCTGGCAGAATAAGCTCTTTCTGATACCACATAATCAACCTTGCTGATGATGACTTAAGACAAAAAAATAACCCCACATACTGGCTTCATTGAGAGCAGTACACGGGGCTATCCTATACTATTACGCACCATGAATAAAAAAGCAGATGGCTCAATGACTCAATGCTGGGTCCCAATCTTTCCAAATGACCTCCCGCCCTTGGCGACGGATCATATTGGCAATCTCACTTACTGATCGCTCATCACTGATTTCAAATTGCTCTAATGCTTGCTGAGCATCATCGGCATAACCACCAGGTTGAGTTTTAGACTCTGCGCTCATGGTGGTAAACCCCATACGCACAGCATGGTCTCGAAATTGCGCCGACTCTCGCGTTGATAAACTCATTTCCAGATCGGCATCAAACAAACGCCAAGCCGCAATTAATTGCACCAGCTGACGATCAGAAATCACCGACTTAGGCTCTATGCCACCAGCACAGGGACGAATACGCGGGAACGCGACACTGAACCGACTGCGCCAATAACGTTTTTGCAAATGACGTAAATGCTTAGCCATCATCAAAGAGTCCGTGCGCCAGTCTTCCAGTCCCAATAAAACCCCTAATCCAATTTTATGGATACCTGCCTGACCGATACGGTCAGGGGCGTCGAGGCGATAATTGAAATCGGACTTATTACCCCGTAGATGGTGTTCTAAATAGGTCTTACGATGATAGGTTTCTTGATACACCAGCACCGCGTCTAAGCCGATTTCTTGCAGCCTCTTATACTCGCTAGACTCTAACGGCTGCACCTCCATAGAAAGCTGACTAAAGTGTGGCTTAATGAGCGGAACCATGCGCTCAAAATAGGGCATGGAGACTTTGTTTGTCTCACCTGTGACCAATAAAATGCTGTCAAAGCCTTTGCCTTTGATGGCCGCAATTTCATTGGCAAGCTGCCCTTCGTTGAGGGTCAAACGCTTGATCGCATTGCTCATGGAAAAGCCACAATAAGTACATTCGTTTGCACAAGTATTCGATAAATAAAGTGGCGCAAACAAGCTCACCGTATTACCAAAGCGCTGCTTTGTTAGTTGCTCCGATTTGGCCAACATCTGCATCAAATAAGGTTCCGCAGCCGGTGAGATAAGCGCGGCGAAGTCATTGATATCGAGGCGTGTCTTCGCCAACGCTCGCAGCACTTCAGGCTCCCCCATAGCGGTATGTAACTGGGTTGTTTGCTGCCATGACTGTGACGCTAACTCTGCACTAAATTGCCCCTCTACTTCTGGGCTTTGAGAGCAAATATGTATCGGGCTAGCATGACTCATGACAAGCTACCAATAAAATCGGTAAACGGACTGGAGGCGACGGCCTGCTGGCGTTTTTCCCCTAATCCAGATTCGTACGCCAGGCGCCCTGACTCGACCGCCATTTTAAACGCCAAACTCATTTGTGCTGGGTTTTGCGCCACCGCCATTGCGGTATTCACCAACACCGCATCAGCCCCCATTTCTAAGGCCAATGCAGCATCCGATGGTGCACCAATGCCAGCGTCGATAATCACAGGCACTTGGCTTTGTTCGATGATAATTTCCAAAAACGGCTTGCTGGCTAAGCCCATATTAGAGCCAATAGGAGACCCTAAAGGCATCACACACTGGCAGCCAACTTCTTCCAGTCGTTTACACAACACTGGGTCTGCATGCACATACGGCATAACCACAAACCCCTGTTTAACCAAGGCTTCAGCTGCCGCTAAAGTCTCGATCGCATCTGGCATTAAATAGCGTGGATCTGGATGAATTTCGAGCTTAACCCAGTTTGTCTGCAGCGCTTCGCGTGCCAGTTGAGCAGCAAAAATCGCCTCTTTCGCCGTTCGGGCACCAGAGGTATTAGGCAGCAATTTAATACCATGCTGCTGCAAGGGCTGAAGAATATTGTCACTTTGGTGCTTCAAATCCATACGTCGTAGGGACAAAGTGACAAGCTCACTGCCACTGGCACTGATCGATGCCATCATCGCATCAGCACTGGCGTATTTCCCGGTACCGGTAAATAACCGTGATTGAAATTCATGACCTGCAATCATTAAAGGTGACATGCTAACCTCCTGCGATGGATTCAAAAATAAACACATTCATATTGTCTGCCAACAAAGTCGTCGCCCATCTGCTTTTTGGCACGACCTCGTGATCAATGGCCACAGCAATACCTTGAGTGGGCTTATCAAGCTGCTCCAGTAAATCGGCTAATGTTGTCCCAACCAACGACAAGGGGTGATCGTTGACATAAAGCGTTATCTCGTTATTCATGCACCAGCGCCTTTTCTGTTTGATACAAAGACAATAACTCCCGGGTAGCTTGCTCTGGGTTGGCCGCTTTCGTTATAGCGGTGACCAAGGCCACACTATCGACCCCGGCTTTGTGCACTGGCGCCACTCGCTGGGCACTGATACCGCCTATGGCTACCGTTGGGTACCGCCCTTTTAACAGAGCCGCATACAAAGCTAAACGCACCAAACCCTGTGGCTGCGAAGGCATGTCTTTGGTTTGGGTAGGAAAAATATGCCCTAAGGCGATGTAACTGGGATTGATCTTCATTGCATTGGCAATTTCAAAATACCCATGAGTACTGATACCGAGCGCCAAGCCTGCTTGAGCAATGGCTTCCAAGTCTGCCACTGCTAAATCTTCTTGACCCAGATGAATACCAAAAGCACCGTGTTCGATGGCCTTCTGCCAGTAATCATTAATAAATACCTGAGCCTGATACCGTTGACCGAGTGCGACCGCTTCTTTGATCTGACTGTCTAGGGTCAGCTCATGAGGGTCTTTGATGCGCAATTGCGCAGTGGTCGCGCCGTTTTCTAACACCAGCTGCAACCACTCAATGGAATCTACAACCGGGTACAAGCCGAATTTCTCAAGATCAATGGCCGCAAATGATAAGCTGGCACACTTATCTTCCAAGCAAGGCGTCTCTATTGTGCTGATAACCGGCAAATAGTGCGTGTTATTTGGCCATGAGGCTGACTCATCAAGATGACTTGCCAGATAAGATTGCGCCATCGTAATGGCATCCAACTCATCGTAACCATGGGCTAAAAAACACACCAGCGATAACAGGCGTATATTCTGATCTATTGGCGTAAGGAACGAAGCCTCAGCACAAAGTGAAAAATTAAGAGCTTGATGCTGGCTAATAAAGCCAACACCCGGCAGCTCATCCAGCAACAACCAAGGGGCTTTTGATAAAGAGAACATCGGTTGTAAAGCACGCTGTATCGCCTTGTCTGATGACCCTTCTAAATTATCAAGCCATTGTGCTAAATGGTCTTTTTTCGTGACTACTAGATCCGCACTAGCGCTTAACTCTGAGACAAAACACGCCGCGGTTGTTTGTGTTTGCTCCGCAAACGCGGCATCAAGCCTTAATATCACCTTGATGCTCGGCAGTTGGGCTTTAATATGTCGTAGCCATTTAGCGCAACACACCACAAGCTCGCGGGACACTAAGCCATGCACATAAATAACATCTGGCATAGCGCTCATCAGTAAGCTTTGCCACTGGTCATCAAACTCGGCAAATGAGCAAGCGGTGACGCCACTGTCGGTGTGTTGAAAAGCATGAATCTGCTTCATCACACAACCTAGCCCCTTCTCTGTCGCGTTTAAGGCCGCTAATAAATCACCAGCGGCAGGCTGGCATGAGCCAACCTGCCAAATCACTGGAAGTGAATTCATAACACTCCTACTTCTGAGAAAGCTTATCTGTGGTTAAATAAACATCACTACCTAGCTCACGAAACTGGTCTGACATCTGCTGCATTCCTGTTTGCGCATCCAGCTCTGCGGCTTGCTCCTCAAGCCCTTTTGCATAGTCACGGACTTCTTGGGTGATCTTCATCGAACAAAACTTAGGCCCACACATTGAGCAAAAATGCGCCACTTTACCGGACGCTTGTGGCAATGTTTCATCGTGATAGGAACGCGCGGTTTCTGGATCAAGCGCTAAGTTAAATTGATCTTCCCAACGGAACTCAAAGCGTGCCTTAGAAAGGGCGTTATCACGTATTTGTGCACCTGGATGACCTTTGGCTAAATCCGCCGCATGGGCGGCAATTTTGTAGGTAATCAAGCCTTCTTTTACATCTTCTTTATTGGGCAAACCCAAATGCTCTTTGGGTGTCACGTAGCACAACATGGCACAGCCGTACCAACCTATCTGCGCAGCACCGATACCCGAGGTAATATGATCGTAGCCTGGGGCAATGTCTTGGGTTAATGGCCCTAAGGTGTAAAACGGCGCTTCGTGGCAGTGTTCCAACTGCTCCGTCATGTTTTCTTTAATCAACTGCATAGGCACATGACCAGGCCCTTCGATCATCACCTGCACATCGTATTCCCAAGCGACCTTGGTCAATTCTCCTAAGGTGCGTAATTCTGACATCTGAGCTTCATCATTGGCATCCATGATCGACCCGGGACGCAACCCATCGCCCAACGACAAAGACACATCATAAGCCGCACAGATTTCACAAATGTCGCGAAAACGCTCATACAAAAAGCTTTCTTGGTGATGCGCCAAGCACCACTTCGCCATGATAGAACCACCTCGAGAAACAATGCCTGTTAGACGCTTCGCCGTCATTGGTACAAAACGCAGCAACACTCCAGCATGAATAGTAAAGTAATCCACGCCTTGCTCTGCTTGCTCAATCAAGGTGTCTTTAAAAACCTCCCAATTCAGGTCTTCTGCCACACCATTGACCTTTTCTAACGCTTGATAAATAGGCACGGTACCGATTGGCACAGGAGAATTGCGCAAAATCCACTCACGGGTTTCATGAATGTTTTTGCCAGTGGATAAGTCCATCACAGTGTCGGCGCCCCAGCGCGTAGACCAAACCAGTTTTTCTACCTCTTCTTCAATCGAAGAAGTGACCGCTGAGTTACCAATATTCGCGTTCACTTTGACCAAGAAGTTACGCCCGATAATCATTGGTTCACTTTCTGGGTGGTTGATATTGGCGGGGATAATAGCGCGACCGGCGGCCACTTCATCTCGAACAAACTCAGGGGTAATACGAGTTTGAATATTAGCGCCAAAACTTTGCCCTGGATGCTGTTTAAGTAACAACTCACTTTTTATGGCGTCCAGATTCTGATTTTCACGCAGGGCGATGTATTCCATTTCTGGCGTCACTATGCCTTGCTTGGCGTAATGCATTTGCGTCACACATTGTCCCTTTCGGGCTTTTCGTACTGTGAGTAGATTCTGAAAACGCAACGACTCTAACGCAATATCACTTAAGCGCGATTTAGCAAAGTCAGACGATACTCCCTGTAATTCTTCGGTGTCAGCACGACGCTCTATCCACGGTGCTCGCATTGGAGGCAAGCCTTGGTGTACATCAATCGTCGCTTCAGGATCAGCATAGGGACCAGAACAATCATAGACATAAATCGCTTCATTTGGCTCGAAAGTGAGATTGTCTGGGTCTGAGCCAATGGGCGTATCGGTGAGATTAATTTTGCGCATAGGTACGCGAATGGTGTCATCTGACCCTGTAATGTAAATGCGCTCAGAAGCTGGGAAAGGCTTAGCTTGTAACGATTCGATAAAGGTTTTTGCATCAAGACGGGCTTGATCGCGGCTCTTTTTAGTGACTTTCTGTGATGTTGACATAAGCAGTTCCTACTACAAAAAATAGAGAAGTGCTTGTCTGGGGTGCTTGCTCACGACACAAAACTGAACGCTTCAGTTTGGTATATCGCAAATAAGATGAATCCTGTGGCGTGTTTAGAAATGACGAAAAAATGCAGCATCAAAACAACACATGACACAGGAGTTCATTTGATGCAGATAAGAAAAATAGAGACTTTCTTGTTTCCTACGCGGGTGTTAACCCGATCAGGTTCTGCGGATCCCGCATTTAATAATGCGATCTCAGCCAAATGGCACTCCGACAAGTGCCGCTGAGTATACTCAGTCTTAGTCTAATGTAAACAGTCTTCGCTAACATTAGACTTGACCATTTGGTTAATCTAAAGCGCAGTTATCAAGCTAGTCAGCCTGCATTTCGAGCGCCATTTTATAGAGATAATTCTTCTTCTCACCCGTCAGTTTCGCCGCCATTGAGGCCGCTTGCTTCACCGGCAAATCTTCCAACAATATGGTTAAAATACGCATGGCTTCGAGCTCTTTTTCGTCACCGCTTTCTTGTGTGAAGCTTAGCATTACGACAAATTCACCACGCATCTGGTTAGCGTCAGCATCAAACATCGCCAAGATTTCAGTTGCCGTACCAGACAAAAAGGTTTCAAAGGTTTTACTTACTTCTCTGGCAAGAACCAGCTGAGCATCATCGCCGTAAACACTCGCAACATCCTTAATTGAATCATAAATACGATGGGTTGATTCATAAAACACCACAGTGCCGGCTTGCGTCTTCCAAGAATCAAATAGATCACAACGAGCTTTCGACTTCGCTGGCACAAAGCCTGCGAAGAAAAATTGATCGGTGGGTAAACCTGACGCACAAAGGGCTGCAATCAGAGCACATGATCCTGGCACAGGCGTCACCGTTAGACCTCGTGCGCGTAAAAAGCTCACAATATGGTAGCCTGGGTCAGAAATAAGTGGCGTACCCGCATCCGAAACCAGGGCAACATTTTTACCCTCTTCCAATAAAGTGGCGACGTATTCGGATTTGTCTTTCTCATTGTGATCGTGAATCGAAAACAGTTTCGCTTCAATACCAAAGTGGTTCAATAATCGACGTGTATGGCGTGTATCTTCCGCCGCGATATAGTCTACTTCGCGTAAAGTTTTTTCAGCTCTGCGGCTAAAATCTTCAAGATTGCCTATTGGGGTGGCAACTATGTATAGCGTCCCCCTCACATCATCTGAACTATGTGCTACCATATTGCCTCTTTTATCTGTCATTTTATGAGCTTATGAGCCTAATTAATCTTCGCATCATATCATTAACCGTCTGTACATTTCTGCTAAGTGCTTGTAGCTCGACGAATTTAAATAGGTCGCAAGGCACTTTACCGGAATATATACCGCCTAGTAGCCAAGAAAGCACAGTTCCAGACAGTATTTACCACCCTTATAAGGCCCCAGAAGAATTGCTGTCGGCGTACGACAACGCTCTGCAATTTTACAAACAAGGCCACTATCAACAAGCTCACGATAGTTTGGGTGATAAAATCCTTACCACATCATCACGGATTCAATTTAAAGCGTTACTATTGGCAGCTTTGATCGCCGCAAAATTAGACGATCCCCTCCAGGCCATGGCACTATTAGGGCAAGCAGATCAACTTGATTCAGCTAGAGAACCTGGTTATCAAATTCAACTGAATGAAACCAAAGCCGTGGTTTTGGAATACACAGGGCACTGGGCTGAAGCCATTACCCTGCGTTTATCATTAGAAAATACGCTTAGCGGTGATGACAAAACCTACAACCAAACCGCGTTATGGTCTTCTATTCAAAACCTAACAGACACACAACTTGCAAAACTGAAACAGAACCCACAAGCTGACTTAGCGGGTTGGCTCACTATCAGTAGTATTTTGCGTAATCAAACCCTATCAGTTGAGCAGCAACTTACTCAGTTCCAACGCTGGCAGGCGCAATTCCCTGAACACCCGGCTGCAATCAGCCCTCCATTAGACTTTAGCGTCATTGCCAAACTTGGCGAAATGGCGCCACAAAAAATTGTCCTAATGCTGCCAATGGGCAGCAAACTAGAACGCGCCTCTCAAGCTATCCTCGACGGTTTTTTCTCTGCTTATTACCATCAAAAAACCAAACGTGCAGATATAGAGATCATCAATACCGACGCTTATCCGAATATCACAGACGCATTGGCCACTGCCAACAAGCTGAATCCCGATGTTATTATAGGGCCGCTTAAAAAGAGCAATGTAGCACGCCTTAGCTTGTCGACCTTGCCGCACCCAGTGATTGCACTCAATCAACTGGCCAATAACAGCTATCGAGAAAATCTCTTTCACTTCTCTTTAGGCTCTAGCGATGATATTCATGAACTGATCCATTTCGCCAAACAAGCCGGCGCCAAAAAAGCCGCTATTTTGAGCACACAAAGTACTTGGGCGTTAAGACAAAGTGATGAGTTTTTACAAGCCGCGAAACAAGACAAGATAAGCGTGACAGCAAACTTATCCTATAAGAATGCGTCTCGGGATCGCCAAAACGCAGTACAAAAACTGTTACTGGTCAACGAAAGCAAACGCCGTATTGCACTGGTACAACGCTGGACAGGCGAGCGCGTTGACAGTGTTGCAAGACCCAGACAAGATCTAGACTATGTGTTTTTTGTTGGCAAACTCAGTGATGCAAAGCAGGTTCGCCCTCTTTTAGATTATTACTTTGCGAAGCAGATCCCCATGCTGGCCAGCAGCACATTGAATGACACACCACCTGAGCGCAATATTAATTTTAACGATATTGAGCGTATTTTATTCACGGAAATTCCTGCGATCGCTCAGAAAAGCAGCCTGCTTGACGAAGTTTCAAATGACAGAGATTCCAATATTTTACGCCGTCTGTATGCGCTCGGTGCTGACGCCTATTTGCTCGCCAACCGCTACCCTTTGTTTGTTCAACTAAAAAGTACACGACTTTCTGCTAATACAGGCATTATTACCATGGATAAAAATGGTATATTCCATAAACGACCTGAGATTATGACTTACCGAAAAGGAAATTTGGTTAATGCCGTCAGTACTCAATTTTTTCACCAGGAAGAAACGGAACTCCCCTAAAAACAATGGAGAGAAAGCCGAACAAGCTGCAGAAGACTATCTTTTGCAGCAAGGACTACGACTGATAGACAGAAATTTTCACAGTCGTATGGGAGAGATTGATCTCATTTTCCTAGACAATAAAACCTATGTGTTCGTTGAGGTGCGCTTTCGCGCCAACGCATCACACGGCAATGCCGCAGAGAGCCTTAGTGAGTCAAAACTAAGAAAAATCAGACTCACTGCGGATTACTGGTTACAACAGAATAATAAATCAACAAATGCCTGTCGTTTCGACGCCATATTGTTTGATCAAGCAATAGACACTCAACATTTAACTTGGCTTAAAGCAGTATTTTAACCACTATGGATTTTCAAGAAGCGATCTACACACAATTTGCCCAAAGTTTTGAGGCTCAACAACAAGCATTAGAAAGCTTGCCACCTTATATTGAGCACGCCGCTCGAGTTATTTTCTCTAGCGTCGCCGCCGGCGGTAAGGTCATTTGTGTAGGCAACAGCACAGGCTCACACCTCGCCCAGTATTTTAGTACACTGATGCTAGACAGAATGGACAGGGAAAGACCGGGGTTACCTGCCATCAATCTCAGTGGAGACGGCGCTGCCTTGCTCGCTATCACCCATAGCGACAGTTACCATGACGTTTTCTCTAAGCAAATTACTGCCATCGGCAATCCTGGAGATATCTTGTTTGTGATTGCCAATCGAGGCAATACCTCTCCGATTATCCAAGCGATTCAAGCGGCCCATGAAAGAAAAATGAACATAGTCGCGCTCACCAGCCCAGAAGCCAAAAACGTGTCTTCTTTAACCTCTCGCGACGACACCGAAATTAAAATTAATTTATTAGGCACAGCACGTGTTCACGAATGCCAAATTACCGTCATTCACACCTTAATTGATTTACTTGAACGCCAGCTGTTTGGCTACGAAGAGTAATAAACACCAACAAAAAAAGAGCCCTCAGGCTCTTTTTTTGTTTTACAGTGCATCGATCGATGCTGCACCTTAATCCCATTCTCAGGTTATTTTACAACCTTTAATGTGAAGGCTTTCTTTTCTGGTTTTGGTGGCGTAGGTTCTGTCGGGCTATCCGGAAACTCTTCGTCAGGAAAAACAAAGCCATCACCATTTTCTTTCGCGTATAACGCCAATGCCGCTTTCATCGGCACATATACTTGCATCGGCTTACCACTAAAGCGAGCCTCAAAAGAAACCGCCTCTTTGTCCATAATCAAATGTCGCACCGCAGACATACTAATATTAAGCACGATCTGCCCATCTTGAACAAATTCTCTTGGAATCACCGTACCTTCTTGCTCAGCATCAACCAACAGATATGGCGTCATGTCATTATCAGATACCCACTGATACGCCGCATTCAGCAAATAAGATCTTTTAGGTAACATTACAACTCCTACATCTTTCACCTTAAATAATAAGGCCAAAGTAATACGCGTTTTTACTTTATTTCCAACTCGGCCAGCCCGTCACAGACAGCTTAACCAAGACTAATCTATGCTACTTTCGCACACAGCTGATACAAAAAAGGAGCCACAACAGCCCCTTTTTTCATCTACATCAGACACATTAGTCTAGACGCATTTCCTGCTCTGCTTCAGACAAGCTCTCTTTGAATGATTCACGAGAGAAAACCAAGTCCATGTATTTATGCAAAGAAGCCGCTTGATCTTTTGGAATATCCACACCCAACGCTGGCAAACGCCATAAGATAGGTGCAAGACAACAATCAACAATGGTAAATTCTTCACTCATGAAATACGGCTTTTCTTCAAAGATTGGAGACACGCTGATTAAGCCTTCTCGCAACTCTTTTTGTGCTTGCGCAACCGCTTCTTTGTCTTTACTAGAAAGAATCAAATCAACCAATTTCGCCCAGTCACGTTGTATACGGTACATGTACAAACGACTTTCCGCACGAGCAACAGGGTAAACAGGCAATAGAGGCGGATGAGGAAAACGCTCATCTAAATATTCCATCATTACGTTTGGCTCATAAAGAACCAAATCACGATCCACTAATGCTGGCAATTCATTGTATGGATTCACATCAGCCAATTCATCTGGCTTATTGAATGGGTCCACATCAATGATGTCAACAGTAACGGCTTTCTCAGCCAGCACGATACGTACTCGATGACTGTAGTGATCTTCACCATCGGAGAAGAACGTCATTGAAGAGCGCTTAGCAATAACACCCATGTATAACCCCTATCTTAAAAACAACACAGACCCAACCGGGCCAACGATTAAAATGACCAACCAAGCCCGCTTCAACAAAGCCCCTTGATCAGTCGATAATTTTATTCAAGATCCCGCCAAAACTCTCTTTTCAGCAGATACGCAAAAAGCGTAAACAAACCAATAAAAAGCAGCACTTTCAATCCAAGTGACTCCCTTTTAGACCTTGAAGGGTCTGCAGTGTAAGTCAAAAAATTGGCGATATCATACGCTACTTTTTTAAATTCTTGGTCTGTTAATTGACCTTTTATTTCGCCATCAACAATAACACAGTTCGAATCACCCAATGTAACGGATGTGGCATGCTTACCATCAAAATCGCGCGCTTTGTCTTTACAACGCAACCAACGCTCTCCCTGCAAATGCTCTAACACATTTGGCATCATTGAATTCGGGAGGACTCGGTTATTCACGCCAAAAGGACGCGATTTATCTTGATAGAATCCCTGCAAGTATCGGTAAATCCAATTAGGATCATGGAGACCTGCTGCCAGCGTTAAATCTGGCGGAACCACACCAAACCAAGCTTTCGCCTCGGACTTTGATATTGCTGATGTAATTTGGTCGCCCATTCTAGCATATTTTGGCAATAAATTTTCGGCAAATAATGATTTAGGAATAGTTAAATCTTCCGCAATTCGATTATATCGGACATATTCCAGTTGATGGCAAGAAGAACAGTAATTTGAATACAGTGCGAAACCGCGCTGTAACGACTCAAGATCCTGCAAATCCGGCACTATTTTAGTCACCCCCTCTCCTTGCGCAAACAGCATCGGCGATAAAATCACTAGACCGAACCAGCATACGTAGCGATGCCATAAAATGCTCATCCATTAAATCCTTTCCGGTACAGGCCGAGTCACTTCATAACGGGAGTACCAAGGCATCAGTAAAAAATAAGCAAAATAGAAGACACAGCAGACCTGAGCAAGTCGCGTTGATGCCAGCGATGCAGGCAAGCTCCCTACCACCCCCAAGACCACGAAACTTAAGCAAAACAGCACCATAAACAACTTACTTAAACGCCCTTTATAGCGAATAGAAGTAACGGCACTGCGATCCAACCAAGGCAAAAAGAAAGGCATTAAAACAGCTAGCATCATCACTAAAGCCCCTAAAAATTTTGCCTCGAAGCCAAACAAAGAAAAAGTGACGGCACGCAGCATGGCGTAAAAAGGCGTGAAATACCATACCGCAGAAATGTGTTCTGGGGTCTGCAATCTATTGGCAGGCTGTAAATTTGTCGGCTCAAGAAAATACCCTTCCATAGTGGGATAAAAGAACACCACACAGCAAAATAACAACATAAAGACGCCGATAGCCACGAGATCTTTTGTGACGAAATACGGATGGAACGCCACACCATCTAAAGGCACACCATTGTGGTCCCGATACTTTTTGATATCGATTCCTGCAGGATTATTGGAGCCCACATGACGCAAGGTAGAAAGATGCAAAAACAGTAATGCCAACAACAATAACGGAAAGGCAATGACATGCAAGGCGTAAAATCGCTGCAAAGTCGCCGCAGAAACATAATAGTCCCCACGAACCCACTCTTGTAAGCCTGGACCAATAACAGGAATACTGCCAAAAATTGAGGTGATAACTTGAGCTCCCCAATACGACATCTGTCCCCACGGCAACAAATAGCCTAAAAAGCCCTCAATCATGATGACAAAGTAAAGCGTCATACCAAATAACCAAACCAGTTCTCGCGGCTTTTTATAAGAGCCATACAATAGGCCACGCAAAATATGCAGATACAAGACGATAAATAAGGCCGAGGCACCTGTGGTATGGAGATAGCGTATCAACCAACCATATGGCACATCACGCATAATATATTGGATCGAGGCGAACGCCTTCTCTGGCGATGGCTGGTAACTCATGGCCAACCAGATCCCACTAAACAGCTGATTAACCAATAATAACAGCGCCAACACCCCAAACACATACATGATGTTGAGGTTTTTAGGTAGATAATAGTCTGTGAAATGTTTTTTATAGAATGACTTAATCGGGAGCCTGTCATCCAACCAAGTAATGAATTTGCCCAGCAATGCCATCAACCATTTACCTCGCCATCGATACCAATCTCAAGCAGAGTCTCGCTTTTATAATAATAAGGCGGTACAACCAAGTTCGATTGAGCAGGAAAATGCTTATACGCTCTACCTGCCAAATCAAACTTCGAACCATGACAAGGGCAGATAAAACCACCACGCCACCCCCCATCAAGGTCTTGAGCGGAGTGCTCTGGGTGATAAATTGGCGAACAACCAAGATGGGTACACACCCCTACCAAAACAGAAATCTCAGGCTTAAGTGAGCGATATAGGTTTTGTGCGTAACTGGGCTGCTGAGCTTGTTGCGAGAAAGGGTCAACCAAATACGAGGTCAAATCAGACAATTCGGAAACACTCTGAGCACTCCTTCTCACCACCCAAACCGGTTGCCCTTGCCACTCCACTGTCATCTGCTGTCCAGGCTCTAGCTTGCTAATATCCACCCGAAGCGGCGCGCCAGCGGCTCGACTTTGACGACTTGGTTGCCAAGCCGCAATAAATGGCGTCGCAATACCAACACCCCCTACCGCGGCTAACGTACAAGTAGAACCGATGAGAAATTGACGACGCTTTTTGTTCACCATTCTTGTCACTAGCAGCACACTCTTTATCAGTTTTTAAGCTATCACCGACTCCAAAAAACGCTCTGCACATCAGAATCGAGCCGATAGTTAGCACAACAAAGCCATAGAGCTAAACGCATTTTATGCAATAAAGGCACTTAACTCTATGTCTTCTTAGTTTGCCACTAAATTTTAAGCAAAAAAAACGCCTGGTGCATAAACACCAAGCGTTTTGATAATCTGAAAACGAAAATTAACGTTTTGAGAACTGAGGACGACGACGTGCTTTGCGTAGACCCACTTTTTTACGTTCAACTTCACGAGAGTCACGAGTAACGTAACCAGCAGAACGTAGAGTGCGACGTAGTGTTTCGTCGTATTGCATCAATGCACGTGTGATACCGTGACGGATCGCACCAGCTTGACCAGAGATACCACCACCTTTAACAGTGATGTAAACATCAAACTTTTCAGTAGCTTCAACAAGCTCAAGAGGCTGACGAACAACCATGCGAGCAGTTTCACGACCAAAGTACTGATCAATTGAACGGTTGTTGATAACTAGGTTACCAGTACCGGCTTTAAGGAACACACGAGCGGTAGACGTTTTACGACGACCTGTACCGTAGTATTGAGTAGCTGACATAATGATCTTCCGTATTAAATGTTAAGGGCTTGAGGCTGTTGAGCAGCATGTGGATGCTCAGTACCAGCGTACACTTTCATTTTCTTGTGCATTGCGCGGCCCAAAGGACCTTTTGGCAACATACCTTTTACGGCGATTTCAAGAACGCGCTCAGGAGCGTGATCAATCAACTTCTCGAAATTCATAGAACGCAAGCCGCCTGGGTAACCAGTGTGGCGGTAGTATTGTTTCGCAGCTGCTTTGTTACCAGAAACGTGAACTTTCTCAGCGTTAATAACAACGATGTAATCACCAGTGTCAACGTGAGGAGTGTATTCAGCTTTATGCTTACCGCGTAAACGACGAGCGATTTCGGTAGCCAAACGGCCTAGAGTTTTGCCTTCAGCATCAACCACGAACCAGTCGCGGCGTACTTCAGCAGGTTTAGCTGTAAAAGTTTTCATCAAAAAACCCTTTCAATACGCGTATTCGGTAAATACGCTATACCTATTATTATTGGTTATTAAAGCACTTTCGTTTTTTAATAACGTACACTTACCTTTAAAAAGGCGTGCGAAGTATATACCAACGCAAGCTAAGAATAAAGGCGAAAGACGCTTTTATGGGCGATGCTCTAAAGACAAATACTCTTCAGATTGCATTTCCAATAAACGACTCACAGTTCGGTCGTACTCAAAAGCCAAACGCGTACCAGTATAGATGTCTGGAATAGCAACATCCGCAGTAATAATCACCTTCACATGACGGTCGTAAAACTCATCGATAAGGTTAATAAAACGGCGCGCCAGATCATCTCGACTGGCATCCATTTGTGGCAAATTTGCAATCAAAACGGTTGAGTAGAGCTTGGCAATTTCGATGTAGTCTACCTGACTACGCGGCCCGTCACACAAGGCTTTAATATCAAACCAGGCCATCGTTTCACAGCTTTTAACGAAAGGAATTTGGCGTCCTTCGATCTCCACAGCGCCATTCTCTTCAATGTGTGAGGCATCTGAAATCAAACTCATAAAGCGAGTCGCCAGCACGTCATCGGATTCAACAGTCAGCGGGTAATGGTAAAGCTTAGCCTGCTTCAGGGTTCTCAAACGATAATCAACGCCACCGTCAACATTCAATACCTTGGTGTGCTTATTCACCAGATCAATCGCTGGCAAGAAGCGCGCACGCTGCAAACCGTTTTTATACAAGCCATCTGGCTCAATATTGGAGGTGGCCACTAGGGTGGTGCCATTTTTAAACAACACATCCAGCAGTCCAGCTAAAATCATCGCATCGGTAATGTCGGTCACAAAAAACTCATCAAAGCACAATACTTGGGCTTTCTCAGAGATCTGCTTACCGACAATTTCTAATGGATTTTTTACATGCTCAAGCTTGCGCATTTCTTGGTGCACCATCTGCATAAAGCGATGGAAATGCAAACGCATTTTCTTCTCAGTTGGCAGACACTCAAAAAAAGTATCCATCAAATAGGTTTTACCGCGCCCTACTCCCCCCCAAAAATACAAACCCGTTTCCACTTCAACGTCTTTTTTCTTACGAAACAGTCCAAACAAACCACCTGAAGAAGTCTGGTTTTGCTTTGCTACCAATCGATCAAACAAGTCCTGAAGTGCTTCTACTGCTTCTTCCTGTGCTGGGTCGTAATGAAAATCTTCTTTTTCTAAATCCTGCTTATATCGAGTAATAGGTGTCATCGTTGCTCTTTCGTTGCAATTGAATTAATAAATCACATTCTATCAAATAGAGACTTAAACAACACCTAGCAAGGTGTTATCGTAAAGAGGATTTCGGCTATAATAGCCTCTGATTTTTGGGAGTACATCATGAACTTGGAAGAATTCAACGTTATTGTTTTCGTCACTGGCGCCATTGTCGGCTTTGCCATTGCACTTGCGTTAAAAAGCATCACTTCGAAAAGCACAGAGAAAGATTCTTCCTCTAGCTCGAATGCCATTACAATTAAATCTTTGCAACAAGAACTCGATAAGAAACAAGTCATCATTGACAACTTCTTTTCAGACAGTAATGAGCATTTGCTAACCGCTGAAAAACGCTTAGCTGAGTTAAGAAAAAACCTCTCTTCAGGTGCCAGCCAATTAAGTCACATCGACATACCGGCTTCTATTAACTCACAAAGCACCAATGTTGTCGAAGAAGACATTACCGAACCACCGCGCGACTACGCACTGAAAAGTGACGCGGAGCAAGGTATGCTCAGCGAAGACTTCGGGTTAAAAAACAAACCCGAATCAGTAGAACCCACCAGAGCAATTTAATAAAAAAAAGAGGCGAATTAATCAGCCTCTTTTTTTTTCATTCCAGCCATCTTACGCTGGGTTATCAATATCAATAAATACCGCGTCCAAGCCATATTCTTCGCGTAACAAGAGCGCCATGGATTGCGCCCCAAAACGCTCAGTTGCGTGATGCCCAGCAGCAACGAAATGAATACCCAATTCACGGGCGATGTGAATCGTCTGCTCCGACACTTCTCCAGTAATAAAGACATCAGCCCCTGCTTGATAAGCCTGTTCAATGTAACCTTGCGCACCGCCAGTACACAAAGCAACGGTTTTAATCGGCTTGTCAGATACCTTTTCTAGCAACACTTGACGACTCACCGCTTTTTCTACTCGCAGCTTAAATGCATGTGCATCCATTGCTTGATCCAGCTCGCCAATCACACCAATGGCTTCTGCCAACGGTAGATGTGGCTGCAAAGGTCGGCGCTCGACCGTTAACCCTATCGCATCCGCGAGCCCGGCATTATTACCGTACACAGGATGCGCATCTAACGGCAAATGGTAACCAAAGAGGTTAATGTCGTTTTTGATTAAGGCAGAAAGGCGGCGATATTTCATGCCGGTTATTTCTGGCGCTTCGTTTTTCCAAAAGTATCCGTGGTGCACAAAAATAGCGTCAGCACCATGCTCAATAGCCGCATCTATCAGCGCCTGACTTGCCGTCACCCCAGTCACCACTCGCTCAATCGTATTTTTCCCTTCCACCTGAAGGCCATTGGGCGCATAATCTTTAAAAAGGTGCGGACTCAACGTACGATCTAATAACAGCTTAAATTCACTTCGCAGCAAAACAACCTCTATCTATGAATCAGAAAAATCAGTGGACACCGCTTATTATCGCCATTCTCTTTGGCACTTGTATAGGACTTACCACCTTACTTATTCAAGAAAAGAATAAAGTGGCAGAAAACAGCTATGCCGCTCCAGTGGAAAAAGCAGCACCTTCGGTTGTTAACATTTACACTCAGGTACAAGCTAAAAACACGCCACTGCAAGACAACCCACTAAAAGATCATTCACACCTCCAAACCGTCAACCTAGGCTCAGGGGTGATCGTCTCCAAGAATGGCTTTATACTAACCAACCACCATGTCATTCAAAATGCCCAACGAATTGTGGTTGGCCTACATGATGAACGTCAGATTGAGGCCAAGCTTATTGGCTCGGACCCCTCAACCGATCTAGCCGTACTCAAAATAGATGAGCCAAACCTTACCCCCATCAAACTGGGTAGCAGCCATGCCATTTCCGTTGGCGATAAAACCCTCGCCATTGGCAATCCTTTTGGTATTGGCCAAACCGTTACTTCCGGCATTATCAGCGCAAAAGGCCGTAACAGTATCGGCCTAAACACCTACGAGAACTTTATTCAAACCGACGCCGCGATCAACCCTGGCAACTCAGGTGGTGCACTCATTAATTTGCAAGGTGAGCTAATTGGCATCAGCTCCGCTATTTATTCCAGCAGTGGCGGCTCTCAAGGAATCGGCTTCGCCACTCCTATTGATGATGCGGTGCAAGTGATGCATGACTTGATAAAGCACGGCCGAGTGGTACGCGCGTATTTGGGAATGGACGCTAAGAAGATCACCTCAACAATGGCGAAAAGCCTCGCCCTACCCGTTGAGCATGGTTTAATTGTGAGCGAGATTACGAAAGAAAGCCCTGCCGATAAAGCAGGTATAGAAATAGGCGACATTATTGTCAAAATCAACAACGCCACCAGCGACAACCCATTTAAAACACGAAATTTGATTGCCTCAATGAAACCTGGAACGACCATCTCACTATTGGGTTACCGAGGAAGACAGTCGTACCAAGCTAATATCAAGCTAGAAACACAACCCGCAATGCAAAGCATTGATTATTGAGCTATTTCAACTTTTTCTTTTAAACGCTGCAAACTCGCTTCGAAATTACTGCCGGCAATTCTATTTGCAAAAAAGGCCAGATAAGGACTTAGAAAACCCGCCCTTAGCTGCCCTTCTATTTCCCAATCGACATTGGTGCTAGCGTCATCTCCGCTCACGTAAATGGTATTGCGAACCAGATCGACACCCGCTTTAGGCTGCACATCAAAAGCAATCGTATTGGTGGTTACTGTAGTAAACGTCAAACTTCCCTTATCGGCTGAATCCGCATAGGAAATTGACACACTATCGCCGGGCTGAAAAAGGCCCTCATGTTGATCAACTTTACCACCACTAATAAACATCCAGTCAGGCAAAGAATGCCCACCAAGCAAAGCATTTACCACCACATCATGCGGCTTATTAACGATAATGCTGCGCTCTACACGATAGTCAGTTGGCAAGAAAAACCCTAGCACCACAACCGCCAAGATCACTAACGCAGAAACTCTAGTGACCTTACGAAGCTGATACAACGCCTTAGGGTGAGAAGAAGACTTCTTACTCACCTTTTGCCTCCTGCGCACTTTTCTCAGCACTAACAGCATCTGCTAAAATACGATATTCTGCTGACATGGCATGGGCTTCTAGTGACTCACCACGAGCCAATGGCGAAGCTATTTTTGCCAAATCACTGGCCCCTTGAGGAGAGCAGTTGATCAACGAGCTGCGCTTTTGAAAGTCATACACACCCAAAGGCGATGAGAAACGCGCTGTTCCTGATGTTGGCAACACATGGTTTGGACCCGCACAATAATCACCCAGTGCTTCTGGCGTATGACGACCCATAAAGATGGCACCAGCATGACGAATTTTTTGCGCCCATTTTTCTGGCTCATCAACCGACAATTCAAGATGCTCTGCTGCGACAATATTGGCAATGTCCATGGCTTCATCCATGTCTTTAACATGAACAAACGCACCACGGTTTTCTAAAGAAACCTGAATAATGGCGTTACGACTTTGGGTCTCAATTAAACGCTCCATTGAAGCTTTAACCGCTTTAATAAAGTCCAGATCAGGCGAGATTAAGATAGATTGCGCATCTTCGTCATGCTCAGCTTGCGAGAACAAGTCCATCGCAATCCAATCAGAGTTGGTCTTGCCATCACACACCACCAAAATCTCAGAAGGTCCAGCAATCATATCAATACCCACAGCACCGAATACCATTCGCTTGGCTGTGGCGACAAAAATATTGCCTGGGCCAACAATCTTATCCACCTTAGGAATGGTTTCTGTACCGTAAGCCAAAGCTGCTACGGCTTGCGCACCACCTATCGTAAAGACTCGATCCACGCCAGCAATGTAAGCTGCCGCCAATACAATGTCATTGACCACACCATCTGGTGTTGGCACAACCATAATGATTTCACTAACCCCAGCCACTTTCGCCGGCATTACATTCATCAACACAGACGATGGGTAAGCCGCCTTACCACCTGGAACATAAACCCCTACTCGGTCTAAAGGTGTTACCTTTTGCCCCAGTATGGTTCCATTACTCTCTTGATATTGCCAAGATGGCTGCTTTTGATGCTCATGGTAATCATTAACACGCTTAGCAGCAGCCTCAAGGCTAGCGACCAATTCATCACTCACACGCAATTTGGCCGCGGCCATTTCTTCACGTGAAATTTCTAATTCACTCGCCGCGCTCACATCGCGACGATCAAAGCGGTTGGTAAACTCAATAACCGCTTGATCTCCTTTTTTACGCACCTGAGTGACGATATTTGCGACACTCTCTTGCACAGTAACATCCGAAACGGAGTCCCAAGCAAGCAAGGCTTCAAACTCGGCTAAAAACCCTTCTGACTGCGTTGTAAACTCTCTAATATTTAACTTCAACTACTTGCCCTCGTTCTCTTCGACAGCCCCACGCAACATTTCGATGATGGGCTCAATTTGAGCATATTTCGTTTTATAAGCCGCTTTATTGACCACTAAACGGGTACTAATGTCCGCAATAAAGTCTCTTGGCTCCAAACCGTTTGCTTTGAGTGTGTTGCCAGTATCTACAATATCAACAATCAAATCAGCCAAGCCCATAATAGGCGCCAATTCCATCGCACCATACAACTTGATCACATCCGCTTGAACGCCCTGCTCAGCAAAATACGCTTTCGCAGTTTTGGTAAATTTAGACGCCACCTTCAAACGGCGTTTTGGCAACTCAGCACCCACCGCGCCTGCTGTCATCAATCGGCATTTAGCGATTTTCAAATCCACCAGCTCGTACAGGTTTTTTGTGGATGCCTCCATCAATACATCTTTACCGGCAACACCAAAATCCGCCACACCATGCTCTACATAGGTAGGCACGTCTGTGGCGCGCAAAATCACCAACTTTATGTGCTCATGGTTAGTATCAAAAATTAGCTTACGACTTTTATGGATATCTTCAGCCGGAATAATATTGGCTTTTTCCAGCAGTGGTAATGTCTCACCTAAAATACGCCCTTTTGAGAGCGCGATTGTTAATGTGTTACTCATGCTAATTTAATACTCGCGAAATTTTTGCACCCAACGCACCGAATTTTTCTTCGATACACTCATAACCACGGTCAATGTGATAAATACGGTCAATCTTAGTATCGCCTTCTGCGACTAGGGCCGACAATACTAAGCTGGCCGAAGCGCGAAGATCAGTGGCCATGACTGGCGCCCCTTTCAGAGAATCACAACCACGCACAATCGCCGTGTTGCCATTCACCTCAATATCCGCCCCCATACGCAGCATTTCATCCACGTGCATAAAGCGATTTTCAAAGATATTTTCCATCACTCGTCCGACCCCTGTGGCCACCGAGTTTAAGGCAACAAATTGCGCTTGCATGTCAGTCGGGAATGCTGGGTATGGCGCGGTACTAATGTTTACCGCTTTCGGGCGACGCCCTTCCATATCCACTTCAATCCAATCTTCACCGCAGCTCACTTTTGCCCCGGCTTCTTCTAACTTGGCCAATACCGCTTCTAACGATTTAACATCCGTATCAATGACTTTTACCTTGCCGCCAGTAATGGCCGCGGCCACCAAAAAGGTGCCGGTTTCGATACGGTCAGGCATCACTGGGTAAGAAGTACCGTGCAGTTTCTCCACCCCTTCAATGGTAATCGTATCTGTGCCGTGACCTTCAATCTTAGCGCCCATTGCAATCAAACACTTGGCAAGATCCACCACTTCTGGCTCTTTCGCGGCATTCTCTAGTACCGTTTGCCCATCAGCTAAGGTCGCAGCCATCAATAGGTTTTCAGTACCTGTAACCGTCACCTTATCGAAGAAGATTCTTGCACCTTTAAGACGACCATCGACACTGGCAACAATATCACCACCTTCTACAGATATAGTCGCACCCATGGTTTCCAAACCACGCAAATGCAAATCCACTGGTCGGCTACCAATCGCACAACCACCAGGCAAAGACACGGTTGCCTTACCAAAATGACTGACCAATGGGCCCAACACCAAAATAGAGGCGCGCATGGTTTTCACCAATTCGTATGGTGCTTCAGAGTTATTCAAGGTAGAAATATCCAGTTGAACACTCATTTTCTCATCGACAACAACACCACAACCCATGGAGCCAAGCAATTCCAGCATGGTAGTAATATCATGAAGATGCGGCAGATTTTTAATTGTAATCAGTTCTTTTGTCAGCAAGGTGGCAGCCAAAATAGGCAGCGCAGCATTCTTTGCGCCTGAAGCACGCACAACACCCTTCAGTTTCGTACCACCGGTAATCAGTAGCTTATCCATATATGTAATCTCTTCTAATTTTTTTATAGCGTGCTGAATTGTTCTGGGGTGTAAGTTTTCATGGTAACGGCATGGATCGCCCCGCTGGAAATCGCGTCTTGAAGATGTGAATAAACCAGTTGCTGCCTTTTAACCGTAGACATTCCTTCAAACTCAGAAGAAACAACAACAATTCGAAAATTACAACCTTCACCTTCTGCCGTAACTTCGCAATCATTGATAGTAGATTCTAAAAGTGCCTTCACTTCACTCGCGTTCACAATCGCTCCAATATTAAATATTCATAGATTTCATTATTCTACCTTAGTCGCGTCAACTTCTTAACACCCATTCACTCAACTCACCGTAAAAAAAATGTCTGTTTTGTCGTTCGTACGACTTCCTTAGCACCATTCTGACAAAAAAAAATCCGAAGCGAATAAGTCAGCTTCGGATTTTTTGTCTCGCTTAGCCAATAATAGCTTAAGACTTTTTCTCTAAAGAAAGTTTCCAGGCATCGATCGCGGCATCAATTTTGTTCTTATTCTGCTGCATCATAACAGCAAATTGCTTTCTGAATGTAAGCCCAAAATTAATATTATTAATCACCACATTGCTTAATTTCCAATTGTCACTACCGTAGTCTTCCATAAAGAAGTTCAGGTTCAATGGACTGCCGTCGGCCATTTGAAAATCCACATCAACCTTTACTTCGCGGCCTTTACGTTGAGGCCCTAACGGCAAAATTTTAATTTTGTCTGGATCAAGCTCCAACAAAGAGCCGCCATAGGTTTTTAATAAGGTGTCTCTGGTGACCGTGGCAAAACGTTCCCGCTGATCTGGTGTCGCTCGACGGTAATATTTACCCATCACTTTTTTAGCAAAGTCATCAAAATCAATCACTGGCGTTAAAATTTTGTCGATGCGTTGAGCCAACAGTTCAGGGTTGTTTGCCAATTCTGCTTTATCGGCAATGATATCGGTACGAAACGAATCCACCACACCAACAACCGTATCTCGGGCTGCTTCTTCCCCCGCCCATAACGCCGAGGAAACCAAGCCCCCTAGCATCACAATAACTTTTATTAGATTCGACATACTTAACCCTTATTTATCTGAACCACTTGTTTTATTAAACAAGAATTGGCTAATCAAATTTTCCAACACTAAAGCAGATTGAGTATCGTGAATTTCATCACCGTTTTGCAGCATTCTGTCTTCTGCTCCAATGGAAATACCCAAATATTTCTCCCCCAACAGACCACTCGTCAATATAGCAATGGAGCTATCATCAGGAATATTCTTCACATCAGACTCAATATTCATGGTCACTTTCGCCATGTACAAATCTTTGTCGTAGCTAATAGAGTCGACACTGCCTACGGTAACGCCCGCAATCGTCACTTTAGCTCGCTCACTCAAACCACCTATATCATCAAATCGAGCCACGATCTGATAAGTGTCTTTTTGACTGCTAAAGCCCAATCCACTTACTTGTACCGCAAGATAAACAAAGGCGGCCAAGCCCAACACAATAAAACACCCAACCAATAATTCAGCGCGCTTACTTCTCATCCTAAAAATCTCCAAACATCGCAGCGGTTAACACAAAATCCAATGCCAAAACGGCCAATGAGCCTAATACGACCGTTCTCGTTGTCGCTTTACCTATGCCTTCCGATGTCGGAACACACTCATACCCTTGATAGACTGAAATCCACGTTATGGCGACAGCAAACACCAAGGCTTTAATCAAACCATTTAGTATGTCAGTGTCAAAATACACAGATTGCTGCATTAACGACCAAAAAGAACCGTCACTTACTCCCAGCCAGCCAACTGACACTAACACACCACCAATAATACCCGCGGCTGAAAACACCATACTAAGCAGAGGAAGACAAATGACACCCGCTATAAAACGCGGTGCAATAACACGACGTAACGGGTCGACTCCCATCATTTCATAACTGGATAATTGCTCCGTTGCCTTCATCAAACCAATTTCAGCGGTCAATGAAGAACCGGCGCGACCAGCAAACAAAAGCGCAGTCACTACTGGGCCCAATTCACGCAGCAATGATAATGCCAGCAACTGCCCTACAGAATCTTCTGAGCCGAACTTTGCCAAGATACTGTAACCCTGCAGCGACAAAACCATGCCTATAAAGGTTCCAGAAACAATAATAATAACCAGAGATAACACCCCAACCGAATAGAGTTGGCGTACTAACAAGTTAACGGCCTCACCCCAGCGCACAGGCAAACGAAACAGGCTCTGAAACAAGAAAATGCCTGCGCGACCAATGGCTTCGAGCCAATCGAAGAACCAAGCCCCAAGAGAAATCAAACCTTTCATTGCGACACCCCACCTTGTTCCAAGCCAAGATCCTCTGGATAATGAAATGGCACAGGCCCATCTGGCTCGCCATGTAGAAATTGTTTTACTTGCGCATTCTCAGAACGCCTTATTTGATCCGGGGTCCCCTCTGCTATCACACGCCCACCGGCTAAGATACAAACATGGTCTGCTATTGACAGTGACTCTTCCACATCATGGGAAACCAACACTGAGGTAATTGCGTCGGCAGCATTAAGTTTACGAATCAACTCAACCAGCACCCCTTTCGATATTGGGTCTTGACCCGTAAAAGGCTCATCAAACATCACCAACTCAGGATCAAGAGCAATGGCCCGAGCCAAAGCTACCCGTCGCGCCATCCCGCCAGACAGTTCTGAGGGTTTTAATGCGGCCGCACCACGCAAGCCAACACTATGGAGTTTCTCTAATACAATTTTTTTAATTTCATTCGCATTCAGTGTTGTGTGCTCTTCAAGTGGAAACGCCACGTTTTCAAACACTGTCATGTCACTAAATAACGCACCACTTTGAAACAGCATGCCAATTTTCTCACGAACTTTATACAAAGCCGAACGCGATAAAGTGTGTACATTTTGCCCATCCACCTGGATTTCACCGCCATCCGGGGACAACTGTGCCGCGATCAATCGCAGCAAGGTGGTTTTACCTGTTCCACTGGGGCCCATTACAGCAGTGATTTTTCCCCTAGGAATGGTCAATGAAACATCTTCATAGATCACTCTATCGCCCCTAGAGAAGCTTAGATTCTGCACTTTTATATACACATCTAGCACTGATTCACCTTCTAGTCCTTATTAAAGTATCGCCGGATAGTACCATTCGCTTTTAACAAAGAGAATCTCGGCGCAACTAGATGCGAAATTGTTTCAAAGATCAAGTCTTGAATTTAACCCGTAAACCTCATTAAATGGGGGCTCATTTAATTTACGAGTAAATTCAAGGTTATGCTGCTGTTTTCCGCTGCTCTTATTGTAGGATTAGTCCTACTCATCCTTAGTTCTGACAAATTCATTGAACACGCGGCGCTGGTTGCCGAAAAACTCAATGTTAACCCTATGATAATTGGTGTAACTTTAGTTGCCTTTGGCACCTCAGCACCTGAAATGGTGGTTTCCGGTATCGCCGCTTTCGATAATGCGCCAGAAATCGCCATTGGTAACGTTCTTGGCTCCAACATTGCCAATATCGCCTTGGTTTTTGGTGTCACCTTATTTTTCTCAGCCATCCCGGTGACAAAAGGACTGGCCACCAAAGAAGTCCCTTTGGTAATTGGTATCACCTTACTTGCTGGTTGGTTATTACACGACCGCTATTTAAGTTTCAGCGACGGCGTCATTCTTCTAGTTGCTTTTGTGATTGTGCTATACACCTTATTGCGCAGCAGCAAAAACCTAGAAGAAGAATTAAAAGACGAACTTCCTAGCGACGATGACAGCCCAATCTGGAAATCACTGATCATTGCCCTCATTGGCTTGGCTGTATTAATCGGCAGTTCAAAGCTGCTTGTCTGGGGCGCCATTGGTATTGCAAAAGGACTGGGTGTCAGCGAATTAGTGATCGGCTTAACCATAGTAGCTGTTGGCACTAGTTTGCCTGAACTGGCCGCGTCGATTAGTAGCGTGCGCAAAGGACTCCACGACATAGCCATTGGTAATATCATCGGCTCTAACATTTTTAACTTAGCAACAGTCTTGCCGCTGCCTGGACTAATCGCTCCTGGCCTCATTGACCAAAATGCAGCTGGTCGTGATTATTACTGGGTCTTGGGCTTGACCCTTGCCCTTTCATTATTAATCTTTGTTTACAGCAAATCCAAACACGTCAGTGTGCCACGCTGGGTAGGTCTTCCGCTGGTCGGCTCCTATGCCTTGTATTTGTTCCTTGTTAGCACAGGAAGCGCCGCCTAATGATGTCACTCAACGCCAAAAACATACTCATTGGCGCTTCCGTCATTGCGCTTGCTTGCGGCATATTCTTTGCTGACAACCCCTTAACGCAATCATTAGTCCCAACGGAAAAGCTCAGCAGCACTCCAGACTATTTCATCACCAATATTAACGCCAAAGAGTTTGCTGAAAATGGCATGATCCAAGAGACACTGACCGCCACACAAGCTTTGCACTACAGCCAAGAATCCCGAACTTTATTGGACAATCCAAAAGTAAAACGGCATGAAGCCGCAGGGTCTTGGCATGCCAATGGAAAAAAAGGAATAATAGAGGACGGCAGTCATGATATCCTGTTAACCGATGATGCCGTCGCGGTTAAACAAGCCATAGGATCTCCTGACATTATTCTTAACGCTGACAACATTCATTACTTAGACAGCAATCAATCATTAACAAGCAGTGGTAATGCCGTTTTGCATTCAACCCAAGGCAAGACAACCGCAACGACCATTGTTACTTACATTAATTCAGAAGAAGTCGTCATGACAGGATCCGTACGAGGACAGTATGAAACAACTCATTAACTTCAGCGCACTACTGGCCAGCTTAATCATAAGCCAACACGCTTTTGCTCTGCCTGACGACTTAACAAAGCCGCTGACGATACAGTCAAACGAAGCCTTCCTAGACCAAAAAACAGGCGAGGCAACTTATAAAGGCGATGTGTTCGTAAAGCAAGGCAGCATCGAAATCCAAGCCCAATACCTAAAAGTCACCAGCGACCCTAAAACACGCAAATTCAGCAAATTGGTCGCCACCGGTGGACCAGCCAAGTTCAGTCAACAAATCGATTGGAGTGGCAACATGATGATCAGTCGTGGCGACAGAATAGATTATCAAGTCACCACTTCTAAGCTGGAAATTTTCGGCAACGGATATCTCAACAAGATGGACGATAAAATTACGGCTGACTACATTCTTTATAATATTGATTCCGGCACTTTTAACGCCCAGAAGAAAGGCACAGGCCGAGTCTCTATGACACTACAGCCAGCAGACAACGAAAAAACAAGCAAAGAGAAGTAAATGGCCCTTTTAGAAGCAAAAAACCTGGCGAAAAGCTACAAAAAAAGACAAGTCGTTAAAGACGTTTCTCTTGCGGTAGAGTCTGGTCAAGCGGTGGGCTTACTTGGCCCCAATGGCGCCGGCAAAACCACTTGCTTTTACATGATAGTTGGCATGGTAGCGAACGACGCTGGCGGGATTTTTATCGATGGCCAAGACATCACTAAAAACGCCATGCATACACGCGCTCAAAAAGGCATAGGCTACTTACCACAAGAAGCATCTATTTTTAGAAAAATGTCCGTTGAAGACAACATTTACGCCATTTTAGAAACGCGTAAAGAGCTATCCACAGCTCAAAAAAAAGAACGTTTGGAAGGATTGCTAACAGAATTTCATGTCACTCACATTCGCAGTAATTTAGGAATGGCGCTGTCTGGCGGCGAGCGACGCCGCGTGGAAATAGCCCGTGCGCTGGCGATGAACCCCAAATTCATCTTACTAGATGAACCCTTTGCTGGGGTTGACCCAATCTCAGTAGGCGACATCAAACTAATCATCAAGCACCTGCAAGAAAGTGGCATTGGCGTGCTCATCACCGATCACAATGTGCGCGAAACATTAGACATTTGTGACAAAGCCTATATCGTAGGTAATGGCAAAATAATTGCTTCAGGTGACGCCGACACTGTGATAAACAATGAACAAGTAAAAAAGGTTTATTTAGGAGACGACTTCCGTCTATAACCTCTTATCTTTGCAGCCGAAAGGGAGTAGTATGCATAACTCGTTCCAATTATCTTTTATTAGAAGCGTTTCTTTATGAAGCAGTCTTTGCAACTCAAAATCGGTCAACAGCTGACCATGACTCCCCAGCTGCAACAAGCAATTCGATTGCTGCAGCTGTCTACGTTAGACCTGAAACAGGAAATTCATGAATTTCTAGAATCTAATCCATTACTAGAAATTGACGATGAAGACTACACCCATTCAGAGTCGACAACGAGAGATGAGGATGACCCGGCCAACAAGAAACCAGAGCCAAACGCCAGCGAAGAAGCACGCGTCGAGTCTGAATGGACAGATAGCATCCCTGAAGAACTCTCTATCGATAGCAACTGGGATGACACCTATCAGAATTCCGCTGCCGCCAGCAGTGGTTCAAGCAACAACTTCGAAGGCGAAAGCGACTACGAAAGCCGCAACGCTCCGGCTGAAAGCATTCAAGACCACCTAATTTGGCAACTAAACCTTACTCACATGTCCGATCGTGACATTGAAATAGCCTACGCCATTATTGAATGTGTTCAATCTGACGGCTACTTAAGCATCACCCCTGAAGACATTTGGGAATCACTAAGCAGCGAGCTAGAAGAGCTGGAACTTGATGAAGTCATCGCCGTGCAGCACCGCTTGCAACGTTTTGACCCCGCGGGAGCCTGCTCCACTGATTTACGTGATTGCTTACTTGTTCAACTCGAAGCATTCCGCGACCACCCTCTCTATAAAAGCACTTACAACCTAGTGGATAATCACCTCGCCTTACTCGGCACTCGTGATTTCGCACAATTAGGCCGCAAGACCAAGCTGAAAGAAAACGCCTTAAAAGAAGTGATTGACTTGATCCAACAACTCAATCCTCGACCCGGTTCTATTATTGATGCTGATGACACCGATTACGTGATTCCAGATGTATCAGTGAAAAAGCACAATGGTGTTTGGCAAGTTGAGCTAAACAACGACGCTCTGCCGCCGGTCAAAATAAATGAAACCTATTCTGCCATGGCAAGCACCGCCGCCACCTCCGAAGACGCCACCTACATAAAGAATTCATTGCAAGAAGCCAAATGGTTTATGAAGAGCCTACAAAGCCGCAATGAAACCTTGCTAAAAGTAGCTAGCTGCATCGTAAATCGACAAATAGATTTCTTTGAGCTGGGTGAAGAAGCCATGAAACCAATGGTGTTGCATGATGTCGCAGAAGAAGTGGGAATGCACGAATCCACTATCTCACGCGTCACAACACAAAAATACATGCATACCCCTAAAGGCATTTTCGAGTTAAAATACTTTTTCTCAAGCCATGTGAATACCGCATCAGGTGGGGAATGCTCCTCTACTGCCATCAGAGCCATGATTAAAAAACTGGTTGTAGAAGAACCGGCAAAAAAACCCCTAAGCGACAATAAACTAGCAACCATATTGGCCGACCAAGGCATACAAGTAGCACGGCGAACCGTGGCAAAATATCGCGAGGCAATGAACATTCCTCCTTCAAATGAACGCAAACGATTGATTTAATACGGACAACGACCTTTTATGCCATTAAAATCATTATTAAAAGCAGACCTTGTTTTTGCAAAGCAAGATGTTGTTAGTAAAAAACGCATCCTTGAAAGCGTGGCTGAAGTTGCAGCCAATCGCCTTCACTGCAACAAAGAAGCTATTTATGAAGCATTACTAGGACGCGAAAAATTGGGCAGCACAGGCATAGGCAACGGCATCGCCATTCCCCATTGCCGTCTAGAAAGCGCAAATCACACAGCTGTCGTTGTTCTTTCATTACAATCGGCCATTGATTTTGATGCAGTGGACAGAAAACCGATTGATCTCGTCTTTGCACTAATTGTGCCGCCACAAGAATGTGATGCGCACTTAGCCACACTGGCAGAAATTGCTGAATTGGCGCAGTCCGAAACCCTATTAAACGCGCTTAGAGAAGCCGACAGCAATGACGCCCTCTATGCTAAGCTAAACTCATTACTATAAAGGAAAAGAGTATGTTGGAAGAGCCCGTCACAATTATCAACAAACTTGGCCTTCATGCTCGTGCAGCAGGAAAACTGGTAGAAACCACATCGCGCTTTTCTTCTGACATTACTATCGAGAAAGATGGTCGTAATGTTGACGGAAAAAGCATTATGGCCATGATGATGCTTGCCGCCGGTAAAGGCACGGATATCAAAATTAAAACCAATGGAGAAGATGAAGAGGAAGCCTTAAAAGCGGTTATCAGCTTGATCAATGATCGCTTCGGCGAAGACGAGTAAGGATAGCCATGCCAGAACAAACCACTTTAGCTCACCTTCAAACGGTCACCGACTCACTCGAGTCCGGTGCCACCATGCAAATCCGCTATCTTTTGAATGGCGCCTTACCCGCACAAGATGTTGCCCGCTTACTTGAATCCTCCCCACCGAAAGAACGTAAACTACTGTGGGATTTAATCGACTCAAAAAATGAAGGTGACGTCCTCCAATACCTAAGCGAGGACATTGGTGTTCAGTTCATGCGAAACATGAACACAGAACGCTTAGTAGCGGTATCTGAACACTTTGAAAGCGATGACCTTGCCGACCTTTTACAACACTTACCAGAGACAGTTGTAAAAGAAGTCCTGGCTTCCATGTCGAGCCAAGACCGAATGCGTGTGGAAGCGCTGCTCAGCTATTCAGAAGATTCTGCTGGCGGCTTGATGAACACGGACACCATCACCATACGTCCGAACATCACAGTGGATATCGTGTTCCGCTATTTACGTCGCCATAGCACCTTACCCGACATGACGGACAACTTATTGGTGGTAAGCCGCTCTGATCGCTTGCTCGGCTCACTGCCCCTCACCAAATTATTAGTCGCTGACGTCAACGCCACAGTCCGCGATATTATGGAAACCGATAACACGGTAATAGAAGCCGAAACCCCTGCTAGCGAGGTCGCTCAGCTGTTTGAAAAAATGGACCTGGTTTCAGCGCCGGTTATCGATGGTAAAACTCGAAAGCTACTCGGCCGCATCACGATCGATGACGTGGTAGATGTAATACGAGATGAAGCGGAACACTCCATGCTAAGCATGGCGGGTCTGGACGATGATGAAGATACTTTTTCCCCCATTTTAAAAACCACGCGACGACGCGCCGTGTGGCTTGGCATTAATCTAGTGACCGCCTTTATTGCTTCTTATGTAATTGGCCTCTTTCAACACACCTTAGATCAGGTCGTTGCGCTCGCCATATTAATGCCCATTGTCGCCAGCATGGGAGGCATTGCAGGCTCTCAGGTACTCACCCTAGTGATACGCGGTATCGCCTTAAATCAGATAGGTGCCACCAACACAAAGTGGCTATTAAATCGTGAATTGATCGTTGGTCTGCTAAATGGCTTGCTATGGGCGACGGTTATTGCCGCTTTAACTGCAGTTTGGTTTGACAACATAAAGATTGCCTATATCATTGCAAGCGCGACAATCATAAATCTGTTTTTTGCCGCCCTCACTGGCACACTGCTCCCGATATTTCTTAAGAAACTGGGCATTGACCCAGCGCTAGCCGCCAGTGTAATTTTGACCACTGTGACCGATGTTGTTGGCTTTTTAGCCTTCCTTGGTCTCGCCACTCTCTTTTTAGTATAGGTTCCCATGACAAACTTTGATCAATTTGATGACGACGAAAACTTTAAAAGCAAAACGCAGATCAAGCGTGAAATGGAAGAACTCCAAGAGCTGGGTAAGAAACTACTAGGCCTTAGCAAAAATCAGCAGAAAAAAGTTGAGATGTCTGAGACACTAAGAGAAGCTTTGGCTGAAGCCGATCGCATTAAGCAGCGTGAAGCCATGCGCCGCCACATGCAATACATTGGTAAAGTGATGCGCACAGAAGACCATGAATCCATCGCGCGCCGCGTTGCCATGTTCGACACAACCTCAGCAGCCTACAACAAGCTTTTTCACCAACTAGAGTTAAAACGAGACACGCTTATTGGAGAGAACAGCAAAGAAGCACTTGCTCAATACCTAGAAGAACACCCTGAAGTGGAAGACATTCAGCTACTACGCCAGCTTATTCGTCTATCCCAAAAGGAAGTCTCACAGCAAGGCAACACCACAAATAGAAAAAAATTATTCCGTTTCTTGAGAGAAACTGAAGAAAAGAAATTAGGCCTGATGGATTAACCAAAAGCCAAATCTAATAATAGACATAGCCCCATGAAGCTGACGCCTCATGGGGCTTTTTTAGGACTTATAGGCGACGGTGAGAGAGACAAGGCATTTTTTCTCGACACTCAACAAGTGACGACTCATCAATCTCAAAGACAAAATAGCCTGGCTCTTCTTCGAGAGCGGACAACAGATCCCCATTGGGCGCCAGCAATTCACTATGACCATAAGTTTGTCGCGTCTCATTATGCCAACCACATTGGTTAACACCCAGCACAAAACACTGATTTTCTATCGCTCTAGCCGCTAACAAGGTTCGCCAATGGGCCTTCCCCGTCACATAAGTAAAGGCGGCCGGCACCAACAAAAGATCTGCACCAGCCTTAGATAAAGCTCGATACAACTCCGGAAAACGCACGTCATAACAAATAGTTAAACCAACCTTAAAGCCGTCCACCTCGATAATTGATGGATGAATGTCACCTGGCTCAATAACCGCTGACTCTTTATAAGTGCCCGCTTTGTCTTTGACCGTCACGTCAAACAAATGAATTTTATCGTAGCGCTTGACCAACTCGCCGCTCGGCGAAAATACCAAGCAAGATTGACGCACCCGATGCTGATCAACCAATTCACCATCTGGTCGATTGATCAAAGGATGGGACCCCACCACCAGATAAATAGCGTGTTTTATCGCCATTTCTTTTACTGTCTGTAGGATCTCTTGCTGAGCATCAGACTCCGCTAAACTGCGCATCGCCTTCCCGTCAAAGAGAAACACATTTTCAGGTAAAACAACCAAACGCGCGCCATCTTGTGCCGCCGCAGCGACCCATTGCTCAACCATGGCGATGTTTTCTTGCCAATTAGCCACACTGGTTAATTGAATTGCCGCAACACGAAGTGATTTCATCAGCGCTCCACCCTTTTCGCAGGTTTATGTTTAATTGGAGTAATAATTGGCTCATCGAAAGACCCTTGAACCTTGTATTGGGCACTGGTTACTTTCGAAATTTTGTCACCAATTAACTTGTCTGTTAGATACAAAATACCAGCCAACTGAGGCGTTCCCCACAACAAGCCCGCCAGCGGAAGCGAACGACTAATAGGCAGAGTGGCGGTCAATACTTCATCAAGCGTTTCATGGGTAATATCCGCACTTCCCTCTAACGACACCTCAGCCGTTGGCGACAGTACATGCAAAGGCTTGGTTGTCGTCAACACCCCTTTCTCTATCTTAAAGGCGCCATCAAAGCGGTCGTAAGTTAAACCCGGTTTATAGAGGTCAGAGAAATCCAATGTTAACCGGCGCTTTAATGCTTCAACATTGAAAATACCAAATATTTTCATAAAGCCAGGCAGCTCATCCACCTGTGAGAAGTTTCCGTCTTTAGCATCAAACACAATCGAGCCAGACAAAGAAGGGCGATCAAAGTAGAAAGGGTTACCGTACCAATTTAACACCACATCAATTTTATAATTCTTAGAGGTAACAAAGCCTTTTGAAGAAAACTTACCGGTCAACTCCGCTAGATCTTTACCACTAATGGCCATGGTTAATTTGACACTCGGTGCGCTTTCATCATCACGCCAAACCAAGTGACCATCAAAGCTGCCTTGCTTTAGGTCAGAAGAGAATGGGTCAACCCTAAGCAAATTCCCTTGCTGCACTATATTCAAATCCCAATCACCGTAGGGCGCCTGATTAATGTAAAGCTGATCCACTATGAGGTGCATGCTGGGTATTTGATTCGCATGGAATGGAGGATTGTCCGCCTCCGCCTCCACTGAGCGCTTTTCGGTATTCCAATTTAGATAACCAAAATGCAAGCGAGGCTTGCCCTGCTCATGATCATACTTCACATTCAACTCATCAGAACTCAGCATCAGCGTTTCAGGAGCCGTGCTTCTAGCATAATTCAACTTAACATTATGTAAGGTATTCTGCTCATTTAGAGCGACTTGGTCGACCAGCAAATCCAAGCCACGCAACCAAGTCGGCACCCTAAATTCACCGTTTGTTTGATGGGACGGCTGCCCCTCAGCCCCAACCTGCGAGGCATTTGCAACCACAGGCAACCACTGAGCCACATTTAACGAGTCCAACTGCCCTTCAACAGCAAAGCCGTTAAAGATCTGCTGCGGTAACGCCTTCTGCGAATTCAAATAAAGATCACCGCCAAACAATGTGCCCGATCGCACCAACAAGCGCGATTTAGCCAAGCTACCTAGGCGGCTTTGGACAACAACATCCTGCTGGTGAGCCATAATTTTCAACTCTAAAGAAAGTGCCTGTGCAGCAGACTTGGAAAAAGGCGCAGGAAACGCAACCTGCGCACCTTTAAGGTCACTATCAATTAATAAATCAACCTGATCTTGTTGCGACTTATTTACGCTCAACGCACCTTGATACGAAACCTCTCCAGAAAGATTGTCTACAATAACATCCGGCCATTTTTGCCAACTTGCAACCTGACGCAGATCAACACTACCAGAAAGCTGTCCCATAACACTTAGGCGGCCGTCTTGCTCAAACTCTGAGGAAAGCGTCAAATGCGACACACCCGATAACGCCTTAACATCAAAATAAGAGTCGGTGATGCCCTGCTTCGATGAGAAATGAAATTGCCCTTGCTCTACTTGCCCTGCTAAATTCACATCACCAATATAAATTGGGTTGTCTTTGAAGCTTAACGCCAAGATAACCTTCGGCGCCAAGCTCTGATCATTTAACGGCACAGAAACATCAAACTGAGCCCCTACATCTCCAGCGATCGTCCAAGATTTGAAAGGCGCAAGCACACTGTCATTCAAAGGTGTGCTACGCAATAATTTGAGCGCTTCAGCAGCGTCATGCTGTAACGCACCTGAAATGTTAAGCCAATCCGCTGCTCCCTTATCAATCGGCACATCGACCGACACACCCGACACAGCAACACCAGCTAAAGAAGCAGACTTCACCGCCACATGGACACCGGATTTATCCAATAAGAAGGTGCCATTAACAGACTTTGCGGTTGGCCAGCCCGGGCTATAGTTCAACTGCGCGTCCTTCACATCCATTTTAAGGCGCACATCTGGCGTTGCCCCATCGGCCAACTCAGACTGCACAATCAGGTTAAGATTATTCACCTCTCCCTGATCCGCAAGGGCGCCATCGATCCAGTCATGTAAGGATTTGTTGAGCGCATTCTGTGGCACATACGTAAGGCGATCAGCCACGGACACATGCTGGCCACGGATGCTTAATGACAACCAATCTGGCGCCTCTTTGCGAGACTCAAAACGAAATCCACCCTCAACATCTGCACCATTTCGATGAACTTTTAAGTCGCGCCCAGTCACCACCAAGGTATTCTGCACTTGCTGCCAATCAACTAACCCGGATGACGCACTGACGCGCCACTTGTCTTGATACAAAGTGGGGAAGGCTAAAGTGCCATGCTTTTGCTTAAATTGAATATAGCCATCACCATCGGTAAGGCTAAACACAGCATCCACATGATCCACATCCGGTATTCCTTGATAACCGGTCACCGCAGCCTGCTGCAAATTACTAATAAAGTGGTAAGAGACATCGCCATCCTTATCCCCTATCCGCAAAGACGCATTCGAGACAAGACCTTGCGGTGCCAGCCCAGCCAGCAGTCTTGCCACATACCATTCTGGCTTTAGAAAATGATTGGCCACACGATAAGCTACACCTAGATCCATTTGATTAAATGATAGGTAGGACTGGCGTGAGGCAGGCGACCATTCAAATGACAGGTTCGTAGATGGATAAATCTTACCCGCTTCATCTTCCAATGCTAATTGGTGCGCCTCAACAAACACCCCACCACTTTTCTGGCTGTAGCGCACCCGCACAGCGGGTGCGGCGGCATAAGTCTCACCATTCTTGAAAGCGAGCATGAAACGAGAGGGCTTCGCCTGCAAAGCAAACCCCTCTCCCACACGATAATTAAGCCAAAGCTTACCAGCAAAATCCACTTTGGCCATCTGCGCAGCCCAGGGTGCTGTTTGTTTATCGAGTGGAACCGAGATAATGGGCACATTCAGACTGGCATCCAACTGATACGCACCGAACACACCAAGCGACTGATAAATCTTGGCATTAACATCAAAAGGCGTGGTATTACCATCGAGATAAATGGCTGATTTGATCCAAGATGAGCCGCCATGCTGGAAAACATACGCTGAGGGCACTACCACCGAGTGGTCGCCAAATTGCTCGCTCACTAGATCAATATTGGCCTGCAAAATAGAAAAGCGTTGCTGCGCGGTGAGATAGCCTAATATTCGCTCAAAACCAAGACTGCCTTTGCTATCAGATGAGACCGTGCTCCCCTTTAACGACCATTGGCCTGCGGTTTCTTGAAGAGATAATGAAGGCTTTACAAAACGCACATAAGTAAATTGAGGGGACAGGGAAAGCAAGGACTTAATAACATCAATACGCACGCGTATTTCCGCCACACTGGCCGCAGGCTTACCATTAACCGAGACGAGCAAACCATTGGCCGAGACCGTAGGGTCGATTCCTTCCAGGTGCCCACCCACGCTCTCTAAGGTCACCTGATAACCAGTCAAATGACTTAAATTACTTTCAATTTGCTCACGGTAATCATTAAGACAAGGCAACAACAGCTTAACCGCAACAATCAGTATGGCGAAGAATGCGACCACACCAACTAACAACCAATAACCACCGCAGATACATCCTTGCAGTTGCTTTTTCATCCCGAGCACCTACAAATTATTATCGAAGAACAACGTCATATTGATCTTGAGTGTAAACTGGGTCAACCTGGAAACGAATGGTCTTACCGATAAAGTCCTCCAGTTCAGCAACCGCCACACTCTCTTCATCTAAAAATCGATCTACAACCGAGCTTGCCGCCAATACCGTATAGGTTTGTGAACCATACGCCCGATCGGCTCTTAAAATCTCTCGGAACACTTCATAACATACGGTTTCTGGAGTTTTCACTAAACCACTACCACGACATGAACGACAAGGCTCACATAAGGTTTGGCCTAAGCTCTCGCGCGTTCGCTTACGCGTCATTTCTACCAAGCCCAGCTCAGACACACCGGTAATTTTCGTTTTGGCATGATCAGACTCTAGCGTTTTCTCAAGCATTCTCAACACCTGACGCTTATGTTCTTCATCTTCCATATCGATAAAATCAATGATGATGATGCCACCCAAATTACGCAAGCGTAACTGTCGACCAATGGAGGTTGCCGCCTCTAAATTGGTTTTATAAATGGTCTCTTCTAAATTACGGCTACCAACAAACGCGCCCGTATTCACATCAATGGTAGTCATTGACTCGGTTTGCTCAACAATCAGATAGCCTCCTGATTTGAGCTGAACCTTTCGATCTAATGCCTTTTGGATTTCATCTTCGACGCTATAAAGATCAAAAATTGGACGTTCACCCGGATAATATTCAATACGCTCCGTTAACTCAGGCATAAAATCTTCGGCAAAAGCCCGCAACTTGGTATAGTTTTCACGCGAATCGATGCGAATCTTTTCTGTCGTTAAACTCACCAAATCCCGCATAGTACGTAGATGCAGAGGTAAATCTTCATAAATAACAGAAGGCGCCTTCGCCACTTTCATGCGACGTTTAACCGATTGCCAAAGGCGTGTTAGGAACTTGATATCCGCGAGAATTTCGTCTTCCCCCGCTCGCTCTGCAGCCGTCCTTAGGATATAGCCATTGGTCTCATCCGCGTCTTTTAACGCTTCTGAAATAAGCGATTTTAATCGTTCTCGCTCTTCTTCGTCTTCAATCCGTTGACTGACCCCAACGTGAGATTGATCTGGCATGTAAACAAGGTAACGCGAAGGAATCGACAAATGGGTGGTTAACCGCGCCCCTTTAGTACTAATAGGGTCTTTAGTCACTTGCACAACCAGCGACTGACCTTCTCGCAAATAATCTCCGATCTGGTCGCTTGGGTTGACCGCATCGCGATCAGCCACTTCAGAAACATGAATAAAGGCGGCCCGCTCCAGACCTATATCAACAAACGCAGCTTGCATGCCAGGCAGCACTCGAACCACTTTTCCTTGATAAATATTGCCGACAATCCCTTTACGGCTAGATCGCTCAATATACACTTCTTGCAGCATACCGTTTTCAACCAAGGAAACTCGAATCTCCATTGGCGTCACATTAATTAATACATCTTCACTCATGGGACATCTCCTCTAGTGAATGAATGCCAAATAAAGCAAGCAACTGAGAAGTTTCATATAGCGGCAAGCCAACTACGGCTGAATAAGAGCCAGATACAGAACGAACAAAAACAGCACCCAAGCCTTGAATAGCGTAAGAACCCGCTTTGTCTTGGGGCTCTCCACTGCGCCAATATTGGGCTATTTCAACATCAGAAATAGCTCGAAAAGAAACATCACTCACTACATTAGTTAATTGTAAATGCTCTCTCATAGGGTCATAAAGACACACCGACGTCATCACTTGATGATCTCGATCAGATAGCATTCTTAGCATGGCTTTAGACTCTTCAAAGTCATTCGGCTTGCCTAAAATCTTGCCCTCAACCACCACACTAGTGTCGGAAGCTAGAACAACAAAAGGCGTATCCGCTAATTGGCCTTGTTGCAGCTTGTTGGTTGCCGCAAGCGCCTTTTCATGGGCCATACGCAGAACATAATCGGACGCACTCTCATCCTGATAAGGCGTCTCATCAATGTCCGCTGGACAAACCTCAAAATGGCGAACCAGCTGCCCCAAAAGTTCTTTTCTTCTTGGCGATGCAGAAGCCAAAACAAGCATAAACACGTCCTAATCTTACGTTTAACGAATGGCGTAAATACGACGCACACTGCGCAATATAATAAATGACCAAGGCCACAATAAGCCTGTCACTATAGCTGGCATAAAGATCATCAGGGTCGGCTCGGCATTGCCTAGGTAATGATCAACCCAAAAGCCAATCAACTGATTAATACTAACCAACAAGCAAACAAAAATGCCCTGTTGCCAGCGATGGTACATTCTTAGGCGCTTATAAAAAATTGCACAGGAGAAAGCAATCAGAACATAAGTAAGCGAATGTTGTCCTATAATGCCACCCTGCAGCAGATCGACCATTAAGCCAAGAAACCAAGCCACCCCTACACCAACGCGAAATGGCAAGGCAATAACCCAGTACAAGATAACCAACAAAGCCCACTCAGGGCGATACCAAACCAAGGACTCTGGAAGCGGCATCGCCTCTAGCATTAACGCAGCCAATAAGGTTACAACAAAAACAAAAAACGATTTCATTGACGCTCCGACTTAGGCTTTTCAATTAACATCACATGACGACTGCGACCCAGCTGCGCCAACGGCACCACATCCACATCGGCATATGGTTTACCAGGCACATGCTTCACCGCGCGTACTACCCCGACAGGATAGCCACTTGGAAAGCGTTTACCCAAGCCCGACGTTGTTAAAATATCACCTTTTTTGACGTCCGCTGAATGCGGCACACTCATCAACTTCATATGCTTTAAATCCCCAACACCACGCAACACACTTCTAAACCCTGTGCGTGACAGCTGGACTGGCAAAAAGTGACTGGCATCTGCGATCAATAACACGCGACTTGTATAGGCGGATGTTTCGACCACTTGTCCGAGCACGCCTGTGGCATCTAATACCGCTTGCCCAATATAAGCCCCTGAAGAAAAGCCTTTATCAATCAAAATTTTATGGCTATATGCATTTTGGTCAAAGCCAATTACTTCTGCCATTACTATCTTTTCGTCAACCCGTTGAGAAGCATCTAGCAACTCCCTCAAGCGTACGTTTTCTGCTTGTAGAGATTCCAACTTTTGCAATCGGCTATGAAGAATCAATATTTCTTGGTTGAGCGCCTGGTTTTCTTTCACCAAGCCTTCACGACTCGCTAAGTGGTCACTACTCCAATAGAGTATCTTTTGAGGGGTATTTACAACTACTTGAATAGGAGCAACAAGCCAAGTGAGGTAAGGTCGAATGGGGGCAAATAAGGAATAGCGAACATCCGCTATAATCATGGCGATAGATAAGATAACCAGCACAACAAAACGTGTGCCGGATATCTTGCCATTAAAATAAAGCAAATTATTAATGGTGTGGCTCCTAGCTATTACTCATTTTCAGCAGTAAAAAGCTCTGTCGCATGCTTATCCATCATTTCTAGTGCCATACCACCACCTCTTGCTACACAAGTTAGTGGATCATCTGCGATGATGACAGGCAGGCCAGTTTCTTCGCTAATCAAGCGGTCAATTTCGCGCAACAAAGCGCCACCACCAGTTAACACCAAACCTGTTTCACCAATATCAGCGGCCAATTCAGGTGGAGATTGTTCCAACACACCTTTGATGGCTTGAACAATTTGCGCAAGAGGCTCTTGCAGTGCATCTAAGATTTCAGTACTGCTTAATGTGAAAGAACGCGGGATGCCTTCAGCCAGGTTTCGACCACGCACATCAATTTGCAGCTCTTCTCCTGTATGGTAAGCCATACCGATCTCTGTTTTGATTCGCTCAGCTGTCGCATCACCAATCAAGCTGCCGTATTGACGACGAACATAGGTCGTAATCGCTTCATCGAAACGGTCACCACCTACTCGAATAGATTCTGAGGTAACAATACCATTCAACGAGATAATCGCGATTTCAGTGGTACCACCACCGATATCAATTACCATAGACCCCGACGCTTCTGCGACTGGCAAACCTGCGCCAATTGCCGCTGCCATAGGCTCTTCAATAATATAAACCTCACGAGCCCCTGCACCTAGCGCAGATTCTTTAATAGCACGACGCTCTACTTGCGTTGACTTGCAAGGCACACATACTAGGACCCTAGGGCTTGGCTTAAGCATGCTATTTTCGTGAACTTTAGAAATAAAATACTGAAGCATTTTTTCGGTGACGTGAAAGTCAGCGATAACACCGTCTTTCATTGGGCGTATAGCGGTAATGTTGCCAGGCGTACGCCCCAACATCCGCTTTGCATCCATGCCGACAGAGGCGACTGTTTTTTGATTGCCGTTATGACGAATAGCCACAACAGATGGCTCATCAAGTACGATGCCGCGATCGCGAACGTAGATAAGGGTATTTGCTGTCCCTAAGTCAATTGACAAGTCGCTAGAGAACATTCCCCTAATTTTTTTAAACATGTAATCCCACACCCTAATGAATACGATACGAACAGCGTCAAAATGTAACAATCGCTTGCACATTCGGCAAGCCGAATCCGTGCAAATATGCAAAAACTCTTTAGGTATTTCATTGTTTATACGAAAAATTTTGATTTCAGCAAAAACGAGGCGCTTTTTCCCACTCGCCGCTTTATAGCAAACCAACTAAGGGATACAATAGAAACCATTTTTGACAACCAAGTATCAGGTGGAACATGTCCATAGACAAACAAGACGTGCAAAAAATAGCGCACTTGGCTCGCCTCGCCCTTACCGAGGAAGATGCCGTTCAATACCAACATTCTCTATCCAGCGTACTGTCACTGGTAGAACAAATGCAATCGGTTGACACCGACGGTATCACCCCTCTTTCAAACCCACTTGAAATGACCCAACGCTTGCGTGAAGACGAAGTAACCGAAACCAATCAGCGTGACGCTTTCCTAGCTAACGCGCCGCAAACAGAAGCCGGTCTTTTCCTAGTCCCACAAGTGATTGAATAACGAGAGCCAACCATGTTTGAACAAAGCATTGCCACCCTTGCGCAACAACTGCGCAACAAAGAGATTTCCAGTGTCGAATTGACGCGCCTATTTTTACAACGCATCCAGGCCCTCGACCCTCAACTAAACAGCTTTATCACAGTGAGCGACGAACTTGCACTACAGCAAGCAAAAGCCGCAGACCTTGCCATTGCAAACGGCGACAGCAGCAGCTTAACCGGCATTCCAATCGCCCATAAAGACCTTTTCTGTACGCAAGGCACCCTCACCACTTGCGGCTCAAAAATGCTAAACAATTTCGTTCCGCCTTACGAATCAACGGTAACTCAGCGCCTTCAACAAGCCGGCGCCGTAATGCTAGGAAAAACCAACATGGACGAATTTGCCATGGGTTCTTCTAACGAAAACAGCCATTTTGGCGCAGTAAAAAACCCTTGGGATGTAAACAAGGTCCCTGGTGGCTCTTCTGGTGGTTCTGCAGCCGCTGTTGCAGCAGGCCTGACCGTTGCTGCCACAGGCACAGACACCGGCGGCTCGATTCGCCAGCCTGCTTCCTTTTGTGGCATCACAGGGCTAAAGCCAACCTATGGCCGCATCTCTCGTTTTGGCATGATCGCTTACGCATCCAGCCTTGACCAAGGCGGCCCAATGGCCAAGAGCGCAGAAGACTGTGCCCACCTAATGCAAGCCATGGCTGGCTTTGATGACAAAGATTCCACTTCTTCAGAAACCCCTAAAGAAGATTATCTAGCCAACTTAAACGCACCGCTAGCTGGCCTTAAAATCGGCTTGCCAAAAGAGTATTTTGGCGAAGGCTTAGACGCAAAAGTTGCCGACACCATCATGGCCGCAGTCAAAGAATTTGAAAAGCTTGGTGCGACCGTGAAAGAAGTGTCTCTACCAAACCTTCAGTTGAGTATCCCTGCTTATTACGTCATTGCGCCATCAGAAGCATCATCAAACCTGTCTCGTTTTGACGGAGTTCGTTTTGGCCATCGCTGCGATGACCCAAAAGACCTGCTCGACATGTACACTCGCTCACGCGCCGAAGGCTTTGGCACCGAAGTGCAAAAACGCATAATGGTCGGCACCTACGCACTGTCTGAAGGCTACTACGACGCCTACTACCTGAAAGCACAAAAAATACGCCGACTAATCAAAGAAGACTTTGTCAACGCGTTAAACGAAGTCGACGTAATTATGGGCCCTGTCGCGCCAACCACAGCCTTTGAGCTTGGCAGCAAAACCAACGACCCAGTGGCCATGTACCTAGAAGACATATACACCTTATCCGTCAACCTTGCGGGCATTCCTGCCATGTCTGTTCCAGCAGGCTTTGTTGACAACATGCCAGTTGGCCTACAAATCATGGGCAACTATTTTGCTGAAGCCAAGCTGCTAAACATCGCACACCAGTATCAACAAAATACTGATTGGCACCTACAAACACCCACTATGGCAAAAGGAGCATAAGCATGAACTGGGAAGTTGTTATTGGCCTTGAGATTCATACTCAGCTCTCTACCAAATCAAAACTGTTTTCAGGCGCAGCCGTTGGCTTTGGCGCTGAACCAAACACACAAACCACACTGGTTGATTTAGGCATGCCAGGTGCTTTACCGGTATTTAACAAAGAAGCGCTGCGCATGGCTGTTATGTTTGGTCACGCCGTGAACGCCGAAATTGGCATGACGTCTGTTTTTGCCCGCAAAAACTACTTCTACCCTGACCTACCTAAAGGCTACCAAACCAGCCAGATGGATCATCCAATCGTTGGCAAAGGGTATTTGGACGTTACGCTTGATGATGGCACCACAACCCGCGTTGGCATCACTCGCGCCCACCTTGAAGAAGACGCAGGCAAATCTTTGCACGAAGACTTCCAAGGCATGACAGGCATTGACCTTAACCGCTCCAGCACACCTCTACTGGAAATCGTTTCAGAACCAGACATTCGCTCTGCAAAAGAAGCGGTCGCTTATGTAAAAATGATCCACTCGATCGTCACCTATCTGGGCATTTGCGATGGCAACATGGCAGAAGGCTCAATGCGCTGCGACATAAACCTGTCATTGCGCCCAAAAGGCCAACAGGAATACGGCACTCGCACCGAAATCAAAAACGTCAACTCGTTCCGCTTTATCGAAAAAGCTATTTACACTGAGATCGAACGCCAAGCTGACATTCTTGAGGACGGCGGCCGCATCATACAAGAAACTCGCTTATACGATCCTGAGAAGAACGAAACTCGTAGCATGCGCTCCAAAGAGGACGCCAACGACTACCGCTACTTCCCATGCCCAGACTTGCTCCCCGTAGTCTTAACTCAAGAATACGTTGACCAGATCAAAGCCAACTTGCCAGAACTGCCTAACCAAAAGGCAGCGCGTTTTCAAAGCGAATACAAGCTAAGCGAGTATGACGCTCAAGTACTGTCTGCTTCACGCTCGATGGCAGAGTATTTTGAAGTCGCCAACAAGGTCAACCAAGACCCTAAACTCACAGCCAACTGGGTAATGGGAGAGCTCAGCAAATTGCTCAATCAATCCCAACTAGAAATCACCCAATCTCCTGTCACAGCCAACGCCTTTGGTGAGCTTCTAGCACGCATCAAAGACAACACTATTAACGGCAAGACAGCAAAAGATGTCCTACAAGCCATGTGGCAAGGTGAAGGCTCAGCAGATGAAATCATCGATGCTAAAGGGCTTAAGCAGGTTACAGATACGGCCGCCATTGAGAGCATGATCCAATCAATTCTAGACGCCAACTCAGCACAAGTTGAACAGTATCGCGCCGCCGAGCCTGACAAGCAGAAAAAAATGATTGGCTTCTTTGTTGGTCAAGTAATGAAAGCCTCCCAAGGAAAAGCAAATCCAAGCATAGTTAACCCTATCTTGGCTAAGATGCTAAAAGGCTAATAAAGATCAGCGCCCCTTCCTATAGGGGCCTATTAGCCACACAAGTGTGACACGCCTGAGCCGTCACAAGCATAATCGAGTAGGGTGAGGCGTTACCGCCTCATCCCTCTCACAGAACCGTACGTACGGACCTCGTATACGGCTCATGTAAACGTCCATTCAGCATGTACGCTGAACACATACCCCGTTTTCACTTCTTCAAGATTTACTAAACCTTGTTCATCGAACCATTTGTTTGGCATCGCGTGACTGGCTAACGGACTCGCCGCATTCCTCCAACTCGTCATGGATATATACT
>NZ_QUNG01000011.1 GCF_003387375.1 Marinomonas pollencensis | reverse complement strand
ACGCCCTTGCGATTCGGATTCTCTTCCCCTCAGTCGGGGTAAGACAGGTTTCTTTCAACCTGACGGGTTTGCCAGCTTCGCTGGGCAAACAAAAAAGGAGAAAGGGCATTACCCCTTTCTCCTTTTTTATATGTGCCCCTTCCTGAACACATACTCTTTATACCCAATACGCCTACCCTACACCGGCATTTGTGATTCCGCCGCCTGCAAGGTATTCGCCAGTAGATTGGCAATCGTCATAGGGCCCACACCGCCAGGCACAGGCGTAATCGCACCCGCAACTTCACTGACGCTAGCAAAATCCACATCGCCAAATAGCTTACGTGCGCCATCAATGATTTCCACATTAATGCCCACATCAATCACTGTCGCGCCAGGTTTCACCCAATCGGCTTTGACCAATTTTGGCACCCCAACCGCAGCAACGAGAATATCCGCCTGACGACACACAGAGGCAATGTCTCGGGTTCGAGAATGCACCATGGTCACAGTACAGTTAGCTTGTAACAAAAGCGCCGCCATCGGCTTACCGACAATATTCGAGCGCCCTATCACCACCGCATGTAAGCCAGTCAAATCACCAAGGGTTTCGCTTAGCATGGTCATGCTGCCTTGTGGCGTGCACGGCACCAAACCGGGTTTACCGGTTGCTAACGCGGCTACATTCAAAGAATGAAAGCCATCTACGTCTTTGCTTGGCGCGATAGCATCCACTATGCGGTCTTCGTCCAAATGGCCAGGCAATGGCAATTGCACTAGGATGCCGTGTACATCAGGATTGGCATTCAACTCGTCTACTAGCGCATTCAACTCGGCTTGCGATACATTCGCGTCCAAGCGGTGCTCAATAGAGCGAATACCAACTTGCTCTGCTCGCTGTACTTTATTACGAACATACACCTGACTTGCCGGGTCATCTCCCACTAATACCACCGCAAGACCTGGGGTAATTCCATGCTTTGCTTTAAACTCAATCACATCCCCAGCCACCTGAGAAAGCAACTTGGCTGACGCTTTTTTTCCGTCAATTATCTGAGCCATTTCCCCTCTCCTTAGCGAAACACAACGGTTTTATTGTCATCCATAAAGACACGGTGTTCAGTATGCAGTTTTACCGCCCGCGCTAACGCCACCGTTTCAGTATCACGACCTACCGCCACTAACGCTTCAGCAGAAAAAGTGTGGTTTACTACCTGCACAGATTGTTCAATGATAGGACCTTCGTCCAAATCAGAAGTAATATAATGGGCCGTGGCACCGATCAACTTAACACCACGAGCATGGGCCTGATGGTATGGCTTAGCACCTTTAAAACCAGGCAAGAAAGAGTGATGGATATTGATCGCACGACCTTTCAACTCAGTGCATAGGTTGTCCGACAAAATCTGCATATAACGCGCGAGAATCACCAGTTCCGTACCGGTTTCTTCTACTATGTTTAACAAGGCTTGCTCTTGCTCGCGCTTGTTTTCTTTGTTGACCGGAAGATAAACAAATCGAATACCTTCACGTTCCGCCATCGGTCGCAAATCCAAATGGTTGGAAACAATGGCCGTTACTTCCATGTTCAGCTCACCCTTGCGCAAACGATACAAAAGATCATCAAGACAATGGTCAAATTTACTAACCATAATCAATGCCTTACAAGGCTGAGACGCTGGCACCAAGGTCCACTTCATATCAAACTGCTCGGCAACAGCAGGAAACTCTAGGTTAAGATCATCCAGTGTTTTATCACCTGTCTCGATAAAACCTACCGCACGCATAAAGAAGTGATTGGTGTCTGGATCATCAAATTGTGACAATTCGCTAATATAACAACCTCGTTCAGACAAAAACGTGGTGACAGATGACACTATCCCGCTGCTTGCGCTACAGGTGATATTAAAAATGAATTGGTTTTCTTGCGATTTTTTCATTGTCATAATAATTGCCTATTTAGCTTCCTAGAGTTGATAACAGTCATTTACCAAGGTCTGCCTTACACAGACTCAATTAATTTTTATGCTCGGCAGGTGAATCAATTCAACCGTGCCTACTTTCCTATCCTTGCCCACCACAGGTTGGCGATTGCCTATTACGCAATCACATATTTGGATAGTTAGGTCCACCAGTGCCTTCTGGTACAACCCAGGTAATATTTTGCGAAGGGTCCTTAATGTCACAGGTTTTACAGTGCAAACAGTTCTGTGCATTAATCTGCAGCTGCATGTCATCCTTTTCTGGGGTTTCAACAAACTCATAAACCCCTGCTGGACAGAAGCGAGCTTCTGGCCCGGCGAACAAACCCCAGTTCCTTTTCACTGGCACAGTGTCATCTTTTAATGTCAGATGGCATGGCTGATCTTCTTCATGGTTTGTGTTCGACAAAAAGACAGAAGACAATTTGTCAAAACTGATCTTGCCATCCGGCTTCGGATACTCGATCGGCGTACATTCGGACGCTTCTTTTAACTGGGCATAATCCGGATTATTGTCATGCAAGGTGAACGGCAACTTACCTTTAAACCAATTCTGGTCGATATAATTGAAGGCACCGCCCCAGAAAGTACCGAATTTGTGCATCGCAGGGCCAAAGTTACGGGAACGATATAATTCGTCATACAGCCAAGAATCTTTTAATGCTTCGGTGAAAGCATTCAACTCTTTCCCGCCCTCTTCGTCTGTCTGCAAAGCGGCAAAAATAGTCTCAGCAGCGACCATGCCACTCTTCATCGCGGTGTGCGTGCCTTTGATTTTGGCAAAGTTCAAAGTGCCAGCATCACAGCCCACCAACAAACCGCCAGGGAAGCACATTTTTGGCAATGCATTAAGGCCACCTTTGGTCATCGCACGGGCCCCATAAGACACTCGCTTGCCACCTTCTAAGGTGTCTTTAAACACAGGATGGTGTTTCATCTTTTGAAACTCATCAAATGGCCCAAGGTACGGGTTGGAATAACTAAGATCGACCACCAAACCGACCACCACTTGGTTGTTCTCACCGTGATAAAGGAAAGAGCCACCATTAGTGTCTTTATCTAACGGCCAACCGGCGCCATGCACTACCAAGCCAGGTTTGTGTTTAGCCGGATCAATGTCCCACAACTCTTTAATGCCGATGCCATAATGCTGAGTGTCTACGCCTTCGTCTAAAGCAAACTTAGCAATCAACTGCTTGCCTAAATGACCGCGGCAACCTTCTGAAAACACAGTGTATTTGGCATGCAATTCCATGCCTGGCATGAAACCACTTTTTTCTTTGCCATCGGCACCCACACCCATATCACCAGTTGCAATGCCTTTTACCGCGCCATTGTCGTGGTAAAGGATTTCAGCGGCCGCAAAACCTGGAAAAATTTCCACCCCAAGCTCTTCTGCCTGCTCTGCTAACCAACGGGTTAGATTGCCCAAGCTGATAACGTAATTGCCTTGGTTATGCATGCTTGACGGCACCAAGCTGTTGGGGATTCTCTTAGCTCGCTCAGCGTCTTGAAATAGATATATTTCATCCCCCGTTACCGGTGTATTAAGCGGGGCGCCACGTTCTTCCCAATCCGGAAATAATTCAGTAAGGGCTCGAGGCTCTAATACCGCGCCGGAAAAAATATGTGCTCCGACCTCAGAACCTTTTTCCACAACACAGAGGGTCAATTCACGCTCTGCTTGTTGTGCTTGCTGCATTAACCGACAGGCGGTTGATAACCCCGCTGGGCCAGCACCAACGATAACGACATCAAACTCCATCGATTCCCGCATCAGTTATCTCCTTCTCAATTGCTTCTATCTACAAATAAGTGCCGCCGATATCAGCGGCACAGATTGGTTTTTCAGATTAATTACAGCGCTTGTTCTAATTCAGGAACAGCATCAAACAAGTCTGCCACTAGGCCGTAATCCGCTACGCTGAAAATCGGCGCATCAGGGTCTTTATTGATTGCCACAATCACCTTAGAGTCTTTCATACCGGCAAGATGCTGGATGGCTCCCGAAATACCGACAGCAATATACAGATCTGGCGCAACAATCTTACCGGTTTGCCCCACCTGCATATCGTTTGGCACAAAGCCTGCGTCCACTGCGGCCCGAGAAGCACCCACTGCGGCGCCCAATTTATCCGCCACTTTTTCAAGGATGGAGAAGTTCTCACCGTTCTGCATACCACGACCACCAGAGATAACGATATTGGCAGAGGTCAACTCAGGGCGCTCAGATTCGGCTAATTCTTCATTCACAAAGCTCGATAAACCTAAGTCAGTGACGGTAGAAAGCGCCTCAATGGTAGCGCTTCCATTTGTTTCCGAAAGATCAAACGCCGTACCACGAACTGTCATCACCTTGATGCTGTCTGCGGTTTGCACTGTCTCGATGGCATTGCCAGCATAGATAGTTCGCTTAAAGGTATCGGCACTCTCCACACTGATAATGTCTGAAAAGTAAGAGGTATCTAGGGTCGCCGCTAAGCGCGGTAGAATGTTTTTCCCACTGGTAGTAGTTGGCGCCATAATATGGCTGTAGTCAGAGGCTAGGGTCTCAATTAACGCCGCCATATTTTCTGCTAGCTGGCCGTTATAACAAGCATGATCGGCCACCAATACACGGCGTACACCTGTGATGGCAGCGGCTGCATCTGCGGCGCTTCCGCAGTTTTCTCCAGCCACCAATACATCTATATCACCACCAATTTGCGTTGCAGCTGTCATGGTATTCAAGGTGATTTCTTTTAAGCTCTTGTTGTCATGTTCTGCAATAATCAAAATAGTCATTTAAATCACCCCTTTTTCAGTTTTCAATTTTTCTACTAATTCAGCGACAGAACTTAGTACTTCACCGCCTTGGCGCTCATTCGGTGTTTCAACCATCAATGTTTTAATACGTGGCGTTAGATCAACACCAAAATCCGCAATCGGCTTAATATCGAGAGGCTTGCGCTTCGCTTTCATGATATTTGGCAAAGAAGCGAAACGTGGCTCATTGAGGCGCAAATCACAGGTAACCACAGCAGGCATGGATAAACGAACCGTTTGCAAACCGCTGTCAACTTCACGGGTAAGGTTAATGCTCTCACCGTCGATTTCTAACTTAGAGGCAAATGTACCCTGAGCCCAGCCCATCAAAGACGCCAGCATTTGGCCTGTTTGGCTGTTGTCTGTATCGGTCGATTGCTTACCTAAAATCACCAACCCTGGTTGTTCTTCTGCGATCACTTTTTGTGTCAGTTTAGCGACGGTCAAAGACTCCAATGGTCCTTCAGACTCGATCAAAATGCCTCGATCCGCTCCCATCGCCAGCGCTGTACGAAGCTGCTCTTGAGATTGGGAAGTACCAATAGACAAAGCAACCACTTCGCTAGCAATACCCGCTTCTTTTAGACGCACAGCTTCTTCTACCGCAATTTCACAAAAAGGGTTAATCGCCATTTTGACATTATTCAGATCCACACTGCTGTTATCCGCACTGACACGAATCATTACGTTTGGATCAGATACTCGCTTTACCATCACTAATATTTTCATATGTCATATCTCTACTTTGTCATTGTTTACGTTAACAAGTTGTTTAAATTAACAAGCTGTCTCGATGTCAATTTCCTTTCATTAAGCGGCCAAGTCAGTCCCTGGCCGCTTCCGTTAATAAGTCCAAAACCGCACTTATTAACGCTTAATCCGCTGGTCTTCCAGTGGGTTTAAAGCAACCTTGTACAATACGGTCGATGATCATGGCACAGAATAAGATCGCTAATCCTGCTAACAAACCCTGACCTTTCGCAGCAAACTGCAATGCCATCAATACATCGGTACCCAAGCCTTCTGCACCAATCAAAGAGGCAATCACCACCATAGAAAGACACATTAAGATGGTTTGGTTAATGCCAGCCAAAATGCTGGTCATGGCTAATGGAATTTCAACGTCCAACAGAAGTTTGCGGCGTGAGCAACCAAAAGCTAAAGCCCCTTCGACAATAGACGGTGGCACTTGCTTGATGCCCAAAGCCGTCAATCGAACCACTGGAGGCATACCAAAAATCAAGGTAGCCAAAATACCTGGTGGTTTACCGGTACCAAAGAAAGCAATGATAGGGATCAGATAAACAAACGCTGGCATGGTCTGCATAAAATCAAGTATTGGTCGTGCAATTGAGTCAACGGTACGATTCTTCGCACACAAGATGCCAAATGGCACACCAACCAGGATACATAACGTCGCCGCTGCCCCTAATAGCGCAATGGTCGCCATGCTTTTTTCCCAGTAACCTAAAAACGCTAAGTAAGCCAACGCTGCCACGGTAAAGATCGCTACCCGTGGTCCAGCTAAACGCCATGCCATGAATAAGATCACCAGGGTAATCACTGGCCATGGGGTATCCACCAGCACCACTTCTAATCCATCCAACAGGACTCGAATACTTGAAGTAATGCCATCAAAGAAACCGGCGCCATAGAGAGCCACTGTGTCGAAGGCAGAATCTAACCAGCTAGAGGCAGAGTTAAATATCGATTTATTAGCAGGAAACTCAACCAACCATGCAACAGGTTTGGTTGCCGTGAAGCGATACAACATCAGAGGTAACATCACCGCCAGCATCAGACTACCGACCAGCAAGTTGGCATAACTAAAGCCACTTTTTTCACTGTAATCGGCACGCCAGCGGCAGTACTTTTTCTCGTACACTAGGTTAGCGAGCAAGCCTTGTAGCACCATGACCGCGACCAGAAATACACCGCCGAACATGACCAATTGCTCAGCACCCGCTGCTGCTTCATTCGCCGCGGCGGAGGCTTTGTCTGCCGCTCGCTGTAAGTTAGTTGAGTTACGTAATAACGCCTCGGCGTTCGCCGCACCCGCCTCTAAAGCCACCTGTGCTTTAGCGGCCATCTCTTGAGACTTGCTGCCCAAACGAGCGGCTTGTGCTAATTTGTCCGCGCCCAATTCGCCCCATAAACCACGGCCAAGCTGAACCAAGGCAAACAACAAAGCGATAGTACTAAGCCAGAAAAACCCCCAAATATTACGTGCCGCCCCCCAAAATGGTCCAAACACGGCCGCGGCTAGGTTAAAAGAAAGAGTAGCGCTGGTGCTCGATTGGATTTTTTCAAACTGTGCACTGTAATAATCGCCGCTGCGTTCGGTAAATCGATGAACCGACTCAGATTGCTCTTTCTGCATGAGAGAAGTATCAGCCTTTGCGTTCGTATTATTCATCTCCCTTCCCCTTAATCCCCGTTAATAAAGTGTCTTTACTGACGATACCAACCTCTGCACCCGTTTCATCTGTGATGACAATCGGCAGATCAGTAGTAACAGAAAGATCAATCAGCTCCTCAAGGCTGGTGTTCTCATCGGTGCGTATTGCCGCACCAAGATCCACATCAGCTGGCACAGTATCACTGTTGAGCTGCGCCATAATTGAATGGGCGCTAACAAGTTTTAGATTAGAAATACCCTTAACGAAATCGGCCACGTAATCATCTGCAGGGTGCATGACAATTTCTTCCGGTGTTCCTGTTTGGATCAATCGACCGTCTTTCATAATGGCAATACGATCACCAATACGAATAGCTTCATCCAAATCATGGGTAATAAACACGGTGGTTTTCTGAAGCGTTTTCGTTAAAGACACAAACTGATTCTGCAACTCGTGACGAATCAAAGGGTCAAGCGCACTAAAAGGTTCGTCCATCAGCAGCACTTCTGGGTCACTGGCCAAGGCACGCGCCAACCCTACTCGCTGCTGCATACCGCCAGATAACTGATGCGGTAAACGATATTCAAAACCGTCCAAGTTCACCAAAGAGAGTGCGTGCTGAGAGATTTCCCAGCGTTTAAACTTAGGCACCTTTTGCACTTCTAGTGGGAAAGCTACGTTATCCAATACAGTACGATGAGGTAATAACGCCATGTGCTGAAAGACCATGCCGATGTGCTTTGCCCGCACTCCTCGTAACTCTTTATCATCTAACGCCGACATATCTCGTTCTAATACTTTGATTTTACCAGCGGTCGGCTCGATCAAGCGGTTTAAATGTCGAATTAAGGTTGACTTGCCACTGCCTGAAAGCCCCATGATGCAAAAGATCTCACCTCTTGGAACGGTAAAAGAAACATCAGCAATCCCCACGACACAGCCAAAACGCTCCAGCACCGCCGCTTTATCTAAGCCCTCGTCTCTAATCGCTTTCATCGCTTGTTCGGAGTTATCCCCGAAGATTTTCCATACATTCTCTAGCTGAATTACATCCGTCGTCATGCTGAATTCTCCACTCCCATTTTTTCAGGAATCTAATCTGCTTGTGGTACTCGCCACACCCCAGCTACGCTTTGAAGTGTTGGCCATCATTAGCAACCATTTCTTACTCGTATCGTCTTGATGACCGATTGATCACCAAGACACCGTGCTCGATTATTGCCCCAGCCATGACTCGACTAAGTCGCTATGCTCTGTAACCCATTCCTGAGCAAGCTCTTCTGGATTTCTCTTATCAACCACCATGGCATAACTCAAATCACTGATGATCTTGGCATTGATTTTGAAGTTCTTGAGGATCATGCCCGCTTCAGGATGTCTTTCTTGCAAGGAGGAGGAATAATCCACGTACAAACGCGCTTCTGACCAAGCACTGTCTGCGTTAGACTTTTCTAACCAATCTGGGTCATCGGTTGGTTGCAAGGTTTTCCAAGTGTCTTTGTTGTGCGCAGGTTCTTCTAAGAACACTAAGTCATAGAGCGAAAACACATAATGGGGTGTGTAACAAAAAAAGGCGTATGGCTTATGGGCTTTTACCGCTACTTCCAAAGCCGCCCAGTTAATTGGCGTATCCGTAGAAACCAGCTCCATGGTGTGGTTATAGCCATAACTCTTCGCTCTTACTCGCTCAACCACGGTTGAGGCCGCGCCAGGCTCACCGATCCACATTTCTCCAAGGCCGTTTCCATTGGTATCAAACAGCACGGACTTGTCTGGATCAGTCAGATCATAAATCGATTTGATGTTGTATTTTTCCGAGGTTTCTTTGGTAACACAGATCCCTTGGTTTGCAATGACACCGTGATCGTTCTGCAGCACAGTGCCTCTTTCTGTCACATATTTTTGGTATAAATTATTTTGATTAGGTAGCCAAACTTGTGGGTGTACATCAATCGTTCCACGGTCCATCGCTTCAAAAATAACCGCGTTAGTGCCACTTTGCATGGACACTTCCAGACCTAGATTCTCTTCCATAACCGTCTTCAAGATGTAGGCTGTTGCTGCACCTGAAGGCCAACCAGGAACCCCTATTGTCATATCAGCAGCATAAGCTGTGACACCATTAAGGCCAATGGCTGCGGCAATGGACATTGTTTTAATCACTTTCATTCGTTTTCCTTCTTTTCCCGTATCGTTTGGAGCCCACATCACCAACATATTTATACGCCAGCCATGGGTTATCCCTGCATTATGATGAGCGGCACACTTAACACTGATACACCTAGCCGAGCGTAAAGTGTGCCGACATCATCACTAAGCCAATGACGCAGCTTAATGAAGGACAACCAAAGCCATATCGGCTAGTGTCCTAACCAAGATTCAACCAGTGTGCTATGGGACTCGACCCATTCATGAGCCACGTCTTCTGGCGCTTTCTTCTCAACCACCATGGCATAACTCAAGCCACTCACGATATCAGCAGATAGCTGAAAGTTTTTCAGCAAAGAAGCCGCTTCAGGGTGTCGAGTTTGCAAGGATTTAGCGTAATCCACATAGAAATTCGCTACCGGCCAAGCACTGTCTGCATTTGACTTAGACAACCAATCTGGATCATCAGTTGGCTGCAAAACCTTCCAAGTTTTATCGTTATGAGCAGGCTCAGTTAAAAACACCAAGTCATAAAGAGAGAACACATAATGCGGTGTGTAACATGAGAAAGCGTAAGGTTTCTTAGACTTCACTGAAGCATCCAACGCGGCCCAGTTAATCGGCATATCGCTCTCATCCATTTCCATGGTTTGATCGTAGCCGTAACTCTTGGCTCTGATCTTTTCAACGATGGTTGAAGCCGCACCAGGCTGGCCAGCCCACATATTGCCTACGCCATCACCATCGCTATCAAAGAGCACAGATTTATCTGGGTCAGTAAGGTCGTAAATGGATTTAATACCATACTTTTCAGACGTTGCTTTGGTGACACAAACGCCTTGTATCGCTTCGACACCGTGCATGTTTTGCAACACAGTACCGCGCTCTACTACGTATTTTTGATATAAATTCTGCTGATTTGGCAACCAAACCTCTGGGTGCACATCCATGGAACCTCTGTCCATGGCCTCAAAAATAACCGCGTTAGAGCCGCTTTGCATTGCGACATCCAAGCCTAGGTTGTCTTCCATTACGGTTTTAAGAATGTAAGCGGTTGCAGCCGCTGAAGGCCAGCTAGGCACGCCAATGGTTACATCGGCGGCCTGCGCTACGACGCCGTTAAAGCTCAGCACCGCCGCAACGGTCATTGTTTTAATCGTATTCATCGTCTTTCCTTTTGCTTATTTGTTGTTTATTTAATACAACTTATTCTTAGGATCTTACGCACACGTTTTCTGGGTCGAATAACGAGTCAGAAACGACTGTCGCAGGATACGGTTTGCCGATGATCTCCACATCGAATTCACACCCTTCCTTGGCATAAGCAGGATCAACAAAACCCATCACTATGTTCTTATTAACACGATGACCGTAGCCTGCAGACGTCACAGTACCGATCACCTTACCATCAAGACAGATTGAGTCTCCTGGATGAGCCGGTGCGATTTCGCAATCCACAGTCATAGTGACAAACTTCTTACGTGCTGGTTGTCCTGCTTTTGCAAGTAGCGCTTCTTTACCAGGGAAGCTTTCTTTATCCATGTTGATAAAGCGGTCTAGTGAACTTTCAAAGGGGTCGAATTCAGTGATCAAATCGGCTTTCCAATGACGGTAGCTCTTCTCAAGACGCATGGATTCTGTTGCTAGCATACCGAACGGTACAAGGCCAAAGCCTTTGCCAGCCTCATCTAACAAAGAGTGAACAAGGAACAATTGCTCATTAGGAACATGCAATTCCCAACCTAGCTCACCGTTAAAACTTACTCGCATTGCCAATACTTCAGCATGCTCAATAAACACAGGTTTCGCGGTCAACCAAGGGAAAGCCTTGTTGGACCAATCGGTACGTGGTGACAAAGACGCCAACAGATCACGGGACTTAGGACCTGATACCACCAAAATAGTGTGAGTATTGGTCATTGGCGTAATTACCACACTGCCATCCTTCGGCAAGCGAGTGCGTAACCAATCCATATCGTGGTATTCAGATGCGGCAGCAGAACCGTACCAGAAAGTATCATCCGCCAGTTTCGCCAATGTCGCTTCGCCCGCCACATTGCCTTTACCAGTAAGGAAGTAACACAAACCTACACGGCCGACTTTTTTCGGCACGTTAGAACACATTAAGCTATCCAACCATTCTGCCGCTTTCGGGCCTTTGATTTCATAACGGTTGAAACCACTGACTTCCATCATGCCCACACCTTCGTGAACGGCTTTGATTTCAGCAGCGACGATTTTGTCAGTGTCCGTGAAACGGAAGCTGTGTTTGAACTCGAAGTCTGCATCAGGTTTAAAGAACATCGCACGTTCCCAACCATTAACCACACCAAACTCAGCATTTTGTGCTTTAAGCACAGGATAAATAGGCGTTGTTTTTGCTAGGCGGCCCGCCGGACGGAACTCATGCGGCATATGGAAACGGAATTCATTTTGATAGTCTTCCACCGCTTTGCGGGCGGTAAACTCAGTGTTCGCATGACGTGTGAATCGTGCTGGATCCAGAGCCCACGTATCCCACTCTGATTCACCATGAACCATGATTTCAGCCAGGATCTTACCGTGACCACCGCCCTCACCCAAACCAGCACGTAGACCGATAATAGAGTAAAGGTTATCAAAGCCAGGTGTCTTACCAACCAGAGGGTTACCATCGGCAGAATAGGTGATAGGACCATTGATAATGCTGCGAATGCCAGTTCTTTCTAAACAAGGCATACGTTTGAAAACGCGCTCCATATTATCTAGACAGCGATCTAGGTCATCAGGACAAAGTGCGTTAACAAAGTTAGGGTCGATGCCGTCCATGCCCCATGTTTTACAACGCTGCTCATAAATACCGACCAACAAACCGTCTTTTTCTTGGCGGCTATAGAAATCATCTAGCGGGTCGCGCAACAGTGGAACACGCTTACCAAAATCGGCAATTTCAGGGATGCCTTCAGTCAAGAAGTACATATGCTCCATGGAAATAACTGGGTATTTAATGCCCAGCATGTCACCGATTTCATTGACTCGGTAACCACCGGCGTTAACGACTTTTTCACAGGTGATGTCACCATTTTTTGTTTGCACAACCCATTCGCCATTTGGCTTTTGGTAAATGTTTTCTACTGGGTTGTGGCGATAAATTTCTGCCCCTGCTTTACGAGCTGCTCGCGCCAATGCTTGAGTTAGCTGCGCCGGGTCGATGTCACCATCTAATGGATCCCAAAGACCGCCCAATAATTCATGAGTTTCAATAAGTGGGTGGCGTTTTGCACACTCAGCCGCATCAATCATTTCAAAATCAACACCCATGCCCTTAGCTAAGGAAATAAAATGGTTATAACCATCTAGGTGTTCTTGAGTAGAGGCCAAACGAATACCACCTGAAGCGTGATGGTAGTTGATAGGGTTTTCAGGGTCAGCCGCCAACTCTTTGTAAAGCTTGATACTATGGCTCTTCAAACCCACCATAGTTTGCACCGCACCAAAGTTAGTTACCTGCGCAGCAGAATGCCAAGTCGTTCCGGACGTCAGTTCGTTACGCTCAACCAAAACAACGTCTGTCCAGCCCTCTTTCGTCAAATGATAGAGAGTACTACAGCCTCCGATACCACCACCGATTACAACGACTTTATAATGCGATTTCATATATATCTCCTGATTCCTATCAACAACAACGTTGGCTACATATTAATTAGACATAACTAATTAGGTAAAAATGAAAGCGCTTCCATTATATTTAAAATAAAAAAGAAGCTGACCCTTAGCTCTGACAAGTCGCAATATAATTTTTATCGCCACCCAACATCAGACTATTTTAAAACATCCTATTTTTTAACTTTCTCTTTAATAACTAAAAGCGATTTTTTCTTACCATTTTTATGGAAGCGCTTTCAGTTGTTAATTAAAACCTACACAAGATTACATTTTATGACAAGTATAAATTACAAAAAAAATATAACCCTATGAAATACTTTGATTTTCTCTTGAAGCCAATGTTTATAAGCCTTCCAGAAGAAAAACACACAATCACATTGCACTATAACTAAGCATTTCGCACCAACAAAATGCATAAAAAACACCTATTAGCTTGTTAGCTGCAATTAACCTTCTAAACTGAAGCGTTATAGAGATTGATTGAATATAAACATAGCAATTTCTATTCCAACTTATAAAAATCTGTGTGAAAAATTAAAACTTCACAACTGGTCAATATTATAAACAAACAGATAATTCGCGAAAATGAACTAAAAACGACATATCGGCAGGACAAAGCTTTCTCGCAAAGTGAAACCGCTTGACAGCAAAGAAGCCCCTAAAATAGAGTGCAAAAAGTAGCCAATATGATTGCGCTTTCATCGATTAGGATTGCGCACCACTAAGGCACATTAGCACCAATATAAACCGTAGATTTAACCGCCGACGTCACACCTCAAGGAGAGTGCCGCCATAAACCACAACATAAGCACCCGCTCTTAAGTAAGGAGTAACAGCCCCATGTACCACACAACCAAGACACTACTCGCCCAACGCCAACCTGAGCACGCCCTAGAAAGAACGTTTTATACTGATGCGGAAATCTTTCAGCAGGACCTTGAGGCGTTTTACTTTAAAGAATGGCTGTTTGTTACCTCAGAATGTGAATTGCCTAACGCCGGCGATTTTATTACTTATACCCTTGGTAGCTACAATATCCTTGTGGTACGTGGGGCGGATCAAGAAGTGCGCGCTTTTCATAATACTTGCCGTCACCGTGGTTCTATTATTTGCAAAACCAACAAAGGCAGCGCCGCAAAATTAGTCTGCCCTTATCACCAATGGACCTATGAACTTGACGGTTCCTTATTGTGGGCTCGTGACATGGGGCCTGACTTTAATGCACAAGATCATGGGCTCGCACCAGTGCATTGCCGCAATCTGGCTGGACTGATTTATATTTGTCTAGCAGATCAAACCCCAGATTTTGACGATTTTGCCGCCGTAACGACCCCTTACCTTGCCCCCCATGACCTAAAAAATGCCAAAGTGGCCTATGAGACCCGCATTATTGAAAAAGGCAATTGGAAACTCGTATGGGAAAACAACCGTGAGTGTTATCACTGCTCTGCTAACCACCCAAGCCTGACACGCACCTTTCCAGAGGACCCACGCGTGTCCTTCCTAGGCAAAGACAATATCCCTGACTACATTGCAGAGCATTTTGCCATGTGTGAAGCAGCGGGCTTAACGGCCAAGTTTATGGTGGCAGAAGACGGCCAATACCGCCTGTCTCGCATGCCGCTGGTAAAAGGCACAAAAAGCTTCACCATGGACGGTGAGTTTGCTATCCCTAATAAGCGACTGGGCAATATCACCCTAGACAGTGCAGGCGTGTGCAATAAATTTCACTACCCAAGTACCTGGGCCTACTTTCTGCCAGACTACTGTTTAACTTTTAGGATTACCCCAATCAGCCCCACTGAAACCGAGCTGGTCACCCAGTGGCTGGTGAACAAAGACGCCATAGAAGGAGTCGATTACGACCTCAAACACCTAACAGAAGTATGGATCGCTACCAACAATGAAGACCGCCGCGTCGTAGAAGACAACCAACTAGGGGTCAACTCCCCTGCTTTCAAGCCTGGGCCTTATTCACCACTGCATGAGATTAGTGTCTGCGCTTTTGTCGATTGGTATTGCGACAAGCTATCTGCTCGTCTTCCCGAACTGCACCCAGAAATAAGCGCCACACAAACATCAACGATTATCAGCAGTGACACCCGCTATACCAGCAATACAGACACAGATCAGGAGGTTACCAATGAGCCACCTCGTTAACTCACAAGCAGAAACATTGCAGGGCATGTATTGGACAGACCAGGAGCCTTTAGAGTGCGTTTCAGTGGTTACTGAAACCCAAAACTGTGCAAGTTTTTCGTTTCGTGCCCCTTCTGGGGCATTATTTCGCTTCTTACCGGGACAGTTTTTAACATTGGCGTTGCCGGTAAACGCGGCCAAGGGGGCAGAAAAAGAAGACATCTTGTATCGAACCTATACGATTTCGTCATCGCCAACGCGCCCACACTTAATCACGCTCACGGTCAAAGCCCAAGCTGATAGCATAGGCTCACGCTGGATGCTGGACCATTTAAAACCAGGCATGCGCCTTCAAGCCACAGGCCCAGCTGGTAACTTCACAAACATAAAAAGCCAACTTAGTGCCCCTTGGCAAAATATCCCTAGCCTGAGCAACAAGAAATTTTTGTTTATCTCAGCAGGTTCGGGCGCAACCCCTATGATATCGATGACAACCGCCATGTGGGACAGAGGTGACTCACTTGATGTGGCATATATTCATTGTGCGCGTCGCCCCAGTGAGATCCTTTTTCGTCGGCGCTTAGAAGAAATAGCCAGCCGTGATACCGGCCTCAACTTAAAATTTGTGGTCAGCGGACCGGATCAAGATGCCCCATGGACAGGCTATCAAGGGCGTTTTAACTCCCTCATGTTAAGCCTAATGACCCCAGACTTTATGGAGCGTGAAGTCTATTGTTGTGGCCCGCAAGCGTTTATGGAATCCGTAAAATCTATGCTGTTTTCATTAGGTTTTGCGATGAACAATTACTATGAAGAAAGCTTTCATGGCCCACAAGCGACAACATCAGAGTCCACCACCAGTGAAGCATTGACAAAAAACGATCAAGAATGGGTAACAGACATTTACTTTGCCCAGTCCGATTACCACTACAGTGCTCCTCCTGAACAAACCATTTTATTGGCCTCAAAAGACGCTGGATTGAATATTCCATCTGGCTGCACCTTTGGCGTTTGTGGTACTTGCAAGGTGAAAAAACTCAGCGGTGAGGTCGCCATGAACCACAGCGGCGGCATCTCGCAAGCGGATATAGACGCCGGCTATATTCTCGCCTGTTGTTCACGACCAATTGGCGATGTGACGATAGACGCTTAAGGAGCAATTAAAAAGGAATAAGAGTCGTTGATAAACCCATAAAACATAATAAAGAAAACAGATATTAAGGGGGAAAGCATTCCCCCACTCAAGCTGATAATGACAATTGAATAGTAAAGATTAAAAAGGCGCCAAGATTTTTCTACCATCACGCCTTAATAAACCTTCTTCTTAATGCCTGAGGAAGAGAAAAGTTATTCGCATCTTGCTTAAGCATAAAGCAAAGTCCATAAATTACCGGCCATATAAAAAAGCCATTGCTCCAGAGTTTTAAACAGCACACCAGAACTGGGTATAGTTAAATTGCCTAGGATTACTTAAGCAGAGAATAGCTCAGTGTATTTTTGTAATTTAATTACATTTTTATGGGCTTGGCATTAAGATTGCCTCTACTTTAACCCCATGTTTTGATATTCTGAGCGCTAGAGGTGAGAGATGTATGAATACAAAAAAAATTAAGACTGATAATCCAACCATGGGTGATGTTGCGCTTGCTGCCGGAGTAGCGCCTGTAACAGTCTCTCGCTATTTAAATGACCCAGCATTGGTCAGTGAACGCAGTAAACAAAAAATCTCGGCAGCAATAAAAACACTCAACTACGTACCTCATGCTGCGGCTCGAACTCTAGCGTCAAAACGTTCACGAATGATAGGCTGCATCATGCCATCATTAGACAGCAGCTTATTTGGCCGAGCCATAGAAGTCTTTCAAAACCACATCTCAACCTCGGGTTATAACCTGATCCTCGCCTCGCACAACTACGACGCAGCCAAAGAACAAGAACACATACACCAGATGATCTCCCATGGTGTCGATGCATTATTACTGATCGGTAACTCACGGGATGAAGAGATCTATCGCCTGCTCCAAGCAAAAAACATCCCTTATGTTCTGACCTGGACCATCGACCCGAGCCAAGTCCACCCTTGCGTAGGCTTTGATAATCACAGTGCCGCCAGCAGCATTGCAAATTACCTAATGGACCTTGGGCACACAAAATTCGCCATGATTTCAGGTTTAGTTAAAAATAACGACCGAGCTTACGAGCGCCTCCAAGGTGTGCGCCACGCACTGGCTAAACGCGGCCTAAGTTTAGCGGATGACAATGTAATAGAAAGACAATTTGGCGTAGACGCAGGGCGAGATGCTTTTCGCTTGCTGATGTCACGTTCGCAGCAGCCTACCGCCATTATTTGTGGCTCAGAACCCTTTGCTTACGGGGCCATTTTTGAAAGCAAAACAATGGGTATAGACATTCCTAATGATGTTTCTATCACTGGCTTTGATGATATGTGGTTGGCCTCTAATATCACCCCAAGACTCACCACAGTAAGAACCCCACAACAACAAATCGGGATGTTGGCAGCCAAATACCTCGTTGCCAAACTGAATGGGGAAAACGTACTAACGCCACCCCCTCTGGACATAGAAATCGTGGTTAGAGAGTCCTGCGCACCACCCCGCGCACCAAAGATAGCGGCCGTAAAATAAGCGTTGCTGACAAATTCACGCTTATCCAAGCACCAACTTGAGAAAGGATAAAGAGCCAGCTAAATAAAGAGCCGGTCCGATATAGCGCCAGCCTTTGGTTAGCCTATTTGTAGCAATGGCTTAAGCGCCGCCCAAACCAGCAATGCGATGATAGTCGTCTTTTAGCTCTCGTTTAATAAACTCAAAAAACGCTTTTACCTTTGCTGAACCGGCTAGATCCTTATGCGATATCACATACAAATCAATCGGCTTGCCAGCCAATGGCATATCGACCCGTTGTAACTTATCGGAAGATTCCCCAATAAAGCACGGCATACACACCAGCCCCATCCCCTGTTCCGCAGCGACTAACAGAGGTTCGTATGAATCTGCTCTGAGCACCACCATTTCAGCTGGAATATCACTGGATATAAAGCGAGCGGTGCTGGCTAAACGCATCTCTAACCAATGGGCAGAAGTCAGCACTTTTTTGCCCTGTAATTTAGCAACATACTCTGCCGAGCCATACACCCCAAAGGAAATACGACACAACTTATGGCCGACCAACCGCTCATCCAAAGTGGTGGCGATACGAATCGCTACATCAGACTCTAACTGAGACAAAGCAAGTTGCTGTGGCGTTACCGTTAACGACAAGGTAATACGCGGGTATAAACGATGAAAGGTCGCCAAATGCTTACCCAATACTAAGCGCAACAAGGAATCCGTTGTGGTGACGCGCAACTCCCCTTCTAACTCACGCTCTTTACCAGACAAACGTCGCTCTAAATCTTTCACCTCTGAGGCAATCGACAAGGCCGACTCCAACAGCTCATTGCCTTCTACCGTGAGCTTATATCCTGTGGCCAGCTTATGAAAAACCTGCACCTTATGGCGATATTCAAATGACTCTAAGCGCCGTAGCACAGTGGAATGATTGACCCCTAGCGCTCGCGCCGCCGCAGATAAAGATCCTTCATTGGCCACCGCCAACACATATTGCAGATCGTCCCATCTTATCCTGTGCATTTTTGCATACCAAAAGTGTTTATTTAGTGAGTTTAAATAAAAATTAGCACAGGTATAGTATGCATATCAAACAAACTCAATAGGACAAACCCCATGCTAAATAAAAAAATCGCTATTCTTATCTTCGGTCTGTTTGCTTTTCTGCAAATCGGCACAGCACAAGCAGACACAACAACTGAGCAGTCTGACACACTGAAAACAGCACAAGCCTTCTTGTGGGCTGCGGGCTCTGGTGATGTTGAAAAATTAAAAGGTCTGATGGCAGATGACTTCGTTTGGCACAACGAAGGTGACAAAACCATCCCTTGGATCGGTGACTGGAAAGGCCAAGACACAGTACTAGGTAAATTCTTCCCACTGTTTGGCGCTGGACTAAAAGTAACAAGCTGGACCACAGACTACCACTTTGTAAACGGTAACCAAGCTGTATTTATGGGCACAATGAGCGCCATTACAAACAACTCAGGTGCTAAAACAGGCGTCTTCAGCTGGGCGGTACGCGTAGAAACAGAAAACGGTAAAGTAAAAAGCTGGAACTGGTTTGAAGACAGCTTCGCCGTCTCTAAAGCTTACCACGGCAAATAACACCAAAAGCCCCATTATGATCAACATCAAATCATAATGGGGCTTCTCTATTCTCCGCACTACTCAGCATTCTTAGCCCACCCGCCATTCTAGTGCGCTTAGCGCTCACCATGACTGCCACAGCGTGAAACAAAATAGCCCCAAACAAGCTACCCTATTAGTTGCTGGTTGCTTTTCCTTTTAGAAAAACCGCTCTGTTTACGCTGAGCAATACACAGAAAAACCTCAGCACTTCGTAATCAGCTGGCTGTAAACGGTGCCAGCACAGCGGCTAAGTTATCCCCTAGAATGGGAGAGATATACCCCCCTTCTTGAACAATCACAGTGGGCAAATTGAGCCTTCTTACACGTCGTCCGATCTCTTCAAATCCAGAGGTTGTTATGCCTAACACGGCAAATGGGTCTTGCTCTGAAGCGTCGAGCCCCAAGGATAAAACAATGGCATCAGGAGCATAGCTGCTAATTTGCTCTAGGGCTTGCTCTAAAACTTCCATGTATTCCTTATCTGTGGTGCCTGCGGCAATCGGGTAGTTTCTATTAAAGCCATAACCCTCACCCGCGCCTCGCTCATGCTCATACCCCCAATAATGCGGGTAGCAATAGGCGGGATCCGCGTGAATCGAAACCGTCATTACATCCTTTCGGTTCCAAAAAATCGCCTGGGTACCATTACCATGGTGCAGATCAACATCCAGAATAACCACACGCTGAAAGTTTTCAAGCAGCCTTTGGGTTGCCACAGCGGCGTTATTCACAAAGCAAAAACCTGCACCGCCATCTGGGTAAGCATGATGACCTGGTGGCCGACATAGGGCATAAGAAAACCTGGACTGACCGCTTGCCACACAGTCAGCAGCACTGGTTGCCGTTTGTGCAGAAGCATAAACGCCTGCCCAAGTACCTTCCCCTAAAGGGCATGAGGTGTCCATAATATGCCACCCAACTTGCCCTATAATGTCCTTGGGGTAAGTCGCGCTGTATCTACCTGGGTTACTTTTTGGAATGATCTCGGCACTCGCATCAGGCAAAGCGGCCCATTTTGGATATACACTTCTTAAAAAGGTCAAATAGTCAGGTGAATGCACTTTGGCAATATAAGCCATTCCGAAATCACTTGCTTCTTGTAAAGAAATATCAAGTTCGTTCAGTACATTACGAAATATGTCACCACGCTCTGGCACTTCCCTAGCGGCAATTGGATTACCATTTTTCATATAGAATTTGGGGCTGTGCTGACTTTGGTCCTTATGATAAAAGGCTTTCATATTATTTCTCCATAAATAATACCGGTTAGCTATTTGCCGCACGAAGAATAGTATTTAGCAAAACGTTACACCCCTTCTCTAACTGCTCAGGGCTGGTGTATTCACATTCGTTATGACTTAACCCTTTCTCAGAAGGCACAAAGATCATCGCCGTAGGCGCGACTCGGCTCACGTAAACCGCGTCATGCCCTGCACCACTCACCAAAGAATGGGCTTTAATTTCTGGGTAAACCGATTCACAGGCCTGTTTTATATTAGACAGACACTTTTCATCAAACGGACAGGGTGGAAGAGACCAAGACTCTTTAATGGTTATCTCTAAATTATGCTGATAAGCAATTCGATGCAGAGCTTCAAACGCTTTGGTCTGCAACTCATGCAATTGTGAGGCAGATGATTCACGCAGATCGAGAGAGAAAGTCACATGCCCAGGGGAGACATTGGTGGAAGCATTTAACACATTGAGCTCACCTATTGTACAGCGACTGTCTACCCCATTATTCGCAGCAATCTCAGTCAATTGCGTCACCATGTTCGCCACCCCAACCAATGCATCGTTGCGCAAATGCATAGGACTTGGCCCAGCATGACAAGAAGTGCCTATTACCTCCACGTCATACCAACACATACCGAGTACCCCAGTGACAATACCAAGGTCAATATCCAGCGCTTCAAGCACCGGCCCTTGCTCAATATGCAGCTCGTAATATTGATAACACTTAGAGAAACCCTCTGTCATTTTATCCTGGTAGCCTAAACGCTCTAATTCCTCACCAAAGCTTATTCCGTTAACATCTTTTGTCGACAGCACACCTTCTAGTTTAAACACCCCAGCATAAGCGCCAGAGCCCAGCATGGCTGGCTTAAAGCGGGAACCCTCTTCATTGGTCCAAACCACTACTTCAATGGGCCTTAACGTCTGAATATTTTGCTCATCTAAACAGCGCAGTACTTCTAGCCCTGCTAAGCAGCCATATATCCCGTCAAATTTGCCACCGGTTGGTTGAGTATCAAGGTGACTTCCTGTGGTCACTGGCAGTAAATTATTGTCTTTCCCTTCTCTGCGCAGAAACAGGTTACCGACCGGATCAATGCGTAAATGGCAGCCAATCTCTTGCGCCCAACTGATGAATAAATCTCGTGCTTGCTGGTCTTTATCTGTTAATGCTAAACGGTGACAGCCACCTACTTTGCTATTTTTCACTTCTGCATGGCCAATCTTGCCGATCTCCATAATAGAGTCCCATAGCCGTTCAGCATTGCATTTTTCAATATTCATATTACTTCTCTACCTGTGTCCGTGCGTAGAACGAATGCCATTTTTCAATGGCATAGCGTGAATATAGAGCCCTAGTTCATCGACCAATTAAGCTTGGTTAAATACTAGGAAACCCATTGTTTAACCATGACTCACTATCACACACTGCTCATCGCAGGCTGCTTCTCGGGCTGCCCTTCCTGCGGTATATGATCAGGCAGGTCTGAACGCCAGCTTGCACCAGGAATAGAGTCAATTAAGCTTTTTGTGTATTCATGAGAGGGAGCTTCAAACACAGTTTTAGTCACGCCCATTTCAACCACTTTGCCTTTTTGCATAACAATCACTCGATCGCAAACCTGAGCAGCAACACGAAGGTCATGAACCACAAACAAAATAGCCAAATTAAGCCGTACTTTTAATGTGTCTAATAAGTCCAATATTTGCGCCTGCACAGAAACGTCTAATGCCGATATCGCCTCATCTGCGACCAGTATTTCTGGGTCATGGGCGAGCGCTCTTGCTATTCCGACCCGCTGACGCTGGCCGCCTGAAAACTCATGGGGATAGCGATCTAAAGCCGCTCTAGGTAGCTCAACTAGATCGAGCAGCTCTGCTGCCTTAGCCAAGGCTTTGGCTGGCTCCATTCCTTGAGCAATCGGACCATCTGCAATGATTTGACCAATGGTCTTTCTAGGGTTCAAAGAGGCAAAAGGGTCTTGAAATACCATCTGGATGCGCTTTCGATATGGTGCTAGCTCTGCTGTATTTAGGTCTTGAATGGCATCTTCGCCAATCAAAATCTCCCCGCTGTCTGAATCAAGCAGGCGCACCACACAACGACTCACCGTTGACTTCCCAGAACCAGACTCCCCTACCAGCCCTAACGTTTCCCCACGATGCAGTGTAAAAGTGACATCATCTGCGGCTTTAACAACGCGAGCTTTTGAAAACCAGCCGCCTCCTGTGCTGTAGGTTTTGCAAAGGTTATTCACGGTTAACACCGGCGTTACTTCTAATAGCGCCTCTCGATGGGGCGCAACCAAAGGAGGAACGGCGGCAATCAGTTTTTTGGTGTACTCATGCTGTGGATTATTAAGCACGTCGTCACTGCCCCCAATCTCCACCATTTGGCCTTTTTCCATCACCACGACACGGTCTGCAATCTCGGCCACAACACCAAAGTCATGAGTAATAAACATAACTGCTGTATTGTGCTTTTCTTGCAGCTCTTTAATGAGCTTTAAAATTTGCGCTTGAGTGGTAACATCCAACGCCGTGGTTGGCTCATCGGCAATCAAAATAGCGGGCTCTAATGCCAACGCCATAGCAATCATCACTCTCTGACGCTGCCCCCCAGAAAGCTGATGAGGGTAGGCTTTCATCATTTTTTCCGGATCAGGTAGCCCCACATCCACCAGCAAAGCTAATGCCCTTTCGTCTCTTTGCTTCGCATTCATATTGGTGTGAATTAAAAACACTTCACCAATTTGATCCGCCACTCTCATCAATGGATTAAGGGCAGTCATTGGCTCCTGAAAAATCATACTGATACGATTACCGCGTAATTCGCGGGCACGACGCTCTTCTAATGAAGCTAGGTCAACGCCATCAAAAATAATCGTACCTGCATCAACTTGAATGGTTTTTGGCAACAAGCCCATGATCGCATTCGCAGTCATAGACTTACCTGACCCAGACTCGCCAACAACACATAAGATTTCACCAGGCATCAAGTTATAATTTACTTTCTGGATAGCGAACTCGCGGTCTCCGCCTTTTGGTAGGCGAATCGTCAAATCTTCAACTTGCAGCAAAGGCTTCATATCAATTCTCCCTCTTCCCTGACATTTTTGGGTTCAATGCTTCATTCAAGCCTTCACCAAGAAGATTCAACGACAACACCGTCAAGGCAATCGCTAAACCTGGGATAAAACTCAACCACCAAGCTTGACGCACAACCGTTTTGGCTGCCCCTATCATGTAGCCCCAAGACATAATTTCTGGGTCACCTAAGCCTAAAAAAGAAAGGGATGACTCAAGTAGAATCGCCGTCGCCACCATCAAAGAAGCAAGCACAATAATTGGCGACAAGCTGTTCGGCAAAATCTCACGCATAATAATATTGCGATGAGTTTGCCCATTAAGTTTTGCTGCCAAGACATATTCTTGGCTACGCAGAGACATAAACTCACCACGCACCAAACGCGCAACAGGAGGCCAACTCACGATCGCAATTGCACTGGTAATCGAATACACACTGGGCTCAAAAATAGCCACAATAACAATGGCTAGCGCAAAACTTGGCACCGTCTGAAAGATTTCCGTGAAACGCATAAGCAGCTCATCGACCCAGCCACCAAAATAACCAGCGTAAGCCCCTAAAGGAATACCGATTAATAAAGCGATTAACGTCGAAACCAGCCCCACCAATAGTGATATACGAGTGCCATATATCAAACCCGCCAGCACATCACGACCTAAGGTGTCCGTGCCTAATAAGTAGTTACTGTTCTCAAACGGAGGAAGAAAAGGACGTTGCACCATTTTCCATGGGCTACCGTCGTAGAGTAATGGGCCAAAAGCGGCGATCAAACAAAAAATGGCCAATACAAAAAAACCAACCATCGCCACTTTATTCTGGCTTAAAGTCTTGATTATATTCATTTTGAAAGCTCTATTCGTGGATCAACAACGCAGTAAATAACGTCTGTGATCAGGTTAAATAGGACAACCATGGCTGAAGAAATAAAGAACACACCCAACAGCAAGTTATAGTCACGTTGAAATAATGCTTCGAACATTAAGCGACCAATTCCTGGCCATGCAAAAACAGTCTCGGTGAGCACCGCACCGCCGATTAACTGCCCCGCTTGTATCCCTGCTAATGTGATGACAGGAAGCAATGCATTACGCAATACGTGCTTTCTTGTCACCCTAGATGGTGTCATACCTTTTGCTATGGCGGTTTTTACAAAATCCAGACGGCTTGTTTCTATCATGGAAGTTCGTGTCATCCGGGCATACACTGCGGTAAAAAACAAACCTAAGGTGGTTGCCGGTAGCACCAAATGCAGCGCGATATCGATAACGCGATCCCAGCCGGATAGCTCAACGCCAACCGTTTCCATGCCAAAGCCTGGCAACCAGCCAAGGTAAACAGAGAAGAAAAGAGACGCCATGATAGCCAACCAAAATAAAGGCGTAGCATAAAAAATAAGCGACAATATTGTGATCAGAGAGTCCACCCATTTTTTATAATTCACTGAAGCAATTACCCCTGCGAGTACACCAAGCGCAATGGACAATAAAAACGCCGTACCCGTCAGTAGCAAGGTGGCGGGTAATCGGTCCATAATAAGATCAAACACAGGGATATTCTGGCGATAGCTCATGCCCATATCAAAATGTAATAAGTTACTGATATAGACCCAAAGCTGATAATAAAGCGGCTGATCTAACCCAAACTGCTCCCGTAACTGCTGCAAGAACACTTCGTCAGTTGCCCCCGCCTCACCCGCCATCACCTTGGCAGGATCCCCAGGTGCCGCACGAATCAAGAAGAAATTAAACACAGCAATGATCAACAAAATGATCACACCTTTTATCAACCGGCCACCGATATACAATAAAGTTTGTAGATTCATAATTTATATCACTCAAAATAAGGGCAGGCCTGAGCCCGCCCCTGTCATTTACTGTTTAATCCAAGCTGTACCAAACGCATCATTGATACCGATACCAGAGTCGATCAAATTTTGTACCTTACAGTTATAAATGGTGGGGAATTCCAGCTCCATTAACCAAGCAACAGGCACATCTTCCACTAATTGACGCTGTACCTTGCTATACAGCTCTTGACGTTTTGAGTCGGGGAAAGCAACAGCGGCTTCAGCAAACAACTTGTCAACTTGAGCGTTTTCATAACCCTCAACATTGTTCCAAGAAGAGCCTTTCGAAATATTGCTAGAAATATAGTTACGAGAAACACCTAACGCAGGGTCGCCATATTGATACAGATAAGTGAAAGAGATGTCGTAATCCCAATCTGCTACCTTTTGGTTCCAACCTGCGACATCCGTTGAAACCATCTTGGTTTTAATGCCTACTTCTTCAAGGTTTTGCTTAACAACCTCAGCCCAACGCTGCCAAGTTTCCCCATATGGCATAGGCAATAAACGAACTGGTGTGCCGTCATAACCCATCTCTTTTAACAGCTTTTTCGCCTTAGCTGGGTCGTACTCATAATTTGGCAGCGACTTATCATAAAATTTCGTTTTAGAACCCACAGGACCATTGGCGACTTTACCGAAACCATTCCAAAGCACATTTTTGGCAAATTCACGATCCATGGCGTACATAACAGCCTGACGGAATCTTTTATCTGCCATTGGCCCTTGTCGATTATTCAGCCACAACAGTGAATGTGGCGAAAAGAACTCCCAACCATCAGTGGTAACACAGGTATTGTCTAACTCGGTTAAGCGAGGTACATCAAAGTTTTCCACTGAGCCGCCAGGAAGAACATCGATTTTTCCTGTTTCAAACGCCACTGCTCTTGACGCGGCATCGGGAATAACATGCCAATACAGATCATTAATGTGAGGTAAGCCAGAAACATGATAATGATCGTTTTTAGTCAGATGGATATAGGAGCCTTTTTTCCACTCGACAAACTTAAAAGGACCAGTACCAATTGGATGTTGGTTTGCTGGGTTAATCTTGTAATCTGTCCCTGCATAGATATGTTTTGGGTACATTGGCATGGTGCCAACCTCAAACAAACGGATAAACGGACCAAACGGCTTATTCAGCTTAAAAACAACGGTATAATCGTCTGGCGCGCTAATACTTTCGACAAACTCTAAGGAGGTACGTAAACGTGCGTTGGTTTTTCTCAACATTTTATCAACAGAGAAAACAACGTCCGCTGAGGTAAAAGGCTTTCCATCATGCCATAAAACATCTTTTTCTAAATGAAAGGTCCAGGTTTTTCCGTCCTCGGAATTTTCCCAAGATTTAGCCAGTAAAGGATGAGGATTTAACTCTTTGTCATAACGCAACAAGCCTTCAAATATATTACCGCCTACTTGCTGTGTTGTACCATTTGAGTACATTCCTATCATTAAACTCGGTGGCTCAGGCTGTACAACAACATTAATCGCACCGCCATCTTTAGGCTCTGCTGCATAGACATTTGCAGCCAATACCAAACACGCAACTGAGGCTCCTACGGATATCTTTTTCATTATAATCTCCTTGGTGAGAAATATTATTAGTCTTTTTTTATAGGTAAAACGGATATGTTCTTTTATGGTTTATATTTGGATTAGATATTATTCTTTATAGCTGGGTGAGACTTTTTCTAATAACCTCAGATAAGCCAACCATTCAGCATGAAAGCCACCTCTTTGACTGATTTCAGAAAAATGTTTGTATTGGTTATAGGTTAAATCGCAAACGTCAGAATCAATCGTATTCACTGGCTGACCACTTGCTAATACGGACATTTGAACTTTGCAAACTCGCTCTAGGTTGTACATTAAGGTAAAGGCTTCACCGACATTTTCACCCATGGTCATCAAGCCATGGTTGTCTAAAATTAAAACTTTATTTTGTTCACCTAGGTCACAAACTAAGCGTTCACGCTCTTCTAAATTTAGCGCTATACCTTCATATTTATGGCGAGAAACCCCATGATAAAACTGTAAAGACCACTGATTTATAGGGAGAATACCCGATTGTGTGGATGACAGAGCCACTCCAGCAATCGTGTGAGTATGAAGCGCACATTTAACATCAGGCCTTGCGCCATGAATCGCCGAATGGATAGTAAAACCTGCGGGATTGGCGCCCATACCACAGGGGTCATCAATAATAGTTCCATTAAGATCGATGGTCACAAGCTCGCTTGCTTTCACTTCACTAAAACGCGTGCCATAGGGGTTAATAATAAAATACTCTTTATCACCCGGTAGTCGCGCCGAAATATGCGTATAAATACTGTCACTCATCTGAAAATATTCAATCAAATGATACGCTGCGGCCAAATCCACTCTAACCCGCTCAGTTTCAGAGAGATTTGGATAAATATCTTTTACAAAATCTACCCCATCCATATTAGTCATAACATGCCCTTAGAACTCTCAACATTAAAATTATTGGGAATTATTTGTTACTGCTAAAAACCTAATTTAGATTCTTGTTTAAAAACCAATAACTGACAATCGAATAATATTAACGTCAATGTTGAAATAAATTTGACAAAAACAGCGATTCTTAGACTGATTGGTTAAAAATATTTTCCGGATAAAATGAAAGGTTAATGGGCACAAAAACAGAAAGGATGCGAATAAAAACTCAGCGAGAGCACATATTTCTTTAATAATCTGAGAGTTAGGAAGGAAATATCAAAAGCGATGAGCGCACCAAAATGCATTAATAACAAAGCGGTGCGCCCTAAAACAAAGCATTAGGGGTTAGAGCTAGTGTTTATCATATTTTGCTTGAGCATCGTCTATCAAACTTTCAAGCCATTCGACAAAGACCTGAATTTCTCGACGTTCAACTTTTTCTGGAGAAACAACCAAATAATAAGCCCGTGGCGACATAATAGACTTTTCAAAAGGCCGCACTAAAAGACCTTTTGCCAAGGCATTACCACTTATCATATTGTCGCCAATCGCAATCCCCTGTCCCGCGATAGCAGCAGATTGAGCAAAATTGGCATCGGAAAAGACAATGCCATCTTCCAATTGAATATTGCTAATACCATTTGCCGCCAACCACACACGCCAATCGGTATAATTAACTAAATGTATCAAAGGCATTCTGAGTAAACTGGACGGTGGCCCCAAGCCTCCTTTCTCCTGCAAGAAACGCGGGCTACATACAGGAAACAATTGAATGGTAATCAGCTGCCTGACATATTTATCCGGCCAATTCCCATTACCATAGGCGATAAACAGATCAATATTGTCATTAGAAGTGTCGTCTGGTACTTCTGGCGAAGAGATATGCAAAGACAGTTTAGGGTATTGCTTAGAAAACTCAGCCAAGTGGTGACATAGCCAATAGTTTGCCAAACCTGGCGCACAACTTATCGACAGTTTGCCAGCCACTTCCTCGCCTCGGCTATCATGGGAAGCTTCTTGGATAATCGCGAGCGCCCGCTTTGCTTCATTGGCATAGCGGCTACCATTATTGGTTAGAACAATTCCACGACCTTCGCGCTGGGTCAAAGGAAAACCAACCGCCTCCTCCAACATGTTAATCTGGTGACTGACGGCACTTCTTGTTAGGCTGAGTTCATTGGCAGCGGCGGACACACTACCCAAGCGAGAAACCGCCTCAAACGCCCTTAGTGACATGATTGATGGATATCTTTTCACTAACCATTATCCTTAATACATTTATACAGATGACATCGCTTTCAAATAGTATTCAACAATCATTTAAAACGACAAACCGTTTTAGCTTACTCAATTTTACCGGCGCTAGGAATATTAATCTTAAAGCATACAGCACTTACTCAGAGTTCTGATTTATTCTTTTCTGTAAGCTTAATTCAGGCAGGCTAAGTTTTGAGACAAACACTGCTATCCGTGCCTAATAGAATGCCGCCTATTGTCCATTTATGATTACTTAAAGCCTTCTTTTAAGTACACTAACCGCTCAAACAGGGAGTGGTTTAATGGAACAAGTTGGCATTTACGAACAGTTAATCACGCAAGTCATTGAACAGCACCTTAATCGGAACCAATTCTACGTTGGCGAGCGACAGCTTGAATCGGCAGAAGCCGCCACTTGGCTGTCTCGCTTTTTAGGCAAACTGGTTGCCCATGCCATCGACGCTGTGCCGAATTCGAACGAACGATTACAAGAGCAAATCAGCCTCGCCAACAGTTTAGTTCTTTGGCTTAAAGATCATATAAAAGACGACGAACTGATCAGTGAAAACCTGATCGACAGCCAAGGCCGCATTCTCACCGCCCTGTTTAATACCGAAAACCCGATTGCTGCCAACCTTAAAGACTACTCTAGCGATATTTTCCCGCTTACAGGGTTAACCCAAAGCGAATTATTCAGCGGCGCGAATGCCGGTATTTCCCTCGAAACCGAACTCAAGCGTGAAATCAAATCGGCAGACACCATTTACTGGCTGGTTTCCTTCATCAAATGGACTGGCCTGCGAATTTTTAAGAATGAGCTAGAAGCCTTTACCAAAAGCGGCAAACAACTGAAAGTCATTACCACCTCCTATATGGGCGCAACGGATGCCAAAGCCGTTGAGTTTCTCGCTAGTCTACCCAATACCGAAGTAAAGCTGAGCTACAACAATCAGCAAGAACGACTGCATGCCAAGTCGTATTTATTTATGCGCGACACAGGCTTTCATACAGGCTACATTGGCTCGTCTAACCTCTCCCATTCGGCACTGACCAGCGGCCTTGAGTGGAATCTTAAAATCACCGCTCAAGAAATCCCGCACATCATTGCCAAAACCAAAAGTACTTTTGAAACCTATTGGCAGTCACCTGACTTTGAGCGTTTTACAGGTGAAGCTGAGAGTAAAGAAAAGCTCAGAAACTCACTCAACGAGCAGCGTGGGATTGGCCAATCAAGCAGTCAGTTTTATTTTGATATCACGCCAAAAACGCATCAAATGGCGATTTTAGAAAAACTTAGCGCCGAACGGAATGTACACAAACGGTTTAGAAACTTGGTGGTCGCTGCCACGGGCACTGGGAAAACCATTATCTCAGCGTTTGATTTTAAGCGAGTATATGACGCTAAACCCAATGCCAACTTTTTGTTCGTGGCCCATCGCGAAGAAATCCTAAAACAAGCACAAAGCGCTTATCGTGGCGTACTCAAAAACAATGACTTTGGGGAATTATGGGTCGGTAACTTTAAACCGCAAAAATACAACCAAGTATTTGCGTCAATCCAAACGCTGAACAGCCAAATTGAATCGCTTAATTTAACCAGCAATTACTACGACTACATAGTTATAGACGAAGTACACCACGTAACAGCGAGCAGCTATCGCGATGTTTTGTCGCACTTTACCCCTAAGATATTACTCGGCTTAACCGCTACGCCAGAGCGCCAAGATGGCGCAAATATATTGGATGACTTTTGTGGTGTAATCGCCGCAGAGATCCGCTTACCAGAAGCCATTAATCAGCGCCATTTATGTCCTTTCCAATACTTCGGGCTGGATGACGACACCGATTTAAGTCAAGTGTCATGGCGCAATGGCCGCTACGATATTGCGGAACTGAGTAACCTTTATACGGGGGAAAACCATCGCGCGACAAAAATCATCACCAGCCTAAGCGAAATAGTCACCAATGTTCAGCGCATTAAATCGCTGGCGTTTTGTGTCAGCCAAAAACACGCCGAGTTCATGGCTGCCAAGTTTAATCTGGCAGGCATTCATGCCGATGTACTCACCAGTAAAAACACCAATGACCGCGTGCAAAAGCAGCAAGCGTTACGCCAAGGTAAAATACAAATACTCTGCGTGGTGGATATTTTTAACGAAGGGGTCGATATCCCTGAAGTGGATACCCTATTGTTCTTGCGGCCAACAGAAAGCTTAACGCTATTTTTGCAGCAATTAGGTCGTGGCCTTCGCTTGCCAGAAAACGCCAACGGGTCAGAGCATTCTAAGCAGTGTTGCACGGTACTCGATTTTGTTGGCAATGCCCGTGCTGAGTACGATTTTGCCAGTAAGTTTCGCGCCCTTATCGGCAAAAGCAACCAATCGATAAAAACCGAGATAGAGCACAACTTCCCTCACTTACCACTGGGGTGTCGGATCGAGCTGCAAGCACAAACGCAAAAGACCATTTTGCGTAATATCCAACAAGCCATTAACAGCAAGAGACGCTTACAACAGCTGATTCAAGCTTACCCACAACACTCCAACGACGCGCTCTCGTTAAGTAACTTTTTACGCATCAACCCACACGTTAGTCTTGAGGACATTTACAAACCCAAAGCACAAAAGCTCGGCGGCTGGCAATGGCTAAAAGGCGATGACATTCCCACCGAGCAAGCCGACATTTATGCGGCCTATTATCGAGCCATCAACACACAATTATTAGGCTGTGACTCCCTTAGCTATTTGCAGTTTCTACTTGACCTATGTCGGAACGATTTCCGCTTTACGCATTCTTCTCAAAACCGACAGTTTGCCTTAATGGCGCATTACAACTTCTGGGATAACACAGGAAAGTCACTGGGGTTCGACAGCCTTGAACAAAGCCTACAGGCTCTTATCCACCCAGTGCTACAGCAGGAATTAGAACAAGTTATCAGCTTGCTCATTCAACGGATTCACCAGCAAGAAAATGATTTAGCATGCCTGCCAAATCACGCAATCAAATTACACAGCCGCTACACGCGCCAACAAATCCTCGCCGCGTTTGGCGCACACACCTTTAACAAAAAATCGACTGCCCGCGAAGGGGTTTTAGAATTTAAAGACCAGAACCTAGAGTTGTTATTTGTAACACTCAATAAGTGTGAAAAAACCTATTCGCCCACGACCCTTTATCACGACTATGCCATCAGCCCAGAACTGTTCCACTGGCAGACTCAAAACAGCGCCCGCCCAGAACACGGCCGAGGTCTAAGCTACATTCAGCACCGCCAAACAGGCAAAACGATACTGTTATTTGTACGAGAACAAGGCAAAGACGAAAACGGCCGAACCATGGGGTTCGTGAACTATGGCGAGGTTAAATACCAAAGCCACAACGGCAGCCAGCCGATGAACATAACGTGGGAACTCACCAGCCCCATGCCAAGTGAAATGTGGCATGAGGCTGGGAAATTGGCCGTTGGGTGATTGATTTAAATTTAATTACTTGAATGTTATGTGTCTAATTTACTAATAGGTCTACAGCAATACTATTTCAAATAGCTGGCTGGTAAGAACCAATAGCGGTCATTCAAACGTGACTCGTTTCTGCCCCGAAACGGTTTAGAACCACTGGACTAAATTCGTCAATACTCCTTCTTTTCCCTTACAGTATCTAATGCTGGCATATTTGTGAGATAACGTGCAAAGCATAGTTGCTCGTGTGGGTATGCTCAACCTGATGAGTGGCGCGAAACTTTTAAGTATGAGGACGGTAGCACATCAAAACTAGGGTAATTGCACGTTGACACCCAAAAGGTTGTCTACATTAAAGAATCTCACATAAAAGCCAGTTGAATCAAGAGAATGAGTGCTTCCTTCATAGAAAGTAGCTATGCAATCATGTACATTAGTTAGTTGTGATTGAAGTTGAGAGAAAGCAAATTGAATAGTAGACTAATACTCGTAGTAACAAGCAGTTATGACAAAACCTGTGACTACCTTATTACAAAGTTCACTCAGTTCAAATTTTTCCGTTTAGACCTAGACAGATTCTCAGAGTACCGTATCACCTGTTCCTCTAATGGTTTCAAAATTAAAGGTACAAGTAGTGAAATAGACTCCGAATCGTGCTTGTCCATTTATTTTCGAAAGCCATCAATGGAAAAGCTAGATGGCATCTTTGAGAGTCATTATCACTCGTATATCCATAGGGAAACCTATTCCTTGATTGAAGGAATCATAGAAAGCTTTAAAGGTACTGTACTCACAAAACCTTCGATTATGCGCCGAGCCAACAATAAGGTGCTTCAGGCTTCTCTAGCTACTGAAGTAGGATTTAACCTGCCAGAGCTCGCAATTACAAATGATGTAACTTTACTAAAGCACTTTTCTAATCAGAAAGGCATTATCAAGCCTGTTGCCATAGGCGAAATCACGAGAGACTCTAGTAAAGAGTTTGTACAAACAAACCTAATAGACCCATCATTTGCAACCCGTAACTTTGAGTACTCACCCGTTTATCTACAAAGTTATATCCAGAAAGGTTTCGAAGTACGATTAACTATTATAGGTAAACGAGTTTTCCCTGTTAAAATTCACTCACAAAACCATATAGACTGGCGAAAACCAAACAACAAAGTTGTCTATGAAACATGTTCGATTCCAGAAGATATTGAGCGCAATTGCTTTGCCTTTATGGATCTCTGTGGTATGAGATTTGGGTGTTTTGACTTCATTGTGAAGGATGACATGTGGTACTTTTTGGAGATGAATGCTAATGGTCAATGGGCATGGCTAGAGTTTGAGACAGGCCTCAATATATCGGAATCAATTATTGACTACTTGACAACAGGTAGCACTAAAATGGAGCCATAGTGGAAGAACAAAATCGCACCCCTCTTTGGTATAAATTCGGCTTACTTGTTTGTAGGTTACTAAACCATTTGCCTGTATTCCATGCATCACAGGATAACGGTTTTGACTCAGTAGATTCCTTAGCAGGACTTCGTTTTTCCCTCCTCTCGTTACCTTGGGGTTACAAGCATATCTACTTATTTACTTATGTCCATCAAGGCAATTTTAAAGAGCGCTTTAAGTGGGTATCAATTTTACGAATTTTGGATATAAAGTCACCTCATCAACAAGAAGAACTAGACCAACTTGAAGCTGACTTTTTAGATCTTGATGATGACACTGGCGGTTCAAAAAGCAAATTAAGAATGGAGTTATTAAAGCATAAGAATGCAGAGTGCCAAAACAGTATTAACACACTAAACAACAAGGTTAATAGTTATATCGCAATTGCCTTAGTATACACAGGGTTGTTCGCATTTTTATTTCAATCAATACTAGAGTTGGGATTTTCACACTTCAGTGTATTGATGTGGCTTGCCTTTGGTCTCTCAAGTATTTCTCTAATTAATGTTTTGGTTCTACTACGTAGCTACCTACAAGTAAAGGGAACCTTAAAGAGTAGATTTAGTTCATTCAAAATTTCGCCTGACTTTAAGCAGTTAGCTAAAAGTATTTATATCGATTGGCTAACCTCAAAAGATGAGCAGTGGGAAGCTGCAACCTTAGTGAAAAATATTGAAAAGTACTTCATTAGAAGTATTTTTGTTAGTTCATTAATATTATTTTCTACGGTCTTACAACCGTTTATTCAGCAAGTTCCATCCGACGCTATAAAATTATCTAATGATGAATTTATATTGATAGACAAAGAGGGCAACTTCTCACCTCAAGAGTTGTTAAGTCTGTCTAAAGCTGTCACCCCCGATAACATAATTATTTTTGTTTATTCGTCGTCAAATTCCTCGGGGAACGCTTCCGCTAACTTTATGATTAGTGCATTAAACCTCTCTAAACAAAGCACGGTAATCAAGATAAGTGATGAATTATTTGACGCCAAGTCACTCATAGCTACTATAAAGGAAGAAAAATGAAACCTTACATTATGAATTATAGCGAGACAATCGAGATTTCCCCTGTATGTTCTAATTGGCGTAAGATCGATACAACAACCAAAACGTTCACAATAGAGAGTCACGATAATGATGAGATTCATTGTGATTGGACAGTTCAAACGAACGTAACCGAACCAACAGATAACGACAGTATTCTTTGTTTAGATGAAACGGCAATAACGAAGAGTTTAGAGCCAACAGATCAAGATTGCATGCATTTAGATGCTACATACGAGACTAGAGTTGTTGAAACCAGCGACAATGACTCGATCTACCTTGATACGACTGTTATGACTGAGTCAATTGAAGGTTTAGATCCTGATGAGACTGTTCTAGCTCATTAGGGCGTAGTAACTTGGATTCGACCTGACGCATTTTCAGTAAAGACATGGTAGATACAATCATGCCCATCTTTTCTGTGAACTGCTTCTAGCCCGCTCCTAGCTATCCGTGTTTAACTATTTTGGGGTTTAATGCTGAGGTATCCCCGCGAATTTAAACCATAAAACCTTCTCCTTTGAACAGATGTTCGGCGAATTTCCTAATTCCTTCTCGCCATTGTTTGAGGGTGATTTTGAGGTTCGCTGATAGTGCTCTTTTACCCAAAAAAAGTGCGAGAGCACTCTGCGTTTACGAGTGCTAGTAGACTGAAAGCGATAAGATAATCCAACCAGTTCAACCACCTTGCCTAACAAGATAAGCACCATAGCAGTTAGTGTTGTAAGTAAAACCAGTAGCTTCATTCGGGCTAATATTTTAGTGTGGTTATGCTCAAACCCTAAGCCGAATTTTGTGTTCTTCATGTATCTAAAACTTTCTTCTATTTGCATTCGTGTCTGATAAACCTTCACGCTCTTCTTGGCAAACGAGCTGTTCTTGGGCAACGATGAGATCAACAACCAAGACTCTTTTGCGCCACGTGCCGCTGTTAACGATGTTTTTGATGCTTTAGTCGAACCATCTTGGTTTAAAGAATGTCTTCCTTTTGGCTTCCGTTTGTAGAGTGCTAGATGACAAAAGTGAGGCTTTGACTGTCCTAGATTCAACACAACTGACTTTGGCGTGGCATTGGCTGTAGGAAATAAATGTGAGATACAACGCCATGATTGGCTTTCTTCATCAAAAAATTTACTCGGTCGAACGGACTCGTCCGACATATATGCTCAAAGAAAAAGTTCGAGCCGCTTTTAAAGTGAGTGAAGGCTCTGCGGGAGCGAGAACGATCGCAGCCATTGTCACTCAGGGTGGTACAAGCTTAAGTCGGTATGTCGCAAGTAACTTAATGCGCGAACTCGCTTTGCTTAGCCGTCAACAGCCTAAACATCACTATAAACGGGCAAAGCAAGAGAGTTCAGTTGCGCCGAACCTTCTGGCCCGACAGTTCAAAGTGAGCTCTCCTAACAAGGTTTGGTGTGGCGACATTACCTATGTTTGGACAGGAAGCCGTTGGGCTTATTTAGCGGTTGTGATGGATTTATATGCTAGAAAGCCAGTTGGCTGGGCGATGTCTCTGAGCCCTGATAGTGAGCTTATTAGTAAGGCTCTTATTATGGCTTATGAGTTAAGGGAAAAGCCGAAGGCATTAATGTTTCATTCAGATCAAGGAAGTCAGTACACAAGTTTAAAATATCGTCGTTTGCTGTGGCGGTATCAAATCCAGCAAAGTATGAGTCGCCGTGGAAACTGTTGGGATAATGCCCCGATGGAGCGTTTCTTTAGAAGCTGCAAAACAGAATGGATACCTGAATTAGGTTACCGGACTTTTTTAGAAGCTAAACATGCTGTAACGGATTACATAGTAGGATACTACAGCCAAATTAGGCGCATCAGCACAATAGAATGTTGCCACCGAATAAAGCGGAAGAGCAGTACTGGAGAAACTATAAAACCGTGGCCAGTTTTACTTGACCACTACAGGACGGCGCTTTTTTATATAAGGAGCGCCCTTTGGTTGCCGCCAGCAATCTGGCATAAACCTCGAATAGAGGTTATTAAACCCCTTCACAACCCCTAATATTACCAATCACATTGACGAGCTAAAGCTCGACCTACAATTTAAAAGCTGCGCTTTTCGCGCGAGCAAGCTATGCACCTAAAAGCTTAATCGCAACTGCAACTATTCCATGACCACTTGTTTAAACCGTGCGAACGTTCGCATGCTTTTATCTGCAATCATTACCTCGTAATCGGGGTTTTGAGCGATTAGCTCATATTGCCCGTTTGGTAATTTATTAATTTTACGGAGTAAATACTGCCCTTCTCCACTTATATCATCTCGCTCTATAACAACTATTTGGTCACGTAACGATCCGGCTTTATCGGAGGTTATAAGTTCAAGTAGCAGTAAGTCGCCATCGTAAATTGGGGTTTTACCGCCGTTCATCGAGTTGCCCGATGCGCGAGCTAAAAAATGCACGTTTGGATCAAGCTTACCAGCACCAAATGGCCCGTCCATCAACTCCATATCGCTTTCATCCCCTGTTTTAAAATGTCCGCAGGCAATTTTAATATTGGGAAAGTACGGCAGTTTTAATGCACTATCTTGCCCATTTTCTGTATCGGCAAGCTCTTTAAACTCTAGTTGAGTCACATTATCAGCGTGTTGCTCTGTATTTTGTTCCGTGGTTGGCGTTGCTACTTTTAGCCGCTGGCTGTATTTAGCTAGGCTGTATTCGACCAGCTCTAACACGGCGTTATTTAGTAATTCGAGTATTTCTGCGGGTACATCAAACGTGGCTTTTACTATGTCGTTTTGTAAGGTAAACCATTGTGTGCCGTCTTTATTTTTATTGGTGTAGGCTTTAATTGGATTTTTACGCCAGTAGCTTTGCCATGTTTGTGAATTCGCAGCTGATTGCTGTTCTTTAATAGGTAAATCGTGTTGTTTTAAATTGGGATGCCGCGCTAATACTTTAGCACTCATGGCTGCAAGTTCAGAAACTGTTGGGGGGTTAGCAAAACCATTTAAAGCGACATAAGCCTCAAGCAAAATAGCCTTGAAGCATTTGGTCATACTGGTTGTTTGTATGCCTTTGTGTAAAAAGTCGTAAAATGGCGCTAATTGCTCAGCACTTTGTTGTGCTTCGTCATCAATATTTTGTGTTTTAGCAATTAGCTCAAACCAGCTAGTGTAGTTGCTGTTTACCTTTTTTATATCGCCGTAGTGGTAGTAAAACTCACTTAATGCGGGTAAATGCCCTAGTTGCTCGGCAAGTTGTGTTATATCTTCTAACGCTGTAGTGCGCTGTATTTTGGCTAGCTGTTGCCAAAAGTCGGTCACTTTTAAATCAACATTTATAAAGCAGCCATCAGCAAGGTTTGGTTTTTTAAGCTTCTTAACTACACCACTAGGCGTTGTTTCATGTAGTAGTGCATAAGGTTTATTTAAAAAGCTATGGTGGTTACCGATAAAATCAAGCACAACCAAATGGGTTTTGCCTTCTAATGTACGTAAACCACGACCTAGTTGCTGTAAAAAGAGTATTTTAGAGTCGCTTGGGCGCAGCATTAATATAGTATCAATGCTTGGTAAATCAGTCCCCTCGTTAAACAAATCAACAGTAAATAGTACTTCAACTTGGCGCTGTTCTAATTGTTTTAGTGCCTCATTACGGCGTACTTTTGACTGACTATGTACAGATAGCGCTTTTACACCCGCTTTATTAAACGCATCAGCCATGTAATCGGCATGTTTGGTGGAAATACAAAAGCCTAATGTGCGCTGCTGCTTATATTGCTGCCACTGTAAAAGTGCGTGGTCTGCTCGTTTTTGGGTTGCAAATTTGTTTTCTAGTGCAGCTGGATCAAATCGGCCATTGCGCCATGGAATAGCTTGATAGTTTACGTTTTCGTCCCAAATGCCGTAGTAATGAAACGGCACTAACGTTTTTTGATCTATCCCTTGCGTTAAGTTTCGTTCAAACACTAAGTTGTTGTCGCATAGCCCTAAAATATCAGCTTGGTCAGTACGTTCTGGCGTAGCGGTTAAACCAAGTAAAAATTGGGGTTCAAAGTAGTTTAAAAGCTGGCGATATACGCGTGCACTTGCATGGTGAAATTCGTCGACAATAATGTAATCAAATGCTGTTGGTGCAAACTGCTTTAGGTGATTACTTCGGCCAATGGTTTGAATTGAGGCAAATAAACAGTCGGCGTTTTTGTCTCGCTGTTTACCGTTATAAAACCCAGTAGATAGAGTGAGTAATTCAGAAAAAGTACGCTGTGCTTGCAAAAGTATTTCTTCACGATGCGCGACGAACAATACACGTTTAGCCTTAAATTGTTTAACATCAAATGCGCTTAACCACGTTTTCCCCATCCCCGTTGCTAACACTACTAAGCCGCGTTTAAAGCCCTCAGTTCGAGTTTGTGCTAAGGCATTGAGCGCTTCAATTTGAGCTGGCCTTGGTGTTTTAGTTTCGCTTTGCTCACTAATTTGATCGATTGTATCGGTATGCTTTACAGATACAAATTGCTGTGTTTTGCGCCTAGCAATATAACTATTTATCCATTCATGGCTTAAATGGGTAACAGATTCGTGATTAAAAATATTTTCAAAAGCTGTGCGTATACTTAAAAACTGCTTCGCTGCTTGGCTTGTTTTTGGCAGTTTATAATCGTGTCTAAAATTCCACTCATGCCCTTTGGTCAATGCGCTTTTACTAATATTACTTGAGCCAATAAAAGCACAGCCACCAGTAATTTCATTTATGTCGTTTGTTTTTACGAAAATATACGACTTCATATGGAAGCTTTGATTGCTGTGCGTTTGGTAAATACGCACATCGGCACCACGATCTACTAATGCCATGAGATCTCTCAAAGCATTAGGATGAGTAATATCGAGGTAGTCTGAGGTAAGTAGTTTGAGCGTTGCGCCACTTTGTAAGGCTTCGCTTAGGGGGTCGAACAACAGTACTAAGCCACTTAGCTGAATAAATGAAACTGTAATTTCAATCTCACTGGCATTATTTATGGCATTCACAAGATTAGGTAATAACGGATCATTATCACCCGTAATAAGTTGTTGGTTATTATTTTGAAATTGCTGATATTCGCTAAAACTATTCACTTATAATTTCGCTTTGCTCTGCGTTAATAAAGCATTTAACCACACTTCGCTTTCGCGCCCTGGGCGCTGGTCAACACTTTGCCAGTGTTTAACTATGCTTAATTGCGTGTGCTGATTTATTAAATCACTTAATAACTGCTCGGTTAAATCGGTAAACTCTCGGCCATTATGCACACGCTCTTGCGTGCCATATTTAAACGATACATATAAAACGCCATTGGGTTTAAGCGCATTTTGTAGGTTTAAAAATACTTGTGGTAGCTCAGCTTTTGATACATGCAATAAACTAGCGCAGCACCAAATGCCATCGTATTGGTTGACGCTATCCAATTGCTGAAAGGTGTTAACTTCGACGGTTTGTTGCAGATGTTGGCTGGCCAAGGCCGCCAACTCTTCGCTTGCGTCAAAGGCGCTGACACGAAAACCCTGTTGCTTGAAATAGGCGGCATCGCGGGCAGAGCCACAGCCTGCGTCTAAAATGTGTCCATTAATGGGGATATTCGGTAAAAATTCACGATAAAGCGCCGACATATCAACCTGAAGGGTTGAGTCGGTGAATTGTTGAGCGTTTTGGTTGTAAAACGTAAGCGTTGGATTCGATTTCAAACTGCCCCCTCCTTGGTTCGTCTGTGATAGGAACATGCTGTGCGCCAATTTCCTATAAACTGCCGCCATCACAATATCGTTTTGTGAGCCAGCACCTTTCCTTGTTTACTAAGATGTTTATTACTATGTCATATTTGGGAATTTTTGTAGACAAGAAACCCACCGAGAAATGCCACAAAATAAGAATAAATGCACTTTGCCCTCTGTTCGAAGCCATTTTCCGCTGATAACGACATTTACTGGTTCTATCTCAGCCTTCTTGTTTTTTACTGTCACTGTTCCCCATGCGTTTCACAGGTTTTATCAAGCCGCGAGTATAGATTCAATTAAAGGTTACTAGACAGAGCTGTTTGCTCTGTCTAGTAACCAAAAAGTAGACCAGGTCTGCTGGTCGATCTGCGCTTTTAGTTTTTACATAGTGCAGGTTAATGATCAGCAGTAAGTCTTCTTCCTGTTACTTGTTACTGCCGGTCATATTCTCATCATGCTAAAACCAAGCTTTTACCCCCACTACAAACTGGGTCTCGCTGATACTTTCTCCGTCACTACGGACAAGGTCGGCGGTATTGCCCAGCTTGCGGCTCCAATCTAGGCCAATATAAGGCGCAAATTTGCGCGTTATTTCATAGCGCAATCTTAGCCCCGCACTGATGTCCGATAGCCCCGAGCCAATATTGGTTTTGGCGTCGTTTTGACTGTACGCATTCATTTCAATTTCCGGTGTTAAGATCAATTTTTGCGTCACTAGCCATTCTTGCTCAACACTCAAACGAACAGCGCTACGTCCTTCTTCACCAAGAAATAACGCGGCATCAATATCAAACCAGTACGGCGCCAAACCTTGAACACCCAACACAGCCCAATGGCGTGTCGGTGTTGGTTTAATGTCTTGCCTTACCCCCATTTGTAAGTTCCAATAAGGCGCAACAGCGTGACTGTAAAGCGCTTGAACTTCTAGCTCTTGCTCGTCACTGCTGGTGTATTCACTATCGACTTTAAGCCAAAGCTTATTTAAGTCATAACCCAGCCAAGCTTGAGCACTGACGTTGGTGGCATCCCCGCTATTGAGGCCGGTTTCCAGTTGATCAATCATCACACTGGTTAACAATGGATCATCTTGTGCGTCTGCATATACCAAAGAGCAGCCAACAGAGGCGGCGAATAACCCCAATGTGAGGATGGGTGATTTAACATTCTTCATGAGCTACTCCTTATTTGACGACGACTTTTCGGAACATGCCAGGCATGTGATACAACAAATGGCAGTGATAGGCCCACTGCCCTAATGCATCCGCCGTCACCAAATAACTGATCTTCGAACCGGGTTGAACCAACACTGTGTGCTTACGTGGAATGTAATCAGGGTCGCCGGTTTCAAGCTCGCTCCACATACCATGCAAATGCATGGGATGCGTCATCATGGTGTCGTTTACCAAGGTAATTCGAACCCTTTCTCCGTAACTAAGCTCAAGCGGCTCTGAGTCGGCAAATTTAAGCCCGTTAATGGACCACATGTAACGATCCATATTTCCGGTTAAATGCAGCTGTATTTCCCTGCTCGGCTGACGTTTGTCCTTTGTAGCATGCAGCCCTTTAAGGTCCGCGTAGGTCAGCACTTTTCGATGATATTTTTCTTGATGCTCCCTCAAGCCAATGCCTGGGTCGTTTAAGCCACTTTGAGGGGCATCTGCCCGCATATCGACTTGTGGGCCTTGTTCTGATTCCAAGTGAACCAGCTCGCTGTTACTGCCGTAACCTGCCAGGCCGATTCCTTCCATCGTCATACTGCTGTGGTCCATAGCGTGACCTTGCATAGACTGACCTGACATAGTGTCAGCGCCCATCGTCATACTGCTGTGGTCCATAGCGTGACCTTGCATAGACTGATCTGACATAGAGTCAGCGCCCATCGTCATACTGCTGTGGTCCATAGCGTGACCTTGCATAGAATGACCTGACATAGAATCAGCGCCCATAGGCATACTGCTGTGGTCCATAGCGTGACCTTGCATAGAATGACCTGACATAGAGTCAGCGCCCATAGCCATACTGCTGTGGTCCATATTTGCCATGTCCATCTTCATGCCCATGTCGCCATGAGTAAGAATCGGTACTGGGTCCATAGCAGGGACTTTTGCAGACAAACCATAATCCGAGGTGAGATGGCCAATAGCATACCCAGAGCGATCAATGCTTTGCGCAAACAGGCTGTAGGCGTTTCCTGCTTCAGGCTCGACAATAAGGTCATAGGTTTCTGCTACGCCAATCCGAAACTCATCCACAGTCACCGGCTGGACATTTTGTCCATCACTGGCAACAACCGTCATTTTTAAACCTGGTATGCGAACATCAAAAATGGTCATAGCAGAGCTGTTAATCACTCGTAGGCGCACTTTTTCGCCCGCTTTAAATAACGCCTGCCATGGTTGAGCGGGAGAATTGCCATTGATTAGGTAGGTATAAGTCGCACCGGTAACATCAGAAATATCACGGTCAGTCATGCGTTGCTGGTTCCACATAGAGCGCGCTTTCCATGTGTTCACCAAGCCTTGCTTTTTGATATCAGCAAACAAGTCCGACAAGGTTCGTTCGTGGTAATTATAATAATCGGATTGTTTTTTTAAATTGGCATAAATGCTTTCTGGCGCCTCGTCTGACCAGTCCGAAAGCATCACCACATACTCGCGGTCGAAGGCCACAGGTTCCGCGTCTTTTGGCTCGATAACAATGGCCCCATAAGCACCTGTTTGCTCTTGAAACCCCGAATGACTGTGGTACCAATAGGTGCCACTTTGCTTCACAGGAAATTGATACTCAAAGGTTTCCCCAGGCTTTATGCCACCAAAACTTAACCCTGGAACACCATCCATACCGGTGGGAAGGATCATGCCATGCCAATGCAATGAGGTGTCACGGTCTAGATTATTTTTCACTCTAAGTGTGACAGTTTCCCCTTCTTTCCAGCGCAATAACGGCCCTGGTAATAACTGATTGATCACCGTCGCTTGAGCAGGCTCACCGGTAATATTGACGGTTTGGTAATCAATAGTGAGATCAAATACCCTGCCTGATAACTCCGTTAACGGCCTAGCTATCGCATCGGCCACGGCATTTCTGGAAAAAGGTATTGCGGTAACCGCGAGTAAAGCGGATGCACCGAACACAAACTGACGACGGCTAACACTCTTGTTTGTAAAGGTGGATTGAGGCGCACAAGCGTGTTGGTCGGATGTTTTTTTAAACTCTGTCATTGCACGCCCTCCGTTGAATAAAGGCACCAAGGCACAAGAGTTTGCAGACGCAACTCACCCGCATATCGAGAACAAGACATACATTGTCTCCAATAAAATTATGTAAAACGCTCAATACAGAGCACTACGCCACTTTCGTTTCAAAGTGGTGTGAAAAGACACGGATTTTTATGGATTTAGTCAGGCTTTAATAACACAAAAGACTGAGCCAAATTTAGACAACAATGGGAGGGCGGTATAAGGATATATTATGTTGCGGTAGCTCATGAATAACCAAAGCGGTGTTATGATGAGCAGGAAAACGCTCGGGCAACAGCACCTGATGTTCAACCAACGCGATGGGCGCTAGGCACGACGCCATTGAGCAAGTTTGCGGGTTTTTACAGCAGTCCATTGAAACATGAGACACGTGATGAGATGAAAGCTCGCTGCTCGCCATAGAAGAAGAACAAACATCTTGCATAACAAGATGTTGGATTGGGTTCGCGACTTCCACCGCAGCAGACGCTTGACTAAGAAAAGCAAATAGAGCGAACAAAATAACAATGATATTTCTTTGTTTCATTCCCCAACCCCAAGCAAATTTCACCGATATGATACCGTGTGAAACCCATTTTCTCCATACATTAATCACGCATCACATTGGATGGAAAGCTAAACACAGTCGCTGGATTAGTTCTTCTTCATTAGCTCTTCACTCATCAGCTTAACCAGATTTTTGTCGATAGCTGGCACGCTGACATCCACGCCTTTTTCGAGGCCTTCAACAACGGTTTTTAAAAACTTCACCCGGGCATGCCATTTATGGTTTCCTGCGATGAGTTTCCAGGGACGGTTCACTTCAGAAGTACGAGCAAACATTTCATCAATGGCTTCTTCATATTCCGACCATTTATCACGGTTGCGAATGTCTTCATCGGTGAGCTTCCAACGCTTTTTCGGGTTATTTAATCTTTCTACAAAACGTTTAAGCTGCTCCTCCTTGTCTATATGCAAGAAGATCTTGATGATTCTGACTCCATCGTCGCTCAACAAACGCTCAAATTCGTTTATCTCTTGGTAGGCGCGCTGCCATTCTCGCTCGGAGGCGAACCCTTCAAGCCGCTCCACCAGCACGCGACCATAATAAGAGCGATCAAAAATGGCGATGTTACCCTGAGCAGGCAAACGTGTTTGAAAACGATATAAGTAGTGTTTGCCCTGTTCAAAATCCGTAGGGGCAGCAATTGAATATACCGAAAAGCCACGTGGGTCTAGGCGCTCCGTCAAACGCCGTATCGCCCCACCCTTACCGCTGGCGTCCCAGCCTTCTACACTAATAATGGCCCTCAAGCCCTGGTGATAATAAGCCTGCTGCACGGTAAGCATGCGCTTTTGTAACTGTTTTAAGGCTTTTTTATAGCGTTTTTTCGAGGCTAATCGCTGGCTTAGGTCTACATCGCTAAGGCTAGGAGGTAAAGATTCTAATCGGATTTTAGAAGGCTTAAACATCACACTTTCCCCTCAAAGGTCGTAAGACGGTGTTTAATAGCCTCCTCTATTAGACAACAAAACACAAATTCTATGTGTTCACCAAGTTGCCGACGATTAGTTCGCCCTGAAGGTTTATGTTTGTAATCACACTCTATAAAATAGCCATATAATATGTGTAACCCCGTGACTTTGTACAAGGCACCCAATCAATGAGTTTTAACATGAATGACGATCAAGAAGTAATCACCAATTTAGTCGAGCTTGAACGCTTTTTACTGAGTGTCGAAATGGGCACCCTTGGTTTAGAGGGCGTTGCTGGGGTAGGCATGGCCACCAATAATTCAGACGGCCGCCACTTTGTTGCGGTATTTGATGAGCAGCAAAAACTGCTATTGGCTCGCTGGATCAGTGTAGAAGTCTTTGAGACAGGTAAAGACTTAGTGCGCTACGGCACTCGCCTTAAGCACTAATAAAAAAGTCAGATCGCGCCTGTTTTTGAGCAGGCGTCATCTGCTGCTATCTTGTTCTATTGTCATGCTATTGATGCACACAGCGTCTTGCACAATCACCTAGCCTTATGCTGCTCTTATTGTCGGCTTGCCGTATCACAAAGCCCATCTAGAAGGCGCCGCCTACTGCGCTTAGTTATCCCAATAGGGTTGCTCCCCACCCAGTCTTTCAAGAATGAAATCAACAAATACACGTACCTTTGTGGGCAAATAACGACGCTCAGGGAACACGGCATACAGTGTTTGCAGCGGTAAATCGTATTCGGTTAATAAGGGCACCAAGTTACCTGCGGCAATGTCTTTGCCCACAATAAAAGTTGGGATCTTAGCGATACCAAGCCCAGTTAATACGGCTTGCTGCAATGCTTCGCTGTTATTGACCTGATAATTACCGCGAATTTTGACTTTCACAGGCTCGGATTCGCCTAATAATGTCCACTCGCTGCCACCGCTAAAATACGAATAATGAATGCAGTTATGGTTTAGCAGCTCATCAGGGGTCATCGGAGCTGGGTTGTTTACTAAGTATTCAGGGGAAGCACAAATCACACTGCGACATGGCGCCAAACGCCGGGCAACCAGGCTGGAATCTTGTAACTCTCCCGCACGGATAGCTAAGTCAAAGCCACCTTCAAGCAGGTCAAACACTTTGTCGTCCATCACCATGTTGAGCTCAATGTCTGGATACAAGGCAAGAAAGTCTGCCACCAAAGGGGCTATGTGTAAGCGGCCAAATGACATAGGCACATTGATTTTCAGTAAGCCTTTTGGCTTGCCTTGCAACTGGGTAACAGAGTCAATCCCTTCACACGCCGCCGCATAGGCTTTAATTGCGTATTCTGCGTAACGCTCCCCTGCTTCCGTTAAACTCAAGCGCCTTGTGGTTCTGTGTATTAATTGCACTCCAAGCTTGCTTTCTAACTCCCGTACTCGCTTGCTCACAGCCGATTTACTTATTCCTAACTGTATCGCCGCCTGAGAAAAACTACCCTGTTCAACCACGGCAACAAACACAGGTATTGCAGAAAAAGTTTCCATTACGTCCACCACTGTCAACTAAAACTCAACTATGAGTTTCCGATATCCCCACTTATCAGTCAACGGCAAAGCATTTACAGTCAGGCTCAATAAGGATTTGGCTTCACTTTATAGCCAAACAGTTCTTCCATCAGACAATCACTGGTTCAAAATAAAGGGGAAATTATGAAGGTTTTTCAGGCCATCGAGCAACGCAGAGCGGTTAAGCATTATCAGGTAGAAAGCGAAATGCCGGCAGAAGATTTTAATAAAATAATGCAGGCGGCGATACTCTCTCCAACCTCTTACAACATTCAGCACTGGCGCTTTATTAGGGTGACAGACCAAGCACAAAGATACCAAATCAAGGAGGCCGCTTGGGGGCAAGAGCAAATAACCGACGCCTGTGAATTGCTTGTGCTGTGCGCAGATGTCAATGCATGGAACGACAGACCCGAACGCTATGTCGCCAACAGCCCATCCGCCACGCAAAGTATATTGCTGCCAATGATGAAAGCCTTTTATGAAGGAAAGGAACAAATCCAACGGGATGAAGCCATGCGCTCTTGTGGGATCGTTGCTCAAACCATCATGCTAGCGGCCAAAAGTTTGGACTATGATACTTGCCCAATGGTTGGCTTTGACACTGAAGAAGTGGCGCGTTTGATTCACCTGCCCAAGGGACACGTTATCGCGATGATGATTGCCATCGGCAAGGCCAAACAAGCCGCTCACCCACGTGGCGGCCAATTATCGCTGGAAGAGGTGTTATCTGAAAACCACTTTTAAACGCATTACCCACCCTTTCATCTCGTTATCTGAATGATGCAATACGTTATCAGCAGTCATCATTAATCCTTTCTAGTATCTGCTGCTTGCCGTGATGCACTCCCTTCTCACGGCAAGCTTCTTTTTCTTCAGCTTGCGGCGCTTCTTTTCGTAACCTGGCGCTTATACGACGTCTGCTTGTTTTTGCTGATCCAAGCGGATCACTGTGTCACAGCATTTATCGATCAGCGCTGGATCATGGCTGACGATCAATAAGGCACAGCCCTGCTCCCTTGCGAGGGCAATAAGCAATTCGGTGATTTCTTTGGCGATAAAGGGGTCCAAGCGCGAGGTTGGCTCGTCGGCAAACAAAAATACCGGCTCAAGCAATAAGGCACGTAAAATAGAAAATCGCTGCAGTTCACCACCAGACACCTCTTTTGCAGAGCGCTGCAAGATGGACTCCGGCAGATTTAGCTTTTTCATTAACGGCGCTATTTTCTGGGTATCCAGCTTGTGCAGTTTCACCAAGTCATTGAGCAAGGTTTGCAGTGTCACATGGGCACTTAGGCTCGATGGCGGATCTTGAAACAACTTTAGCCATTGGTGAGGCTTGGTGTTCTCTAAGATGGGCTTAATCGTGCCTTTCAATGGTGACAACAAGCCAAGTAGCGTGTCACCAAAGGTGCTTTTGCCACAACCACTGTCACCCACAACACCTATGATTTCGCCCCCATGACAGGTTAGGTTTAAGCCAGACGATAAGGCGTTTTTGCCACGGCCAATGGTCAAGTCCGTGACCTGTAAAATGGCGCGTCGCTCAGCCACAGGAGCAGGTTCTAGTTGCCAATATTCTGGTGCCGCGAAAATCAACTCTTTGGTGTACTCGGCCTGTGGATTGGTTAACACAGACTCGGCCACACCTGTTTCTATCATGTCACCATTTTTAATCACTAAGATGTCTCCGCCCAGCTGTTGGGCCACATCAATATCATGGGTAATGGTTAACAAACTGCCACCTTGCGCGCTCTTTTTTAGCAGCTGAATAATGTCGTCACGACGACTGGTATCCAAGCCTTTGGTCGGCTCATCGGCAATCACCAAATTTGCCCCCGCCGCAGTGGCACTGGCAATCGCCAAACGCTGGGCCATACCACCAGACAATTCTGTCGGGCGCTTTAAGGCACTGTCTTTTAAGCCAAGATGGTCTAGATCTTCAATGGCGTGATTAAACGCGGTTTCACCATTTTCACCTTTTACCAACTCGTATACCTCGGACACTTGCTGATAATTGGCCATTAATGGGTCAAGAGAATGCCAGGGTTCTTGGGGTAGCATGGTAATGCTTTTGCCCCATAAATCGGAACGGGACTGAGCTACAACCGGCTTACCCAATACCTCTACCACACCGCTGACAGTCAATACGCTCGGTAATAGCCCCATGATGGCTTTGGCGATTAAGGTTTTACCCGAGCCAGTTTGTCCCAAAATGGTTAGCGGTCGGCCTTTTTCAACGCTAAAAGAAACCTGATTTACCAAGCACTTTCCTTGGTAATGGATGGATAAATCTTGAACCTTAATGAGCGGCGTCATGTTTATTTCCTGCTAAAAGGTGAAAGCCAAAAACCAAAGTCGCAATCGCGATCAAAGGCTGCACGAGAATCCACGGCGCTTGAGCATAGTAGGGAAACAGCTCGACGCTCATTAGCCCCAACTCCGCCATTGGCGGTTGAATACCCACATACACAAAGCCCAGTGACGCCATGGTTAAAATGGCATTGGCACCACCAAACGAGGCTAGGGTCAAAATGGAATGAGTCAGTTCCGGCCAAATATGACGACGAAACTGATACCAAGGGCCAAACCCCATCATTTGCGACAGCTGACGCGCTGGACTATTAATAATGGTATTGGTGATGGCACGCGACACACGAAAGTATTCTACCCATTGGGTTAAGGTAATGGCCAAATACAACACCAACAAAGAACCTGGCACGATGGCGGCAAACAACAGCACCAATACCAAACCTGGCAATGCCAACAAGATATTCACTATCACGTCCATCCCTTGTGCCATGCGACCGCCTTTCCATGCGGTGATCACACCCAGCGACACCCCTAAGGTGGCCGAGGTCAGCACACAGAAAAAGCTCAACACAAAGGACAACTGAATAGCACTGGCAAGACGCGTTAACATGTCACGACCAAAGTGGTCTGTGCCAAGCCAATGTTCGCCATTGGGTGCCAACAAACGCCCTGATAGGTCTTGGTCCGCAATATGATAAGGCGACCATTGCACAATACAGCTCGCGACCAATAACAGACCAAGCAAGAGGGTCATGCCAATTTTTTGATTCGTTTTAAGCGCGATCATGCGTGGGCTCCTCTTGGGTCAATCCAGTGACAAAGCAAATCCACACAGGTATTCAGCAACACAAATAAGATCCCCATCATCAGGGCACAACCTTGGATCACTGGAATGTCACGGGCAAAAATGGCGTGCGCCAGACCATGGCCAATGCCTGGCCAAGAAAACAAAGATTCGATCATTACAATGCCTTCGATCACAGTCACCAACTGAATACCAATAAAGGCGATCACTGGGACAGAAATATTACGAATGCCATGTTGAACAAAGGTTTGTCGCGTCGACAAGCCTTTGATCGCGGCAAATTGATAAAATGGCGCGCGGATAATACGCAAGGTATTGTTGCGTACCACTCGGTTAGACACCGCCGCAAGGCTGAGCGCCAATGCCAAAGTTGGAAGCACCAAATGTTGCCAAGTCCCAAAACCCGCGACGGGTAAAATCGGCCAAGCCACCGAGAAAATCAAAATCAGCATCAGACCGATGACAAACACAGGCATAGAGCGCAACAAGGTCGACAACCACAAAAAGCCATGGTCGAGGGTCCCCTGACGAAACGCCGATAACACGCCGACGAAAATCGCAATCAAAGACGCCAACAAGACACTGGTAAAGGCCAACAACACAGAGTGACCTAACTGATGCTGAACGGTTTCGATCACCGGCAAACCGCTGACCAAGGATTTACCCAGGTTAAATTGCACTAAATCCGTTAACCATTGGGCGTAGCTCTGCCACCAGCTGGCATCAAGCCCCAACTCTTGGCGCACCAATTCGGCAGCCGCTGAGTCGACGCTGTCCTGCCCATAACGGCTGGCAGCAATACGATACGCCATGTCACCGGGTAAACTGCGCATTAACACAAAGGTTAAAGTGCCCACGCCCCAGACAACCAGGATCAATTGAAATATTCGGTGTTTAATGAGCGTCCACATGGTCGACCAGCTCCATCTTGTTAATAAAGTAATCACGTAGGAAGGGGTCAAATTGAAAGCCCTTTACCCGTGCGTTGACCGCGTTATGCTGTTGATAATAAGCAATGGATAGCACCGGCTTTTGCTGATAAATGGCGCTAGCCACGAGCTGCGCATCACGCTTTGCTTGCTCTGGGTCACTCTGTGTGGTGAGTCGCTCCAGTGCTTGGTCGACTGCTGGGTTGTGCCAATTCATTGCCCCCCAGTCGCCACCACCATGGGTGTACTCGTTGGCAATTAACGATACTGGGTCGGCTATTACGCCTAAGTTGCGCGCTATTAACGCCACTTCTAAGGTGTTATCAGCGTGGCCCGAAGGAATCATACTGGAGTTGGTCACATCGACTTTAAGCTCGACGCCAAGCCGCTTCCATTGGTCTTGCAATGCTGTCGCCACGGTTGTCAGCTCTGGCCGATCCGCGTAGGTGGTTAAAGTCAATTGAAAACGCTGACCGTCACGCACCAACCAGCCTTGTGCATCTTTTTGCCAACCTAGTCCGGCCAATAACTCAGCGGCTTTCGCTAGGTTATGGTTTTCTTGCGGCTGGTCTAAATACCAAGCGCCCATAGAAGGCGAGAAAATTTGATCGCTGGCCGCTTCTGCAACGTGCAGCACTTGCTCGGCAATGGCTGGACGATTGATCGCCAAACTCAGTGCTTGGCGCGCTTCCACTTGGTTCATAAATGGATGGGCTGCATTCAGTTTTAGCAGCAAGGTACGCGGTATGGCAGCGGAATGAACCGTTACCTGATCACTACCCTTTAATTGATCAAGCATGGCTGCGTTTAGGCTATAGACTATGTCGGCATCCCCTGATTTTGCCTGCAAAATACGGCTTTCAGCACGGTGTCCGGTAAGATACTGAGCGAATTCAATACTTGGCTTAATCCCCCAATAAGTTGGGTTGGCTTTCACACTCAACTTATGTGGCGGCTCAAAAGTGTCTAACAAGTAAGCGCCTGTACCAATTAAACGGGTGACCTTGCCTTCTTGATCGTAAGCACTTGGCGCCAATATGGCGGTGGAGTAATGCGCTAACAAGGCAGGCAATACTGTGTGTGGCTGGCTTAATACAATCTCTACTTGCTGTGGATTTTTCACCCGTATTGCTTCGATCGGGGCTTTTTGCAATGCGCCATGCTTATCTTGCGCAAAGCGTAATGCACTGACCACGGCGCTTGCATTCAGCGGTGAACCATCTTGAAACAACACATTAGGTTGCAATGTCAGGGTCCAGGTTTTTTCATCGGCACTGCTTTGCCAACTGCGCGCAAGACCGGCGATTAGATCGCCTTTTGCATCCACATTTAATAAGGTTTCTAGGATGCTCATGCGCGTGTAAATATAGCCTTGCTTGGAGGGTTCAAGGCTGGTGAATTCCCAAGGACCACCAATCGCTAACGTATTTGAGCGAGTCTGGTTGTTGTTGGTGGCTTGGCTAAATAAAACAAACATCAGGCACAGCACAAGGCTCACCCCGCCTGCTAATGCGGCTTTTATTCGCGTTTTGTGACGGCGAATAGCGGCATACGACAATTCTGTCATTCGGTTTCTCTTCTAAAGTCATCTTCAAATAGGCACACCTAACCCACGGGTTTGTCTTATCAAACACAAGCGTGAAATAGGTTTTGCTTTCAGGGGATTAGAAAATAGAACGCAATGACGGCGGGGCCCGAGCTCGGGAGATAAAAACAACAATACTGAAAAAAGTAACCAGCAGCGGCAGACTGCGCTGCGGCGCTTGCCATACCACAGGCCAAACAAACTCAGACGCAGGCAACCACTGCTGAGAAAAGTGAAACATCTCACATTGATGATGCTGGTGATGGCCTTCGTCTATGTCCGTATCGTGTACGCTGGACATAACGCCAAGCAAAATCACCAATAAGACGCAGCATAGAACCTGGACCAATGTTTGTTGCTTTTTTTGCATGCGTTAACTCAAAAACTGCGTCAATTAAGCGTGGATCGACTTGGGATAATTTGCCCGAAACATTGGGCTTAGCAGCTTCCAAACCTAACCCAGCGATATGGTGTTACTTTATAACATAACTATCAATCTTAATAAAGACAGCCGCGTTAAAACCCTCCTTATAAGCCATACAGAGCAAGCGATTATCCGTTGTAAGCAAAGCAATAAAAAGGCCGAATGATTTGCATCATTCGGCCTTAGATTTAGAAGAATATCTTGGACGCTAAACGGTTTCTGGCGTCACATTCAGCTTTTCTTCTTCTGCATGATCCAGCTCTGGATCCCCTTTGCCTTTGGATATTTTGATCACATAAAGGGTCGCGGCCAGCATGCCCACCAAACCAATGATGGTTGAGATCTGCATTGGTAAGCCAAAGCCGAGAGTGCTGCTGTTTAAGATAAAGGTAATACACACGGCCGTCATAAACATGGCTGGAATCGTGGTGATCCAATGAAACTTATTGAAACGCAACAGATAGGCTGAAGCGGTCCATAGCATCATGACGGCAGTCATTTGGTTAGCGAAACCAAAGTAGCGCCAAATAATGCCAAAGTTAACTTGCGTTAAAATAGCGCCAATAACAAATAACGGAAGCGCCATTAATAAACGACTTTTTAGGCTTTTCTGCTCCATTGTGAAGTATTCAGCTAAAATCAAACGGCTAGAGCGAAATGCAGTATCGCCAGAAGTAATCGGTAAGATCACCACACCTAAGAAAGCAATAACCCCACCAAAGGTACCCAACAAACCAAAGGACGATGTGTATACCACATTGCCAGGACCACCTTCTGCCACCGCATCGCCTAACGAGCCCATAGAACCGAAGAAAGACAAAGCAATGGCACACCAGATTAAGGCAATCACACCCTCACCTATCATGGCACCAAAGAACACAAAGCGGCCATTCTTCTCGTTTTCTAGACAACGAGCCATCAGCGGTGATTGGGTGGCATGAAAACCAGAGATTGCGCCACAAGCAATGGTAATAAACAAAGCAGGCCAAAGCGGTAAATCATGAGGATTCATGTTGGTGAACATGTCACTAAATTGATAACCGGCCAAAATGGCATGATCACTAGAGAAGGCAATGGCAGCAATCAAGCCGACCGACATAAAGATCAGTAGTGCACCAAACAGTGGATAGAAACGGCCTATGATTTTATCGATGGGAACAACCATCGCCAGAATATAATAGGCAAAAATGATCGCGACCATGGTGCCCATGGAAACCGTTGTGCTGGTTTGCTCGTTCACTAGGTTAGTAATCATGCTCGCTGGGGCGGATACAAATACCACACCCACCAGCAACAAAAGCACAATCGCGAACACATTCATGAAGTGCTTGGCACCTTTACCCAGGTAACGTCCGGTAATAGAAGGCACTGAGGCTCCACCATTACGTATGGAAAGCATGCCTGAGAAGTAATCGTGGGTCGCACCAGCGAAGATACAGCCTAACACTATCCATAACATGGCGGCTGGACCGTAAAGCGCTCCCATAATAGGCCCAAAGATTGGCCCTACTCCGGCTATGTTTAGTAACTGTACTAGGTAGATTTTCTTGTTGGACATGGGCACGTAGTCGACTCCGTCGCGCTTGGAAAAAGCCGGCGTTGTGCGATTTTCTTTGATACCAAAGATTTTTTCTACGAAGGTGCCATAAATGAAATAGCCTGCGATCAACGCAGCCACACAGAAAAGAAACATCATCATAATTATTATTGTCCTATGGAACGATGGTTTTATTTTTTAAAAAGACAATAAATCCATCAGCAATAATAATCATGTGACGATTGGTTAAGCGGTTAAATAGTAAGTTAAGCGGTCTGTTTTGCCCCTTAGTGGTCAATCAGAAATGAGAAAAACAAAACTAAAGGATACCAAGCTCCATTTTTAACGCTTTTAAATAGCGACGGCTAACCGGTACAACCTTCGCACTTTTGGTAATCACTTCTGCCAAGCCATTGTCTAAAAACTGAATTTCTTTAATGGCTTGTGTGTTGATTAAATATTGGCGATGACAACGCAATAGCTCGGTTTTTTCTTCCAGGGTTTTTAACGTCAGTTGGCTCGTCTCAAGTTTGTCTGCGGTTTGCACATGAACCCCAGAAATATCACTGTATGCGACTTCTATTTCTTGAATCGGCAGCAACATGATTCGCTGATGCCCGACACAAGGCACTTGCTGCAAGGACTTGGTCGCTAGGGCGTTTATTTGTGCTTGTGTGTGTGCCGGCTGCTGTGCGCTTTTTACTTTAGCTAGCCGTTGTACGCTCACCATCAGCCGTTTGGGGTCAATCGGTTTCAGCAGATAATCAAAGGCATTGTCTTCAAATGCTTTCACTGCGTATTGGTCGTATGCAGTGGTAAACACCACGCTCGGCATGGTCTCAGGGTCAAGCATAGCTATCAGATCCATGCCGCTTATTTTGGGCATTTGAATGTCCAAAAACACCACATCTGGCTTCACGCTATGAATTAGCTTTAGTCCATCTATCGCATTAGCCGCTTGATCGATGACATCCACTTCTCCTGTTTCATGGAGCAGCTCAATCAGCTCTTCACGAGCAAAAAACTCATCGTCTATTACGATTGCCGTTAACATAATTTCCTTATCTCACATTAGTATTTTTACATGACGAAAAGCTAGGAATGATCCCCACAGCACGGCGTATTGTGCCGAAAAACACTCAAAAAAAACGTATGTTACGGAGCGTCAACCATCTTAATAAGATGAGCTCGGTACTTCACCAGATTGCGTGTCTGGCAAGCATGGTTGAGGCAACAAAAAGCACATCTTGGTGTATTCGTCTTTCTGGCAATCAATGACTAAATCAGAGTGAACGCCAAAATAATTCCGTAATCGTTTAGTTACAATCTGCAGCCCTAAACCGTCTGAATCATCCTCAGGTTTAACAAAGCGCCCTGCATTGTCTTCCACATAAATGCAGTCGCCTAACAGCACCTTCTCACTGTAGATACGTATTTTACCTCCTTCTATCAGATGACTCACCCCGTGCTTAATGGCATTTTCAACCAAAGGCTGCAAAGTAAAACTGGGCAATCGCCGATCGAGCAGCTCATCATCGATCTTAATGTCTAATTCTAACCTATCCGTGAAGCGGGCTTTTTCGATGGTAAGATACGCATTCACATGTGCGAGCTCTTCTCTAAGCGTCACGGTTTCAATGTTTTGCTTTAGATTGCTGCGAAAGAATTGCGACAGATGTTGAATCAGATTTCTTGCCTTATCAGGATCGCGACGAATCACTGCACTGATGGTATTGAGCGCATTAAACAGAAAGTGTGGATTCACTTGAGCGTGGAGCAATTTGATTTCAGCTTGGCTTAGCAATGTTTGTTGGTGTTGAAAGTCACCGTATAAAATCTGACTGGACAGCAATTGGCCAATACCCTCTCCCATTGAGCGGTTGATATTAGAGAGAATTTTACGTTTTGGCTCATAAAGTTTAATTGAGCCAACAACTTTTTTACCGGCTCGCAACGGAATCACCATGGCAGAACCTAGCTTACACTCGCTAGAAAGGGAACATCGATAAGGCGTTTCTCCACTACCGAGGAACATGACTTGGTTTAATGCCATCGCTTGCAGCGTGTATTTAGAAGAAATTGGTGTGTTGGGTTTATGGTGATCATCTCCTATACCGATAAAGGCTAGGGTTTTCTCCGTATCTGTGATCGCAACCGCGCCAACTTTCGTTTCTTCATAAATGATTCGTGCCACTTTTTCAGAATTGCTGGCATCAAAACCAGAACTCCAAATTCCTACACTGCGCTCTGCGATGGTTAAGGCACGTTTTGAAAAAGTCGCTGAATATTTCTCAAAGATCGTTTTCTTGTCTTGTAGAATGCTGACAAATAACGCCGCGCCCACACAGTTCGCAACTATCATAGGTACGGCGATTTCTGATACCAGCTGATAAGACTGCTCAAAAGGCTTGGCGACAGCGATGATAATCAACATTTGAGTGACTTCGGCAACAAAAGTCACAGCAAACACAATCATGGGCTTAAACAAACGATCTGGACGCTCTTTTTTGACAAAATAGAGATGCATTAGACCGCCAATAAGGCCTTCTGTGGTGGTGGATATAGCACACGCTACATCGGTAAATCCGCCCATACTATAGCGGTGCAAGCCTCCGGTTAAACCGACAAAAAAGCCCACCACAGGACCGCCCAGAAGACCACCAATCACAGCACCAATAGCCCGTGTATTGGCAATGGCGTCATCTAATGCCAAACCAAAATAGCTGCCCATAATGCAAAACAAAGAGAACAAAAGGTAACAAATAAACTTGTGGGTGAGCCGTGAGGAAATATTGAGTAATGGCAAAAAAATCGGTGTCTTGCTTAACATATAAGCCAACACCAGATACACGCTCATTTGCTGCAATAATGAAGAAACTAGTTGCATAATGCCTAATCTATTAACTGATAAAACAAGACGTTAAGAAGGCTAAATACGCATAGATAGCAAGACTTCTTGGGGCTCAACATACCCCAAAGCAAAGTCGATGACCAGAAAATGCCTGACGCTATTAAAACCTAAAAAAGCCAAAGGTCTAAATTTAGGATCAAGACTAACCCTACTCTGCCGATTGAAAAGCTGGATAACCAAAGTAATGGTTTATTCTAGAAAGGCACAAATTTGTTTATTATCGACCATATGATACGCCACAGAATGTAGAGCATTTCATGACTAGGAGAAGTGTATAAAACACCTCCCCATACAATCGATAAAGCTTGAGAAACGTTGTAGATAAAGTGACTTTATGCTTCCTTTAATTTTGATGCAAACATCTCATTTTTCATGAGCACCAAATCAGACCAGTTAAAACTGTCTACATAACCTTTATCTACTTCGTTAACCATTTCTTCATAAAACACTGTTTTATTATTATCGGACAAAGGTTTCCACCCATGGTAATTCACCATTTCATTACGATAAACGGCTAATGTTGGTGTGTTCAACGCTGATGCCATATGCACAACAGAAGTATCAGGAGTGAAGCAAAGATCACAATGAGACAAAAGATATAAGCTAAAATCCAAGCTTGGTTTTTCTTTAGGAAGAAAAACATTTTTGTTGGAGAATCGGTCCGCTAATTTAGATAAAAACTCTATTTTACCTGGTACTGGCATGAGTATTATATTTTCATCAGGCCATTCTAACAACCAGCCTTCAATCAATTTTACCGCAGATTCAAATGAAAAAGTTCTATATTTATTAGCACCAAAAAGATTAACTGCAACACTAAACCCACTAGGTCTAATAAAATCAAAACCATTTAATACAGTAGGCCTTGGTATTCTATCATCTTTTAGCTGCTTCCCTAATACAATTGAAGCGGCTTGGGCTTGCCTATCTTTTATATTAACAAAAGAACTTGGTATTTTTATATCAAAAATATCATTTTCAACATAACCAATATTAATTTTGGCATTTAGAAAATGCATTGCTTTTATATCTTTTAATCGGATTTTTTGCGACAAGTCGACAACAACATCAAAAAAACCTGAATACTCCTTAAATATTTTTGGGGATTCAAATTTTCTATGTTGACACTTCACAACTGTCACTTTGCTACTGACTTTGCTCAACCACTAATCAGCAAGAGCGCTGGATGAAAAGACCGTTATCTCAAGGCTTGGATCGTTGTTTTCAATGAGTTTTATAAAATGACACGTCATTATCATGTCACCTATTTTTCCATCCCATCTAAGCAATGCAATCTTTTTAGCTTTAACTTGATTGATAGTATTAGGTTTGGACTTCCTAGAATAGAGAGAAGAAAAATAATAGAACTTTATATCTCTTACTTTAGCTCTTAAATACCTTGTAAACACCTTGAGTTTATTCAAAATAAATCCTTAATAGTGACATCAAGCTTAATAACAACTGGAGCGTGCAGTTAGCCTTAATGCTTGATAATTTCCACACATCCTAAAAATCTATTATATGGTAGAACGTATGTTTTTTTCTAGGTGGTCATAAGGAAGAAAAGCTGCTTTCTCTTCATTTAAGCTCAACAAAGCCAGTGACGCTATTCAAAAAACAGCACCAACAATAGAATTAGTACGTTTCTTAATCAGAGCTATATCACGGGAATAAAAAGTGAGGCCATTTTGCCTCACTGAAATGACATTTGATTGCACTCTATTTATTTGAGCATCGCTCTGGCAGCGGCTTCCCAGTCGGTCAATAACGTCATAACATCTTCGGATGCTTGCCACGTCGCTTTTGGAAAACTGAGCGATTTGTCGCCCGCTTCTATGGCATTACGAACGGCGCGCACTTGGTGATAAAAAGCATCCCCTAGCGCTTCTACTGTGATGGTTTCTTTGGAAGTCTCGTAGATTTCTAGTTCCAGCTCATTTGACTCGGTAGGTAGCCATGGGTTGCTGGTAAAGGTGAGACTGCCTTTGCTGCCTAGCACGGTAAAGTGGTGCTTAAGGCCGTAATCTTCTGCGGTATGCAGTTGCACACTGATTTTGTTAGCGAAACGCCATGTGGCGCTGGACTCACAGATATTGCCGTCGTTGCCGATTCTGCCCATGGCAGATAATTGATAATCCATCCCCTGCCCTGCTGGTAACGCTTGTTGCAAGATAAGGTGCGCAAGAGACATGGGGTAACAACCTAGGTTGTATAAAGCGCCTTTGCTTTCAACGTTTACAAATTGTGAGATGGCGGCAACGTAAGAGCCTTGTATGGCTTTCACCTCACCAATCACACCAGATGCCAACACGCTCAGTGCTTTTTCGATTAAAGGGTGGCATAGATACATTAAACCCTCAGCGAAAAACACCTGATGCTGGTTCACCGCGGCCAACGCCTGTTTGCTTTTCTCCATGTCCACTGACAAGGATTTTTCACACAAAATCGCCTTGCCTGCGGCGGCGGCTTTTTCAATGTAGTGATGATGTAGATGGTTTGGCAGAGCGATGTAAACAATGTCTACTGCGGGGTCGCTGATCAACGCATCGTAGTCAGTAAAGGTATGCGGCACCGCATATTTTTCAGCGAAATCTTTTAGCGTAACTGGGTTTCTGCCAGCGACAGAGTGAATCTCGCTGTGCTCATCGCCGTTAATGGCGTCGGCCATAATGCCTGAAATAAAGCTGGTGCCGATGATTGCCCACTTCATAGTTGAACTCCTTTAAATGTCTCTGCCATTGGCTGACTTTGAGTCGCTTTGACCAGCTCTGTTAAGCCTTCCCGAATAAATACTTGGGTATGTTCTTCGTTAAAATGCGCGTCAAAAGCCGCTTGGTCACGGTACATTTCCCATAGAATAACCTTTCGTGGCTCGCTCCTGTCTTGGTGCGCTACCGCCATATAGCAACCTGATTCGCTATTCATATCGGCGCAAAATTGTTGAATCGCCAATAAGCCTTGGTCTAATGCGACCGCGTCTTTGATTAGCAACTCCGCGGTAATAGAAAGTGTGTCTTTTGTTATGTTAATCATTATCCACTCATACTCACGCAGCAAATGCGCCAATATAATTACATCCTCATATTTGATAAACTCCATTTTATTAGACTATTAGTCAACTGTGAGTGCACAATGGACAAACTGAAAAGCATGCAGGTCTTTGTTTCTGTGGTGGAGAATGGCCGTTTGCGTAAAACCGCTGACCAATTTGATATGTCGGCTACCATGGTAGGTAAACACATACAGTTTTTAGAAGCCGCCTTACAGACTTGCTTGTTAAACAGGACCACCAGAAAGCAGTCTTTGACCGAAAGCGGACAAGCCTACTACGAAGAGTGCAAACGCATTCTAGAAGAGGTTCAACTCGCTGAAAATCGCATTCAAACATTGCAAAATACGCCACAAGGTACGATTAAAGTGAATTGTCCTGTGACCTATGGCAGCGAGGTGTTAGCACCGATTGTGGCGGATTTTTTACAACAGCATACTTCTCTCGATGTAGAAATGACCCTAGAAAACGCATTGATCGACCCTTTTCAGTCTGATGCGGATTTGTTTATTCGAATCGGTGAGCTTCACGACTCGACTCTCGTGGCTCGTCAACTCGGCGTTTACCCATTAGTCTATTGCGCCGCCCCAGATTATTTAGCCAAGCATGGTGAACCAAAGACCTTAGATGAGTTAAAAAAACACACCTGTTTAGGCTTTGTTTACAGCCAAGGGCAAACCACACAAAGCGCAAAACTCGATACCGATGCCTTTCGCAAACGCAACACTCGACTGGCCGCCAATAACGGTCACGCCCTCAAAACCGCTGCATTACACAACGCTGGGATCATTTTACAGCCAAGTATTTTAGTGTGTAATGAAATAGCACGGGGCGATCTGATTAGCCTATTAGATGAATTCACACCTGCGCCTAAGCCTGTACAGCTGATTTTTAGAAGCCGCAACCCCTCAATTAAAATACGTACTTTCATTGATTTTGTGGTTAGCGCCCTAGCCCCCTAATCGCACCTTTTGCTATTAACGTTTTTCTATTAGTGTGCTTCTATTAATAGCTCTGCCGACGCCAACTATGACTGAAAATCATGGCTTTATGAAAATAAAACGTTTAATTTCATTAGATACCTCATGCTAAATATAAATACGTCATTCTATTTTTAGCTGGCGAATACTTTGTCCAATATGGGAAAACGACACCAAGCTGCCACATAATCAGGAGTACCTATGCCCTTATCTACAAAGTCTATTTTTGACGAAGTAATAGACCGCTCTAAAACGAATTCTATGAAATGGACAGGGGCGAATCGCCTATTAGAAGCCCATCAAGCAAGCGCCGATCCGTTACCTATGTGGGTGGCTGATATGGATTTTCGTGCGCCACAAGCGGTTCTCGACGCACTTCATAACGCGGTGGATGAAGGTGTATTTGGCTACCCAAGAGGCGCCACAGACAGCTACCAACAAGCCATTATTAATTGGCAAGCAAAGCGTTTTGATTGGCAAGTAGAGGCCGACTGGCTAGTGCATACCTCGGGTATTATCACCAGTTTGAAAACCGTGGCGCAGGCCTTTTCCTCGCCGGGTGATTCCATTCTGATCCAACCACCGGTTTATGCTCACTTTCACGATGATATGCTGCTGAACGGACGTCATCTTGCGTTGGCACCTCTTACTCGTACAGAGACGGGTTATGAATTTGACCCTGTGGTTTTCGAGCAATCCATTCAGCCGAATACCAAGCTGTTTATTATGAGTAGCCCACATAACCCAACGGGCAATGTCTGGACGGAAGATGAACTGCGCACCATGGGCGATATTTGTGCGCGTCATGGCGTGCTGGTGATCTCCGATGAAATACATCAAGACCTGATTATTAACCCTTTGAAAAAGCACGTTCCCTTCGCATCACTAGGGGAAAATTACGCGCAAAACAGCGTGACTTGTACCGCTCCAAGCAAGACGTTTAATTTGCCAGGGTTACAGAGTGCCACACTCATCATTCCTAACCCTCGCTTGCGCGCTGAATTCTCACGCCAATACGAACGCAATATGTTTCCATTGGTTAACACTCTTGGCATGGTCGCAGCAGAAGCCGCTTACACTCATGGCGAAGCCTGGTTGGAAGAATTACTTGAGTATTTGCGTGGCAATCATCGCTATTTGGCAGACACTATTAACAGCGCCACGGACAAGATCAAAGTCTTGCCAGCGGATTCTTTATATTTAGCCTGGATAGACTGTCGCGGGTTAGGAATGAGCGCACCAGAGCTGGAAGACTTCATGCTCACAAAAGCACGTCTTTGGTTGGATAAGGGACAGAAGTTCGGCTTAGAAGGCCATGGCTACATGAGGGTCAATCTGGGCTGCCCTCGTGCGACGGTGGAAGATGCCGTACAGCGTTTGCTGTCTGTGGTGTAACTGTTATTAGAAGATGTCGCTTATATTAGATCGTTAGATTTGATTATTAAATTAGATAAATAGACTAGATCTAAAAAAACGCTCATGAGGCACTGCCTCATGAGCGTTTTCGTATGCTTGCATCTAAGGCAAAAAAGACCCTAAGCGCGGATGTAAGACCAGCCTTTTACCTGCTGATGAGCCAAATATTGCACCGCAGCGTCCACTTGCTTAACGCCTTCTTGAGCAGAAAGAGATTGGGTTTGTAGGCTGTTACGGCAGATCACCAAGCGGCTTAAAATATCTTCGTCTGTCAAAGTAACTGCCAATGCGGCAGCTGGGCCATTGACGACGATTTCCACTTCAGCGTCGGCTTCCAATTTGAGCATATTGCGAGCGTTATTTTGCGCTCGTTTTAGGGCGTCCACAGTCGGTGCGTGGATCAATAATTGAGTAACTGCCATGGAAGAGAGTTCCTTATAAAAGTTTAAAGGGCATTTGCGATGTCTTGAGCCAATGCTTGAAGGTCATCTGAACCACGACGACGGGGGCGAGGCAGCTCAATGCGCTGATCAAGTGCGATATTTGCCGGTGAGCCAGACAATACCACCACTCGATCGGCTAAATAAATGGCCTCTTCAATATCGTGGGTAATAAACATTACCGCTTTACGAGTCTGCTCCCAGATGGCTAATAGCTGGTCTTGCAAATGCTGACGCGTAATCGCGTCTACCGCACTGAAAGGCTCATCCATCAATAATAAATGAGGCTTAACCGCTAATGCTCGGGCGATGCCACCACGCTGAACTTGCCCGCCAGACAATTGGTGCGGCCAACGATCAGCCAGCTGATCAAGACGAGCTAATTTAAGCACTTCGTCAACGCGATTGGCTTTTTCTTCTGCTGTTAACTTAAGGCCTTTCAGACCGTAAGCCACATTGCTGCGCAAGCGACGCCAAGGCATCAAGCGACCATCTTGAAACACCACACTACGAGAACGGCGAGTATCGTCTTCCTCAACTTGCAATTCAATGCTGCCATGACTCGCACTAGCAAGACCCGCCACACAACGTAACAAAGTCGATTTGCCCACACCAGAACCACCCACTACAGCGATAAACTCGCCATCTTCCATCCGTAGGTCCAGGTTGGCAAAGACAGGGTCTGGGTTATTACCATAGTGATAACTCAAACCTTCAATATTTAGGATGGACGCCATGTCAACACTCGCTTCTCAATAAAACCAAACAGAGTATCGCTCAAGGTATAAACCAGAGAGATAATCAGCATGTAAACCACAACTACTTCATACGCACCCACGCCAGCGGCGGAGTTCATCTCTTGCCCCATACCAGGAACCCCTAATAACTCGGCGGCGATCAATGTCATCCAGGCTTGTCCGATACCGGTACGGATGCCTGAAAAGATTCCCGTCGCTGCGCCTGGCAAGGTGACTTGAAACGCTTGACGCAAGTGACCGTTTTGACCAAAAGCACGAGCCAGTTCATAAAAGCGAGAGTCCACATTGCGCACCGCAGAATAGGTGGCAAAATAGTTCACCCAAAAGACGCCAATGGCAATAACGAACGCAGCCCCTGCGTGGCTCACTTTAAACCAAGCAATGGCAAACACGACCCAAGCCAAAGGAGGAATGGGGCGTAAAATGCGCGCCAACCAAGCGTGCAGTGCATCCAACAAGGAAGAAGACGCCGCTAATGTCCCAATCAAAAAGCCTAGGAAAGTACCAATCGCTAAGCCCCAGATATAGTGCACTAAGCTAGACAATACCGCTGGTATCAAGCGACCCGATGTCCATTCGTCTGCTAAAGCTTGTGGCAGCCTAAATGGATCTGGGATAGTACCTGCCGCGGCCCAGCCTGCCGATTGAGCATATTTCCAAAGCAGCACAAAAGCAGCGACGCCGAGCATTCCCAGTAAGGAACGCCCTGCTTGGGTGCGTGTTAAAGGATGAGCCTGTAATGCCATAATGGGGAATTACTCCTTAATCAGTTCGTTATAAAAACGAACATCAAACAGTGCCTCTAGGTCGACACTGGCTTTCAGTGTGCCTTGGCTAGCTTGAAAATCTCGCATGGTACGTGTGCCATCTATGATGCTATTTGGATCAGCTTGGAACTGATCGTGAGAGTGCTTGATTGCATTCAACACAATTCTACTCGGTAAACGGCCACCACCTACGTATTTGCCAACCGATTTCAAGGCTTTTTCCGGGTTATCGCGCAATTCGTGTGTTGCCGCCACATGGGCCTTAACCAAGGCTTTCACCAATTCAGGACGCTCATTAATTAACGATTCACGCACCGCTAATACCGCACCAGGTTGATGAGGAAACATGCCAGAACCTGACGCCACTACTTTGGCATCGGATTTACGGTCGCTAACAATACTCACCACAGGCTCTAGAATCGCTGCGCCATCAACCGCTTCAGTCATCAATGATTGCTGAACTTGAGCTGCGCCTTGGTAAATGATGTCGATGTTTTGTTGGATCTCAGCGCTGCTCATACCAAGCTGGTTCTGCAACCAATATTGCAATACGGTTTCTGGCACTGAGCCTCTTGGGAAAGTAGAAATAACCGCTTTGCGGCCGTTATCTGCTTTGAAACGCGCAAACGCTGTTTTGGCATCGCCGTTATCAAAATAAGGAGACAAACCACCCAATGCGACTAAGCTGACCTGCTCAATAATATTAGAGGCAACTACTTTGATATCAGCCCCTTTGGCACGGGCTACCATAGCAGGACCAATACCAAGATAGGCAACATCTAACTGGCCAGCTAGCAATGCTTGCACAATGGCAGGTCCATTTTGAAATTTGAACAGTTTAGGGTCGCTAACCCCTGCATCCTCTAAAGTGTTATTTTCTAACACAATAAAAGCTTGAGAAACTGGGACAATCGGCATATAGCCTATTTCAAGAGGCTTATCCGCTGCTGCCACCAAACCACTCCAAGCACACAACACCAAAGCCATCAGAGTCACGAATCGACGCATCAGAGCACTCCAGATAATTAATAAATATGAGACGAAATTATATATAAATTAAAGGAATAATAACACCGCATAACAGATCATTTCGAGCTAACCAAATAAGCAATGCGTAAGAAACTTACGATGAAATGGCGCTCCAATAGAACTTTATGGTTTAAAAAATTAACGAAAAGATAAAAGATGTGACACGTCAGCGCTATTACTAGGGTATGACTTTTTGATGCTTTTTTATTTGTTAGCTCACGTGTTAAAGAGGGTTGAAGGCTCTATTTCTCTCCACTTCCTCATGTATGATTTGCTATATAAAGAAGAAAAAGGCTATCTAAAAAACATTAGATAGCCTTTTTAATTCAAATAGAAAATCACTTACGCAGATTATTTCGTCTGCTTACCTGCGACTATTTTATCAAGAATCAACGCACAGAATAGGATTGCGATACCCGCTAAAATACCCTCCCCTTCTGATGCGTATTGCAGGGCTGAAAGTACATCTTCACCCAAGCCTTTGGCGCCAATCAAGGAAGCGACCACCACCATGGCTAATGACATCAAAATGGTTTGGTTAACCCCTGTCATTATGGTTTTCGATGCCAGTGGTAAATCGACTTTAAATAACAAGTACGCTGGCGTAGCACCAAATGCCATGGCCGCTTCCCTTGCTGCATGAGGCACTTGCTGTAGCCCCAACACAGTCAAGCGAATAACCGGTGGCGAGCCAAATACCAAGGTAGCAATGATGGCGCTGGGTTTACCCGCTCCAAAGAAGGCAATAACCGGAATCAGATAGACAAACGACGGCATGGACTGCATAAAGTCTAACACCGGACGCGCCACCATAAACACCTTAGGCTTACGAGCACATAAGATCCCAAATGGCACTCCTAGCACAATGGAGATCATTGCTGCGGCACCCAGTAGTGAAATGGTTGCCATGGCTTTTTCCCAAAAGCCTAACACGCCAAGATAAGCCAACGCGCAAACCGTAAACACGGCAACTCTTGGGCCACCTGTTAAGGTACTTAAAATCGCTACCACCAAAACGACCACAGGCCATGGCGTGCCAACAAAAATGGTTTCTAAACCATCTAACAATGAGCGTACGCTTAATGTAATGCTGTTAAAGAAATCACCACCTGATGCTTTGGCCCAATCAAACCAATCACCTATGCCGTTTGCCAAAGTGGAACTGAGGTTATTATTAGCAGGAAAACTAAGCAACAAGGGTACGGCATCTGGCTGTGCAAAGCGGATTGATGACAAGCCAGTAACAGTGAAAAACAACACACTGCCGATTATTAAGCGCTCTGTTGAAAAGCCGGATAATACAGCATTATTAGAGCGCCAGCGTGTGAACTGGGTTTCCAGTGTCCAATTAGCAATCACAGATTCGACGGCTTTGGCTGCGACAATAATGAATATGCCCAGCACTATTAAGCCAAGGCTAGCACTGGAGGCGGCGTGTGCCGCGGCCATACTTTGATCTAACGCCGTTTGCAGTGACGCCACTGCTCGCTCTAGCGCAGCAACAGAAGATGAACCGGCGGCTCGGGCAGTTTCGATTTGATCCAGTCGAGAATTGATCATTAACTGAATCGATTCTGCTCGAGCAACCTGATCGCTGCCCAAATCCCCAAATAAGCCTTTAATTAGTTGTACAAAACCAAAGGTTTCTATTAATAAAAAGCAGAGAAACCAAGACCATAGGCCACGGCTAGCAAACCAAATGGGACCAAAAAGTCCGGCAAAGGGCTGAAAGGAAGCCTTAAACCCTTTGGCTTCACTTAATCGAGCAAACTGTTTTACGTAATAGTCTCCGCCGCGCTGTACAAAAGTACGTGTCAATTTGTCTGTGTCATTCGTAACCGATGTTTTTTCTGACATGCTACTCTACCTCTTCTTTTCGGTTGCCTTGGATCGCAAGCATGAGATCTATGGTGTCTATTACGCCAACATCGCGCCCCTCTTGCTCAACCACGAGTGGCCCTTGATGCTCAACGGAACAATCAATCAAACCATTAAGGTCTATGGTGTGAGGCACTCGTTTTGCGTCTGCGGGAATGGGGCCAAGAGCCTCTTCACGTTGCGCGATGGGCTTCATTATGGAGTGGGCGTAAACCAGATTCAGCTTAGAGATCCCTGCCACAAAATTGGCCACATAATCGTCAACTGGGTTCATTACTATGTCTTCTGGTGTGCCTATCTGTACGATTTGCCCATCTTTCATAATCGCAATTCGATTACCAATACGAATCGCTTCATCTAGATCGTGAGTAATAAAGATGGTGGTTTTTTTGAGCTTGGCAGATAAGGCCATAAACTGCTCTTGTAGTTGTCTTCTGATCAAGGGATCAAGCGCTGAAAAGGGTTCGTCCATCAGTAGAATATCTGGGTCCGATGCTAATGCTCGTGCCAACCCCACACGCTGCTGCATGCCACCTGATAATTCATGACCATATTTGTGTTCCCAGCCCGTTAGCTCTACTAGAGATAAAGCTTCATCGGCTTTAGACCAACGCTCTTTTTTTGACGCGCCTCGAATCTCCAATGGCATGGCGACATTGTCCCGCACGGTGCGATGGGGCATCAATCCAAAATTCTGGAATACCATGGCGATTCTACGATTGCGCATTGCTCTTAGAGCATCAGGATCTAGCTTTGTTACGTCGTCACCGCCAACTATGATTTCACCTGCCGTCGGCTCTAAAAGTCGATTAATATGTCGAACTAGCGTTGATTTACCTGACCCCGAAAGCCCCATAATGCAAAAGATTTCTCCTTCTTCTACCTCAAAGCTCGCGTCTGCCACACCTACGACACATTCATATTCTGATAAAACTTCAGCTTTTGTTAAGCCAAATTTTTGCACTGCCTTAAAGGCGCTCTCGCTTTGATCACCGAATATTTTCCAGACATTATTAACGGTGATCGCAGGGGCTTTTTTAATTTCGTTCAAGATATCCCTCCCAAACTAAGCAGTAATAAATCGTTAAATCTTGATCTACTACTGCTCAGTATGCAGATTAATTAACGTTGGATTATTCGATGCCTAACCATTTATCGACGGTGGCGCCATGATCATTTACCCAAGCACGCACCACGTCTTCTGGGTCTTTGCCTTTGATTACAACTTGATATGTCCAGCTAGAAACATCGTTAGCACTCAAACTAATATTGGTTAAGAACTTGGCCACGTCTGGCGCTCTTGTTTCCAAGGTTTTTGAATAGGCTACGTGCACATGCTTAACCGGATCCCCTGATGTAATGCTGGATTTTTGGTACCAGTCTGGGTCTTCTTGAGGCTGTAACATTTTGTATTGAGCGGCGTCATACTTTGGTTCTTCTAGAAGAACAACGTCATACAAAGCATGAACGTAGTGTGGGACATAACAGTAGAAAGCGACGCCTTTCTTTTGCTGATATAAGGTTTCTAAGCGGTTATAAAAAATGGCTTCATCTTCCGTGCTTACGGTATTAAATAAATCGATACCGTAATCACGCGCTTTTACTTTATTAATATTAGTGGATGTCCAACCGGCTCCACCTGCCCAAATTTCTCCCATCCCGTCGCCGTCAGAATCAAACAGTTTTTGTGCTTCTGGCGTCGCTAAGTCATACACAGATTTAATGCCATATTGCTCTGACATATATTTCGGCACACAAAAACCAGTACGCCCTTCATAATACCCCTTCGACAATGTAACGCTTTTATTAGCCTCTACATATTCATCCACAAGCGCCTGTTGATTCGGCAACCATACATCTGGATGAACATCGATATCACCTCGCCCCCCATCCATGGCAGAAAAAGCAATAGAATTAGTGCTAGGCACCATATCGGCTTCACCACCCAGCTTTTCTTGAATGACCACCTTGATTAAATTACCGATGATCTTTGCACCAGGCCAAGTCAACTCTGCAATCATGACTTTATCAGCAGCCTGAACATAACTGACTGACGCCGTGCTGATTGAGGCCACAAGCATCATTTTGGTTAGTAACGAGTGCTTCATTTAGATTTCTCCAGATTTATAAACAATAGTTAAACTTAAGCTCGTGCTCTTTCGCGCTTAGGGTCGATAAAAGGGATTGAGCAAACACTGGCGACTTGACGCTTCATGTGGCCGTCTAAGCAACCCACTTCTAAGGCGGTGCCTAGTTCTTTGTATTCGACCGCCACACGTGCAAGCGCAATAACTTTGTCCAGCTCTGGTGATCGCACCGCACTGGTGATCACACCGACTTGATTACGGCCATAAAAAATAGGCGCACCATGATGAGGGACTTCACTGCCTTCAAGATGCAGCCCCACTAATTGGACTTTGGGTGCTTCTGAGTGACGAACTAAGGCTTCTCGTCCAACAAAGTGCTTTTTCTTAAGGTCAACTGCGAAACCAAGACCTGCTTCAAACGCATCAACGGTCGGTGGAAATTCATTAGCGGCGACCATTAATCCCGCTTCAATACGCTTGATGTTCAGGGCCTCCCCTCCCATAGGGGTAATGCCAAAGGCTTCGCCTTCTTTCATGATTGCGTCCCAAATCGGCAAAGCAGCTTCTTTATCACAAAAAATTTCGTAGCCAAGTTCTCCGGTGAAGCCCGACCTTGTCAGCATGAATAAAGGCCCATTTCGGTCATACAAGCGACCAATGGTGAAACCAAACCATTTGACGTTTTCAAGCAAAGGTTGTGTTGGCTGAACAAAAAGCAGTTTGGCTAATAACTCGCGACTTTTAGGTCCTTGAATGGCAAGATTCGGCATCGCGGACCAAAGAGATTTGATCCATACTTTCAGGTTATTCTCTTCTGCGATGCTTTTCAGTTGACGACCACTTTCCTCTGACCCACAGCACCAGCGATACAAATGGGGCCCCATATGAAACAATGTTCCGTCATCAATAACAGTGCCTGTTTCACTGCACATCAAGGAATAAAAACCGCGGTTCGTGGACAATTTACTCACGTCACGAGTCATCGCTAGCTGTAAAAGGGTTTCTGCGTCCGGCCCCATGATGTCGTACTTGCGTAACGACGACATGTCTTGGATAGTGACTCTCTGGCTGCATGCCCAGTACTCTTCGATGGCGCTCGTCGCTTCATAGTGAGTCGGCAGCCAAAGGTCTCGCGCCACAGAAAAGGATTGTGTTAGCGCACTGGTTCGAGGATGAAAAGCACTTTCAATCGTCATATTGTATTCACTCTCTGTAAATGGGCGATGGGCGATCGCTTTGGGAATATTGCTGTCTTTGCTGTACACACGAACTTGTAGATCCGTTGGATTCCAACCATTGATCGCGTCAATATCATCTGGGCACGCTGTGCTAACACAGACTAGATCTTGTAACGCCTTCATCACCACATAATCTCCAGGCCGTGACCATGCCTCATTGCTAGATAGGTGATTGGTGTGTGGATCTATGGTGGAGTTAAAGAAAAAGTTAATTGCAGGCCACGCTTGGCGAGGTTGGATGCCATACGGCTCATAGGCACGAGAAATATTATCAGAGCAATTAAGGTGACCCGGAAAACCACGTTCTTCATAACCTCTTGCCGTACAAGCTAAAGCAAAGGTGTCATGTCTACCCACTGTGTCTTGAACAACGGCTAACAAAGGCTGCATATCTTGATCAAAAAATTTGTCGTACAAACCGGGAGCTGGATACGCTCTGCCGACCATGGTTCGTGTCACAGTGGAGTCAATATAGCGCTCTTTACCTTGCTTTAATGCTGCTTGGGACATGGCCATAAAATCAGAGCACTGACGCCCTTCTATATCAATCACCTGAATGTATTCGCCAGCCTTTACTTGATAAGCTTGAGCTGTGCCGCTCGCGACTCTGAACTCTTGAACAATCTCACCTAATGGTTTAGGCAATGGGTATTCATCAGTCTGATTCTTGCGAGTATGCTCTATGTGAACAGTGCCACCTCCTCCTTGCTCTATCGCATCAACCGGCACGGGGAAAGCCAGCCATAGAGTTAGCTTACCTTGGCTGCGGATCAGGTAGTTTTCTTGCGCTAGTGTTGCTTTATCAAACACCGAGCGACAGCAAATGTTCTGTAAATGGCTATGCTTTGATGCTAGAAAGCTCAGGTATTCGGCTGAAATAGAAACTTGTTCATCTAACTTGACCGCTGGAAGCGTCTGCGTCGAAAGTAGCGAACCAGCGTCCTCACCCTCTTCTCCTACGGCAAACAAAAGAACAGAGCTGCCGCCATCTGAATTTGTCAGCTTAATGAGATCACCTTCTGATAACTCAAGAGAACAGACCTCACGGTAATGAAGCTCTTTTATTTGAGTTTCTTTAGAGAAGTTGAAACCCGGGTAGTAGACCTTATCAAAATCATCTACATTTTCTTCTGGTCTAAATATATAAGTCATTCTATCCTGCCATATGATTAAGACTAGGCTAAGCACCATTTATGATCATAAAACCAAATTAGCGCACCAATAAATTCAACAAACAAACAAACACTTCAAAATAGAAAAATAAATCCAATAAAAACAACAACTTAAATAACCTTAGTTTTAAAAAAAAAACAACACGATCAATATAAAAACCACTAAAAAAAATAAAACTTAATATTTTCGCACCCAAACAATGCAGAATATTTATTTACATTTAATCTAAATACTAAATAGATAGTTATTAAATTAATTTAATATTAATCGTTCATTAGATAATACATAGACAAATGAAAAAAACAATTTTTATTTCATGCCTATTCTTGTTTTTTACTTTATTTCACTAGGATAGCTGTTGAAAGCATCCCCACTTTCGTCTGAAAGACACTTTATGAAAGTGAAGAATGTGGGGATAAACGGTGGGATTTGAGGGTGAGCAGGGTTAATTTGAAGAAATTTTCAAGGCTGTATAGAAGAGCATTTAGCTTTTAAAAGGCATAAAAAAAGCGACATACCTATAAAATAGATACATCGCTTTACACTGACCAAACATTGCACTTAGAGCGTTAGTCACTGAAGTTGTTCTAACTATGGGTGTGGCTATGGATCGTTGGAATTCTACTGTTAACTTTTGGAGGCTGTAGGCAACATGGTTGTGTTCGCATTTTTGGCAAAAATGAAATTGATCTCTTAACTTTTTCGCCAACAACCTACATTGATCAAAAAACATTCAAAAATATCAAGTTGAAATTAAATTGTTAACTTTTTAACTTCTAAATGCATATCAGCAGATGCTTTTTTATACGATTTCAACTCACACGTTCATTTCGCTCTGACTGGATTTAGATCTACATTGGATAAGCTGCTGAGCGGATTCTGGTAGTAAGGATTGTCAAGGTTCTAAAATGTCCATACTTTGAACGCTAACATGGGAAAGCGTTAGACCAAAATTCTAACGGATGGAATTTTTTTTCCTGAAACTTCGTGCCCGATCTAAATATTCTTTTTCAACTGATCCCATTGCACTTAATCTACCGCTAATTTTTCTAGGTAAAGACAGATCTGATGCGATTGGATCTTCCTTGCACGCATTCCAAAGCTTAAGGTCATTTTCCAAGAGTTTATGCTGCTTATGATCAACCTTAAGTTCGCCACCGATAATTGCAACTCCAGTGACAACTTTAGGCTGCTCTTTATTGTATAGTCTGATTTTATCTGGGTGCACAGTCATTCCATATCTAGCACAAATCTTTTTTACCGTTGATAAAAAAAGTTTATTGAGCTGCTCACCCGAAAAAACGACATCATCAACATAAACAGACATTTTAACTCTGTGCTTAGTCGCTAGCATGTCTAGTTCGTTAAACATATTTGAATTAGCCCAGTATGCCAAAGGCATGCTCAGTTGGCTTCCCGTCGGAATATGACTATCACAGAGGCAAAGTTTACATAGTGCATCTGCAATGTCTGAAGAACATTTCAAATGACCTCTAAAAAAGCTGTATACCTTTTCATGACTAGTTGACTCAAAAAAAGACTCAATATCAACAGCAAGTAACTTATGCTTACCTGAATGACTTTGAGCATTAGATAAATTAGATCTGCCTTTCTTACCCGAGTGCAAGTATTCCGGCGTGCCTATCCTGCATAGAAGACTGGCTATTCGGCAATGTAATGGGGCAAAACTAGTGATAGGCTTTTGAATTGCTCTAGGCTTCTTACCCTCTTTCACTTGAGTAAACTTTTCAAATTTAGAATCTGAATTTGATAAAAGCTGTTTGAGTTGGTCATACTCTAAATTTAATAAACTAGCGAAACGTTTTTTTGAAGTGAGCTTGTAAAATGGTGAGTCCTGAAGCCGGTAAATTTTTCCATTAGTACGAATTTTAAGCTTGGACTTTTTCTTCTTTATCACTGTTAATTGTCCACTCCATGACTTTCAGAATTTTATCAGCAACTAAACTTCTAAATTTTTCTGAAATTTTCCCTTTTTTTGATAAGTTCTCAGAAAAAAATACCAAAGATGACAATGGCACGTCAAAGTACTGAGCGTACTTTTCCAGAAGATCTAGACTAATATTTTTCTTACCTGACTCAATCTCAGATAAATAAGACTTTGAAATACCTAATGCATTAGCCAAATCAGCCTGTTTAACTTCATTGTATTGTCTGATGAGTTTTAAAGCTTTAGACATCATTTATACTCTCCTGAATTTTTGAAACAAGGGGGAACATCAGCTATCCATCAAGATCTTCAAAATAGGCAATAAGTCGGCATACCCAGTCAGCAATTCGCACCACTATCCAAGTCCACTTCCAAATCGTCTTCTTTTTCTTACCTTTCTCTCCAACTTCAGTTTTTTGATCGTAGTCTGTTTTCTCTTGCATTTTTTAGCTCCAGTGAATCCACATAACCCAAACAACTGAATTGTTGCTTTTCGATGTGGATCTCGCCTTCAAAAGAGCTGAGAGTAATCAAAACAATGCCCCCGGTTTCACGCAAATTTGACTCGTCAAAATTTGCGAATTTTTCAGCATGTATTGTCAGGCGATACAGTGAGTATGCGTAACAGACACGTGAAGTAGGTAGGGTTTCCCCCTCGATTTATGCGTACATAAACCAATTTATTGGCGAAATCTCTCTTTTAAAACTACGCTGTAAATCTTAGTTATTGGCGCACCACCTGTCAACCAAATTCGCAAATAGCGAACTTTTATTTGAATGCGCCGCAATATTTTTGAATTGGGCCAGCTACCTCAGGCAACCCTGTTAGGTCAAATGTAGATGAAACCTGACGACCACTATCAAGGTTCTCAAAATCCTCCGGCATAAGCATTTTACGAGTAGCCACACCTAGCCGCTTCTCTTTATTACTCTTCCTACCCAGTGGCTTTGTAATGTTACGTTCTTTCTTGGGGATACGGGTGGCAGCGTCACCAAGTCCTTTCCCTAGCGAAGCATAACTACACTCATTGTATAAATAAGTCCAAAGTATGTTGTATACATGCGTTTTCGAGTAATCATGATCTTCAGCAACACCAGTAATAATCTCTTTCCCATAGTTATTACCAAAGAATTCATGCAGGTCACCAATCGACTCAATGATGGCGAATCGCTCTCTAGCCAACTGCAACTCCCTGTCACTCAAATCATCTAAGTGAACCTTTCGGCTTCTCTTAAAACTACGTACTCGGATGACCTCTTTACTTTGAATTGCTTCATTTAAATCAGTGATCGCGACTTTTTTTGGTCTCTTAGGCTTAGTACGAATATTCATTAAAAAAGCCACCCCCCGATCATGATCAATATGAACGATAAGTGAGTCTGCTAGTATTTCAGTAGCACCGATCACTACAGGATCAACCTCGCCGTAATTACTTTCTTTCAATTTTATGACTTCAAACTTGTTGAAAGGATCGCATACTTCAATAGGGAGAGAGCCGAAGTTTTGAGCAGCCAACGTGCTATTATTCATAGTGGCATCACCCCTAGAGACTCAGCACTTCGCTCATACCGAAGGCGTTGCTCCCAGTCCATCGTAAAATCTTTGCACCATAGAGCGTGGCAAAAGAAATGAGCGGACATTTCATCTTCGATACCAACACTGGATGCCACAGCCTTGATGAGTTTCCCTAAGCGCATATCTGAGTTGAACAAAAGCTCACCACGAAAAGTGCTCAACCAAGTGTCGTAGTAAATTTCTGTCGAGGGGCGTAGTTGGTAGTGAAAATACAAAGTGTCTAATGTTTCACTGTATACATTCCGAATTTCATCATCTGTAATCAGACAAAATTCATACCCTTTCATGTGAGCGTAAGCTTCTTGAATTAAGAGTTTATCGATTACACGTTTATTCGAGGCGTGGTGACTTGATTTCACCGCTATTGCAAGCCACTTAACATCTTCTTCACAAAGGTCGTCGTTAGAGGCATCTAGCTTCATCAATAAATCAAAGGTTTGATAAGCCCAGCCTGACTCCCTAGGGATTCTAGGATGCTTGATGTTCAGCTCTTGGCATATCAACATCGAACTTTCGAGGTCGATAGCCCATTGTTCATAGACATCAATCACATCGTAGTTGTAAAGTATCTGAAGAAAAGCCCATCGTTCATTGACAGACATAAAATGAATCAAGCGATCAGAGTCACTGAAATGAGGAACTTTAGATCGATTACCAGACGACCGAGTAAAGTCCATTGTACGAATCATAGGAATATAGGGGATCTCTAAATTTACGAATGATTCGTGATGTTCTGCGTAGCGTTTATTTTGATTAACTTGTCTCATTTTATGAACCGATTTAAAAACTCAATGAATATTAAATCACACGAATTTAAAATCAATTCAACATAGAGAAATTCAACCATTAGATATTATTTAAAAAAATAAATAATATTAAAAATAACTAATAATTTTGAAATTTTTATTTCTTTAATAAACAAAAAAAAACAATCAAAAACAACAACTTAAAATATAAAATTATCTTTTGACATACAATATTATAAAAGTAATAAAAAACACTCAAAAAATTAGCTTTAAACTAATATTTTTTAGAAAAACAATAATATTATACAAAAATTATCATAAATACCCGATTACAAAAAATCACAATTTTTGCGTAATATGAAGACATAAAATCCTAATTATTTAGTAAACAAGCAGTAAAGCACTCCATCGAGTGGTGTATGCTGGGGACAAATACTCACGCTTCATGGACCATTGCTAAGTGATGCCCTGGGAGGCGAAGAATTCGGTGCGTTTTCCGCTAAAACCTGTCATCCACCAAGCATGAATAAGGTATTCAGACTGTATTCATTAGCCACGCCCAAGTTTACGGACACCCCCAGTCACCACACCGAAAATCTCCAGCTGAGAGTCTTCTGTTATCAGAATGGGACGATAAGCTTTGTTTTTCGGACGAAGCAAGACATGAGGTTTTAATTCAAGGGTTTTAACTGTCATTTCACCATGCAGGCACGCTATCACAATGTCCTCATGGCGAGCCGTTAACGATCGATCCACCACCAAGATATCTCCTGAGTGAATCCCCGCTTCAACCATTGAATCCCCTTGAGCACGAACAAAGAAGGTAGCACTCGGGTGCTGAATGCACAGCTCGTTCAAGTCCAACGTACGCTCCACAAAGTCTTGGGCTGGGGACGGAAACCCCGCCGACACCGACTCAACATAGAGCGGAATGTTTAACTTATTGATTGAAATAAAATCGGCCGATTCAGCAGAGCCAAGATACATGACCTTCATAATGCGCAAAACCCAATTTCTGTATAAATATACAGCATAATTTTAGCAACGGATTGCGACAACAGGTTTTGGTGTTTATAGGCTCAGCACACAAGCCTGCAGACTCGACAGGTCAAGCTGGATCGAGAATTGAGAAAAATGCGGATGGGATTGGGGGGGGAAATTTAAAGGTGACGTAATGTGTGTCTGGGGAATACGGATGAGGTCAGTGCTCTATCTTCATCTGACCCCAATTGTTTTCGAACGATATCTGCTAGCTTTTGTGAAGACGTCATTTCCGTAATTCATCTCTCTTGAGGCTTAATACCCGCTTTTGCCAGTCCGACAGCAGCCGCTTGTTATGTTCATTCTTTGGCCTCTGTAACCACTACTGTGATTGAACCAAGAACATCGTAAGGCTGATGATATCCATAGAAGCCTTCTTCTTTCGAGTAGAATACATGACTAATATCAGAGAATACATCTGGATCTACAGGATTTTTCGCATTTGGGTTATGAAACATTATTAGCCCGTCTGACCATGATTCTTCATAATCAGGATCATCTAAATCTTTAGTAAATGGGATAGGATGAATAGCTTCTGGATCTGGATTATATAAGAATCCATTCCTAATCATCTTGACATCAGCACTGCCCAATCCAGCTATTTTCCCCATGCGATTAAACTTTGGAATTGTTGCTTGATTGCTAAAAAGCACTGCGCTCACATTTTCAGCTTCATCTTGGAAGAAGAATCCAGAAGGTATTTCTTTTCCTTCCCAACTATGTTTTTCTATATCCTCTACGGAGGGCTTCCCATCGACAATACGTGTTCTTATCCCATACAAATATTCTGACAAAGCTGTTCGTGACCACGTCATCGCATTATCGTTGTGATAGTCATGAATTGCTAAAATAATTGGCTTTCCCGAGACATGCTCTTTTTCCCAGTACTTTTTTTTCAGCTTACTGAATAGGGGACTTCCAAACTTGATAGGCATAAAATCGTTTAATCTCTCCTCAATTTCTTCATGTGTCTGAGGAGGAGGTAAATCAGGACGATTTGCATTCTCAGAAGGGTTGACTGTCACGGCCTCAATGAATATTTTTTCTCCAAAGAAAGAAACTTCAAAATCAGGTGCTGGGTGATTGTTTTCTACCATTAAGCCTGCGTTATGAATGTATATGTGTAAATACAATTCCCATAATCTAGCTTGGAAATTTACTGACTGAAATTCTCGCTCAAAATGCCCATCATTATCAACAAACGAATTTACGATTTCAGATACGATATTCCTAGCCGCCTCAAATCGAGGTTCATTCTTAAGTATTCTGTAGCCATGATGCTGCTCATTTTCAGGAATAACATCTGCAAATAGATCAAATCCTGCATCAGTTTCGTCGCCTTGTGGATATATATCCTGAGCCTTTCCTAAATAGTCTTGAAAAATCTTCCTAGCTAGATCTTTTCGTGCCTTTTCTGGAGTATCATGAAACTCTCTACTAACTTCGAGGCAACGAAATAATCTTCTTGAATCCCTACCTAGAACGATGAATCCATAATCGTTATCTGTAACATCTCTAATCACGATCCCTAGAAGCTTATTATCAAAAAGCGAGTACCATTCGATCTCCTCTGCGCTAAAACGTACTAAGGGCATTCGGCAGTAACAATATGCATCAAACTGTCTTCGGGTAAGTTTCTTTCCAAATCTAAGAATGTTCTCTGCTAATTTTCTTTCACTATTCCTATCGTGCACTGCACGACGAGCAGCCTTAGCTTTTATTTTTGATTTCTGCTTTCTTTTTTCCTTCTTCGAAGGCTTTGCCATATTTCAAATTCCTTTGAGGAGATAACGCCTAAATCAGGTGCGCCGAAGGCGTCACCTGGATTTACTTGTTAGCTTACGGTCTCTAATTTTTGCTATCAATATAGAGCATTTCTGAAATATCACTCAATGAACCCAACTGGATAAAAAATGGTTCAAGATGCTCTATGTAATCTTCAGGCTTTTTAGGCCTGAGAATGCATCGATGTTCTTTTTGGTATGTATACGATAGATGCTTATAAAATTCTTGGTTCCGGTCGGTTGGAAGATCATGGTAAGGGTCGTAATAGTAAACATCACCCTCAAGGAATTCCCAGTCTGGATAGCTTATTAGTAACTCTGCTTCGAGGCGAGCTATAAATTCTTTTTTGTCTTTGATTATTAATACAGCATCTGACTCAAAGTCAGTTGGCATTCTTCGACTAATCTCTTTGCAAGTACAGAATAAAAAATAATTACCCATTACGAATTCTATAGGAACAACCCCATTTTCTATATGAGATTTTTCTCCCTGAAATTCGAAACTGTCGTTACCTTTTAATATTTCATTTATTGCTTTTAATCTATAGTTTCTAACCGTTTCTAAATCTTTGATCGCACGAATGTGACTGCCTTTTGCATATTCTGATGCTGGTGATATGCGGAAACGTCCATGCGTGAACATTTCTTGAACATATTTCTTTTTAGAGAATTTCAAGAGCCAGTTGTTATTGCCGTCTCCTTCAACCCCTTCAAATAGTTGAACAGCTATAGGAGTGCCATTTTCAAAATATGATTGAATCTGCTCCCGTGCTATCGACATTGAGTCTTGGTTTAGAACTCCCCGCCAATTTGTTTCTTCTATAAGCTCCGTAAACAACTGGGCAAGTCTTTGATCATTCTGAACCATTGGAGTTACGCTGATTTTACCCTCATGGGAAATCTCAAGACCGTTTGTAAAAACGTCCGTAAACCTTTCAATGATCGTTTCATTGTCTTCGAGTAATAAATATGGCTGTTTATAGTAGTTATATCTCCACCAATCATGTCGAGCTAACATCCCATTTTTAGATGCTTTTTCAGAATCGAGTTCTTGCAACCTTTGTATGAACCAATCATAAGTTCTTTTAGCATTTCCCTTTAAAAGCACATTATCCTCAATATTGATGGTTTGCACTGAGTGAGCTAACAATTAAGGGTTATAGTGCGGCGCAGCCGCAGTTATAACCGTCTGCTGAGCGGCCGCTTCTTTATATAGGGAATTTGCTTTTTTCATGATGTGACTTCCCTGTATTTTTGCGGTTCGTTTTTGAGTGCTTTTGCTTTTTAGTCGTATTGAACACCCTTTACTTTGAGCTTTTCCGCTCTCTTATCTTTGTAATTTTTACCTCTTTCCAAGCTCGATGACAAGAACATAGGCAGGCTATGTCCTCAGGCTCTTTGACCTGATGAGTATTCTATAGCTTGAGATGTTCTTATTTACGCTTGAGAGCTTTGTGTTAGTTCGACCTCAATCTTTCTCGTTTCCAACGATTGGAGACCGCTTGCCCATATAATGTGCCGATGCATCGCCGCAGGCTGCGGCAGTAGCATCCAGTAACCGCTTTATCTTGTTGAGAAGTTTCCATCCCTTCTTCTCGTTCGTTGATTGAATCGAGCAGCCTTAACTAGACAGCTTTTTACACTAATCGTCAAACCATTCTTCAATCTCTATTGCACCACATCAGTGCAAACTAGAAAGTTAACACTTCAATTCCATTTTTGGCGGGATTTTGCGAGAAAAACTCTGAAAGCCCCATTGCATCTAGCATTGGGGCGATTTGAGGAAAATTAGGGCTGAAAAGTTAACGGTTTAATTCCATCAAAACCGGAGAAAGTTAACAGTTCAATTAAAAAGTTAACACTTTAATTCCAACGATCCAGCTACACATGTTGTCCTGCACAAAAGCCGCTGGCCCATGCCCATTGGAAGTTATATCCACCTAACCAGCCGGTTACATCAAGTACTTCACCAATAAAATACAGGCCTTTTTGCTTACTGGATTCAAAGGTTTTAGAGGACACTTCATTGGTGTTGACGCCACCCAAGGTCACTTCTGCAGTGCGATAACCTTCGGTGCCATTAGGAGCGATGTCAAAACGCGAGAGATAAGCATGTAAGCTTTCGATTTGCTCATTGGAGGTTTGGGCACTGCGCTCGTTTAACCAAGGAAACTGCCCTTTAATCAGTTCCACTAAGCGCTTTGGTAGCTGATTTGACAACACACCTTCAAAGCTTTTCTTTGGCGTGTTTTGACGGATTGCCTGTAGGCTTTCAAGCGTTAACTCTGGGGCCAAATTAATTGTCAGCTCTTCTCCGGGCTGCCAAAAATTGGTGATTTGTAAAATAGAAGGTCCGCTGACACCACGGTGAGTAAATAGCATCGGCTCTTGAAAGCTGGTGCCGTTTGCGCTGGCAACAATGTCACAAGCAATGCCAGATAGCTCAGCCAGTTGTGCCTTACGATCTGGCTGCACAGTGATCGGTACTAAGCTTGCCCGCGTTGGCAAAATATCATGCCCTACTTGTTTCGCAATTTCATAACCAAAACCACTTGCCCCCATGGTTGGAATCGATAATCCACCGGTTGCCACCACTAAAGAGTCACAACAAAAGTCACCTTGATTAGTGTTGATCACAGTTTGCTCTGCTTGATAATCAATAGCATGGATTTTGCTGTTTAATTGTAATCTTGCACCAGACCATTCGAGCTCGGTGAGTAAGATTTCAAGTAAGTCCTTTGCTGAGTGCTCACAGAAAAGTTGACCCGGTGTTTTCTCTACGTAATCCAGCCCATGGCGATCAACTAAATCAACAAAATCTTGTGGTGAATAACGACGCAACGCTGAAATACAGAAGTGTGGATTGTCAGACAAGAAGTGTTTTGGTGCCGCATCCATGTTAGTAAAGTTACAGCGGCCACCCCCCGACATCAGGATTTTTTTACCGGCTTTATTCGCATGATCCAACACGACTACCTTTCTACCACGGTAAGCCGCCGTTGCCGCGCACATCAAACCGGATGCACCAGCGCCGATTATTACCACATCTACCTTTTCCACTTGAAACCTCTACTTTTTAAGTTGGCAGCATTATAGAGACTGGTGTTTATATTGCCATTAAAACTCACAAAAGCCATTGAAATGCTTAAAAAATATGGACGTAATTTTTTGTCCACAAAAACCGTGAAGAAGGCTGTGGGAATCACCGATATACTCTTATATTTCAATGAGATACATAAAATCAAACATTATTTTTAGATTTCTTTATTGTGTTGATTTATCTGGCTAAATCTAAAAAGAAGCACAAAAATCACACAATCTTACAGAAACATCTATACAGCTTTACTGTTTTTATATACAGTACTGTACAAACAAACAGTAAAAATAGAGACCGAGGCTGTGGATATGATTAGTTTACGTATTAGAAAACCAAGTCAGAATCTAAATAAAATTATTATTGGCGCTCTTGCCGCTCTTGCTTTATATGCCCCCATAAAAGACGCGTCCCAGTACCTTACTGCGCAGCTAAAAAAACAAAACATCGAGATTGTAGACGCCTCTTTTGGCGCCAAAACACCATGGCAGAAAGGCAACACTGGTTACTTAAAAGTGTCCCAGCAGTCTCAACCAAGCCTTACCCAAGCGCAAATAATTTATACCCGTTTACGACTTAACAACCCGACTAACGAGTCAAAGACCTACCGTAAAATCTGGCTTAATTTTGAACACGAAAATGGAGGACGTGAATACACCACAGATTACACCCTCTATAACATAGACACCCATCAGCGTTTAGTGGGACAAAGCGTGCAATTAGGACCTAACACAAGCATCGACGTGATTGCCGCCTATCGCTTTATTCCAAGTTATGGACAAACTGCCCCAGCGGTTATGAGTGTCTCTTGGGAAGGTGACGACCTGATGAGAGAAAACGCATGTGAGTATGATCTGAAAACAGCAATGAAAAATAATTTCCACTACCAATGCAAAAGCTAAATCAGAGGAAATATTAACGCCCTAAACGGCTAAAACAGATTGCTTGTTTTTCTACAAATTTACTGACAAAAAGGATGAATTGTTCAAAATTACATCATAAAAAAGCGAATTGACCATGATGGAACACTATCTTGACGAATTCTTTGCTATTTTATTTATTTATCAGTGTAAACAGGATGGTCATTAACTAAATTTTTCGGTAGCCTCTAGTAATCCCCTGAAATGATTCAGGTTTTTCTTAGGGCTAGCGAAGTTAATCGATGTTAATTGACTTTTTTAAAGCATATTTCTTAGTTGATAGTGATCAACTTAGCCAATACGACAAAAGTACTTTCCAGCAAAGTGCTTTACGCATTCTTATCACATTCACTTCACTGGTTTTTCTGGGTGTTGAGCTTAATAGCCTTTTCATTACTTCTGTCGCAGAAAGTGAGTTGTTTTTAGTGATCAATAGCCTTTGCTTGGCATTGTTGGTTGGCTTACTCTTTTTCTGCAAAAAATACACACAAATAAGCTCATTAATATTTTTGAGTACACTGACCTTTATTGGTTTGTCTCTTGTTACTCTGTCGAATGATGCTCACGCTGCAAAGTATGGTTTAATTTCATTGTACTCTTTGCCTTTAATGGCAAGGTTGCTGTTTAATTTCCGTTTTTCCCTGTTACTTAGCTTTGCCAATCTTGGCTCATTTTATTTAATTGTCAGCGGCTCACACAGTTTAGAAGCCCATACCTCAACAGGCGTAGTGCCTGCCTTTACCTCTTTTTACTTTCAAATACTGACCTTTGTCACTTTGAACTTTGCTCTGCCTTTTGCTGTTTCTCGAATCATGTACACTCTAGAGCACAACACCACTCATCTAGAATCTCTGTATCGTCGGTTAAATAGAAATTACAGCCTGTATGAAGAGATCTTTGAGCACACCGGCAACCCGACCATTCTCTGTAACAAATATGGCAAGGTACTTAAAGCCAACCGATCGGCTCACCATCTGTTGGGTTTGAACGAAACGGATAAAATTGAAAACAGCAAAATCCAGTCTTGGTTAATGCCACTAAACAAGAAAACAGAGAGGTATTTCTGGCAGTCTAATGCAGTAGAGTGCGCGTTAAAAAGAGACACAGATGTCTTTATCGAAGTTCACAGAGCCACTTTGACCAATCACGGCCACTATATGCTTCATTTGCAAAACATTACCCATTTGAAGGCAATGAAACAGGAATTAGTGAACTCTCAAGAGACAAATAGCCGTTTGGTGCATTTTGATGCGCTTACTCGCTTGCCAAATTTTCAGAATTTTTGTAATCAGGTAAACCGTAAAATTAAGCAGGAAACAAACCACTACACTGGTGCGATGTTTATCATTCGCATAAGCCAATTTAAATTGCTAAATAAGCAATATGGAAAAGACAACGCTAATCGCATCATTCTTAGTTTTGCCAAAACACTACAGAGTAAGCTGTCCGATCAAACAATCATTAGTCGTTTGCGTGGTGTTAAATTCGCTTGTTTTTTACCATTAGGCCAGGCTTACCTCATTCAACGAAACTTATCTGCTCTGATAAAATCTGTACTACCTGAACATATCAGAATGGATGGCAAGGTACTGAATATCGATTTCCAAGTGGGCATCGCCTACTACCAAAACGATGGTCAAACGGCAGAACAACTATTAGAACACTGTGAGATGGCGCTAGAGTATTCAAACAGTGTAGAGAGATATTCTTACTACGATCACCAGTTAGAAAATAAACTGGTTCAAGAACATCAATTAGGTTTGCAACTTGGCGATGCAATAAAGCGTAATGACATTGCCCTATGGTTGCAGCCTCAAGTTTCCCCTGATGGCCAAGTTTGCTCTTTTGAAGCTCTCGCTCGCTGGCAAAAAGCAGATGGTAATTTTGTTTCTCCCTTTGTGTTCATTGCAGTGGCAGAGAAACTAGGTTTATTACCCACGTTGGCAGAAAACCTATTACGCTCATTAATCCCTGTGTTACAAGATTGGCACGATGAGCACATTCGCACTCCCGTTGCGTTTAATTTAGCGGGCCAAGAGCTGATGAACGATGCTTTCTTTGCACTATTAATGTCTCTGGCAGCCGATCACTCCTGGTTGAGTGACATGCTTGAGCTTGAAATCACCGAAACCAGCCCAGTAATGACCAACCCTCTGATACATAAACGCTTAAAAGCCTTACACCAATATGGCTTTGTGATTGCCATTGATGATTTTGGCACTGGCCAAGCCACCATGGGGCAATTGATTGACATACCTGCAACTGTGCTCAAAATAGATCGCCGCTTTGTGTCGCCATTACCAGATGATCAGCGCCACTTAGACATTGTTAAATCTACGATTCAACTTGCGCGCTCGCTTGATATGAAAGTCATCGCCGAAGGCATTGAAACCAAAGAGCAAGCCAATTTACTGATCGCTCTAGGTTGCAACACTCTTCAGGGCTATTACTTCGCAAAACCTGCCCCTATGACTGACTGGACCAATAACAATCATCAGAAAGCCAAAGAACTTCGCATGGTGTATTAGTCGACACCTCATGTGTATGACTAACTGTATTTTTGTCTAGATAAGCCGCTTCCTAGTAGACTAAACACAGCCCCTCCTTCACCTATGTCTTGCGACAAGAGCCAATAAAGCGTCTTTCATAAGACGCAGCTGCCAATATCTACCTACACAGCGATAGCCGCACACTCGCTATATTTATACTTTTGCCAACGCCACTGCATTACATGCACTAGAAAATCACAGCCACTAGAAAGCGTAGGTACTTGGCTACGGCTAGAATCTGGCTACGTTTAGTGTCACCAGCACGCTATTCGATGATTTAAAGCTGAATATATTGCTAGGGTGCAGACAGTAAAAAGCCAGACCTGATAAGAGGTCTGGCTTGTTTTTCTACCTTCGGCTATTAACCGATGAACAACTAACTTCGGTTAGAAAGACATGTTATAAGCGAGGGAGATAACACTGGCAGAAGAAGAATAATCTGCACTGTAAGAGCCTCGTGCACTGTCTTCACCTGTTCCATCTCGATCCACCGATACTTCTTCGATATCTACATAGGTGTAGGCAAAGGTCGCGGATGAAGCGTCATTAAAGTGATACGTTCCCCCCACTGAATACCAGGTACGATCTCCATCTGGAGTTCTCGCGGAACGATATTCATCGGTCGCTGGTGAATTATCACGAGCGATACCGGTACGCAGTGTTAGCTTTTTAGAGTAGTCGTAGGTTAAACCCGCAGAATACATCCATTGGTCTTCAAAACCAAATGTGAGTACTGAATTTGGTTGGTCACTGTCGAAGTCGATGTTTAAACCTTCATCCATAGAACTCCAACCAGTGCGGATAACACTCAAGCCCAATTTCAATTTAGGCGTTAATGCTTGCTCTAAACTGATGGTCAAGACATCAGGGAATGTCAATGAATCACTAACATCTGCATTCACTAAGTTAGCACTTGATAGGTTATCAACATTGTTATACTTCACATCCCCTTCAAAATCAAAGTCGATTTTACTGCGATAGCCCACACCAATACGAGTTCCTTTCACAGGAGTAAATAATACACCTAGGCTATAACCATAGCCGATATCATCCGCTTCAATATCCCCACTACCCTCAAGAGCACCCGCTCCTAAAGCGGATGAAGTATTCCCTACTTGTGATTTTAAAGTCACTTCTGCTTTATGCACCTGCACACTGGCACCGGCTGAGAACCAATCATTAACACGGTGCGCGAGAGAGAAACTTAAGGCAATGTCTTGAAGCGCAGTTTCCGTAGCATGGAAGCGCCCTGCCCAGTCGTCCCCATAATCACCCGAAAGTCCAAACGGCGCATTAATAGAGATACCCGCGACTGTATCATCCGATAACGGCATGGCGTAATACAAGGATGGCACTATGGTATTATCTACCGAGTCTGTGTTAGTTGTAGATCCATCTACTGCTGTGTTCCCAGTTGGATTATTTGCATCAGTTGCCTCAATATTAGTCACGTCCATCTTAGGGATAATGTAAGCCCCAGAGATATAGAAAGTATTTTTCTTCGCATTAAGGAAAAGAGCCGGGTTCCAATAGCTAAAAGAAATGTCTTCGCTAGACGCCGCCGCCGTGGAAAGTGCTGACCCTGACGCAGTGGCGCTTTGGTCACCAAGAGAGAAGCCTGCGGAATACGCAGATGATGCCGCTGCTACAGATAAGGTAACAAGGCTGATTTTGAACATTGTAGATGAGCATCTTGAAGAGGTAGTCATGAGTCACTCCATTCTTATTTTTATTTTCGTCATCAATAAAAAAAGCATTCCTGCTTCTTCTAATACGCAGTCATTATAGTAGTGTCACAAATGATATTACCATAGCGCATTTCATCATATTTACATTATTCCTTATAATTATTTCAAATATCGAAATGGTAAATATTTATCAAAAAGCATAAAGAACGCGTAATAAAATAATGAAAGATGAAGAAAATCCTTAGAAATTATTAATTTGGAGAATACAGTGAAAATAAACCTACGGCTATTTGATCTCACCAAAGCACTAATAAATACATAAGAAGGTTTGCAAAATAATACAAAAGATTACATTTAGAGTTAAAATCGCCTTCCCTGTTCTATTTTCTTGGTCCAGCGTTTTATAGGCACCACAATATCCCACTATGGCCAATCAGCATGCCCAAACGATAATGAATCCGCGCTCACTAAATGTGGCTTTTTAATCATTCGTCTAAAAGCGGCTGGAGTGCTACCCGAGTAACGCTTGAAGTAATGGCTAAAAGTAGTGGCATCAGAAAACCCTAAATTATGCGCCAATTGTTGAATACTGCTCCCTGACCTTTCTAAGCGTAGTTTTGCTTCAAAAATAACCCTTTCTTGAACCAATTGACTCGGCGTTTTAGACAAAGTTCGAGTACATATGGAATGAAGACGATCATGGCTTACTAATAAGGCGGCGGCGTATTGCTGAATTGTCCAACGCTCCCGATAGTGTATTTCCACAAGATGGCGAAAGCTTTGCAATAATGTTTTGATTTCCCCTACGCCTTGATCGGCAGACTCTTGGCTGCCAGAAACACGCCACAAGCCCATCAAGATCAAGCTAAAGTAGGAAGCAATTGCCATTCTAGAGCCTCGCTTGTCGTCACTCAGTTCATTGATGAATCCTTGGGCGAGATTATGAAACTCTTCAATAAAGTGACGATCGGGTGCATCTAGGTAGGTACTTCGCTCCGAAAATTCTCGAAGCAACACAGATTCTGCGCTGGATCCTAATAACTCAATCAGCAAATATTGTGACACGCCTAATAGGTAGCCCGTACTGCCTGCTTCTATCGCGACTGAAAATGAGCCCGAGACCGGTATATAGGCAATGGAATCCGCCTGCATTTCTATTTGCTGCCCTGCAGCGTCCAATAAAGCATTACCAGAGGTTAAAAAAAACACATGGGCAAACTCTTCATAAATACCCCGCTTGGGCTCTATTTTTTTATGAGACAAGGTGGTTTCATGAATTTCACTGCGAGCATGGACATGAATATTAACGGAAACGGATTGATTCATAATAAGTAAACCTAATTAAAAAAACATCGCGCAAAAACCAAATATCAACAACTATAGACCAAAAAATAACATTTACCTTGGGTTCAGTCTAATTAATAATCAATTCACAATAAAAAAAACATCAACAGGCGCTTTTTTAAAAGCCCAACGATAGACTGAATACTGCAATAAAAACAATAAGCGGAGTCAGGATAGGTAACACATTATGAACACAGAAAATTTGATACGGAATCATCAAATAAAGCCCTTATCACACTCGCCTTTTGCCCATATGGATCACAAAAAAGCGTCGCATGAGGCCGTTGCGCTTGCCGACAAAGCAGCCAGAGCATTTTCTAACTGGTCTACTGTTAATCCTGAAGAGAAAAGAAAATTATTATTAAATGCCGCGGCAAACATTAGAAAGCACAGTGCAGAATTAAAGAAAATCGCGGCCGAAGAAGTCGGTTCAGCCGATAATTTTCTAGACATGAACATTGATATCGCCGTTGAATTCCTACAAGAAGCGGCAAGTTTAACGACCCAAATTAACAGCGACTTATTACCTAATAGTTCGGCTCACTCCTTATCCCTTGCGGTGAGACAACCTGTTGGGGTTTGTTTGGGTATTCCACCTTGGAATGTCCCTATTCTATTATCAGTACGAGCAATTGCATTGCCCCTGGCTTGTGGCAACACTGTTATTTTAAAAGCCTCTGAACTTTGCCCAAAAACCCATCAACGGGTGATTGAAATCATCAAGGATTCTGGCTTTCCAGAAAATGTCATTAATATTATTACTAACCGCCCTGATGAGGCTGGCGATGTTGTCGAATCACTCATCTCTCACCCAGCGGTACGGCACATTAATTTTACTGGCTCGACTCGAGTTGGCCGATTAATTGCGGAATTGTCTGCCAAACATCTTAAACGCTGCATCTTAGAACTCAGTGGTAAAGCCCCTTTTATCGTGTTGGATGATGCCAACCTAGACAAAGCAGTCGAAGCGGCGTGCTATGGTGCTTTTATGAACCAAGGCCAACTTTGTATTTCTACTGAACGAGTCATTTTACAAGACCCTATCGCGGATGAATTTACCCAACTCTTTGTGGCCAAAGCGAAGACGCTTACCAGTGGTTTAAATCATGACGCTTCCCACAAACTGGGCGCACTGATCGACACAAAATCCGGAAAACGCCTGCAAGCAATTATTGATGATGCGGTGGAAAAAGGCGCGTCTGTGCTGTGTGGTGGCACAGTAAATGGCTGTTATCTAGACGCTACCGTGATCGATAATGTGACACCTTCCATGCGCATTTATTATGAAGAATGCTTCGGTCCACTTGTTCATATTGTACGTTGTTGCTCTGATGATGACGCGCTAAGCATTGCAAATGACACGGAATTCGGCCTAGCCGCGGCGGTATTTAGCCAAGATACGTATCGGGCAATGAATATCGCAAAACGCATTGAATCCGGTATTTGTCATATCAACTCAACCACGGTAGCCGATGATGCTAGAGCCCCATTTGGCGGTATGAAATCCAGCGGTCACGGGCGCTTTGGCGGCAGTCACTCGATTAATGAATTTACTGAATCTCGTTGGATCACCATCGCAAACGACGATTGCCCTCCCCCCCAAATTTAGTTCTACAAACGCTTTACCAACCATTTTGTTCACTTACCCCGATTGCTATTAAGCAACGGGACCCTATGGAGTTTTTATATGAAAAAAATAACTAAAACAGGCATATCAAGACGACAGTTCACTCTTTCTGCTATTGCAGGTAGCGCCATCATGGCAATCAACCCAACCTTTGCCGCAGCAACGTCAGACAAAAAGCTACGAGTAGGCTTTATTTCTCCACGTACTGGGCATTTAGGGGCCTTTGGTGAAACGGACCCTTTTGTGTTGTCACAAGTTCGTCAGGCGCTTGCCGATGGTTTGCAAATTAACAATGAAACATACCAAATTGAGATTCTTGATCGCGACAGTCAATCTGACCCTTCCCGCGCAGGGCAACTGGCTAAAGACTTGATTAATAATGAAAATATTGACTTCATGCTCTCTACTGTGGCGCCAGAAACCATCAACCCAGTTTCTGATGCCTGTGAAGCTGCTGGTATTCCCTGCCTATCTGCAGTGCTGCCCTGGGAGGCATGGTACTTTGGTCGTGGTGCCAAGCCAGGACAACCGTCGCCTTTTAAATGGACATACCATTTTAGTTTTGGTGTGGATGAGTTTTATCAAACCTACATCTCCCAGTGGGGGCTCATTGAAACCAACAAAAAAGTCGGTGTTATGTACCCTAACGACGCCGATGGAAACGCTATTCGTCGCTTTTTAAAACCCAAGCTGGAAGCCGCTGGCTACACAATAATTGACCCTGGTGCTTATGAAACCGGCACCTCAGATTTCTCGTCACAGATTGCCCTCTTTAAACGCGAAGGTATTGAAATATTTAATGCTTTCCCAATCCCTTCTGACTTCTCTGCCCTATGGCGTCAAGCTGCTCAGCAAGGATTAACACGTCAGATTAAAATCGCCCAGATCGCTAAAACAGGACTCTTCCCTTCCGACATCGAAGCGCTAGGTGGCCTTGGTAACAAACTTGCGAGTGCTTGTTATTGGCACAAAGACATGCCATATCGTTCTCCATTAACAGGACAAACTGGTAAACAATTGTGCGATCTGTATGAAGCACAAACCAATAAACAGTGGACACAACAAATCGGCGCTTGCTTGTCTTTGTTCGATGCAGCCATGGAAACCCTTATTACCTCTGCCGACCCAAAAAACAAAGTTAATCTTGCCATGGCAATGCGAAAGCTCAATGTCAGTACCATTGCTGGGCAAGTGGATTTCACCAGCGGCCCGGTTCCCAATGTAGCTATTACTCCAATCATCGGGACGCAATGGGTGAAAAGTAAATCAGGTCCATTCAAATTTGATTACCTAATCACCGAACATGCCACGGACCCGAATGTACCGATTGCCCATAAACTAACGCCATACAACGCCTAATCTAAGCGAGAACAAGATGATGACACATGCAGTATCAAACGGTTTACTCGCCAGTGATCTCGTAAAGAACTTTGGCAGTGTATCCGTTCTTAAAAATATAAATTTCTCTATGAATGCCGATGAAGCCGTTGGCATTGTCGGCCCTAATGGAGCAGGGAAAACCACGCTGTTAAGTGCGCTTGCTGGCGCCTTTCAGCTGGATCAAGGGTCAATATTATTAAACAATCAAGACGTCACAGAAAAGTGCGCCTCTGCACGCTGTAACCTAGGCGTTGTAAGAACCCATCAAATTCCTAAACCTTTTGATGGTATGACGGTATTTGAGAATGTGCTTGTTGCAGCATCCTATGGTGTTGATGCTGATAAGCAAACCGCTTATCAGCATACTCTTAACGCTATTCAGCTAAGCGGCATGGAGCATGTTGCTAACCGTCAAGCCGAATCACTTGGGTTACTCGACCGAAAACGCTTAGAACTTGCCAGAGCACTCGCTACTCAGCCCAAGATTTTATTACTGGATGAAATTGCGGGTGGGTTAACCGAAGCCGAATCCGTACAACTGGTTGATACGATTAAAGAGCTGCGCCGCCAAGGCATAGGCATCATCTGGATTGAACACATAGTGCATGTATTACTGCAGGTTGCTGAACGCCTTATCTGCATGGACTCTGGAGAGATTATTGCGGATGGAGAACCTCAAGCGGTGCTTAGCAATCCCCAAGTAGTCAAAGCGTATTTAGGAGGTGGCATCGAATGAGCTGTTTGCAAGTCAACAATTTAGACGTACGTCATGGCCAATTAGCCGCCGTTCGTGGTGTCAGTATGACGCTTAACAAAGGCGATGTGGTTGCTCTTATTGGAGCCAATGGAGCGGGTAAAACTACCTTTTTAAGAGCCATTAGCGGTGCTCATTCGCCAGCTGCTGGGACAATCCAACTCAACGGAAATGAGATTACCAAATTATCCTCTCATAAACGCGTCGCGGCAGGGTTAGCGCTGGTCCCTGAAGGCCGTAAGCTGTTTTCCAATATGACCACAGAAGAAAACCTGTTACTTGGTGCAACTTCCGCCCGTAGCGGTGAATGGAACATAGAAAAAATCTTTCAAGTGTTTCCTAACTTAAGCAAAAGAAGACACACCAAAACGGGCACCATGTCAGGTGGTGAACAGCAAGCGACGGCCATTGGACGTGCCTTGATGAGTAACCCCGACATTCTGATCCTTGATGAGGTCTCATTAGGGCTTTCACCTCTTGTTGTAGATCAAGTGTATCAAAATTTGGAAAGGTTACTGGCAACAGACACCACCATTATTCTAGTAGAACAAGATTTATCTCGGGCAATGAAGGTGGCCAATCGAGCCATTTGCATGCTCGAAGGAGAGATTGTTCTCGACAAACCCATGTCACTGGTAACCCGAGACGAAATCACTGATGCTTATTTTGGGCTTCATAAAATAAGAACTCATAATGGAGACGCAGCGTGACCAATCAAATTATTCAAGCCATCCTTCTTGGTGGTTACTATGCACTGCTTGCATGCGGCTTGTCGTTTATGTTTTCTGTAATGAAAATTATAAACTTGGCCCATGGCAGCTTACTTGTTTTAGCTGGCTATCTATTATGGTTTTTGGCTGAACACTACCATTTATCACCCTTTGTAGGTTTGCTCATTGTGACACCTTTGATGATGCTAATTGGTTGGGCGCTACAAGCTTTTTTGTTGGAAAAAAGCGCCCGAGGAGGAGAGCTATTACCCATCCTCACTACCTTTGGCTTGGCCATCGTTATTGAGAACCTCTTGTTTGAGCATTTTGGCGCAAATACTCGCTCTCTCGCCCCTTACATTGGTGACTTATCTTGGCAATCCTGGGAGTTATTCAGCGGCGTTTACGTGGGCAAAACCTCTGTGTATATCCTAGTTACCGCCATTATCATTTTAGGCAGCTTACAACTGTTTATGAAAAAGACGCCATTAGGTAGACAAATCAGAGCCACCGCCCATGACCCTGATACCGCTGGCATTGTTGGCATTAATCCGAAAAAAGCCAGCGCCATCGCCGCCGCTTTGGCGATGGGAACGGTGGCGATTTCTGGCCTTGCACTTGGCGTCAGAGGAGTATTCGACGCTTACTCAGGCGGGCCACAACTCCTGTTTGCCTTTGAAGCCACCATTATTGGTGGCGTGGGCTCTCTTTGGGGAACACTGATTGGCGGTATTATTCTCGCGTTAGCACAAACTATCGGCGCTAATATTCACCCCCAGGGCTTCCTTCTAGGGGGTCATATTCTCTTTATTATCATTCTTTTAATCCGCTTAGTTCTGGCCAAAGGCGGGGTAAGCCATCGAATGAAGGCTGCTTTCGGAGGTGCAAAATGAGTCAATGGACAAACAGTGTTACTATTCAGCGTTGGACCCCCTCTTCACGTTACGCGATCGTCTTCGCGGGCTTGGTGCTGGTGCTATTAGCGTTAGCTCCTTTATTTGCTTCTAATGGCTTGCTGGACAGATTAACCGCGTTATTTATTTATGTCATCTTAGCCGCCATGTGGAATGCCTTGGCCGGCTACGGTGGCTTAATTTCGGTTGGCCAACAAGCTTTCTTTGGTCTTGGTGCGTATTTTACTATCCGTATCGCAGACCTTGGTTTAGACCCTTTTATTTCCGTCGCTCTGGCCGCGTTAATTGTCGGTGTAATCTCCTACCCAATCTCTCTTGTTATGCTGCGTTTAAAAGGTGGTGAGTTCGCCATTGGCATGTGGGTAGTCGCTTCCATTCTGCATTTAATGGTGAACTTAGATGGCTTAATTCAAGGCGAAACTGGGATTTCCCTGGTTAGTCTTAACCATTACGATTCGGCGCAACGATTAACCATTATCTACCTTCTAACCCTTGGCTCAATGGCCGGTTTGTTAGCCTTATTATTCTTCGTATTACGAAGCAAAACAGGCTCTGCTATTCAAGCCATACGAGATAACGAAGAAGCAGCAACGTCGGTCGGAGTCAAACCAGAAAAAACCAAACAACTACTGTTTGTGATTGCGGCCTTTGGTATTGGCGTTGCGGGGGCTCTTTGGCTAACCAGTGCTACTACCTTTTTACCGAAAACCTACTTCAGCGTGCAATGGTCTGCTTATATGATCTTTATGGTGCTGGTTGGAGGTATTGGTAAATTTGAAGGCGCTATTCTTGGTGCCATTATCTTCTTCCTCGTGGAAACTTGGTTTAGTAGCACTGGTGTTTGGTACCTTGTTAGTCTTGGCGCTATCGCGATTGCATTCTCACTGTTTTTACCAAAAGGAATATGGGGTGAGTTAGAACGTCGCTTTAACTGGCATTTTTTACCCGTTGGCTATCAAGTAGTAGAAAAAAACAAGATTAACACAGACAAAAAATAGCGCCTCACATGGCCACTTAGCATATCTTCGTGGCCTAGCTGAGCGCATCTTATAACTGTAGGCACTTTTAGGAGTGGTCATCCATGAATGTTGAATTATTAATCGACTCAAAAAATGTCGGTGCATCAAACGGAAAAACATTTGAACGCATTGATCCTATCACTGGTGAGCTGGCAAGCCGAGCGGCTGCGGCCACTAAAGAAGACGTCAATCGTGCGGTTATGTCTGCTCAAGAGGCCTTCAAAACCTGGTCCAAAACGGGGCCAAATGAACGTCGTCAGCTGCTGTTAAAAGCCGCGGATATTATGGAAGCGAAATCTGCAGAGTTTGAACAGCGAATGCTAACGGAAATCGGTGCCACTAAAATGTGGGCAGGGTTCAATAGTATGTTATCTGCCGGTCTTTTAAGAGAAGCTGCGGCAATAACGACGCAAGTCGGTGGTGACGTTATCCCGTCAAATAAAGCCGGCACCCTTTCGATGAGTGTGCACAAGCCAAAAGGCGTTTGTGTTGGCATCGCTCCGTGGAATGCCCCCGTTATTCTTGCCACTCGCGCGGTTGCAATGGCCATTGCCTGTGGCAATACCGTCATCTTGAAAGTATCCGAGTTGTGCCCTGCCACGCAAACTCTTATTGGCCAGATTTTTACTGAAGCAGGTTTCCCCGCTGGGGTGTTAAACGTGCTATCCAATGCACCAGAAAATGCACCAGACATTGTCAAAGCGTTAATCGAACACCCGCAGGTTAAGCACATCAACTTCACCGGTTCAACCGCTGTGGGCCGTATTATTGGCCGTTTGGCGGCAGAAAACCTTAAACCTGCATTACTAGAATTAGGTGGTAAAGCGCCTCTCATTATCCTTGAAGATGCGGACCTAGACGGCGCCGTAAACGCCGCGTTATTTGGTGCCTTTATGAATCAAGGGCAAATATGCATGTCAACGGAGAGACTGATCGTTCATCACCAAGTAGCGGATGAATTTAGTCAAAAATTATCTCAAAGAGCCGCCCAGTTAACCGCCGGCGACCCACGAGGAGATGCCATTCTCGGCTCTCTCGTTTCACTTGAGGCCGCAGAAAAAATGCATCAACTGATTCAGGATGCGCTGTCTAAAGGGGCAACCCTAACGGCTGGAGGCGGTATTCAGGGGACAATAGTGGAAGCCACCTTACTCGATAATGTCACGGCGGATATGCGCGTCTATCAAGAAGAATCATTTGGCCCAGTCAAATCCATTATTCGAGTAAACAGCGTGGAAGAAGCCATTGTGGTCGCCAATGACACTGAATATGGTCTGTCCGCTGCGGTCTTTACACAAAATATTCAACGGGCATTGAGCGTTGCAAGTCAAATCGAATCTGGTATCTGTCATATTAATGGGCCAACATTGGGTGACGAGCCACAAATGCCTTTTGGTGGCGTTAAGAACAGTGGCTATGGTCGATTTGGTGGCACATCCTCCATTGCAGAATTCACCGACTTGCGCTGGATTACTATTGAAAACCCAAAACAGCACTATCCCATTTAATCGTTACATCAAAGAGTATTAAATCCAACAGCTGTCTCATAATCGCAGTGCGCTGGCGTTATCCATTACTCTATTTTCATCACAGGAGAAGACCATGAAATTTTCAGACCAAAAAATCATTGTAACTGGCTGTGCTTCAGGTATTGGTGCAAAAACATGTGAACTGCTAAAAAAAGAAGGTGCCACCGTTATCGGAGTAGACCGAAACCCTACTACTCAGTTTGTTGATGAATTTCATCACGCGGATTTGTCTGACCCTGTATCAATTGATGCTCTTATTGAGGCGCTGCCCAGTGGTGCCAATGGCCTATTAAATATTGCTGGTGTGCCACCAACAGCGGGGGCAACACTGGTTTTACAAGTCAACCTTTTAGCCCTAAAGCGTCTAACGCTTGGCTGTGTTGATAAACTGGCTGATAACGCAGCCATTGTTAATGTAGCCTCGTTGGCAGGGGTTGGTTGGCCTGAGGCGATTCCTAGCATTAAGGCTGCTTCCTCATTAGTGGATTTTGATCAGGTGGGGGCGTTCTGTGAAGAGCACAACATAGACGACGCCCGTAGCTATGCTTTCAGCAAAGAAGCTTTAATCACATGGACAATGCAAAACCGTTGGACTTGGCGAGACCGCGGTATTCGTATGAATTGTGTCAGCCCAGGCCCTGTTGAAACCCCTATTCTTAAAGATTTTATTGCCACATTAGGAAAGCGTGTAGAAGAAGACATGAAAGTCATGGATCGCCCGGGCACCCCAGATGATATAGCGCCTGCCATTGTTTTTTTAGCATCAGCAGACAGTGTTTGGATTCGAGGCACGAATTTGGCCTGTGACGGCGGTATGTTTAACCATATTCAGTGTGCTATGAACGACCTACTCTAATTCGAACACCACTGAGCTTTTATAAAAGCAGCGCTCTTTTACAAGGGTGCTGCTTTTTTCTTATCGGGCCATTCAACCCTCTGCTTTTACTTCATTCATCGCGCGGACATTTCCAATCAGCATGGTAAAATTTTACTATTGCAGCAAACATCCCGATAAAAAGAGTGAGTTTTATGAAAAAGGTAGGCTTTTTAGGTTTAGGCATCATGGGCAAAGCCATGGCGACCAATCTTATCAAGGCAGGATTTGAAGTCACTGTCTGGAACCGTAATGCAAAAAAAACAACCGAACTTGTTGTGTTAGGCGCCACGCAAGGCAGCACTCCTAAAGAGGTGGCAGCAAGCTGTGATATTACCTTTGCCATGGTCTCTGACCCCGCTGCGGCACTGGTCATTTGCCAAGGTCCTGACGGCGTAGCAGCCGGCATTGGTGAAGGTCGCGGCTACATTGATATGTCGACCGTAGACGACAGCACATCCCAAACTATTGCCGACACTATTACAAAGGCTGGCGGTCGCTTTTTAGAAGCGCCAGTCTCTGGCACCAAAAAACCCGCTGAAGATGGCACCCTGATTATTTTAGCCGCCGGTGATCAATCCCTTTATGAGGAAGCTCTGCCTGCTTTTAACGTGATGGGGAAAATGTCGCCATTCCTAGGCGAAGTTGGTCAAGGTGCCAGTATGAAACTGGTGGTCAACATGATGATGGGCGGCATGTTAAGCATCTTTAGTGAAGGCATGTCGCTTGGCCAAAAAGCGGGCTTAGATGGTGAACAAATACTCGATGTTATCGCCGCTGGTGCCATCGCTAACCCCATGTTTGCAGGCAAAGGCGCCATGCTGCTTGCCGAAGATTACACCACCAGCTTCCCGCTTAAACACATGCAAAAAGACATGCGTCTCGCGGTAGCATTAGGCGACAAACTGAATTTGTCCCTACCTTCCGCTGCCACGGCGAACGAAGCATTCAAACAAGCTAAAAAAGCTGGCTTTAGCGATGAAGACATCGCTGCCGTGTATAAAACGGTAAACTAGATTACTTGCGTCGTAACAATGACCTTGCCAATTAAGTGCCAGGTCATTTTTCTCTTACTAATCCTTTCTTCCAGCTTATCTATTCTTAATACCTTCCTGCTTTATGAATACTCTACTTTTTTATGAATACTCTACTTTTTTATAAATACCCTGCTTCCTTATAATCGCTTTTATCACCAGTTAACATGACCGTTAGTTAATTCGCGAGGTTAAATATCTCTAGTGATGAATGCTGATAGAGCGAGCTCATAAACTCATTATCTTTTTTTGTTTTTTGGTAGCGTTTTTTTATAGTAAAAATGCCCCATTCATTGGCTTATGGCCACGAAAAACTGGCTATTGGTAATACATTATAAAACCAGCTTATCTTTTGAGCTTCATACAGAACCAGTAATAAACAACTCATTATCTACATAACAAAGAAATTCAAGCCATTGATTTTTAAATACTTTTAATCAATCTCAATTTTATAAATCCTTGCCGAACTATCCTATCTGCTATTTTCCACCTGTTTCGAGTTTTAATTATTAGTGATCAGAAAGGCTTTTTTATAACCCCTCGTAATGCTTTAAATAGACGATATCGTGCGCTCGCAATGCATTGGCAAAAAATTCTTTATGCTATTAAATGTAAAGCAATACAAAAGATAAAAACCGAACCAATAAAAATAATAATGGAGGCAACTATTATGCAAGCCTTAAAAGGACCTGCTCTCTTCCTTGCGCAGTTTGTTGGCGATGAAGCGCCCTTTAACAGTTTTGAGAATATCGTGAAATGGGCCGCTGATCTCGGCTTTAAAGGCGTTCAGATCCCAACCTGGGATGCGCGGATATTTGACCTAGACCGAGCTGCAACTGACCTGACCTACTGTCAATACATTCAGCAAACACTCGCTCAATATGGCATGGAGGTGACTGAATTATCCACGCATTTACAAGGTCAATTAGTCGCCGTCCACCCTGCCTACGATGAGGTGTTTGATGGCTTTGCACCAGATCACGTCAAAGGCAACCCTGAGGCTCGCCAAAAATGGGCCGTGGAGCAATTATTAAAGTCTGCTCAGGCGTCTAAAAACTTAGGTTTAACCAATCACGTTACTTTTTCTGGCGCCCTATTATGGCCATTCCTTTACCCTTGGCCACAGCGTCCTGCCGGTTTGGTCGAAGCGGGTTTTGAAGAGTTGGCCAATCGTTGGTTGCCCATCCTTGATGAATTTGACCGTTGCGGTGTCAACGTTTGTTATGAGATTCACCCCGGTGAAGACTTACACGATGGCGTAACCTTTGACATGTTTCTTGAAGCCACCAACCAGCACCCCCGCGCCAATATTTTGTTCGATCCTTCTCACTTCGTATTACAACAACTCGATTATTTGCAGTTCATCGATATTTATCATGAGCGTATCAAGATGTTCCATGTGAAAGACGCTGAATTTAATCCTACCGGACGCCAAGGTGTGTATGGCGGCTATCAAAACTGGATTGACCGAGCGGGGCGTTTTCGCTCACTAGGCGATGGCCAAGTCGACTTTAAAAGCATCTTTTCAAAGCTCACCCAATACGACTTCGGCGGCTGGGCGGTTATCGAATGGGAATGCTGTATGAAGCACCCTGAAGCAGGTGCAAAAGAAGGTGTGAAATTTGTTAACGAGCATCTCATTCAGGTGACAGAAAGAGCCTTTGATGATTTTGCCAGCAGCGGCATAGACAACGCTGCCAACCGCCGCATTCTTGGTCTGAAGTAAAGGAGCGATAAAATGGAATATAAACGTATCCGCATTGGCATGGTCGGTGGTGGTGACGGCGCTTTTATTGGCGCGGTTCACCGTATTTCGACTCGAATAGATGATGGTTTTGAATTGGTGGCAGGTGCCCTTTCTTCTGACCCTGACAGAGCTTTGGCGTCAGCACTTCGTATTGGCATCAGTGAGGAACGGTCCTACTCCTCGTTTATAGAAATGGCCAAACAGGAAAAGCTACGCGAAGATGGTATTCAGGCAGTCATTATTGTCACCCCAAATCACATGCACTACCCAGTTGCAAAAGCGTTTTTAGAGCAAGGGATTCATGTTATTTGCGACAAACCGGTGACAAAAGACCTAGATGAAGCCTTGGCATTAAAAGCGCTGGTTATGCAGTCCGGCGCTTTCTTTGCTCTTACTCATAATTACACTGGCTACCCTTTAGTAAGACATGCAAAGCATTTGGTCGATAGCGGAGTGTTGGGCAATTTACGCGTCATTCAAGCAGAATACGCGCAAGACTGGCTGACAGAAGAAGCGGAAAGCACAGACAACAAACAGGCGAAATGGCGCACAGATCCTGAAAAATCAGGCCTAGCCGGGTGCTTAGGCGACATAGGCACACACGCATTCAATTTGGCTTGCTTTATTTCTGGAAAGAAAGTGCAGCAAGTCTCTGCAGATTTAACCGCTTTTGTAGATGGCCGTCGCGTAGATGATAACGTTCATACCATGCTGCGTTTCGAAGGTGGAATCAAAGGAATGTTATGGTCTAGCCAAGTCGCACCAGGCAATGAAAATGGGTTGAAAATTCGAGTTTACGGCGACAAAGCAGGACTTGAATGGTCACAAGAGTCTCCCAATGAACTGTGGCTTTCCGTATTAGGTGAACCTACCCAAAGAATCACTCGAGCAGGCCCTGGCGCAGGCGAAGAAGCCAATCGTCTGTCTCGAGTTCCGGCTGGTCATCCAGAGGGCTATTTAGAAGGTTTTGCAAACTTGTATCTAGATATTGCTGCGGCGATTCATGCCATTGAAGAAGGCTCGGAAGTGTCATCTGTTCAAGGCGTTATCCCTAGTATTAATGATGGCGTAGAAGGCATGAAATTTATCAATGCGGTGCTGTCTTCTTCAGCTCACAACAGCGCATGGCGACCACTAGAGGCAGCCGCCTCTAATGATTCGTCACTAGGAGACTGAGTCATGACGCCCCCTATCATGCAAGTGCAAAACATAGTTAAAGAATTCTCAGGCGTACGCGTGCTGCATAATATCAACTTGGACATTCACGCGGGTGAAGTACTAGGTGTACTAGGTGAAAATGGCGCTGGAAAATCGACATTACTCAAAATTATTAGCGGCATTTACCCACTAACAAGTGGCCAAATTAAGATAGATGGCAAACTCGTGGAGATCCGCTCGACCTCCGATGCAAAACGTTTAGGCATCGCGATGATTCCACAAGAGTTCAATCTGATCAGCACCCTTAACGTGTTTGAAAATATTTTTCTCGGTAATGAAGTCAAAAAAGGCCTATTGCTGGATAAAGCCGCCATGCGCGAGAAAGCGGCTCGCTTGTTAACCGAATTGGCAACCGAATTAAGCCCAGACGCTCTGGTGGAAAACCTCAGTGTTGCTGAAAAGCAGATGGTGGAAATCGCCAAAGCATTAGTGAACGACTCACGTATCTTAATAATGGACGAGCCAACAACGGTATTGACCGACCATGAAGTGGAGATCTTTTTTAGCTTGGTCGACACCCTCAAACAGCGGGGCGTTACTCTTATTTTCATCTCTCATAAGCTTAAAGAAGTGAAGCTATTGTGTGACAGACTCGCAATCCTGCGCGATGGGTATTTGGTCAGCCTAGACGATGTGTCAGAAATAAATGAACAAGACATGGCCAGAAAAATGGTTGGTCGAGAGTTAAATCAGATTTATCCGTCACGTCGTGAGCCGAGCGATCACGTGGTGCTAAAAGTCAGTCATTTGGCCATTAAAGGCGTGTTAAACGACATTAATTTTGAACTTAAAAAAGGCGAAGTATTGGGCTTTGCTGGCTTAATAGGTGCGGGCCGTACCGAAACCGCAGAAGCCGTAATGGGGCTGCGCAAAAAGGACGCGGGAGAAATCGAAATAAACGGCCAATACGCCACGATTAACTCGATTGCAGATGCTTTGTCTTATCACTTGGCCTACTTATCAGAAGATCGCCAAGGCAAAGGCTTGATCATGAATTCTGATATTCCGAAGAACATCACGCTAATTTCCTTGGCAGCCTATGTTAAAGGGCTGATTCGACAGAAAAAAGAAAACGCAGTTGCTCAAGAGTACGTCAAACGCTTTGATATTAAAGCCGCATCTTTACACACCAATCTGATTAATCTTAGCGGCGGTAATCAGCAAAAAGTGTATTTATCCAAATGGATGGACACCCACCCGAACATTCTCATTCTCGACGAACCGACCCGTGGCATTGACGTAAACACCAAAAAGGAAATCTACCACTTTATTCATTCTCTAACAGAACAAGGTGTCTCCGTTATCGTCATTTCCTCTGAATTAGAGGAAATTATGGGCTTATCCCATCGGGTCATAGTGATGCGCTCTGGTGAGATTATGGGTGAATTAATTGGCGATGCCATCAATGAAAAAGAAATCATGTATTACGCAGCTGGATTAAAAACCATGAAGCAAGCTTGAGACACAACCCAAGCGACTTAAACATAACAATAAAAAGATTCAAGGATTTACTATGGCAAAACTCGAACCTGCTCCTATGATGACCCGTTTAAGACGATTAAACATGGCGGCATACGCCCCTTTTATCGCCTTGCTTTTGCTCGTAATTTTCTCATCGATTGCGAGCGACACTTTTTTAATGCCGCGCAATATTACCAACGTGCTAAGACAAGTGTCCTACACCGGCATCATCGCGCTTGGCATGACCTTTGTGATTATTGCTGGCGGCATTGATTTATCCGTTGGCTCTATGGTCGCGGTGGTTGGAGTACTTACCATCATGATCATCAATGGTGCCGGAGATGGGTGGTGGGCGGTAGCGATGGCCGTGTCTTCTGCAATTGCATTAGGGGGCGTTTTTGGTGCCTTAAATGGATTGATTATTACCCGAGGCAAAGTGGCCTCGTTTATCGCCACTCTTGCCACCATGTCTATCTTCCGTTCGATGGCTTTATACATCAGTGATGCAGGAGAAATGGTCTCTACAAACGCTCATTTCTCTGACATTGGCGGCGGTTATTTATGGGGGATTCCCTACCCTGTTTGGGTCTTTCTATTATTAGCTGCTGTGTATCATATTTTGTTAAAACACAGTGCTTTTGGTCGCCATGTTTGCGCTATTGGTTCAAATCCAAAAGTTGCATCTTATTCTGCGATAAAAGTCCGCTGGGTTTATTTTCAAACCTTTGTTATTGCCGGTGCTTCAGTGGGTATTGCGGCGGTTTTATTAACCTCTCGTTTGAATTCCATTAGCCCAAGTGATGCGGGGATTTTTTATGAGCTCGATGCCATCGCCGCTGTGGTAATTGGTGGTACTGCCTTATCGGGAGGAAAAGGCACCATTTGGGGAACGGTCATTGGCGTCATCATCTTAGGCATCATCAATAACATGCTGAACCTGATGGGTATCTCACCCTATTTGCAAGGCATGGTGAAAGGCCTCGTGATCCTAATTGCAGTACTGGTTCAATTTAAAGGCGATCGGTAAAAAGGTTCGTGGGTAAGCCCATTGGCTTGCCTACCATTTAATCAATACTAAAGGAGTGTATTCATGAAATATAAAAATAATATCATGAGAAAAGTGATCGTGTTCTTAATGCTTATTACCTGTATAGGTACAAGTTACGCAGCCAAGTACAAAATAGGAGTAAGCGTACCCTCAGCGGATCACGGCTGGACCGCGGGCTTATTATGGTGGGCAAATAAGGCCGTAAAAGACTTTTCTGAGAAAGAAAAAGACATTGAGTTTTATGTCGTGGCAGCTAGTTCTGGCTCCAAACAGGTCGGAGATGTAGAAGATCTTATGGTCAGAGACATCGACGCTTTAGTGATTCTTCCTCATAACCCTGCCACCTTACAAAAAGTCATCGAAGAAGCCTATGACGAAGGCATATATACCGTCGTGGTTGACCGCGAACTGGCCCACCCTTCGCAAAATGTTTTTATTGCTGGTGATAACGTAGGTCTAGGCCGTGTTGGTGCTCAATGGCTGGCCAAACAAATGTCAGGCAAAGGCAACATTGTTTCCATTGAAGGCTTGCAAATCCCTATTAACAAGCAACGTGTGGATGCGTTCAACGAAGTCATGGGCAATTACCCCGACATCAAGGTACTGGATTCACAACCAGGCGATTGGTCTACGCAAAAAGCCTTAACCGTGATGGAAAACTTCTTACAAAAATACCCTAAAATTGATGCGGTATGGTGCCAAGACGATGACATGCTAAAAGGGGTATTAAAAGCGATTGAGGAATCTGGCCGTACCGATATCAAAACAGTTTTAGGTGGCGCAGGCTCTAAAGACATTATTAAGATGATTAAATCAGACAGCAACAAAATGGTGCGTGCGACAGTCACCTATCCACCTTCGATGATTGCCTCTGGCGTTGCCTTGGCCGTGCATGGAGTCAAACAAGAAAAACTGGGCGACCTGTATAATGAGCCATCACGAATTATCTTAGATGCCCAATTGGTCACTAAAGACAACGCAGAAGACTTTTATTTTGAGGACTCACCTTACTAAAAAGCTCTTTGCCTCAATAGCCAAGGAGCAAAAACAGTAAACGCAAAAAAGGCATTGCGGGTCACCACAATGCCTTTTTTAATAACGATCATTAACGGCAATAACAGAGCAAAACACAAGTACACTAGCTCCCCTCAGCTACTCTGGCAATCACCCTTCTCGATGATCATTGCCGCTAATTCACCCGCTACTAAAAAGGGCGCTTAGTCACCACAAAATTGAAGCAAGAAAGATCTTTCTTACTAGGCTTTTTTGTCTCAATTTTTTTCTTTTTGTTAAAATTTCGCACCAAATATTGGCGACGGAACAAAACGGTGCAGGAAAAATGCACCAAATTTAAACATTTCTTATTCATTCTGGCTTGCCAATTTTTTTTTAGACGCTAGTCTTGCTGCCTTTTACAGAATAGCACCTCAAAAAGAGAGACTGTTCGTAGGGGTTATTCGACCCCTCCCCCCCTCTAATAATGAAAACATAATTTTGGGAGTGCCAAATGGCCACTATCATTGATTCGTTGAATACCCTCTTTTGGGGCTATATTCTCATTTACGGTTTATTGGCTGTCGGTGTGTTTTTCACCATCCGCCTTGGCTTCATACAGATACGCCAATTTCCTGAGTTTGTTAGAACGGTATTTAAAGCACCTCAACACGACCGTGGTGGCATTACGCCATTTCAGGCTCTTTGTACGAGTCTCGCTTCACGTGTTGGTACTGGTAACATGGCCGGCGTGGCTGTAGCCCTTGCTCTGGGTGGTGCTGGTGCTATTTTCTGGATGTGGGTGGTGGCCATTATAGGCATGGCCACTGCGTATGCTGAAAGTACGCTAGCGCAAGTCTATAAAGTGCGAGATCAAAATGGCCAATTGCGTGGTGGTCCTGCGTTTTATATCAGCAAAGGTTTAAAAGCACCTTGGGCTGGCGCGGTATTCTCACTAGCTTTGATTTTGGCTTTCGGCTTAGTTTTTAATGCGGTACAAGCAAACTCAATTGCAGGCGCCGTTGAAGGAGCATTTGGTGTTCCTAAAATCACTACCGGCTTTATCATCATGGCGCTGGCTGCCATTGTTATCTTTGGTGGTATTCGCAAAATCGCACGCTTTGCTGAAGTCGTTGTCCCGATTATGGCGATCGTCTACCTACTGTTGGCATTTTACATCATTGCGGTCAACATCTCTGATGTGCCAGCGGCATTTGCGCTTATCTTCAAAAGTGCTTTTGGTTTTGAGCAAGCCGCAGGCGGCGTTGCTGGCGCCATGCTAAATGGTATCAAACGTGGCTTATTCTCTAATGAGGCTGGTATGGGTTCTGCACCAAATATTGCCGCAGTTGCCACACCGAACCCTCACCATCCTTCATCTCAAGGTATGGTTCAGTCCCTTGGTGTGTTTATTGATACCTTGCTAATTTGTACTGCAACCGCTTTGATGATTTTGCTTTCTGGCTCTTTAGGCAATGGCGAGTCTGGTATTGCACTGACACAAACAGCCATGTCTCATCACATTGGCGGCTTTGGTCATTACTTTATTGCTATCGCTATATTCTTCTTTGCTTTCACCTCAATTATAGGTAACTACAGCTACGCAGAAAACGCGCTAACCTACCTTAAATGGGCCAACAAGCCAGGCATCTTTATCCTTCGTATACTTGCGCTGGCAATGATTCCTTGGGGAGCCTATGAAAGTGTTGCTATGGTATTTAACGCAGCAGATGCCGCTATGGGCTTAATGGCCACCATCAACTTGATTGCCATTACCTTACTTTCTGGCCTAGTGATTAAATTAACCAAAGACTACATTAAGCAGAATAAGACACACACACCTGTCTTTAACTCTGATGAGTACCCAGAACTGAAAAAAGACATCGACTTGACTGTTTGGGATGAAAAACCTGAGCAAAAATAGTTCGCATATTAAATAATGTAGCAATAAAAAATGGCATGAAGGGTTGAACTCTTCATGCCATTTTTTTTGCTTTGGAAAGACTATTGCTTGAGAGGCATCTTAGAGAATGCGACTAAGTTCGAAGAAAAGTATTTTTTAGAAATGCTGTGGTAAATCACTAAAAAGCCAACATAACTCAAGTCTAAATTTTTCAACAATTTATAGCTAAACCTCGCTCAATTAACTCATTTTCACCTAAGGTCGACGTTCAAAAATTAATATCTGCTCGCATAAATCAGCAGATTTTAGTGTGAGTTATCACTACAACCACCCTATTATAAATAAAATCTATGAAGTGATCTCTGATTACCTTCATTATCAAAGCCAATATCCTTTGATAATCTTTCCTTCGTCGTCCACATATCGACTCGACATATAATTTTTGTTAATTCGGAAGAAATAGATCTTCCAATAAATTGGAGAACATCATGTTTACAAAGTGAGCGTCCGGCCACCCCCACCTAGAGGCGTTGGGCATTCCATGGCAGAAGATTATCAAGGCTGTCGTTAGCCTGTCTTTTGGGCAGTTCTTCGAAGAGCTTTACTAGATAATCATAAGGAATAAGACCATTCGCTTTTGCCGTTTCGATGATGCT
>NZ_QUNG01000010.1 GCF_003387375.1 Marinomonas pollencensis | reverse complement strand
CTGACTGACATCAGTTGGTTTATGAAAGAGCTCAATGAACCCATTGCACGACGAGCCAATTTGGAAGACGAATGCACTGGGCACTTTTGGGAAGGGCGTTTTAAATCTCAGGCATTACTCGATGAAGCTGCCTTGATCGCTTGCATGGCTTATGTGGATTTAAACCCAGTCAGGTCGGGCATCAGCGATGCACCTGAAGACTCGGATTTCACCAGCATCAAGAAACGAGTAGTTTCGTTGAAGGAAAACAGCCAGCCCAAAAATTTGTATCCTTTTGTCGGTAATCCAAGGCAAGACATGCCCGAGGGGTTGCCTTTTCAACTCGCAGATTATTTAGAACTGGTCGACCTGACAGGGCGCATCGTGAGAGAAAGTAAGAAAGGCTCGATTGATGCTTCTTTGCTCCCTATCTTACAGCGACTGAACATCTCCTCTGAAAACTGGCTTTGTATTGCCACTGAATTTGAAGCGAGAACAGGTAGAGTTGTTGGCCAAGAGTTATCTATTGACCAGTACTGTGAATCCCACCAAAGAAAGCGGCATCGTAAAAGTACTCAGCTGCTCATTTAAGTAAAGTGTAGTCGTCAATTAGACTGGCATTTATCAGCTTCTGGCTGAGGCGTTTCTATAGTCAAAAACAGCCCAATAGCCTTGTTATTCATGAATAGTGTGAGACTTTGTTTTGAACGTTTATTGTGATCCTGCTTTATTTGGCCACTGTGTTTATGAGTCATGAATAAATGTTGCCATAGTGCTCAAAGCCTTGGTGTTACTGGGGGAGTGAAGTGCCTGTCTAGGTTTTTCCGGTGCTCGAGTTTAGAGGGGCGTATTGCTGAAGTCTGTTGTTTAAGTGTGTGTCTTCAATGAACTTGCTTCATTAACTATCCAATGCTTAATCGCTTTGATAGCGGTCTCATTTCTTCTAGATGTTTTATATGAAAAGAAGAAGTGTTCATTGGTGTGGATGCCATATGTCGGCACTCTTATAAGGCTATTATTGCTATCTTTATCGCTAAACATATAGTCATTGACGAGTGCTATCCCCAAAGAGTGTTTGGCGGCTTCATAGGCAAGTAGTAAATGACTAAATTTATGAAATTTTATGTTATTTGGAGGAGTCAGGTTACGTTCAGTAAACCAGTTTAGCCAGTCTTCTGTATAGTCGTTGTAGATGCCATTAGAGGTGATAAGGGGAAATTTCTGTAGCAATTCTGGTGAGCTTTTAAGTTGCTTACTGAGGTCGTCAGAGCTTAGGTTTAAGGTGTTTTTCATCTGCTCATAGAAAGCATGACTGCAAACTGGAAATAAAGTCTCCTGATATAAATGCGTCGATTCGAACCCTCTTTTTCCTTGGTCTGTAGTGATAAAACAGTCTGCGGTTTTATCTGATAGCTCGGGTGAACCATGTGTCATCGCAATGGTAATGTCTAAATTTGGATGCTTATGTTGCAGGTCTGACAAGCGCGGCATTAACCAGCAAACAGCGAAAGAGCTGTAAACTGCGATTCTTATTTTTGTGTCTTCTTGACCGCGGATTTGGTTACTAGCACGGGCAATGTGAGACAACGAGCTGCTGATAACATCAAGGTAGTTTTTTCCCTCTTGGGTGAGAGTCAAATAGCGCCCTTGGCGTTGGAATAAGCTTTCGCCTAGATAATCTTCAAGAGCGCGAATTTGGTGTGATATGGCGCTTTGGCTAACATTTAGTTCCGCTGCGGCGAGAGAGAAGCTATTGAGTCTGGCAACAGACTCGAAAACAGGCAAGGCTTTTAAGGGTGGCAGCATCTCATTATCCAAAAAACTAATACTTAATCAGGATATATCATTTTATTGATGACTGCATCAAGGCTAGACTGCCGCTATCAGTAATTTTGTTTGTATGGTGAGCGGTTATGTCTGGACGTACTATTGGAAGCGCTATTTGTATTCTGGTGCTAGGGAATTTATTTGCGACTTTTTGTGATGTGTTTATCAAGCTTGCAGGAAGCAGTGTGCCTATATTCCAATTTACGTTCATGCGCTTGGTTATGATTTGTATTGTATTGGTTCCATTAGCAATAAAGCATGCATCAGCGGATTTTTTTGCTGGATTTAAGTTGCATTTTATTAGGGGTAACCTTTGGATCTTAGCAAGTGTTCTATTGATTGTTTCGCTGTCTGAGTTGTCATTAGCGACGGCTAATGCCGTATTTTATATTGCACCAATCTTAATCATTTTATTTGCAGGTGTATTTTTCAAAGAAAAAATCACTTTGGGTATTCTGTGTGCTGCGCTATCTGGGTTCATGGGTGTACTGATTATATTGCGACCAACAGATATTAGTTGGGGGATGATGAGTGCGATTTTATTTGCAGTGGTATTAGCGACTAATAGTTTGCTGATTCGTAAGTTGCCAAAAGACCAAAATCTGTTTTTCGGCTTACTGATTATGCACTTATGCGCCTTACCCCTATCAGCAGGTCTGATGTTTTGGGAAGCTGAGCCATTGAATTTTGATGGCTTCAGTTACGCTTTGGGATCCGCTCTGTGTTCTATTCTGTACAGTTTGGCTTGTTTAAAAGGGTACCGTTATGTCGCGTCAAGTCAGGTGAGTAGCGCTGAATATTCAGGTTTGGTGTTTGCTGCATTGCTGGGCTGGCTTCTGTTTGGTGAGTCTATCGATGTGTTTTTGGTGATAGGAACCCTCTTTATTGTTTTTCCTCTGGTGCTGTTAAGCCATCGAGATATGAAAAAGCGTAAGGCAGAAGAGCGCTTGTCTGTGGTTCGTGCTCAGCTTGATGCAGGCTGAGCTTTGATAAGTGTTTGAATCATTTGTTCTATCATAGCTTGGATATCATTTCTGTCTAGATAAATACCATCAATCAAGAGCCGGCTTAACCCGTGCAAGCTAGCCCAGCTGGCTTGCCCCACTCGTAGGGCTGAGTTGTTGTTGGGCAACACATTGTCTGCTTGGAGCTGCTCTACCCAATCTAGCCAGCGCTTAAAAGTTTGCTTTGAAGCGGCTTTTAAGGAATTGGTTGGCGTTCCTGTTTTCCATATTAAGCGTCCATACATAAGGTCGTACACTTCGCGTTGCGTGTCCGCAAACTCAATATATTGGTGCACATACAAGCGAAAGCGTTGCTCAGCTTCTTCGTGGCTGGACAACAGTGACGCTAGCCTGGCTTCTTGAGCTTTGAAGCCAGCTTCAGCAATCGCGCACAGTAATGCATTTTTGTCTTTAAAGTGATGATAGGGGGCGGTTCTTGAAACACCAACTTTATCCGCTAATTTGCGCATAGATAGGCCTTCAACACCTTCTTCTTGAAGAATATCGGACGCCGCTTTTATGAGAGAGCTGATGAGGTCGCCGTGGTGGTAGTTTTTCTTTTGATTTGTCATCTAGAGATTAAAACGTTTAATCTTGACAGTGTCAAAATAAAAATCTATCTTGACGTTGTCTAGATGTGGTTTTACACCATATTCCAAATAAACAATAACAATATAAAAGCTGGGCAGCCGATATGACTCATTCACACTATCCACATGTATTTACCCCTTTAAATCTGGGTTTCACGCAATTAAAAAACCGTATTATTATGGGCTCAATGCACCTCGGATTAGAGGAGATGAAAGGTGGGTTTGAGCGAATGGCAGCCTTTTACGCTGAGCGAGCAAAAGGCGGTGTAGCGCTTATTGTAACCGGGGGAATTGGCCCAAATTCTGAAGGTGCTGTGCATGCCAGTGCCGCTTTAATGGCATCAGAACAAGACGCAGAAAATCATCAGCTCATTACCCGAGCAGTACATGAACATGGCGGCAAAATCTGTATGCAAATCTTGCATACCGGGCGCTATGCCTATAACCCTAAATTGGTCGCGCCTTCTGCGTTGCAGGCTCCGATTAACCCATTTCCACCGCACCCACTAAGTGAGGATGAAATTCAGCAGCAAATTGATGATTTTGTTCGTGCGGCTGTGCTTGCTCAAAAAGCCGGCTATGACGGTGTGGAGGTAATGGGGTCTGAAGGCTATCTGCTAAATCAGTTTATTGTGTCTAGAACCAATCAGCGTGACGATGATTGGGGAGGAAAATACGAAAACCGGATACGTCTTCCTGTCGAGATTGTGCGACGAATTCGTCAAGCGGTTGGTAATGACTTTATCATTATCTACCGTTTATCAATGCTCGACCTGGTTGATCAAGGCAGTAACCTTGAAGAAATTATTCAGCTTGGCCTAGCGATTGAAAGTGCGGGAGCATCAATCATCAATACGGGGATCGGCTGGCATGAAGCGAGAATCCCGACAATAGCAACCAAGGTGCCAAGAGCGGCGTTTACTTGGGTGACGGCAAAATTAAAAGCGTCGTTAACTTTACCTCTGATTACTTCAAACCGAATCAATATGCCGGAGGTAGCAGAAGAAGTGTTGGCGCGCGGTGATGCGGATCTTGTTTCCATGGCGCGTCCTTTTCTAGCAGACCCAGAATTTGTTGAGAAAGCAGAGCAAGATCGTGCTGATGAAATCAACACTTGCATTGGTTGTAACCAAGCCTGCCTTGACCATGTGTTCGCTAACAAACTGACATCCTGTTTGGTCAATCCAAGAGCCTGCCATGAAACAGAGATCTTGATCACGCCGACGAAAGTGAAAAAGCGCATTGGCGTAGTTGGTGCAGGCCCTGCTGGGTTAGCGTTTGCAACGACCGCAGCGAAGCGAGGTCATAACGTGACGCTATTTGATGCCGCGGCTGAGATAGGTGGGCAGTTTAATATCGCTAAGCGCATTCCCGGTAAAGGAGAGTTCTATGAGACTTTGCGTTATTACCGACGACAACTAGAGCTCACGGGGGTAGATGTTCATTTGAACACCCGAGTCGATCGCTCTGTGCTTAGTCACTATGAGTTTGATGAGGTGGTATTGGCAACAGGGATTTTACCTCGTGATTTGGAGATCGACGGCATAGATCACCCAACAGTATTAAGTTATTTGGATGTAATGAACGGTCATCCTGTGGGGAAACGTGTGGCAGTGATTGGCGCCGGCGGCATCGGTTTTGATATTAGTGAATACCTGATTCATGAAGAGGTTAAGCCACAATTAAGCATCTCTGCCTTTATGAAGCAATGGGGGGTTGATATGACATTTAGCTCACGTGGCGGTGTAGAAGGGGTAAAAGCTCAATTTACGCCAGCCGCCCGAGAAGTGTTTTTATTGCAGCGTAAAAAGTCCAAAGTAGGAGCAAAGCTTGGTAAAACCACAGGATGGATTCATCGTGCAGAGTTGCTGAAAAAGGGGGTTACCATGATTCCAAGCTGTGAGTATCAAAAAATCGATGACGAGGGGTTGCATCTGTTAGTAGCCGGTGAACCGCAATGTCTGGCGGTTGATAACGTGGTTATTTGTGCTGGTCAATTACCAAATCAAGCCTTGGCCAATGGGTTAGATAGACCTGTTCACCTAGTTGGCGGCGCAGATGTCGCGTCTGAGTTGGATGCTAAGCGTGCGATCAAGCAGGGGACTTTGCTGGCGTGTTCTTTGTAGCTATTAGGCTAATGGCTAACACAGCTAGTCAGTGGGGTTAAATTAATCGTCGCTTTGCAATAATTGATTTAGGTGTTGTAAGCGACTGTTGATTTTTTCTCTATCAAGGTCAATAAAATTTTGTTGTTTTAAGCCATGCTCAATCATGTGTTTTTGGTGACGGACAAAGGCCCAGTGAGATGGATTCCTCGCTTGTTCGGCGATGCAGGCTAGCCCTTCTAATTGACGCAAGCACACTGCTAAGCAGTTCTGCGAGTACTGGCGTATTTGGTCATATGCGGTGTTTGCTAGCCCTTCAAAAGTCGTCGCTTTGTAATCTATGCGCTTGGCTCCTCCGTTGTCAAACGTGACGCCTTGAGGAAACGTCTCCTGTGTAAGGTCGCAAATCATGGCAGTCAATTTGTCGACACAGGCAATGCTTGAGTAAGGGTCATTGATGCCAGGGGACAAGGCTCTTAATGCGATTTCAACTAATTGATCGACGGCAAATTCAGGGTCTTGTATTGGTGTTCGCTTGGACCCGAATGTGAAGCAGTCATGTAAGCTTTTTTCGTCGTCAGTGGAAAGATCCGTGATGCTTGATAGCATGGTTATCTTGCGCTTAACGACAAAGTCACCAGGCGCCACAAGTACTTCAATATAGCCATCTAGTTGGCTCATTAATACGCTTAATTGATCGTAGTTAATTGCTTGTACGTAACCGCATTGAGGGCTTTTTAATCTCAGGGGCAAGGTGCGTTTGACCGGCATATGATCGTCTGTGGTTGTGCTTTCTCTTTCTTTTTGTTGATCAAAAATTTTCTTTATGCTGTTTTGTAGTTCTGAGTAAACGTTGTCGATAATGTGATCTGATTGCAGGTTCTGGGCGACGTGATGGATGAAATAGATGAGCAAAAAAATACCAAACAGCGTCATCATTGCAGCGCCAGCGATGCTTAAACCGGGGAGAAAAGATGGCTCGGCGAAGCTGTCTGTCATGCGGGTCAAAATCAAACAATAAACAAACAGAGAGATAAATACGCCTAGTACCACTTGAGTGCTGATGTCTTCCATAAAATTACGGATAAGCCTAGGGCCAAACTGAGAAGAGGCATTGGTAAGCGCCACAATGGTAATGGAGAAGGTGATACTGACGACTGTCATTACGCTACTGGCAATGGTTGTCAGCAGGCTGCGAATAATACCAGCGTCTGAATAATAGAGAAAGTTCAGCCAATGAGTGTGATGAAATCCACTGTATCGATCAAGAGCCAGCAGCAGCGCACACGCCAACAGAGTGCCTAATAAAATCAAACAAGGGATAAACCAGAAGCTGGTTTTGACTGCATCGTAGTGTTTCAGCAGTTGAGTGCTATTTATAATCGACAACAAAAAATGCCCCCTTAGTCTGTATTTAATGTGCGGTTAAGAAGGGGGGTGAGACGCTTACTTGCCTCGGAGTCTAGATGGCCGCCTGTTTAAACTCCCCGTTTCTAGCTGGTTACTTACCTTCTTTCGTCCCACTATTTATTCTCATTAGGTTCACCGGTTTTTAAGAGTTTCAGCAAATCTTCCCTCTCAAGGCTACCTTTGAGCGCTAAATCCAATTGGTATTGGTATTTATTGTTCCAGTCGCGGGTGCCTGAGGTGAGTTTGGTTAGCTCTTCCATCGCGGCTTTCATAACCTTTAGATAGGCTTGGATGTTATTTTCTTGGTCTATTAGGATGTTTTTTAGGGCGGTTGAGCTGCTGTGTCGTAGATAGAGTTTTAATGTTTGGTTTTCAGCCTGGACGGCTTCAATTGTTTGTTTCTGACGTGCGACCTCTGATTGCAGTGAGGTAAGTTGTTGTTCTAGCGTAGTGTCTGTCTCTTCTGTGAGGAGTGGGGCTTCTTTTAGCGTAAGCAAATAGTAAGTAGCAGCAACAGAAGCAGAGACACTAAAAAGAAAGCAGAAGAAAAATGCTAAAATCGTTTTAATGCTTGTTTTTTTGCTCGCATCTCCTGCTGTCGCATCGCTTTTGGCCTGAGGGGCCGCTTTTTTATCTGGCATAGCGCTCTCCAATGATCACCCTAAAATAGGCATTTCCCACATAACCACTATATCGGCACCTTGCCCTGAGTTTTTAGTTTCGTCAAGACAACAGCTTGAATTAAGCGTTTTACGTGATTCATTACCAATTGTTGAAATGTTGAGAATTCAAAGCATTGTTCCTGTCAGTGGTTTAGTTTTTCCTTCACTCCACGTAAAATACGCGCACCGAGATATTGAGATACTAATAACCTACTAAAATAGTCAGGTAAATACTTGATCAAAATAGTAGGTTTTGTGTATTATTTGTTCTGAATAAATACTCTTAATTGGATAGCTTATGCGCCTGACAACAAAAGGTCGTTATGCCGTAACCGCCATGCTTGATTTGGCGTTACATTCAGATCACGGCCCAGTGTCGTTATCCGATATCTCTAATCGACAAGCAATCTCTTTATCTTACTTAGAGCAACTTTTTGCAAAACTACGCAAGCAATCATTGGTTACCAGTGTGCGCGGTCCTGGCGGGGGGTATCGTTTAAGTCGAGCCCGCAGTGAGATTTTTGTTGCGCAGATTGTAGATGCTGTGAATGAGTCTGTGGATGCAACGGGTTGCAAAGGGAAAAGCGATTGCCAAGGCGGCAGCACTTGTCTTACGCATCATTTGTGGTGTGACTTAAGTGACCAAATACATGATTTCTTAAATCAAATTAGTTTAGAACAATTAGTGCAACGAAATGACGTTCGACAGGTTGCTGAACGGCAAGATTCTGAGAACCGTCAAGCGGCGTGTTCGAGTGAAGACAAAATTAGCGCGGCTATTGTTGGCTAGAGCGACGTACAAAATTGGTGTGTTTTACCGACACACCTATTCCGATAAAAAGTGAGTTTTAATATGACTGAGCAGATAGATAAAGCGCTGGCACGTGAATATGAAGCCGGGTTTGTGTCTGATGTGGAATCAGAAACGTTTTTGCCAGGATTGGATGAAGACGTCATTCGCCGTATTTCAGGAATGAAGAACGAACCTGAATGGATGCTTGAGTGGCGTCTAAGTGCATTTCGTGAATGGTTAGAAATGGAAGAGCCTGATTGGGCTCAGGTGGATTACCCTAAAATCGACTTTCAATCTATTTCTTACTATTCCGCACCAAAAAGTATGAAAGACAAACCTCAGTCGCTAGACGAGGTAGACCCCGAGCTATTGCGTACCTACGAGAAGCTAGGTATTCCTCTGATTGAACAACAAATGTTGGCCGGTGTTGCCGTCGACGCTGTGTTTGACTCTGTATCTGTTGTGACGACTTTCCGTGACAAGCTAGAAGAAGCTGGGGTTATCTTTTGCCCAATCTCGGAAGCCATTCAAAAATACCCAGATCTAGTGAAAAAGTATCTAGGTAGTGTTGTCCCGAAAAAAGACAATTACTACGCTGCACTAAACTGTGCGGTATTTACCGATGGTTCTTTTGTTTACATTCCTAAAGGCACCCGCTGCCCAATGGAATTATCAACCTATTTTCGTATCAATGAGCAAAATACAGGCCAATTCGAGCGCACCCTAATTGTCGCAGACGAAGGTAGCCATGTTAGTTACCTAGAAGGTTGTACTGCGCCACAGCGTGATGAAAATCAGCTGCATGCGGCGGTTGTGGAATTGGTTGCTCTGGATGATGCAGAAATCAAATATTCGACAGTGCAAAACTGGTACCCAGGCGATGAAGAAGGCAAAGGGGGGATTTATAACTTCGTTACGAAACGAGGGATTTGTCACACCAACGCAAAAATTTCTTGGACGCAAGTTGAAACGGGTTCTTCTGTTACTTGGAAATACCCAAGCTGTATTTTGAAAGGTGATAACAGCGTCGGTGAATTCTACTCCGTGGCATTAACACGTGGTCGACAGCAGGCAGATACTGGTACCAAGATGATTCATCTTGGCAAAAATACGCGCTCAACAATCATTTCTAAAGGGATCTCTGCCGGCAAAAGTAACAACAGTTACCGCGGTCTTGTACGAATGAACCCTGGTGCTAAAGGCGCGCGTAACTTCACCCAGTGTGACTCCTTGTTGATCGGTGATAAGTGTGGCGCGCACACCTTCCCTTACATCGAAAGTCGTAATCCATCCGCGATTATTGAGCATGAAGCGACCACCTCTAAGGTGAGCGATGAACAGATGTTTTTATGTCGCCAACGCGGCTTAGACCCAGAAAAAGCGGTGTCTATGATAGTGAATGGCTTCTGTAAGGAAGTGTTTAAAGAATTACCAATGGAATTTGCCGTAGAAGCGGGCAAATTACTAGAAATTAGCCTTGAAGGCTCTGTAGGTTAAGGAATTATTGAAGATGTCGAACACGAACAGTTTGTTGACGATCAAAGACTTGTACGCCAGCGTTGAAGATAAGCAGATTATTAAAGGGCTTAATCTAGAAATTAAACCAGGCGAAGTTCATGCAATCATGGGACCAAATGGTGCCGGTAAGAGTACCTTAGGTTATGTCTTATCTGGCCGAGAAGGCTACAGTGTTGATGGCGGTAATGTGGCGTTGGCTGGCCAAGACCTACTTGAAATGGAAACAGAAGACCGCGCCCGTGCCGGACTTTTCTTGGCCTTCCAATACCCAGTTGAAATTCCTGGCGTGAGCAACTTAGAGTTTCTTAAGGCCTCTGTAGACGCTCAACGCGAAGCACGTGGCGAAGAAGCCATTACTTCAGCGGAGTTTTTGAAAGAAGCGAAGGCGGCTTGTAAGCAAGTGAATTTGCCTGTGTCGTTTCTGAAGCGTGGTGTAAACGAAGGTTTCTCTGGTGGTGAGAAGAAGCGTAACGAATTAATGCAGATGTTACTGCTTAAGCCAACACTGTGCATTCTAGATGAAACAGACTCAGGTTTGGATATTGATGCTCTACAAGTGGTTGCTGAAGGTGTAAACAGCCAGCGCTCTGCTGATCGTAGCTTTATTGTTGTGACCCATTATCAGCGTCTTTTAGACTACATTAAACCTGATTTTGTGCATGTATTATCAGACGGAAAAATTGTCAAAAGTGGTGATGCTTCCTTAGCGCATGAGCTAGAAGCCCAAGGTTACGCTTGGTTGCAAACGGCACCAGCTGAAGACGAACTAGAGGGGTAATGCATGAGTGAATGGTTAGAAAGCGCCATTGCTCGAGCGCAACATCTTGATGATTGGCTTGCTCCTAAGCGTGCCCATGCCGTTGAGCTATTAGCGCAAACCAAATGGCCTACACGTAAGACGGAAGCTTGGCGTTATACGCCGTTGCGTCCCGTTGAGCGAACTACAGCGGGCAAGATATCTGACGATGTCAGTTTGTCTCCTGAAACCATTGCAGATCTTACGCCGATTGAGCTGGTATTTGTAAATGGTCAATTTGATGCAAGCCAATCGACAAAAGAATTGCCGGCTGGTTTATCTATCTCTCTGGGGCAAGACCTAGATGCTGCTCAGCAAGCGTCTGCTTTAACCGCCTTCGCCGCGATTAAACCAGAGCGCCATTTGTTTGGTTTGGTAAACGATGCCTTAGCAGAAGATGTGGTGCTTGTTTCGGTTGCTGAAGAGGTAGAGATTACTCAGCCTATTCGTATTAGTTCTTTGTTGAGCCAAGGGGCAGAGTCTCATACGCGAGTGCAAGTTTCGCTTGCAAAAGGATCGCGTTTGACAGTGATTGAAGACATTCAATCACAAGGTGAAACCTTGAGCACAGCATTTGTTGAGTACGATATTGCCGCGAACGCATACCTAGAGCATTACCGTTTTGCACTGCAAACGGGAACGAACCTTGCCATTGGCGGCAGTCACTTTAATTTGAGTGATAAGTCGAAAATGCACAGCAGTATCGTTGGTTTTGGTAGTGATTTATCCCGTTTAGACACTGATATTATTCACGCCGGTGAATTTGCAGATGCAAAGTTAAATGCAATTTACCTGCTGGATGGCAAAGAATTGTTTGACCTTCATGCGACGGTTGAGCATGCGATGCCAAACGGCACCACGGAAGAAAACGTACGCTGCATCGTTGCGGATCGTGCGCGTGCCGTGTTTAACGGTCGAATTCATATTCATCCTGATGCACAGAAAACATTAGCGGCGTTGAATAACCGTAATTTGCTGATGTCTGACAAGGCGGAAATTAACACCAAACCAGAGCTAGAGATCTACGCAGACGATGTGCGTTGTGCCCATGGTGCGACAGTGGCAGAAATTGACAAGCAAGCCCTGTATTACTTACAAACGCGTGGTGTAAGTCGTTCGAAAGCACAAGTTATGCTCAACTTCGGTTTTATTAACGAGTTGATTGATTTAATGCCAAATGCGGCGTTGGCGGAATGGGTTCGACCTATTATTCGTGAGCGTTTTGCGCAAATGGAAGTGAAGTAAGCGAGAAACCAATGAGTCTTGATGTAGCAGCTATCCGTGAACAGTTTCCGATTTTAAAACGTGAAATTGATGGTAACCCTCTTGTTTATCTCGACAATGCGGCCACGACCCAGAAGCCGCAGTGTGTGATTGATGCCTTGGTTAATTACTATACGACCTGTAATTCTAATGTGCATCGCGGGGCTCACCGACTTGCGGATGAAGCCACACGCCACTTTGAAGCGGCGCGTGACATAGTCAAAGACTTTATTAATGCGCCAAAGCGTGAAGAAGTCATTTGGACCTCTGGCACCACGGAAGGCATTAATATCGTGGCCAATGGCTTAGGGCAGTTGCTCTCTCCTGGTGACGAAGTGATTGCCACGGGCATGGATCACCATGCTAATTTGGTGACTTGGCAGCAAGCCTGTAAAGCCTCCGGCGCGATTCTAAAAACAGTACCTGTGTTGGATTCTGGAGAGCTAGACCAAGCCGCTTATGAAGCCTTGTTAAATGAGCGCACTAAGTTTGTTGCTTTCCCGCATGTATCGAATGCCTTGGGTAGTGTAAACCCAATTAAAGAAATGACCGCAAAAGCGAAGCAGTTCAATGCTTGGGTATTGGTAGATGGCGCTCAAGGTGCGGCTCATGGGCATGTCGATGTGCAGGCTATCGGTTGTGATTTCTATGCTTTTTCTGGTCATAAAATCTACGGACCAATGGGCGTTGGAGTGCTTTGGGGTAAAGAGTCTGTGTTGGCTGATTGGCCAGTATGGCGCACAGGTGGTGAGATGATTTCCACTGTGACCCTACAGGATGCGAGCTGGAATGTATTGCCTTATCGTTTTGAAGCAGGCACGCCGAATGTAGGTGATGCGATTGCGATGGGGGAAGCGATTCGCTGGTTTAGTGCGCTTGACCAAGATGCCGTCGTGGCTCATGAAAAAGCGTTGCTTGATCATGCGACAGAGCTGGCGGAAAACTTTGAAGGTTTGACCATCATAGGTCAGGCCAAAGAGAAAAAAGGTGTGCTGAGCTTTGTGTTGGACCATGGACACCCAGCGGACATTGGTTTTCTGCTTGACCGACAAGGGTTTGCCGTAAGAACGGGTGATCATTGTGCCCAGCCATTAATGGCGCGTTTTAATGTGCCTGGCACAGCGCGAATTTCTTTCTCGGTTTATAATACTTTAGAAGAAGTTGATGCCTTATTTGTTGCGCTGAAAAAAGTGCGCACTATGTTGGCTTAGGAGAATACGATGACAGCAACAACATTTGATCCTGTCTCTAGCGTGTCGTTAACCGCTTCCGCACAGAAATACTTTGCTTCTAAAATGGCAAAACAGCCGAATAAATTGATTCGATTAAGTACTAAGGAAAGTGGCTGTACAGGGTTTTCCTATGTGCTGGATATAGTCGATGGTGCGCACGAGGAAGATACTGTCCTGTCGTTTGGTGAGGTAACTTTAGCGGTTGATTCTGCCTCTGTACAAATGCTAAAAGGCACCGAGATTGATCTGGTTCGCGAAGGTGTGAACGAAATCGTTAAGTTTAATAACCCTAACGTTGTGGCGGAATGTGGCTGTGGCGAAAGCTTTAGTGTGAGCTGATTTAATGCAAAAAATGGTAGTAACACAGCGCGCTTGCCCTGCTCGACGAGTGCCTAGTGGTGAGCCGACCAGTATTCCAGAGGGGCAGTTCATTACGATTAACCAGAGCTTGGGTGGCAATTACACTGTTACCTGGCAGGGCAATATGTTGCGTATTGATGGGACAGATGCCGAGGCGATTGGCCAGCAACCAGAAGTTCTTGAGTTTGAAGACCTTGGTACGGATAAGATTAATGAAGACCAGGTTTGGCAGGCGCTGAACACTATTTATGATCCAGAAATTCCAATCAGTTTAGTGTCTCTTGGCTTGGTGTATCGCGTTGCTTTAGATCAGTCGTCGAAAACAGTGCAGATTGATATGACGTTAACAGCCCCTGGTTGTGGTATGGGGCCTGTCTTGGTTGGTGATGTAAAGTACCGTGTCGGTAAGGTGCCTAATGTAGAGACGGTTGCCGTAGAGTTGGTATTTGATCCTCCTTGGTCCCGTGAAATGATGAGTGAGGAAGCGCAACTAGAAGCGGGTCTTTTCTTCTAACGCTGTCGCTCACCGAATGGCATTGAATACAATAAGAAACGGCCTTGGCATTCGCTAAGTGCCGTTTTGTTTTTATGGGCGTTTGTTCAGCGAAACGTCATTTATTATTTATAGCGCTTTAGCAAAAGAGGGAAATCATGTCCTTACCAAGCACAGAAGAGATTGTCGATGATCTGTTGTTTTTCGACGATTGGGAAGATAAGTACAAATATATTATTGATCTAGGTAAGTCCTTGCCAGTATTTGATGACGCTTGGCGGACGCCAGAAAGATTGGTAAAGGGTTGCCAAAGTAATGTTTGGATTCAGCCTGGTAGCGAGCAGGATGATGCCAAAGGTGAAGTGCTGACGTTTGCGGTAGACAGTGATGCAATCATTGTTCGAGGCTTGTTGGGCTTGGTGTTGGCGGCACTTAATCATAAAACGCCAGAAGAGATTTTGGCGTTTGATATGACTCAATATTTTGAATCTTTGGATCTGGAGCGTCATTTAAGCCCGACCAGAGGTAATGGCTTACGATCGATTGTTGGTCGCATTCAAAATATTGCTCAATCTGCTGCTTAAGCGCTTTAAGTTGTGTTGTTTTCTCGGAGAAAGTTATGAATACCCCCGTTTATTTAGATTATTCTGCTACCACGCCCGTTGACCCAAGAGTGGCTGAAAAAATGATGGCTTGCCTGACGCCGGATGGCAATTTTGGTAACCCAGCTTCACGCTCTCATTTGTTTGGCTGGCGTGCAGAAGAAGCGGTGGAAGAGGCGAGAATGCAAGTGGCTGGGTTGATTAATGCCGAGTCTCGCGAGATCGTTTGGACTTCGGGGGCAACCGAAGCCAATAACTTGGCGCTTAAAGGTGTGGCGCACGCTTATCGTCAAAAAGGCCGCCATATCATTACGTCCATGATAGAGCACAAGGCGGTACTAGACCCTTGTAAGCAACTCGAAAAAGAGGGTTTTGAAGTCACCTATCTTAAACCGGATAACCATGGTGTTATTTCATTAGGTCAGGTGCAAGAAGCGTTGCGAGAAGACACTATTTTAGTGTCTTTAATGCACGCGAATAATGAGTTGGGCGTAGTGACGGATATTGCGGCGATTGGTGAGTTGACGCGAGCCAAGGGGGTCTTTTTGCATGTGGACGCTGCGCAAACCACTGGCAAAGTGACGATCGATGTGAATGCCATGAAAGTGGATTTAATGTCGTTAACCGCCCACAAAACCTATGGGCCAAAAGGCATTGGTGCTTTGTTTGTGCGTCGTACACCTAAGGTAAAGCTTGAAGCTCAAATCCATGGTGGTGGCCATGAGCGCGGTATGCGTTCCGGTACCTTAGCAACGCATCAGATTGTGGGGATGGGAGAAGCTTTCCGCTTGGCTGGCGAAGAGATGAAGCAGGACTGCGCTCGTATAGAAGCATTGCGAGATAGGCTGTGGAGCGCGCTAAGCAGCTTGCCAGGTGTTCATTTGAATGGTGGTGCAAAGCATCGAGTGGCGGGGGTTTTAAATGTAGGCTTTGCTGATGTGGATGGTGAGATTTTATTGATGTCGCTGACAGATATTGCTGTTTCATCGGGTTCTGCTTGTACTTCGGCGAGTTTGGAGCCCTCTTATGTGTTGCGCGCAATTGGTCTAGCTGACGAATTAGCGCACAGCTCGTTGCGTTTGTCGGTAGGGCGTTTTACGACCGAGGAAGACGTAGATTTTGCCGCGGCGACAATAAAAAATGCTGTGAGCAAGTTGAGATAGCGTCTAATCCGTCGAAAAACGTCTTTTAAAGACGATATAACAAAAGAAAACGTGATTCGGCATACAATTTTAACAAAGAGATGCGTATAATCCACGCGCTGAACTTTTATGTCTTGGGTCATGTAAAACATCACCCTTTTAAATTCAATTTGGAGTTATATCATGGCGTTGGAACGTACTCTTTCTATCATCAAACCAGATGCTGTTGCAAAAAATGTAATTGGCGAAATCTACACTCGTTTTGAGCGTGCTGGTCTTAAAATTGTTGAAGCTAAAATGATTCAACTAGACGACGAATTGGCTGGCGGTTTCTACGCTGAGCACAAAGAACGTCCATTCTACAAAGACTTGGTTGGCTTCATGACATCTGGTCCTGTTGTTGTTTCTGTTCTTGAAGGTGAAGGCGCTGTTCTTCGTCACCGTGAACTAATGGGTGCAACTAACCCTAAAGAAGCGGCTGCTGGTACTTTGCGTGCAGATTACGCGGCTTCTATCGATGCCAATGCGGTTCACGGTTCTGATTCTGCTGAATCAGCTGCTCGTGAAATTGCTTACTTCTTCGGTAAGTAATTGACTGCTAGGACCTTTATGTCCGAACTGATTTGTAAAAGCGGGCGCTAGCCCGCTTTTTTTCAGAGGCTTCTGAAAAGATCTTTCTTTTCAGAGGCTTTTTTCGTTTACACTTAATGCTATACACAGCAAGCGATCTTTATTATGACTGACATCAAAAAAGTAAACCTATTGGGTTTATCTCCAACAAAACTGATTGAGTATTTTGAATCTATTGGTGAGAAAAAATTCCGTGCCACTCAAGTGATGAAATGGATTCATCAAAAGGGCGCTGAAAGTTTCGAAGAGATGACGGATGTCAGTAAAGTTTTGCGCGCTAAGTTGGAAAAAACTTGCGAGATTCGTGCCCCTGAAATTGTTTCTCAAAATATTTCAACGGACGGTACCCGTAAGTGGATTATCCGTACCGAAGGCGGCAAGAATGATTGCGTTGAGACGGTGCTTATCCCTGACGGTGATCGCGCGACCTTGTGTGTCTCCTCTCAGGTTGGTTGTTCTTTGGATTGCAGCTTTTGCTCAACAGGTAAACAAGGCTTCAACCGCAACTTAACGCCAGCGGAAATTATTGGTCAGGTGTGGATTGCGATTAAATCTTTCGGACCGATGGATCCAAACGGTCCTCGTCGCGTGACTAACGTGGTGATGATGGGCATGGGTGAGCCTCTGATGAACTTTGAGCCTGTGGTTGATGCAATGATCTTAATGATGCATGACCATGCTTATGGCTTGTCTAAGCGCCGTGTCACTTTAAGCACCTCTGGTGTCGTACCAAAAATTTATGAGTTAGTTAAACGTACCGATGTGTCTTTGGCTATTTCTTTGCATGCACCAAACGATGCGTTGCGTAATGAGTTGGTGCCCATCAATAAAAAGTATCCGATTGCTGAGCTGATTGAGTCGTGCCAGCATTATTTGGCGAACCTCCCTGATAAACGTCATATTACGATTGAATACACCTTGATGTCCGGTGTGAATGACAATGAAGACCAAGCTCATCAGTTGGCCGAGTTGCTGAAAGATTTAGAGTGCAAAATCAATTTGATTCCATTCAACCCTTTCCCTAACTCTGGCTACGAAAAACCATCGAACAACCGAACGCGCCGTTTCCAGAAAATTCTGGCAGATGCAGGCTATACTGTAACCGTACGAACCACTCGCGGTGATGATATTGATGCGGCTTGTGGCCAATTGGTCGGTGATTTTCACGATAAAACACGTCGTAGTCAGAAATACATAGAACTGCGCGAAGTGAATAGTTAGCCGAATCATTCAAGGCTCATTTAATGTAAGACAAGGATGTCTTCATGAAAAATCACTTAGTAATGACAATGATGGTGACATCATTGCTGCTCTCTGCCTGTGCCTATCAGCCTGTTAGCCAGAACACACAGAGCTATTCTGATCAGCAACGCTTATCTCTAGTGCAAGCTCATCTATTGTTAGGACAGCTGCCGTTGGCGAAAGCGCAACTGGAGCAGATATCTGATACACATCAGCAGCGAGAGTATTGGCGTCTGTTGAGTCTTTATTGGCTGCGCATAGGAGATCAATCAAACGCTTTACAGGTGCATCAGCAAGGCTTGCAGCGGTTTCCAAATGATGACTTTCTATTGAATAATCTAGGGGTTCTACTTGGGGGGGAGCGACAATGGTTTGAAGCTTGTCTTGTGTTTCAAAAAGCCACCCAGAAGGGACTGTCAAGACGCCAGTCAGTGTGGATTAACTTTTCCCGCTGTGAATTACGTCAAGATGACGTAAAAAACGCATGGCAGGCTTTAAAACGAGCAAAAGAAATCGCAGATTTGCCTCTTATTGGTTTGATGACGGAGCTTAATCTTGTTTTAATACAGGGTAACCTTAGTAAGGCTCGCCTCATTTTAAATAATATCCAGGCTGAAACAGAAAATGCGCAAAACACCGCGTATTTTGATGAATATAACTGTCTGTCGCGGCAGATTATCGCACGCGAAACTGACCCTACAATTTATTCATTCGCGAGCACTTCGATTTGCTTGGATAGCTCAAGGTATTAACATGACAACTGAATTTCAAACTGATGTTTCTCTTAACGACAGTAATACAACGAATATCGATATAGGTAAGCGCCTCCAAGCAGCTCGAATTGAGCGCCAACTTGATGAGCGACAAGTTTCGACAGAGTTGAAAATTCCAATCGATCAGGTTCGTGCGTTGGAAGACAATCGGTTTGACTATTTCAGGTCAACGACTTTTGCCCGAGGCTATCTCAAAGGCTATTGTCGTTTGCTGGGCTTAGATGTGAACGAAATCTTATCTGCCTTTGACGCATTAACGATGACCAAGGCAGAGTCCAATATTAAACCTGTTGATAAAGTCATCAATAAACAAGCTGGCTTTGGCGATCCCTTTGTCATTCTTATCTCTATTGTCATCATTGCGGTATTGGTTTTCTTGGCGTTTTGGTGGCCCTCCTTTTCGAGTAGCAATTCTGCCGTCATTGATAAAAGCGAGACACCGGATCAGGCTCAAGTTGAAATGCAAACGGATCAACAAGAGACAACACCTAATTTAGTTTCGCCAGCCCAAACGGAAACGACTGATCAGGATGATACACAAAGCACATTGTCGCAAAATGCGGATCAAGCTGCAGTGGACAGTGCCGTGGCGAAAGAAGACTTGCCAGTACAAGAAGAGACGGTCAGCACAGGCCTCTCTGCTGAAACCATCGCAATTTTAGAAAAAGCTGGGGTGAACCCAGAAAAAGTGGAAGAAGCTACAAAAGAAGTGCCTACAGAAGAGATCGTTAGTACTCCTCAAGAGCCGTTGTACAAGGATGATATTGACGTAGCATTTAGTGCCGACTGTTGGATAGAAGTCCGTGATAGTAGCGGTAAGATTTTATATTCAGGGGTAAAAGCGGCGGGCAGTAAATTAGCCGTTACTGGTACGGCACCTTATCGAGTTGTTGTTGGTTATGCTCGTGGTGTTTCCTCGTTTAAATTTAAAGGTGAAGTCTTCGACTTCTCTTCATACACTCACAAAGATCTGGCTCGTTTCGAGCTCAAGTAGAGAAAACTATGCATTTTGAATCGCCAATAAAACGTCGTCAATCGCGTCAAATTATGGTGGGGAATGTGCCTGTTGGTGGCGGCGCCCCTATTAGTGTTCAGAGTATGACGAACACAGAAACCTGCGATGTGGATGCTACCGTTGCTCAAATTAGATCCATTGTCGATGCCGGTGGTGACATTGTTCGTGTGTCTATTCCATCGATGGATGCCGCGGAAGCATTTAAAGAAATTCGTAAGCAAGTATCTGTTCCTCTCGTAGCTGATATCCATTTTGATTATAAAATTGCTCTTAAAGTGGCTGAGTATGGGGTCGACTGCCTACGTATCAATCCAGGCAACATAGGCAATAAAGATCGGATTCGTGCAGTGGTCGATTGCGCGCGCGACAAGAATATTCCAATTCGTATTGGTGTAAACGCCGGCTCGCTCGAGAAAGATCTGCAGAAAAAATACGGCGAACCGACACCTGATGCCTTGGTTGAGTCTGCTTTTCGTCAGCTTCAATATTTTGATGAATTGGATTTCCATGAGTACAAATTAAGCCTTAAAGCGTCAGATGTTTTTATGACGGTTGAGGCTTACCGTAAAATAGCCAGTCAGATTGATAACCCTTTGCATTTGGGTATTACCGAAGCTGGTGGGTTGCGCTCTGGCACCGTGAAGTCATCTATTGGCCTTGGGCTTTTATTGATGGATGGGATTGGCGATACCTTGCGTGTATCGCTGGCGGCGGACCCTGCGCAAGAAGTAAAAGTAGGTTGGGATATGTTGCGCAGTCTTAAATTGCGTAATCGAGGCATTAACTTTATTGCTTGCCCAAGCTGCTCTCGGCAAAATTTTGATGTCATCAAAACCATGAACCAGTTGGAAGAACGTTTAGAAGATATTGTTGTTCCGATGGATGTGGCTGTGATTGGCTGTGTGGTAAATGGGCCAGGTGAAGCGAAAGAAGCGGATATTGGTCTGGCTGGTGGCTCGCCAAATAACCTGGTGTATTTGGACGGCAAGCCAAACAGCAAATTTAAGAATGAAACATTGGTTGACGACCTGGAAAAAATGATCCGTCAGAAAGCCGAAACTAAAGAACGTGAGATGGCGAATATCATCGCTAAAATTTAAGGAATTGTAGTGGCTCGTAAAATTCAAGCTATCCGAGGAATGAATGACATTCTTCCAGGCCAATCTTCTATTTGGCAATATCTAGAAAACACCGTTGCTGATGTTGTTAAGTCTTATGGCTATCAGCAGATTCGTTTTCCGATTGTCGAAAATACTGACTTATTCAAGCGTGGCGTGGGTGAAACCACAGACATAGTTGAAAAAGAAATGTACACCTTTGAAGATCGTAACGGTGAGTCTCTTACCTTGCGCCCAGAAGGTACAGCAAGTTGTGTGCGAGCAGCAGATCAAGCTGGACTTCTGTTTAATCAGGTTCAGCGTTTGTGGTACACAGGTCCGATGTTTCGCTACGAGCGCCCGCAAAAAGGTCGCTATCGCCAGTTTCATCAAATTGGTGTTGAAGCGTTTGGCATGGCGAGCGCCGACGTAGATGCTGAACTTATTATTTTATCTGCACGTCTATGGAAAAAACTGGGTCTTCTAGAGCATGTTGAATTGCAGCTTAATACCATAGGTTTGGCGTCTGAACGTGAAGCTTATAAAGCGGCTTTGGTTGAATATTTAACGGAGTTTAAAGACCAGTTAGATGAAGACAGCCAACGTCGTTTAGAAAGCAATCCGTTACGTATCCTTGATTCTAAAGATAAAGCGACTCAAGCGGTGCTTAATGATGCCCCTAGTTTAGAAGACTTTATGGGGGAAGAAACAAGTGCGCACTTTAATCGTTTGCAAGCGATTCTGACCGCAAATGATGTGCCTTTTGTTATCAATCATCGTCTAGTTCGAGGGTTAGATTATTACGGTAAAACCGTATTCGAATGGGTGACAGAGCATCTTGGCTCACAAGCGACAGTGTGTGCCGGTGGCCGTTATGATGGATTGGTTGAGCAGCTAGGTGGTAAGGCAACGCCAGGCATTGGTTTTGCGATGGGGATTGAGCGCCTAGTGTTGCTACTAGAAACCCTTGAGCTGATCCCTGAAGCCGCCAAGGCATCAACGGATGTATTCATTGTTAGCCTAGGTGAAGAGGCTGAGATTACCTCGACTGTGTTGGCGGAAACCTTGCGCTCTCAGTTAGCTGGTGTGACAGTGTTGCGTCATTGTGGTGGCGGTAACTTTAAAAATCAGATGAAAAAAGCCAATAACTCTGGTGCTCGTTTGACTCTTATTTTGGGTCAGGAAGAGGTGGAGCAAGGTATTTGTCAAGTCAAAGATATGCAAACCGGCGACCAAGAATCTTGTAAGATCGCTGATATCGCAAACTGTGTGAATACGAAATTACAGTTGAATTAACTCTGGCGCCAGTGACGGCATCTTAAACGAGGAATAAAACGTGTCTGAATTAAAGACTGAAGAAGAACAAATTGAAGCGTTTAAAGAGTGGTGGAAAAAGAATGGCACTGTCTTAATTATTGCGATTGCCGTTTGTGTCGGTGGTTATTTCGGCTGGCAAGCATGGCAAAAAAGCCAAGCTGATCATTTAAGTGAAGCGTCTGCTTTGTATCAAAATATGATTGAAGCCGCTGCCGATTTGAGCAAAGAAGACAATCAGAAAACGGTTGCCTTTATTGCTAAGCAACTAACAGATGATTATGACGATACTGGTTATGCCATGTTTGGTCAGTTGTTTTCTGCTCGACTAGATGCTCAAAAAGGCAACTATGATGAAGCCATTGCAGATCTAAAAGCCGCCATTTCAAAAACGGAAGATGCGTCTTTTATCGCTATTGCCAACTTACGTATCACTAAACTTCAGATACAAAAAGAAGACTACAGTGCTGCATTAGCCACCCTAGAACAGGTGACGCTTGCTGAATTTCTTGCACAACGTCAAGAACTTGCCGGTGATATTTATCTCAAGCAAGGTAAGCGTGAGGAAGCGAGAGTGGCTTATCAAAAGGCCAGTGAAGCGTTGGGCAATAGTGTGAAACACCCATTGCTAGACATTAAACTCAAAGACTTGGTTAAAGGTTAATTATGAGTAAAACGCTTGTTACTGGTGTTATATTAGCGGCTTTAATGCTTCAAGGTTGTGCCAGCTCCCGTCCAGATCTGCCTAGCCCTGCTTCCATTGATAGCGAGGTGGATTTAGACACTTCGTGGCGAACTGGTGTTGACGGTGATTTTGGTGAGACGAGCGAGCGTTATAACCTAGTCGCGCAAGATAACGATTTATTCTTCGTTACTCGAGAGGGTTCGGTTTATCAGTTGTCTCAAAAAGACGGCGATGAAGTGCTTCATATCGAAACCAAATATAACCCCAGCTCAGGTGTGACTCGTGATGCCGATAATGTTTATTTCGGTACTTATGAAGGTCAGCTAGTTGCTGTTTCATTGAACAAAAAAACAGTGGAATGGACTCAGAAACTAAGTTCTGAAGTCCTGTCTGAAGCCGCGTACTATGATGGTAAATTAGCAGTGCAAACGGCCGATGGTTGGTTGAGTCTTTTGTCTGCCAAGGATGGGCAGGTGCTATGGCGAGCAAAAGAGGATTTGCCTGCATTGACAGTCCGTGGTACAAGTGCGCCTATTATCATTAATGGTAAGGTATTAGCAGGTTTTTCAGATGGCAAAGTAAAGGCATTTGACCTGCAAACCGGTAAACAGCTTTGGGCCTATGAAGTAGGCAAACCAGAAGGCCGTTACGAAGTTGAACGCTTGAGTGACGTAGACGGTCGTTTGGTGGTTAAAGATGGTGTGGTATATGCCGCGGCGTACAATGGCACAGTAACCGCCTTGTCGTTGCAAAAAGGCAGTCCGATCTGGCAGCGTAGCATTCCGAGTGCGGTAGGCGTTGCAGTGCGAGATGGTCTTCTTGTTGCAGTGGATTTGGACAGCAATGTGATTGCTTTAAATGCCAAAAATGGCTCGCAAGTGTGGGAAAACAAAACCCTTGCAAAGCGAGACCTGATTACACCAGAGTTCTTTAGAGATTATGTTGCGGTGATGGATCGCGGTGGTTATGTTCATTTACTTGATCTGAAAACAGGGATAGTAAAAGGGCGTGATATTGCGAACGATGATGTTGCTCCAGGCAGTCGTATGGTAGCGGATGGTAATCAGCTGTTTATATTGACACCGGACTCAGATGTCACGGCATTGAGCTATTGAAATCGACCTGATTTCTTTTTTAGCGATTTTAAAGAGGCTGCCACTCCTAAAAGGAGTGGTGGCCGCTTTGTATTTTTATAGGTAAAAAAATGATCCCAGTTATTGCATTGGTAGGTAGACCCAATGTTGGAAAGTCGACCCTTTTTAACCGTCTGACACGCTCGCGTGATGCCTTGGTAGCCGATTACCCAGGTCTAACGCGAGATCGTAAATATGGCGATGGTAAAGCGGGTGAGCATGAGTTTATCGTTATTGACACTGGTGGTATCAGTGGTGACGAGCAAGGTATTGATGAAAAAATGGCGCGCCAGTCTCTTCTCGCAATAGAAGAAGCGGATGCGGTACTTTTTCTGGTAGACGGTCGTCATGGCCTTAACCCTGCTGATGAAATGATTGCCAACCACTTACGCCGTTCGAATAAGCCTATTTACCTTGTGGTCAATAAGACGGATGGCATTAATGAAGATATTGCCTTAGCAGATTTCTATTCATTGGGGCTTGGTGAACTGCTGCCAATAGCCGCGGCTCACGGTAAAGGCGTGCATATCTTAATTGATAAAGTCATGCTGCCGTTTGCTGAGCAAGTTGAAGAAGCGAAAAACCAAATTCAGCTTGGTTCTCGTGGTATTCGTATTGGCGTGGTTGGACGCCCCAATGTGGGTAAATCCACCCTAGTAAACCGCATGCTAGGTGAAGACCGTGTTGTGGTTTACGATATGCCTGGTACGACTCGTGACAGTGTTTATATTCCTTATATTCGTAATGAAAAGGAATACACCTTGATCGATACCGCAGGGGTGCGTCGTCGTAAACACGTTAAAGAAGCTGTCGAGAAATTTTCCATTGTCAAAACCCTGCAAGCGATTCAAGACGCTAACGTAGTGATTGTTGTCATTGACTCCCATGAAGATTTGGTGGAGCAAGACCTGCACATGATAGGCTATGTATTGGATGCCGGTCGTGGTGTTGTTATTGCTGTGAATAAATGGGATGGTTTGGCGAAAGATGAGCGTGAGCACATTAAGAGTGAAGTAGAGCGTCGTCTCGGCTTTGTTCCCTATGCGAAAGTGCATTATATCTCTGCTTTACACGGAACGGATGTCGGTAATTTATACGATACGATCGAATCAACTTATGAGTCTTGTTACTCTAAGTGGTCGACAAACCGTCTAACTCGTATTTTAGAAGATGCGGTTTCTGAGCATCAGCCACCTATGGTAAATGGCCGTCGTATTAAATTGCGTTATGCTCACCAAGGGGGATCTAATCCGCCGCGTATTGTGGTTCATGGTAACCAGACTAATTCGCTTCCTGGCAGTTATAAAAAGTATTTGGAAAACAAATTCCGTACTATTTTGAACATCACTGGGACGCCTATTTCGTTTGAATTTAAGTCATCGGAAAACCCGTTCGCACCGAAAAAATAGTGGTGTAAGCTTGACTGATGTCGCGAAAACCTCTTCATTTAAATGAAGGGGTTTTTTTGTTTTAGGGCTTGTCTTTTCTAGCCACATTAAGGAATCGCTGAGTGCGACTTTTGTCTTAATCAATCATTGTTTCGTTGCTTGCCAATTAAGCATGAGGTAGTTTCTTAATGAAGCCAATAACAATAAAAAAGGAGGGCTTTATGGTTAGTCCTGTTGAATTCCAGACTCAGTCTTTTGCTGGGCATTATAAGTTAGGGGTTATTCGCCTTAACCACGCTGCGTCATTGAATGCTTTAAGCATGGAAATGATTACGCTAATGCTAAACCAGCTAGAGAGTTGGCGAATGGATCAGAATCTCGTCGCAGTGTGGCTGGAGGGAGCAGGAGACAAAGCATTTTGTGCTGGCGGTAATGTGGTCGATGTTTATCGCAGCCTAGAGGCCTCTAACGATACGTGTTTTGCCCATCGTTACTTTGAAGATGAATATGCATTGGATTACCTCTTAAAGAGCTTCCCTAAACCGGTTATTTGTTGGGGGGATGGCTATGTGATGGGAGGAGGGATGGGCTTGATGATGGCTTCCCGTTATCGAATAGTGACGCCATCGAGCAAGCTGGCAATGCCAGAGATTAGCATTGGCTTATACCCAGATGTGGGCGCGAGTTATTTTTTAAATCAGCTCGAAAGTAAAGAGATGGCGCGTTTTCTTGCCTTAACGGGTTATCAAGTGTCTGCCACTGATGCGTGTGAGTTAGGGTTAGCTACCCATTATTTAATGGCAGAAGACCGTGATCATTTAATGGCGGCTTTCTCACAAGCGAGTATGGCGGAACTCGACCCGAAAAAAGTCACAGCGATTATTGAGCAGATCTTATTTACCTACTCACAATCCGATGAGTTGCCACTGCTGAAGCCGGAGCTGACAACACAACAATCAACAATTAAGGCCTTAATGTCTGGGACCATTGAGAACGTTTATGCTGCCATGTTGTCTTATCTTCCTGAATGCCCCAGCATGCAAAAAGCCAAGCAGAACTTTTTACATGGCAGTCCATTGTCCGCTCACATTATTGTCGAGCAATTGGAGTGGGCTCAGGACAAAAGTCTAGAGTCTGTGTTTGTACGTGAACTTCAGCTCTCAGTCGCATGTTGTGCGCATGGCGATTTTAAAGAAGGCGTTCGCGCATTATTAGTGGATAAAGACAAACGTCCGCGATGGCAATATGGGCATATTTCAGATGTCCCTAAAAGTGTGCTTGTACGCTTTTTTAGCGATGAGCACCCAGTAGAACAGATACCAGCATCTAGTTAGCGGCCAGCTTTTGCTTTTTGGCTTCAAAGTCTTTTAAAGCGAGTGTTAAGGCATCAATTGCTACCTGATTGTCGATTTGGTTGTCTTCAAGAAGAGCAATTAAATCAATCGCTAACTTGATATGGGCTGGTGCATTTTCTAAAGACATAATTTTTCCGTATAAAAAGTGTCGTATTTAAGGTGTAAAAATAGAGATTTGAAGCAATATTATTTGTTAGGATTAGATAGGTTTACCCATTTTAACCTATTGTCGAAGATATAATAATCGGCGACAAGTGCTTAAAGTTGCCTAGGATAGAGATAAGATGATGCTGAATGAAACCGGTGTAATAACAAACGAATTTTGGTTGGACCGCTGGAAAACAGGGCGAATTGGTTTCCATAAAGAAGGGGTTAATCCTCGGCTGATGGATTACTGGGCTGATTTGCCAAAAGGCAGCCAAGTGTTGGTCCCATTATGTGGCAAATCAAATGATATGATCTGGTTGGCTGAGCAGGGTTATCAAGTGACAGGAGTCGAGCTATCTTCTTTAGCAGTGGTACAGTTTTTGGGTGACAATGACTTGGTGTATAGCACGCACCAAGAGGGTGATCTTAAAATCCATACGGTAGAAGGCTTGTCTTTAAGGATTGTAGAAGGCGACTTCTTTTCCTTCACTGAAACAGGTTTTGATGCCTGTTATGATCGTGCTGCTATGGTGGCTATGCCTGCGGATAGACGAGCAGAATATGTCTCTCATACCCTTTCTTTGCTCACCGCTTCTGCTTTCGTATTGCTCATCTCGTTGCGTTACGATGGAGACAATCAAGGGCCCCCATTTTCTGTAACTCATGAAGAAATTGGTCAAATGTGGGGGGATAAAATTCAAAAAATTGCCTCTGAAGATTTGGTGCAAACCAATACCCAATATAAAGATCAAGGCTATGGTTTCTTTGAAGAGAGCATTTGGCATATTGTGCCAGCGTAACGACTTCTGAACAGCTTTACACATTGGCGCTGTATACCGAAGAGCTTTTCTGGGATAATGCCGGAAAAATCCCCCGATAACCTATGTATCTTCGTAATGCACATGTCGTGATGTCATCGTGATTACGTCGATACCAAGAGCTGCCAATGACAAAACGACATAAAACTGCCGCCGATCTTTTTTCATACCCAAGTTACTGGGCTGAATGTTACGGTGTTTCCCCATTTTTGCCGACCACCCGAGAAGAGATGGACCAGCTTGGCTGGGACAGTTGTGATGTAATTATCGTCACAGGGGATGCTTATGTGGATCACCCAAGTTTTGGTATGGCAGTACTGGGACGTTTGTTAGAGTCTAAAGGCTATCGAGTCGGTATTATTGACCAGCCAGACTGGCGTAATACGGAAGATTTTATGCGTCTGGGTCGTCCTAACCTGTATTTTGGTGTTACGGCAGGGAACATGGATTCCTTGATAAACCGTTATACCGCAGATCTTAAAGTTCGTAACGATGATGCTTATACCCCTTACGGTGTAGGCGGTAAGCGCCCCGACCGAGCTGTTATTGTTTATTCTCAGCGTTGTAAAGAAGCATTTCATGATGTGCCGGTGATGATTGGTGGCATTGAAGCCAGCCTGCGTCGTATAGCGCAATATGACTATTGGAGTGATGAAGTTCGACGTTCAGTTTTGATTGATTCTACTGCGGATATTTTGCTTTACGGTAATGCTGAACGTGCCATGCTGGAAGTCACGCATCAAGTTGCAATGGGTAGAACGATCAAAGAGCTAACCAATATTCGCGGAACCACTATTGTGCGAGATGCACCTCCAGGTGGTTATACAGAAATTGACTCAACGCGAGTGGATTGGCCTGGTAAAGTCGATCAAATTTACAGCCCTTATGAATACATTCCAGAAGGCAAATGTCAGACAGGCGAGAGCGATCAAGATCCTGATGTTATGCCAATCCGAGTGATTCCCGCACCCTTGCGTCGTGGTGAAAAGTTGGATGCCGAAACGACTTACATCCGTTTGCCGTCGTTTGAAAAAGTCTCTAAAGACCCTGTTCTTTATGCGCACACTTCGCGTATTTTGCACCTTGAATCGAACCCGCACAATGCTCGCGCTTTGATCCAAAAGCACGGCAAAAAAGAAATTTGGGTCAATCCACCTCCGATTCCATTGGAAACACCTGAAATGGATGGAGTGTTTGATTTGCCTTATGCTCGGGTGCCACACCCAAAATACAAAAAAGCGCGTATCCCGGCGTATGATATGATCAAAACGTCGATTAATATTATGCGTGGTTGTTTTGGTGGTTGTACTTTTTGTTCGATTACTGAGCACGAAGGGCGGGTTATTCAAAGCCGTTCACATGAGTCTATTCTTAACGAAATAGAAGACATTAAGGCGAAAGTGCCAGGCTTCACCGGTCATATCTCTGACCTAGGTGGACCAACGTCGAACATGTACACCCTCAATTGTAACGACGATGAGGTTCAGGCCTCTTGTCGTAAGTTGTCCTGTGTTTACCCAACGATTTGTTCAAACTTAAATACGGATCATAGTCCTACCACTCAGCTGTATCGTAAAACACGAGCTGTAGAGGGGATTCATACGGTTTCTATTGCCTCTGGATTGCGTTATGACTTAGCCGTTGAGGACCCTGAATACGTCCGTGAGTTGGTCACTCATCATGTGGGTGGCTTATTAAAGATTGCCCCAGAGCACTCTGAAAAAGACACCTTGTCGAAAATGATGAAGCCCGGCATGGGCACCTATGATCGCTTTAAGCGAATGTTTGATAAATATTCTAAAGAAGCGGGCAAGAAGCAGCATTTGATTCCGTATTTTATAGCGGCTCACCCGGGCAGTTCAGACGAAGATATGATGAATCTCGCTCTTTGGCTGAAGACGCATGATTTCAAACCGGACCAAGTGCAAACCTTTTACCCGTCACCAATGTCATTAGCCACGGCTATGTATCATTCAGGTAAGAACCCGCTAAAACCGGTTACTTATAAGAGTGAAGATGTTTATACACCAAAGGATTATAAGCAACGCACAGTGCAAAAAGGCTTCTTACGCTACCATGACCAGAATAACTGGAAAGATTTGCGTAATACTCTGATAAAAATGGGGCGCGCAGATTTGATCGGTAATGGTGACAATAAGTTGGTGCCATCCGAAGACAAGGATAAGCAAATGCCACGCCGCCCAACGAAGCCAAAAGCGGGACAACAAACAGGGGCTTCTCATACCTCGAATCGTCCAACTATGGCGAAGAATGCGGCGGCAGCGAAAGCGCGTCATAAGTCAGGTAAAGCATCTGGAAGTGCGTCTTCTCGAGCAGGCTCGGCACCTAACAATGGCAGCCCAGCAGCGAAGCGCCGTAAGTCCAAGGTAAAAGCACGTTAATCAAGACGCTATTGTGTCTTTTAAAACCCTGTAGTGATGCTTCACTACGGGGTTTTTTTATGGTCTAAATGCACCTCTATTGGGCGTTAAAAAAGTAAAGGTCCATGGGTGGGGCGCAATAGGTGATAAATGCCTCAGTTTGTGGATAATACAGCGATCAATTTTGGTATGTGTTATGCATACGTTGCAGAAATGCTGGGTGAATATTTACTCAGCGTTAAGCGCTTTCACAAGAAGCGAACGCTAGCTATTCCGTGATTAATCAAAAGTTAATACGGGCATTGAGGACTTATCATGAACGTAACACACCGTTGGCTTTCTATCTTTGAAGGCTGTGTATTGGTTGCTTTAGGCATACATATACTAAACTCTGCTGGTCTACTGATTAGTGGTACCGCTGGTATCGGTATGATACTGCGGCAGCTAACCGATCTGTCTTTTGGGCAGTTATTCTTTTTGCTCAACACTCCTTTTTATATACTCGCATGGCGTACCCTAGGCCGCACTTTTACCATAAATACTTTTATTAGTATCAGCTTGCTATCGGCGCTTTCTGAATTAATGAGGCACTTTGTTTCGATTGATATGAACCCTATTTTATCCGGCACTTTAGGTGGCTTGCTGGTGGGGTTTGGTCTGATTATTTTATTTCGACACAATGCCTCTTTAGGGGGATTAAATATCCTCTCAGTATATTTAGAGCGCCGTTATGGTATTCATGCAAGTAAAACCACTTTACTGGCTGATTTGCTGGTTTTTGCAGTGGCGATAGTGGCGTTAAAAGCAGAAAGTATCGGATATTCTTTGTTAGCCTTTGCTTTTCTGAGTTCTGTGGTCGGACGCTATCATCGCCCGCCAAAGTGGGCTAAGGCGCAGGAAATTAAGCCAGCATAACCGTCTTACCTTTGCCTAGCAGATTGATTCATAAACTGTAAAACTAATCTGCTAGGCGGGTGTGAGTGGCTACTATGTTAGCTGGCGAAGCAAGCCTGATATTACTATTCAAATCGACTCAGGCTGTTGCCTTAGTGCAAAAGAGAGTGCTGTTAGCTGAGCTTTTTGGTCAGCTGCTTTGTTAAAGAAATAACCATGAGAAACGCGAGTAGAATTCCTGTCGATAACGTTACCCAGCCGGGTAATAAGGAGAGCTCAGGCCCAATCTGAGGCACCACTGAAATATCAAACTTGGTGATAAGGAAATCGATGAGGAAAGCAAACAGAAAAGCCCCACCTAACACACCAGTTAAATACCCCACTAATGCTTTGTTACCGAGCTCTTTGGCGACAATACCCAAAGTCGCAATGTTAGTGGCAGGGCCTGCCATCATAAAAACCAATACTGGACCTGGTGCCACACCGGCTAATAAAAGGCCTGCCGCGATGGGCGTCGATGCGGTCGCACAGATATACATGGGGATGGATATCAACACCATAACAAACATGGCTAATAAGCCATTCCCCCATGAAGCCAGAAAGTTATCAGGAATGTAGGTTTGTACTAGGGCAGCAAAGCCCAAACCAACTAATAACCAAAGTGCGGTATCGTCTAATAGCTCTGTGGCGGCATAGTGAAGACTTGAGCGAATTTTAGCCATGATGCTGGCAGACTTTACTGGCGTATCATGGCTTGAGCAACAAGAGGCTTCAGCTGTGCTGGCTGTGCCACAGCAAGACGGCTCTGCGGTTGTGCTAGTTCCACAGCACGAGCTCCCTTCCTTGTTATTAACTGGCGTGGCTGATTTTGTATTAGGGGCGCCATCATTGTCATCTCGACCCACCAATAACCCTGCCAGAATGGCACTAAACACCGCGGCGATAGGGCGAATAATAGCCATAAAAGGCCCGAGTAACACGTAGGACACGGTAATTGAGTCAATACCTGTTTCAGGTGTCGATACCAAAAAAGACGTGGTTGATGCTTTGGAAGCTCCCGCGCGACGTAGCCCTACTGCGGCGGGGATGACTCCGCAAGAGCATAACGGCAATGGCGCACCAAGAAGCGCAGCTTTGACTGTGGCTTTCATTCCGTGCCCGCCAAGTTGTTTGTTTATCCAGCTCATAGGGACAAAAGTTTTTAGCAAGCCTGCCAGAATAAACCCTAACAACAGCCAGGGTGCCGACTCCAAGAAAAGATCAATGAAATGCGTTAATAAGGACACAGTGTTCACTCCTGTTCATCATGATGATGTTCTGGACGAAGGTTATTTATGTCCGATTCCAGCGCTTCAAGTATGGTGCACTGAGCCGCGCTTCCAGAGCCTCCACAGCAGGCATCAGACAGCTGTTTTAATGATTTCTGGAAGTGACTAAGTTCGGCGATTTTTCTTTCAACTTCTTCCAGTTTAGCATCGACAACTATTTTGACATCGGCGCAAGCGTTGTTGTCTTTGTCTACTTCAATAGACAATAGCTCATGAATATCGGCTAGGCTGAAGCCAACGGTTTTGGCGCGAAGGATAAAAGACAATATTTTTTTGTCTTGCTCTGTATAAAGTCGATAGCCAGACTCAGAACGATGGGAGGGGGTTAAAAGCCCGTGCTTTTCGTAAAACCTTAAAGTGTCATTTTTTACCTTGAAGCTGCTTGCAAGTTCGCCAATACGGTACATAAGACTGTCTCTTTAAAAACGATTTAGCTAAGTATAAACCTTAGACATTAGTCAAAGGTCAAGGGGGTCCATCACTTCTTGGACGGTCGTGATGAGTGCCTATGTTGATAGAAACCAGACAAGCCATTGTTTTAGCTCGCCTGATGGTATGAACAACACCATGCATTGTGCTCTCGATGGGTGAAACTGACTGGCAGTGTACTAAAGCGATATCGGTCAAAAGGGTAAGGCTGTTTGTCTAGAAGGACGCGCGAAGAAAGTGGATCCACAGCGCCGCAGCTGTGAAAGCTTAGTCGCTGTGATAGTAAGTTGTTTTTGATTCATCTTTAGCCTCATGTTTTGCGTTTGACATAATTTCAGGCCACGGATAAGGTTCAAACGAGACAACATAGAGTAAAAACGCCTACAATAGGCGGTTTTACTGGATTCCCTTTACATTCACTTAACCACAGGTAATACCATGAGCAGCCTAGCCCATTGCAACTTTCCTTTTACTGCAGTCGCAGGGCAAGATTGTTTAAAACTGGCGCTTATTCTAGCGGCCATCAACCCTAAAATAGGCGGTGTTTTGATCAGTGGTCCGCGAGGTTCTGCGAAATCGACGCTGGCCCGTGGCTTAGCCGGTGTGATGCCCGCTTTACAAGGCAATGAGCTGGTGCCTTTTGCGACGCTTCCATTAGGCACCAGTGAAGACAGATTGCTTGGTGCGCTAGATTTAGAGCAGGTGTTGCAAGAGAAAGAAGTGGCGTTTAAACCGGGTTTATTAAGTCGTGCCCATGGTGGCGTTTTATATGTTGATGAAGTGAACTTACTCAGTGATCACTTGGTCGATCAACTGCTCGATGTGTCTGCCAGTGGGGTTAATCGGATTGAGCGCGATGGTGTCAGCCACGAGCATGAAGCGCACTTTTTATTAGTGGGTACTATGAACCCAGATGAAGGGGAATTACGCCCGCAATTGCAAGATCGCTTCGGCTTGATGGTGGCTTTGGATAACCAATACAGCCTGGAAGAGCGAGTGCAGATAGTGCGCCTACGGGATGAATATGACCAAGACCCCAAAGCCTTTTGTGAAGCCTTCAAATACAAACAGCGCAATTTAAAAAACAGCATTCAAATCGCACGAGATGGTTTGTCAAAAGTGCGCTGTACTGACGATCTGCGGATGGAGGTTGCGAGCCGCTGCCAAGACGCTCAGGTAGATGGCGTGCGCGCGGACATTGTCTGGGTAAGAGCTGCGATGACCCATGCCGCATGGCGAGGTGCGAGTACTGTGTCGATTGATGATATTCAAGCAGTAGAAGCCTTGGTGCTGGCCCATCGTCGTCATGACAGCCCAGCTCAACCGCCAGCACCTAGGTCTTCTCCTCCACCTTCAATGCCGCCATCGCGACGTCCACAAAATTCACGGCCAGATAATACCGCTGCGTCTTCAGAAGAGCCGAATTCGCAAGGCGATTGGGGAAGTATGCCAACAGAGCAGCAAGCCACGAGTGAGCGTATTAGTGTGACTACAAGTCGCTCGGCAGACGCGTCCACGCTATCATCGGCGGCCTTAAGCGAGGTGACGCCGGGAAAGCAACGAGGTAAGGCATTGGGCGGCTATCGACCTGATGCGACTATGGCGGGGGAGGGCGTTGATTGGTTTAGAAGCATTATCCGCCAGCCACAGAATTGGCCCCCGAGTCAGTTATTGGCTAAAAAACGCCATGCCGGTTTACCTGTTTTGCATCTGGTTTTGATAGACACCTCGGCTTCCACATTGGCACAAGGTGTTTTTGCTAATGCCAAAGGGGTTATTTTAGACATAGCACAACGAGCTTATTTGGCTCGAGAGCAAATGGCTATTCTTGGTTTTGGGCAACAGGAAGTATCGTCAATATTGCCGAAAGTGCGTGCTCCCAAAGAAATTTTGGAGCGGCTTAATCAGTTGGCCGCGGGAGGGGGAACGCCGTTTCGTCTGGCGATTGAGAAAGTCAGTCAATATTTGGCGCAACAGCACAAAGCGACGACGGGCTTGGTGAGTCAAACCTACATACTGACCGATGGTAGGACGCAAGCGGATGTGACGGAGTTTTCAGCCAACGGCCCTAAGGCACTGCTCGGGCAGTGCACCTTGATTGACACTGAAAAGGCACAGATTAAACGCGGCCGAGGCGCCGAAATCGCGCAGCAGCTTGGCGCAGATTACCTATTATTAGATTCGCTTTTAGAGACAACATCATGAGTCAAGAAACCATCTATTGCCCGGCTATTTTTCTTACCGCGCCAGCATCGAACCAAGGCAAAACAACCATTACAGCTGCCTTGGCAAGGTATTTTACTAAGCAAGGTAAAGTGGTGCGTGTATTTAAAACCGGCCCAGATTACTTAGACCCACAAATACTGGCTCAAGCATCGAAACAACCCGTTGAGCAATTAGATATCTGGATGGCCGGGGATGATTATTGCCAAGACCGTTTGTATCAAGCGGCACAAGTCGCCGATTTGATTCTTGTTGAGGGAGCTATGGGCATGTTTGATGGAGACCCATCAAGCGCTGATCTGGCCGCTCGTTTTGGCATTCCTATGGCGATTGTGATGGACGTAAAAGGCATGGCGCAAACCGCGGCAGCGCTAGCGACCGGTTTGGCCAACTTTCGCGATGATGTCTCCGTGACTGGGCTTATTGCTAACCGTTGTGGCAGTGAGCGTCATGCTGAACTAATCCGTGACGCCTTGCCTGAGTCATTGCCGTTATTAGCGACCCTTAAGCGCGATGAAGAAGTCACTCTTCCGGAGCGTCATTTGGGCTTGGTGCAAGCAGAAGAAGTCGCCGATGAGCTTGAAGTGCGTTTTGAAGCAGCAGTGGACTGGTTGCAGCAATCCAACGACCTAGGCTTATTGCGTTTACCTGAGGCGGTGGCGTTCCATCCTGCTCAGCAAGATTATTCCCAGCCTCCTGCCAAGCAGTCTTTGCAAGGTAAAACCATCGCAGTAGCAAAAGACGCTGCCTTTAGTTTTATTTACGATGCCAACCTTAATGCGTTAAAAAGTTTAGGGGCGAATATCGTCTTTTTCTCGCCATTAAAGGACGCCTCTTTACCGCCAGCCGATGGCCTTTGGTTGCCAGGTGGTTACCCAGAATTACACGCAAAGGCCTTGTCTGAAAACACCGCCATGCGCACGGCCTTGCAGGCGTTTTTTGCCACGGGCAAGCCGATCCTCGCAGAGTGTGGTGGCATGTTGTACAGCTTAGAAGAGCTTACGGATTTAGAAGGGCATTGTTACCCTATGCTAGGGATATTACCTGGCCAAGGGGCAATGCGCGGTAAGCGTGGTTGCCAAGGTATGCAGACAGCGGTTATTCCTCAAGGGGATATTCGCGGCCATGCTCACCATAGATCGCGCAGTGAGAACACGCCTGAGCCAGTGGGTCATGGGCGACGCCAACGTCATCCAGCCCCGGGCGAGGCGATATATCAACAACAGGGTCTAACCGCCAGCTATCTGCACTTGTTCTTCCCATCGAACTTGGAGGCCGTGGCAGCGCTTTTCTCAGGTGTAAAAAGTTTGGAAGAGAGCGCCTAGTATGTGGCCTGAAAGCGCTGAAACTCCCGCCCCATTACGTACTGGATTGACCACAGGTACCTGTGCGACAGCCTGTTGCGTGGCGGCGGCTCAGGCGCTTTTCTCCCAGCGACAAGACCCAAAAGTCAGCGTCACCTTGCCCAAGGGTCAGGTGGTAGAGCTGACGATTGAACATTATCGTCGCAACGACACCTGTGTGCGCACCGCCACCATCAAAGACGCGGGGGATGATCCTGATGCGACCCATGGTGCCACTATTTTTGTTGAGCTTAGTTTGTGTGCTGAATCAGGTGTGCGTTTTCTGGCCGCAGAAGGGGTCGGTACTGTGACGCGCAGCGGCTTGTTATTAGACATAGGCGAGCCGGCGATTAATCCGGTGCCGCGAAAAATGATGACAGAGCACTTAGAATCGATTGCCCAGCTGTATGATTATCAAGGGGGCTTTGAGGTGTCGGTGGGGGTGCTGAACGGTGCCAAGATTGCCGAGAAAACCATGAACCCGCGGTTGGGAATCCTAGGGGGGATTTCTATCTTAGGTACCACTGGTATTGTGCGGCCGTTTTCTTGTGCCGCCTACATCGCTTCTATTCATCAGGGGATTGATGTTGCACGCTCTAATGACATTACTCATATTGCGGCCACCACAGGTAATGCCAGTGAAGACGCTATTAAAGCCCATTATCAGCTGGATGATATGGCCTTGATTGAAATGGGAGACTTTGTCGGCGCGGTATTAAAGCACGTGCGAAAATTAGAGCGTGACGGCAGTGCAAAATTAACCAAGCTGAGTTTATGTGGTGGCTTTGGTAAAATCAGTAAGTTGGCACAGCAGCATATGGATTTAAATAGCCGAGTATCAAGCATCGATCTTGCGGCTCTGGCGGCTTTGGCACAAACGCTGGGAGCAGATGATGAGCTGGCAGAGAGAATGAGCCAGTCTAATACCAGTGTTGAAGCGCTCAAGTTTGCGCAGCAAGTAGGTCTTCCTTTGGCAGATGCTGTGTGTGCGGAGGCATTGAGCTTTGCTCGTCATTACATTCCTGCGCATATGGATTTAGAAGTGTGGGCGATAGATCGTCGCGGCCAGTTTGTCGGCTATGCCAGCGATCACCACCAATCTAATGAGGTTTCCTCAGAAGTCCCACAAGCGAGAGGCTCCCGATGAAGGTTTTGTTATTAGGTGGTACCGCGGATGGCCGACGTATGGCCGATGCCTTGCATCAAGCGGGTGTGCGTGTGGTTTATAGCCTAGCGGGTTTAGTACGCGTGCCGAAAGTAGATTGTGAGCTGGTGGTGGGCGGATTTACTCAGTTTGGCGGTTTATCCCAATACATTAAAGATCATCAAATCACCCTTATATTGGATGTGACCCATCCCTATGCACAAACCATGAGCGGCAAAGCCGTTGCCGCAGCGCGTGCAAGTGGGATTCCTTGTTGGCGCTTTCACCGTCCAGCTTGGCAACCGGTAACTGGGGATGATTGGCGCTATTATGACGATGACACCCAGCTCCTGTCAGCGTTAAAAGAATTTCACACGCCTCTACTCAGTGCCGGGCAAGTATCTGAACCTTTATTGAGAATGATTCTCAAAAATGATAATCTCACGTCTGTTATTTGGCGTACTGCAGTGGCCGCAAAATTTGCTTTGCCAGAGCGAGTTCAATGGATTAAAGCCATCGGCCCCTTTGCCTTAGAAGATGAGCGTGAGTTGCTGCTTGGCCATAATGTCGACGTGATAGTGAGCAAGAACAGCGGTGGTTTGGCCACCTATGCCAAGCTTGAGGCTGCCCGTGAGTTAGGCATACCTGTGTTGCTCCATGAACGTCCTGAGTTAGCCGTGGCCGATGAAGAATTTAGTGACACTAAGGCTTGTTTGCAAGCCTGTTTAAGTGCTTGTGGTGTGTCCAACCTTGGTCAAAAAGACAATCAACAGTGACCCATTCAATTAACCAAATAGCCAGTAAAAAAGGTCCAAAAGTGCCAGATCAACAAGACTATGAGCATAACCCTCAAGCCATTGAAAAAGACAGCTTTCGCCAAATTCGAGAACTCACTGACCTGTCTTCATTGACGCAAGATCAGCAGCAAGTAGTGATGCGAGTTGTCCACAGTTTGGGCTTGCCTGATGTGGCCGGGTCGGTGCGTTTTAGTGCCAATGCGACCCAAGCAGGGCGTCAGGCCTTGGCCAATAACGGGGCGATTTTGTGCGATGTGGAAATGGTCAAACAAGGGGTGACTAAGCGCATGATAGAGCGTGAACCCTTGTGTTTTCTGAATGATCCTACGGTGGCCATGCTGGCAAAAAATCGTAATGAAACCCGTTCTATGGCGGCATTAAGTTTGTGGACTGATTCATTAGCAGGCAGTGTGGTGCTGATCGGCAATGCGCCAACGGCGTTATTTCGATTGTTAGAAATGATCGAGCAAGGAGCGCCAAAACCGGCGCTTATTATAGGCATGCCGGTGGGCTTTGTGGGCGCCGCTGAATCCAAGCAAGCCTTGTGGGACGCCCATGAGAAGTTAGGCATTGAATGCATTACTTTATTAGGGCGTATGGGCGGCAGTGCGGTTACCTCAGCGAGTTGTAATGCGTTGTTACGCTGTAATTTGGGCGAGTACTATTAATGCAGATTCATGTAATTGGTCTAGGAGTTGCGCAGTACGTAACGTTAAACCTTCAAGCGCAAAGTGTGCTCTCGAATCTAACGCCACAAGATATTGTGTTAGGCTCACCAAGGCAGCATGACACACTGGCTAACTATCGTCACCAAGCCAAGATTGAAGTGCTGCCTAAGTTATCTCAATTGGCTGCCAAGTTTGAGCAATGGCAACACCAAGGTGCGTCGCAAGTGGTGGTATTGGCTTCTGGAGACCCTTTGTTTTATGGCGTAGGGGCGTGGCTTGAGCGTAATTTTGCTGGTGAGGCATCTTCCCATACACTAAGTTTTTACCCTAATGTATCCAGTATTCAAGCCGCTTGTCACCGTTTGGGAATGTCGCTACAAGATGTACATGTGGTGAGTCTACATGGCCGTCCTCTGTCAAATTTACGCCGCTCATTACAGGCCAATAAACGCCTTGTGTTGTTAACCGATCAATACAGCCAGCCAGCGCAAATTGCTGCTGAGTGTGTGGCCGCAGGGTTAGACCAAAGTGAGCTCATTGTTTGTGAAGCATTGGGCTATGAAAAAGAACAAGTACGCCATTTTTCTGTGGCGGATTTGCTTGCTAAAAGTGCACCGTCATTTGACCCATTAAATGTGGTTGTGGTGAAAACCAGCAGTTCAAATAAAGTGCAAAGCAGTGTTTACCCTAGCGCACCAGGGATACCGGACAACGCCTTTGTCACCGACAAAGGTGATGGCAAAGGGATGATTACTAAGCGTGAAGTCAGGCTAGTTATTTTGTCTTATTTGTCACTTCAAGATGGTGACACCGTTTGGGATATTGGTGCTGGCTGTGGTGGTGTAAGTGTGGAGTTGGCGTATTGGCACCCCAACAGCAAAGTGATCGCCATTGAACATCATGCCAAGCGTTTAGCCTGTTTAGAGGCAAATCAATCACGCTTCGGGGTTACTCAGAATTTAACCCTTGTGGCTGGGCGTGCACCGGCCGCATTAGCGGATTTGCCATTGCCAGACAAGGTCTTTATTGGTGGTAGTGATGGCGAGTTGAGCGATTTGATGGCACAAGTATGGTGTTGCCTACCACTGGGTGGCCGTTTAATGGTGAGTGCTGTGACTGAGGATAGCAAGTACCAGCTAATGCACTTTTCGACACTACGTGAACAAGCCGAAGATGCAGAAGAACAGAGTGTGCAACTGGCTGTCGCAAAGCAAGACCTGTTAGCCGGACAACGGCTCTACCGCCCCAATTTGCCTGTGACTTTATCTTTATTTATAAAAACGTCAACGGCAACCAATATACAAAAGGACACCAAGTAATGAGCGTGGTCGAAATGACATCAAATGAACAAACAAAAGGACGCTTTATAGGGGTTGGTGTGGGTCCAGGAGACCCTGAATTAATTACTTTAAAAGCACTGCGTTTGATTCAGCGTGCTAGCGTAGTGAGTTACCTTGCAAATGCTGAAGGCAATTCACAAGCAAAGAATATTGCCAGCGAGGCGTTCGCAGAGGTAACTCGTCAACAAAATGAAATTGCCATTGTGATGCCCATGTCGACGGACCGTGAAGAGGCGAATAAAGCCTATGACGCAGGGGCTGATGCGATAGCTTCTGAACTAGAAAAAGGTCGTGATGTGGTCTTTTTGTGCGAAGGCGACCCATTGTTTTTTGGCTCTTTTGCGTATTTATTAGAGCGTCTCGAAGGCCAGTTTCGTTGCCAAGTCGTGCCAGGCGTTTCCTCTATTAACGCCGCATCATCAGCTTTAAATCACCCATTAACAGTATTGAAAGAGTCATTTGCCGTGGTCAGTGGGCGTCATTCAGCGTTGCAAATTGATACCGCTTTAGAGCAACACGATAGCGTCGTTATTATGAAGGCGGGTCGTGCGCGACCTCGTATTCTGGCCGCTCTGCGTAAAACCAATCGCCTACAAGACGCCAAGTATCTTGAATACATAGGTCGAGACAATGAGCGCATAGTGCCAGACGTTAGCGTCTTAGAAGACAAAGCGGGGCCATACTTTTCCTTATTTGTGGTAACCAAAAGTGAGCGGGGCACACGTTGATTCGTATTATTGCCTTGACGCCAGCCGGAGAACAGCTAGGGCGGCGCATAGTGCGTCTGTGGCCTGATGCCGTGCTGACTTACAAGCCCAAGCCCTTTGCTGACAAGGTGCAAACGGCGTTTCAGCAAGGTGAACGTTTGGTGTTTATTTGTGCCACGGGAATTGTCATGCGCACCTTGGCACCTGTGATACAAGACAAGCGTCAAGACCCGCCTGTTTTGGTGTTAGATGAACTGGGCAAATTTGTTATTCCTCTGTTGTCTGGTCACGAAGGCGGGGCGAATGATTGGGGGGCGCAACTGGCTGATGGCCTTGGTGCCCAGTTAGTAATGACCACAGCAAAAGCCTATTTAAATCCTGTTTATACCCTAGGTATGGGGTGTGAGCGTGGTTGTCCGTTGGACTATATCGAAGAGTTAATGTTGCAAGCTTTGTCCCAGCAAGGCTTAACCCCGAGTGATATAGACTCTTTGAGTAGTATTGATATCAAGGCCGATGAAGAGAATTTAATACGCTTGGCAGAAAAATATCACTGGGCATTTCATACCTACAGCGCTCAGCAATTAGCGCCTATGGCGGATTTGTTGAGTACCCGCTCTGACTATATTTTTAAAACCGTTGGGGTATATGGTGTGGCAGAATCTGCGGCGTTATTTGCCGCAAAAGAGGCTACCTGTAGTGAGCCAGAGCTTGTGTTAAATAAGATTAAAAATGCAAAGGCGACTGTCTCTATTGCAAGAGCATTCAAAGCGTAATAGGTTCGTAGTAGAGGTAAAAATCAGGGAGATTAACGTTTTAGAAAGATTTGTAATATAAAGTGACGGGGTCACCATATAGCCTCCCAAGAGGCAAGAAAACGGCAACTAGAGTGATCTTTATAACAGGTGATTGAATTCATGTTTTGGAACTCCAATACTTCATTTATAGCTGGAGAACAAAATGACAGCCTGGATAAAGAGATGCATATAAGAACAGCCTTTGGAGGTATTTATGCCATTAAGAGCACTGACACAAGAAGAGATCGAAAGCTCCCTAAGCGAGCTTAATAAATCGACCCAGGGACATTGGATTATCAAAGATGGAAAGTTAACATCCAGTTTCACTTTTCGAAACTTCCAACAAGCCTTTGGTTTTATGACGCAGTGTGCATTGATTTCGGAGCGAATGGATCACCACCCAGATTGGTCTAATAACTATAATGAAGTTTATATACAACTGACCACAGAAGATGTTGAAGGCCTATCTGAGAAAGATTTTTTGCTTGCCGAACAAATGGAAGTGCACGCTTCCACAATAGATTAAAAAGACAATCTATTATTAAAAGTGCAATACATTATCTTAATAATGGAGCGTGATTAAGGCTTAGCAAGACTAAGCCTTAATCTGAATAGTCTGTTTATTAAGAGCAAACCCAAAAAAGGGTTTAGAGATCGATGGAGAGCACCAATGGAAGATGTGTTAGCTCCCGCCAAAAGAGAGCAATCGCTTGGCGAAGAAATCGCCAACAGTATCAGTCATGGAATTGGTTTGTTAGCTGCATTAATAGGGACGCCGTTTCTGATTATCAATGCGGTTAATCATGCCGACACAAGCTTTGTCGTTGGCGTCAGCATTTTTTCCGCAACCATGATTTTATTGTACCTTTCTTCTACCTTGTACCATGCTGCGCCCGCAGGATCGGTTAAAAACCTGTTTCGAGTGGTGGATCATTCCGCCGTGTATTTTTTGATTGCTGGCACCTATACCCCCTTTATGCTCGGGGTGTTGAGAGGAGCTTGGGGCTGGTCAATTTTAGTTTCTGTATGGGGACTTGCTGCTGTGGGGGTGCTGTTAAAGGCCTTTGGTAAAGCCAAACATCCTTTTGTGTCGACGGTTTTGTATGTGCTGCTTGGTTGGCTGATTGTGATTGCGATCAAGCCATTAGTCGAGCTTATGGCTCCCCAAGGTCTGATACTGCTGGTGTTAGGTGGTGTTTTGTACACCTTAGGCGTGTTGTTCTATGCGCTTGACTCGCGGGTACGTTATGCACACCTGATTTGGCACCTATTTGTCTTATCAGGGACAGTTTGCCACTTTTTTGCCATTCTTTGGTATGGCGCTTACGGCGCAGTTTAATAGGATTATGTGATGACTGAGATGTGTGCGGCAAAACAGGGATTTAACCCTGAGTATTCAGAGCAAGCCCCAACCATAGAAGAAATTGAGCAATTAACGGCTGATGCTGTGCTTGAGTTTGGTGCTCCTTGGTGTGGGCATTGTCAGGCCAGTGCTCCAGTGATTGCCGCTGAGCTCTCTGCTCGTTCTTTATGCCATATCAAAGTATTTGATGGCAAAGGGAAAAAGCTAGGAAGGGTATTTGGTGTAAAACTTTGGCCAACGTTAATATATTTAAAAGAGGGCAAAGAAATCGCTCGCGTGGTACGTCCTTTAGCGGCTGAAGACATGGCCGATTTGTTGGCAGGCTAACTGACGGTCAAACTCGAATATCAATTAATGAGCCAATAGCTTGGTCTGCACTGTTGATTACACGAGCATTTGCTTTTGCATTTAGCTCGCTTTCTTTTGCCTGAATCAAACCATCTTGAATTTGACTGCCTGATCGGTTGGATGGATCACTGCTGGTGGTTTGTGTCGCCGCATCAGCCACTTTTTGACTTGCTTCATTTAGCCCAGTCTGACTATTGGTAAGTCCTGTGTGGGCATAGTTAAATGGCGAATTGGTGATTTGCATACATCTGACCTTGGGCTGAGAGTCGCCTTTTCTAGTACATCAATAAAATAGATTGATGCAATCTTAACCAACTTCTTGCTGACTGTCAGTAATCTTATGTAGCCGTTTTTTTAATCACCGCCACCAGGTGGTGTTTTGTGAGTCCTTATTTTGCTGATGCGTGTGGGTTAACATTTTTTTCGCTTTCTGTCGTTTACCCTATGTTTATCAAGTTTGTGGAGTGCCACACGTAGACAAGCATTAGGTTATAGTGAGGAATGAGATTGAGGCCATTTGAGTTACGACATAATCTGCCAGAAAAGCGACAAGCAGTAGCGGATTTCGGATTATTGATTTCAGCGGCCAAAGCGGACGTTGTTGCTTCAATAGATGCCGCGCTTGCCACATTAGGGTTAACCGCTGCCCAATATCGTGTGGTCATGATTTTGGCCTACAATGGTCGAACTACCCTTGCGAATTTATCTGCCGAAATGGATTATGATCGAGGCGCAATGAGCCGATTACTGTCTCGTCTTGAGGGGAAGGGCTTGTTGGATAAAAGTCCGTCTGCAACGGACAAGCGCTCAATGTATTTGAGTTTAAGCGCCAAGGGGAATGCACTGCTGCCTAATATTAGGCCTAAGGTAAATGATGTGTTTGAGAAAGCGTTGGGCGGTTTTTCTTATCAAGAGAGAGATCAATTAAGCACGCTTCTGCTAAGGTTTTTGAACAATTTGAAAGAAATCAGTAACAAAGGGTAACTCTCACCTTGCTGCCTACTTAGTCTCATTTACGTTTGTTAACATTGTTGTCTAGGCAATTACTTACGTAGATTTAGACAATGAACGAGCAAATACTGATTTCACAATTAGGTGAATGTTTTCCAGGTCGTGACTTTCACACGGACAATTTAACCGTCCTCCACAAAGGGCGCTTTGCCAATGCCATTGTGTACCGTTATAAAGATGACGAAACAGATCTAGTGATCAAAGATTTTCAGCACAGCCCTTGGCTTGTTCGCAAAACATTTGCGCGTTTGTTTATTAATCAAGAGTATAAAGCGTTAGCACGCTTACAAGGTATGGATGGTGTGAGTGATGAGTTTCATCGCTTATCTTCGATTGGTATTGCCTATGCTTTCATTGAAGGTGTGCCATTACGCACCTTGAGTAAAAAAGGCGAAACTGTGCCGAAAGCCTTCTTTAATCAACTGGAACACATGGTCTCTGAAATGCACCGCCGTGGTTTAGTTCATTTAGATTTACGTAACCTAGGTAATGTGATTTTAGGAAAAGACGGTAAACCCTATTTTATTGATTTTCAGTCTTCGATGACTTTCTCTCGCTTTCCAAATTGGTTACAACGCTACATGCGTGGTGCTGACTTATCGGGTGTTTACAAAGGTTGGAATTCCGTTTGTGATCAACCTGTAACAGGTCATAAAGAGGCGTTTTTCAAAAACTTTAATCAACTTAGAAAACGTTGGATCTTTCGCGGTTACCCATTACACAGATCCTATGTTTGGCTTTGTGGTCTAGCCAGTCAGTTGCCTGGCGCAGAACTGATTCGAAATTTGTCTGATCGGCTTTAGAATCCCTAAGTGTAAAGAACAGAATCAACTTAACTTCTGTTCTTTACACTCCTTTCCGATATCTTCTTTTTTTCTACTAGATACAACTTGTAAAAACACTTCTTACAGGCAGTGAAAAGCGCAATAATGGTGGCCTACCTCATAACAAAGGCCAAGCGCTTTATGTACACGGATGAAGATTTAAATTATGCCGTAAAGAAGGGCGTATTTACCGATGCTGCCGTCACTGAATTTCGATCTTTATTAGCAGAAGAAAAACACACCCGCTTTGAGGATGAAGAGAACTTTCGTTTAGTCGGTGGTTTTAATGATATCTTCGTGGTGATTGCGTGCAGCTTATTGTTGTTTTCATCAGTTTGGGTTGTTAGACCAGTAAGTAACACGCTGGCTATGCTGGTTTTTGCGGCTTTATCCTGGGGGTTAGCAGAGCTTTTCGTGCGCAAACGAAAAATGGCGTTGCCTGCGATTGCCTTGTTGCTTTCTTTTATGGGAGGGGTTTTTTGGTGTGCATTCTCAATTAGCTCAGTGATTCCATCTTTTAGCGTACAAGCGTCTTCATTAATTGCCGCTGCGATCACCACTGTGTGTGCTTATTTTCATTGGCGTCGATTTAGAGTGCCGATTACCGTTGCGATGGGAGTCGGTAGCCTTTTTGTGTTTTTCCTTTCTTTGCTATTGGTGATTTTCCCAGCCGCGCAAGAGGGGCTAATGACCGTGCTTTTCTTATGTGGCATCACGGCATTTGTGTTAGCAATGTGCTGGGATGCGTCTGATACAAAGCGGATAACTCGCCGCTCAGATGTGGCGTTTTGGTTGCATCTACTTTCAGCCCCTTTAATTATTCATCCTATTTTCTCGAATTTGGGGATTTTAAACGGCAATGAAAGCATATTAAGTATGCTGGTTGTGGTCTTTTTATACTTATTAATGACGTCCATCTCCATAGCAGTAGACCGCCGAGCCTTTATGGTTTCTTCGTTAATTTATGTGATCTATGCAGTATCGGCCATTATTGAAAGCTATGGTGGGATTGGCTATAGCTTTGCTCTTACTGGCGTGCTGATTGGCGGAGGGTTATTACTCTTGTCGGCAAAATGGCATTTTATGCGCGCTAAACTATTACAAGTGCTGCCCAGTTCAATCCAAAGTTATTTGCCGAAAGTAAGATGACTTTCGTTTCGCTTAAGGAGTAGCAAAGATGAATAATACACTTGCAGTGCAGCTACTAGGTTGTGAATACCCTATTATTCAAGCGCCGATGGCAGGAGCCCAGGGCAGTGAAATGGCGATTGCCGTGTCTAACGCTGGTGGCTTAGGGTCACTGCCTTGTGCCATGTTAAGTATTGATAACATGGTCAGCGAAATCAAACGCATTCAAGCTGCGACCGATAAACCTTATAATTTGAATTTCTTTTGTCATCAAGAGACGGCCTATGATGATACACGACAAGAAGCTTGGCAAAGGCTGTTAAAACCGTATTTCGCCGAATATGGAGCGACGCCTAAAAGTAGGCCTAATAGTGCTAATCGCGCTCCTTTTAGTCATGCCATTGCGGACGCGATTGAGCCATTTTCACCTCCCGTCGTTAGTTTTCATTTTGGTCTTCCGAATGCCGAATTAATCCAGCGAGTAAAATCGTGGGGCAGTAAAATTCTCTCCTCTGCCACCACGCTAGAAGAAGCACTCTGGTTAGAAGCAAGAGGGGTTGATGGCATTATTGCACAAGGGGTAGAAGCGGGCGGTCATCGAGGTATGTTTTTGTCTGATGACATAACGACTCAAATGGGGTTGTTGTCTCTGGTTTCACAACTGACTCAAACCGTAACGATACCAGTGATTGCTGCAGGGGGCATTGCGCACCACAGAGACATACAAGCACTATTGTCCTTAGGCGCCACAGCGGTTCAAGTTGGAACCAGCTATTTGCTTTGTGATGAATCCCAGATTAGCCATGGTCATCGACAAGTGCTGCAAAGTGAGGTCGCACAACATACTGCATTAACCAATGTGTTTACCGGGCGTCCCGCTCGTTCTGTGGTGAATCGAGCAATGACAGAGTTGCACTATATGTCGCCATTCGCGCCAGCCTTCCCTCACGCTGCGATCGAAATGACACAATTAAAAGCATTAGAGGCTCAATCAGGTGGAATCAACTTTGCCTCACTGTGGTGTGGTCAAAACCCTTCTGGTTGTAAACCTATCTCCGCGTATGCCCTAACCAAGCAATTGGCACAAGGCTGAGACTAGCCTTGTTTACGTCCCAGTTTGAACAAGCAATTTCATCAAGCTGGTTCAAATGTGAAGATAAAAAGCCTATTGCTTTAACTCACTTCCGCCTATCGGTAAGCTCACTTAAAATGCAACAAAATTGATGATTTCGCTAGGAAAACACCTGATGATTAAGAAATGGATTGCCACTGGCATATTACTAACTGGGAGTATTGCGGCTATGGCAGCCACTCCGCCAAATGTTTTAGTGGTTGCTCAATCGCTTGACGATATTACCAGTCTGGATCCTGCTCAAGGGTTCGAGCTGACCTCGGTACAAACCTTTACCAATATTTATCAACGTTTGGTTCAGTCTGACCCTGAAAATCCCACACATTTGAAGCCAACGTTAGCGAGCAGTTGGGAATCGACACCTCATAGTTTGACTGTAACCTTGCAGGATAATGCCCAGTTTGCAAGTGGCAACCCGATTCGACCTGAAGATGTTATTTTCTCTTTAGGCCGCGTAGTGAAGCTGAATTTAGCACCATCGTTTATTTTGACTCAATTAGGTTGGAATAAAGACAATGTAGACAGTCACCTACAAAAAGTAGGCGACAATAAAGTGAAAATAACATGGGACGTTAACGTTGGCTCTGCCTTTGTTTTGAGTCTTTTGTCCGCTCCTGCAGCCTCCATCATTGACCAAAAAACTGTCGCAACGCACGCCATCAATGGTGATTATGGCCATGCGTGGCTAAATAGCCACTCGGCTGGTAGTGGGCCATTTAAAATTATGAAATACACGCCCCATGAAGCCCTGGTATTAACTGAAAATACAACGGCCCCAGGTGGCGGGCCTAAAATGAAAATGGTATTGATGAAAAATGTACCGGATGCGGCGACACGCCAGTTACTGATTGAACAAGGTGACGCGGACATTGCGCGTAACCTAGGCTCAGATCAATTCGAGTCATTGCAAGGAAAGCCTGGTGTCAAAGCTCTAGCGCTGCCTTATGCGTCACTGTATTACATCATGTTTAATACCAAAGCCAAAAATAACCCAGATTTGGGTAATCCAAAATTTTGGGAAGCAGCACACTGGGCATTTGATTATAAAGGCATTGCCGTTGACCTGATGCGTGGTCAATTTCAGGTTCAACAATCCTTCCTTCCGCAAGGGTTTAGTGGCGCATTGAGCGATCAGCCTTATCATTATGATCCACAAAAAGCGAAACAGATCTTAAAAGAGGCAGGAATCAAAGACCCACATTTCAAACTTGTGGTATCTAATCAACCGCCATATCTTGATGTTGCTCAGGCACTGCAAGCCAGCTTTGCTAAAGCCGGTATTCGAGTGGAGCTGACTCCAGGCATTAGCAGCCAAGTGTCTAGTCAGGTGAAAGAGCATAACTATGAAGCCAACGTATCGTCTTGGGGGCCTGACTATTTTGACCCAAATACCAATGCGTCTTCGTTTGCTTATAACCCTGAAAATGGTTCGAAAACACTTGCTTGGCGTGCCAACTGGCAGATTCCAGAGCTCAGTAAAATGACCATCGCTGCACGGGCCGAAACAGACCCAGCAAAACGAACTGAAATGTACCAAGAGCTGCAACGTCGTGTGCGTGAAAGTTCACCAGTGGTCATTGGTCTACAGAATAAAAAATTGGTTGCCATTCGAGATAATCTAAAAGGTTATGTCCAAGGTATTACGCCAGACATGGTTTATTATAAAAACGTTTCTAAATAATGCATGATAATGAGAAACCAGCCGGCGTGATGCGTCGGCTTTGGATAGGCCGCAGCCAATATTTGGCGAGCGGCCTTATTTCCTTGGCGCTGACCTTATTAGGTTTATTGGTATTTACCTTTTTACTGTCTCGCGCTGCACCAATCGACCCTGCCCTACAGCTGGTGGGGGATCACGCCAGTGAAGAAAGCTATCAACAAGCACGCCATGAATTAGGCTTAGATAACCCCTTACCAATGCAGTTTTTGCACTATTTAGGGCGCTTGAGTCAGGGGGATTTAGGCACATCTCAGTTAAGCCAGCAGCCGGTGCTTGACGATCTAATGCGGACTTTTCCTGCCACCATAGAATTGGCGACTTGCGCTATGTTGTTTGGCGCCTTTTTTGGCATATTGTTCGCTACTTTAGCTGTGTATAAGCCAGGCAGTTGGTTAGATCACTTTGCTCGTTTTATTTCTTTATTAGGTTATTCCGTGCCCGTTTTTTGGCTCGGGCTACTGGGGTTATTGCTCTTCTATGCGACCCTGCATTGGTCAGCAGGCCCTGGACGACTGGATGATATTTACACCTATACGATGACGCAAAATAGTGGTTTTGTGCTACTGGATGCGTTTCGCAGCGGTGACATAAACATTGTTAAAAATGCTATTGCTCATTTATGGCTACCGGTCGCTGTATTGGCACTGTTATCAATGGCGTCTATCACTCGATTGCTTCGGGCTGTGATGTTAGAAGAAAGCAACAAAGAATATGTGATATTGGCACAAGCCAAAGGTGCCAGTCGTTTGCGCATCTTGTTGGTGCATGTTTTTCCTAATGTACTAGGCACCTTGATCACCATTTTAGCCTTGTCTTACACCGGATTATTAGAAGGCGCGGTGTTAACTGAAACCGTATTTGCTTGGCCAGGTTTAGGACGTTACTTAACCAGTGCCTTGTTCGCTTCAGATACCGCGGCGGTACTGGGTGCCACGCTGTTAATTGGCACCTGTTTTGTACTGCTCAATGCACTGGCCGATATATTGACTAAATGGGTGGACCCAAGAACACGATGATCATTTCACAAACCTGGCGCGGGTTGCCGTTAAGGCAGCTATTTAACACCTTTAATATCGGCTTACTCTTGGTCGTTTTGTTGGTGGTATTGGCATTGCTTGCGCCATACATATCGACTTTTGATCCCAATGTACAAAATATTCAAGATCGCTTGCTAGCGCCCAATGCACAACATTGGTTTGGAACCGACCGTTTTGGTCGAGACCTTTTTTCACGGGTTTTACATGGTGCCCGTCCTACCTTGCTGTTGGTCAGTCTGGTGATTTTATTAACGGTGCCGATTGGCTTAACTGTGGGTATTTGTGCTGGCTATTTTGGTGGCTGGGTTGAGCGTATTTTAATGCGTTTAACTGACATTGTAATGTCCTTACCAAGCTTGGTTATTGCCCTAGCCTTAGTGTCTATTTTAGGGCCAGGTTTAATGAATGGGGCACTGGCATTGGCTTTTACTAGCTGGCCATCTTTTGCGCGTCAGGCGCGAACAGAAACCTTGTCTATTCGCCGCAGTGATTATCTGACGGCGGCAAAAATGCAAGGGGTTAGTGGGTGGCGCTTAATATTTGGTCATATCTTGCCGTTGATTTTACCCAGTGCGATTGTCCGTGCAGCGCTAAATCTAGGGGGCATTATTTTGTCTGCAGCAGGCTTGGGCTTCTTAGGCATGGGGATTCAACCTCCCGCTGCCGAATGGGGCTCTATGGTTGCCAGTGGAAGCCGCGTGATCTTTGATCAATGGTGGGTGGCAGCGGTGCCGGGCGTAGCCATCTTGTTAGCCAGTCTTGCTTTTAACCTGCTCGGAGATGGGCTAAGAGATAAAATGGATCCACGTCATGACAAATAATACATCGTTAGTGGACGTTCGCGGCCTGCGTATAGGGCTTGATGATGGTACCGAATTGGTGAAAGGCATTGATTTTTCAATGGGACATGAACGCGTTGCTTTAGTTGGAGAATCTGGTTCTGGTAAATCCCTAACAGCACGCTCATTGATGGGCTTATTGGCCGACTCTTTAGTGGTTGAGGCGGACCATTTCCAACTGCTCGGTCATCCGGTATTAAGCTACCGCCAGAGCCAATGGAATCGCCTACGTGGCCAGCAAGTTTCCATGGTGTTACAGGATCCGAAATACGCGTTAAACCCGACCCAGAATATTGGTCGTCAGGTAGCAGAACCATTGGTATTGCATCAGTCTATGTCCAGCAAAGCAAGGCTAGAAAAAGTCGAATACATGTTGGATGCCGTTGGCCTTGCTAACCCAGCTAAGCTCAGAAAAATGTACCCACATCAATTGTCAGGAGGGATGGGGCAAAGGGTGATGCTAGCGATCGCCTTGATCAATGACCCGCAGCTTTTGATTGCCGATGAACCCACCTCAGCCTTAGACCACGCGGTTCGAGACCAGGTGCTGGCGCTAATCCATTCCTTGGTCGAAGAGCGTAATATGGGCCTGTTATTGATTAGCCACGATTTGCAACAAGTGGCTGATTATTGTGAGCGAGTGATGGTCATGTATCAGGGGATATTAATTGATCATTTGCCCGCAGAAGCGTTACCAAACGCGACCCACCCTTACACTCAAACCTTATGGTCGTGCCGCCCTAATATCACTAAGCGTGGGCAGCCACTGCCAACCTTAGACCGCCAGCATTTGGAGACCTTGAAGTGAACCAGCTAGAAGTTAACAATGTCAGTGTGAGTCATGCCCAAGGTTTACAGCGCAATACCGTGGTGCACAATGTCGATCTTAGCGTACAAGCCGGTGAATGCTTTGGTTTAGTGGGACCGTCTGGTTGCGGTAAATCGTCCCTTCTTTGGGTACTGGCAGGATTGAACCCATACTGGGAAGGCGACATTAGCCTATTTGGGCAACCGTTAGAGTCTGGTAAGGTTTTCACTGGCGAGCTACGCCGTCGGGTACAAATGGTATTTCAAGACCCTTATGCGTCGCTACACCCTAAACACCGATTGCGCCGAACGCTCGCTGAGCCCTTAAAGTTATTGGGTTTACAAGATATCGACGACCGTCTGAGTGAAGGTTTTAAGCAAGTGGGTTTGGCGGAAAACATGATTGACCGCTACCCCCATCAATTATCGGGAGGGCAGCGTCAGCGAGTAGCGATCATTCGTGCCTTATTGCTGGAGCCAAAATTATTGTTGTTGGATGAGCCAACCTCGGCGCTAGATATGTCGGTGCAGGCTGAAATATTAAATTTACTAAATGATTTAAAAGCCAGCCGTGATTTGACTATGATCATGGTAAGCCATGACCCAGATGTGATTGATTATATGTGTGATCATGCGGTGACTATGAAGGCAGGACGCATCGATCAAGAAAAGTATTATCGCTAGGTTGTTTTGTTCTGCTCAACGGTCAAATTTGTTGCAAGGAGGGAATAATGAAGTTTTTGATCTTTTTAGGATCAGTAAGAACCAGTACACCACCACGCCCCGCGCGCCTAGGAGAAAGGGTTAGTAAGGCGTGCTTGTCTTTCTTCTCGTCTTGTTATCCTGAGCATGATATTGAATTAATCGACCCGTTAGATTATGAATTAGGGGCGATTTTCAAACCGCATTTTGCTTACTCCAAACGCACCGTGCCACAGGATTTAGACGTTTTAGCGGATAAAATTCGTGCCGCAGATGGCTACATTATGCTGAGCCCTGAGTACAACCACAGCCTCAGTCCAGCGCTGGCTAATTTATTAAACCACTTTGGCAGCTCGCTGTTTTCTTATAAGCCTAGCGCCATTGTCACTTATTCCTCTGGACAATGGGGAGGGATGCGTGCAGCCGTTGGCATGCGCGTATTCTTAAGTGAACTTGGCTGTTTACCTGTCTCCTCCATGGTGCATATCCCACATGCCCAAGACGTCTTGGAAGAAGACGGTCGCATTCAACCTGGCCAAGATGAGAAGCGTTGGGAGAACTATGTGAATCGTACTTTTAACCAGTTGGTATGGTGGGCTGAAGCTTGTTCTAGACAAACTGAGCAAAGCGACCCTCATGCACTGATGTCAGCGTTTACCCGTGCACCTACGGATCGAGATGCCCCTTAGTTTGCAAAGTGATCAGCCACACAGTCACTATGTCTTTGTGTTCGGCACATTAAAAGAAGGTTTTCCTAATTTTGAACGCAACCAAGGTGTACGTATGCCTGGTGTGTTCAAAACCGTAGAACCTTACCCTCTGCTGTTGGTTGGCGAACGTTATTCTCCTTGGCTGGTGTTAGCGGCTGGAGAGGGGCACCCGGTGATAGGGCAGGTGTTTTGTGTTGACGATGTAGCATTGGCTGAGATGGATGCATTAGAGCGCATCACACAAAGTGATGGCTATCGCCGTTTAGAGATTGAGGTGGCCAATTTAGACAGCGGGCTTAAGCAAACCGTATGGGTTTATGGTAAACCGACAGCGAGCCTGCTAACAGCCGATGTTCGTGTTGAGCTAGAAGGTGATTACTTATTAGAGCATGCGGCGCTGTATTGCCATCGGCCCCACTCCTAAACTGAAACAGCGAAGCAAAACCGAGACCATCAGATTAGGCCACTAAGCACATTGAGCGTGCGCTTTAGTGGCTTTTTTTGTTGCGTTAAACTTGGTGCCCATTCGGCTTTTATCCTTTTGCTTATCCTCGATAACGAATGAAAATGATAGCCAGTTTTTTAACGCGAAGGTGTTTATGAATAATGATCTCTTTTTGGAAAGTAAAGTTACTCGGTCGAACCTTGTTTTATTGTCCGTTCTCTTTTTTGGTTTTGTGCTCTTAGCCACCTTGGTTCATACACCAATAGTTGCTCATATTGATAGCAGCCTGTTGTTTGCCTTGCGAGACAGCCATGATGTGCGCCAAGGTTGGGGGCCTGATTGGGTCGGTTCGCTGATGAGAGATATTACTGCGTTAGGCAGTAATTGGCTGCTGGGCTTTTTTAGCCTGGTGTTGGCTGGGTATCTGGCTTTGATAGGAAAAGGCCGCTTAGCCTTGTATTTCCTGATCGTTATTGCCTCGGGCATGGTGTTTTCATTCTTATTGAAATGGGGCTTCTCTCGACCACGCCCTGAGTTAGTTCCCCATGCAACCAAGGTCTATACCAGTAGTTTTCCTTCTGGCCATGCTATGTCTTCAGCGCTCTTTTTTCTGTCCTGTGCTTTGCTGCCAGATTGGCAATACCCAAAGCGTTCAGCGGCACGTTGGTGGTTAGGTGTTGCTGTGCTGATCCCGCTGTGTGTGGCGTTAAGTCGAGTCTACCTGGGAGTGCATTGGCCAACTGATGTGATCGCTGGTCTGTGTGCTGGCTTCTTTTGGGCGCTGTTGTGTTTTGTGCTGGCGAAGCCTCATTTAGAACGGTGTTAGGTAAACCATGAAGAGTAAGTTTTCTTGCGGATAGTGTCGGTCGAATCCGCTCTTATTTGCTGCAATATTCCCCATGAATTTTTTACACGCAAGTGTGTAGTAAGTTTCTTCTGTTGTTTTTCTTTGTTATCTGATTTTTATAAAACTATTAAATATCAAATAGTTATGGATTGGCATGATGTTGGCAAAGGAATAACTACATTCAAAAATCATGGAGAAGAATCATGGCTACAGCAAAAAGCACGACTCAATCCAAGGCCCATGAAAAAGTGGATCAAGCGGCGGAAGCGGCTCATAAGGGCGTTGATGGTGCCTCAGAAGCAGCAAGCAAAAGTGAAGAGCGAATCGAAGAAGTAGCTCATCAAATTAGTGAGCAAGCGCACAAGATGGCAGATACCGCTAAGCAGCAGTCAGAGAAGGTGACAAACGTAGTGGGAGATTATGCCAAAGAACATCCAGTTAAAACCGTCGGCATTGCTTTTCTTGCTGGTGCCGTAGTCGCAGGTCTGTTGTGCAAGCGTAAATAGCAAAACACCGATGAACTGCCCACAGCGAGTCGTTACAGTGAGTTAAGGTAGCGACCAAGGCGTAACTATTCCCTTGATCAATCAGCAGGTGAGAGTGATGAAAACAACCCAAGCAACCGAGCAAGCCGATTTTGCAGAGCTAGCGTTAAGTCATAAAAAGTGGTTGAAAAGTGTGCTTGGGTTAGGTGCTCTTGAGGCCAAAATCTGGGTAACTTCCAGTGCGCAGCTATTGGCTTTAATTGGCGGTATTGTTTTCTTATTAATTACCGCTTGGCTGTTATTGATTGCCAGTGCAGCGGCACTGGCATGGAGTTATGGTTTTTCCTTGGTTAGCATCTTGCTGATGGCTACCCTTGTCACCTTGTTGAGTGCCGCTGGGCTTATGTACGTGGCACGCAACACTTTAAAGCAGATGAATTTTACACGCACCTTAGATGCCTTGATCCCGAATGATCAAGACTCATCTGAGAATGCATAAGCTTTTGCTGAGGAAACGATTATGTTTGGTCTAAGCAGAATGCGTCGACAGCGAGAGCTGTTATACCTAAAAACTCAAGCATTAGAGGTGAGAGCAGCCAAATCAAGAGGGAATGCTCGTCGGTCAGTGCTTACCAACTTGGTTCGCCCTGAAGGTTTGTTAGCGAGCTTTATGTTAGGTCTAACAACCCAATGCTCCATTTTAGACAAAGAGCGGGCAAGGGTATTAAAAATGGCCTGTGATGAATGTATTGAGCTGTGTAAGGCTGGCTTTATGACCTTTGCAGAAAATAATCATAAGGATGCTCAGGGCGACTTAAGTGAGACGCCTGATGCTCAAAGTGGTTTTTCTGAAACAAAAACGACGCTGTCATTGGATGGAAATAGAATGACGCTATGATGGCGTTAGTAAAAGGTGATTTTATTAGGAAAATTGATCTTGATAGAATTTTGCTATTAAAAATTCAAACAGGAAAAGCACAATGAATTACTTAATCAATAAATTCAGCAACACATCATTGGTAAAGCGTTTTGTGGTAAATGCGGTAGAAAGTGATGAATACGAATGGAAAGGCTGGGATGCATGGGTTGATGTGGAAAAATGATAGGCTGTGTTAGCGCATATTCTTATCTTTTAAGGTTAGTAAATAGAGTCTCAGACAAATAAACCTCGTGTTCTTATTTGTTGAGCGCTCTATTTTTGTTTTTAAGCGACAGTAGATAGCCGCAAGTGATTTGCCTTGTTTTGGCTATGGTGTACAAATAATCCATCTAAACCTCGACTTTAGCGCGATAAATCTCTATATTCGCCGCCTTTGTGCTTATCTTTTGTACGGCTTTTGGGCTGTCAGCAATAAGCGAATTCTTCTCCTTCTTTCTCAGGGTATTCTTTTTGATTTCCACAGCTAATATCACCATGCAATTTGGCGCAACGCCATTGTTTGAAAACATCTCTGCAAAATTCGGCAACGGCAACCGTTATGGTTTGATTGGCGCGAATGGCTGCGGAAAATCCACCTTCATGAAGATCTTAAGCGGTGCACTGACACCTACATCGGGCAATGTATCCATTACGCCAGGTGAAAAAGTCGGTACCTTGAGTCAGGACCAATTTGCGTTTGAAGAATACTCCGTTGTTGACGCTGTGATCATGGGTGATACCGCTCTGTGGAAAGTGAAGCAAGAGCGTGATGCTATCTATGCGAAACCTGAAATGAGTGAAGAAGACGGCATGCGTGCCGGTGAACTTGAAGCCGAGTTTGCTGAGATGGACGGTTACAGTGCAGAAAGCCGTGCCGGTGACATTCTACTGGAAGCAGGCATTGAAGAGTCTTACCACTTTGGTTTGATGAGCCAGGTGGCGCCGGGCTGGAAGTTGCGAGTCTTGTTAGCACAAGCCTTGTTTGCTAACCCTGATATCTTGCTATTGGATGAGCCAACCAACAACTTGGATATTCATACCATTAACTGGTTGGCCGGTGTATTGAATCAGCGTAAATGCACCATGATCATTATTTCCCATGACCGTCACTTCTTAAACTCTGTGTGTACTCACATGGCCGATATCGACTTCGGTGAATTGCGTATTTACCCTGGTAACTACGAGTACTTCATGGAAGCCTCTGCTTTGATTCGTGAGCAATTACTAACAGAAAACGCTAAGAAAAGCGCGGAAATGGAAGACCTACAGGCCTTTGTAAACCGTTTTTCTGCAAATGCCTCAAAAGCCAAACAGGCAAGTTCTCGCGCCAAAAAGCTGGATAAGATCGAACTGTCTGAAGTAAAGCAGTCGAGTCGTATGACGCCTTCTATTACCCTTAAGCAAGACAAGAAACTGCATCGCCAAGCGCTAATATTAGAAGACCTAGGGCATGGTTTTGAAGAGGGCATGCTCTTTAATGGTGGCAATATGATCCTAGATGCAGGCTCTAAATTAGCCATTATCGGAGAAAATGGTGCCGGTAAAACCACCTTCTTACGCTGTTTAATGCGCGAATTAGAAGCGAAAAAAGGCGAAATTAAATGGGCGGAAAACGCCGTCATTGGTTATTGCCCACAAGACAGCACGGAAGATTTCAACTGCGATTTGACCTTGTTTGACTGGATGTCGAAATGGCGTACCGCCAAACATGATGACCTAAAAGTACGCGCTATGTTAGGCCGCTTATTGTTCACGGCCGATGACTTTAATAAGAAAGTAAAAGTGTGTTCTGGTGGTGAGAAAAACCGTCTCTTATTCGGCAAGTTGATGATGATGGACCTAAATGTATTGGTCATGGACGAGCCAACTAACCATATGGATATGGAGGCAATTGAAGCACTTAATAATGCTTTATTGGAGTTTGATGGTACGCTGATTTTTGTCAGTCATGACCGTGCGTTCGTTTCTTCTCTAGCGAACCGAGTGATTGAAATTAAAGATCAAGAAGTGATTGATTTCCAAGGTACTTATGACGAATACCTTGCCAGTCAGCAAGATCTTAAACAGGTTGTAAACGGCTAGCTTTGAAAGCGCGTTAAGCTTTTCAGAAAAGACCCTGACAATGCCTCTAAACGCCCGCCCACTAACCTAAGTGGGCGGGCGTTTTGGTTTTTATCTTTTATAAAAAGCGCTAGCATGGTCGCTAGATGATTATTTAGGCGCAAGATTGAATGTTTGATGAGGCGGTAAAACAGTATCTACTCGCAAAACCCGAAGCGGTAGAAGAATACCCATTTGGGCCTGACGCCATGGTGGTTAAAGTTCAGCAGAAAATGTTTGCTTTATGTATGGTGCGTAATGGGCAGCAGGCAGTGAATTTAAAATGCGACCCAGATGAGGCGCAGCAGCTAAGAGATATCTTTAGTGCGGTGAGTGCGGGTTACCATATGAATAAACGTCATTGGAATACCGTGTTGTTAGACGGTTCTTTGCCGCCGAGTGAAATTGAACGTATGATTGATAATTCATACAGCTTGGTTGTCAAAGGGTTAAAAAAAGCTGACCGAGAAGGCTTAGAAGCTCGCCATGGTCGTCAGCGTATTTATGCACCCAGCAACTAAAAATTTATGCAGGTAAGGGAGGAAGAGAATGAGCACAGTATTGAAAGGAAGTTGTTTGTGTAATGGCATTCAGTACGAAGTACGCAGTGAGCTCGGGGCGATTATGCAATGCCATTGTCAAAAATGCCGCAAAGCTAATGGCACTGCGTTTGCTACCAATGCCGCGATTCCTACTGAAGCCTTTGTGTTTATTAGTGGTGAGTCTTTGGTTGGCGAATATGAGTCCACTCCAGGTGTGTTTCGAACTTTTTGTACAAAATGTGCGTCGCCTTTGTACAGTCGTCGCCCGAGTCAGCCAGAATTACTTCGTTTGCGAATCGGCACCTTAGATAGCAAGATAGAGAAGCGCCCATCAATGCATATCTTTGCAGCATCAAAGGCAGAGTGGGACAGCATTAATGATGACGCCCCGCAATATGATGAGCGCCCAGCAAACTAGCTAGTTTGTTATGCTTGTATCATCTATTTAACAACAGCGTGAAAGGAGCCCACTACACAGGCTCCTTTAATACTGGAAAAAGCCTTCTTTTCATCTATGCTTAAAGTTCCTCCGTAGATGTGTTTGAAGAGAGCTTTGGGGCTGCTGTAGGCGTGATTCATTCCACGCTTGCCTCTTTTTTTTAAGACCACAACAGCTTATTTTTCCTTGCTATAAATAACACCTTCTGTGTTTATCTGATTGCCTTTTAAGGATCTCATTATGTCGTTTATTCTGCCCCATCAAACAGACGCTTTTGGTGGCATCATCATCGACGCTCACGGTTTGCCGGACACTGTTAATCTGTTTGAGCAAGGGTTAGCAGCCTTATTAAAAAAAGCAAAACAGCACAGCTATCGCTTGATTTGGGTAACGCTTGATCGTCGTGAAACCGCCTTTGTTCCAGTGTTGGCTCAGTATGAGTTTGTTTTTCATACCTGTAGTGAAGATGCTTTAACCATGATTTGTCGCATCGAGGAAAGCAGTTTTGCTCCCTTTTCCCCAACCCATACATTAGGCACGGGGGCGATTGTGATTAATGCTAAGGATGAACTGCTAGTAATGCGGGATAACTGGTCTGCTTATCGGGGTTATAAGCTGCCTGGAGGCTACCTTGAACAAGGGGAAAATATCGAAGAGGCAGTGGTTCGAGAAGTGCTTGAAGAAACCGGTGTACACACCGAATTTGACGCTGTTTTAGGGTTAAGAAGCCGTCATCCAGTGCAATTCGACAAATCGAATTTATACATTGTGTGTCGTTTGACGCCCTTGAATGAAACCATTGTGATTACGGATACCGATGAGGTAGCAGAAGCCTGTTGGATGCCAGTTAATGACTATTTGGCAGACGTTAATATCAATGCCTTTAACCGAAAAATGGTGGCAGAACTCAGACATTGCTCTGGTTTACAGCGCATTCATGCGGAGATCTCACTGGCGCCCAATGCCCGTCATGAAGTCTTTTTTGCTAAATAGGCGTTTGTTGTGGGCGCTTACGCTTAGGGAGCACATTAGCCCTGAGAGCATTAAGTTTAGACTAGGAACCCCCAGTGTCTTTATCAATTATTCTGTTTATCTACTATTTGCTTATAAGCCTACTGACGTTTGCTCTGTATGGTTGGGACAAGGGAGCAGCAAAGCGACAAGCGTATCGAATTCCAGAGTCTAGGCTGCATTGGTTCGCTTTGTTAGGTGGCTGGCCGGGCGCTTTGTTGGGACAAAAATATTACCGTCATAAAACCCTTAAAACCCGTTTTCGCCTGGTATTTTGGTCGACCTTGGTCATCAACCTGATGCTGTTTTCGCTCGGCTGTTTTTTGGCGGTGAGGGGAGTACAGGGTATGAATGCGATTTTAAGCTGGTTTTGAAGGAAGGTTTTAAAGCGTAGCTGACCGATTTGATGCCCATTTTGTTTCGGGCACCAAATCATCTTATCGTAAGGCGAACATTGAGTTCGCCTTATTTTTTTACTAACCGAAACGACCAGTAATGTAGTTTTTAGTACGTTCTTCTTTCGGACGTAAAAACATTTCATCTGTTTCGGCTACTTCGACCACTTCACCTAAGTACATGAAGACTGTCTTCTGAGAGACGCGAGCCGCTTGTTGCATGTTGTGCGTTACGATAACGATAGTGTACTCGTCACGCAGTGTGTCCAACAAATCTTCAATCTTAGAAGTAGAAACTGGGTCAAGAGCAGACGTTGGCTCATCAAGCAATAGTACTTGAGGTTCCAAAGCAATGGTTCTGGCAATACACAAACGCTGTTGCTGGCCACCAGAAAGACTTTGACCACTTTGATGTAGCTTGTCTTTTACTTCGTCCCACAATGCTGCACTGCGCAAGGCTTTCTCGACTCGAGCATCCATTTCACGGCGCGATGGTTTCTCATAAAGACGAATACCATAAGCAATGTTGTCATAGATCGACATAGGGAAAGGCGTTGGTGATTGAAACACCATACCCACGCGAGCTCGTAATGCAGACACATTGACCTTCGGATCCAGAATGTTCTGGCCATCCATCATCACTTCCCCTCTCGCTTCCTGACCTGGGTAAAGTGTATAGATGCGATTCAGAATACGCAGTAATGTGGATTTACCACAACCTGATGGCCCAATGATTGCCGTGGTTTCATTACGGCCAATCTCAAGGTTTATATTCTTTAGAGAGTGATTGTTACCGTAATAAAAGTTCAAATCACGAATCGAAATATCAACCTCATTGGCAGACTCTGATTTGCCTGGCTCAATGTTTGTTAAATCTGCTGGAGTCATGGTCATTTCCATAGTCTTTTCCAAAATTAGTGTTGTTCATTCGCTGAGCGTAACACCACTCGCGAAATAATAGATAGAGCAAGGATGGTTAAGGTGATTAATAATGCACCAGCCCATGCAAGAGCTTGCCAATCCGGATAAGGGTTCATTGCATACTGGAAGATCATCACTGGTAAGTTCGCAATCGACGAGGTCATATCAGTGGACCAGAATTGGTTGTTCAGTGCGGTAAATAGCAATGGTGCTGTTTCCCCTGCAATACGCGCGACAGATAAAAGGATACCTGTTGTCATACCCACTCGGGCGGCACGGTAGCTCACAGATAAAATAACTTTAGAGCGACTCGCACCCAAAGCGTAAGCGGCTTCTCGCATGCTGTTTGGAACAAGGTTAAGCATATCTTCTGTGGTACGGACAACAACTGGGATCGCGATAACGGCCAAAGCGGCAGAGCCAGCCCAACCAGAGAAGCTTCCCATTGGCGCCACTATAATCTCGTAAATGAACAGGCCAGCCAGAATAGATGGTTTTGCTAGTAGAACATCATTTACGAAACGAATAGTAGAGGCCAACCAAGTGCCTTTACCATATTCGTTTAAATAAGTGCCAGCTAAGATACCAACCGGTGTTGCGAACAACATGGCGACACCCACGAGCAAGAAGCTACCCACGATTGCGTTCGCTAAGCCACCAGATTCACCAGGAGGAGGCGTCATCTCAGTAAATAAAGTAGGTTTGAATGCTGAAAAACCTTCGTATATCAGCACAGAGCAAATCCAAATGAGCATTGCCACAACCAAAATAGTGGCAGCAATGATAAGAACGCGGGCGAATGCGTTAGAGAAATGGCGACGTCTAATGACAGCGTTCACGGACAGCTCCTAGGACGAAATTCGATTAAGCATCATGCGCGCAACAGCGAGAACGATGAAAGTAATAATAAACAGTAACAAACCTAGTGCAATCAAAGACGAGGAGTGAATGCTTGAGTAAGCTTCCTGGAATTCGTTTGCAATAGTCGATGCAATTGTGTTGCCGGGTGCAAAAATAGCGGCGGTAATACGGTTCGCGTTACCAATGATAAAGGTAACGGCCATGGTTTCCCCTAATGCACGGCCTAAGCCTAGAAAAATAGCCCCTGTCATGGCTGTTTTACAGTGAGGAATAATAATCGCACGAGTTACTTCCCAGTCGGTGGCGCCAATGGCATAACCACTTTCTTTTAAGCGTTTTGGCACAGTGTCAATTACATCGCGCATCACGGAAGCAATAAAAGGCAAAATCATAATGGCCAATACAATACCAGCCGTTGCCATACCAATACCTATCGCAGGACCAGCAAAGATAGTTGATAAAAATGGCACGTTTTCAAACGCATCAATAACGGGTGCTTGAATGAATTCGGCAAATATCGGAGCGAAGAAGAAAAGTCCCCACATACCATAAATAATACTTGGAATAGCGGCCAAGAGTTCAATTGCAATGCCTAGCGGATGACGTAACCATCTTGGAGCCAATTGAGTAATGTAAATAGCAATGGCGAACGCAAGAGGCACAGCAATAATAATGGCGATCCCAGAAGTAATGAGCGTGCCGGCAATGGCTGGCAAAGCACCAAACTGTTCGGTAACTGGGTTCCAAGTAGAGGTCCAAATAAAGGACAAGCCAAATTTACTTAGGGCAGGCCATGCACCTACGGTTAAGGAAACAAAGAAGCCACCTAAGATAACCAGAATAAAAAGCGCGGAACCAATAGAAAGCCATTTGAATGTGCTGTTAAAAGCCTCACCATTCATGAAGCGAGGAGACCGCTGGAATGATCCAGCGGCCTCTTCATGAGCTTTCGTATTAGAGTTTTCGACGAGAGTCATGTTGGGTTTAGTCATTCGCTTAAGAACCCATGTATACGGACTTGCCGTCAGCTGTTTTTAGTTCTTTCGCCCAAGCATCGCGTACTAGAGATTTTACGCTGCCAGGGAATGGTACATAGTGAAGCTCTTCTGCAGCAGCGTCACCGTTGTTGTATGCCCAATCGAAGAAGTTAAGCGCTGATTTGATAGCTTCTGGGTTTTCAACTTTCTTATGAAGAAGGATGAAAGTCGCAGCAGTCATCGGCCAGCTTTTCGCACCAGGTTGGTTAGCAAGAATCAAGTAGAAGCCATCAGAGTGCGTCCAATCAGCACCGGCCGCCGCAGCTTGGAATGCTTCCATGGTAGGCGCTACTGTGTTGCCTTCTTTGTTTTTCATTTTTGAGTAGGTTAGGTTGTTTTGTAGTGCGTAAGCATACTCAACATAGCCCACTGAGTTTTTCAATTGTGAAACGTAGTTAGCAACACCTTGGTTACCTTTACCACCGGTACCTGTTGGCCATTGTACAGAGGCATCAACACCAACATTCTTTTTCCATTCAGGAGAAATGTCAGCTAAGTAGTAAGTGAAGTTAAATGTTGTACCTGAACCGTCTGCACGGTGAACAACAGAGATACGTTTGCTAGGTAAGCTAACGCCTGGGTTCAACGCTTTGATCGCTGCGTCATCCCATTTTTTGATCTTGCCTAGAAAGATGTTCGCAAGCGTTTCGCCATCAAGAACCAATTCGCCAGGTTTGATGCCTTCTACGTTAATGATTGGAACAATGCCGCCCATTACCATTGGGAACTGCATCATGCCTTTTTCTTCAAGAACTTTTGCAGTTAATGGTTTGTCAGATGCGCCGAAATCAACGGTTTTTGCTGAAATCTGTTTGATGCCGCCACCAGAACCGATTGATTGGTAGTTCAATTGAACGCCAGTTTCTTTGTTGTAAGACTGAGCCCATTTTGCATAAATCGGGTATGGGAATGTTGCGCCAGCACCAGTGATGTTTTCGGCAGCGAAAGCTGATGTAGCAGTCAATGCGGTTGCGGCAGCACAAACAGCCAAGCTTGCAAAAATGCGTTTCATGAGAGCGTATCCTTTATAATGTTCAGCGTGAATTATCATTTTGTAACTAAGATGCTAGGCGTTTTTGCCCGCATCTTTTCTCATCGTTATGTCTGCTAGACAATGAATGTTTTTGGCTTATCACTCTTGTCTGGAAAGACATATTGCACAGGTTTTATGACAGTTTGGTTACCAAACGTGAAAAATGCCTCTTCTCGTCGCATTTTATCTTGCTGAAAACCATTCAAATGCCGTTTTTTTGGGCTAGTGTTTTTTATAAGTTGATGAATTTAAATAATATTTTTTTGATCGCTTCACTTTTTATCTTGTCTTTTCAAATGATCATGAATTTGGAAGAAAGTGTCATAAAATTAGTGCATAAGCGTTTTTAGAAGTGCTATCCGAGGCTTTTTGATGTTTTTTTAGCGCTTTGTGACAGGCTTATATGACACTTTAAGTCGCTTTTATGACAAGCACAGTAGAAAGCGTGGAGAGAAATATTGTCTTGCTAGGCGCCGTAACAGCTGTTTCAGTTTTTAATAAAGTGATATAAATAATTCATCAGCAGTTAATAATAAGGACAAAGCGATGCCGACACGAATTCAGCAAGGTGGTCTACAGGTAGCGGAAAATTTATGGCGTTTAGTCAATGAAGAGATAGCCCCTGGTACAGGGATAGATGTCAAAGATTTTTGGCAAGGTTTAGAAGAGAGCTTGGAACAGCTTGCTCCTAAAAACCAAGCCTTGTTAGCAAAGCGAGATGCATTACAGACGCAAATTGATGAATGGCACCGAACGAATAGAAGCCATGCCCACAATGCCAGCGCCTATAAAGCCTTTCTAAAGGACATTGGTTACTTACTGCCAGAAGGGCCTGCCTTTAAAGTCACCACCCAGAATGTAGACCAAGAGATCGCTGAACAAGCTGGGCCGCAGCTTGTCGTGCCGGTTAAAAATGCGCGCTTTGCATTGAATGCCACCAACGCCCGTTGGGGGAGCCTATATGATGCCTTGTATGGCACCGATGCGATTTCAGATAGCGACGGCGCAGAGAGGGGCGCTGGCTACAATCCACGCCGTGGCGATAAGGTCATCGCCTTTGGTCGGCAGCTGTTAGACCAAGCGGCACCGTTGCAAGGCGTCTCTCACCAAGACGCAACAGGTTATCAGGTAGTGGACGGCCATTTGCGTGTTTCCTTGCTCTCAGGGGACAGTGTTGGCTTAGTGTCGCCCGAGAAGCTGCTGGGCTTTAAGGGTGATGCGCTCACTCCTAGCGCTATCTTGCTAAAAAATCACGGCTTGCATATTGAGATTCAAATAGATGCCAATTCACCGGTTGGCAAAACCGATAAAGCGGGCGTCAAAGATTTATTAGTGGAAGCGGCGATCACCACCATCATGGACTGTGAAGACTCCATTGCAGCGGTAGACGCAGAAGATAAAGTCGAGGTGTACCGCAATTGGTTAGGCTTAATGAAGGGCAGCTTGCAAGATCAGTTTGAAAAAGCGGGCAACACAGTAACGCGTACCATGAACCCGGATCGAACGTATACCAGCCCTACAGGTGAAACCCTGACGTTACCTGGCCGTAGCTTGCTATTCATTCGTAACGTCGGACATTTGATGACCAATCCAGCGATTTTAGACCGAGAAGGCAATGAAATACCGGAAGGTATTATGGATGGCTTTATCACGGCGTATGCAGCGATGCATGACTTAAATGGCGCCACAACACGTAAAAATAGCCGTGCTGGCAGCGTTAATATCGTTAAGCCTAAAATGCACGGCCCTGAAGAAGTTGCTTTTGCTGTTGAGCTGTTTGCTCGCATCGAAGAGGTGCTACAACTGAAACGTAATACCTTGAAAATCGGCATTATGGACGAAGAGCGTCGAACTACGGTGAATCTTAAAGAATGTATACGTGCCGCCAGCGAGCGCGTGGTGTTTATTAATACTGGCTTTCTGGATCGCACCGGCGACGAAATCCATACCTCCATGCAAGCGGGTGCGTTTGTCCCCAAATCCATCATGAAGCAACAGCCCTGGATTCAAGCCTATGAAGACTGGAATGTCGACATTGGCATTGAATGCGGCTTGCCGGGCAAGGCGCAAATCGGCAAGGGTATGTGGGCAATGCCGGATGAAATGGCCGCCATGTTAGAGCAAAAAATCGGCCACCCTATGTCTGGCGCCAACACGGCATGGGTACCGTCACCCAATGGTGCCACCTTGCACAGCACACACTATCATCAGGTTAATGTACGGCAACGTCAGCAAGAGTTAGCCGCCCGCCAGCGAGCCAGTCTGGATGATATTTTGCATATTCCTTTAATGGATGACCCAAGTTCGCTTAGTGCAGAGCAAATCAAATTCGAGTTGGATAATAACGCACAAGGGATTTTAGGCTATGTGGTGCGCTGGATAGATCAAGGTGTCGGTTGTTCTAAAGTGCCAGATATTAATAATGTCGGCTTAATGGAAGACAGAGCGACATTGCGAATTTCGTCCCAGCATCTAGCCAACTGGTTAGAACACGGCGTTTGCAGCGAAGCACAGGTGATGGAGGCTTTAAAGCGCATGGCCGCGATTGTAGACACACAAAATGCGGGTGATCCCTTGTATCAACCCATGGCACCGGGTTTTGATGGCATCGCCTTTAACGCCGCGTGCGATCTAGTGTTTAAAGGCAAGGAACAGCCTGCTGGCTACACAGAGCCTTTACTGCACGCTTATCGTATTGCTAAGAAAGCGCAATAGGTTTTAATTAACTTATGGCTATTTAAGACCCTTAATAGTTGGATGGCCAATATTAGGGGTTTTAGACTAACTATTAGTATCCGGCAAGTTTTGCAGGAGGTGGCTACGGGCTTCTTGGAGTACTATTTGGCTAAAGTTGTGGATAGTTAATGACGATAACTCCCAAGTTTTCCAGAATAGCTCAACAGTAAAGACATGAGGATCAAAACAGATTAGGTCTTCTTCACTGTATTTTTCTAGCGAAAATCTAGGTAAGGGAGCCCAGCCTACATTCGCTTTAACCATTTCAATGATGCCGTCAGTCTCAGGAACAAAGTACCTTCTAATATCTTCAGGTGAGAGGTCGAATTTTTTCAAAAATGAATTTCCTGAATAATCTTCATTTGAGAAGTAGATTGCAGGAACCTTCAATAATGACTGTTTGGATACGCCTTTCTTAAAATTTTCTTGATAAAACTGACGTGAGCAAACAGGTAAATATTCTAGCGCACCTAAGCTAACCGCCTTACACCCTGGAATGATTTCTGGAGAAGGTGTTACCGCGGCAATAACAGTCCCATCTTTTAATAACTGTTGCGTGGCGCTTTTGCTAGTGGTTTTGATGTCCAATAAAATATCAGTCTCCACACAAGATCTAGTAATTACTTTTAAAAACCAAGATGTTAGAGAGTCATAATTAACCGCGATGGGGATTGATGCTCGCCCTTCTTTTTTCGCGCTTAATACGTCAACAACCTCCTTTTGTAGTAATGATATTTGTCTGGCCAATAGCATAATTCTCTCCCCATTCTTGGTTAGTTTTGGAGGAGAGCTACGGATTATGATTGGTGCTCCGAACTTATTCTCAAGCGATTTAATTCGCTGAGATATCGCCCCTGTTGTAACAAATAATGATCTTGCCGCAGACTCGAAACTACCCTTATCTATGACAGCAATCAATGTTAGAAGCTCTTGATTATTAAACATATATTTCTCTTAGTTTAGTTTTACTAAAGATTGTATATTTTTTATAGGTTTATTCAACTCACTGCTTTATCTATGCTTTTTTTGACTTCAAAACAAATATTTCTATTCGCTCTGAGGATAACCATGGCACAGATTACACCAGCACTTGTTGTGCAAGATATATATAAAAATTTTGGCAGTTTAGATGTGCTTAAGGGTGTGAGTCTAACCGCAAACCAAGGGGATGTAATTTCGATACTGGGTGCGTCCGGCTCAGGAAAAAGCACCTTTTTAAGATGCATTAATTTATTGGAAACCCCTTCATCCGGCAGTATCTCCGTAAATGGAGAAGAGATTCAAATGAAGAAGAATCGAGCGGGTTTGTTAGTGCCTGAAAATATCCGTCAAGTAGAGCGAATAAGAACGAATTTAGCCATGGTGTTTCAAGGTTTTCATCTTTGGTCTCATATGACGATTTTAGAAAACATCATTGAAGGCCCCGTTCATATATTAGGAAAAAATAAAGCGGAGGCTACTGAAGAGGCTCATTCACTTTTGGAAAAAGTAGGTATTTATGATCGTTCTGACTATTACCCCAATCATTTGTCAGGAGGTCAGCAGCAGCGTGTGGCTATTGCAAGGGCGCTTGCGATGAATCCTAAGGTAATGCTGTTTGATGAGCCAACGTCAGCGCTAGACCCTGAGCTTGTAGGGGAAGTGCTGACTGTTATGCGGGACTTAGCTGAAGAAGGACGAACTATGGTGGTGGTCACCCATGAAATGGGTTTTGCGCGAGATGTGTCTAACCGCTGCATCTTTCTTCATGAAGGTCGGATTGAAGAGCAGGGCTTATCTAAAGATATTTTCATGTATCAAAAATCAAAACGTTTTCAGCAATTTCTAAACAGCACAAATAACTAAGTTTTAAGCACTATAAGAATATTATTAAAAAATGAAAATCCAAAAGGAAATATTATGTTGAAGAAAATAACATTCTCAGTAATAGGTGTTTTATTCGGTCTTTCTGTCAATATCGCGAATGCGTCCGATACTTTACGTATAGGAGTAGAAGGTGCTTACCCACCATTCTCAGAAAAAACATCTGATGGAAAGCTCATTGGCTTTGATGTCGATATTGCATTTGCGCTTTGTAAGGAAATGAAGAGAAGCTGCGTCATGGTGGAACAAGGCTGGGATGGCATGATACCGGGCCTGTTAGCGAGAAAATATGATGCCATTATTGCTTCAATGACAATTACAAAAGAGCGTCAGAAGATAATTGACTTTTCTAAAAAATACTATGCAACACCAGGTAAATTCGTCGCTAAAAAAGGTGAATTTTCCGATGATAAACCAAGCACACTTGCCGGAAAAATAATCGGCGTTCAATCCTCCACTCCTCATGCAGATTTTTTAAAGTTCACTTATCCAAACTCCACCATTAGAGAGTACGGCTCTCAAGAAGAAATTTATTTGGACCTTACCGCGGGGCGACTTGATGCGATATTAGCGGATTCAATAGCGCTGTCTAAAGGTTTTTTGCATACCGACTCTGGAAAAGGCTTTTCATTTTTTGGTGAAAACCATGAAGAACGAGACTTCTTCGGAGAGGGGTTAGGTATTGGGGTAAGAAAAGGCGATACTTTAAAAGATGAGTTCACGAAAGCTATTGAGAAAATTCGTGAGAATGGCGTCTACAAAAAAATTAATGATAAATATTTTGACTTTGATGTTTATGGTGAATAACAAAATCTATTTTTAACTTCAAAGAAAATATCAGGATTAATTTTTATGAAAGACAGTATAAAATTATATGATGAAGAAATGGTACTAAATAAACTTGACGTTTCTTTAGTGAAAAATGCATTGAAAGACGCTTTTAAAGGACTAGCAAACCAATCAACTGTTCAGCCTGGCCAAATGGTAATTCCATTTCCTAAAGGCGCTGGAGATTGTATTTTTTATCCAGGTCTGATTCACGATCTTAATATTATGGGGGTGAAAGTATCCCCATATATTCAAGCCCTAGCAGAACAAAATAAACGGCCGGTCACAGCTTATACATTATTAATGTCTACTGCTACTGGAACACCGCTATTGCTCTGTGATTCCTATGCATTAACGACCATTCGAACTGCAGCAACAACGGCGCTGGCTTTGGAGTATTTGACACCTAAGTCGGCAAAAAAATTAGCGATTATCGGTTCTGGGGCGGTAGCAAAAAAACATCTTGAATACGTCGCCGCTCAGCATGACTGGGAGGAAATTAATATTTGGTCTCTTTCTCTTAATAATGATGAAAGTGAAAAACGTATTATGGATGAATTTTGTTCAAATCATAATATTAAATACGATGTTCCTTTATCCGCAGAAAAAGCAGTAGAGAATGCTGATGTTGTTATGCTTTGTACTTCTTCTGGAACCCCAGTTATTGAATACGAATGGCTAAAAGAAAATGCAGTGGTTACTTCTATTAGTACTAATGTAGTCAATGCTCATGAAATATCACCAAGGGATCTCAAGCATTTCAACGTGTTCTGTGACTATAAAGAAACAGCACCCATTACCGCAGGGGAAATGATAATTTCCATAGAAAATGGTACCTGGGAGGCAGGAAGCATTAGTGGTGATTTAATGGATTTATGTAGCTCTTCTGTTAAACCGCCTAAAGAAGGGAAAATATTTTTCCGCTCAACAGGGCTTGGTTTAGAAGACCTTGCTATTGCTAGCTTATTGATTTGATCGACACCAAACTGTTTTAAATAAAATAAATTGATATGGGAAATGAAAATGGAAGTGAATTCAGTAGAAATTAAAGCGTTACGTGAATTATCTGATTGGCCTAGAGCTTCACTAGCGCAACTACCGACACCAATGCACAGACTGAAAAACTTTGCTGAACACCTAGGTGGCCTCGATTTATGGATAAAAAGAGACGACTTAACAGGCTTGGCTGGCGGTGGAAATAAAACTCGTAAATTAGAATTTTTAATTGGCGATGCTATTAGTAAAAAACACGACGTGTTGGTAACGGTCGGAGCTATTCAATCAAATCATACGCGCCAAACAGCTGCTGCAGCGGCAAAGTTAGGTATGAGATGTGCTTTGATGCACGCTGGTTGGACAGAAGACAGTGGTCCTTTTTATCGAGAGGCTGGCAATATTTTATACAGCAAATTAATGGGTGCTGAGCTATATGAAGACACTGTAAAAAGACCGATTGAAGATGAAACACCGCTTGATGATTTAGTTCAGCATTTAAAAGACAAAGGGGATAACCCGTATTTGATTCCAGGAGGAGCATCCGATCATCCGTTGGGAGGGTTAGGGTATGTCGTGTGTGCAGCAGAGATTGTTGAGCAAGCAGCGGCAGAAGGAAAACAGTTTGATTATGTTGTTCATTGTACCGGTAGTAGCGGCACCCAAGCAGGGTTAGTTGCTGGATTTTCAGCATTAAATGTAAAGACAAAAGTCATTGGGATTCCAGATGACGATGAAACAGAAATTAAGAAAAAGCGCGTACGACGCATTGCTAATGACACCTTAGAGTTACTAGGGAAGTCGCCAGTGATTACTGAATCTGATATTGAGATTGTTGTCGGTGATACTGGTGATTATGGCATATCGGATAAGGATACTTTCGAGACAATTAAACTTTTTGCCAGTACTGAGGGGCTTATAGCAGATCCAGTGTACGAAGGGAAAGCGGTTCGAGGTTTGAGGCAATTAGTCAAAGAAAACCGCTTCGAAAAAGGCAGTAAAGTGCTTCTTATGCATCTAGGTGGAGAGCCAGCAACGCATGGTTATGCAAATAAGTATGGCGAAATAAAACTAAAAAATATCCCAAGTTTGAAATAAAAATCGACTGTTCATGATATCAAAAGGGAGCGCATTCTAAACTCCCTTTTGATCTTAATTTTAGGAGAGGTCAATGGAGCAAATTTGGGAGTTTAGAAGCATTCTTCTTCAGGGAATGCTTTGGAGTATTGCGGTAGCAGTGTCTTCACTGATGTTGTCTGTGATTTTAGGATTGATTGGTGCTTGGGGAAAATTAAGCAGTAATTCCACAGCCAATCGCCTAGCGAATATGTATACGACGGTTGTTCGTGGTGTTCCTGACCTAGTTCTTATGCTGCTGATTTTTTATGGAGGTCAACAAACATTAAATCATATAGGGCAGAGCACAGGGCTCTGGGGCTATATTGAAATAGGGCAGTTTACTGCGAGTGTTTCTACTATTGGCTTGATCTTTGGTGCTTATATGACCGAAACCTTTAGAGGTGCAATTATTGCTATACCCCAAGGGCAAAGAGAAGCTGGTATTGCTTGCGGTATGTCTAAAGTATTGATATTTAAACGCATAATTTTTCCACAAATGCTGCAGATAGCATTACCGAGCTTTACTAATAACTGGCTTGTGTTAATAAAAACAACATCGCTTGTTTCCGTATTGGGTTTACAGGAACTTACTTATGTTTCTAAAGCGATAGGCTTGAAGTATCAATCCCCATTTACATTTCTGATTTTTGCATTTTTTGCTTATCTTATATTAACCATGATTTCAGAGCTTATTTTCTATTTTCTTAATCGAAAAAATAGAATGGTAAGTAGAGGTATATAGTATTATGGAAAAAATAAACTGGCTTGACTGGGGGGTTATTGATTGGAATCTTCCTCTTAATCATTGGGATCTTTTTATTGTTGGCACTTTTAATACAGTTTTGCTAACGATACTTGCTCTTTTTGTTGGCTGGGTTTTGTCTATCCCTCTGGCTTTTTTAAGAGCGAATAGAAATAAACTTTTTAATTATCCTATTCTGTGCTTTACCTATGTCTTTAGAGGGACGCCATTACTTATTCAATTGTTTCTAATTTATTATGGTGCAGGCCAGTTTGATATTATTAAAGAAAGTGTGTTTTGGGTGATTTTGAAAGACCCATGGTGGTGTGCCTTTATTGCATTCTCATTAAACTCAGCGGCCTATCAGACGGAGATTCTAAGGGGGGCTATTGAAACAATGCCTCAGGGAGAAAATGAAGTTGCAGTATCAATGGGGATGCCAGTGTTACTTCGATTGAGAAGGATTATTCTCCCCAGTGCGACCCGACGAGCACTTCCAATGTACTCAAACGAAATCATTTTTATGCTACACGGCAGTGTGATCGCCAGCACTATTACCATTTTAGATATCTTAAAAGCAGGCAGAATGGTCAATGGACAGTATTATGTTGCCTATGAAGGATTTATAACCGCAGCTGTTATTTATATGGCGCTGGTCTTTATTACTACTAAGGGGTTGAAGCGATTAGAGGGCAATTGGAATGCTTATAAGCAGCCACGAACCACCTAGGTATCAAAAGCTTAAGCAATATAAAGTAAGCTTGATTACAGGTTAAAGCTAGCCTCCATCTAAAGAGGCTAGCAAGTTAAAGAGAGGCTTTAGTGGAGTGGAAGCAGCTGCGCTCATGTTACTTGGCTTTTATTGCCGCTATAATGGCGGCAATTTTATTTTGGGTAGATGGTTTTGCAGACACTTCAACAACTTAATAGCGGTGCATTAAAGGGCGTTAAACGCTTACAGCTGGCGGAAAATCTCAGCGAATTTCCTGAGGCTATTTATTCATTGGCGGATAGCTTAGAGATTCTTGATTTATCGAATAATGCACTCACTAGCTTACCTGATGACTTGGCAAGATTGAGTAATTTAAAGATCTTGTTTTGCTCAAATAATCAATTTACTGAGTTGCCAGAAGTGCTTGGTTCTTGCCCTAAGCTCGAAATGATTGGCTTTAAGAGCAATCAGATTCGTAAGGTTTCCGGGGCGGCTTTGCCGCGCATTACCCGCTGGTTGATTTTAACGGATAACCAAATTGACGCCTTGCCAGATGAAATTGGTTTGCTACCGCGCTTGCAAAAATTGGCGTTGGCGGGCAATCAATTGCGTCACATTCCAGAATCCATCAAAGGTTGCCAAAACCTAGAGTTGATCCGTTTATCCGCGAATAAACTGTCGTCCTTTCCTGATGTTTTATTACGCTTGCCGAAATTGGCGTGGCTGGCGTTTTCCGGCAACCCTTTTTGTGCAGATCGCCACTATCATCAAGAGTTTAAAACCGTGGCTGCCGAAGATTTGATCTTGCATCAGGTGTTAGGGCAGGGGGCTTCTGGGGTAATTTCGAAAGCCACTTGGCAGCGTAATCTTTATGGCTTTCCTGACAAGATTGCCGTCAAGGTGTTTAAAGGTGAGGTAACCAGCGACGGATACCCAGACGATGAACTGGACGCCTGCTTGTCAATTGGTGTGCATGAAAACATCGTTAAGCCTCTTGCGCAAATCTCTGAGCCTGAGTGTTCTGCGTTATTGATGGAGCTGATCCCTGAAGACTATCAAAACCTGGGGCAGCCTCCAAGTCTAGTAACTTGTACGCGTGATACTTTCACCCAAGGACAGGCTTTCTCTATTCAGAAAATTGATTTTATTGTGACGCAAATGGACGCCGTGTTGCAGCACTTTATGGATAAAGAAATATCTCACGGTGACCTGTATGCGCACAATGTGCTGATCAACCCAGATGGACACATTCTATTTGGTGATTTTGGCGCAGCCTCTAAATACGCCAATTTATCCGCTGAGCAAAAGCAAGGTATTCAGCAAATAGAGCACAGAGCCATGGGACATTTTATTGATGACATGTTGAGTCTTTGTGTGGCCTCAGACAGCAAGAGTGAGTTGTATCAAGCATTGCGCCAACGGCTTATTGAGCTGGCGTAAGCTGTCTTTATCTGTGCTATAAAACGCATCAAGAATGCCACCAATAAAGGCTCTTTCTTGATGCGTTCTACTGCTTGTTAACGCACGCTTTGGTAACGCGGTAAGTTAGCCGCGCGCTTTCTTAGTACGACTTGATAAAGCTGTAGTGAACGACTGCGAAATGCGCCAGCGCAGACCTTCAAATAGTAGACCCACATGCGGTAAAAACGCTCACTGTATTGTTCTTTTAACTCTGGCCACGCGGCCACAAAATTATCATGCCATGCCAGCAGCGTGGTTGCATAGTCAGGGCCAAAGTTGTGCACGTCTTCTATGACAAAATAAGGTTCTACTGCCTCGCTGATCTGGCTAAGGGATGGAATGACCCCGTTGCGGAAAATGTATTTGTCTATCCAAGGGTCTGTTCCTACCGAGGCTTGTGCATTGCCAATAGTGTGCAATACGAAGATAGCGTCGTCTTTCATTAAGCGATGGGCGGTTTGCATATAGGTGTCATAGTTTTTCGGGCCCACGTGTTCAAACATACCAATCGACACCAGTTTGTCGTATTGCCCATCTAGGCTTCGGTAGTCTTGCAGCGCAATGTTAACCGGCAGCCCTTGGCAACGCTCATCGGCCAGTTTCTTTTGTTCTTTCGAGATAGTAATGCCGGTGACATTGACGCCATATTCTTTGGCGGCCAACTCAGCAAAACTGCCCCAGCCACAACCAATTTCTAATACGGATTCGCCTTTTTGTAATCTGGCTTTTTCGCAAATGAGGCGTAGCTTGTTGATTTGCGCCTGATGAAGATTGTCTGCCTGATGCCAATAACCACAAGAATACGCCATGGTCGGGTCTAGCATGGCTTGGTACAAATCATTGCCGGCGTCGTAATGTTGCTCACCCACTTGATAGGCGCGTTTTTCTGATTGGCGGTTCATCAAGGTGGCGGCAAGCCAGTGGCGCATTTTAACCCAACGACCGCTGACCTTTTTATCCAGTTGAGCATTGATGATACGCGAGATAAATTCATCAATTTGCTCACAGTCCCACCAACCATCCACATAGGCTTCACCTAAACCTAGAGACCCATGGCGCAGAACGCGCTGCCATATTGCCTCATTATGCACCTGAGGATCCCAAGGGTTATTACCATTAATAGTGATGCCAGCGTGGGCAAGTTGCGAGCGAACCCAGTGCTCAATGGCAGACCTTGGTTTAATAGGCTGGGGAGTCGATGAGGGAGGTTGAGTCTGAAGGTTCGCTGAAGATGTCGTATTCTGATCGAATTGTTCGCTGGACACGCCCATTTATTATCTCCTTATCATATTGAGCCGCAAAAATTGCTATACAACTGGAAACACATTTTTCAAATATTACTCTTTTGAAAATGAAAGCCTATATCAAAGAAGCTATTAAGGTTATTGGAGAATTTTATAAGCAAGTTGTTGTTGGTTATATGCGGGAAAATGACTAATCTTCGGCTAAGTTGCTGTTATATTTTTATAAGTGGGTATTTCTAGGGAGCGGAAAGTGGTTTTGTCACGGCTAAATAGCGACTGAATATAGTGAGACATCGCCCAGTAATAGGCCAAAAGCGTTGAGTGGGTAGCAACCAATGAACAAAAAAACGCCTTATTTAAGAGAGTAAATAAGGCGCTTTATTAGACGCTCTGGGCGAGTGTCGGGCGTAGAAGTGCTGGTTTTATAGCAGCGCTTGCTTTGTCTTAGTCGTTAATTGAATCGTCATGTCACAAGCATTAGCAAGCTCGATGCCTTTCTTCACGAAGTGACGGCTGTAGTAACTAGAGTGCTCATCGTGTTCGTGGAAGTTGTGTGGTGTTAGTACCGCAGTAAGTACCGGAACTTCGGTTTCTAGTTGTACTTGCATCAATGCATTACATACGGTTTGTGCCACAAAGTCGTGACGGTAAATACCACCATCAACCACCAGTGCGCTGCCTGCGATTGCCGCGTATTGGCCGCTTTTAGCAAGTAACTTGGCTTGAAGAGGTATTTCGTAAGCACCTGGAACAGGGAAAATATCAATTTTATCTAGGTCGTAACCACGAGCGGCTAGCTCAGTTTTAAACCCTTCTAAACAATTTAAAACGATGTCGGTATGCCAAGACGCATGAATAAATGCAATGCGTTGGTTTGCTGAGTTAAAGTCAGTAACATTCGTTGTTGAGCTCTGATTCATTTTTAAATCCTACAAATAAAGGTGAATCAGGGCGAACGGACAGGCAAATACGTCACTATTTAGTGAAGTACCTAACATTAGGCGAAAGTACAGCGTAAAGCGTACCTTGCTTGAGGTATTGTCTGACGCGCTCTCTATCATCCGGACTGTAACCGTCGGCTCTGGAATCACACCAGATCTGCTGACCTCAATCCTTGATATAGAAAAGGAGTGAGCGCTCGCGGGCTTAGAATAAAATTCCTTACCGCCGGTGGGGAATTTCACCCCGCCCCGAGAACGAAATCGAATAGTTTCGATGTACGCAATATACGGTCTTTTAATAACAGCTGTCAAAGCCTAGAGTAATGTTTTCTAAGGAGATTCATTTTTCTTGTCATCTTGCTAAGCGTAAAAGCGCTTTTGTTTCTGCTGTGAAAAAGCGAAAATAGCCACATCCGTGTTTTTTATCTGATGACTCTGTGTTTACCAACCGTGAGTCAGCCACTTTTTGATCCGCCTGATTATTGTTTGTGAAAGGAGTGATTGTGAAAGGAGTGATTGTGAAAGGAGTCTCTAAAATGTCGACTACAAAGAAATGGACAAGCCGCTTGTTTGCTGGTGTGACTTTACTGGGGTTGACTGCCTGTAGTGGCATGGACACCGGCCCAGAAGACAGTTACCCAAGCTTAGAAAATAGCCAAACAGATGTGGCGGATTATCTATGCACGGGCATGCCGCTAAAAGTCATGTTCCACGGTGAAAAAGCGCACATCTTATGGCAACAAGAAACCTATGACTTAACTCGGGCCATCAGTGCCTCAGGGGCTTACTACCTAGGGGAAGATGTGTCTTTTTGGGTAAAAGGTAAGCGAGCTGGTCTAGAAATTGACAACCTGACCAAGGTGAAATGTCAATTGATTCGCGTTGAGGCTTAATCGGGCGCTTAGTTCTTTGATTTACCTGAAGAACGCTCACGTTAACCTTGTCTGTTTTCATCTCATCTTAGTGCGTTCACGTGTACAATAGTCCGATTCGCGTAATGACAACGCACGACTATTTTTAAGAGATGTGATGAGCAAACTATTTGTAATGGGCATGGGCCCTGGTGATTTAGGTTTGGTTGCACCAAACGCAACCAAAGCATTGGCAGCCTGTTCTGATTGGGTGGCATACGGCTATTATTTAGACCTGTTGGGAGAGTTGAGTGAAGGCAAAACTTTCCATGACCTACCGTTAGGTGAAGAGATAGGCCGTGCCCGTCTTGCGTTAACTTTAGCTTCACAAGGCAAAAGTACCGCGTTAATTTCCAGTGGTGATATTGGAATTTACGCCATGGCGACCTTGGTGTTTGAATTGCTGGACCTGCAACTGCAAGGCAAAGAAGAGCACCCTGAATGGTTGGATGTTGAGATCGAAGTGATTCCCGGCATCTCCGCAATGCAAGCGGGCGCCAGCCGAGTGGGCGCCATGCTGGGTCATGATTTTTGTACTATCTCCCTTTCTGATTTATTAACCCCCTGGGAAACCATCGACAAACGACTGCACGCCTGCGGCGCAGGGGATTTTGTGGTGTCTTTTTATAACCCAGTCTCGAAAAAGCGCGACTGGCAATTAAATCACGCCCGTGATGTCTTATTGCAATATCGTCCGGCCAACACGCCAGTGATGATTGGCCGTCAGCTAACTCGCCCAGAAGAACAGATTACCTTTACCACGCTTGGTCAGTTAGATGCCAAAGACGTTGATATGTTCACCATGGTGAGCGTGGGTAACTCAGACACAAAACACATAGTGAATGGCGAAAAAGAGTGGATTTATACCCCGCGTGGCTATTCAAAAAAGCTTTAATGCTGACTAGATTAAAGGAAGTAAGATGACGGTTTACTTTATTGGCGCAGGCCCTGGTGACCCAGATTTGATGACCATCAAGGCGGTCAAAATCATGGAGAGCTGTCCTGTCGTTTTGTACGCGGGGTCTTTGATTCCTACACAAGTCATCGACAGTGTGCGTGACAGCGCCGAAGCGATTTACGACACGGCTGAAATGAACTTAGATGAAACCACAGCAGTGATTGAAAAAGCGGCCAAAGAAGGCAAGGACGTAGCGCGCTTACAGTGTGGTGACCCGGCTTTATATGGCGCCATTGGTGAACAAATTCGTCGTCTTGAAGTCTTAGACATTGATTATCAAGTGATACCGGGTGTCAGTGCGGTGGCAGCGTCTGCGGCCATGCTGAAAAAAGAGCTTACTCTGTCTGGCGTATCGCAAACTGTCATCATGACGCGCTACGAAGGCAAAACACCGTTCCCTGAACGCGAGCGCTTGCCGGCGCTTGCACAAAGTGGGGCTACCCTTGCGATTCACCTTGGAGTGACCCGCATACATAAAATTGTCGATGAGCTGATACCCCATTATGGCGCTGATTGTCCGGTGGCCGTGTGTTACCGAACCAGCTGGCCAGACCAAGATTATGTGGTCGGTACCTTAGCGGATATTGTTGCTAAAGTTCGGGAAAAAAAGTTTACTCGAACCAGTCTTATTTTAGTGGGGCAAGTGCTAGACACTGAGGACTTTGCGGACTCTTATCTTTACGATAAAAGTCAGGCCCATATATTCCGAAAAATCCATCGTCGAAAAGACGACAAAAAATAAAAGCAGGATTCATTATGCAGCTTAATAAAATCCCAACCACCATAGTTACTGGTTTTCTAGGCAGTGGTAAAACCACCTTATTGTCCAATGTACTGAAACAAGCGGCAGGCAAACGCATTGCTGTGATCGTCAATGAATTTGGCGAGCTGGACATCGACTCCGAAATCCTGCGTTCTTGCCCGCTTGACTGCCCTGAAGGCGAAGAAGGTCAAGAAAACGGTGAGCGCAGCGACGATGGCTTTTATGAATTAGCCAATGGCTGTATCTGCTGTACCGTAGAAGAAGAGTTTTTGCCTGTCATGGAGCAGCTAGTCGCGCGTCGTAAAGACATCGACCATATCTTGATTGAAACCAGTGGCTTGGCTCTGCCTAAGCCTTTGGTTCAAGCGTTTAACTGGCCGGGTATTAAAGAATATTGCACGGTAGACGCAGTGATTACCGTGGTGGATGGCCCTGCGGTTGCTGCTGGGCGCTTTGCCAATAATGAAGAGCAAGTGCAAGCTCAGCGCCAAGCAGACGAAAGCCTGGATCATGATCCAAGCCTACAAGAATTGCTCGACGACCAGCTAAGTGCTGCGGACCTTGTTGTGGTCAGCAAGAATGACTTATTAGATGAGAATGACCGTGCCAAGGTGCAGTCTATTATCACCAACGAAGTGCCTAGCACGGTGAAAACTGTGTATATCGAAAACGGCGAAGCGGCGCTGGATATGTTGTTAGGCATTGATGCCGCAACAGAAAGTCGTATTGATGACGTGCATAATCACCACGATCACCACCACGCACATGGCGCGCACCATGACCACGCCCACGATCATTTTGATTCCTTTGTGATTACCTTGGGTGAAGTGTCGTCTGATTTGTTGCAAGAAACTCTGACTCAGTTGATCGAAGAGCACAATATTTTCCGTGTGAAAGGCTTTGCTGCGGTACATGGCAAGCCAATGCGCCAAGTCTTCCAAGCCGTGGGCACGCGTTTGGATCGTTACTTTGACCGTTTATGGTTGCCAGAAGAAGTGCGCCAGACTCAGTTGGTCTTTATCGGCAAAGGCATTAACAAAGAGCAAATTGAAAACATTTTGCACGATGCGTTAAGCGCATAGCAGGTCGAGAACCAGCCCCCAATACGTCACCAAGGTTGTTCGCATCTGCTGATAACCCTGGTGACTCAGGGTGGTTTATCGCCGAAAAATATCAGTAAAGAACGGAGAAGATGTGCATTTATTAGCAGCCAAACCGGGCGGATTCGTCGACGATGAAGGCATTGTCGACCTAGGTCAAGCGCCGGCACAGTTGGTGATACTTGCCGCTGCAGACAGCGTACTGGGTGCTTTAGGCAGTACGCTAGACCAGCTCACCTCGGTGGGCGCCTCTTTGCCGACCGTGCGCTTGGCAAACTGGATGCAGCTGGTTAAACCCGCGGCCTATGATTTGTATGAGCATAAGGTACTAGAGCAGGCTCAGGTAGTGGTACTCTCGCTGCTTGGCGGTGAGCATTATTGGACCTATGGCTTTCAACAACTGCAAGCTTGGTCGCGAGCCAAACCTGGCCGTACCTTGATAGTCGTACCGGGTGACGACACTCCTGACCCTGCATTATTTAACGCTTCAAGCGCTCCACCAGAAGACAGCCATCGTGTGTGGCGCTATCTTCGGGACAGTGGGCAAAGCAACAGTCAGCAACTCTTCTATTTTTTGGGTGATCGCTATTTTGCTAAGGCACACCCTTGGCAAGAACCTGCGCCACTGCCCAATGCTTTGATCTATCACGCCGGCCAATCCGCCAGCTTTTTACAATGGCAAGATGACTATCAGCACGCTATCCACGCGGGTCAGTCTGTGGCTATTTTGGTGTTTTATCGCTCTCATTTGCAAAGCGGCAATACCGTCATGTTCGATGGCCTTATTGAGGTATTGTCGCAACAAGGCCTAGTGCCACTGGCGGTGGCGGTCAGCTCACTAAAAGATTCAGTGTCGGTTGGTTTGATCGAGTCGCTCATTGAACGCACCCAAGCTAAAGTCATCTTAAACACCACGGGCTTTGCTGCAAACCGAGTCGGCAGCCCAGACTTGGCTTCTGAGCCAACCGATTTTCAGTCCGCGTTTGCCTCACCGATTCCAGTGTTACAACTGGTTTTATCAGGTAGTACCCAAGACGATTGGCAGCAGCAAAGCCAAGGCTTACGCAGTCGTGATGTGGCGATGCAAATCGTGTTGCCAGAAATGGATGGCCGTATTATTACCCGAGCGCTCAGTTTCAAAGCCTTGAGCCATTACAACGAACTCGCACAAGTTGACCTGGTGCGTTATGAATTGCACTCGGAACGCGCGCACTTTGTTGCCGAGTTAGCCAAGCGCTACACGGAGCTCGCTAACAAACCGAATCGGGAAAAACGCATTGCTTTTGTGCTGGCTAACTACCCAACTAAAGACGGACGCATTGGCAATGGCGTGGGGTTAGACACCCCCGCATCGACGGTAAATTTGTTAACCGCACTGGAAGCCGCAGGCTATCCGATTCAAGACATTCCTGAGCATGGCAATGCGTTAATAGAAGCCTTGCTGGGGGCCGTAACGAACAACCCAACCACCTTACACGAGCGTGGTTGTTGGCAAAGTTTGGCACTGGAAGACTACCTGCATTATTTTTACCAGCTACCGTTAGACTGCCAACATGCCGTTTGGGACCGTTGGGGGCCACCAGAAGACGACCATAAATGCCGCGAACAAAACGGCCAGCGTCGCATCATGCTAGCGGGCATTCGCTTGGGAGAAACCTTTGTCGGGATTCAGCCTGCGCGAGGTTTTAATTTGGACCTCGCCGCGAATTACCATGACCCAGACCTGATTCCACCACACAGTTACTTGGCGTTTTATTTTTGGCTGAGACACGTTTATAAAGTCGATGCTTTTGTGCATGTGGGCAAACACGGCAACCTAGAATGGCTGCCGGGCAAAGGCACGGCCTTGTCTGATCAATGTTGGCCCGATATTGCTCTCGGCCCTATGCCGCACTTTTACCCCTTCATCGTTAATGATCCGGGCGAAGGCGCACAAGCGAAACGCCGTACCCAAGCAGTAATCATTGACCATTTGATGCCGCCAATGACCCGTTCAGAAAGTTATGGCGAAATGGCCGAACTGGAAAATTTGGTCGACGAATATTACCAAGCCATGGGCATGGATGTGCGTCGTGAAACCTGGCTGCGTGAACAAATTTTAAAGAAAGTCCAAGAAAGCCATTTGTTAGAAGAACTCAGCGGAGTGGAAGCCAGTGAAGAAGGTGTGCTGGTGGAAGAAAGCGTACTAGAAGGCCTAGATACTTACCTGTGTGAGATCAAAGAAGCGCAAATTCGCCATGGTTTACATCGCCTTGGGGAACTACCAGAAGACGACAAGTTAGCCGATACCTTGGTGGCTTTATTGCGTTTGCCCCGTGGCAGCGAGATTAGCAGTAAAGGCATATTGCATACCTTGATGGCGGATTTTGGTCTGGATCAAGACGACTTTGACCCACTGCAAAGCACCCGCAAACCTTGGTTAGGCATGCAGCCAAAAGCCTTGCAGAGCGTAAGCAATGGCGACTGGCGAACTCATGCGGATACGAAAGAACGTTTAGAACTATTTGCTAAAGACTTGGTGCTGCGTCACTTGGTAAGGGATGAACCGCTTGATGGGTTAGCGCAGGGCTTGCCGCAAACCGCAGAGCTATTAGCGCACAGTAAGCGCAGCCTGATGGTGGCGTTAACACAAAGCGCCCACAATGAAATTCAAGCCTTATTAACCGGACTCGCAGGTGGTTTTATACCGCCTGGGCCAAGTGGTGCGCCGACCCGTGGCCGGTTAGATACCTTGCCAACAGGGCGCAACTTTTTCTCCGTGGATAATCGCGCCATTCCGTCGCCCGCTGCTTGGGCGATAGGCCAGCAATCGGCGGAAGCCTTGATCCAGCGGCACCTGCAAGAAGAAGGGGACTACCCGAAAGACTTAGGCTTGTCGGTATGGGGCACCGCCACCATGCGCACCGGTGGGGACGACATTGCTCAAGCCTTTGCACTAATGGGCGTGCGGCCGATTTGGGCACCGGGTTCGAACCGTGTTACCGACTTTGAAATACTCTCCTGCATGCAACTCGGTCGACCTCGTGTGGACGTGACCTTGCGTGTGTCTGGCTTTTTTCGTGATGCTTTTGCCAATGTGATGCGCCTTTATGATGCCGCTGTGCAAGCCATCGCCGAGTTCGAAGAGCCGGGCAATGGCAACACCATTCGTGCCAATGTGGAAGCCAGAAAACACACCTTATTGGCACAAGGTATGAGCCCAGAGCAGGCCAGTCGACAGGCTTCTTATCGTGTGTTTGGCAGTAAACCCGGTGCCTATGGAGCGGGTTTGCAAGGCTTGATCGACGAGCGTTGTTGGGACACCAAAGCTGACTTAGCAGAAGCCTATGTAAACTGGGGCGGTTACGCTTATGGCTCAAATGACGACGGCAGCCAAGGAGAAGGCGTGGAGGCCAAATCGGCCTTTGTAGAGCGCTTGTCACAGCTCGATGCGGTGGTGCAAAACCAAGACAACCGCGAGCACGATATTCTTGATTCGGACGATTACTACCAGTTCCAAGGGGGCATGACCAACGCGGTCACCGAGTTTAGCGGCCAAGCGCCGAGTGTGTATCACAGTGATCACTCGAACCCAACCGCGCCGAAAATTCGTACCTTAAAAGAAGAGCTAAACCGCGTGGTGCGCTCTCGGGTGTTAAACCCCAAATGGATCCAAGCCATGCAAAGCCATGGTTATAAAGGTGCCTTTGAAATGACCGCGACGGTTGATTACTTGTTTGCCTACGATGCGACTACGGATGTAGTGGCGGATTATCAATACGAACAAGTTACCGACAGCTTGCTGTTAGATCCAGACAACCAAGCGTTTATGCGCGATAATAACCCCCACGCACTGGAAGAAATGGGCGAGCGCCTATTAGAAGCGATCCAGCGTGGTATGTGGCAAAACGCAGAACACCACAGAGAACAAATTCAATCCTTGTTGCTTGACCTAGATCAGCAGCAAGAACAACGCCAGTGACCTTTGGGCAGAAGGGCATTGGTTATCGTGCTGGTGGTCGTTAGACTATTAACCAGCTGAGTCGAACAAAGTAGAGAGAAACAATGAGCAATACAGAGCAAGCCAAAAAGGGCATTATGATTTGTGGTCACGGAAGCCGTGACAAAGACGCAGAGCGCGAATTTGGCTTAGTGGCAAAGGGCTTGAAAGAGCGCTTTCCTGAACTACCAGTAGAATATGGCTTTTTGGAATTCTCCGCGCCGAATATCCACATGGGCTTAAACCGTTTATTAAGCCAAGGCGTTGAAGAAATTTACGCGGTTCCGGGTATGTTATTTGCCGCGACACACGCGAAAAACGACATTCCTTCTGTATTGACCACTTATGAAGAAAAGAACGCCGGACTTCATATTACCTATGGTCGTGAGCTGGGCTTGCAAGACGACATGGTCGAAGCCTTTCAGGCGCGTATTTATGAGTCACTTGGGCTAGACCCTGAAAACCCACCAGAAAACCTCTACGACACGTTATTGGTCGTAGTGGGGCGTGGTACATCGGACACAGGCGCCAATGCCGAAGCCGCTAAATTGACGCGCATCGTCAATGAAAACATGGGCTTTGGTTGGGCAGACACTGTCTACTCAGGTGTGACTTACCCATCTGTGGGTGTCGGCTTAGAAAACCTAATGAAGCTAGGCTACAAACGCATTGTGGTTGCGCCTTACTTCTTATTTACCGGTCGCTTGATCAAGCGTATTCAAGGCTATGTGGAGAAAGTCGCCAAAGAAAACCCAGCGATTGAATTCATCCAAACGCCTTACCTAAGCGACCATCCACGTGTCATCGACGCCTTCCAAAACCGCGTCGAAGAGATCATGCAAGGTGAATTACAAACCGGTGAAGAAACCCTAATGAACTCCTTCAAACGCCGCTTAGCCGCAGGCGAAGTAGACGTTCATCACCACCATGCCGAATTCGTCGACCCACAAGACGACACCCAAGGTTTGTCCGTTTCTGATAAAGAACACGGTCACGAACATGCCCATGACCATGGACACCATCATTCTCATGGCCACGACCACAGCCATGATCACGGTCACTCCCATGAGCATGGACACACACACGATCATTCCCACAGCCACGGTCATTCACATGACCACGGACATGGCCACAGCCACGGGGTTTACAAACACATCGGCCACCCAATGGGACCACGCACCATGATAGGCGAAGGCATCTGCTGCTGCTTCATGGGACAATTTACCGATGAAATCCTAGCGGAAGAAAAAGACAAAATAGACAACGACTGCCCCAAAACCGCATTCGCCCACAAATAGATTTTTTTGCATTGAACTTGCCCTTTCTCTCCCCCTTACTTCAAGGGGGAGCTGGAGGGGGTTATTGGTTCTGTGCCTTCCATTCAAACGCTTTGCATACCTGACTTTTATTCCGCTCTGCTGAGCAGGTAACTTTTTGCTAGATCTACATAACTCAATTAAGACGATTGTCTTGTGGGCTGGCCTTTAGGCCGGTAACTGGAGAATATCTAAAGCCAGTCATCGGTTAAAGTCGAAATGATAGGTGACGTTATGCACTGCTCAGGGTCGAACCTCTTTTTGCCATACAGACCTTATTGTAGCTAGAAACACAGCTTCAAAAAGGGCTTTGACCTGACCTCGACCTCACTGCTGGACCGTCACCTGAAGATCATCCAGTCCAACCGGCGTTTCTCTTCGGCACTTCTTCACACCTGTCGCCTACCTCATCGAAAACACCGATTGAACTTGCTTCTTTTAACGGGACAGGCACCTTAAGACCCCAGTGTTTTCGATATTCTTAGCATGCCTATTCTTAGCATGCCTGTCCTGATAAATCATTGAACTTGCTTCTTTTAACGGGACAGGCACCTTAAGACCCCAGCGTTTTCGATGTTCTTAGCATGCCTGTCCTGATAAATCCTGCTCTGCTTGTGGCGAGAGTACTGTGATGTATCTGCGAGTAAGGAGATAGAGCGGGTTCGAATCATGCTGCCATGGCAGTTAGGGTTAGCGCTTAGCGAGATCAGAGTATAAAAACAGATCAGGTCATAAGGTCTGAGGTAATCGCTTGCCTATCTGGTCAAATCACGCTACAAAAGGGCACGTAAAGAACCAACATAGCGGCGATCAAAGACGATCTGAAGCGGCATAGTCCAAACAATCTTTGGTATTAAGCGAGTTATTTAACAGGGACGTCCCACCATGAAAAAAGCAAATCCCCTATATAGCACGCAGCCGTTCAACAGTGGGTTATAGCCGCAGCTACGCTGCCGTATAACCCTTAATTGTTATATGAATAGGGAGGCTTATGATGCAACTTGCAGTTCGAAAAAAATTTGATGGTTACCCTGAACATGCAAAAAGCATATTGCTGGAACTTCGTTCGTTGGTGCTCGACATTGTTCATGAGCAAAATTTAGGTGAGGTGGAAGAAACTCTTAAATGGGGTGAGCCTAGTTATCTTGTAAAAACAGGTAGTACGGTACGCTTTGACTGGAAACAAAAATCACCAGATAGTTACTTTATATATTTTAATTGTAAAACCAAACTTGTAGACACTTTTCGGGAGCTATATTCAAATGATCTCGAATTTCAGGGAAACAGAGCAATTGTGTTGCGGCTCAGCGAACCTATGCCTACAACCATATTACGGCACTGTATTGAACTTTCGCTTAAGTATAAGAAAGTTAGGCATTTACCATTATTAGGGGCTTAGCTTCAGTGGTTAATTCATATAACAAGTTTGTCAACAAGGACAAATTTTAGCTACGCATTTTGTGTTGGCGCTGCGCGTCAGTATTACACAAACTGCTTCACAAAAATTAGCCTGTTACAAAGGCGTTAGGTGCAAAAATGCAGAATTCACATATGACCTCAAAAGACATTTCCCTTAATGAAATTCTTCGCCTAGATAACTTATCAAACATAAAGATAAGGTTTAACTTAATGTTTGATGGTAACTGGAGCCCAGCTGATTTTTATAAGAATGCTGACCATGAAACAATGCTTAATGGTCAGTACTGGAATTACAGTAAAAATAAATCATTTAAAGTTGGCCAAATAAATTTAGGTTTCATAAAAATTGATGATAATTTATGGCTTTTGTTTCATGTTGGTAAAGTCACAAAAGATTTGAATATCTTGAATGGCATGGGATATGAATTCGAATCATTGCCAGAATATGAGAAGTACTGTGGCAGGCTGATTATTAGATACAAGAATAAATCGCAAAATATGGTTCGGCTAGCTGAGTCAGTAATTGATGATTGTCTAATAGAGCAAATTTTGCCAGATAAATTTGATAATGATTTATTTCCAGGTTATGAAAATATTGACCTATCTTGGTCAGATTTAACTAGAGTGATTAGTAAAGAAGCATGGAAAGCAGCACTAGCCAATCAAAAGGGGGTTTATCTCATCACTGACACATCAAACGGAAAAATGTATGTAGGTTCAGCTTACGGGGAAAATATGATCTTAGGGCGTTGGAATTCATATGTTATTAGTTGTCATGGCGGCAATATTGATCTGAAGAACTTAGACCCTAGCCATATAAAAGAAAATTTCAGATATAGCGTCCTAGATATATTTAAATCAACAGCCGACGATAAAGTCATCCTTAGCCGAGAAACTTGGTGGAAAAAAATATTAAAAACAAGAGAGTTTGGCTATAACTCCAACTAAGCACCTAACAAGTTTGTCAATAAGGACTATTAAAGCTGTGCGCCTTTTGGGGGGCTGCGCCACTTTAATCCAAAAGTCACCCAACTTTATCAGCCTGTTACAAAGGCGTTATATTTCCAAGAAGTACATACCGAGTGTTGGTATTTTTCCTAGGCGCAGGTGCTTCAATAGAGTGTGGGATGCCGCTTGTTTGGCCATTTACAGCTACATTTCGCGAAAATGTTTTAAAAAGAATTGATACAAATCTTTTCAACTTTTCAGATAGTGCTTCTAATGGGACAGGCACCTTAAGACCCCAGTGTTTTCGATGTTCTTAGCATGCATGTCCTGATAAATCCTGCTCTGCTTGTGGCGAGAGTACTGTGATGTATCTGCGAGTAAGGAGATAGAGCGGGTTCGCATCATGCTGCCATGGGACAATGGCAGTTAGCGTTAGCGCTTAGCGAGATCAGAGTATAAAAACAGATCAGGTCATAAGGTCTGAGGTAATCGCTTGCCTATCTGGTCAAATCACGCTACAAAAGGGCATGTAAAGAACCAACATAGCGGCGATCAAAGACGATCTGAAGCGGCATAGTCCAAACAATCTTTGGTATTAAGCGAGTTATTTAACAGGGACGTCCCATCATGAAAAAAGCAAATCCCCTATCCTATATAGCACGCAGCCGTTCAACAGTGGGTTATAGCCGCAGCTACGCTGCCGTATAACCCTTAATTGTTATGCACTAAATCGGAGAAGTTGATGTTGTCGGAGCTGGCCACAGGCATTGTCGGTATTTTGGTAGGGGGACTAGTTGGAAATCGATTAGCTATTGGGAGAGACCGGCGAAAGGAGTACAACGAAATTGTGGATGCGCTGCATGAGAGGCTGGAGAGTCAAGCTTTGATTGCTCAGAAAGGTCAGTTCCCGAATGACGCGCACAGTCTCGACAATGCTTCCTTTATTCCCTTGCGTAGGAAGCTTTCGAACCGGCAAAACAAGAAACTCGATGTTGCAATTGAGGGTTACGCAGCTGCAAAGCAGCAGTGTGGGTACTTTGAAACAGGTTTGTACCATTTCAATAAGGCGGAAATATTGATAGCAGCAATCCGTAAGTTGCAAACCTTTGTCAAGCAGCGCTGAGCATAACAATCCAAGGCAGCGGGACATATTTTGCTTCGCTGCGCTCAAAACGCAAAATATGCCCCTGCTTGGGGCGTTATAGCTTTGATGTAATTCAGGAGAATGCTTAACTTATGGATATTTGGCTTGAGCGACTGGATAGATTGCTCACGATAATCAGGCCCAAAGCCTACAATGTAATAGCAAGAATAATTATTGGCTTAGGCGTAGTTTTGGTGGCTGAGTCACAGTTAAACATTGTACAAGCTATAGTTATTGCAGGGTATGAAAGCTTATTTGGTCGCTCCGAAATTTTAAGAAATTTTATGGAAGGCAGTTCAAACCACTGGATTGGTTTGTTCTTGATAGTAATAGGTCTTATTTACCATTACTTGATGACAGTAGGAAAAGAACAGGTTGATCTTCGGTTATCTGAAATCCCAAAAAAGCCGATTCTGAGTATAGAACTACTGAATGCCGACTTAGAACAATACAAAGACAACTCTGTTAACCTAAGAGGTTGTATTGTTGCTACCCCTCCGGAAGACGAAATTCCAGAATACAAAGTAAATTATAACTTGCCCAATATGGAAGGGTTGAACAATGTCTTAAATACTTTTGGTAACATTGAGCGTAACCCAAATTTCTATAAGGAGCGAGGTGAGTTCTTAAAAATCTGGGGAGGCTCTGAGTTAATTTCTCTACAAATCACTAACCTCACGCCAGTCTTGGCTACTGGTGTTAAAGTAGAAATTACGTTACCACGAAAGAAAGGGGTGAGTGCCGATAATACAAAGGATGACTTCCCTCCATTGCCGAGCGAAAAGGCCAGAAACCAATTTGGATCACTGTCAGCGTTATCTATCCCTCATCAAACTGTGCATTATGATATCAAGCGTGATCACAATGACCAGGTGTATAGATTTTTTTGGAATATTGGCAATATACAAGCAAATACCAGTTGTACATCTGATACATATATTTTTTTACGCTCTGAAGAAAGCTTTGATTTAGAGCTTAAAATATTCTGCGATCAATTTGATAGCCCATATATAGAAACATATCGGGTCAATAGAAATAATCAGACACAGACTATCTCCGTCTCTCAGTTGATGACAGAAAATGAATCTTTCAACGAACTTGTTTGTAATTGTGTAATGGATGGTTACATACAGCGAGTTGCAGAAAAGAAGTTGGAAGAATATGAGCATGAAAGCCAAGAGCTTATACCCCGAGGTTAGGGCTATAACAAACGCGTCAATCAGGACGCTCGCAAGCTCGCGCCTATTACGCGGGCGTTAAGCTAATAATCTGAGAAATATCGTTATGGAAGATGTAATACAAAAAAGGGTTCTTTTAGCTAAAGAATTCCATCTAAATGGAATCGAAAGCTCGAGAAAAAACGACCCACTAAATAAGATGATGGCGGTTCATAACTTCCATATATCAATCGAAATAGCAGTCAAATCAATATTGCTAAAATATGAAATCCGGAATGAAAAAAAATTAAATATCGACTTTGAATCCATGCTCAATGAAGTGGATCAATTTCAAGAGTTTAAAGACAAAGCCTTAAAGCTTCCTTACCGTCAGGAAATACGGAATCTCAACCTAATGAGAAATATGGTTCAGCATCACGTTATTGAGCCAGATGAGAGTAGTATGGATGATTGGCGTCTATTTTCTTACCGCTTTTTAAAGCGAGTATTTGATAGCTATTTCGACATAGACTTTGATCAAGTTAGCCGTATATCTTTTATTAATGACGAGGGCTTAAGGAAGTACCTTGAAAAGGCTCAACAAGATTTGGAAGACGGAGACTACGATTCAGCTTCCTGTCTTGCGGCAGGTGCTTTTGAGTATGCCTCTTTGTCAGTTTCAAGCTTCATACCAAATTCCAGTTCAGAGTTTTTTATTACATCTAGCTTAGGGCATTCAGGTGTTAGTCACGATCTTCAAGATGCTTTTAAAAAAACACTAAAGAGAGTAGATGAGTCTGAACATTTCTCTGCTTTATTAGCATCAGGCGTGAATTTGAGTGACTACAAAAAGTACAAAGATTCATCGCCGTTTGTTCATATTATGGCTGGCGGAAACCAACAATATGATACATATGCCGGTAAAGTCTTTGATCTAGAGTCAACTGTTTGGTTGCAAAACTTTGTTATAGCCACTTTTATCAAGTGGCAGCAATTGGGTCTAGATCCAAAAATTCCAGATTATCTCTTGGAACCAGCAATTCAATCTTTAGAGAAAGAGCCGGATAATTGTGAGCAGGAATAAGCTTAACAAGTCAATCAACTTCGCGCCTTCGGCGCCGGACGCAGCAAATCTGCGCCGGTTATTGAGGCGTTAAATGGCAGGAGTTTTATGCACGAACATCGAGGTGACATTGTTAATTCATTGGTTCACTTGACTAGAGAGAAAGAAGATAATTCTGCTCTCGAAGTTTTATGTCAAATTTTAAGTGATGGTGAATTAATCGGAAGTCGTAAAAAGGGCTTTATAAAAGGCCCTAATTCTGCTGTGTGTTTTACAGAAACACCACTCTCATCGTTAAAACATTTCGCTACTAAGTCGGAGCAGAAGGAAGATGCTAGATATCGTTTTTATGGTATTGCTCTTAATAAAGAAGGTGCTTTTAAACTAGGTGCTAGACCTGTAATTTATTTGCCTGACAACGAAGGAGACTGGATCCCGAAAGAGCAAAAATGGCGACATGTGCGTTATGAATACGACAAAGTTGATTGGACTCATGAAAGAGAGTGGCGCAAAAAAGGTAACCTTGATCTTACTAAACTTGTAGGAATATATATTATTTGTTGGCACTCAAATGAAATTGAACAAATTAAAAAGTCCATGAGTAAAGAAGTAGCTAAAAAAGTGCGTGGTTTTTTACCAATGCTTCATTTAAATATGATGCTGTAGCCATTTAACAAGAACTTTAAACGGAACTAAAACAGTTGGTTAGGTTTCGCTTCACATTATAACCAACTATTTTAGTCCGCTTAAGTGAGGCGTTAGCACTCTTAAGGAGCACTGAGTGATCTCAAAGAAAGAGCTAAAAGAACTAGTAATTGCTCTTGGTAAAAAATATTTGTTCCCAGACTTTACCAACAAGCTCACGTGGTTTGTTGTTACAGTTGGTGGAACAATTATTCTGACCCCAACTGCTTTTAAGCAGATATTTTACAACTGGCTGGTTGCAACATTTAACTTGAATTCTGGGGTGCAATTCACGTTTGCAGAGCTAGAATCAAGCACAGCTGACTATACTTTAGGCTTTTCTCTCATCGCATTAGCATTAATCCATAACGTCGCAAACAGATACTTTATTTATAAAACCGGTTACATCGCAGCAACCGAAGCAAAGGAGCTAGAGGCAGTAGATCGTGCGTTGTTTGAAAGATTTCTCGCAGAGTTTCCCTCTAACTCAAGATCGGCGGTTCTTTTAAAAGAGCATGACTTCGGTAACTCCTACCATGACAACAATACCGACGAGATTGATCGCTTCGTAGACACATGGAATACCGCAGAGACAGAGTTTTTGGATCAGGAGCTTGAGGCTGCTCGCAAAGAGCTATATCAGAAAATGCATGAATTTATATATAGGCTAGCCCAAAGCTCTGGGTATATTCACACTGGCCCTATGCTGTCCGCTGTTCCCGATGCCTACCGGGGAGCCTGGGATTGGCCTGAACATGTCGATTTACAAATTAAAGAACTTAATGAGAAAAGCACCGAGTGTTATAACCTTCATCAGCAGTTCGTCATGCTTGGGCGGCGTAGGCTAAAGTGCTAACAAGGCGCTGCTGTCGGACAAATTTTCCGTTGCGCTTCAAATTTGCCGCAGAGCGCGGCGTTAGAGCACCAAGCAGGGAGAGAAAGGATTGAACTTATTATTTTGGTCAGGGATAGCGTTCACGCTGATTGCACCGGTGGTAATCGGCATACAATTCGATGACCAGTCGACAAGCTGGGTAGCGGCTTTATGTGGCGCGTTCGTAACTTTTATGGCTAGGATTGGCGATTTGGCTGAGCTTTCGCTTGGGCCTGTGAAGGCAAGAATGAAAGAGCAGATAGAAAAGGCGGCCGCAACAATAGATCAGCTAAGGCAGGTTGCCACCACAACATCGGAAGCTACGCTCACTGACCTCATGGCAGGTAGTTTTATGGGTGGAATGTCGCTGAAGAAGAGGCTGGAACTACACGACAACATTATTGACGCATTAAAGGGCATAGGTGCATCCGAGGCTCAGTTAGAGCTTGCAGAAAAAGATTGGAAAAAAGGCATATCGATAATCTATCAGCGTGCAATTCGCAATGCTGTAGAGGAAAGGCCTGACCCCAACAAAATCAACGTAAATGCATCTGATGAGCAAAAGAAAGCAGATAAGGAAATAAATGACCTGATGAATTTTGAACGTTGGGAGTGTCCTTCTCCAAGCCAGATACGATCGGTATTAAAAAAATATCAAATAGAATCACCATCGGCTGAAAAATGGATATCCGATTACGAGTTCTTTTTAGAAACTAATGTTATCAGAAACAGAGCAGGTTTTGAGCAGGTATAGCTCTAACAAGCGCAGGCAAGCCGACGGCTTTTCCGTTCCGCCTGCGGCTCCACTACTAAGCCGCGGTTGCTGCGGGCGTTATACGTCTCTCTATATGAGCATTGAGGATCTTAAATATGAATTTAGAACAATTTTTAACTTTGCCAGAAGAACATGATCTATCAGCTGATTCAGTACAAAAGTTAAACCAAGATCTTTCATCTAAAACTATAAGTGATATTCCTTTTGAGAAAAGATCTATCGTTAATGAGTATTTGGTAAACGTCTTAATTATGGAGGCAGTTGAACCCGTTATTAAAGGTAAACTTGAAGCTCTATTAATTGAATTACAAAACGCATAACAAGAGTTTTCAAGTTGAAAAATTACAGCGGGCCATCGCTTCGCGATAATATCCCACCGTACTTTTCAACTTAAAACGGCGTTAGCTTACAAAAGGAGTTTGTATGAATAAAGTTATTGAAGCACTCGTTAATACTGGTCAATGGGGTGAGAATGATGTAATCCTCGGAATTAGAGCGGGATTTAAATGTGAGTATTGCGATAAAGATTTATTAGCCACTGTGGATAATTATAAGGAGTGGCAAAAAGATCATATTATTCCTTTATCTAAAGGTGGTGAGAATATTAATGAAAATATTGCCATATCCTGTAAAACTTGTAATGTGAACATCAAAGGGCGTTGGAATCCTGCTGATGAATCTACTTCAGAGAACCCTACTCGACAAGAGTTAATTACCATAGTTCGAGAATACGGCATTAGACGAAGAACCCAAATGTTAAGTGATGTATGTTTGTTCAGAAAAATCGTGTTCACAAAGTAAGCTAACAAGAGCTTCAAACGGAAAAAATACAGTTGGCTGTTTTCACTCCGTTCAACATTTTAGCCAACTATATTTTCCCGCTTAAGTAAGCGTTAGGTTTATCAGGAAGTCATGAATATATTTCAAGTATTGAGTCAAGGAAAATCAAGGCTGCATGAACCAAGCATGTCAGCAATGCTCGGTTATCTATTGGATAGCAACAAAGATCACGGCTTAAGTGATTCTGTAATCAGAAAGCTTCTGCAAACAATTGATGACGAGAGATTTAAAGAGATAACATCATCGGGTTTTATAGATTCGCAAGTTTCGCTTGAAGAGCCATATCAACTGAATGGAAAGAGAAAAGATATAGATATACAGATAATATTGCTCAATAACGACAAAAAGGAATGCCATAGAATTATTATAGAGAACAAAATTAAAACTGGCGCTGCTAATCCAAAACAGCTTGATGAATATTATCAGGCAATTCTCGCCGATGAGCCAAGTATCAAAGAGCTCACTATTATTTTTCTCACTCCAAAGGTCAGTAATAGCCAGCTATCTGCTGAATTCAATAATTTGGAACTACGGAAAAAAGGACACGGAAAATATTGGATTCATTGGAGTTCAGGTGATAATTGCATATCAAAAATACTTCAAGAATTACTAGAGTTGGAAGTTGCTGGGAAAATTAACCCTATTAATGAATACATGCGTCATACTTTAAAAGCATTTATTCGTCATAGCTCTCTAACTACAGAGCCCTCAACTCAGAAAACCATGAGAGCCGGTGAAGATATTGGCGAGATACTTGAAGAAACCGCAATTACAACGAAAAGCGGTGAATACCGAGTTGTAAAAAGAGATAGCACTCAGATTCAAGTATTTAATATTGAGACTGGGGATAAAGAAGTGGCTCGTTACATTCTTGCTGAATATATTGATGAAAATAATATCGGTATTCAGCACGAAAAATACAATACACGAACAATCGGCAAGAAATTTTTCGAGTGGAGAAAACAAAATCTAACAAAAAGCTTCAGCGGACGCGCTAAAAGCGCGCGCCGCTGAGCTTGGCGTTAGATTTCCAAGAAGTACATACCGAGTGTTGGTATTTTTCCTAGGCGCAGGTGCTTCAATAGAGTGTGGGATGCCGCTTGTTTGGCCATTTACAGCTACATTTCGCGAAAATGTTTTAAAAAGAATCGATACAAATCTTTTCAATTTTTCAGATAGTGCTTCTAATGGGACAGGCACCTTAAGTCCCCAGTGTTTTCGGTGTTCTTAGCATGCCTGTCCTGATAAATCCTGGTCCTGATAAATCCTGCCCTGCTTGTGGCGAAAGTACTGTGATGTATCTTGGCGATGTATCTGCGAGTAAGGAGATAGAGCGGGTTCGCATCATGCTGTCATTGGACAATGGCAGTTAGCGTTAGCGAGATCAGAGAATAAAAACAGATCAGGTCATAAGGTCTAAGGTAATCACTTGCCTATCTGGTCAAATCACGCTACAAAAGGGCACGTAAAGAACCAACATAGCGGCGATCAAAGACGATCTGAAGCGGCATAGTCCAAACAATCTTTGGTATTAAGCGAGTTATTTAACAGGGACGTCCCACCATGAAAAAAGCAAATCCCCTATATAGCACGCAGCCGTTCAACAGTGGGTTATAGCCGCAGCTACGCTGCCGTATAACCCTTAATTGTTAGGGCTGTTTCGCTAGTTTAGTCATACATAGAAGGATTTTAGTAAAATGATTAACGACTTAAGTCTAAGCAAGAATGTTCAGTTTTATAAGCTGAATAAAGCACTTACCAAAAAATCTATCGAAGATACATTTAAAGAGATCTCTCAAGAGCGTGTGGGAAATTACCTTTTAAACGACCATAAAAAAAAACCATACAACGGCATTGGGTAATCAAGTTATATATTCTATTGTTTCATATAAGATAGAAGCAGAGCCCTCGTTTTTAGAAGGCACTTCGATTAAAGAACAAAAGTACGCTTATTTGTTATTAATAGAGTGTGATGACGCCTTAGCTATTTTGAAGAAATATGTAGATTCACCTGAGAAAATTTTTTCTTCTTTTATAGATGAGTTTGATTATGAAAAATTCTGTCATTTTCATGGTGATAAAAAACCTGAGTATGAAAGAGTTACCATGAAAAATATGAGCATATCAAATGCGGTAATTAGATCCCGTTCATTAGAAGCTAAAAGTTTGAATGGTATTGTCTCATCTAATTCATCTAGCCGATCAATTCCAAGCAACTTCAGAATGAAAGTTGGAGCAGACTCATACACACTAACACCAAGTACTTCTAGAGTTAGTCATAGAGATAAAAAATCTGCATTTGATGGATTAGTCGACTGGGTTGTTGAGATTAAAGAGGAAATCAAGGCAACCACCAATCAAAGTGAGTTTCTTCGTAATTTTGCTTCTCCGATTTGCTTAAAGGATATTATAGGTTTAGGTCATAAAATCGTGGCTATTCTGATAGATTTGACTGAAATAGAAAATAAGTTTTTAAATGGTGTAGCTGTTTTAACTAAGGCTGATGGTAGCCAATTAAATGGGGGAGAAATCAATAGGTTTTTTAATCAATTAAAATCTCCAATTTTAGTCGATGGTAATTTAATGAAAGTGAAAGGAACCACTTTATCGGGCAAAGTATCATACTCAAAAAAACTAATTACAATTAGAAATAAACTCCTTGATAGTATTTCCGTGACTGAAAATGGTTCTGATACTTATTCGATAGGTAGTTATATAAATAAAGAAAAGCCTTTTTCTGCTGTTTTCGACTCACCAAATTATTCATATTATTCAAAGTCATGTTTTGAAGATAAACACTTAGTTAATAACATTCAGTCGATACTTAATATTTTTGATGATAGTTATAACTTTACTGGTATAGCTAGCGAAAAAGAGAAACCGCATACAGTCAATTTAACTAGGTTTCCTGCCAATTCACTATTTAGGAAAGTGGAAGATCAATATTGTGTTTCTCACAATATTGTTATCTGTGATGACATGAATGACGAATGGGCTGATCATATTGCTATAGATAGCAATAGCGCTATTCCGTCTATCTCTTTTATTCATTCTAAATTTATTAAGAAAGATACATATGGTGCTAGTGCTTTTCATGACGTTGTTGCTCAAGCATTAAAAAACATTGGCCGAACACAAGCAGAAAAGCAACTATTTAAGAATAAATATGATAATGAGTGGCACAAGAATTATGAAAACACAAATATTAGTAGGGTCACTGGTGCCAATAATTGGCAAGATTTAGAAGTAGCTCTAGATGCTGTAAATCAAAACCCTAACTCTATAAAGAAAATTGTACTTGCAACACCTTTTTTGAGTAAGGCTAAATTGGCTGGTGAATTAAACAAATTAGCTTTGGGTCAAAAATGTAAGCCTCACTATGTGCAGTTAATTTGGCTTATAAATACGTTTATAAGTTCATGTAAAGATTTTGGAGTTCAAGCTCACATACTGTGTAAACCATAGCCCTAACAAGTCAATTCAGCAGGACAAAAAACAGTTGGTTTTGCTCCTGAGTCGCTAATTATAACCAACTATTTTTTGCCTCTGATTGAGGCGTTATGAGTCAAAAGGAGAGCTCGATTGAATGAGACTATAGAAAAAAATCGGTCTAGCGAAGAGCGTCGTTTCAGACTTCGATTAGTACTTATTTTTACGCCAACGATTATTGGCATTCTAGTTTGGATTAACGCTGAATTAATATCAGGACTATTATACTTAAACATCAGGTTTGTATTAGGAGTCGCTGCATATTTAATAGCGGCTGGAGCCGCTTACTTTCTAATGGTTTATTTGAAAGGTGGCATAAAGGTTCCGATAGTTGATCGGATGGCAAATAAAATGAAGCCATCATGGGAATCGCAAGACTCTAATTCTTCTATAGTCCAAGAGGATTTGGATGAACTAAAAAGGAAAATTACGGAAGTATCTTACGCACAAATTCAATTGGAAGAAGGGCAGCAAGAGGCGTTGATAAATGAATTAAAAAATACAATAAGCTGTGATCTGGCCGCAGAATTAGAAAAAGAATATTCCAGTGCAGCTTTAACAACGGCTCAAATGAGACAGGCCAAGGATAATTACCGAAAATCGATAGATAGGTTGTCCAAGGAAATTGAAACTCTCACAAGGCGAGCAAATTTAAATTTGGTTATTGGTGTTCTAACCACATCGATTGCAGTCGGGTTGCTTACATATATGGTTTTAGGAACAGATGCAAAACTCGAATCTTTAACCGGTATCCTTTCTTATTATATACCTAGGGTGACAGTGGTTATATTTATTGAGGTCTTCTCATTTTTCTTTCTAAAAATGTACAAATCCAACCTGACTGAAATAAAATACTATCAAAAGGAAATTACAAATATATCTACCCAGCAAATAGTGTATGAGAGTGCAGTATTGTCAAACGAGAATGGTGCCTTATCGTCGTTTGTTAGAGCAGCTTTGAATCAAAGCGAGGAAACTGGAACCGAACAATCTAAAGCTGATACAGTTGACCAAATTGAGCACTTGTCAAAGGTTGTGCAAGAAACATCTAAAATTATTTCTAATCTGTCCAAGAGTTCGAAAAAGTGATTCATAACAAGGCGTTCAAAATCGCCTACGGCTCGGACTGCGAAAAGCGCAGCCGTTTAACGCGGCGTTAAACGTAAAACATACATGGGAGTAAACATCCAAAAATGGATTTTTATCTACTACAGGTTTCATTACTTCCAAGAAATGATGAAATCTTCAAAGAAGAAGAGCTTAAAAGAGATATTCGACATTTTGAAAAGGCATTAGATTCATCATCTGAACTTTTTGAAAGCTACTCTCTCAAGGTTAGAATCTATGATTCTGATTCAGGAGTAATGGCTGGAGTCGTTTCGAAGAAGTCAGAAGTGCATTTGCACGATCGAGAGTTTAAATCACACCAAGAAGATAATTTTCCTCCAGTATTATGGATTTGGGATAGGTATGAGCAAGTCATTTTGGTAGAAAGAAAAACTAATGTTTTTTCTAGTGCTAAATCTGCAGCTAAAGCTTTCGATCAGATAGGCAACAATATTTACCTTGCTGAACAGAAGCTAAGAGCCCATATTTTCCCAAAACTGACTGATAATAGTTTTTGGGACTCATATGATTTGTTACAATATATCACTACAGTAGAGTTTGATTTGGCTACTCCCAATTTATTTGGTAGTACAAAAGAAGAGTTGGGTGGTTTTCTGAAAGACATATCCAATGAAACCAATGCATCTGAGTTTAAGCCTGTATTCAAGAACAAAGATGGTTTTCTTAATCTAAGAAATTCAAAATGGGTAAACATACTCGTTGATTGGGCTAAGGATGGTGGTGGAAGTTGGTCTATCTGGGGGAAACGAAATGATAATGAGAAAACAAAGAAACTTGAGAGTAGAAAAACAGCAAAAATATTAACAGTGGATGGAAATATTTCAGAGGTTGAACTCGATGGTTACTCTGCAGACGATGTTAAAGATATTCTTGAAGTAATTCGTGAACAATATACTTTCAGGAGATAGCAGTGAGATATGTAATAGGCTTCTCATCAATTTTTATAGTTTCACTGCTGCTATCATCGAGTGCCAATGAATCATACAAAGTTCTAGAAAGTGCTCTTAGCGGCGTTCTTGGAGCATTATTGGGTGGCATTATCTCTGCAATATCAATAATCTTCGGCTTGCTAACTACACGAAGCGAAAAGCTTCAAACATTTGCATCTAGTAATGGTAGGTTTTTGTCTTTTGTAAAAGGGTTAAAGCTAGATGCCTATATTTTACTTGGATGCACTTTCTTAGCAGTATTTCTTCCATACTTACGAAATATTGATATAGTATTTCTTCAATATCCTACATGGCAGCTTATGCCGTCAAAGAACATGCTTTTCACGACAGCTGAAATAATGGTTGTTATTTTGTCTTTCGTGGTAATAGCAGAAATAATATCGGTACTCTTTAGGGTTTTTGAAATAGCATTGGTAAAAGAAAATGTCCCCAAAGATTAAGCATCGTGCATTTACGTTTAACAAGTCAATCAAGAGGGACGCCTACGGCACCCCTTATTGAGGCGTTATGTGGTTAAGAGGAAACATGAAAATTTCACTATTAGCGGATCATTCGTATGAAGCTCCTAAAATAGCTAAGTGGTACTACGATGAGTGGGCTAGGGTTGCTCCAAATGTCACCGAAGAAAAAGTACTCGAAAAAGTTATCGAGAAATCAGTTAATCGAAACTCGATCCCTTTGTCGCTAGTTGCCCACCTTGATAGTGAACTTATTGGTGTCATCGAACTAAAGATTCGCGAAAACAAGAACTATCCGGAATATGAATATTGGGTAGGTGGCGTGTTCACTAACCAGGATTATAGGCGCAAGGGAGTTGCTCATGCGTTGCTAGAATCAGCGAAAAATAAAGCTATAAACATGGGTATAAGAACACTGTATTTGCAATGTGAGAGCTTTAACATTGATCTTTATTTAAATCATGAACATTAAAGTGCCACCCACAGTTAAAACCCAGTCATAGCGGGCCTTTCGGACTAAGGAAGCATTTTCTTTAAAATTCTAAAGAGCTATTAACGACTAAATGTTCTGCGATTAAAAGGTTTTGAATATGGATGATGACTCCTCGTCTGTTATTCAGTAGGCCAACCAACCGAACATTCCTAAATTATCAAAGAGTTCGCTTCAATATGATCTAGCACTTGGTTTGTGAGCGTTGAAAATACGGTGAGTGCGTCTTCCCATGAAACGGGGGGTTCTGCGTAGACCATGGGACTGACGTAGTTGTTGTAGCGTTCAGAAAATTTTCTGTCATCAATCAATCGTTGGTGTTGGTTTCCATAACGTTCGACATCTATTTTGATTGCTTTTGCGACTAATGAACTGAGCTGGTCGGTGCTTGAGGGTTGGGTAAGTTGGATGTGATAGGTGTCGTAGATGTGCCTAATGAGTGTCTCGTCATCTGTCCGTTCGATGTTTCTAGCGACACTGGCTGTTCTTCGTATCATTGATAGGAGCTTTTCTGCTTGAGTATCAATGATGGCAGAACAAGGAAACTCGTCAATTTCAATACCGGATTGCGTTACTTCGGCGAAGATGGATTGAATCGATCTAGTTTCTGGTTTGCTTAAAAGGTCTGATTCTATAAATTCTAATTTGATAAAGGGGCGCAAACAGGGAATTTGTTGGTATTGTTGGGGGTAGCGGATATCAAAGGCGAAGTATCTATATTTGTCCGAAATTGTAGGTGTTCCTTCGATTGAGAAAAGGGCGCAGCTTTCAATCAAAGACTCAATAAGACTCTTCACGTCTTTACGAGCACTTCTTCTGGCATTTTGTGATGACTGATGTGAAAACGATTGTTTTGGTATTAGCTTCAAGTCAATGTCTTCAGACATTCGATAGGTTTTGACTGTCGATTTAGCCAATGCAGTACCGCCAGAAAAAACAATCTGATGATATTCCAGTTCAATGGAAGAAATAAGGTGTAGTAGCTGAACAACGTAGTAATCTTTTTCGACAATGGCGGGATTACCAAGACCAATGGCGTCGGCAACATCAACAAAAAGTGAGCTATCGATCGTCATTGATGCCCTGTTTTCCTATCGAAATTTTACGGGTAAAGCGCGGGTTGTTGAGAATTATTTTGATGTTGGCTGGAATTTGAGTACTTTCCCCAGAGATATTCAAACTGGATAGGTTATCTAGTTTGTAATCGACACCAAGCCTTTCCATCGCTTCAATTAATACACCATCTGCGCCAGAAGTATTGTCAGGCATAGGTTTCCCTGTGATTCTATTTTGTCTGATTCGGGTGTAAAGACCATAACCAATTTTCATTAATAAGCCGTCTTTAACAAGGTTTCTAAGGCCACGTCCGACTTGGTCGTATTCGGCAATGTCTTTAAAATCAGAGCGCAGAAAGACAGAGCGCTTAGAGCGTTTTACTCTTGTTTTTATCCTGTCTTGAATTGTCATCTTAGCCCCCGTATTTATTGGTTATATAGTATGCAAAAATACGACAATTTACAAATGCAAAAATACGACAATTTCAGGGCTGATATTTGAAAGAATTAAAGTGCCACCCACCTTTAACACCCAGTCATAGCGGGCTTTTTTGGACTAAGGGCTCATTCCCCTTTAAAATTTCTGGCGTTACATCTATCAAGGGCATTCTAAGACAGGCATGTTTAAAAGCCGTGGAAATGTATTTAAGGACTGCAAAGAGCAAAAAATATTTGTAGGCTGCAAAACAATGGGGAAGAAAGTAGCAACTGACTGGACAGGCACCTAAAGAGCCCAGTATTTCCACGGCTTCTAGCGCTTTCTTGATCAGTTAAGTCAGATCAGAGTTTAATCAAACCAACTCTGGTCTGTTTCTTTCTAAATCACCTCTCAACTTAATCGTTTTTAACGCCCCATTCGCTTTATCTAGTTCACTTGATGAGATCCGGCAATACCGTATATGGTTTGTAGGATTTGAAGGATAATTGGGGGCTGACCCTGAGGAAACCCCATGAATTTCACGTCAAGATACTCGATGCTTCACTCAGTGTTTTTGTACGTTGTATGATTCCTTCTCGCCATTGCTTCGCTGTGATTTTTAAATTTACTGATATGGCTCGTTTTCCTAAATATGGATCCCTCAGGATCTGACTTCTTTTTCTCAAAGCAGCGGGCGCGGCTGAATGAACTGCTAAGACAGTTATTACGAGAGTTCGAGCCTAACTGAATAGTGGAAGTGTGAGGCTAACAAAACGCTCCACCTGACAGCTATTCCGCTGCGCTCCATAACGGCAGGTGAGCTTAGCGTTAGCACTTAATCAATTTCATTAAAAGCACTGACGAAATAATCAATCAAAGCCCTTGATGTTTTACTCATGAGTTTACTTGAAGGGTATATAATGCTTACGGGTAATGGCTCTGTGGCAAATTCACTTAAAACCTCAGTTAAGTTATTCGTTGCTAAATCCATTTTTACATATTGCTCTGGCAGCATCGCTACACCCATGCCTTCTCTTGCTAATGCTAAAATACATAAGGAATCATTAGCTTCCAGACTACCTTTGATTTTAAACGATTTTTGTTTTCCATTAACCTTATATGTCCAGCGTCTCGGAGTGGCTGTCGCCATATTGACAAGGCAGTTGTGTTCACTAAGCGCAGAGGGCGTGTCCAAAATTGCACTTCTTTTCAAATAAGCTTCGCTGGCAACCGTTTTAAATGAAACCTCACCTAACATGCGTGCATGAAAGTTGGAGTCTGATAATTTTCCGCCACGGATAGCCATATCAAAACCTTCCTCGATAATATCTACCATTCGGTTCATCAGTACTAATGAAATTTTTACATCAGGGTGTTGCTTGTTAAAGGATGAAATGATTTGAGGAACATGTTGCTGGCCTAGCATGATTGGCGCTGAAATCTTTACGTGCCCTGTTAATCGTTCATCGACTGAATTCAGCTCTTTTAGGTCATTCACCTGTCTTGAGATCGCCGTCATTTTTGACAAATAAGTTCTACCTTCATCTGTCAGGTGCAAAGAGCGCGTGGTTCGGTTGATCAAGCGTACACCCAACCAGCTTTCCAACTCTGTAATTTGTCGGCTCACCGCTGATGGCACAAGATTTAATTGCTCAGCAGCTTTGCTGAAGCTCTTGTCTTCAACGACCTGTTGAAAGGTCTGTATAGACTTCAGGATATCCATAAAAGGCTCGCTCCATTTGTTGATTGTTCTTAATTTATCACAAGTAAATTCTAATTAGTGATATTTATTCATTTCGATGCGCTCGCTATGATGTTTCCAAGTTAACAAACAGACTAAACACATAGAGGACTAAATGATGAAAATTGTATTGATTGGCGCAACTGGAACGATTGGTAAAGCGGTTGCAAATGCGCTAGAGCAGCATGAGTTGATTCAAGTTGGGTATAAAGGCGGAGACTATCAGGTCAACATAGAAAGTCGCGATTCTATCTCTGCGCTGTTTGATCAGATTGGAGAGGTTGATGCCATTGTTTCTACAGCGGGTGCAGTCGCTTTTTCTCCGGTTAAAGATTTAACTTATGACCAATTCAAACTATCGCTTGATAACAAATTAATGGGACAACTTAACCTTTTTCAAATAGGCCAAAAATACGTACGAGAAGGTGGGAGTATCACACTATCATCCGGCGTTCTGGCACAGCATCCAATGGAAGGTGGTGCGGCAGTCAGTCTTGTTAATGCTGCTTTGGATTCATTTGCAAAAGCCGCAGCATTTGAACTGGGTGACAGTTTGCGGGTTAACACGGTAAGTCCACATTTTGTTAAAGAGACTATGGAAGCGATGGGTATGGATAGTACTGGCGGTATCTCAGCAGCTGATACCGCTAAGGCTTATAAGCATGCCGTATCAAGCAAGGAAACAGGTCAGGCTTTTGATGTAGCAAGTTACCTTTAAATCGCCATCGATAATCATTAAACAATCAGGAGATGAATAGTGTCAATTATTAAAAAATCAGCAATCGTAACCGGTGGCGGCTCAGGTATGGGCGCCGCCACCGCCGAAAAACTCATTCAAAATGGATGGAATGTGACGATCTTTGGTCGCACACAATCCAAGTTGGATGATACTTTAAAAAGCATCAATAAGCCGGACCAAATACTTGCCGTAGCAGGCGATGTCAGCAATCCAGAAGATGTTGAAAAGCTTATCAATGCGCATGTTGAACGCTTTGGTGGACTAGATGGATTGGTCAATAGTGCGGGTATCGCCATTGGCGGCCCAGTTGGTGAAGTCACTCTGGAGGACTTTAAACAAGTAATGTCGATTAATGTCGAGGGCGTGTTCCACACCGTTCACCATGCTACGCCTCACCTGAAAAAATCCGGCGGTTCAATCGTTAATGTGTCTTCTGTGTCTGGTATTGGCGGCGATTGGGGTTTCAGCCCATATAACGCCTCCAAAGGCGCGGTGAGTAACTATACACGCGCATTGGCGTTAGAGCTTGGTGGGCAAGGAGTTCGCGTGAACGCAGTTGCACCAACCTTGACGGATACGGATATGGGATCATTCCTAACCGAAAGCGAGGAAATGATGGCACTGTTTAAGAGCCGTACGCCATTGGGCCGCGCGGCAAAACCAAATGAAGTGGCCTCCGCCATTGCTTTCCTTCTCAGCGAGGAAGCAAGCTTCATCAACGGTGTGAACTTGCCGATTGATGGCGGTGTTTCCGCATCAAATGGCCAGCCTAACTTTTTTGGTGTTTAAGGAGTATTGCCATGGATAAGCACCCAATTATCACCGACCTGGAAACGCGCAAAACCTCTAAGCATTATGATCCGACGAGACGTGTCTCGTCGGAAGATATGGAGGTTTTGTATGAATCGCTGCGCCTTACTGCTTCGTCCATAAACTCCCAACCATGGAAGTTTATTGTGATTGAAAGCGAGGAGGCAAAAGGTCGCTTGGAAAAAACCTTCGCTCGTAAAAACTTTCACAACAAGAAGCATATTACCGATGGATCGCATGTGATTTTATTAGCGCATAACCCGCGATACGCAATTGAAGATTTCGCCAAAGTTGTGGATACGGACATCGCAAATGGGCGTGGAGATAATTCGTCTGAATCAAGGAATAGAGCTCTATCCAAATTCTCTTTTGCGGAATCGAAGATGGATGCTACGAGGAATAATGCCGAGTGGACAAAGGCGCAGGTCTATATCGCACTTGGCAATGCCCTGCATGTTTTGGCACGGTTAGATGTTGATGGAACCCCCATGGAAGGTATTGATCCTGAACTCATCAGCGAAGAGTTTGAGCAGGAGCTGGACGGTTATGTATGCGAAGTCGCACTCGTCGTCGGATACCATCATCCCGAAGGGGGAAATGCTAAGCTGCCGAAATCAAGGCTACCACGCAAAGACGTGCTGAAAATACTTTAAAAGGGTGATAACCATGTACACCAACAAGCTACATCCGGGAGAGACATTCCCTGATATTAAAGCAAAGCTGCTATCCGGTGAAGACACCAATCTTGCAAAAGCAGCAGGCGATACTAATTGGAAAATGGTGGTCGTTTATCGCGGTGTGCACTGCCCTGTGTGCACGAACTATTTAAATGAACTGGACGGCTATGCTGATGACCTATCAAAAATCGGCGTTGAACTTGTCGCTGTTTCAGCCGATAGCAAAGAACAATTAAAGGCACACTCTAAGAAATTACGGGTGAGTTTTCCTATTGCTTACGGGCTAACACAGCAGCAAATGCAAGAGATGGGGCTTTATATTTCCAGCCCCAGATCAGAGAAGGAAACCGATCATAACTTCCCAGAGCCGGGACTTTTCATCATTAATAAAGATGGGGATTTGCAGATTGCCGATATTTCCAATGTCCCGTTTGCAAGACCGAACTTGGACTTACTGCTTTCCGGTTTGAGATGGCTTAAAGACCCGGATAATAATTACCCAATTCGCGGGACATTCCGGGGTTAATTGGGGTCAGAATAAAATTAAATCAAAGGGATACGCTACAGGCAGTAGCATTAAAGTGCCACCCACCCTTAAACTCCAGTCATAGCGGGTCTTCCCGTCCGAAGTATTCCGCTGCGCTCCATAACGGCAGGTGAGCTTAGCAACTGACTGGACAGGCACCTAAAGAGCCCAGTGTACCCAATGCTTCTAGCGCTTTCTTGATCAGTTAAATCAGATCAGAGTTAAATCAAACCAACTCTGGTCTGTTTCTTTCTAAATCCCTCTCAACTTAATCGTTTTTAACGCCCCATTCGCTTTATCTAGATCACTTGATGGAATCCGGCAATGCCATATACGGTTTGTAGGATTTGTACCGCATATCGGCCTGTTACAGCGGATTTAAATAGTCATATAATGTATATAAAATTAACTTCTTGTGTCTTCTGCTAGTGGCTTCAGATGTCATTGAAAAGGTCAAAAAAACCATCAAAATGAAAGGGAAAGCATGCTTAATTATCTAAAGTACGCCTTTACGCTGTGTTGTATCTTTGTGTGTTTACCGCTGAGTGCGAAATTGATCACGATTACTGAAAAACAATATCAAAGCGGTGGTTATCTTATTGTTCAGGCTGCGCCTTATTCAATGGTTAAGTTCCTTGATACTTATTATAGGTCTGATAAAAAAGGCTATCTTTCTATTGGTTTGGGCCGAGATGTCTCAGGAAATAAACGTATTTCCATTACTGCGCCTTCTGGTGAGGTTGAGCGCAGGACACTTCATATTGCGCCACGAAAATATAAGGTACAAAGAGTTAATGGTGTTCCTAATTCTCGTGTGACGCCACCTGCAGAGGTGCAAAGACGCATTCAGGCAGAAGCGAAACAAGTACGAGATGTGCGTGCCAAGGTGAGTGATTATGATAATTGGCGAACCGATGTGTTTCAGTGGCCAGTACAAGGTCAGGTCACTGGTGTGTACGGCAGTGAGCGATTTTATAATGGCAAAGCGGGCAGTCCCCATTGGGGGGTCGATATCGCGGCACCGAAAGGTGAGTCTGTTTATGCGCCAGCAGGTGGCAAAATTGTATTGGCGGAAGAGGATTTATATTACAGCGGCGGCACTATTATTTTAGATCATGGTGCTGGGGTCTTCAGTACGTTTTTGCACTTATCCAGTGTTGATGTAAAAGTAGGGCAGTTGGTACAGAAAGGCGAACATATTGCGGCTGTTGGTTCTACTGGTCGATCTACTGGTCCTCATCTTGATTGGCGGATGAATGTTCGTGATGTACGAGTAGATGCGGCTTTGTGGGTCAAAGAGTAATCTCTAAGGCTTAGAGTGGATTATGAGCACATCGAAATGAATAAAAACGGAGGCAAACACTCCCGCTTTTTTGTGTTTCGCTTCGCTCAGTATTGCACACAACAAGTTCCGTGTTAGCACGGTTTATCAAGGCGCTAAGGCTCTTAAATGGAACCATTTGTACTAGGAACGAAATACGACAAAATTGCTCAGTGGTGGCATGACCAACACGTAGAGTCTTCCTATGGCGTAAATCAGTTTCAACGAGCTGTTAAATTCGCGCGGTGCGGCGGGAAAGCCCTTGATGTAGGTTGTGGTTCTGGTGGTAGATTTATACGCATATTGGAAAGCAATGGTTTCTCTGTTACTGGCCTTGATGTTTCAAAAGAAATGATTAAATTAGCTAGCGTAAAGCACCCAGAACACAACTTTTTTCATGCGGATATATGCTCCTGGGAAACAAAAGAAAAGTTCGACCTCATTGTGGCATGGGATAGCATTTTTCACTTACCCTTGGTTATGCAAAAGCCAGTTGTGACAAAGCTATGTCAGCTTTTAGCAGAAGGTGGCATTCTGATATATACATTTGGCAATGCTGAAGGTGAGCATACTGATCAATGGCACGATGACACTTTCTACTACAGTTCTATTGGTATTAATGAAAACCTACAAGTGCTTATAAATAATGGTTTATCTGTTTTACACCTTGAATTAGATCAATATCCAGAAAATCATGTTTATACAATTGCCACCAAGCCTTAACAAGCGCATTCACGGGGATCAAAATACCGCAGCGCTCCAATTTACTCAGTGTTGCGTGTGGTATACCAAGACAGTTAAGACGAAATTCTTTTAACATAGACTCTACAAGGCTTTTATCCCATGTAAAGTGAGGCCGATTTTCTTGCTGCCATATTCATATAACTCCTATGGACCTAAACTGACAGGCACCGGCTCAGAATGAGGTAACTGTCAGATCAGACCTAAGCTAGTACATCTATGATTATTGTTTTATTTTCATTTTTTTGATGGTTAATTCTTCATTGTATTTATTTAAGTTAGATAAAGCTTTGTTGTTATCAACAGAAAGATTGTCGAACATTTGGTTAGCCCACATTAACGCTCCAGAGGTGTATTGAAAAACTTCAGGTACGATTAACCATTCACTAATCCATACACCACCTGAGCGCTCATGCTCGTGCATATTTGTTTCATGAATTGCTTCCGCCTGCTGTCTTCCTAACCTTGCGATGGCTTCCATAAACTCAGAGCACCTTTGATTTTTCTTATGTGCCATAGAAGAGGACCCTCCTTTTCCAGGTTGAGGAGACTCAAACATTTCACCAATATCCGACGACGAGAGTAGGTTAATATTACGTGCTATTTTACAAAGACTACTGCAAAGTAGGCCAAGCGCTGTGATGATTTCATCAAGGCCATCTCTTGCATTTTGCCAGTGTGGTTCAACACTATTCAGCTTAAGAGTATAAGCTAGAGATTGTTTTAGATGCAGTCTTTTACCTTCGGGAACTGATCGTAAATCACCTACTGGCCCACCGCATTGCACATTAAGACCTCTAGCAGAGGCTTCATTGATGCAAGCGTGACGACGCTTTAGTTCAAATAGCCAAACATTTAATTTTGCACCTAAAGTTATCTCTATCGCATGTTGGCCATTAGTACGACCAATCATACTTATGTTTCCATAGGAAACATTAAATCGTTTGATTTTCTCTAATAGGGTAATAAGTTGCTGGTTAATCAACTCAAGTCCACGGTGCATTTGTAGAACTAAACCAGTATCCATAATATCTTGTGTTGTTGACCCATAATGAACAAATGTCTCTTGATCTGCATCAACCATTTTTCTGATTTGTTTTACAAGACCCACGATTGGGCGACCAGCCAAAGCCATTTCTGATGTTAAGTTTTCTAAGTTGAGGTCTTCAAACTTTAGACTTTGCAACTTATTCGCAACATCTGAAGGAATAATGTTTAGTTCTGCCTGGCAAGTAGCTAGTGCTTGCTCGGCCTCTAACCAGCTTGAAATAGTGCTTCTTTCTGACCAGTTTTCTTGCATTTCCGCTGAAGTAAACTGATCTTTATAAATAGAAAAATTAAGCATTGTTCAATTCCTTATTTTCGGCTTGGTTCCTTTCACGGCGAATACTTCTTATTCGGAGTAGCATTACACTGATACCTAAAAGTATAAAAATAAGTGCAATAGGTCGCTCAATAAATACCATTAATCCACCGTCGGACATGAGTAAAGATTGACGAAGTGACTCTTCAGTTCCTTTAGCCAAAACAAATGAAATAATAAACGCTGCCGTATTAAACTCATACTTTCTCATAAACCAACCCACGACACCGGCACATATCATCACTAAAACATCAAACATAGAACCACGTGCAGAATATGAGGCGATGAAGCTGGTAAGAAATATCATCGGATAAAGTACATTTTGTGGAATGCGTACAATCAGTTTGGCTACCTGTGATGCGCCAAAATAACCAATTAATCCGTAAGCTGCTATTCCAATTAAGCCACAGGCAAATAATTGATAAATTAGTTCTTTGGATGTCAGGAATAATGTTGGCCCGACTTGAATTCCATGGATTAAAAATACTCCCAATAAAATAGCTCCGATTGTTGAGCCGGGAATACCTAGTGTCATCAAAGGTGCCATTGAAGGGCCAGAAACGGCGTTGTTAGCAGATTCTGGTGCCGCAATTCCTTCTAATGCTCCTTTACCCCATTGTTCTGGTTTCTTTGCCCGTCTTTTACCTTCGCCATAGGAAACAAAAGCCGCAATAGCTGAACCTAAACCAGGTAAAATACCTATGCAAGAACCAATAAAGCCGCCTCGAATTGCATGAGGTAAACATGGTTTATACTCTTCCCATGTCAACCCATCGTTATTTTTATCATATGCTTTAGTATTTAAAGCAGCCATACGTTTATTGCGTTTCTCCATTTGATCAAACACTTCCCCCAGCACGAAAACTCCGATCATAAGAGGCACAAGACCAATACCATTTGTCAAATCAAAAACACCAAATGTAAAGCGTTCTTCACCAGATATGGGGTCTAAACCTATCATTGCGATCAAGCCACCAAGCAGAGCACTAATCAAACCTTTAGCAATAGATTTACCAATTACAGAACCAATGACAATAAATGCAGTAAAATAGATTGCGAATGTTTCTGGTGGCCCAAGGCGAAGAGCTACGGAGGCAATTGCTCCAACGCCGACAATAAGCAAAATATCTCCCATAAAGTCACCTATAACAGAGGATATTGTTGCTACCTTCATAGCCTTGCCAGCTTTTCCTTGTTGAGCTAAAGGGTAACCATCGAGTTGAGTTGCTGCTGAAGCGGCTGTGCCTGGTGTATTAAAAAGAATTGCTGCAATCGAACCGCCATAACGCCCAGATTTCCCAATCACATATAAGAATGCTAATGCAAACAGAGGGTCCATATAGTAGGTAATTGGTAATAGCATTGCGATAGCGGCAGCAGCAGTAAGCCCCGGAATTGCACCGACAATCATTCCAACCACCGCAGCCAGAAGTATTGCGACGATTAACATCGGGCTGGTGAGAACAAAACTAAGAGCTGAGAATATTTCCATGCTTTAACTCCTGATTAAATCTAGTGGGTCAAAAACAGTGCCGTATGGAGGAAAAACACCGAGTAATTCAAAAAAAATGGTGTGGAAAACCAATGGGCATAGCACTATTGATACTGCTAAACCGATAGGGCTGCGAACACCAAAAGTATATAAGGCAATAGGGGCGACAAGTGCGGTTGGTAAAAGATACCCAAATGCGGATATGGCGTAGTGATAACTAAAAGCTAACACAGCTAAACCAGACACTTCTATTATAGTGGTCGAGGGGCGAAAGCTAACATTTGATTTAGTGATAGTGCTTTCTGTGAAACCTCCAATAACAATGATCGCACCACCAAGAGATAAACAAACTGCAACAATCATGGGAACTAAGCCTGCCCAGGTTTCCCCCTCCTGTGCGGCAGGGATTTGGTAAGCTCCCCATACTGCACTTAAACCGATTAAGGAAATAACCATTCCTTCTATGAGTTTACGCATAATGCTTCTCTCTTTACTTTTTCAAATTTTCAAGAATTGGCAAGATGTCAGATTTCATTTCCATAAGGACATTTTGAGTATCTTCTGCTGGGAGGTAGGCGGGTGCTGTACCTCGTTTCGATAGCATTTCAACAAAAATAGGCTTTTTAGTGATCGTCTTTAAAGAGCTTTCAAGATAGGTAATAACATCTTTTGGAGTATTTTTTGGAGCCAAAATAATTACAGGCGAAGATATATTAGAGTAGGGGATATTGAGCTCTTTAAATGATGGTACCGAATTGACTTTCTGATCTCGTGTGCTCGCATTCACAGCTAAACCACGGAGCTGTTCTTCGAAGCCTTTTAATTGTTGAATTCCTATAAAACCAAAATCGGTTTGATTACTCATTATGGCAGCTCGTGCAGGGCCGCCACCTTTAAAAGGCACATCTTGGGCTTCAATGCCATTAGCAGCAAGGAAGCCAAGGCCTGCAATGTAATGAAAACCCCCGCGGCCAGAATGAGCCCAACGTAATGTACTAGGACTATCTTTCGCTGCGTTTATGAGATCCTGAGCGGTTTTATATGGACTGTCATTTGAGACAATTAACGATGTTTTTAATTGTCCTATCTGTCCTACAAATTCAAAAGACTTTAGCGCGTCTATCTTAGTATTGCGTGTCAATGTAGAGAGTAAAAACGAGCCGCCAGAAGTGAGCATAATAGTGTAGCCATCGGGTCTTGCTCCTAAAGTTGATTGAGCTCCGTTTAAACCCCCGGCCCCCGGTTTGTTAACAACCACCAAAGGAGCGTTAATTGTACCTTTTGCCGCTGCAGCTAACGCACGAGCATACGCATCTGTACCGCCTCCAGCTTTATATGGAACCACAACATTGATCGAGCGACGTGGATAATCGCTTGCTTTTGCTATGGTGCTGGTGAATATCGTCAGTGAAAGTGCAGAGGAAATGGCAAAGACAAAACTTTTTCTTATCATGAGAATAGCTCCTATGGAGGATTATTTATTTTTATAAATTCAGCATATACTCTTTTTTTTCTTTAAAAAAATGCAAAAATGCTTTACTGACTTGTGTTTTTTGCATCATTCGTAGTGAGCATTAACTACAAAAAGTATTTTTTAGTTAATTGAGAGGCTTGCGAAGGCTGGATATAAAAACTGACCTTTAACAGAGGCGTTATATGCCTTTAGTTAATCTGTAGCTCAAAATTTATTGATATTTGCTTGTTAAAAATGCAACTATTATTCTCTGACTTCCATTCTTTGCATTTTTCTGTAGTACGATTTTATGAATATAAAAGCATTAAGAGCATTTCTTTTAACTCTTTCCGAAGGCTCTTTATCTGGAGCCGCTTTATTGTTGAATCTTAGTCAACCTGCGGTTAGCCGACTTATTAGTTCGCTTGAAGGTGAGCTGAAAATGCAGCTTTTTTATAGGACAGGTCGCAGGTTAAAGCCCACACCAGAAGCTTTGGTGTTCTATAAGGAAGCGGGACGTATTTTAGACAACTTAGATCAAATCCCACGCATAGCGGCAGATATACGATCAGGAAGAAAAGAAAGCTTAAACATAATTGTTATGCCTAGAATTGCGTATGCACTCGTGACTCCTGTTATGAAGCAATTTATGAAAACAGATAGCGATACTAGAATACATGTTGATATCCAGACTAGAAGAGAGGCATATAGATGGCTTTCAGGTAGAGAATATGATTTTGGTATAGGAGCTCTTCCTATAGATGACTCAGATACAAAAACGGAAGTATTATTACGAGCTAGAGCTCAAGTGCTGATGCCGAAAGACCACCCATTAGCGCAGAAGAGTGAAGTATCAGCAGAAGATCTTATTAATGAACGCATCATAGCTTTATCTCCTGGTCTTCTAATGCGTAATCAAGTAGACGACCTTTTCAAATCAGCTGGTTTAATGCCTTCTTATGCTTGTGAAGTAAGTGCTTTAATGTTGGCTTGCCAATTAGTCACGGAAGGAGTGGGTGTTACGATTACAGACTCTCTTACAACCTCTGCAATTAACACTCAAAACGTGACTTTACGTCCGATTGTTCCTGAAAGATGGATGTCATTCGGCTTATTATTTCCTCGAAAATTTGAGCAATCTGAAAGCTCACAGAGGTTTATGGGTTTACTAAAATATCGAGCACAACTATTGGCTTCCAAAGACGATACAGTCATTGCAACTGAGACCGTAATACGTGATTAGATAAGATCATAAATGATGGAGCATACGATTAAGTCGAGTAGCACAACTTGATTTCCTGAAAAGTCCAATAGCAGCTAGTAATGCATATGGTTTATCACTTTTTAGCATTGTCATGCGACTCTCTATGCGATCGGAGGTTGTTGTGTGAATGGAGCAAGCTACGGAGCAACATGTTGAATTTCATGCAATTAAATAACTTCACTGGTACTTCTCCGTCTAGTGTGGGAATAGGTGAATTAATCTATTCTCTTGTCAAATCTACTGGTCCATAGATATTTCACAAGTTAATATATACTCGCAATGTATCGTATCAATTAGGCTGTCAGTGATAGCAGGAGGAAGCCGCTTGATACGATAGCTTCTGTTAGAGGTGTTTTTCCGATTACGTGAGCAATCAGAGCTTTTTTATCTATTTCATTTCCCATAGCAATTGTCTACAATGCGCGCCCCGCAGGAGAGAGTCGGCTTTAGAAGCTGGCCGCCGAAGGCGCAAACTCCCATAAACGCTCAGGCCAACGTACTGCGGATTTAGAATATTGCCATCTGGAGAGAGGTTACATTTCGTTAGTAGCCCGCCGAAGGAGCAAGCCAGCGGTCAGGTCCGTCTGGTTAAACTCTCAGGAACAAAGGACAGGGGGAGAGGCACAGATTTACACAGGAGTTCTGTGTGCTTACGATTGTTTATCTTATTGCCATTACCGCTGAAGCGATGTCTGGTGCTTTAGTGGCGGGTCGCCGCAATATGGATATGTTTGGTGTGGCTTTGATCGCCTTTATTACTGCGTTAGGCGGCGGCACGGTACGTGATATTCTGCTCGGAAATTTCCCCGTTAATTGGACTCAACATCCTTCTTATATCTATCTGACGATTGGCGCAGGTCTTTCGACCATGGTGCTTGCGCGCTTTATGCATCGCTTGCATAAGTTGTTTCTTCTGCTGGATGCTATGGGCTTGATCGCCTTTACTATCATTGGCTGTAATGTTGCTCAGCAATTGGACTATAGCCTGCCTGTGGTCATTATGGCGGGCATTATCACTGGTGTATTCGGCGGTATTTTACGGGATATTCTTTGTGATCAAACCCCGCAAGTACTGCAACATGAGCTGTATGCCAGCGTGTCTTTAATGGTCGCTGTGCTTTATTTAGTGTTGCAGCATTATGGGGTGAATGAAGAGATTACCTTGCTAGCGTCATTCGGCAGTGGTTTGGCGATGCGACTGGCTGCCATTCGTTGGAGCTGGTCTCTGCCAGTGTTTTATTACTCGCCAGAGCGTTGGTAGAGTCTGTAATTTCAAATGCTTACTAAAGCGAGTACTAAAGTGCGACCAGCCATAACAAGGCTACGCTTTCTATTTGAGAGTAGGATAGGCGCTGAAGCATGCTTTTTCGTTAGCTTGTAGTGCTATGGGGAGGGCATTAAAAAATCGTTAAATTGAGTAACTTCCAACATCGGATGATCCGCTCTTGGAAGTTACTTTATTGGACTATCTGCGTTGTGTGTTTAGCGTTTGATCTAACGCTTTTTCATGGGGCTTTTTGCGATCAATACTCCAATAGCCAAGGCCAACTAGAATCCCACCACCAAAAATATTACCCAGTGTAACCGGTATCAGGTTATGAACAATAAAGTTGTAAAAAGTAAGCTGGCTGAAGTCTGATGCTAGGTGGCCATGGGCGATGTAAAACGCTGGGTCACTAACCGCTTTAATCGCTAAGCCAAGAGGCACCATAAACATATTAGCGATGCTGTGCTCAAAGCCACTGCTGACAAACATGGCAACAGGTAAAATGACAAGAAGCGATTTACCAATACTGTCTTTGCTTGTGAAGGTCATCCATGTTGCTAAGCAAACTAGGAAGTTACATAAAATACCTAGGGCAAATGCTTGTGACCAATCATACCCAAGCTTACCTTTAGCAACTATCATGGCGTGCATGCCCCATTCACCGCCATCAAGTTGGTACAGTTTTGCGGCCATTACGAGACCAAGCATAGCCATAGCGCCGACTAAATTACCTAAATAAACCCGCCCCAGCATCTTAGTAATTGAGCCGTATTAAAGCGACCTTGTGCCCAGCCAACAGTACTTAACACAGTACTTGTGAAGAGTTCACCGCCACAAACGATAACCAGGATTAAGCCAAGGCTAAATGCAATGCCACCAACAAGGCGCATCATTCCCCAAGGGGCGCTGTCGGTGCCGGTTGTTACTGAGAGGTAAAAGACGAATGCGATGGAAATGAACATTCCAGCATAAATGGCTAATGCGAAAGACTTGGTAAAGGAGCTACGAACTTTTTCGTAGCCATATTCTGACGCTTTATCTAGTGTTGTTTGTTTTTCGTTTGTTGGTACTGATGGGGTTAAATTATCCGAATTGTTCATAGGTTTTTCATGATATATCACGCCTTCTTTTTTACTTAAGTAAGCGAATATTTCATTTTAAAATCATGGGTTTATATAGAATAGCTATGCCTTGAAAATCAGTAATAATAAGGCTTTTTGTCCTTACTTTATGTCTTTTTCAAGCTGTTGCTCATCGCTTGTTTGTTATTTAACCTAATTGGCTCGCAAGCCAAGACAGGCATCTTTAAAAAACATTAATCACAGTGCTTTCAGCGCTTTTCTATGCTGAATGTCAGCTTGATATAAAATGTCTCTTCCTTAACTCTGGAGCATCCAAATGAATATGAAAGTGTTTTCTGAAAAGGTGGGTTTATCGTCTCATACATTGCGCTATTACGAGAAAATAGGCTTGCTCAATCAGGTTCAAAGGAATGCGAGTGGTCATCGTGTGTATGGGAAGAAAGAGGAGGTTTGGGTTGGTTTTATCAAGCGTCTTAAAGAAACAGGTATGCCGTTAGAAGAAGTCTTGCGCTATGCAACTTTGAGAGAGGCGGGCGGCTCGACGCTATTAGAGCGTCAACATTTGCTTGAGAAACATAGGGAAGGTTTGATGCGTCATATAGAGCAACAGCAAGCGCATTTGAGTGTTTTAGAAGAAAAGATCGATTTATATAAAAGCGGAAAAGTGGCTTGACTTAGAGTGAACTCTAACTTGTATGGTGTGTTTACATTCATCCAATGAGGAGCATACCAATGAGCGATTCACGCTTTGATAAAGGGTTAAAATTACTGAACGAAATTGACGGTGAAGCAGGGCAAAATGTCATCGATAGTCTGCAAGATATTTGTCCTGATTTGGCGAGGTACACGATTGAATTTCCGTTTGGCGATATTTATGCCCGAACTGAGTTGGATTTAAAATCACGAGAAATTGCCACGGTCGCAGCGTTAACCGCGTTAGGCCATTGTGCGCCTCAGCTGAAGGTGCATTTGAACGCCGCACTCAATGTGGGTTGCAGTGAGCAAGCGTTAAAAGAAGTGATTCTTCAGATGGCGGTTTATGCCGGTTTTCCTGCTGCTTTGAATGGCATGTTTGCTTTTAAAGAGGTGCTTGCAGAGCGCTCGGCATAAGCAAGAGCTAGATCACTAGAGCGCATGATGTTTCATGGGTTGATGTCCTATCTAAAACAATTCAATTAACAATGGGTAAAGGCGAGTGTCGTCTTGCCTTGGTTGTCAAAAGTCCCTTTTAATGTGGCGTTATCTTTTGATGTTATTTCAATCGTGGCGTTTTCAATTTCTGAGCCTGAGACACGTATATTGCCCCATTCGCTTTGTTTTAGTGTGTCATCCACATCGATAGTAAAGTGAGTGGCCTCATTGGCTTGTAACTTGGCAATCTTGATGGACAGTTTTGTTGCGCCATCGTTAACCTGACTCCCATTCGTTAGTTGTATATTTCCATCACCGGCTTCAAATGGTTGAAAGACGTCAACACCTGCTCCTGTGGCTGTGGTGTCAAAAATTAATTTGCCTGTACTGTTGGCTAAATCGATATTTGCGGTGATGTTTTCCATCTCGCATTGGCTGGTATTGGTTAACACAAAGCGATCTTTGGGCGCACTTTCAACAAAGCGAACCGCTACGCTGGCGTGGGTTATTGAGCTGGCGAGCAAAAGTACTGGTACTGTGTAAAGGATAGAAATTTGAGACATGGGGCTTACTCCAAGATGGCAATAATTGTTTAACTAGAACGAAGGAAACAGAGAAACAGATCATTTTTTATCTTTGCTGATAGGAGCTGTCGTCAATTGGGAATATTAAAGAGTCACCCAGCCTTAGATTCCTTATGTATTTTTACCACAGCACTTTTTAAGCTTACGGCCATTACTGCAAATACAAGGATCATTACGCCCTGTTTTAGGCGTGTCTGGTACGACTGGCTTGTTTGGTGTTGCACAACATTCGCAGCCAGACTGAGCGGGCTCGTGCACAGTGCTCATTGATTGCTGATGTTTATCTATCATCTTCGTTTTGCCTTTTTCATTAGGCTAAGTTTGATTGGTTACCAGCTAACCATTATTATCCAGCCTTTATTCTGAGTAGCTGCCTTTATTCTGAGTAGCTGCCGTTTTTATGCGTTTGTTAAAGTCCACTGTTCACCCTGACATCGAGTCTCTCGATTCGCCTTCATTCACTCGTCTTGCTGCACGAGGCATTATTTTGAAAGGCGATAAAATCTTAATGCTCTATACCCAGCGTTACGATGACTACACCTTACCTGGTGGCGGTATTGATCCTGGTGAAAACCAGATGCAGGGCTTAGTTCGTGAACTCACTGAAGAAACAGGCGCGCAAAATATTCATAATGTAGAGGCGTTTGGTTTGTATGAAGAATATCGCCCTTGGCACCGAGATGGCTTTGAGATCATGCATATGAAGTCCTATTGCTACACCTGTGATATTGATGAGCACTTGGGTGAAACACGCTTTGAAGACTATGAAGTCAAAAATGGCATGAAGCCTATGTGGATCAATGTTCACGATGCCATTAGGCATAATCTAGAGGTGATGGAAAACAGCACTAAAAAAGGCTTGTCGATTGAGCGTGAGACTTTTTTGTTGTCCCTCATTAGGGATGAGCTACTCGCTGAGTCGAGCCGCAGCGAGAAACAACCCTTGAGTGCCTAGGGTTCACGATTTCAAAACGGGCGCCATCGTATAAGTCGTCATTATGAAATAGCTTAAAGGAAAGCGAAATGGAAGTGGGTCTAATGGAAAGCGCAAGCTATCAGGTCAATACAGTTGATCCTGCGGATGTTTATCAGCGTATGGCGTTAGGGGAGACTTTTGTTGTCAATGTCGTTACCGCCTGGTGCCCTGATTGTACAGAAAGGCAAAAACCACACTTAGCGGCCTTTGTAAAAGAAATGGCCTCTCATGAAGTGGCGGTTCTGCAAGTGAGGGTGCAGTTAGAGAAAGGCTGTTTCATTAGTCCAGAAGACGAAAAGTTAACGCTGCAATTTGGCGGTCCGGGCTACCCGAGAACTGTGCTGGTCAAAGCGGGGCGCGTTGTTGATCAAGACAATGTTGAGGTGATTACCCCAGAGGGGCTAGCCACCTTGGCAGCAAAATTTATAGCGCAATTAACCTAACACGGAATTTATGTTCTGGTTCAGCGTTGGGGGCGGTTACTTTATAAGATATCTTCATAAGCGGCCCACATAAGACGTATTTAATCGTCTATGAGGTGCTCTGATTACGCTTTGTGGCTTATCGGCTCACAACACCTGCTGCGCTGCTCTTCCTAGCATAGTGTTTGGATGCGTATTATGATTGCAGCCATTCTAGAAACACTCATCCTACGTCCAAGATTTAATGTGGTGATACATCAATGATAAAGTTAAAAGGTTTTACCAGTAATATTGTCCATCATGACCGTCAACAGGATTATAACGACAATCCAATCCATACTCCGATCTACAACTCTGTTCCTTACGGTTATAAAAAAACGCAAGATTTGATGGATGTCTTTCAAGGTAAAGCAACGGGTCAAAGCTATGCAAGACAATCGACGCCAACCACGGACAGCTTACAATCCATGATTACCCAAGCGGAGTCTGGTCTGGACAGCTTGGTTTTTGCGACGGGCATGGGGGCGATTAGCGCTACTTTCTTGAGCATGCTAAAGCAAGGTGATCACCTGATTGCTAGCCGCTATTTGTTTGGTAACTCTTATAGTCTTATTACCACACTTGAGAATTTTGGCGTCGAAATTACATTAGTTGATGCGACCGATATTCAGCAAGTTAAGGCGGCTAAGCAAGATAACACCCTGATGGTTTTCGTAGAAACCATTGCCAACCCAGGCACACAAATTGTCGATTTAGAGGCCATTGGTGATTGGTGTGAGGAACAGAAATTGGTGTATTTTGTCGACAATACCATGACCTCACCTTATCTATTTCAACCGGTTCGCGTTAAAGCCAGCTTGGTAATCAATAGCTTGTCTAAATATTTTAGCGGCCATGGCACAGTACTAGGCGGCGCAGTGACGGAAACAGGGCAATACGATTGGACGAATTACCCTAATATTTTCGAAGCCTATCGAAAAGGCGACCCAAGCAAATGGGCGATGAAGCAGATTAAGAAAAAGTCGTTGCGCGACATGGGTGGATCACTCAGCTCTGACGCCGCCTACCAAATTGCGGTTGGCGCAGAAACGATGGCTTTGCGTATGGATCGCTCTTGTGCAAATGCCCTTGCCCTTGCCCAAATGCTCGATAACCATGACAAGGTGGAAGCTGTGTATTACCCAGGGCTAGCTGCGCATCCACAACATGATAAAGCGTCTAAATTATTTAAGCATTACGGTTCTATTCTGAGTTTCGACTTAAAAGAAGGTTACGATTGCGCCGAGTTATTAGACGCTATTGAGATCATAGTGAATGCCACCCATTTGGGTGATAACCGTACTTTGGCGTTACCAATGGCGAGTACCATTTTTTATGAAATGGGCCCAGAAAACAGAGCCAAAGCGGGCATTAGCGAGCAAATGATACGCTGCTCTATTGGTATTGAAGACACAGAAGATTTGCTAGAAGGCTTTAAGCAAGGCTTAGCGTCATTGTAACGCGCTGAAGACAAATAGGGGCGAGTTCGCTTTGTTTCTATTTGTCTTGTGGTTTAAGCGGCGGTTTGCTGGTGACATGAGTGTTTGCGTCCAGTTAAGAACGCAGAAATAGTGTTAAACCGAATGGTGCGACCGCACACTGTCAGTCCAATGGCAATCTAAAACAAGCTTAGCGACAAAACTCAAAACCACCTTATGCTAGATCGAGAAGGTGGTTTTGAGCGGTTTGTTATTGGGAAAGAATAATCTCTGTAATGCCTTCTGCGGACAGAACTTCGATCCAGTAACCGTCTGGGTCTTTGATAAAGGCAAGGCCTTTCATAGAGCCATCGTCTGGCTTTTTAACGAACTCCACATCGTATTTAGCAAAGCGTTCACAGGCGGCATATACGTCAGGTACGCTAATGCCTATGTGGCCAAAGCCTCGCGGGTCTTCATTGCCATTGTGGTAGCCTGGGAAGTTTTCGTCGTTTTCGCTGCCCCAGTTGTGGGTTAGTTCTATTAAGGCTGGGCGTTTAAATACCCATTCTGTTTTCGTTTTGTCGTCGCCTTCTGGTATTTCTTGTTCGTAACCTAGGAAGTAAAGGCTGAACTTCATCGTAGGAAAGTCGTATTTCCCTAGCAGTGTCATACCCAAGACATTTTGATAGAAATCCACGGACACTTTAGGATCTTTAATGCGCAACATGGTTTGCTGCAGCACATAACCTTCAGTGGCTTGAGAAACTTCTTCAGCTGTTTCGTGGTACTTAGACATCGAATAATCCTTAATACAAATGATAAAACGTTATAGTGCTTATTGTCTCAGTGAAGAGGTAAGCGTTATGTTGCTATTCTCTATGATTCAACACAGAGTGGAAAGTAAGATATAAAAGAGTTGTCTTGATTCAGGCTAAGGGCGCTTTCAGAAAGCAAAAGCAGTTGCTGTGGCTCGCCTTTTAAATGTCTAAGGGGATCTAGTCTGATAGCTAGAATTAAAGCCTCAGCTAATCCAATAGGGTGGGGCTTAAGGGAAGGCAATGGCAGCGCATTAAAAGAAATGATTTGCATGCGCAGCCATTGCGAAAGATGAAGTTAGAATTGATACTCTAAAGAAGCCCAGTAGGCTCGACTGGAGTCTACAAAACCGAATTCATCGTATGAAAACTCTTGATCTAGCAGGTTGTTGATACCGGCCTGAAGCGTAAAGGCATCGCTTAGTTGATATTGAGTGCCGATGTGCAGCAGGTCATAAGAAGGCGCTTGTATTTCTGTGTTAGATGAAAGTCCTGTTTCCATGGACTCTTCCCCTCTGTATTCATAATCTAGCCAGATTTTGGCCTGGGGCGATAATGCCCATTTCACACTACTCGCGAACAGGTGCTTTGGCATTTGTGTCAGCGGTTGACCTTTATTATCACCGGAAAGTTGTTCTGATTTTGTGTAGGTATAACGCACACTCATGCTCAGGGAAGGGTGCCACTTCCATTCCGTACTAATTTCTACCCCTTGGGTTTTTGCTTCATCGATATTGACATAGTAACGGTCACTGCTGATGGAACAAATAGACGTAGGGCAACTGGTGCGGACAATTTTGTCATCAAACTGGTTATCAAAAATCGTGATGCTCGCTAAGGTTGTTGCTCGGCTATAGATAAGCCCAACTTCCTGACTTAATGAGGTTTCTGGCTGCAATTCTGAGTTGCCGTAGAGGTTACCGCCGCGACTGTATTGCACCCAGTTTTCTGTCATTTGACGAAGTTCTGGTGTTTGGTAGCCAGTGGCTGCACCGGCTTTGATTGTCCAGTACTGGTTTAGAAACCAATTAGCATATAAGCGGGGGCTGAGTTGTGAGCCAAAGTTTTCATTTTTGTCGGTACGTAGGCCTCCAGTTAAGGCAAAGCTGTCTCCAATTAGCCATTCATCTTCAGCGTATAGCGAGTATTGATCATTACTGATGATGCTGTCTTCCATGACATTGCTGTCATCTTTAAGCTTCGCTTCTGAGAAGTTTGTTCCTAGGGTAAGGGTATGGTCTGCAAAAGGAATAACCCATCGTGAGTCGAGCACTGTATTGGTAATACGAATTTCTCGGCCTTCATTGTAGGTACTTTCATGTTGTAGATAGCTGTTGTCGGTGAGTGCTCCCCAGTGGCCTGTGTGTGCGATAGAAAGGGTTTCTTTTTCGTTATTTGTCTCGCCATCACTTGCGCTTTCGGATAATGACTTTCCTGCTGTCGTGATCCTATTTTGACGACTTTTGATCAGCTCTATGTCGAAAGTGTGTGCTTTATTAGGTGTGAAGCGTAGTTGCCCATTGTAGTTATGAATCTCTTTTTCAGGCGCACCTCGTAATACGTTATCTTCGTCGTTGAGTAGGTAGCGTGCGCCAAGGCGAAAACTTAATTTGTCATCGATCAATGGGCCGCTTAAAAATAAACTACCTTGTTGGCTTGTGCCGAAATCATTGCTATCCGATGAGGTGACGTCATAGCCTAGGTTACCATGCAATGTATCACTTGCTTGACGGGTAATGATATTGATAACACCGCCCATGGCATTGGCGCCATATAATGTCGACATAGGGCCACGGATTACTTCGATTCGCTCAATGGAAGATAAGGGCGGAAGCCATTCTTGGTCCATACCACCAGCGCCGCTAGGCTGGGACTCACGAGAAGACTGTGGCCTGCCATCGACGAGAAGAAGCGTATACTTTGTTGGCATGCCGCGAATCGAAATGTCTTTCCCAGACGCTCCCCCCGTCGCAAAAACACCAGGAACATGACTGAGTACTTCAGTGATGTCACGATACGCGCCTTGTTGAATAGTTTCTCTATCGATCACGGTAATGCTCGCTGGGGCTTCGGCCACGGTTTGCTGATAACCTGCGGCTGAAACTACCATCTCATTCAGCTTGATCGAGTCTTCTGCCAATGCATTTGAAGCAATGAGATAAAGCTGAGCGCCTGTGATAGACGAAATAAAAGTATGCTTAGATGACATGTAGTGAACCTTTAGACAGTTTTTATAATAATGGTTGAGGTTATTGAGACGCTTGCAGCTTTTTTAATTGTGCTTGGCTGCAGTCTCTTAATAAGGCAAATGCTTGCAATGCATCTGGATCGACAAAAGGGTGTGTTTGCTGGTGGTTTCTGTTATTTAGCTGCTTCATTCTCGCGAGACTATTGTCACGAGTTGGGTGGTTGGATAAAAACACATCAACCTGATTTTCTTGGGCAAGCAGTCTGAACTGTTCGGCTGAAGAGGAGTACATGGCTAAGCGCTCAGCATTAGGGCCGAAATTCAAACCTGTTCCGCCCCACAATGCCGCCATGTGTGGCTTACCTTGGTCTTGGACAGGAAAAATCAATGAGAGGGTGCCAAGTGTGTGGCCGGGGGTAACGGCCAACTGTATTCGAGTGTCGCCAAGGGTAATAGTGTCCCCGTTGTCAACGGATAGGTCTCTTGTTGGTGCTTTGCCCCACCTTGGGTTGCTGATTTCTTGTTTCGGTTTTTCTAGCTCTCGCCAATCTGCCTCACTCATTACCAGACGAGGTGAAAAGCGTTCTGTGAGATATTCTTGCCCACCATAGTGGTCGCCGTGAGCATGAGTAATGATCAGGTAGCGTAACTCATTTGGGTCTAAGCCAAGGCTCTCCATACCAGCAATGATGATCTTTTTCGCTTGTTGGTTCGTATTCATTGCGTCAATCATAATTAACCCTTCTGAAGTACGAATAACCCAGCTTGCCACTTGGCGGTTGCCGACAAAATAGAGGTTATCAAAGACTTGTTGTGGCGCTACGGTGGCGGCTTTTGCACGCTTCTCTCTGGCTTGATCCGTCATTTTTCGAGTGTTTTTCTTATGTGAATGAGCACCCGCTTGTTTTAGTGGTTTGTCAAGGGCACATAGATTGGTTAAACCTGGGTAGTTTTTTCCTGCAACCAGCCCTTGTTGAGCAAGTTGTTCCGCTGTCTGTAAGTCCGTAGCTTGAACAGGGATAGACACAGTGCTCATGAATGCACTTATCAGGAGTGTGGTTGTCAAATTAAGTGAAGCAAATGGGGTTGTCACAGGGCATCTTTTTTTGATAGTGATTATTGTTTGCATTCTCACATAAGTTATAATCGAGCGCCCGGAACAATTTGTTCGGTTTTGTGCAATCCAAAATGTGTAAGGAAGTAGCTTGTGTACGATATGAATGATTTACATAGTTTTGTGACTTTGCTTAAAACCAATAGTCTGACGCAAAGTGCGAAATTATTAGGGGTGTCTAAATCCACATTGAGTCGGCGTATCACCCATTTGGAGGAGACAGTCGGGCAACCTTTACTGCTCCGACAAGCCAGTAAAATGACCGCAAATGACGCCGGTAAAGCCTTTCTTCCTTTTGCCTGGGAGATCTTGGATGCCGCTAGGCGGGCGCAAAAAACAGTAGATACAATGCAAGAGTCTGTTATCGGAGAGCTAAATATTGCGGTCTATTCCGGCTTGATTCGGTCCTGGTTTCCAAAGGAAATTGTGCGTTTTACTCAGCAATACCCAGATGTGCGAATTTCTCTTAATACTTTCAATAAGTTCGAAGATGTTAGTGCTGAAACCGATGCCTGCATTTGGCTGGGAACACCTCAACCCTCAAAGTTTAAAGAAGAAATGATTGGCTATTTGACGTGTGGTTTATATGCATCGAAAAAGTTTATGGAGAAAAACGCCAATCTAAATGAAATAGAGGATCTAAATAGTGTGCCTTGGGTCAATATGCATCATTTTTATTTGCCAGAAGGCGATTTAGAGTTAATGCATTCTGAGGATGGATCAAAATGCATTAACATCCCTCGTTCTCGTATCTGGAGTGATCAAATAGCCATGCAACTAGAAGAAATTGCGCGCGGCTATGGAGTAGGCGTGTTACCAGATTACATGGTGGCGATGCGTGAAAAACATCATGCTGGTGACCTTGTGCGGGTTTTTCCACAATGGAAGCTACCCATGCTGCCAATGTATTTACTCTACCCCTATGGTAGTTTACCTAAGCGCTTGTCGGCTTTTCTTCATCATTTTAGAAACCAAACCCGAGAGATTTTGGGAGATCCGAAAAGGGAAAAATAAGCCGAGTAACGTTGCACTATATAAGCCCTAGAAGCGTCGCTTGGAAAAACGCTTGTGTTACTAAAAAACTATGAGAAATTGTTAAAAAAGTACTTTTGAATCATGTTATTAGGAAGTAATTTGCAGATGCTCTTTGTTGCCTTGTAGTTGTAATAAGCCCCGTTTACACTTGCTTCTTACCCCATGCTTTTTTATTGCTGTCGTCGGCTAGGAGACGCAATTCAACTATGTTGCCCTTTAAACATTCTCTGCAAGCTCTGCGCAAATTAAGCGTGACCAGTAACAGTCAGCTGTCCTATGGTATCCGAGTGTTCATCGCTTTATGTGGTGCGATGGCATTGAGTTGGTTTGTGGGCCATATCGACATGGTCATTCCACTCTTTTTGGGGGTGATTGCCAGTGCCTTAGCGGAAACTGAAGATGGTTGGCAAGGGCGTGTAAGAACGCTTTCTATCACCTTGATATTGTTCATTATTACAGCCTTTGGTGTGCGCTTACTCATGCCCTATCCCTGGCTGTTTGGCGCCTCTATTGCGGTGGTGGCTTTTTCTTTATCAATGGGCGGTGCGTTAGGTCGTCGCTATGGCTTAATCTCACAAGCAACCTTGATTCTAGCGGTTTATACCATGATAGGGTTAAATCAAGCGGCGGACGAATTGCCTGTTTGGTATGAGCCTGTGTTATTAACATTAGGGGCGTTGTGGTACGGCATTTTGTCGGTGATCTGGGCGGCTTTGTTTGCCCATGTGACGCTGCGTCAGGCATTGACTTCACTGTATATCGAAGTGGGCTTGTATCTAAAATTGAAGTCTAAGTTTTTTCCTTTGCCGTCGCGTGGCGCAGTAGATTCATTACGCTTAGAGTTAGCACGACAACATGGGCAAGTGGTTGTTGCGTTAAATCGGGTGCGAGAAATATTAGTTAGCCGAATTGATAGTGACCCTAAAAACCCTAGGTTAGGGCGCTACATTCGTTTTTATTTTATTGCCCAAGGCATCCACGAGCGCGCGAGCTCTTCTCACTATAATTATTCTGATTTGGCGGAAACTTTCTTTCACAGCGATATCTTATTTCGTTTACAACGCCAGTTATCAGAAGCAGGAACCAGCTGCCGCAAAATAGGCGAAGCAATACGGGGCGGGCAGGCGATTGATTTACGTGACAGCGAAGAAGCCGTGGCAGGTGTGCAACGCTCAATGGCGTATTTAGAGCGTGAAGCCGAGCCAACGCAATGGCGTTTGTTTCGGCCCTTACGCCAGTTAACCGACAACGTGATTGCATTGCAACAAGAGTTGGATAAAGCGCGTCAGTTAGAAGATGTTTCCTTATCCGATGCCTCAAAGCAAATTCCCCAGCCACGCGTGACTTTGCGCTCTATATTGAGCCAAATTGCGGATCAATTAACGCCCAAGTCTCAGGTTTTTCGTCATGCGGTGCGTATGTCTATCGCACTAACCTGTGGTTACGCCATTATACAAACGATGGATTTGATGGTGGGTTATTGGGTGATGTTGACCACGCTATTCGTTTGTTTGCCAACCTTCGGCTCAACGCGGAAACGTCTCTATGAACGTATTGCCGGCACCATAGTTGGCTTGGTTGCCGCTTGGTCTTTGATTACCTTATTTCCAGTCGAAATCATTCAATTATTGATTGCTGTCGTTGCTGGGGTAGTGTTTTTCTTAACTCGTACCAATCGCTATATGTTGGCGACGGCGGCCATCACACTGATGGTGGTGTGTTGCTTTAACCAAGTCTCAGACGGCTACAATGTTATTTGGCCGCGTCTTGTGGATACCCTCATTGGTAGTGTGATCTCTTGGTTAGCGGTGTTTTTCATCTTGCCAGATTGGTTCTACCGACAATTGCCAATAACCTTTGCTGAAGGTTTGCGTCGTAGTGCGGATTATTTACGAGAGCTGATGCGCTTTTATCAAGAGGATGATGTGAGTGAGCAGGTTTATCGTCATAGCCGCCGCCGAGCTTATAATGCCGATGCGTTATTAACATCGACATTAGTGAATATGCAGCAAGAGCCAGGGCATTTTCGCCGTGATACCGAGCTTTGGCAGCGCCTGGTAATACGTAGCCATACTTTATTTAATTACATCGCTGCATTCAGTGCTCACCGCGGCACGTTAATCGATCAGTCCAGCAATCAGTTATTAGCGGATGCGGGAGATTATATCGTGGAAAGTTTGCATGAAGTGGCTGAGTGTCTTGAGCAACGTGAGCTGGTGAATGATAGCAGCGCCGAAATTGAACGTTTGAGGAAGACGCTTGAGCAGAACCCAATCGATGAAGATGAACGTCATTACTTTGTGCAGTCGCAATTGCATTCCTTGCTAGGGCAGTTAGAAGAAATTCGGCGTTTGACACTTGAGCTACAAATTCAGGTGCATGGCAATAGCATTAAAACGGTTTCCTAAACTTGTCAGTTGAGGAGGAAGCCACGAACAGGTTCACTTTCCTCAGGATATCGATAACGCTTTGCTGTACGTAGTGAGCCTTTTTTAGCTGACTATTTAGAATGAAAACCAGCCTCGGCTGGTTTTTTTATACCTAAAGTAAATGACGGTGAGCGTTTTTATAAAGCCTAGTTATTAGTATTTTCCTGTCTATTTCGTCAAACGTTTTTAGCCTGAAAAAGTGTTCGCGTATTTTTAAATGTTTTTCTTTTTAAATATCTTTCTAACTTATTGCCCACATTAATATTTTTATTAAAACCCCAAGATCTCCAAAAAGGCGTACTGTTTTTTTATAGAGATTTAAGGGGAATTTTTTCTAAATTTTTCTCAATTGAGCTTCACATTATCGAGATTGGCTGCCATTATATGGAATAACAACAATAACAAATTCCGTAATACGGAAAACATGAGGTTTACTATGCCAATCATATCTGTAGCGCAGCTGACTGATACCTATAAAACTATCCTGCTTTCTCGAGGCATGGAGCAAGACAATGCAACGCGTCTTGCTGAAGGTTTTGTCGAAATGGCCAACGAAGGGATTTACTCTCACGGCATTAATCGTTTTCCGGTGTTTATTTCGCAAGTGGATAAAGGTCAAATCAAACTCAATGAAACACCAGAATGCGTGAATAGTATGGGCGCATTAGAACAGTGGGATTGTCACTTTGGCCCAGGTGTTTTAAATGGCTTAATTTGTTCCGATCGCGCAATGGAGCTTGCTCGCCAATATGGTATTGGTATGGTGGGCATGCGTAATTCTAACCACTGGATGCGCGGTGGCTCTTATGTACTGCGCATGGCGCGTGAAGGGTTTGCAGGCATTGCCGCAACCAATTCTACTGCCGTTATGCCAGCCTGGGGCGGTAAAGATCACCGCTTAGGCACCAATCCTCTTATCATGGCAATCGCTGGTGATCCTCCGGTTCTGGTTGATTGCTCCATGTCTCAATTTTCTTATGGTCAGCTACAAAACTACGTTTTAGCCGATAAAGAACTACCTGTTGTAGGCGGTTATGATAACAACGGCGAACTGACTAAAGACCCTCACGTGCTTTGGGAAAACAAGCGCATTTTGCCAATGGGCTTTTGGAAAGGTTCTTCGATGTCCTTGGTATTGGACATGATGCTAACCGCGATTACAGGCGGCCATTCGGTACCAGCCTTAACCGAAAATATGGGCGGCGAGTTCGGTGTTTCTCAATTCTTGATTGCGATTGACCTAAGTAAAACCATTGAAGCCTCTCAATTCTCTTCAGAAATGAAGCGTATTCGCGATTATGTGTTGGCGTCTGAGCCTGCAGAAACGGGTACGGTCCAAGTCGCTGGTAGCAGCATTGAAAAATTCCTAGACAAGCACGAACGTGCCGGCGGTATTGAAATTCATGATTCGATTTGGCAACAGATAGAGTCACTATTGAATTGATATAACTGTTCTTAGAGGCTGTCATCATGAAAAAAACAATAAAGTGGATGTGGCAAGGCATAGACGTATTTATCACCGTTGTACTCGCAGCGATGATTGTATTGGTATTTACCAATGTTGTTTTACGTTACGGTTTTTCTTCCGGCATTCGTTCATCTGTTGAGCTTTCCAGACTGTGTTTGGTGTGGATTGTTTTGCTGGGGGCTGCGGTGGTGTTACGCCGTGGTGAGCACCTTGCGATTGCGGAATTTTCAGAACGCTTTTTCCCTACTGCAGTACCGATTATTAATCGTTTAATTTGGGTCGTTATCTTAGTTTCCTCTGGCATGCTGTTTGTGGGTGCGATGAATCAAACGATAGCAAACTGGAACAATATATCACCGCTGACAGGTTTGCCAACGGCCTTATTTGCGCTGGCAGGAGTGGTGTCCGGTTTGTTAATTGTGATGATTTCTTTGGTTCGAATATTCAACCCCAACTGGCTTATGGATATGGAGGACGAAGAATGACATTAACGATTTTCTTGGTCGTGTTAATGGGCTCTATTTTATTGGGTCTACCGGTTTCGTTTGCGTTACTG
>NZ_QUNG01000009.1 GCF_003387375.1 Marinomonas pollencensis | reverse complement strand
AGAACAATCAACATAAAGCGAATTGACGTGTTTGACTCTCGTAAGTCTTCAATTTTTTTGATCAACTACATTCCGGTAAAACCGAACTGCGATGACCTTCTGAAGACTCCAGCGAGCGCCCACACAAATTATCTGATTATCTATTTTAAAGAGCGTGCTGACTTGTTGGCTTACTTAGTAAGCTAGACATCGTCTTCGTTGTTGTGAAGCGTTGTCCGTGTCAGCGAGGGCGTATATTAAGGATCTACAGATTTAGTGCAACCCTTTTCTGAGAAAAAGTGACATTTATCGCAATTAATTTAAAAGAAAACAAAAACTGTTCAATTAACCAACAAAAAACAGACTTTTTGTTCATAAAACAACCAACACCTACCTTCTTAATCAGCGCTCGCCATCTCATTCATCTCTATAAGAGCGTCAATTAAGGAGAGCAAGCACAAAAAAAACCGTTAACTAATCAGTAACTCACCCTCAAGACAAATATCAATGAGAAAAGCTCGAAAAAGAGCAACAAGGGTCGCTATTCGCCACCTCTAGTCTAAATAAAGAACACACAGCATCAGTAGAAAACAAAAAAGGGTCTACTTATATAAGTAGACCCTTTTTAGAAAGCGCTAAATAAAGCTTATATTATGCCTTACGCTCTGGACGGCCTTCTTCCTGCCAAAAAGTATGGTACTTCTGACTAGAGTCATCATCTACACGAGCATAAGTGTGCGCACCAAAATAATCTCGTTGTGCTTGCAATAGGTTAGCAGGCAAGACTTCAGAGCGATATCCATCAAAATAAGCTAATGCAGAAAAGAACGATGGCGTTGGCACACCTGATTGAGCAGCAAGTACAACCGCTTTGCGAAGCCCTGACTGTTTCTCCGCCATCGCATTGGCAAAGTAGTCATTAAGCAGCAAGTTCTCTAAATCATGGTTCTCAATAAAGGCATCGGCTATTTTTTGTAGGAACGAAGCACGAATAATACAACCACCACGCCAAATTTTTGCGATATCGGTGAAGTTTAACGTCCAGTCATATTCTTTTTCTGCGGCACGCAGTAATTGAAAGCCCTGAGCATAAGCACAGATCTTAGCGCAATAAAGCGCCTCTTCAATCGCCTTTTCAACATCAGCAGCTTCAATATCACCACTTTCAACATCCGCCGTTAAAATGCCAGCGGCATGCTCTCGTTCTGCAGTAAGAGTACTTAATGCACGCGCATAAACAGACTCGCTAATAATACCTGCCGGAACACCCATTTGTGTGGCACTAATAGAAGTCCAACGCCCCGTACCTTTTTGGCCAGCACTGTCGAGGATCATGTCCACTAATGGCGCGCCTGTTTTATGGTCATACTGCTGCAGAATATCTGCCGTAATTTCGACAAGGTAACTATTAAGTACCCCTTGATTCCACTTCTCAAACAACTTGCCAATTTCTGCAGGTTCATAACCTAGTAACGATCGCAATAAATGGTAGGCTTCACAGATTAGCTGCATGTCGGCATATTCGATACCATTATGCACCATTTTCACATAGTGACCGGCACCGTTTGGCCCAAGATAAGCGGTACATGGTTCACCTTCAGTAACTGGTTTACCAGGAATATTGCTAACAATGGGATTGCCATCAGCATCTACTTTCGCCGCAACAGCTTCCCACATTGGTTGCAAGTATTTCCAAGAGTCAGCATCACCACCAGGCATTAGAGATGGTCCGAACCGTGCACCGACCTCACCACCAGAGACGGCCGTGCCAAAGAACTTAAGACGGTCTTTGTATTCTGCCTCACGACGAATAGTATCTGTCCACTGACTGTTACCACAGTCAACAACGATATCGTCTGGCTCTAAACCTGCTTCAATTAAACTATCACAAACGGCATCAACAGGCTTTCCTGCTGGCACGAGTACAACAATCACTCTAGGTTTTACTAAGCTGCCTAATAGCTCTTCAATATTAGAACAACCAATGATACGGGCTTCATTCTGTGAGTCTGGACGCTCACGCTCCTCAGTATCAAGAACGTCTTTTATTTTCTCTGCGTCAAGATCAAAACCTGCAACTCGATAGCCATGGTCAGCGACATTTAAAGCCAGGTTTTTACCCATTACGCCGAGGCCGACAAATCCAATATTGCAGTTCTGATTCGTTTTTAACATAAGTTCGATCAACCTTTAGAAAGAGGGGGAATTCGAGAAATAATCTTACCATGAAGATTGGGGATTCAGGGGCTACTAAAACAAGAAAAATGCAAATAATTATGAATTTATTGAGGCTTTCGTAGAAGATATCCTCACTTTAATCAGGGTTTTACCAAAAATGCGCTTTATTCTTGTCAAGAAGCTATTTCGATATTCCAAGTAATTATATTTCTCTTTCGAAAAATACAAACAAAACAGAAAGAAAATAACAGAAATGTTGTCTTTGAATTCTAAAGTTCGGAGAGAAAAACACTAAAAACCCATAAAATAATAAAAATATCCATATAAATCAGTGGATTGCATGTTATTTGTTTTTTACTAAAAAGTAATAAAATAACATATCGCTATAACAATATTTTTTTTTAGATTGTTTTGTTACTATCGATTTCAACCTAATTCCCCCATTAAAAAATAACAATAATAATTAGACCATATTTTATAGATCTGAGGATTTTACGACATGCGTTCTGCATCTAAAGCAACAGCAATTCATTCAAATTTAACAACCCCACAACTTGTTGAAATCGCCCTTCAAAATGGCGAAGGCGTTCTCGCTGACAACGGTGCACTAGTGGTAGAAACTGGCGCTCGTACTGGCCGCTCTCCGATGGATCGATTCATCGTTGAAGAAGCATCCAGCAAAGACAACATCCACTGGGGCCCTGTTAACCGCGCATTTCCAGAAGCAAAGTTTGCACCTCTATGGGATCGTGTCGAAGGCTATTTGAATGAAAAAGAATCCTTTGTCTCTAACATTCACGTTGGTGCTGGTGATGAATACTATCTACCTGTGATCATGCGCACCGAAACCGCATGGCACCACTTGTTTGGCCGTAACTTATTCATTCGCCCTGACACTTACAATCCAGCGACTAAAGGCGAATGGCAAATCATTAATGCCCCTGGTTTCGTTTGCGAACCGGAGCGTGATGGCACCAACTCTGAAAGCTGCGTCATCCTGAACTTCGCTGAGCGTAAAGTTCTGATTGCTGGTATGCGCTATGCGGGCGAAATGAAAAAAGCCATGTTCTCTGTGCAAAACTACTTGTTACCTGCTCATGATGTATTACCTATGCACTGTGCAGCGAACGTAGGACAAGATGACGATGTCACGCTTTTCTTCGGTTTATCTGGCACAGGTAAAACCACACTTTCTGCTGATCCAGAACGTTTCTTGATTGGCGACGACGAGCACGGTTGGGGTAAAGACACTGTCTTTAATATCGAAGGTGGCTGCTACGCAAAAACCATCGACCTGTCGAAAAAGAATGAACCTATCATTTGGGATGCGATTAAGTTTGGTACTATCGTGGAAAACGTAGTATTGGACCCTGAAACTCGTATTGCCGATTACGCAGACACTTCACTGTCTCAAAATGGCCGTGCTGGCTACCCACGTGAACACATTGAAAAACGCGCTGCAGAAAACCGCGCAGGCGAACCAAATGCCATCATCTTCTTAACCTGCGATTTAACCGGTGTATTACCGCCTGTATCTATCTTAAGCAAAGAAGCAGCAGCTTATCATTTCTTAAGTGGCTACACTGCTCTAGTAGGCTCTACTGAAGTGGGTGCAGGTAGCGGCATTAAATCTACCTTCTCTACTTGTTTTGGTGCGCCTTTCTTCCCACGCTCTGCAGATGTCTACGCGGATCTATTGATTAAGCGTATCGAAGAATTCGGCAGTAAGGTTTACCTAGTTAATACCGGCTGGACTGGCGGTGCTCATGGTCAAGGTGGTAAGCGTTTTAGCATTCCAACGACCCGCGCCGTTATCGCTGCCATTCAATCTGGCGCACTGATTGATACTCCAACCGAACATTTAGATGATGTTAACTTGGATGTACCTACTCAGGTTCCTGGTGTAGACAGCGTGTTATTAAATCCTCGTAATACTTGGGCTGACCAATCAGCTTACCAAGAACAAGCGAAAAAACTAATCGCTCAATTTGTTGATAACTTCAAAAAGTTTGACACGATTTCTGAGGAGATTGTTAAAGCAGGCCCTACACTTTAAGGCGTCCGCTTTTTAAATACGACTCTCGTATTTCCCTTAGCCCAGTGTGTTATCACACTGGGTTTTTTATTGTCTTTACCTCCCCTCTACTATCCTTCATTGATACACCAGCAATAAAAAGCCCCCTACTCTTTCGAGTAGAGGGCTTTTCAAACAAACTTAATAAGCTAAGGTATTAGCCTAACCACTTGCGTGCGTTTTGGAACAAACGCAACCATGGCGCTTGTTCTTGCCATTCGCTTGGGTGCCAGCTGTGCTGAACCGTACGGTAAACACGCTCTGGGTGAGGCATCATAATTGTCACACGACCATCTTCTGATGTTAAACCCGTGATACCTTCAGCTGACCCATTCGGGTTGAATGGGTAACGTTCCGTCGCCTGACCGTAATTATCAACATAGCGTAATGCGACCTGAGATGAAGACACAAGTGCCGCCATGTCTTGGTCGTCACGGTATTCTGTTTGACCTTCACCGTGGGCAACCGCAATCGGCAGACGTGATCCTTCCATGCCAGCCAACATAATAGAGTTCGACTTCTGGACTTCTACTTGCACCAGACGTGCTTCAAATTGTGCCGATTGGTTGCGAACAAACTTCGGCCAATGCTCTGCACCAGGAATAAGCTCGTGTAGGTTAGACAACATCTGACAACCGTTACACACACCTAATGAGAAAGTATCTGGACGCTTGAAGAAAGACTCAAATTGCTCGCGAGCCACTGGGTTGAAAAGAATGGACTTAGCCCAACCTTCACCTGCACCCAATACATCACCGTAAGAGAAACCACCACACGCCACTAAACCACTAAACTCATCTAGCGTTGTGCGACCAGACAAGATGTCACTCATATGAACATCGATCGGAGTAAAACCGGCTTTATGGAAGGCCGCTGCCATTTCCACTTGACCATTCACGCCCTGCTCACGCAATACTGCGATCTTAGGCTTAACACCTGATGCAACAAAAGCGGCCACGATGTCTTCATTCTGGTCGAAGCTTACCTTAGCAGACAAACCTGGATCCTTTGCGTCCAACAAGTTATCAAATTCTTGTTGAGCGGATTCTGGATTGTCACGCAACGCTTGAATGCGGTAGCTGGTTTCAGACCAAACACGCTGCCAGTTGATACGCGTTTCTTCCAACACGGTGTCACCAGCAAAGCGTACGCGAATGCTGTCATCACCGGATAGAGTCGCAATAGAAGTGGCTGTAACACCTACTTTCGCGTAAGCCGCAACAATGTCTGCTACATCCGCATCATTAACCTGAATAACAGCCCCTAGTTCTTCACTAAATAAAACCGGCGCAATTTGATCTTGCTGACTGATAGTGTCATCAAGGTCAATGTTCAGACCTAAGTGGCTCGCAAAGGACATTTCTGTCAAGGTAGCAAACACACCACCATCAGAACGGTCATGGTAAGCCAACAACTTACCTTCTGCATTCAAGGCTTGTGTCGTATCAAAGAAGCCAGCCAACGCTGCTGCGTTATCAACATCGGGAGCTTGTTGGCCTAGCTTGTTGTAAACCTGGGCAATAACAGAACCACCTAGACGATTCTGACCGGCACCCAAGTCGATCAACAACAAACGCGTATCGGCTTTATTTTGCAGTTCTGGGGTAAGGGTTTTACGTACATCCGCTACGGGAGCAAACGCGGTAATCACCAAAGACAATGGTGAAGTAACGGCTTTTTCTTCGCCTTCTTCTTTCCATACTGTCTTCATCGACATGGAGTCTTTACCCACTGGAATCGCGATATCCAATGCTGGACACAATTCCATACCAACCGCTTTTACGGTTTGGTAAAGTTTTTCGTCTTCGCCTTCATGACCCGCTGCGGCCATCCAGTTTGCAGACAATTTAATGTGGTTACGCTGAGTAATTTGCGCTGCCGCCAAGTTGGTTAAGGCTTCACCGACGGCCATACGACCTGACGCTGGGGCGTTCAACAAGGCAATTGGTGTACGCTCACCCATAGTCATGGCTTCACCAGTGGTACTGTCTAATGAGGAAGTCGTAACCGCCACATCGGCAACTGGCACCTGCCAAGGACCCACCATTTGATCACGAGCCACCATACCAGTGATAGAACGGTCACCAATGGTGATCAAGAAGTTTTTGCTAGCAACGGTAGGCAAGCTTAAAACGCGCTGCGCCGCCTCAGCAAGATCCACGTCGACTGCCGTGAAATCATCACCCTCGATGATGGCTTTGGTCGCTTCACGGTGCATTTTAGGTGGCTTACCAAACAATACAGACATTGGTAGATCCACTGGCTTATTACCAAAGTGATCATCCGCTACTTCTAAATGAAGCTCTTCTTTCGCATCGCCAACAATGGCAAACGGGCAACGCTCACGCTCACAAATTGCAGTAAATTCTTCAATACGCTCAGGCGATACCGCCATCACGTAACGCTCTTGAGATTCGTTACACCAAATCTCTAGCGGTGACATACCTGGCTCATCGTTTAATACTTTACGTAAATCAAAGTTGCCGCCACGTTCGCCGTCTTTTACCAATTCAGGTAGCGCGTTCGACAAACCACCAGCACCCACATCGTGGATAAAGCTGATTGGATTGTTGTCGCCAAGCTGCCAACAACGGTCGATCACTTCCTGACAACGGCGTTCCATTTCTGGGTTACCACGTTGCACAGAAGCAAAGTCTAGATCTTCGTTGCCGTCTGCTGAGGCCATAGAGGAAGCCGCGCCGCCACCTAGACCGATCAACATTGCAGGTCCACCAAGCACAATCAGCTTAGCGCCTACTTTGATTTCTTGTTTCTCAACGTGCTCACGACGAATATTACCCATGCCACCCGCCAACATAATTGGCTTATGGTAACCACGGACTTCTTGTTGGCTTGCACCTTGGATTTTTTGTTCGTAACTGCGGAAATACCCCAGCAAGTTCGGACGACCAAACTCATTGTTAAAGGCCGCGCCACCAATAGGGCCTTCGATCATGATATCCAGAGGCGTCACGATTCGAGAAGGTTTGCCGTAGTAGCTTTCCCATGGCTGTTCAAAGCCAGGGATTTTAAGATCAGAAACGGTGTAACCGCTCAAACCAGCTTTTGGTTTTGAACCAATACCCGTTGCGCCTTCATCACGAATTTCACCACCGGAACCTGTTGCGGCACCAGAGAATGGCGAAATAGCGGTCGGATGGTTATGGGTTTCCACCTTCATCAAGATATCAATGTTCTCTTGGCTGAAGTCGTATTCACGCGTTCCTGGCGCAGGGAAGAAACGCCCAGCAAAGCTACCTTCCATCACGGCTGCATTGTCTTTATAAGCAGACAAGGTGCCATCAGGATTGTGCTCATGGGTGTTTTTGATCATTTTAAACAAAGAACGTTCTTGCTCTTCGCCATCAATGGTCCAAGACGCGTTAAAGATTTTGTGGCGACAATGCTCAGAGTTCGCTTGCGCGAACATCATTAACTCTACATCAATTGGGTTACGACCCAACTCAATAAAAGAGTCCACAAGATAATCGATTTCATCGTCTGCTAATGCTAAGCCCAGCGCTTGGTTTGCCTCAACCAATGCCGCTCGCCCACCTGCTAACACATCGACTGATGTCATAGGAGCAGGCTCTGCATGAGAAAACATGTCAGCAGCGTCGCTTAATGCCGGAAGCACGCTTTCTGTCATACGGTCATGCAACATTTCTGATAACAGATCCAGCTCAGCTAATGTCAGCGGCGAAGTACTGTGGATAAAATATTCCACACCACGTTCAACACGAGACACGGCCGCAAGACCACAGTTATGAAGAATATCGGTTGCTTTTGAAGACCAAGGTGAAATCGTACCTAAACGAGGAACGACTAATACACTTTGCTCAGATGAACTGACTTGGGAGGATTTAGGACCGTAGGCTAAAGCGCGCTGAAGAACGGTTTCTTGTTCTGTAGAAAGCGCTTGGCCATCATGCAATTCAACAAAATGTAGAAATTGCGCATCCACATCCGTAACGGATGGTACTGATGCTTTCATGTTGGCCAACAACTTTGCCTTGCGAAACGCTGATAGCGCTGCGGAACCATGCAGGGTTAGCATGTCGAGTATTGCCTCACTTGGTAGTTTTGGGGGATATGTTGCGGGTATTTTAAATCAATGACCCAAATAGAGGCCAGCAGTGTCTGAATTTTCTGCACTAAATGAAGAAAAAAAACGCCTATATGGCCTTTTTCGCTAATTGTTTGAGCTTCTTTTTTTGCTCACGACGATATTGAAAGAATTGTGTTAGCTGTAACGAGGCTTGCTCTGCTAATGTTCCACCGTCCACAGCCACTTTATGATTCAAAAACGGAGCCTCAAAAAAACGCCCTTGGCTTTCGACAATACCACTTTTTGGCTCTGTCGCGGCATAAACAACTCGTGCTACGCGTGAATGAACAATAGCCCCTGCACACATAGCACAAGGCTCTAATGTGACGTATAAAGTCGCGCCCGTTAAACGGTAGTTATTCACCTTTTTACAAGCATCTCTAATGGCTTGAATTTCCGCGTGCGCTGTCGGGTCACATTGGGAGATAGGAGAGTTATAGCCTTCCCCGATCACCTTACCGTCCAAAACAACAATAGCACCGACTGGAATCTCACTATCGGCGGCGGCCTGCTCGGCTAATAATAGCGCTTTTGCCATCCATATTTCATCGCTGCTCATTTACTCACCCTTTCGTTGATCTGACTCATGGCAATATAATTGCTTTTGAAGGCAGCTTGCACCACACTTGCTGGAATAATAATTGGCAAATAGGAAGCTCAAATATGATGACTGTTGCAGACCTGATGGTAACAAATTTAGCCACTCTTGAAGAAAATTGCTCATTAGCCGAAGCCAAAGAGTTGATGAGCGAAAAGAACATTCGCAACTTGCCCATTGTCAATCAAAGCGGCGAATGCATTGGCATGTTGACACAACGTGAATATCTCCGTTATGCCTTTTATTTGGTCAGTCAATTTGGTACCCAGCAGTTAGCCAAGAAAGAAGAGCAAACACCTGTTTCTAAAGTAATGAATAAAGACATTCTTACCATTGACCCAGGTGTTAGTCTGGATACTGCTGCCGAATTCTTTATAGAAAACAAATATGGCAGCTTGCCTGTTGTCAAAGACAGCAAGCTATTAGGTATTCTGACACCGGTAGACTTTGTCAAACTCGCCCACAAAATGTTGCTCGAGCAAGCTTAACACGCTTCGACTAAGCGTTCGCCGCCTGACATTCACCTTCTGGAATACTAGAAGGTGACACATCTTCTATACGCACTTCTGCCGCCTGATAACCAAATTCCGTAGACGTCAATGCAAACGTCACTGGCTGGCCTTTTTTCAGTGTTTTATGACCCTCTAGCAAAATGGATTTATAGTGAACAAAGACATCGCTGTCCGCTTCACGCTTAATAAAACCAATGCCTTTAGAGTCGTTAAACCACTTCACTTTTCCAGATACTCTTTCCATTACCTATTGCCTCTTTTTTTATTTTTATAGAATGCAACAAATGCCAGACACTGAGGTGTCTGGCATTACTATTGATTTATAGCGATTCAATACTCGCTTTTTGCTCTTCAAGCTTGCTAACGGTAAGGCGCAAGTCATCACACTTAGCGCGCTCTTTATCTACCACCGCAGCCGGTGCTTTCGCAACAAAGCTTTCGTTCGACAACTTGCCTTCAATACGTGCAAGGTCTTTGGTTGCTTTATCGATTTCTTTTTGCAAACGTGCAAGCTCCGCACTCTTGTCAATTAACCCTGCCATCGGTACTAGCACTTCCATATCTCCGACTAAAGCCGTCGCAGACATAGGCGCTTCATCGCCAGGGTTTAACCAAGTAATGGTTTCCAACTTAGCCAATTTTTGCAAGAACGCCAAGTTAGCATCGAGACGAGCTTGATCTTGATCCGTACCATTACGGAACAAAACCGTTAACGGTTTAGATGGCGCAATGTTCATTTCGCCACGAATATTTCGCACCCCTTCAATGACACCTTTGAGCCACTCAATGTCGGCTTCGGCTTGCGCATCTTTTTTAGCTTCATTCGCTTCTGGGTATTCCATCAGCATAACCGTATCGCCTTCAACACCTGCCAATGGTGCAACTCGCTGCCAAATTTCTTCGGTCAAGAATGGCATCATAGGATGGGCTAAGCGAAGGAAAGTTTCCAATACGCGAACCAAGGTACGACGCGTACCAGTTAATTGAGCCGCGGTCGCATTTTCGTCCCACAGTACTGGCTTAGAAAGCTCCAAATACCAATCACAGTATTCGTGCCACATAAACTCATACAAGGCTTGTGAAGCAAGGTCATAACGATGGGTTTCAAACGCGCGATTTACCGCATCTTCCGTATGTTGTAAGCGAGAAATGATCCATTTATCCGCCAATGACAGTTCAACGTCTGTGCCGTTTTGACCACAATCTTGATCTTCTGTGTTCATCAGAACGTAACGGGTAGCGTTCCAAATTTTGTTACAGAAATTACGGTAACCTTCAAGGCGATTTAGGTCGAACTTAATATCACGCCCGCCAGAAGCCAATGAACACAAGGTGAAACGCAGAGCGTCAGTACCATAGGCCTGAATACCTTCTGGGTAGGTTTCACGAGTATTCTTTTCCACTTTTTCAGCAAGGCGCGGCTGCATCATGCCGTAGGTACGCTTTTTCACTAGGGACTCAATATCGATGCCGCCAATCAGATCCAATGGATCGATAACGTTACCTTTCGACTTCGACATTTTATCGCCACGCTCATCACGGATAAGCCCGGTAATGTAAACCGTTTTGAAAGGGACTTTATTAGTAAACTTCAAGGTCATCATGATCATTCTGGCAACCCAGAAGAAAATAATATCAAACCCAGTTACCAGTACATCAGACTCACTAAACTCTTTAAAGTCTTGAGTTTCTTCAGGCCAACCTTGCGTTGCAAAGGTCCACAATGCCGAAGAGAACCAGGTGTCTAACACGTCTTCATCTTGAGTCAGTGTGATATCGTCAGCCAGATTGTACTTAGTACGTACCTCTGCCTCATCCTTACCGACATAGAATTTGCCATCAGCATCATACCAAGCCGGAATTTGATGTCCCCACCATAGTTGACGAGAAATACACCAATCATTCAGGTCGCGCATCCAAGCAAAGTAAGTATTTTCCCACTGCTTGGGCACAAACTGAATATCACCGTTTTCTACCGCTTCGATCGCAGGTTTCGCTAGTGTCTCAACTGCCACATACCATTGCTGAGTTAGGTAAGGCTCAATGACAGTGTTACCACGCTCGCCACGAGGCACTTTTAATTTATGGTCCACTACCTTTTCAAGTAAACCAAGCTCATCAAAATCAGCTACCACAGCTTTACGCGCCACAAAGCGATCCATGCCGCGGTACTTTTCTGGTGCTGTATTATTGATAGCCGCATCATCCGTGAGGATGTTGATTAACGGCATATCATGGCGTTTACCTACTTCGTAGTCATTAAAATCATGAGCTGGTGTGATTTTTACACAACCGGTACCAAATTCCTTGTCTACATATTCATCCGCAACAATGGGAATACGACGACCAACAAGTGGCAGTTCAACTTCTTTACCCACTAGGTCAGTGAAGCGCTCATCATCCGGTGCTACAGCCACAGCCGCATCACCAAACATGGTTTCCGGACGCGTCGTTGCCACGACTATATAATCTTTGCCATCTGCTGTTTTCGCGCCATCGGCTAATGGATAGCGGAAATACCACATAAAGCCATTTTCTTCTTCAGAGATAACTTCTAGGTCAGAAATCGCTGTGTGCAGAATAGGGTCCCAGTTAACCAAGCGCTGGCCACGGTAAATAATGCCTTCGTCATACAAGCGAACAAATACTTCTTGTACCGCGGCAGACATACCTGGGTCCATCGTAAAGCGCTCTTTCTGCCAATCTACAGAATCTCCCAAGACACGCATCTGGTCTGAGATAGTACCGCCAGATTGGCCTTTCCATTCCCACACTTTCTCTAGGAATTTTTCACGACCTAAATCATGACGAGTGGTATTTTGTGCCGCTAATTGACGCTCAACCACCATTTGTGTCGCAATACCTGCATGGTCACTGCCTGGCTGCCATAAGGTGCGTTTACCCTTCATGCGCTCGCGGCGAATCATTGCGTCCATCAAGGTATGCTGAAAAGCATGCCCCATGTGAAGGCTACCGGTAACATTTGGTGGCGGAATCATGATGGAGAAAGGGGTGCCGTTGCCTTGAGGGGCAAAATAACCACCCTCTTCCCAACGTTTGTAAATAGGCTGTTCAATACTCTGTGGTTGGTAGGTCTTTTCCATTATGGTGTCTTAAAGCTCATGTAGAGAGGTAAATTGAATTTGGTGAATTATAGCGCGTCATCGCAAGATAAAGAATAACCTGCGGCTTGTCGATGATATCGAATCCGCCGATTGGTTAATCATTTTGCTTGAGTAGACAATTCGTCCATCGTTTGAAGCACTTCTTGGACTAGATCGGGCAAACGCTTTTCAAGCACGCTTGCAATGGCTTGAGCAATAATATCTTGCCGATCAGTAACGCTATCTTCTTGCTGTACCTTATCAAGTTTTGTGTCAGGCTCAGCTGAGGCTGACGCTTGTTCTTCATCCAGCAACACGGGAATTGCATCATCTTGAATGTGTTCAAAACTTTCCATTGCTTCAGAAAACTGTGTTTCCTGACTGACCGTCGCCGATAGCTTTTCAGCGACAATATCCATAAGGATTGGAATATCATCTTGGTTACGCAAGGCGCTAATCAGCGTGTGCTCATCAGGCTCACATTGGTTATCTCCGAGCACCTCGTCCTGACAAACACCTTCCTCTAAAGCGCAGTCATTTAGAACACTTTCTTCAATTTGTGAGGCTAAATCAGGCATAGGACACTAACCAATAAAATAGTAAAAATAAGAAATAGAAGCGACAACAAATAAACAACTGAGGTTCATTGTTCGAAATCCATGCTTCAACTTTCGCATTCGGGACTGAAAATGTCCACCCTCTCACCTTCCACAAGCCTACTTCCGACTTCTTAAAGTGCACACCTTAGGCATACAAAGAAACCTTATCTCACTCTTTTTATTCATAAAAAAAGCAACAATGAACATCATTGCTGCTTTTTATAAAAACCGATCGTTTTGCTACAAGCAGATGCTAACTTGCTTTATCTAACAAGTAACGCGTCAATAGCGCAACGGGACGACCTGTCGCACCTTTAGCCGCACCACCACTCCAGGCTACACCTGCAATGTCTAAATGCGCCCAAGGGTAAGAAGCGGTAAAGCGTGACAAGAAACAGGCCGCTGTCACAGAGCCAGCTTCTGGGCCACCGATATTACCGATATCTGCAAAGTTGCTGTCTAGCTGCTGTTGGTACTCTTCATTCAGCGGCATCTGCCAAATTTTATCAGCAGAAATCTGGCTGGCTGCCTTTAATGACTCAGCTACTGCGTCGTCATTTGCGTACATCCCAGAGTTCACACTTCCCAAAGCCACAACACAAGCGCCAGTTAAAGTCGCGACATCCACAACCGATTTAGGCTTAAAGCGCTCAATGTAGGTTAACGCATCACACAATACGAGACGGCCTTCGGCGTCAGTATTAAGCACTTCAACCGTTTTACCAGACATGGTTTTTACAATATCGCCAGGCTTGGTTGCACGCGCACTTGGCATATTTTCTGCCGCCGCAACCACTGCGGTGAAGTTCAATTTCGGCTTAAGTTCACAAATCGCTTTCATGGTGCCGAATACACTTGCCGCACCACACATATCGTATTTCATCTCATCCATTTTTGGACCAGGTTTCAGAGAAATACCACCTGTATCAAAGGTAATACCTTTACCTAGCAAAACATGCGGGGCTTCGCCTTCTTCTCCGCCACGGTAATGCATTACAATCAAGTAACTTGGTTGATCACTGCCACGACCGACTGATAGCAGGCAATGCATGCCCAGCTCGTCCATTTTTGTTTCGTCTAGCAACTCAACATCAATGCCGTACTCTTCACCAAAGTGCTGAGCTTTAGAGGCAAGGTAGTTCGGCGTACATACGTTACCAGGCAAGTTTCCTAACTGGCGCGCAAACGCAGAGCCATTCGCGGTTGCTGTGCCGATTGCTAAAGCGGCTTCATCGTCGCCTTCAATCAATAGATCAGTGACCTTAGTCGCTTTTTCTGCATCGTCTTGCTTAAAGCCAAGAAAGTTATAAAAACCTTCATTCAACCATTGGGCAATCAGGGCGGTTACTTCACTTTGTGTGCGTTTCTTTAAAACGAGAGCACGACTTGCTAGTGCAACAGACGCGTAAGGCAGCGACTTAATCTGTGCTGCCACAGCAGCAATGACTTTGCGTGCTTGCATGTCACTTAATTCGGCATCTTTGCCGATACCAACCAGCAACACTGGCTGCGCGAAATCTTGGGTAATGCTAGGCAATAATAAAGTTTGCGCTAAGCCACCTTTAAAAACACCGCTTTCTCGCAATTGTGACAACTGGCCATCTGCATTACCATCAACCCAAGCAGTTGACTCAGGGAACGCGCCTTCACTTGGAACAAAAGTGACGAGCAAATCTGCCTGAACCGCAGAGACGCGATCAAATAGTGTCGTATTCATGAGTGCTTCCTCAAAATAATAACTTTTAAAAAAAACTGGATAATGTCCTTCTTACCACGAGATAATGGGGGCTTTAGATTTGTAATCAACTCTCCGCACATTGCGGCATCCTACAGAGGTGACTTTGAGACTATTCAGATACTTGGCGAAAGAAGTGTTAGTGTCAACTGCCGGAGTGACGCTAATTTTACTTCTCGTTATTTTAAGCAGCCGATTTGTATCCTATTTAGGACGAGCAACTGAAGGCAAAATGACCTTTGAGTTTCTTTTTACTATTCTCGGCTTTCATGTGCCATCTTTTGTTCAAATCATTTTGCCCATTGCCTTTTTTCTCTCATTATTGCTAACGTTTGGTCGGCTCTACATTGAAAATGAAATGTCCGTGCTATTTTCCAGCGGCATCAGCAAACTAAAATTAGCAGGCTACACTCTGGGCATTGCCGGCATTGTGTTTAGCATTAGTGCGGGACTGAATTTCTGGCTAACCCCAACCAGCGAATATCACGCAGTTAAAGCAGCAGACGAACAAGGCCAACTTTCTACCTTTTCGTTTTTATTGCCAAGACGCTTTCAAGGTGACGGCCAACGCACGACTTATATCGATAGCTTCACCCCTGATGAGGGCTGGATGAACGATGTTTTCTTATCTGACTTCGTACGCGACAACGGCAAATCCATACCAGTACAAATGCTCGCTTCCTATGCCGAAGAAATCAAAATGGATTCTAAAAACGGCCAAGACTATCTGGTCTTTAAAAATGGCGTACGCTATGAAGGCATCCCTGGCACCGCTTCCTATCGTGTCACTGAATTCGACACTTATGCGATGCGCATGGAAAGCGCCCCGCAAGAATCCATTACAGACCCAGAAACACGCAGCACCCTCTATTTACTGAGCAGTGATGACCCAGAAGACCAAGAAGAACTTCAGTGGCGAATCGCGTTAGTGGTGATGATCCCTATTCTATCGATCATTGGTTTATCCCTTAGCCAAGTAAATCCAAGGCAAGGCCGCTTCTTTAAAATGCTGCCAGCGATTCTTTTGATGATCCTTTACATGGCGTTACTCATTTGGGGAAAAACCGCCATAGGCAAGGGCAAAATCCCTGACTATTTGGGACTTTGGTGGATCCATGGCATTTTTCTCTGTATCGCTCTTGGGTTATTTGTCCAATACAATCAAGTATTTAATAGAAAAAATGCTCAATTGCCCACGCCACAAACTCCTGACCCTCAAGATAAGAGTTTAAGTAATGAATAAAATAGACAAATATGTCGCCACCAGTGTTCTCTGGTCTTTCTTGATCGTTATGTTTGTACTGCTGGGATTAGACACGGCCATTGCCTTCATTGACCAGATCAAGAAAGTCAGTGATGACTATACGGTACAGTCCATTCTGCAAGTACTGCTTTATCGTTTGCCGGGCAAATTCGCCGAATACGTGCCGATATCTTCTCTTATTGGCACCCTAATGGGGCTAGGCACCCTAGCCTCTACTTCTGAATTAACCGTTATGCGTGCGGCCGGTATGCCAATCTGGCGTATTGGCTTATCGGCTTGCCAGCCTATTATTTTCATTGCCTTATTTGGCATGGGGTTATCCGAATTTGTTGCCCCTGTAGCAGAACAAAAAGCCAACCTAGTAGAAAAGCTACAAGATCAAAAAGAAGGGAATTTTGCGCTAACTGGCGGCGTATGGCTAAAGGCCGACAACAACTTTGTCTACATTAATGCAGCGGACCGATCGGGCAAGCTCTATGGCATTAAAATTTTCACCCCAGATGGGCAACACCTAAAAAGTATTACTGATGCGAAAACCGCTATTCACATTAACGAAAACCAATGGCTTTTAGATGGCGTTAGCAAGACTGTTTTTTACCCAGATCACGTGAAGGTACAAAACCTGCCAACTGAGAAGTGGTCAGTAAGCATAAAACCAGAACATCTGTACCTAGCATCACAAGAGCCTGACTTTTTGTCACTAAGCCAGTTGCGCACTTATCAACTTTACCTTGATGAGCAAAAACAGGATGGCGCACAGTACGCTCTGGAGTTCTGGAGTAAAGCGCTGCGCCCTGTTGCTTGTATCGCACTGGTGCTGGTTGCGCTGTCCAGCGTCTTTGGGCCGTTACGTTCATCTACCATGGGTGGACGAATCTTCTCTGGTGTCATGATTGGCTTGGCCTTTCAAAACGGATTAAACTTATTTGGCCGAATGAGCATCGCGACAGGCTTCCCCCCCGCCGTCGGCGTTAGTATTCCTATCGCTATTTGTTTGCTATCTGGCATTCTCTTAATGAGACGTCGAGGCTAAAAGAAACAGCACTAGGATTGAATAAAGCGTTCAATCCTAGTAAGCGCTTCGTTAAGACGTTGCTCGTCACAGGTATAGGCAAAACGAACGTATTTATGCGCATCCTTCATGCCAAAATCCGCTCCTGGTGTCAGTGCCACTTTTTCCTCTTCCAATAAGCGTAAGCACCAAGACATGGCATCCTCTGTAACACTTGATACATCGACGTACGCATAAAACGCCCCTTGCGCTGGCGCAACCACTGGCAAACCAACACGTTCCAACCCTTCCAATAAAGTTAAGCGACGACGATTCAGTGTCTGCCGACGCTTCTCACATTCTTCCAGAACGGTCGGTTCGAATGCTGCTATCGCAGCATATTGAGCAACGCTTGAGGCTGATATAAAGAGGTTTTGAGCCAGTTTTGTGGCGCCTTCAATGGCCCATTCTGGCACCACAATCCAACCCAATCGCCAGCCCGTCATGGCAAAATACTTAGAAAAGCTATTAATCACAAAAATATCGTCATCCAATGACAAGGCAGTAAAGTCCTCTCCTTCAAAGACCAACCCCTGATAAATTTCATCGACTAAGAGATGTCCACCTAATGCTTGAATTTGCTGCCATGCTTGCGCCACATAGTCTTTACTCAGTACAGCGCCAGTAGGGTTAGAAGGAGATGCTAGCCAAAGACCTGTGGTGTTTTCACTCCAATGAGAAGGCAATGTATCTAGCTTCACTTCAAACGCTTGCTCCGCTGAAGTTTCGATCATCTTTGCTTGGCCACCGGCTTGAATTAAGAAGTGGCGATTACATGGGTAGCAAGGATCTGGCATCAACACCTCTTCCCCTTCGTTCACCATTAGGGAAGCCATCAACAATAAAGCACCCGACGCACCTGGCGTTACAATAATACGCTCTGGCGCGACCTCTACTTGATAACGAGTACGATAATGCTGGCTAATCGCGTGCTTAAGTTCAGGTAGTCCGGTTGCGGGCGTATAGCCTGTTTTCGCCGCTTCAATAGACTGGATACCTGCCTCGTTTATGGCTTGTGGGGCAACGAAATCCGGCTCTCCTACTTCCAAATGAATCACATCATTGCCATCGGCCTGTAACTGCTTTGCTCTCTCCATTACCGCCATCACCTGAAAAGGTGATATTTTCCCAACTCGCGAGGCTAACTTCTGCTTAGACATATAGGTTTCTCAACTTAATTCAACATTTTCATGAATATTTGCGCAAAAAAAGTGGTTTAACGCCAAATTATCTGGTAAGTTTCCGGCCGAAAAATAAACCACTTAATCTTTATAGTTTACAGGTTACCATAAAGGGAAACCTGCGAAATGAGGCAATGCGTATGCCAAGTACGAACCCGGAATCATTAATGAAGGACTTCACACCTTACGATGCTAAGGAAGGTGAAGAATACATGAACGAGAACCAGTTGGCGCATTTCAAAAGCATTTTGCTTAACTGGAAGCAGGGGCTAATGGAAGAGGTTGACCGTACCGTTAACCATCTTAAGGAAGAAGCAGTAAACTACGCAGATCCTAATGACCGCGCCAGCCAAGAAGAAGAATTCAGCCTTGAGTTGCGAGCTCGTGATCGTGAACGCAAACTGGTTAAGAAAATTTCTCAAACCATTGAGCGCATCAACGAAGACGATTATGGCTTTTGTGACGAATGTGGCATCGAAATCGGTATTCGCCGATTAGAAGCACGTCCTACAGCAACAATGTGCATCGATTGCAAAACATTGGCTGAGATCAAAGAGAAGCAAATCGGCGGCTAACTTGATCTCATCAGGTTACCGTGGCCGTTTCGCACCTTCGCCAACCGGCCCACTCCACTTAGGCTCGCTAGTCGCTGCACTCGCGAGCTATGTGGATGCAAAGTACCATCAAGGTACTTGGATAGTCCGCATCGAAGATGTCGATGCCGTTCGATGTCGCCCTGAATACACTCAGCAAATTCTAGCAACACTAGAAAGTTACCAACTCATCTCTGACGAGGCGGTTCGCTTACAATACGAACACACAGCCAGCTATGAAGCGTATCTGACCCAGCTCAAGCAGAGTCAAAATGTCTTTCCTTGTAATTGCACAAGAAAATCCTTACAAGCTTATTCAGGCCTACACCCTCACGTTTGTCAAAGCACAGAAACGCAACCTCACTCTTGGCGCCTAAGAACCAATCACGAGGAATATCACTATCAAGACCTGATTCAAGGCGCAATGTCTTTTGCTGACGACTTAGATGGTAATCATCCCGTATTAAAACGCAAAGACGGCTATTTCTCCTATCAACTTGCGGTGGTAGTAGACGATCATCTACAAGGTATCACCCATCTAATACGCGGTGCTGATTTAATCGATACCACGGCACAACAGCTGCATCTGTACCACCTTTTTGGCTGGCAAGTCCCTCAGATCGGACACATCCCACTGGTCGTCAATCAAGATGCTGAGAAAATCAGCAAGCAAAATCACGCCAAGCCCATTCCAAATGGCGACCTAGACACTCTAATACGCGCATTGAGCTATTTGAAAATAGACGCCCAAAACGCAACCAGCATCACAGAAGCCTTGGCGGTTGCTATTCAAAACTGGAAACCACAACGCCTAAGCCAACAAACCACCACGGTAATTGCCCCAAAAGATCTTCACTTTTTATAGTTTGTCAGGCCGTGCACACTTCTTCCCTCTAGCTGTTACCCAAGTGATGTGTATAATCGTTACATTGGTTACAAGAGGTGACACCAAAAATGCATCATATTATGATAATTTGTCCCGAAGACTCACCACTCAAAGAAGCTGACAGGTGGCTCTCTCGCTATGGCTTTCAAGTCAATCTATGCTACACCCTTGAACAAGCGAAAAAATACTATGAACTGGCCGACTTCGATCTACTTCTTATAGACCAAGCCATTTTAGCCTTATTCACTGACAATATGTCAGCACTCGAAGGGACGCCTCCACGCTTAGTTCTAGACGCTCGCCCTAGCCTAAATAGCGGCATCGACGCGATGGCGATGGGAGCAAAGTATTACCTGCCTTTGCCCACCGACTCAGAGCATTTGCTAAAGCATGTTATCGATGCCTTAGAAAACACCACGCCAGCATCTAAGGCAAAACAAACAGCAGAACCTGAAGCAATCCCTCCGCTGCTCTTTGCACGTTCTGAGAAAGAACAAGAAGCCGACAATTTAGGCGCGCTAGATAGTGGCATCATTGGTAACTGTGAGCCGATGCGCGAGCTTTTCAGCGATATTCGCAAAGTAGCCAGCACTGACGTTACCGTATTGATTCGTGGTGAATCGGGTACAGGTAAGGAATTGGTTGCCAAAGCGCTGCACAACTTAAGCACCAGACATAACAACCCATTGATCAGCGTCAACTGCGCAGCCATCCCAGAAAACCTAATAGAATCAGAGCTTTTCGGTCATGAGAAAGGGGCATTTACTGGCGCGGTCTCGGCACGAGATGGGTTAATATACGCCGCAGACAATGGCACTTTATTCCTCGATGAAATCGGTGAATTACCTCTCGAAGCACAAGCTAGACTGCTGCGGGTCCTACAGGAAGGCGAAATCCGCCGAGTCGGCGCGATTCAATCAACCAAGGTAAATGTACGTTTGGTCACCGCGACACACAGAGATCTAATCGACATGGTTCGCAAGGGCTATTTTCGCGAAGATTTATACTATCGCCTCTATGTCATGGAACTACTGCTTCCACCATTACGCGAACGCAGTGACGACATTTCGATGATTGCAAAATTCCTCCTTGAGAAGGCCTGTAAAAAGCACAACCGCGTACCTCTGGACTACAACAAAGAGTTTGATAAAGCGATCCGAGCTCATAATTGGCCAGGCAATGTCCGTGAGCTAGAAAACGCTATCGAACGGGCTGTTATTCTTAGCCCACCTCACCGGATTGAAGCCGCTAACTTAAAATTGATTACCCACCTAAGCGGCAGTAAAACGCAGCAAACAACGACCAAAACCAGTGAGCAATTGACCCCATTAGAGGGCACTACCCTGGATGACTATTTCAAACATTTCGTGTTAACGCACCAACACAAGATGACAGAGACTCAACTTGCCCAATCCTTGGGCATCTCTCGAAAAAGCCTATGGGAAAGACGGCAAAAGCTTGGTATACCCAAAAAAGTAACAAATAATAAGTAACACTTGTTACCAAATAACACAAATAATGAGCAAGATATTGTAAAAAATATGAACAAGAAAAACGCAAAAACCATATAATTCAACGAATTATGATTTTTGGCACAAGAAATGCCTTATATAGATCACAACGATAATAAGATTGACCAAGAATAAGAATAAGTTAGTCGTCGTGTGTAAGTTCTTAACAATAAAAATAAGATATAGGAACACCGTAGCCTCTTAAAACAAAAATAAAAACTTGAGGCTATGGATAGAAAATCGCTTTGGATAATTGATTTTTTTAGATATAGAAGCCTTCGGGCAATGAAAACATTGCAATAATAAAAATAAAACCTGAGTAGAACTGCATAAGCAGCACCCACTTTGTTTTCGGAACTAGTATCTTCATGTATCCAAAGCGATTATTTTGTTTTCGAATAATCGCTTCTCCCCTACGCTCGTCTTACTATAAATCTTCCATTTTGAATGCTCTATTACTCGTGTAACTTCTTTGCCACACGTGTAGAATACAGTTTTCGCTAACTAAAATTTGTTGTCTAATGCTTACAGGATTAAAATCTCTGGTACGTAAAGCCACCTCAATCTTTGCCTCTCCTAAGGCTCAGACTTATCCCATTATTATTCCGCGCAGTGATCACAGCTTATCTCGCCAGCAGTTAAGCCCAAACGCGGTCAAGGTCCTTTATCGCTTAAACAAAGCAGGCTTTGATGCTTACCTTGTTGGCGGCTGTATTCGTGACCACTTGATCGGCGTTAATGCGAAAGATTTCGACGTCGTTACCAACGCGACTCCTGAAGAAATTCACGATCTATTTTCCAATTCACGACTGATAGGTCGACGCTTTCGTCTTGTACACGTGACATTTGGCCGTGAAATTATCGAAGTATCTACATTCCGAGCCAACTCAGCGAAAGATGATAGCGCGAGTAAGCCGCAAGAATCGCTAAAAGGAAAAGACTCGGCACGTTCTGCCCACGGCATCATGCTCCGTGATAATGTCTATGGCAGTATTGAAGAAGACGCGGAACGTCGCGACTTTACCTTTAATGCTCTGTATTACAATGTTCAGGACTTTAGCATCCATGATTATTGTGGCGGCTTAGAAGACATTGAAAACAAAAAAATACGTATTATTGGTGACCCAAGAGAGCGCTATCAAGAAGACCCGGTACGTATGCTCCGCGCAATCCGCTTTGCTGGCAAACTGGGCTTTGATATAGAAGAAGAAACGGCCGCACCAATAAAAGAAATGGCTCACCTACTGGACCATATTCCACCGGCACGCTTGTTTGAAGAAGTCCTTAAACTATTAGGCAGCGGTAATGGCATTAAAACTTTCCATTTATTACGCCAATACGGTCTCTTCAAATACCTGTTCCCAGACACTGAAGCCCTCTTGGTTAGTGGTTGGAAGCGTGATGATATAAACCCTGAAGCTTTTATTCTTCAAGGCTTAGAAAATACAGACAAGCGCCTACAGGCAGGTAAAACTACTGCGCCTTACTTCTTATATGCGGTGATGTTATGGCCAAGCGTTGTGCTTCGCCATGAAGAATTCCAAGCCCAAGGCATGCCTATCACTCCAGCTTTACACCAGGCTGCTAGCATGGTGCTAGACAACCAAGTTGCTTCTACGGCCATCCCGCGACGCTTTTCTACCCCAATGCGAGAAATTTGGGATATGCAATTCCGCTTACCAAAACGCTACGGTAAACGGGCGTTCGTGTTGCTTGAGCACCCACGTTTTCGTGCCGCATTTGATTTCTTGCTGATTCGCGAGTTAAGTGGCACAGAAATGGGTGGACTGGGCGCTTGGTGGGAAGCATTTCAATTTGCCAGCGAACATGAACAGAGAGAGCTCATTAAAAGCATCGATGCTCGTTCGAACGACAAAGAAGGCCCTAAAAAGCGCCGTCCACGTCGCCGCAGAAAAAGCAATGCGCCACAAAGAGAAACTCCTGAAAAATAAGAGGGACCAGAGTGAAACTGGCTTATATTGGACTTGGTAGTAACTTAGCAAACCCAATAGCTCAAATGAATAGCGCTATTGAGCAATTGTCTACACACCCAGATTTGGTAGATTTTCGCGTCTCTGCGCTCTACTCTAGTAAACCGGTTGGCCCTCAAGACCAGCCGGATTATGTAAATTCCGTTGCGGCGCTACGAACACAATTAACGCCCATCGAGTTACTCGACTTATTACAGAGTATTGAACAAGATCATCAGCGTGTTCGTGAGCGCCATTGGGGGCCACGCACATTGGACCTTGATTTATTACTATACAACAATGAGACCATTGATTTACCGCGTCTTACCGTTCCTCATCCTTATATGCTAGAAAGAGGGTTCGTCATCCGTCCCCTTATGGATCTGGCACCAGAAATGCTCTTAACGAACGGCAAAACCGTCACTGAGCATTTACGCCAACTTGATACCAGTGATTTGGTTTCTATAGAAGAAGAATGATCTATGTATTCAAATAACTCTGAAAAAAAGCTCAGCCGTCCAATCTCTTTGTCAGACCTAAAACAAATGAAGGAAAACAAAGAAAAGTTCACCTGCTTAACCAGTTATGACGCAACATTTACTCATGTTATGAATCAAGCAGGCGTTGAAACTATTCTGATTGGCGACTCTCTTGGCATGGTGATTCAGGGTCAAGACAGCACCTTACCTGTTACCATTGAAGACATGTGTTACCACACAGCGGCGGTCAAGCGAGGCAACACAAACGCCTTTATTCTCGCCGACATGTCTTTTATGACCTACAACTCCACTGAACACGCTTTGGAGAATGCAGGCAAGTTGATGCAAGCTGGCGCTAACATGGTCAAAATTGAAGGCGCGGCATGGCTAAAAGATATTATTAAAGCGCTGAGTGATCGCGGTATTCCGGTGTGTGCTCACCTTGGTCTAACACCTCAGTTCGTTAACAAATTAGGTGGTTACAAAGTGCAAGGTAAAGGCCAACAAGCCGCTGATTTGCTGTTGGCAGATTCCCTTGCATTGGTTGCGGCTGGCGCGGATATTCTGCTTTACGAATGCATTCCTAGCGAGCTTGGAAAAACACTAACAGAGGCCGTTCCGGTACCCACCATTGGCATTGGCGCAGGCCCACACACAGACGGTCAAGTCTTGGTAATGCACGATATGCTTGGTGCTAACATAGGCAAACGTCCACGCTTTGTAAAAAACTTCCTGACTAACGGCCGCAGCATTCAAGAGGCATTTGAAGCCTATGTTTATGAAGTCAAGAACCAACAATTCCCTGCACCAGAACACGGATTTAAATCATGAAAACCTTTCACACTGTTGCTGAACTTCGTGCTGCCTTAAAAAAAGAGCGCCTACAAGACAAAAGCATTGCGTTCGTTCCTACTATGGGCAATTTGCACGATGGCCACATGTCGCTCATCCGTCGCGCTGTCAAAGAAGGGGATGTTGTGGTTTCCTCTATCTTCGTTAATCCCATGCAGTTCTCTGCCAATGAAGACTTAGAGCGCTACCCAAAAACACTGGAAGAAGATAAAAAAGTCTTAGCCGCAAATGGCTGTCAGTATTTGTTTGCCCCAGATGCAAAAGAAATGTACCCAGATGGCAAGCGCAGCCAAACACAAATTGAAGTGGTCGGCTTATCTGATATTTTGTGTGGTGCTTCTCGCCCTGGGCATTTTGTTGGTGTTTCCACCGTTGTGACAAAATTGTTTAACATTGTTCAGCCAGACTGTGCCATATTCGGCAACAAAGACTTCCAACAGCTAAAAGTTATTGAAGATATGGTGCGCGATTTAAGCTCTAACGTCCGTATCATAGGTGTCGATATCGCACGCAACGAAGATGGCTTAGCCATGAGCTCACGCAATGGCTACCTAACAGAAGAAGAAAGACGCATCGCCCCTGCAATCTATCAAACCTTGCTATGGGCAAAAGAAGCGCTACTAGAAAACAGTGCGAGTCACGAGGACATCTGCGAACAAGCTCAACAGAAGCTTGAAGCGGCTGGTTTCCGTCGTGATTATTTTGAAATCCGCGCACAAGATAATTTACAAACACCGTCAGAAGAAGAGAAAAGCCTGGTCATTTTGGCTGCGGCATACCTAGGCAGCGCACGTTTGATCGATAATATGCGTATTGAACTGGCCTAACTCACTTTAAGACTAAGGGAGATTGTAATGCATTCACCTACTGAACTTAGTGCTTGGCAAGCACTGACAGAGCACCAAAAAGAAATTGCTTCTGTAGACATAAAATCCTTGTTTGAAGAGGACAAAGATCGCGCCGCTAAATACACTATCCAAGCTGCTGGCTGGACATTGGATTACGCGAAAAACCGCGCAAACGACAAAACATTTTCACTGTTAAACGATCTGGTTAAAGAAGCCGGTTTAGCGACAGCCATTAAAGGCATGTTTAGCGGTGACCACATAAATAACACAGAAGATCGCTCTGTATTGCACATTGCGTTACGTGCCAGCCAAGCTCAAGAATCTTTGATGGTGGACGGTGTTAACGTATTAGCTGAAGTTCGCGCTACGCTAAAACAAATGGAGCAATTTGTTGCTCAGCTTCACAGCGGCGAATGGAAAGGTTACACAGGTAAAAACATTACTGATGTTGTTTCTATCGGTATCGGTGGCTCTTACCTTGGACCAAAAGTCGTAGCGGAAGCGCTAACGCCTTACAAAAAAGAAGACATCAAGGTGCATTTCGTTGCCAACATCGATGGCTCCGATATTACTGGCAAGCTAAAACAGCTAAATCCAGAAACCACTGTCTTTGTTATTTCTTCTAAGACCTTTGGCACCCTAGAGACCTTATCCAATGCTAATGCAGCACGTGATTGGTTCCTAGCCAATGGCGGTTCACAAGACTCTGTCAGCAAGCACTTTGCAGCAGTAAGCTCTAACGTGAAGAAAGCGGTTGATTTCGGCATGGCGGAAGAGAACATCTTCCCTATGTGGGATTGGGTTGGTGGTCGTTACTCTCTTTGGTCAGCCATTGGACTACCCGTTGCCATTGCCGTGGGAATGGACAACTTCTACGCCTTGCTAGATGGTGCACATCAGATGGATGAGCACTTCCGCACTGCCCCTCTGGAAGAAAATCTACCTGTCATCATGGGCGCTCTTGGTGTGTGGTACATCAATTTCCATAACGCACAAACTCATGCTTTGATCCCTTACGATCATTACCTACGCGCTATGCCTGCTCACATCCAACAGCTAGACATGGAAAGTAATGGTAAAGCAAACCTATTGAATGGTGACGGCGTTGAAACAGACACTGGCCCAATCATCTGGGGTGGCGCTGGTACAAATGGTCAGCACGCTTATCACCAGCTATTGCATCAAGGTACACGCCTTGTACCTGTGGATTTCATTGCGCCATTGGCGTCACACAATCCAATCAAAGATCACCACGCACAATTGTTTGCTAACTGCCTAAGTCAGTCTCAAGCATTGATGGTGGGTAAAACCCTAGAACAAGCAGAACAAGAACTGCGTGATGCGGGTGCTACAGATGCTCAAGTGGCTGCGATTGCACCGCACAAGGTAATCAAAGGTAATCGCCCAAGCAACACTCTATTAACCGATAAAATGACACCAGCGACCGTTGGTGCCTTGATCGCCTTGTATGAGCACCGTACTTTTGTACAGGGCACAATCTGGGGCATCAACTCATTTGACCAATGGGGTGTGGAACTAGGTAAAGTATTGGGGACGGACATCTTCAACCGCCTAGTAAGCGACAGTGACAACAGTGCGCTAGATGCTTCTACTCAAGCGTTGATCAACGCCTTTAAAAAAGCGCAAGCCTAACCCCTAGCAGCGTCGTAATACGCTAAAAACACCAGCCTCGGCTGGTGTTTTTTTATGCTTATAACATCCCCAAAAGCCGGCTAGGCTCTTTTTACAAACTTTGCCGTAATCATCATGTCACCAACACCATCAACCTTGCAGTCAAGTTGATGATCTTTTTTGTCAAAGAGTCGTTTTATGACGGCTTTAGTACCTATTTTTAATACCAAAGAACTACTCTTTACTTTCAGATCCTTCACTAAAGTAACCTTATCCCCTTCTTCTAGCACTGTACCATTGGCGTCTTTTACTGCCTTATTAGCTTGCTCTGCAGCCAGCTCTTCTGGGTTCCATTCATAAGCGCATTCCGGACAAACTAGATTACTTTGATCTTGATAAACATACTCTGAATGACAATGGGGGCAGGCTGGATAAGACATAAAAGATGAACTCAACTTCCATAATAAAAAGGGGTGAACGGTGTGCCAGCACAAAAGTCTGCTTGGCTCAGTCATCTATTGTACTTTTTCTATCACTTAGGTTCTTTTGGTTTTTTCTATTTCACCTTAAGTTTAGGCAATTTTGTCGATTATAAAGAAAGTTAACCACTAAACCCTGTTTCTATAAGCAATATAAAAGCCGTTTCATATCACCATTAAAACAGAAACATTACTGTCTAGCCCAATTCGCTCCACTATTTTGCTATCGGGTAAACATTACCGACAAAGCAAGACCTTACGCTCAATCTTATTGACCCAAATCCCTAGCCAGCAGGAAAATAAAAAGGTCATGATAATAATAGTTATCATCATAGTTCGCTCTTTTTTAACGCATTCGTTTTTTAATGCATCACGAGACACCCACTATGTTTGTACGCTGCTTGCTTCTGTTCTCTATTTTTTCTCTGGCTAGCCTGCCCGCCTACGCCGAAAGGCTTGCTCTTCAATTGCAGCTTAATAACAAGGGATTCACTCCCAAAGCCTTTAGCCTCCCACCAAACAAGGCCATCAAAATTGAACTCATTAACAACACAAACAAAGTAGCAGAACTAGAAAGCTACGATATGAAATTCGAAAAAATTGTCGTGCCAAAGGGAAAAATCACCGTCTTTACTGGACCTTTGAAAGCTGGCCAATACCGTTTTTTTAATGATTATGCCACGAATGTTGTTGGCATTGTTCACGTCAAACGACCTTAAGGAAAGCGTTCACATGCTCGCTGTTTTACTCATTGTATTTAGAGAAGTGCTCGAGGCTGGCTTAGTTATTTCCATCATAGCGGCCGCATGTAAAGGCATAACTATTCGCCTTCAAGTATGCACTGGCATCGCACTTGGCTTATTTGGTGCGCTACTGTTGGCTAAATTCACCAGCTTGATAGAAGCCGCATTGTCTGGTTACGGGCAAGAAATTTTTAACGCGGGTATTTTAGCCATCGCAGCACTGATGCTGGCTTGGCAAAATATCTGGATGTCAGCCAAAGGCCGTGAAATGGCCGAGAGAAGCAAGGAAAATATCAAAGGCTTATTACTCGATGGCAAAGGCAGCTTTGCTATTGTGATCGTCATTGCCATTGCTGTATTACGTGAAGGCTCAGAAGTCGTACTCTTCTTGTACAGCCTTTTCCTGTCTTCTGGGTTAACCGAAAACAGCATGTTACTGGGCGGCTTACTCGGTACCGCACTGGGGGCTTTCGTCACCTATTCTCTGTACCGTGGCATTGTGATGATCCCTTTACGTTACATTTTCTCCTCTAGTAATTTGATTCTATCCCTCATAGCCGCAGGCTTATCCAGCCAAGCAGTGGGTATTCTTGCCAACATTGGTTTCTTGCCACAATTAGGTTCACAAGTGTGGAATAGCTCTTTCCTCTTATCCAATAACAGCTGGGCTGGGGTATTAGCTCACTCTGTCATTGGTTATACCGCAACCCCCATGGGGCTACAAATACTCACCTGGTGTGCCGTTTTATGCGTTATTTCTCTAACCACTCAACGACTTAAACAAAGCCACAAACAAAATAAGGACACTCTAGATGCAACTCACTAATAACGTGAAAAAAGCGCTTTCCTTCACCGCGTTACTTTGTAGCGCTGCCCTCATAAGCCAATACGCAAGCGCCCGAGAATACCCAGTTGGTGGTCCCATCCATAAAGATGGAATGGAAATCGCTTCGTCTTATTTAGTCGATATTAAGACCGCCCCCTCACCAGCCTCAATGATAACAGGCAAAGATGTGGTACACCTTGAATCTGACGTACACGCAACTCAAGACAACAAATGGGGCTTTCCAAATGGTGCATGGATTCCCTATATGAGCATTAATTACGTCGTAACAAAAGTAGGAGATCCAAGCTTTATGGAATACGGCCAAATGCTGCCCATGACGGCTGGCGATGGTCCACACTACGCACACTCAGTACAGCTGAAAGGTAAAGGCACCTACATAGCTCATCTTGAATATACAGCACCAGACGAAAAAGGCTTTTTGCACCACGTAGACAAAGCCACTGGTGTCGCAGATTGGTTTAAGCCATTTAAAGTCGATTTCAAATTCAAATACCCACAGTCTTAACGACTTCCTAAATAACAGCCTATAAAAAAACACCGGCGAAACCGGTGTTTTTTATAGTAAAACAAAAGCCACCTTGCTTTCACAAGGTGGCTTCCATTATCAAAGATAAATGTTTAACGGTTTGATTAGGCTGTGGCGATAATATCATCCATCGCTAGGCGGGCTTTTGGCAGACCGTGGTTCCAATCATCGCCGTCTTTGTGGTAACCCATTGCCAAGGCAACTTCACACACATGGCCATCTAATTCTGCCGCAAATTTCTCACCAATCAATTCAGGATCAACCCCTTCCATCGGTGTAGAAGCAATGCCTAAACGGGCTAGGGTATGCATGATGTTACCTAATGCCAAGTAAACTTGTGCTTTGGTCCAGCTTGCATTATTGCCGTGTTCGTCTGTGTTCATTTCAGCGAAAGCATAAGCCCCCATAAAGCTGTCGTACATTTCAGCAGGCAAATGACCTGAACTTACTTCAGCATCAACACGCTTTCTAAATTTGTCTTTGGTAAACGCAGGATCGTAGGCTAGCAATAACGTATGAGAAGCTTCTTTCGCATGCAGCTGGTTAAACTGGTGTTTATTAGCAAAAGTGTCGTGTAAACGCTGCTTACCTTCATCACTTTCTACTAAGACAAATTTCCATGGCTGAGAGTTGATAGAAGAAGCTGATAAGCGGATCGCTTCTTTGATCACCTCTAGGTTTTCAGGAGAGATACGCTTATCCGCATCGTATTTTTTAGCAGTATAGCGACTGTTCAAGTCTTGAATAATTTGATGAGTCATCATCTTCTCCAACGAGTTATAAGGGTAATAACGAATTGAAGCCATTATAAATACATCATTTAAACTTTATAATTAGTCAAATGTACTAAACTCTTTAAACTTTTTGTTAATAGTTTACTTGCTTCGCTGGGCAAACAAAAAGCCACGATGCTTTCACATCGTGGCTTTTAAAAGAATGAAATTAGCTAATACAAATTAGATGTATTCGACTTTCTCAATCTCGTACGTTGCTTCACCGCTTGGAATTTTCACAAGGACTTCATCACCCTCTTCTTTCCCAATAATGGCTTTAGCAATAGGTGAAGCATAAGAAATTTTCTTCAACTTCACGTCTGCTTCGTCATCACCTACGATACGGTAAGTCACGGTCGCTTCAGTATCTACGTTATATAAGGTAACAGTGGTACCAAACACAACTTTACCCGTTGCTGGCATTGCCTTAACGTCGATCACTTGTGAATCAGATAACTTACCTTCGATCTCTTTGATACGACCTTCAGCAAAGCCCTGCTCTTCACGGGCAGCGTGATATTCTGCATTTTCTTTCAAATCGCCGTGCTCGCGAGCCGTTGCGATATCCGCAATCACGCGAGGACGAACTACGGTTTTCAAATGGTTAAGCTCTTCACGTAGACTTGCTTCACCTTCTACCGTCATTGGTACTTTTTTCATTATTTCCCCAAGTGCAAATCTTGCAGTCTTCTAACTTTGGTTTCACCTTTCAGACTGATCGCCATGCTAGTCGCTTCAGCGCCAGCCAATGTTGTAGTGTAACAAACCTTGCGCTGCAATGCTGTGCGACGAATAACCGAAGAGTCAGCAATCGCCTGGGTGCCTGAAGTTGTGTTGATAATGTAATCAATCTCGCCGTTTTTCAGCATATCAACAATGTGTGGACGACCTTCGTTCACCTTGTTCACTTTACGCGCTTCTACACCACGCTCAGTTAAGAATTTTGCGGTACCTTCAGTACCCACAATATCAAAACCTAGCTCGACTAAACGACGCGCCACATCAACCGCACCTTCTTTGTCCATGTCACGAACACTGATAAACGCACGGCCAGACGTTGGTAATACGGTACCACCACCTAGAACCGCTTTGCCAAAGGCTTCAGCGAATGTATCGCCAACACCCATGACTTCACCAGTCGATTTCATTTCAGGGCCAAGAATCGGGTCAACACCTTGGAACTTGTTGAACGGGAAGACAGCTTCTTTCACACTGTAGTAAGAAGGAATGATTTCGCTAGTGAAACCAAGCTCTTCCAATGTCTTACCAGACATAACCAATGCAGCAACTTGGGCTAAAGAGCGGCCGATGCATTTGGAAACAAACGGTACCGTACGTGAAGCGCGAGGGTTAACCTCGATCACGTAGATTTCACCATCTTGCACTGCAAGCTGAGTGTTCATCAAGCCGATAACACCAAGCTCAAGCGCCATTTTCTTAATCATTTCACGGATGTCATCTTGGACATTCGCAGGCAATGAGTAAGGAGGCAAAGAACACGCAGAGTCACCAGAGTGAACACCTGCTTGCTCGATATGCTGCATGATGCCACCGATCACAACTTGCTCACCATCACTGATACAGTCGATATCGATCTCGATCGCCGCGTTCAAGAAGTGATCCAACAATACTGGGCTGTCGTTAGAGACTTTTACCGCAGTCGTCATGTAACGCATCAATTCTTTTTCGTTATACACGATTTCCATGGCACGTCCACCTAGTACATAAGATGGGCGAACAACAAGCGGATAACCGATTTCTGCGGCTTTCATTGCGGCTTGGTCAACGCTACGAACAGTCGCATTATGCGGCTGCTTGTAACCCAAACGCTGAATCATGCTTTGGAAACGTTCACGGTCTTCCGCACGGTCAATCGCTTCTGGCGTAGTACCAATGATAGGTACGCCTTCGTTTTGCAAAGCGCGAGCAATTTTCAGCGGTGTTTGACCACCAAACTGAACAATCACGCCTTTTGGCTTCTCTTTACGGACGATTTCAAGCACATCTTCTAAGGTAACTGGCTCGAAGTACAAACGGTCAGAGGTATCGTAATCGGTCGATACGGTTTCAGGGTTACAGTTTACCATGATGGTTTCGTAACCCGCGTCACGCAAGCCTAATGCCGCGTGCACACAGCAGTAGTCAAACTCGATACCTTGACCGATACGGTTTGGACCACCACCTAGAATAATAATTTTATCTTTGTCCGTTGGTGCAGCTTCACACTCTTCTTCATAAGTAGAGTACATGTACGCTGTGTTGGTCGCAAACTCAGCAGAACAAGTATCAACTCGCTTGTAGACAGGATGCACATCCACCAAGTAACGGCGTTCACGCAATGATTTCTCAGTCACTTGCAACAAGCTTGCAAGACGTGAATCGGAGAAGCCTTTACGCTTCAAACGACGCATCACATCGTGCGTCATGTCGACCAAGCCTTGATCCGCCAAAGCTTGCTCTTCTTTGATCAAGTCTTCGATCTGAACTAGGAACCAATGGTCCACACCAGTAACGGCGTAAATTTCATCGATCGTCATGCCAGAACGGAATGCATCACCAATGTACCAAATGCGATCAGCACCTGGGTTTTGCAATTCGTAAGCTAGCTTCTCTTTGCTGTTTTCTTCGGCGAAATCCAGTTGTGGATTAAAGCCATCTGAGCCCACTTCCAAACCACGCAATGCTTTTTGCAAAGACTCTTGGAAGGTACGGCCAATCGCCATCACTTCACCCACAGACTTCATTTGCGTCGTTAGACGATCATTAGCCGTTGGGAATTTTTCAAAAGTGAAGCGAGGGATTTTTGTTACAACGTAGTCAATTGCTGGCTCGAAACTCGCTGGTGTTTGACCACCAGTAATGTCATTTTGCAATTCATCTAGAGTGTAGCCGATCGCCAATTTTGCGGCGATTTTCGCAATCGGAAAGCCAGTCGCTTTAGAAGCAAGTGCAGAAGAGCGAGACACACGAGGGTTCATCTCGATGACAACCAAACGGCCTGTTTTCGGATCCATACCGAACTGTACGTTCGAGCCGCCAGTTTCCACACCGATCTCACGCAATACCGCCAAAGAAGCGTTACGCATGATTTGGTATTCTTTGTCTGTTAGCGTTTGCGCTGGCGCAACGGTAATGGAGTCACCTGTGTGAACCCCCATGGCGTCAAAGTTTTCAATCGCACAAACAATGATGCAGTTGTCTTTTTTGTCACGGACAACTTCCATCTCGTACTCTTTCCAACCGATCAATGACTCATCGATTAGCAATTCGTTGGTTGGCGACAAGTCCAAACCACGCGTACAGATTTCTTCGAACTCTTCCATGTTGTAAGCGATACCACCACCGGTACCACCCATGGTGAAAGAAGGACGAATGATACATGGGAAGCCTACTTCACGTTGGACGCCTAGCGCTTCTTCCATATTGTGAGCAATACCTGCGCGTGGACATTCAAGACCAATCGCTTTCATTGCTTGGTCAAAACGATTACGGTCTTCCGCTTTGTCGATGGCATCCGCCGTCGCACCAATCATTTCAACCTTGTGTTTTGCTAGAACGCCGTGACGCTCTAGATCCAATGCACAGTTCAGTGCAGTTTGACCGCCCATAGTCGGTAGAACCGCATCTGGACGCTCTTTCTCAATGATTTTTTCTACTGTTTGCCATTCGATTGGCTCAATGTAAGTCGCATCAGCCATCACTGGGTCAGTCATGATGGTCGCTGGGTTAGAGTTCACCAGAATAACGCGGAAACCTTCTTCACGCAGCGCTTTACACGCTTGAGCACCAGAATAGTCAAATTCACAGGCCTGACCGATGACGATAGGACCTGCACCCAAAATTAAGACGCTTTTTATGTCAGTACGCTTTGGCATAGTATTTCGTTCCTGCTCAGGCTTTGGAGGCTTTGATGTTTTCGATGAACTGATCGAACAGTGGCGCAACGTCATGTGGCCCCGGGCTCGCTTCCGGATGACCTTGGAAGCTGAATGCGCTCTTATCAGTACGGGAAATTCCCTGCAAAGAACCATCGAACAAGGATTTATGTGTCATTTCAAGGTTAGCAGGAAGTGTGTCTTCATCTACTGCGAAACCGTGGTTCTGGCTAGTAATCATCACAGTGCCTTTTGCAATGGCTTGTACTGGATGGTTGGCACCATGGTGACCAAATTTCATTTTCTTAGTCTTAGCGCCTGAAGCCAAAGCCAAAAGCTGATGACCAAGACAGATACCAAAAACAGGAATCTCTGTTTCTAGGATCTCTTTAATTGCCTGGATTGCGTAATCACATGGCTCAGGGTCACCCGGTCCATTGGATAAGAAAACACCATCTGGATTCAACGCTAGCACATCGCTTGCTGGTGTTTGCGCTGGCACAACCGTAAGGCGGCAGCCACGCTCAACCAACATGCGTAAGATGTTTTGCTTAACACCGAAATCGTAGGCAACAACATGGAAATCAAAAGATTCAGGTGTTGTATGGCCTTTCACTAGATCCCAAGTCGACTCAGTCCACTGATAAGACTCTTTAACAGATACTTCTTTGGCTAGATCCATGCCTTTTAGGCCAGGGAAGCCTTTTGCTGCGGCAATCGCTGCGGCCTCATCTAGATTGTCACCCGCCATGATGCAACCTGCTAACGCCCCTTTTTCTCGCAGAATACGTGTTAACTTACGCGTATCAATGTCTGCGATACCAACAACACCTTTACGTTTTAGATAAGAATCTAATGACTCTTCTGCGCGCCAGCTGCTAGAGACTAAAGGAAGATCACGAATGATCAGACCTTCACACCAAACATTATTGGATTCTTCATCTTCAGAGTTAACGCCAGTATTCCCAATATGGGGATAGGTCAAAGTGACCATTTGTCGAGCATAGGAAGGGTCAGTAAGAATTTCTTGATAACCAGTCATCGAAGTGTTGAAAACCACTTCGGCCGTTGAGGAGCCATCCGCTCCGATCGACACCCCTTTAAATACAGTGCCGTCTTCCAGAGCTAGAATCGCTGATGTTGCCAAAGGAACCTCCCATTTAGAGCCTATCAGGTTGCAAAAAAGCGAGACAAGCCACCGGCCCATCTCGCTTTTAAGAATTTGCGTTTTTGCCGTTCATCTATTAACCAATTATTAATAGATCTCGCGTTCAAAAAATCTGCCCAATTTTACTCCGATCAGCCCTTAGCGTCCACCGCAAAGCCGCGGAAATAGAGAAAAAATAAGCCTTTCGTGCATTTTTTAATTGACTTTTTGGTCAGGAATAATCATTGCGCCCGGCTGCGTTAACACAAAAGCCCATTGGCTACTTCTTGAGCAGCTTCGTAGCCTTTCAAATTTGCCAATACCGCCAAAGAAAATGTCATGGCCGCTGCTGGTCCTTGTCCGGTAATAATATTATCGTCCATAACAACCGGTTGATCGGCAATGTATTCTGCGCCAGTCAAGCCAGCTTCAAAACCTGGATAACAAGTTGCTTGCTTATCTACCACAAAACCATGAGTACCAAAGACCAGCGCAGGAGAAGCACAAATAGCCGCCAATAAAGCATCCTGTATGTCATGCTTTTCCAACATATCGACCAAAAGCTCACAATCACGCAAATGCTCCGCGCCTGGCATACCACCTGGTAATACAATCGCATCGTACTGCACTGCTGATACTTCTGTTAGCAGGGTGTCCGCTTCAATTTTGCAACCATTCGCTCCCGTGATGCTTTTTGCCTCATGAATGCTGGCTACCGTTACATCAACGCCGCCACGGCGTAAAACATCGATAATGGTGATCGCTTCAATTTCCTCATTGCCATTGGCAATCGGCACTAATACTTGACTCATGATCTGATTCCTTTTTCTGTTGCTGCTATTCAATATCTAGAGAGGTTTCGCAACGACTCGTTTAAATCGTTAAGGTAAACAAGCATGCCGCTTCTTTACCCTGCTCTGTCGCATAATAATTCTTCCGGCGTCCCACCTCTATAAAACCCAGAGAACGGTATAAATGGATAGCGCCAAGGTTTGATTCACGTACTTCTAACAAACATTCAAGCACACCTTTAGCTACCATCTGCTCAATCCAAGTCTCCAGTAATTTCCTACCCAATCCTTGGCGGCGCTGAGTTTGATCCACCACGATTAACTCTAATTCTGATTGTTCCAGTAACATCGAAGCCGTTAACCAAGCTACCACTCTGGCTTCGCTTGTCCCAGTGTTTTGCTCAACCAGCCAATTAAACCGCGAAGCCAATGCCTCTTCTATCAATGCATCACTCCAAGGGTAAGGGTTCGAGCTTTGATCCAAGCGCAAAATCGCAGCGAAATCTTTCTCTGTAGCAGGGCGGGTTGTAAACGAGGGCATCACTAAAAAAATCCATGATTAATGGTGAAAGAAGCTACTAACTAAATACGAGCCAAACAAAGGGAACAAGATTAAAGCAATGGCCTAAAATAGTGCTCGCTGCATAACTTGCCAAGCGTCTTTACGCAGTTCTGGTATACGATACAGTTCTGGCAAACTCACAATACGCGCGACAGGAAACGCTTTAATCACACAGTCGTCTGATAATTCATCATACAGTGTGGCAATATGATCCCCGGCAAGAACAACTTTAGGCGCTCGAGTAAATGTGCCAACCAAGCCATTTAGAAAACTTTCTAACGCGCCTAGCAACCAATCTTGTCGCGTCAGAAAGTAGGGGTTTCTTAATGCTCCAGGCCAGGACAAGCCTCGACTTGTCCACTCATCGACTGGCGTTTTTAATAATGCCTGTCCCATTTTAACTGCCAAATGATCAATATCCTCTTGCTGAGTAAAGGAGACTGGTACCTCACTTACAATCAACAGTTCTCCAGCCAATGCATAGGCCCGCAATTCAATCTGCGAAATGCTACTCGTTGTGGGCACCTCTTCAATCGCAACCTCGATATCTACAGCTAGCTCTTCAATTGGCTGCAGGTCTTCAACTACAATTTCAGGGCCAGCGCTTAGCTGCTCTCGTAAGTGCGCTACGGACTGCTCTTTCTCTTCTGGCGCAATAATTTTAGGCTCAGTATCTGGCAAACCGGCGCTAAAACCTTGCGTCGGTGCTGAGGTATCCAAAGCTGGCGTTACGCTTGCTTCAAAAGCTTGATCCATCGCCCAGGGCTGAGGCGCGTAAAACACATGACCCACAACCTCACTCGAAGCAGACAACCAAGAGGTCACTCCCATTTGAGCCAAACAATGTGTTTGAAAAGCTTGTTTTTGATCTAATTCGCGCGTCATAGCAGCCTTTATTGTTCCAGCAAAGACACGGCCATTAGGGCAATTTTCAGCGCGTCTTTGCAAACCTTAATAAAGAGGGGAATATACGCTTTTAGCCGAAAACTTACCACTTCATACCTACTTAATCTTGTTTTTAGACCTTCATTGATTAACTCTATAAGGATGGCGTAGTCGGTCATTCTTGACCTGTGTATAATCCCAACAAAATGATCGATCATCCCAAAAACTCTTTGCCTTCGAAGGATAACCATTCATGAAATCTCTTATTTCATGTCTTGCTCTTGCTGTCGCTGTCACCTTCAGTGGACTAAGCCAAGCAGAGAATTTACCAGACCTAAAAGGTCGCACCATTGTCGCCGTAACAGAAAATGCTTACACCCCTCTCAACTTCGTGGACCCAACTACAGGCGAAGGTATTGGCTGGGAATATGATGCTATGAATGAAATTGCCCGCCGCTTAAATGCTAAAGTCGATTGGCAACTCAGTAGCTGGGACACCATGATCCAAGGGGTGAAACAAGGCCAATATGACATTGGTATGGACGGCATCACGATCAATGCAGAACGTGCGCAGCAAATCGACTTTTCGATTCCATATATGACCTCACAACAATTTATGCTGGTAAGAGCCGACGAAACTCGCTTTGATGATGCAAAATCCTTTGCAGCTAATAAAGATCTTCAATTTGGCGCCCAACCTGGTACCACAAACTTTTACGTGGCGGTGTACGATGTCTTGGATGGCAACGAAGACAACCCAAGAATCACCTTGCTCGAAACCTTTGGCGCGTCCGTTCAAGCACTAAAGACTGGCGATGTAGACAGCGTATTAATGGACGCAACATCCGCTCGTGGTTATATCGGCGCTAACCCAGGCGCTTTTAAAATCGTCGGCGGCCCGCTTGGAACTGAAGATTTTGGTTTTATTCTGACGCCAGGATCTGATTTGCGACAACCTATTAATGCCGCCATTATGAGCATGCAAAAAGATGGAACAATGGACGCGCTAAATCAAAAATGGTTCTTTGATTACAATCAACACCACTAAGCCTTCTGGGCCATCGCGTTATTCATAACGCGATGGCCCAGTTTGAACTCATCCGATCGCATCCGGCGGTCTAGCTATTTTGATCATTATGCCCTTTAAAAACACCTTAGAACGCACGCCTTGGTGGCTAGTCGCAACCATTATCATTTCTGTAACGCTACTTTGGCACATGGTCGCAGACCAAAGCTACCAGCGTATTGCGAACACCCTAAGTAAAGGCTTACTAACTACCTTAGGCGTGACTTTAAGCGCATTCTTATTAGCCTCTATTATAGGCTTATTGGTGGCCGTTGCAGGCTTCTCTCGATGGCGTATTGTACGAGAATGCAGTCGTTTCTATGTGGAGATCATTCGCGGCATACCTGTGCTTGTCTTATTGTTCTACATTGCTTTTGTTGGCGCCCCAGAATTAGTGAAGCTGTACAACTGGGCACTGCAAATACCGATAGAGGCAGGCTTAATCGACAAAGCTAGAAGTCGCGATTTCAGCATGCTATGGCGCGCAGTTTTTGCCTTATCCATTAGTTACAGTGCATTCATCGCAGAGGTGTTTCGTGCCGGCATTCAAGAGGTCAGTAAAGGGCAAGTTGAAGCCGCTCAAGCACTTGGCTTATCCAATTGGCAACGTTTTCGTTTTATTGTCTTTCCACAGGCTATTCGTAAGATCCTGCCGCCACTGGGCAACGACTTTGTGGCCATGATCAAAGATTCTGCCTTGGTATCGGTACTCGGCGTACAAGACATCACGCAGCTGGGCAAGATATTCAGCGCATCATCATTTCAATTTTTTGAGACTTATAATGTCGTGGCTTTTATGTACTTGGTACTAACCCTGACCTTATCGCTGATTATTCGCGGTTTTGAAGCGCATCTTAGACGCAACGATCGACATTAACCAATAAGGCTCATAAAACGTCATACCTTATATAGGCGGACGTTTAGCCTAGCTGCTTGATAAAACGAGTGTGAATGGAATAATCTTTTTTGGGGCCTTCCACCGTAAAGCTCAGTACAAATTCCTGCTCGGAGAGAAACTCAAACTTGGCATTATAATGATCTTTTATACAAAGATGATGAGAGGTTAGCAGGCTGGCCTGAGTAAACGCGAAGCTTAAAAATAATGCTCCATCTGTTGCGCCGTCAGAAAAGTAAATGTCAAAGCCCGCTTCTGTCATACGATAAGTATAGCGTCTAAACGCATTGGGTTTATGCGCCTCAGAACCAGGCAATACCATAGCCTCTTGGAAGTCGAGCCATTGTTCATTGTCAGCATGGCGATGAAAATGGGCTTCCCCAGAGACATCACCAAACCCCGAAATCGTCCGCTCCACTTTCCAGTCCCCTAAAAAGTAAGATAAAACCTCTTTTGCTGAGATAGCATACATTTGGATAAGTACTCTTTTTTCTGACAATAATTCGGCTAGCTAAATCGACTAAAAAACAAAATAGATAAGAGCCTGAAGCACAACAAACGACATAACACCGGCCAGAATGTCATCGATCATAATGCCAAAGCCACCATGGACGTGTTTATCCAACCAAGAAATTGGCCAAGGCTTCAGAATATCAAACAAGCGAAACAGCACAAAACCCAACAAGATATATAACCAACCCGTTGGCGCGAGCCACATAGTAATCCAGAAGCCAACAAACTCATCCCAGACGATCCCAGAATGATCATGCACGCCTAAGTCTTTAGCGGTTTTGTGGCACAAGAAAATACCAATTAAGGAAGTGACCACCAGCATCAGTAAGTATTGCTGGGCATTAAGGTGCTGTAACACAAAAAAGAAAGGGATAATGGCCGCTAGAGTACCAAAAGTACCAGGTGCTTTGGGAGCGGCACCAGAGCCTAAACCGAAGGCTAAGAAGTGAATAGGGTTGCGCCAAATGGAGCGGGGAACAGGGTGAGCCATGAATGTTTTTCCGTGTTTATTAAAATCTATATGCGAATCGATGAGTCTCATCGACTCTTAAAAATGTTGCCAGCCATGTCGCTCGCCCTGATAACCATCGATATCAAAACCAGACGCAACAATTTTGCCGACTTTCGTGCAAGGCAGGTGTAATGTTTGAGTAATCAAAGCAATCTCATCTGCCATCTCAGGTGCTGCGGTAAAACAAAGCTCGTAATCATCGCCACCGGTTAGTGCTAGCGTAACTGCGGCTTCTGGTTGCCACTGACACAAGGTATCAGAAATAGGCAGAGCGTGAGCATCTAACTTTGCCCCTACTCCAGACGCCTTAAGGATGTGTTGTAGATCTTGTGCGAGTCCATCGGAGATATCCATCATGGCATGCACTACTCGCTTTAACGCCATACCTGCAATAAGGCGTGGCGCAGGGCGCCAAAAACGATCGTAGAAGTAATCAAATCGTTCACTGGATACTTGTACTTCTCCGGTCACGATCGGCACCGCGGCCGAAGCATCACCGAGTAATCCAGTGACATAAATATCGTCCCCAAGCTTAGCGTGAGAACGCAATGCTGTCTGCCCTGCTTCTACATAACCATGCACTTGCAAGGTCAGGGTTAGTGGCCCTTTTGTGGTGTCGCCACCCACTAAAATCAAACCGATTGGCTCCGCTAACTCTGCCATTCCTTGAGCAAGCCCAGCAAGCCATTGAGGGTCGGATTCGGGGATGGTTAATGCCAAGGTAAAAAAGGCAGGCTTGGCCCCCATCGCGGCCAAATCACTGACACAGGTTGCGACGGCGCGATAGCCGATATCAACGGGGTCAGCGTCTAACGGAAAATGGCGTCCTTCTACCAAGGTATCCATGGAAAACACCAAACTCTGTCCTGGCGGCACAGCCACCTGGGCGCAATCATCCCCAATGCCGACTAAAATATCATCGCGACCTTGGGTGTTGGCCATCATTGACGCTTGAAAGATGTTTTGTATTAACTCAAATTCTTTCAATAGAATGCCCTTTTTCTGATACGACGTAATGCCTTAATTACAGCCCTATACCTGCTTCACACTGATCTCTATAGAGGCTGCTATTGATCCGTAAAGAGGATACCCCATTGGCGCGACAGCTGCGACTCGAAAACGCGCAAAGCAGGTTGATGATCGTTACTTTGATTCGGCGTTAACGACCTAAAATCTCAGCCCTTTCATCCAAACACTCATAAGACCCCATCTCAAATTCACGACAAATCCAAGGGCGATTCTCATAAATAGTACACATCAAGGTTTCACGATCGACTGCAGAACACCAGCCGTCGTCTAAACGAAGCATGGTTTCAGCGCCCCACTCATCAACCGAGATATGCTCTTCTGGCACTCCCGTGTCAGTAATGATCATCACTTCTAGGCGACAACAACACGCCTCACAGTTAGAGCAAGACACCTCAGACTCGGTGATATTTTTAATCGGTATACTCATGTCTCTCTATCAATCATTCAGTGACGCTATAGTACTGTAAAACACAGTAAATTTATCTAGCGCCCTTCACCTAACTTTTCTGGTCTTTATTCTTAGCTTCTGCCTCTGCCTCTGCTTCTGCTGCCTCTGCTTCACTATGCTCAACAGCCCACTCACCAGCCGCTTCAACAGCAACAACCGAAGCCGTTGGCAATACACCCAAGTAGCTGTCTGTTTCTTCCACTGGTACAACGGCCCCTTTCTGAGCCATGTAATACAGGGCATAAAGCGCAATACAAGCAAACGTCACAGCCATCGCCAACCAAAACACAAAAGGGCCAAAAACCTGCATCATCCAACCACTAATCAAGGGGCCACCAATAGCACCTAAACCAAAGGTAAATACCAAACCACCAGAAGCCGCGGGCATATCATCGGTTGATAAAGAGTCATTAGTGTAAGCAAGAAACAGCGAATACAGAGGAACAGTGACCCCTCCTGAAAAGAAAGCCGCCACCATTAAAGACCAAAAAACATTGCCTAATAACCAACCCATCACACAAAAGAGGCAACCAATACAGGACAGTCCAAGGATCAACTTACTACGATCAACTCGGTCTGATAGCCAACCAATGGGATATTGTAGAATCAGCGCACCAGCAAACAACATGGCAACAAACAACGCGATACTGTTCGCACTCATGCCTATTTGACTGCCAAAAACGGCCCCCATACCCGTTTGAGCGGCATACACACCACCCAGCAGAAATATACCTACTGTGCCCAACGGGGAGCCTGAAAAGAGGGTGCGTAGGGACATCGGCTTCGCCACTTCCACTACAGGTACAGAGGACACCGACAGAAGAATCGGGGCAAATGAAATCGACACTAAAATTGAAGCACCAATAAATAATGCTGAGTTACTCGCATCACCAAACCCTAACAAACCTTGCGCGCCAATTACGCCTAAGGTTTGAGCAATCATGTAAGCTGATAACACCTTACCTCGTGTGGCATTACTTGCCGCCGCATTCAACCAACTTTCAGCCACCACATAAATGCCAGACATACAAAAGCCTAATAGCAGGCGCAATATTGTCCACGCCCAAGGCTCAGCCAGTAATGGTAACGCAATGACCCCAGCTGACATAAAACTGCCCAGTGCAGCAAATACACGAACATGTCCAACTCGGCGAATTAAGGCCGGCGAGAATCGCGCGCCCAACAAGAAGCCAACATAATAACCTGAGGTAATAATCGCGAGTTCGGCCGATGAAAACCCCTCAATTCCACCGCGCAAACCAATCAGTGTAAATTGCATGCCGTTGCCCAGCATAATCAGCACAACACCCAGCAACAGAGCCCAAACTGTCATTAAGACTTGAACCATAAATATCCTTATCCACACGGATGACAAGCAGCAAGTTTTTGCCTGCAACAAGAGGCCAAAACACGATTATTTCCATCAAGGTGACGCCCAAAACAGCAGCCAACCCAAGCGAAAATAGCATGTTTCTTTGCCTATCGCTCTGCCTAAAAACGACCTCTACTCGCGTATTCATGATTTTATCGAGTCTTCGCCTTATATCAGGTTAAGAAGCCGCACAACTAAGAGGTATTTCGACTCACACCAACGTCAGGTTACCGACATAAAAAAGCCCCCTAGGTTTTGCTTTTCAGCGCTCCTATGGGGGCTCTTGGCTATCTATTGATAGCGCTATTCATTGTCACTGTTGTTGCTAAACAGCTATTACCTTCGAGGTTTAAGCATTGTCACACAAACCTCATAGAAAATTAGCTGTTGCGACGCGCTGCAATTTCTTCGCGACGCACACGCTGTGCTAGCTTATCAAGAATACCATTTACGTATTTATGGCTTTCAGTTGCACCAAAGCCTTTCGCCAGTTCAACACTTTCATTGATAACAACACGATATGGAACATCCAAACGTTCAGACAATTCGAACGCACCGATACGCATTACGGCAAGCTCAATAGAGTCTAATTCACTCAAAGAACGGTCTAATAGCTCTTCGAACAAATCGTCTAATTTTTTTGCACGGCTAGTCACACCTTGCAACAACTCACGGAAATAGGCCTTGTCACAATCGCTCATGTCTTGGTCTAGGGTGAATTGTGTTTCGATTTCGTTGACCGATGAATGGTTCATCTGCCATTGATAAATCGCTTGTAATGCCAAACGACGAGAAGCACTGCGCATTTGAGAACGAGAAGGTTTTTTAGCCTTACGTTTCTTCGGTGCCGGATTTTGGTCGTTTGTTGTTTCCACTTCGCTCATTTTCTGCCTCAGTTATCCAGACTACGTAGGACAGCCACGGTTTCTAGAGCAGAAATTGCGGCTTCTGCTCCTTTATTACCCGCTTTTGTGCCCGCACGCTCAATCGCCTGCTCAATGGTATCTACGGTCAACACGCCGAAAGATACCGGAATACCATATTGTAGCGCTAATTGGCCTAGGCCTTTCACACATTCACCTGCCACATATTCAAAATGTGGCGTACCACCACGAATCACCGCACCTAATGCGATAATGGCATCATGCTTTCCTTGATCTGCCACTTTTTTTACTACCACTGGAATTTCAAATGCACCTGGTGCACGAACAATGGTTAAATCTTCTTTGCGAATACCGTGGCGTACTAATGTATCCACAGCACCTTCTAATAAACTTTCAACAATGTAGCTATTAAAGCGACCAACAACCAACGCGAATTTCGCACCAGGTGCCGCGAAGTGACCTTCGTAAGTAGTAATATCGTTCATTATCATCTCTCTTAATCTTGTTTCACGGCTGCAGTATCTGCACCCGGATAAGGAATAAATTCAACCGCTTCTAAATCGAAGCCCGTCACCGAAAATTTCTTCGGTGAGCTTAATAAACGCATTTTACGAATACCAAGGTCCCGCAAAATTTGTGACCCAGTACCGACTGTCAAATAGGTGCCAGAACCGCTTTGATCTGCCCCTTTGCCAGTAGATGGAGATAGCGAAGCCGCAAAACTACTCGCTAAATCATTCGTTTTTTCTGGGCTGTCGATCAAAACAACCACACCTTGTCCAGCTTTACCTACGTATTCCAGTGACTTACTCATTGACCAACGAGGTTCATCCGAGTCGCTGACAATACCGGCAAAATCTCGTGCTGGATCTGCCACATGAACACGAACTAAGCTCGGCTCATCGGCTTTAATCTCACCTTTCACAAAAGCCAGATGCGACAAGCCCTGAACGGTATCGCGATAGGTAATCAGGTTGAATTCGCCCGCTTCCGTTTGCACTGTACGTTCGTCTTCACGAACCACTGTGGTCTCATTCAGCGTACGATAATGTATCAGATCGGCGATTGTACCAATTTTTATGTCGTGTTTCTCGGCAAACTTCTCTAAATCTGGTCGACGCGCCATAGTTCCATCATCATTGATTATTTCAACGATAACAGAAGCCCCTTCATAACCTGCCATTCGTGCCAAATCACAGCCTGCTTCAGTGTGTCCTGCACGACTTAGCACCCCGCCAGCTCGGGCCATTAATGGAAACACATGGCCCGGTTGGACAATATCACTTGGCTTCGCATTCGCCATCACAGCGCGCTTAACAGTCAGGGCTCGGTCAGCTGCAGAAATACCAGTGGTAACTCCTTCTGCTGCTTCAATGGAGAGGGTGAAGTTAGTTGAGTAAACGGTGCCGTTATCATTAACCATCAAAGGCAAATTCAGCTGTTGGCAACGCTGTGGTGTTAAGGTTAAGCAGATCAGGCCACGGGCGTGAACCGCCATAAAATTAATAATTTCCGGCGTAATACATTCTGCTGCAACGATTAAATCACCTTCATTTTCGCGATCTTCATCGTCCATCAAAATGACCATTTTACCTTGACGGAAATCGGCTAAAATTTCATCTACACTATTTAACGCCATGTTGGTCTCACTTCTTATTCATGGTTATCGTTGTATGTATTCTAAAATACGCCAAGACGCCCGTTAGCGGCGACGCCCCATAAACCCTTGTTCAGCTAAAAAAGCCTCGGTAATTGATGAGTCTTTTTCTTCTTTCACCGTGTCGACAAGCGAGCCTTGATTGCTCAGTAACAAACGCTCGAGATAGCGCGCAATTTGATCGACTTCGATATTCACCTTATCACCAACTTGATAAGATTCCATTACTGTTTTTTGCGCCGTATGAGGCACTATGCTTAATTCAAAAGTATCGTCTCGTAATGCGGTTACCGTTAGGCTAGTACCATCGATGCAAACCGAGCCTTTTAATGCAATATAACGCATTAAGGCTGGCACACTCTTGATACGGTAACGTACGCTTCGTGCATCAGGCCAAATTGCCAGCACTTCGCCAACACCGTCCACATGCCCACTCACTAGGTGGCCTCCCAAACGGGAATGAGGTTGCAAGGCTTTTTCTAAGTTAACACGACGCCCCACATGCCAGTCCGATAAGGTGGTATGAGCCAGTGTTTCTGCCGATACATCAGCCCAAAAAGCGTCTCCTTCAAGGCGTGTCACCGTCAAACAAACGCCGTTCGTCGCAATACTATCGCCCAATACGACCTCTGCCATAGACAAGCTACCAGTACGTACCTTCAGACTTAAATCACCGCCCTTGCGTACTATTTGAGCAACGTCACCTAGCGACTCCACGATACCTGTAAACATTTATTCAGCCTCTTCGCCTAAGTTGCTGTCATCTTCTTCAAATTCTAGATATTGAGGCACATACACCAAACGTAAATCTTCACCTATTTGGCGTACTGAGGTTAATTCTAAATTCAGCGCTTCGTCCATTTTATCTAAGGGTAGTTGAAACATAGGGCGAGCGCTGGAGCCCATTAATTTAGGCGCCATATAGACAACGATCTCATCGACTAAACCGGCTTGTAAAAAACCACCAGCAAGCTCAGCACCCGTCTCCACTAACACTTCATTAATGCCCGCGTCAGCCAATTGTTCCATCGCATCCAGTAGGTCTAAACGACCGTCATCACCACGTGGCGCAAAGCGCACACTGACGCCTTTATCTTGTAAAACATCTAGATGCTCAGACTCCACCTCATCTTCCAACACAAACACACACGCCTGTTTCGTTGGGTAGAGAATCTTGGCTTCGGGAAGGATCGATAATGCGGTATCCATCACCACACGCAATGGCTGACGAACCTGCTTGGCATCTACCGCTTGATCAGCATCATTAATACGCACTGTCATACTGGGGTTATCGGCCAACACAGAACCAATTCCGGTAATGATGGCATCGCTCTGCGCACGCAGACGCTGCACATCTTGGCGCGCTTCCGCTCCGGTAATCCATTGGCTTTCTCCGGATTCCATCGCCGTACGACCATCCACGCTCATGGCCAATTTCACTCGAATAAAGGGTAGGCCTTCGCGCATCCGCTTAATAAAACCAGGATTCAGCGCTTCACAATCCGCTTCTAAAACCGGCCCGACCACTTCGATTCCGGCGTTATTTAGTTTTGCCAAACCGCTACCTGACACCGCAGGGTTAGGGTCTTGCATACCAAACACAACACGCACGACACCAGCTTTGATCAGCGCGTCAGCACAAGGCGGCGTTTTACCCTGATGACTACAAGGCTCTAATGTCACATAAGCCGTAGCACCTGCGACATCTTGGCTGGCATTAGCAAGGGCATTCACTTCGGCATGACCTTCACCAGACCGTACATGATAACCTTCACCAATCAACTCGTCGTCTTTCACAATCACACAGCCTACTCTTGGATTTGGGTGCGTGGAGTACAAGCCTTTACGAGCCAATTGCAGCGCTTTAGCCATCCAGTATTCGTGATTGTAGGTCATGATTTATTCTCTTCTTTCAAAACAGGGGATGATTGATCGTCTTCTTTATTGCTTTCTAAATGATCAATGGCATCGCGAAATTCGCTAATGTCTTTGAAGCTCCGATAGACGGAGGCAAAACGCACATAAGCCACTTGGTCTAGACGCTGTAATTCTTCCATGACCGCCTCACCGGTCCAACGTGAAGGCAGTTCACGCTCTCCTGTGGCCTGCATTTTTTCCATAATACGAGTAATAGCAGTTTCTACCGCTTCAATACTTACAGGGCGTTTTTCAATGGCTTTTAAAATACCACTGCGTAATTTTTCTTCGTTAAAGAGCTCTCGACTACCATCACTTTTGATCAGCTTTGGCATCTGTAACTCAGCTACTTCAAATGTAGTAAAGCGCTCCTGACAATGGCTACAAGCACGACGACGGCGCACTTGAGAGCCTTCTGAGACTAGGCGGGAATCTACAACTTTGGTATCTTGCGTTCCGCAAAATGGACATCGCATGGCGTTTCCAGAATGACAGTAAAAAGGATGAAAAAACCGTCTAAACGGCTCTATTTTCTAACCAGAATAATACCAACCTCATCCTAATATAGCTACCAAACGGCAGCCTAGCATCCGCCTATAAAATGATTTGGATCATGGCTGGCATCATGCGCTTTGTGACCACCATGGGCACTATATAAAGAAGCATTGGATTTATAAACTCAGACCTTTGTACAATGCGACCAAGCAAACAATAGATACCACCAGGTTTTCTACTCGCGTCTATCATTCGTATTTTAATAAGGACATAACATGCCTTTCGCAGAATTATCTGGGCTCGTCGCAGCACTGTGCTGGACCATTTCTAGCTTAATGGCGCCTAGATTAATTGACCGCTTTGGCACCATGCGATTCAATACTTTTCGAATCATCACCGCTAGCACGGTTTTGCTCTTTATTAGTGTCCTCACCCAGCGCTTTGACCCTACTTTATGGGCGCACAAAAATGGCATTATGCTGTCTGGAATACTTGGCATCTTTTTAGGTGACACCTGTTTATTCAGCGCCGTACATCGACTCGGCCCAAGGCGGGCTGGTATTTTATTTGCCACTAACGCCCCCATTTCGATTTTATTAAGCTGGTTGTTTTTAGATGAAGTGCTCACCTTATGGCAGCTTTTTGCCTGTGCTTTGGTGCTCAGTGGCGTCATCATTGCCATTCTGTTTGGAAAACGCTCACAAGCCCATGACTGGGAACAAACAAAAGGCCGTTTGAGTATTGGTATTCTAATGGCCTTGGGCGGCGCACTCGGTCAGGCCAGTGGCGCATTGCTCAGCAAACCCGCACTGCTCGATGGCGCAGACCCTATTGCCGTTTCAGCTTTACGGGTATCAACAGGTGCGATTGCTCTTGCCTTGGCCTATGGTCTTTATTACCGCCACCACTTACCCACAAATGCTTTGCCAATTAAACAACTGACACATAAAGATGCGTTAGGGCTGATCACAATTTCGGTTGTTGGTATGGTCATTGGCATGAGTGTTCTAGTCTGGGGGATTGGTCATTCTGATGTGGGCTTAGTGACAACCTTGTCGGCTACGGTACCCGTTTTGATCTTACCTGGGCTGTGGATTACCACTCGGCAGGTTCCTTCCTTTGGCGCTTGGTTAGGCGCAATTTTAGTTGTGCTAGGCGCCGCGCTGATTATTCTGCATTAAGGTCAGCTGTGCTATCCTTATGCCACTTTGTTTCATCAGCACCCTTGGTTTCGAATGATTAAAAAGTCATAACAGACGAAGCGTGTTTCATCTTATTTAATTAACTACTTTCAGGATTATTACTCGCTATGGCTCAGTTTGTTTACAGCATGAACCGCGTAGGGAAAGTCGTACCTCCTAAACGCGAGATTCTTAAAGACATCTCTCTTTCTTTCTTCCCTGGCGCCAAAATTGGTGTATTGGGCCTTAACGGTTCTGGTAAATCCACACTACTTCGCATCATGGCAGGTGTCGACACAGAACATAACGGCGAAGCTCGCCCTATGCCTGGCATCAAAATCGGCTACCTAGAGCAAGAACCTCACCTTGATCCGACAAAAAATGTCCGTGGTATCGTTGAAGAAGCTTTCAGTGATGTGATCGAAGCGATGGCACGTTTGGATGCGGTTTACGCGGAATACGCCGAGCCAGATGCAGACTTCGACGCCCTAGCAAAAGAGCAAGGTCAACTTGAAGCCTTGATCGAAGCGAAAGAAGGCCACAACCTAGAGCGCGCGCTAGAAGTAGCCGCCGACGCCCTTCGCCTGCCTCACTGGGACGCTAAAGTAGAGCACCTTTCTGGTGGTGAACGTCGCCGTGTTGCGCTTTGTCGTCTATTGCTAAACAAACCCGACATGATCCTTCTAGACGAACCGACTAACCACTTGGATGCAGAATCCGTTGCTTGGCTAGAGCGCTTCTTGAAAGATTATCCAGGCACCGTTGTGGCAATTACCCACGACCGTTACTTCCTAGACAACGCCGCTGGCTGGATTCTGGAACTTGACCGTGGACACGGTATTCCATACGAAGGCAACTATTCTTCTTGGTTGGAGCAAAAAGACGCTCGACTGCAAGCCGAAGCGAAACAACAAGCTTCTCACCAGAAAGCCATTAAATCTGAGCTTGAATGGGTTCGTCAAAACGCCAAAGGCCGTCAGTCGAAATCCAAAGCACGTTTGGCTCGCTTCGAAGAAATGAACTCCCAAGAGTTCCAAGATCGTAACGAAACCAACGAATTGTACATTCCACCAGGACCACGTCTTGGTTCTAAAGTCATCGAAATCGAAGGCGTGAGCAAAAGCTTCGAACACAAGATGCTACTAGAAGACTTCAACATGGTAGTGCCACAAGGTGCGATCGTTGGTGTGGTTGGTGGTAACGGCGCGGGTAAATCTACCCTGTTCAAAATGATCGCAGGCATCGAACAACCAGACACAGGTACAGTCACTCTAGGCGACACAGTGCAACTGGCTTACGTTGACCAAATGCGTGAACTGGACGGTGATAAAACCGTTTTTGAAGAAATCGCCGACGGCCAAGACATGATCACGGTTCACAACTACAAAGTACCGTCTCGAGCTTACATCGGTCGCTTTAACTTCAAAGGGTCTGATCAACAAAAATTGGTTAAGCATCTGTCTGGTGGTGAGCGTAACCGTTTGCACCTTGCAAAACTGCTCAAAGAAGGCGGCAACGTATTGCTACTGGATGAGCCGACCAACGACCTTGACGTAGAAACCTTACGTGCACTGGAAGACGCGCTTCTTGCCTTCCCAGGCGCCGCGATTGTTATTTCCCATGACCGTTGGTTCCTAGACCGTATCGCAACACACATCCTTGCGTACGAAGGTGACTCGAAAGCAGTGTTCTTTGAAGGTAACTACGCAGAATACGAAGCCGACTACAAACAACGTACCGGTAACGACGCGACACCAACCCGTATCAAATACAAACGTATTGATGCCTAGTTCTAGTTAATAGGATTGTTGAATATAAAAATACATCTAACTCAGATTTGATTTAGGTAAAAAGTTAGAGAGTTCACTAATAACGGTAGTTATAGGGCGACTCTCTAACTTTTTCTAATTTCTTAACTGATTTTGATACTAAGGCTGTAGGAATAATTAAAATTTAGGCCAATTCTAGGAATGGGTGTGTGGTCAAAATGAAAGGTATTGTAAGTGATAAAAAAATCTCAGACTTTAGAGATTTAGTTAATTCCAATTCAAAGTTCGTTTATCATATTTACAAAGACAAGGGCGGCAAAAACCTCTTTAACCTCGTTTGCTCTTGTATGGACTGGATCAGTGTCTCAGTTCGGCATTTAGAAAATGCGCCTGAACTTGATTCAAATATAGACGTAAAATGCATGCAAGTTTATTCCCTCATATCATCTATTGACCTCATCCTAGAGTCAGTCAAGCAACTTCACAGAGTATTTGTAAATGAGAAAACTGAACCCTTCAAGGGCGAAAAGTTATGTTTTCATAATCGCCTAATTGAGAGAGAAGATGACAACACCTACTTTAAAACTCTAAGAGCTTGTTTCGGCGCTCACCCTGTTTCATTAAACCAATTAGACTCAAAACGCTTTGCTAGTTGGCCATTTAAAAGCCTCTTAAAAAAAGCAGATTTAACGGTTCATTTATTTAGCAGAGAGGTTGATGAAGAGGATTTAACTTTGGATCTCTACATAAATGAATTACTGGAATTTCTCAGAACTCGTTATGAATATCTTGATGAAATTGCTGAAAAGATTCAGGCCTTATTTAAAAAACATCAAACAGATCTTTCTAAACAGGCTATTGAGACTAAACCTGACCCTCTAGAACAGCTCTATATTCTAAGAAGCGAATCAAAAAAGCGATTAGATAATGACTATTATAACGGTGAAATTGAAGACCTGATTATGATATTCGAAGCAGAAATAACTAATATTGAGCTTGTAGCTCTGGCTAACTCGTATAGAAAATCACTTCTACCTGCTATTGAAGAGATTAAAACGAATCTTCAATCAATGAACATTGTTGATTTAAAAGTTGGTTCTGATCTGGGATCTAGCTCAGACCTAAGAAAAGAATTTATTTATGAGCTGCCTAAGTTCTACTCTTGGATCTATACTGGTAGAAATGATGCGCTTCTTGAGTTCTATATTGAAAGATTTAATGATGTCACTAATCATAAATTCAATTTCAGTGAAATTGATGAAAGAAACTTGACGTTCCTTAAAGTGAAGCTGATGTTAGCTACTGGATTACAATAAGTACGCTTAAAATTATAAAACTAAGCAATCACTTCTATCCCTTTTTTCTCAGCCAGCGACAGCATTTTCAGCGCCGCGCCTCTAGGCTTGCTTTCGCCTTGTTCCCATTTTTTGACGAGTTTATCACTGACGTTTAGGTATTGAGCAAAAACAGGTTGAGAGAGGTTGTTAGCCAGTCGCAGTTGACGAACTTTCTCAGGCGTAAATTCATGGATAGACGTGAGGCACAATGCATCAAACTTACGCATAGTCGTTTTGTCTATCACACCAGCTTTGCTTAGCCCTTTGGCCGTTTTATGTACAGATGTTAAAATATCATTCATGATCCTCTCCTTTCCCACTAGCACCGACTGTCGTTAATTCGCCAGACAAGATCAGGCGATCTATCTCTTCCGAATCGAAAGAAATAAAAGTTTGAGCCAACTCTCGAAGTGCGAGTTTTTCTTGATGAGAAATATTTGCTCGTTGATTCTTGGCAAATGCATATAAGAAGAAGTACCTCTCACCAATAACCGCACCAATCAGGGTACGAAAGCCTCCACTCTTACCTTTGTTTCCTGACGCAACTCTCTTTTTATAAAGTGATCCGCCCAAGTCCGCATCGATCAAACCTCGCTTTATTTCGTCACATGCCTGAATCAAATCAGCATCAGACATGCCTTCTTTCTTAGTTAAAGAACAAAACGCTCTTGTCTTATAAATCAAAGTATACCCTCCTTGGGTAGTATTTCAACAATACTCTACACATCCTGTGTTTGTTTTATCTTGCCATCTATTTCACTGTAGCACTCTTTTAGATACTTCAACTAAGCACATTAAAAGCCGATCGCTATGGCTCAAGTTATGCGTTTGCAACGCAGTGCGATCGTGTAGGGTTAGAAATGAGAAGCCGTTTTCAAAAATAGGAGCGGCTTTTAAGACATAAAGAGGGTGGTTTTATCGATTTTTGAGGGGGTTAGAGGAAGAGTTTTCCGATCTGGATCTTAAAACTGTCTTTTTGTACGAACGCGTATTCTACTTTGTTTAACAGCCCTAAGTTTCCTAGCACGCTCAGTAAGACGGTTTCATCGCAGCTCTCCATCCGCTCGCCGGTGATGATTTTAGACAAGGACTTCTGATCATATTGCAGAGAGTCGGATTTTTCCGTTATAAAACGATATTCCTTTTCATTCTCAAATTCTTTCGGCTTTTGGAAAAAGAGGTTTCGATACATGTTTTTGTCGCGCAAAACCTCATGATCAACACCGGATAGCGGCTCTGGCCCTTGGTCGCTAGACAAGGGATCTAACAAGGTTCTACCCGATTGATAATGCACATCTCCATTGAATAAAACGGCACTCTCTATGCTTGAAACAAAGCTGTCGAAGCCAAACAGAAACCTTTTAATTCATTGCTGTAATGCGCCCACATAAAAGGGGAGTTTTCTATTTGAGAAGGCTCCCCTTTCGTCATACTAAGAATGCCAAATTTTTTTAAATCTTTACTGTGCCCCTCTAAAGCAAACATGCCTTCTGTTGGGTCATTTAACTGATCAGTTCTGGCAAAATATAGGCTATGTTTGATTAACCCTTCTAACGAGAGGTTATTGATCGTTTGAAACTTATATAGATTCATCCAATACTCCATCGATAACGTTTGACGAGCTCGGCCATCACATCAATGTCTTTTTCAGCCAATGACAGTATTTTCAGCACAGCATCTTGAAGGCGTTCGCCTTGCCCCCATTGTTAACGCGCTTGTCACTGGCGTTTAAGCATGGTGTAGAAAACGCTGGTGACCGTTTGTTGATGAGCCTTAAAGCCTTGACCTACCCTAGGATGAAACCATAAATACAAGTAAGGCATCAAATTTACGCAGAGTTATTTCCTCCCGATAGACATTGCTTTAACTAGCCTACCGGTCATAGAGTCGTAATAGTGGTGGTTTGATCACGGACGTTTTTTCAAGATGCCACTGGCAATAACAACACCAAGGCTAACCAGAATAAGCCCAACGATGGAGTAACCTTCGAGTTGTTCACCAAGCACAGGGATGGCAATAAGCGCGGCGAGTACTGGCGTAAAAGCCCCAATGGCCGCCATACTTTCTGCGCCTAATTTATGAATGGCATACCCGTAGGTAAACCCAGTGAGCAAGCCCACCAGTAAACTCTGCACAAGAACCTGCCCTGCGAGCATATCCCAGGAGGCATCTGCCAATCCGCTAGACACCATTCCTGTGGCGTACATAAACAAAAGAACCAATGTGGATGAGAGCCCCATTAAAGCGGTAGAGACCAAGGGTGGTAGCCCAGCAATACGGAGGCTGACGGTATATATCGCCCAGAACACACTAGCACCTAGCAACATCAAATCCCCTATCCAGGTGCCTGCTGGCGCACTCAATAACGACAACACCATTAACACCACAACGCCAGCGCAAACAAAACTCAAACCAATTTTACGCGCAGGGCTGACCTTCTCTTGATAAAAAAGCACCGCCAATAAAGTCACAAAAAATGGATAAGCGCCGAGGATCAACAAGCCCGCATGGGACGCTGGCGCATATTTTAAGCCGGTGGCGCTTAGGTAGAAAAAAGGGACGCCTGCGCCACACACAATGCCCAGCAATAATATCGGCGATACCGCTTTAACTTGCGCACGAGCGCGCCAAAGAATCGGCCACAACAATAATGCCGGTGGCGAAAAACGCAAAATGCCTAGATCAAACGCAGTTAATGCGTTGGTCATCCCAGCACGCATACTGACCAACCAAGAAGCCCAAATTAAAATGCTCACTAACGCGGCTAATAAACCAAGGCGGAGCCCCCACCCTGTGGCATATTGCTTATATTTTGGGGGAACAGATGCTGATAGGTTTTGCGGCTTTTCAAAATAACTTTGTGTCATGGCTACCTCACGGAAATCGATAAGCCATTATCTTCGCTGTCGCCTAGGCATGTCCTTGCTATTACACCTTATATAAGGCTATTTTTTAGCATACAGCACCCTAAATAAACCCATAAAACATGAAGTATGCCAACATGGACAAAACCGACATAGATATTCTGTCTCATCTTCAATCCGATGGACGTCTCACCAACGTAGCACTAGCGGAAGAAATACACCTATCACCTTCCCCTTGTTTGCGTCGTGTAAAGCAATTAGAAGACGCGGGCGTAATCGAGGGCTATCACGCTCGTATTGACCGCCAGAAGGCGGGTTTTTCAATGACCGTCTTTGTTGAGGTACGCTTAAAAAGCCACGCTGATGATAAGCACATTGCTTTTGAAAAGGCGATTTTAGAAGTTGGTGAAATTATCAGTGCACACCTTGTTTCTGGCAGCGCGGATTATCGCTTAGAAGTCGTCGCTGTAGACCTGCAAGACTACGAACGCATTCTTAAAAGACTACAATGTTTACCACACGTAAAAGATATTCAAAGCCATTTTGCAATTCGAACGGTGAAAACAGCAGCCCCTTTGCCTTTAATAAAAGCATCAGGTAAAACAAAGGCATAGCCTAACGAAAAAAACGCCAGTCTAGGAGTATGAAGATGAAGGTCATTAACGCGCGATTAAGACAAAAGGATGGGCTTTATACGATTCTGATCAAAGATGGCGTGTTCGCTGCCATTTCGCCACAGGAAGAATCTGTCTGTGCTTCGGATCAGGATATCGATGCCCATGGCCAACTCTTGTGCGCGCCATTGGTAGAGCCTCACATTCATCTTGATGCGGCCTTAACCGCCGGCGAACCAGAATGGAACCGCAGCGGCACCTTGTTTGAAGGCATCGAGCGCTGGTCACAACGCAAGCCTATGCTTAACCGTGAGGATATTCGCCGCCGAGTGAAACAAACCGTGTCACTGCTGATCGACAACGGTGTGCAGCATATTCGAACTCATATCGACACCACAGACCCTTCTCTGATTGCTATGCATACTTTATGTGAACTGCGTGACGAACTGAAAGAGGCGGTGGATATTCAAGTCGTCGCGTTTCCACAAGAAGGCATCCACTCTTACCCAAATGGCGAAGCGCTAATGGAGCAAGCCATGGAGATCGGCGCCGACGTGGTCGGTGGCATTCCACACTTTGAATACACTCGCGAGCTAGGTGAAAAGTCCGTTAAGAGCTTAATTCAATTAGCGCTGAAGTACGATCGCTTAGTGGATGTGCATTGTGATGAGATCGACGACCCAAATTCGCGTTTTTTGGAGTTTCTCGCCCACGAAGCAATGCAAGCAGGTATTGGCGATCGAGTCACTGCGAGTCACACGACCGCGATGCATTCATATGATAACGCCTACTGTTCAAAACTGTTTCGTTTGTTGAAGCATTCAGGAATTCATTTTGTATCTTGCCCAACCGAAAGTATTCACCTACAAGGCCGCTTTGATTCTTACCCAAAACGTCGTGGTTTGACCCGAGTGAAAGAGCTCACCGCCGCCGGCATGAACGTCGGTTTAGCGCAGGACTCTATTTTTGACCCTTGGTATTCCCTCGGCAATGGCAAGCTGCTGCGCTCATTGGATTTTGGCTTACACATCTGCCAAATGATGGGCTATGACGACTTTGTCCATGCTTTGGATTTTATCACCGACAACAGCGCCAAACTGATGCAACTGGAAGATTACGGCATTGCCGTCGGCCACCCAGCCAATGCGATTTTGTTAAGCGGAGAAGACGATTACAGCGTGCTACGTAATCAAGGAGAAGTCTTATTAAACATGCGTCATGGCAAAATATTGATGCAACGCCAGCCCTCCAAAGTTACCCATAGAGTTCGTTTATAAATGACTTCCCTGCCTGAAAAAAACCTCTCTTTTGAGGCATCAACTAGCCGTCTTTCTTTACGTGCTCGTCTGTCTGTTGCGGCGTGGTTAGAATCTCATACGGATTTTCGCTTGCCCCATCAGGCAGCAAATTTAGACAGCGCTTTACAAGCACTCAATAACACGCCAAAAGAGCAAAGTTATCTTGTTCAAGTGACACAATTAGCACGTTATTTTCAGCGTGGTTTGTGGCTTATTTTTGCCCTTACCTTTGTTTTAGGCTTATTAGCAGTGCCACCTGCGTTTGCCGTCTCAGCTTCTGGCACAGTCAATATTTTCTGGCTACTCATTGTCCTGTTGGGTTTTCATGGAGTGAACCTCTTAATCTGGTTCATTGCTTTACTGGCGCTGGGGCGAGGCGCAACACGCTCAAAAGGAATCCTACTTGGGAGCCTTATATTGATAAGCAACAAGATTGGTAAGTATTCACATATAAACTCACTCAGCAGCACTGCATTTTGGCATTGGCAATGCTCTAAACACTCCAATCCTTGGCTGCTAAGCGCTATTTCCCATACCGCTTGGTGCTGCTATTTGTTTGCTGGTTTTCTGATGACCCTATTACTACTGCTTACCAATCAAGTCAATTTTGTTTGGGAAACCACTTTATTAGGGGAGCAGCAATTTCTTTGGCTTACCCAACAATTAAGCGTATTGCCTAATCTGCTGGGGATCGCGGTGCCAGACCAAGTGGACATTCTAGCCAGTCGCATAGACATAGTTTCTCAAGCACCCAATACCAGACAGCATTGGGCTAACTTGCTGCTCGCAAGCTTAATCTTATACGGCGTATTACCTCGCTTTCTATTAGGGCTATTTAGTGTTTTTATGTATCGCTTAAAGCGCTTAACGCTACCAAAAACAACACAAGAACTGGCTATTGAACGCCGCTATCAAGAACAAAGTCGTAGCCAGATACTGGATAAAGAGAAGCTCAACAAAGACGCACAGGATCAGCACCTGAACGCCTCCGGCCTTCATCAGCAAAGCTGCCTCAGCGCCATTCCCAATGCCTCACTCAACAACACTTGGGGGCTGTTTGAATGGAGCCAACCGATCCCTGAGCGTCTAACTGGCGTACAAGATCGCTGCGTACTGAATGACGCCAGCCAACAGCAAGACTTTTTGGCCGCATCTCACCCGCAACCTGTGTATATTTTAGTGGATGGTGAACACAGCCCTGATCGCGGCTCCCGGCGTTTTTTGTTGAGCCTGTGCGCCTCGTTCCCCGACGCATCTCTGGTCATCACCAACGGCAGCTTCTCAAACGCTTGGCAACGCACTGGGCTAGAGTCTGGTATTCGCCCAGATCAGCTTTTTACCCTACAGGATGATAAGGAGTAGATGTGTCGATTTCTCTTTTGGTAGTCGGTCATGCCAATACCGGAAAAACGTCTTTAATCCGAACTTTACTGCGCCAGCAATCATTTGGTGAAATCAGTAATCAAGCTGGCACAACCCGTCATGTTGAAAGCGCCGCGCTTACCTTGTCAGGTAAGACATTGCTGACCTTAACAGACACTCCAGGTTTCGAAGATTCCATTGGCCTGTGGAACGCTCGCCAGCAAACGCCATTCTCATCCTACTCTGGCGCAGACTGGATAGCTTATTTTTGCCAGAGCCAGTTGGCCCAAGATGAATTCGAGCAAGAAGCCAAAATCCTTAAACAGCTGAATCGCTGCGATATCATTCTGTATGTGGTGGACATCCGCCAAGCGCCTTTGGGCAAATACCTCGATGAATTAACCCTATTGGCCAGTGCCAGTAAACCCATTGTCCCCATTTTGAATTTCAGCGCTTCTCCTAGTGCACATTTAGAAACATGGCGTAAAACCCTTGCCGAGCGCCATCTCCATGCGGTGATACGCTACGACTCTGTGGCGTTTTATTTTGAAGATGAGAAACGACTTTATCAAAGCATACAAAGCTTAATGCCCGACCATTATGACGACATTGAAAGCCTGCTAAAAAGTCGTGAAGAAGCCGCCAAATCACGTCGCTCTGCAGCCATTGAACTACTTTCTGAGCTGCAAATCAAAGCCGCTAGTAGCCGTAAACGTTGTTCTCAACACCCCCCTATTCAGTCCGATATCAATGCATTTGAAAACCAAATCAGAGATTTGGAAAATCACTTTATTCATAGGTTACTGCAGCTTTATGCGTTTCAAGATGAGGACGTGTTACCCGACACTTTCTCGGTTAAAAGCGGCACCTGGCAACAAGATATTTTTGCCTTAGAAACACTTAAAGAATGGGGATTAAGCACTGGGGCCAGTGCCATGACAGGCGCTGCGCTTGGCGCAGGGATTGATGTGATGACGGGGGGATTATCGTTAGGCGCCGCAGCCACACTGGGCGCTATCTTGGGGGCGTCTTGGCAAACTGGTCGTCACTACAAAGACACCTTAAAAAGCAAGCTTACAGGACGCTATTACCTGTGTGTCGACACATCCACCTTGAGCCTTTTATGTCTACGCGGGTTAGCACTGATTGCCCATCTTGATCAACGAGGCCATGCCTCCCAGCAGATTTTTACCCTGAACAACAGCGCGCTGGAAGAACAGACTGAGTTAGTTAAACAACGGAAATCTCTGCTCAATACGTTAACGCCATTCTGGAAAAATGCCCAGCAGCATCCAGAATGGGCTGAACAAGATTTAGCTAAAGATCACGCTAGCAAACAAGCCATTAGCCGTTTGCTAAGCCCTCTTATCAAGACAAATGAACGCTAGCCTTTCACTGTGATAATGAGTGGTGAGGGTTCTGCTGCAGCTCATCATCTAACTTTTGTTTTGTTTCATGCATCAGTGTTTCACACTGTTTCATCAAATGCACAACATCGGTTTCATGCAAACCTGTGGTATCAATCGGTGGTAACACTGACACAATCACCTTACCGTTATGCCAACGATTTACCTTGACCTGTTCGTGAGTATTACTGCAAACAATCGGAATAATTGGCACACCAGCTTGTACTGCTGCATGGAAAGCACCTCGCTTGAAAGGCAGCCAACCGCGTCCGCGACTGCGGCTTCCTTCAGGGAACATTAGAATAGATAAGCCTGTGCTTTTCATACTTCTTACCACTTGATCTATTGTTGCGATGGCTTTTTTTCGATTATCACGATTGATTAAAATATTGCCACTGGCCCAATACAGCGCGCCAAAAAAGGGAACCCAACGCAAACTACTTTTACCCACTGTCACTACCCCTTCAGGCACCACTGCCGCTAAGGTAAACAGATCAAAATTATTCTGATGATTACCGATATAAACGGCTTGGGGCACTTCTTTTGCCTCTGGAGAGACTCGCCCTTCTACCGTTAAGCCAAATAAAGGTGCCACCCGAGCAAATACTTTTCCAAGATAATACACGCGGTTTTTAGAGCGCAATATGAGCAAACAGAAAATAAAACCGAAGAGCGTCACGCCAACAATTAAAATCAGTAATAAAAACATTCGAATTAAAAACAGCATACTAATCTTTACCTTGTCCTCAAATAGTAGGAATCTTGAGTTTATTCACTAAGATTTACTGCGCTCTAAACCTTGCGAAAATCGTCCAGCCACCGAAGAAAATCTTCTGAGATTAATGGCTTAGAAAAATAATAGCCTTGAATCTTATCACATTGATAATGCTCAAGGAGCGCGACACCTGAAGCATTTTCAGCGCCTTCAGCCGTCACCTGAAGGCCCAAGCTATGAGACATTTCAATGGATGCCTTAACAATAAATTCATCTCCTTTGTTGGTATCAATGAATTGGATAAAAGCGCGATCTATCTTTACCTCATTGACCGGCAGCTCACGTAAATAGGCCAATGACGACTGCCCTGTTCCAAAATCATCAATCGCTAAATGAATGCCTAATGACTGCAAACCATTTAACACCTGAATCACTTTATTACGATCTTTCATCACAGCACTTTCTGTGACTTCTAACGCTAGGGCTGTTACTGGCAGGGCTTTGTCTTCTAATGCCTGAGCAATATAAGCGGGAAGTTGTTCATTAACGAGATCGTGTACAGACAAGTTAATCGCGGCTCGAATCTGGTGCCCATTACGCCACCATACTTGTAACTGAGACAACACGGTTTCGATCACCCATTGCGTCAACTGCTGTATATTCCCCGCTTGCTCTAAAAGCGAAATAAACTCATCAGGCGGAATAAAACCTAGTTCCGGGTGCTGCCAGCGAACTAAGGCCTCTACTTCATGGCAATCTTTTTCAGCAACACTGACTTTGGGTTGGTAGACAACGAACATTTGTTGCGACACCAAGGCCTCAGTCAAATCGCCGATAATCCGCAGCTGGCGCTGATGACTTTCATCCTGCCCCGTCTGATAAAAAGCACAACTGGCGGACGCTTCTTTTGATCGATCCAAGGTAATGTCTAAGCGCCTCATGGCGTCATTGGCACTGAGTATCGTTGCTTCAAAAGGCAGCACACCGACCGCCACAGACAAATGCACTTCAGAGCCATCAACAATGAAAGCAGGTTCAAAACAGGCACACAGTGAATGACATTGTGCGCCGTTGATCTCTTCATCAAAGACTAATAAAAACTGATCACCGGCAATGCGAGCTTGCATTACTGCACCACTTCCCCAGCCTAATAAGCGCTCTGTGACCCCCAGCAGCAGCGCATCTCCATGATCAAACCCCAACAAGTTATTAAGGTCTTTGAAATGGCGGATATCCACCAGCACTAGACAACCATTATGCCGTGGCAACACCTTAGTTAGATATTGCTCTACGGCATTTCGGTTATATAACCCAGTATGCAAATCGTGCAAAGCACGGCTAGTAAGCTCCTCCTCGCGCAGAGCGATGGAGCTTTGCATTGCCATCATGGTATTGGATAACACACCAAACTCCCCCGTCACAGCTGGGGCTTTGGCATCACTGCCCACCAAACCTATTTGCCGAGCAAACTCAACCAAACGCTCAATCGGTGCAGTTAAATTACGTGCCAGAAAAATCCCCACCAACAAAGCAAATGCCAAACCACCAGTAAAAATCCACAGTAACTGAGTGCGGGTGCGGTTATAGCTCTCCAGCCAAGGTTGGTAAGGTAAGTGTAAAACGCCCCATTGATTCTTGGCCGCCAAGTTAATACTCAACGAGAGGTATTTGTCATTATTAGTAAATGTCGGCTGCTGCGCTAGGCTATTAAGGTGCTGTGCTTGTTGAAATAAAGCCGCTTTATCTTGCTCCGGTAAAGTTGAATACCCAGTGAGTTTATTTCCATCACGAGGGTTGCCGACAAAACTGATTTCAAAACCTGTCACGGCCTTTAGCTGTTCCGCTAGCGCTTTATCCAGTAAAAATGCCATCCCTACCCACGCAATGATATTAGGCGCTTTAACGGGGACTAACACTAACTGATAAGCCTGCCCTGAAAATGAGATCATGGTACTGATTGAAGCGCTGCCAGTTCGACGCGCTGAGCGCACTAATTGCGTCACTTGCTGATCAATATTAAGTTCTTTTGTTGCAGCAACTATCTTGCCATCTGGTGCGATCAGTAACGACACATCGGCACTAATACGCGCACCATGATTTGCCAGCACCGAGCGTATCGTACCAATCTCTTGTGTCGCTACCGCTTGTTTAAAGCCGAAGTCTGAGGCTAGAATTTTTACACTCTTGGTTAACTGATCCACCCGACTGTCCAGCGAGGAATCAAAGACATTCTTCGCCACCTCAATGGCTTGAACACCCTGTTTATAATTGTCTTCTTTTAATGAACTAAGTACCGCAACACCAGTACCTAATTGAACCATCGCGAGCATACCTAACAGTAAAGCAAGTAATCGGGAGCGAAAGCTGGCTAACATCTATTTATATCCCTTTGTGTTTATATCAATATGCTTTGTTAAGAATCTCGTCAATAGGTCGACTATTCACATCCAAGGCTCGCCGCGAGCAGCAAACTTTTATCCACATAATAAGGCAAGAGAAGCTGTTCATACCTCCCCTCACCGCTCATAACATCACCATGCTTCAGCATAAGAAACGCAAGCACCGAGTGTGTTATTAGAAATTATCCTTTTTTTGTTCATTGATCCATCCCTCAGGATCAATAAAGAGTTTGAAAAGACATCTTGAATTTTTTATTGGCTATTTTATAACCAATAACATATGTTTAATTTAATAACATAAGTTATGGTGATTTTATGACGGAAGTAGAATCCAGGGTATTTAACGCAGTGAAGCGGCACCCTATGGCGTCCCAACAACAGCTTGCGGACCTGCTAGGGATGAGCAGAGAGTCCATTGCCGGGCATATTATGCGCCTAACAAGACAAGGCCTCATACTTGGGAAAGGCTATATTGTACCTAGCCAAAATGGCATCGTTATTGTGGGTGGAAGCAACTTAGATATTCATGGCAAAAGTCGCTCTCCTTTGTGTCTAGAAGACTCCAACCCTGGGGATGTTATACAAAGCCCTGGGGGAGTTGGAAGAAATATTGCCGAAAATCTAGCGCATTTAGGAGAACCAACCACTCTACTCTCTATGGTGGGTATGGATCCTTCTGGCGACTGGGTCATTGAGCAAACCCAGCTCTCGGGCGTAAATACAGAAAACATTATTCAACACCCTGAGTACCCAACCAGCACTTATCTTGCAGTCAATGATGACCAGGGACAACTGGTTGCAGCCATTGCCGATATGCGAATTATTGATGCTCTGGACTCAAGCTTACTCAATACTAAAACATCTCTTTTTCATTCAGCTCAATGCCTAATAATCGAAGCAAACCTTACGTCTAGTGTCATTGAGTGGTTTAGCCATCAGCCTTTCCAAACATTCTGGGTCGCTGATGCTGTCTCGGCGAGCAAAGCCCCTCGCTTAAGACCTATTCTCAGTAGGCTTAACCTACTAAAAGTAAACCAAGATGAAGCACGTGCTATTTTAGATTCTTCAGCTCAACAGCCAACTGCCTTGGCGAGTGAATTACTAGACACAGGGGTGTCCGCGGTACTACTCAGTTTAGGGGACCAAGGAATGCTGTATCAAGATAAAACACAAAGCCTAGAAATCCCTTGCTACCAGACCACCCCGATAAGCGATACAGGCGCAGGAGATGCCTTACTTGCAGGCTTCATCCATGCTCGAAACAAAGAATGGCCTCTTAAAGAACAACTGAACTTTAGTCTCGCTTGTGCCGGCATTACCTTAGAGTGCCAACACGCTAACCACCCAAACCTAAACGACCCAACAATACACACATGGATGAAAACAAGATGAATGATTATCTGGATATTAGCGCTGAAGTAGCTTATGCATTAGCAAATAATCAACCCGTCGTTGCTTTAGAAAGCACTATTATTTCCCATGGTATGCCGTGGCCTGAAAATGCCCAAACAGCCAAAGCCGTCGAACAAGTGATTCGAGACAATGGGGCTATTCCTGCGACAATTGCAATTATTGATGGTCGCTTAAAAGTGGGGTTAAACGAACAGGAAATAAATACGTTAGGGCAAGCCGGACAATCTGTTATGAAATGCTCACGCCGAGATTTGCCTTTCGTGGTAGCCACCCAGCAGCACGGAGCAACGACGGTAGCTGCCACTATGATTATTGCAGAAATGGCAGGGATTAGAATATTTGCTACCGGAGGGATTGGCGGCGTCCACCGTGGCGCTCAACAAACCTTTGATATTTCAGCAGACCTACAAGAGCTTGCCAAAACTAGCGTGGCCGTCGTATGCGCAGGGGTCAAATCTATTTTAGATTTGGCTCTGACTCGTGAATACTTGGAAACGCTTGGAGTGCCTATATTGGGCTATAACACGGACTTTTTACCTGGGTTTTACACCAGAGAAAGTGACCAAACGGTTGATTTCAACTTCTCTTCACCCCAAAGCCTAAGTGACTTTTTAACCACCAAGTGGGCCATGAATTTGACTGGCGGTGCGGTCATCGCCAATCCAATTCCTGAAGAGTTTGCCATGGATAAAAAGGTCATTGATAAGGTTATCGAACAAGCATTAAACGAAGCCAATGAGCTGCATATCTTAGGTAAGGACACCACTCCCTTCCTGCTTTCACGGGTTGCCGAACTCACCGCTGGTGACAGTTTAGCAAGCAACATTCAGCTGGTTTTTAACAATGCGAGGTTGGCTGCCAAAATCGCTCAACAGTTAACAGCGACAAGCACATCATTGCCATTGATATAGAAGAAATATCGAGCATAAAGACTTAAAAAAACTGATGCACAACCTACTGGTAAGCAAGCGACATTAATGCTGCCAGTAGTTGTCTTGCCAGTAATCTATTTGGTTGTCTTGTAAGAAGCTCCAAGCCACGAAGCGGCTGACTTTTTGCCCCTGAGCCATTTCAATCGTTTTTATTTGTCTAGCACCGACTTCTTTTAAAGTCCGGTAAATCACCTCTAGATTGCTTTGCCTAGCCACGAGAGAAGTAAACCAAAAGCAATTATCTGCATACTGAAGGCTTTCTTTGATCATGCGAGAAACAAAGCCTGCTTCACCACCGTCACACCATAATTCTGCTGCCGTACCACCAAAGTTCAACACTGGCTTCTGATTATTCTTTTCCGCTTTCCCTTTGACCCCTCGCCACTTCCGTTTTGACTCACTCTGCATCACCGCCTCACTGGTATGAAAAGGAGGGTTGCACAGCACCAGATCAAAACGTTCTTTGGGCAGCCAAATGCCATCAAATAATTTGGCTGCATTGCTTTGTAAGCGCGCACTGACAACGCCTTTCAAGCAAGCATTTGACTTAATAATGGTATCGCAGGTTGCGATCGCGACCGGATTCACATCAGAGCCAACGAACTGCCAGCCGTACTCTTGATGACCAATGATGGGATAGACGCAGTTTGCTCCTACACCAATATCCAATGCTCTAACGCTTTTCCCCCTTGGGATGACACCATTATTACTGCTGGCGAGTAAGTCGGCCAAATAATGTATATAGTCAGCGCGGCCGGGAATTGGAGGACACAAATATCCTGGTGGGATATCCCAAAATGAGACCCCATAGAAATGACTCAATAGAGCCCGGTTTAAAGTTTTGACGGCATCAGGGTTGGCAAAGTCTACGGACTCATTGCCATACTGATTAGGCTTAATAAAACGGGATAGCTCTGGACAGGAGTCTGCTAATAGCGAAAAGTCATAGCGCGCTTGATGTGGGTTACGTGGATGTAACTCAAGCTTATTAGTACGTCGCCCTTTAGGTTGTTGGTTTTTCAATGCCGCCATAATGTCGTCGATTTGATCAAAAGATTAGTATAACTGAGTTTGCCTTTAAGTTGGACTAACTCTCCTCATCCAAACCGACAGGATAAGGAATTAACCCTTTAACAACGCGCTCACAAAGGTCTCTAAACCAGATAACACCAGGATCATTTTCCATAGATTTCGGCCAACCCAAATAATAATTCAGGAGTGGAGATTCCATTGGTAAATCTTTTATCACCAAGCCAAACTGAGATTTAAAGCGCTCAGGCAACAAACCGCTATTGCTCATCAATAAAGAAGTGCGACCAACGGTCTCAAACGCGGCCAGCAAATACGGGGTACGAAACGCAAAATGGCGCTCTCGAGCACGCTCGCCAAGCCATACATCACTGACGACAGGTGTCGGCCCACCTAAATTAACCAAGACATGTGAATAAGCCAAATAGTCATCCACGCTGATGGTTTCTTGTTTCGCTAACTCATGACTGGATGACATTATACAGCGGAACTTCTCACGCCCTAATAGGCGCTTTTCAAATCGATTTGGCAGCTGTATGTAATCACTACATAAAACAAGGTCGAGTGAATGCTCCGCCTGACTCAGTAAACTGGTCTCGGTGAGCGTACTGGTTTCTAATGAAGCAAACGGCGCTTCTTGATAAAACAATTCTGCAATAGCAGGAATATAAGCTTGGGCTTGATAATGGGTTGTTTGAATGCGAAAGGTACGCTGACTACTTTGGGGTTGAAACTCCGATTGAGAACCGAGTCCTGCCATTTGCTCTAACATCAACTTCAGCGGGGCCTCTAAGGCCAATGCTGTTGAAGTCGGTACCATTTCTTTTGACGTGCGAATAACCAAAGGGTCATCAAATGCATTGCGTAAACGGTTTAACTGCCTGCTCATGGCCGATTGACTTAAAAATAAACGTTGTGCAGCACGTCCGACATTACGCTCTTCTAGCAAGTAAAGAAGCCCTGTCAGTGCTTTCAAATCTAAATGTTGTAGTGCGCTAGGAATCATGAGTAAATCTCGATTTGTGCATAATACTTAGACCTATTATGCATTGGATTTCATCGTAATAGAAAGCCATCATGTACGCTTGTTTTTACTTTTTCTTGAAAGGTCTTTGTTATGCCAACACCAAAGCAAGTTTTCCTATCTGGCCTGTTTTTTAGCGGCATTACTGTGTTGTTTTGGGGAATGCTACCAATCGCCTTAAAGCTGTCTTCTGGGTTTTCAGATCCGGTCACATTAACTTGGCTGCGTTTTTCTGTAGCCGGCATTATTTTAGGACTGTGGCAATGGCAGCGAGGAAATCTCACCGAGTTTAAAAGCCTGTCAAAAAAGGATTGGGGACGTCTTGCAACCGCAGGAACTTTCTTAATTATCAATTACACCAGCTTTGCCTGGAGCCTTCAGTTTTTACTCCCAGGTTCTGCCCAATTAAGTTTTCAAATCGCGCCGCTCTTTTTAGCGCTAGGTGGGCTGATCTTTTTAAAAGAGACTATTCATATTAAACAATGGGGCTGCTTTGCCTTGCTTAGCGCCGGTATGATGGTGTTCTTCCACCCGATTTTTTCGAGTAACCAAGGCAGTACCATTTGGCTTGGCTTCGCCATTGTGCAGATGTCTGCATTAGCTTGGTCACTCTACGCATTGCTGCAAAAATCGCTTTTTACTCAGCTATCGCCATCCAACATATTGCTCGCTATTTATGGCTATGCTCTGGTGGTTATGTTGCCCTTTTCTTCCCCTGCGGAGCTAACCAAGATGTCTTTTACGGATGGCATGGTGGCGGCATTTTGCTGTCTCAATACCTTGATCGCTTATGGAGCTTTTGCCCAAGCATTGCGCTATTGGCAAACTGTTCAGGTCAGTGCTGCCGTAGCGTTAACACCTGTGACTTCATTTATTCTGACTGAAGTCTGTGTAGCATGGGGATTTTGGCCAGAAATCATCCAGTCCTCCCATGCGGATGCGTTGAGTTTATTTGGTATGTTATTAGTCATAGTCAGTGCGATCAGCGTGCAGTTTATTAGTGCCTCCATGCAACGCAAAAAGCACTTAGCTGGCATTAAACCGCCATTAGAAACAGCCTGATACTTTTCTTTTGAAACAACGAAAAAAGCAGCAGAGCTGATAATAGCGAACTACACTAAAAGAGTGGCAAGATCGCATCTTAATGGGTTTCTCATAAGGAGAACGATATGGCAACAGAAGCTCTTTTAGTGAAAGATATTATGTCCAAAGATACTTTTTTCGTGCACCCAGAAAATAGTATCACTCAATGCGTATTGGGCTTAGTTCAACACAACCTTTCTGGTGCTCCAGTGGCTGACCAACATGGTAATTTAATTGGCTTTGTGTCTGAGCAGGATATGCTCTCGGCATTAGTACAAAGCGTTTATTATTGTGATGAGTCAAACCGAGTGGACAGTGTCATGCAGCATAATGTACTGAGCGTCAGCCCAAACCAGCATGTGTTACAAGTCGCCAAACTAATGATGGAAGCTAAGCCGAAAGTGTACCCGGTAGTGGAAGGAACCCGCTTGATTGGTGTAATTACCCGTAAGCACGTTGTACGGGCATTAATTCAAAGCCAAGAGAAGTGTGTTCCCGTTTAGAGCCATGCCCAAAAAGGCAACACAGAGACAGTTAAAATCATTAAGATCGCAACTAATGTAAACAGACTTTCCGCTGGATTTTGTCTAGCATGTTGGACATAACCTACTAACCACTCCCATGGGGTTGGCGGCTTTCTATTGGTTACTCGTTTAGCCTGATCTTCACGAATTAACAATAAAGCTGCCTTCGCCTGTTCTTTCTCCTTTACCCAGATACCCGCCAAGGAGATCTGCCAGCGTCCTGCTGATGTTTCGTAAAAAGGAATGTCATTATCAAACAGCAACTGGCGAATATCGTCCGCTTCTTCATCAGGTACATATTTAAGTCGAAAAACCAGAGTAGCCATAACACGCCTTTTGTCATCAATCGGAAGAGAACGGCGCAAGGATAAGAGAAGCCCTTAGAAAATACAATCGCCTCGCTTATTCTGGCGCAGTGACTTTTGTTATCACAAGCGTTAAGTAGCCTACTTCGAAACCAAACTTACTCAAGGTAGATTCATTAATCACAACATTCTCATTCACTCGGTACATGCGGTCATCAACACTCACATCAAGCGAATCGTCATTATAAGGAACTCGTAACACGTAGTTCATGAAGAGGGCATTACCTGACTGATGCGTGACTCCATAACCAATTACATCATTTGCGGTTGCGATATATTGTCCATTTTCATTGGGGGTCATCGTCCAGGTACGCTGTTGTTTTTCCCCGTCATCAAAGACAAAGTCTTCTTTTAATGTGCCTACCCCATCGACCCATTCGCCATGCAAATCGGCATTAAAATAGCGAATTACCTTACCACTACGGTTTTTTAAAATGCCCTGTGCTGTTAGGTGCCCGGAAAAGAATTGAGCTAGAGAAAACTCTGGGGTGTTATTGGCATAATCCGAAACGGTGGGGGAGGAACAGCCAAGCAGACCAATAAAACTCGCAAACACTACACCTTTAAACCACACTATTCTCACTGCAAGTAAAGTCATGTCCGGCTTCCCCTTAAAGTCACTCAGTAATAGCGGTATTGAATATCCACCGCTTGGTAGTCACCATTTTTATCCGCAATATTGGCACGCCCGGTAAAACGTAATAAACGCTTTGAATCTGAGTCATACGCTAACAAAATAGGATCGACCAACATTTTTACCAACCAAGAATTTGGCGTAAGCACAAAACACTCAGCTCCTTTTTGAGTATCCGGCTTACATAAACTACGACTCACGGTAAAGCCTACTGTCGATTGTCGGCTTGGCACCACAAATTGAATTTTCATTTTGGTGTCATTCTCTAACGACTGCCAATATTCACGAACAAAAGCATTAAAGCCCGCATCAACTACCATACCTGGCTCGTAACTAATATCGGCCTCTTTCCGTTCTGAACTCCGGTCTTTTTTGTAATCAACAACAATCGTTTTTGCACCACTGTCTACTTTAATTTCTTCGCCATTGCGCATATTGGTTTGCGTGAAACTGGGGGCGATTTTAGACAGACTATCATCAAGCACTTTATGGCCAAACACCAAGCCGTCTGGCTCTGAATACTCTACATTATGCGTACCATTCGCACTCAACGTATGTGTTTCTCGGTATAAAAGCGCACCAGATTTGACGCTGTAAGCTGAGCCAACCACTTTCTGAAAGCTCTCCTGTGCCGATGCTAATTGGCTAAAGCCTCCTAAAAGCAGAGTAATTAATAAAGGCAAAGATGGCTTACGAATAATAGCTTGCTTGATCATAACGGCTTATCCTCTTTCGTATACAAAGCCCATTTTTCACAGTAATAAACACCTGCGGGCAAAATCAACGACCAAACCAAAGCCACAGCAAAAGCCGAAAAAAAGCTAGGTTCAGCTAAGGTAATACCGGCTAGTTTTGCTCCTGCGATGTAGCTAACTGTTGGTCCAATAAAGCCCAACATAGCACTCAAATAATAGCGGCTTCTTAAAAAAGCTAAACTATGGGCAAATAAAGTCGCAACCGCCCCCCATAAACATAACAACCATATTGGCGGGAAGTTACCAAAATATTGCGCGTCCGCTGAGTAGGAGAAAATACCAAACTGGAAAAAACTGCCATCGACTAGGACGCCCAAGAAGAAAAACAGTAACACTAAACGCCACTCGCAACGTTTATTCATAAAGTAATGATCATGCAAAAATAAGTACAGTGGCGTAATCAGCAACGCCACAGTACTCCCTCCGAGCACACAAGCCAGCCACACACCTTGAAATAAAATGGCGTTAATGATGGCTTTCATCGCTTCTTAGCCTCTTTGCGATAAGGCAAAACGGTGCTCTGGTTTCGCAAAAACAAATTGCCCGGTACTAATCGCTCGCTCTTTAAAACCACCTTCACAGTAGGCTAAATAAAAATCCCACATCCGACAAAACACATCATCAAATCCCATATCAAGTACTTCCCGTCGGGCATGATGAAAACGCTTCCGCCAATCAGACAGTGTTTTCGCGTAATGCTCAGTAATGTCCTCTAAACCAATGATCTGCATATCCGTTTTCTGCGCTAATTTGTGCGCAATAACTTGGTTGGATGGCAGGCAGCCTCCAGGGAAAATATAACGTTGAATAAAATCCACAGACTCACGTGCGTAGTCATAGCGTTGATCAGCGATGGTAATGGCTTGTATCACCATCACTCCATGGGGTTTTAGCAGTTCACTGCACTTACTAAAGTAACTGTCGTAGTATTCATGTCCTACGGCCTCGATCATTTCAATGGAAACCAACTTGTCGTATTCACCGGTTAATTCACGATAATCTTTTAGTAACAACGTAATTTTGTCGCTCAACCCCGCAGCGGCTACGCGATGCTTGGCAAACTCATATTGTTCTTTGGAAATGGTCGTGGTGGTCACTCGACAGCCATAATGCTGCGCCGCGTGCATTGCCATTCCTCCCCAACCAGTACCAATTTCCAACAAATGGTCACCCGCAGACAACTGCAATTTCTGGCAAATTCGATCCAATTTATGCACCGCTGCCTCCTCCAAAGAGGCCTCAGCATTGGGATAAACAGCGGCTGAATACATCATGCTAGGGTCAAGAAATAACGAGAAGAAATCATTGCCTAAGTCATAATGCGCCGAGATATTTTTCTTTGCCCCGCGTTGGCTATTGGCGTTCAATTTATGGACTATTTTGGCTCCAAGTCTGCTCCAAATAGGCCTTTTTGCGTCCATCCTATTAATAACATTCAGGTTTGCCACCATCAGTCGGATGACACCTACTATATCCGGTGAGCTCCACCAGCCTTTCATGTAAGCTTCTCCGGAGCCAATACTGCTATTCAGGAAAACATCCCGATATGCGCCCTTATTATGAAGCTGTATGTGTGCATGATAACGAGCGCTTTCTTTCGGCTCACCAAACTCATAAATTTGCCCTTCGTCTTCCAGCGTTAAATGCCCAACATTGAGTTTTTTTAGCATGCCAAAAACAACACGTTTGGCCAATTGATCAAACCACTCACTGCGGCGACTTTTATTAACTTTCTGCTCATTTATACTCACTGAATTCATCTAGCCATGCCCCTTTTTCTAGATCATTTATGATGAGATGACGCGTCGTTTGGATGGGAATAAAAAGGTACTTTTTTAAGCCATAACCGCAAAGCTTGCCAGTAAATACCCGCAACAACCTTCAATGTCATAACTGGGTAACCGAACAACACTTTCGCCAAAGACAAACGAGAAATACCCCTTCGTGATAATGTTAATGTGGCATCAAACACGCACGCCTCATTGTCATCGTGTTCTTTATTCTGCATGTGAACCGCCAATGTTTTACCAGGCAAGGTACTGCGCCAGTCATAAAAATGATTCATCGGATGAAATGGTGAAACATGCATTTCCTTGTTAAAAACAATACGCTGAGAGCGGCGAGTCGGATCACATGAAAGCACATAAGTTACTCGCTCCCGCCAAGGTGTATTGGTAACCTCTAGCAAGATGGCACACAACTCTTCTTGCCCATTGAAGCAGTAATACAGCGTAATAGGATTAATAATAAAGCCGAAATAACGACAATTTGTCAGCACTCTGACAGGGCCGTCTAAGTGGGTACCAAGCTTAGTATTAACGGCTTTGAGTACCGCTTCTTTTAACGGAACTGACTCCTCACCGAAATAATCCTGACGTTTAAACCGTGCCAGATGAAATGCCTTTTTGGACCACCATGGGCTCAAACCTAGCACCGTATCCAATTCATCTAAGTCAAAATACATCATGAATACTTGATAACAAAAAGCATGTTTTTTGGGCTCGAATCGGCGATGTCTCACAGTGCCATAGTAAATGGCGCTGTGATAAGGGTCGCGGTTGTTGATCTTAGCCATTACCACTGCACTCCCAAGCCATTTGCGACTCGCACCCCGCTCCAGCAGCCATCCTCATGAAAACCATTACGCCAATACGCGCCACAAAACCAAGTGTTATTAACACCATTAATCTCATGCCAACGCTGTTGGGCTTCAATGCCACTTAAGGTAAAAGTGGGGTGCGCGTATTGGTAGCGCCCCAATATTTTTCTAGCGTCGATCATTTCTGTTTGATTGAGCGTTACAATGTAGCTTGTCTCACTGTCAAAGCCCTGCAAAATATTCATGTTGTAACTTAACGTGGCAGCTTGACTTGGCTGTACACCAAGCTGGTAATTCCAGCTCGACCATGCCAGTTTCGCGGCGGGTAATAAGCGAGTGTCTGTATGTAACACAACCTCGTTATTACGGTACGGTATTGCCGACAAAATGGCGTGTTCGTCTTCACTTGCATCAGCCAGCAGTGCCAACGCTTGATCACTATGGCAAGCAAATATGACTTGGTCGAAGCGCTCCACCTCTCCATGCTCAAAGTACAATGACACTGAATCCACTGAGCGGGTCACTTTTTTAATCCGACTATTGGTGCGAATGCTATCTTTAAACGAGGCGACTAAAGGCGCTAGATACGCTGAGGATCCACCTTTAATCACTCGCCATTGAGGACGATTATTAACGCTGAGCAGACCATGATTTTTAAAAAAACGCACAAAAAACACGAGAGGAAAGTCCATCATCTCCGCTAACGTCGCTGACCAAATGGCGCTGCCCATCGGAATTAGGTAATGGCTAGCAAAACGCGCACCATAATGTTTTTTCGCTAGGTATTCTGCTAGTGATATACCCTCTTCTAATTGACCGCTTTCTAGGTCTTGAATCGCCTCTTTATTGAATCGCATTATGTCTTTTAACATGCCTAAGTAAGACCAGTTAAACAGGTTTCGACGCTGTGCAAACAAGGTATTCAGGCTGTTACCGCCATACTCCAACCCCGTTTTTTGACAGCTCACACTAAAGCTCATTTCCGTCGGGGTAGACGCCACCCCTAATTCGTCCATCAGGCGAATAAAGTTAGGATAAGTCCAGTCATTAAAGACGATAAAACCGGTATCAATGCCACGCTGTGAACGTCCCTCTGAGACTTGAGCTGTGGCTGTATGGCCACCAATTTTTAAGGCGGATTCAAATACCGTTATCTGATGTTTCTTATTTAATAAATAAGCGCTTGTTAACCCAGAAATCCCTGATCCAATAATGGCAATTTTCACTGATTGTCTCCTTCATCTTATTGGCTTCATCCACCAAGCAATCACTGCTGTTCTATTGTTTAGGACTCATCATTACAGTCCAGCGCTTTGCAAAACGCCTTGCGAACCAAAGCATGACACTGAGTCGTCTAGGAAATGCATACTCGTAGGGACGCTTTACTAGTGCGGTCTCGATGCGTAACGCGGCTTCTTCTGATGACATTAGAAACGGCATAGAAAAAGTGTTTTTTTGTGTCAATGGGGTATCAACGAAGCCAGGCAAAACACAGGTCACATCGATATTAGAAGGTCGTAGGTCAACCCTTAGAGAAGCGAGAAAATAGCGCACCGCCGCTTTACTTGAGCCATAAGCTTCGGCTTGAGGAAAGGCCGCCTGTACAGCCTGAGAGCTTACTCCCACTAAATGTGGCGACTGAGCTTGTTTCAATAATGGCAAACTTACCGCCACACTATTGACTAGACCTAAATAATTCACTGCCATGATGCGTGCCATCATGGTCCAATCCGGATTCTGGAGATCCAAATACTCGCAATTCCCTGCATTGAGAATCACACAATCTAGGTGCTTTGTATGTTGCTCTATTTGGCCTCGAACGCCGTCTGTTTGAGACTCATCCGTGACATCATAAGGAATAAAGCGTAACGAGGGATGCGCTGATAAGGTGGTTAATTTGCCTTCGCTTCTGGCACTGGCAAGCACATGGTAACCACGCGATAGATATCGCTCGACCAAAGCAAAACCGATTCCAGAACTGGCGCCAGTAATCCAAACAGTAGGCTGTTGCTTCGTTTCGTCCATGACTTTCTCCTACTTCACCGTCAAACGTGTTTTTAAACCTTTCACGACACACCCTAATAAAGGTACGTGCTCATAAAGCATCTGCCCTAGGTCATACACATCTTCATGGTAGTAAATCCGCTCATTAAACTGGATTTGGCTAATACCTCGAACCGTCAGCGTTTTATTGCCTAATTTAGGATGTTTAAAATGCATATTCCATTTAATGTAAGCGCTGTTTTCTGTCACTAATTGATCTAGGTATTCAAAGCAGCCACTGTGCACATCCATGCACGAGTCGGATAAGTAAGCATGCAACTGTTCAACACTTCGTACCTCTTGTACTGGGTCTTTGAAAATCACATTGTCATCATATATGTCACCAATATGAGGCAGAGGAATGTGCTTTAGGTCCTTGTAGAAGTGCTTAAAGCGCTCTATTAATTTGTCTTTAGCTTCCATTTAGTGCCACCGTCACTCAGCGAATTATCTTTGCGATGGTTTGCCATCACGCCATAAAACGTTAAACGCACGTACTGCCCAGTTGGACCACTTAATTTCCCTAATGTCGATAAAATTATTTATTCAGTTTCATACACTACAATGTGATCCACTATGCTTGATGAAACGTATAACAATAAACATGCAGCCCAACACAGCTCACAGCGTTGCCTTTTTAGCCTTTTATGGAGTCATATATGGAGCGTGCCAAACAGACACAAGCTGAAGGCCAGCTAGTGCAAGATATGCAAGCGGTCGCCGAACATCGAGATCAGGCTGCCTTGACTCGTCTGTTTGATCACTACGTACCAAAGATCCGTGCATTTTGCTTGGCTGCCCAGCCAGGGGCGAATTTAATGGCGGATGACATAGCGCAAGAGGTAATGATTCGAATTTGGCGCAAAGCGCACTGCTACAACCCTGAATTGGCAGCGCTTAATACTTGGGTATTTACCTTAGTTAGGAACGTCAGAATCGACTACTTTCGTAAAAATGGACGCCATCAGACCAATATTGACTCTGACTATGTCTTTCAAGAAATAGTAGACGAAAGCGCTGATCCCTTTCAAAGAGCGCAGACCAAGCGCGATCAAGAACAGATAAAACATGGCATGAGTAAACTTCCGGAAGACCAAAAACAGGTGTTACATAAGGTGTATTTAGAAGGGAAAACACATAAAGAAGCCGCATTAGAATTATCGTTACCGCTTGGAACGATAAAATCTCGAGTGCGCTTAGCGCTACATAAACTGACCATTCACATTAAGAGGTAGTCATGATGCTTAACTACCACCCAACGATAGAAATGCTCACCGATTATGCTGCTGGCTCACTGCCACTTACTTTTTCTCTGGCCGTTTCGACACATTTAGAGCAATGCCCAGAGTGCCAGCAACAAGTACGAAAACTTGAGCTATTAGGCGCGCACATATTCACTAACATGGCGCTCAACAAGCAATCTACTGAGTCCTTAAAACAAACTTTTTTCGATAAACTCAACGCCATCGATAGCCAGCGACCACAAGCTGACAACCTGCTAGCAAGAGAAACGCTAACGCAGCACTCGAACAACCCACCTGAGGCGCTACTTGATGAATATCAGGTTCCCAGCAGCCTAGGCCAGTTTATTAAACGAAATTACGATGAACTTGATTGGGTTCGTCTGTCTCCAGCTGTCAAAATTGCCACTTTATGCGAAGAAAATGGCGTTCAAGTGGCATTGACTCGCATAAAAGCAGGGGCACATATTCCCACCCACACACATGCGGGTGAAGAAATCACCTTGGTGCTAGAAGGCGTATTTTCCGATGAAAAAGGGGTTTACTGTCGTGGCGATTTTGTCACCCGTAATGCCAAGCACAAACACAAACCTAGAGTAACGAAAGACGCTGAATGTATTTGTTTAACGGTACTGGATGCACCGATCGAATTCACCGGTTGGCTGACCCGTTTTCTTAACCCTATTATGCGCCGCCATCACCCAAGCACGCAGTAAGAGTAAAGTCGCGGCGTGCTAAATAAGTCGAACGATAGCTGCGAGTTTTACGAAGATAGGCTACAACAAGAAATAATTATGAAAATATGGTACAGTCTTTGTTCAACTAACAATAAGGACTCACATTATGGCTACTAAGAAGAAACAACCTGCCGCATCGGAAACCTCGGAATCCATTGAAAAGCAAATGCAAGAATTTCTTGCTCGCGGTGGTCAAATTGACCAAATCAACTCAGGTGTGAGTGGCCAATCACAGCTAACGGGATCTCGTCATATTTCCCTTGGTAACAACAAAGCAAAAAGCCAATAGCTTTTCGTTTTATTGTTTAGTAGAGCCAATTTGTATTGCAAGGATAGCGATCAAATATTTCTTTCCTAGCAATACAAAGCTCTTACACCCTATTGTAAGTGATACTCTAAGCTTCACACTCAAATTGATATACTAGACAAGACTTGGCTCTCTTCTTCCTGACTGTTGAGGATTAGCCGTGGTTATCATTGTCGCCCCCTACAAACTTGGTAACGTTTAGCTGTACCAGAAGACTAAGGAATCTCCACTCATTATGCTTACTGATTCAGATCGAGCTTTTTTTCGTCCCAAATGGCGCCGCATCGCTGCTACCGTTTTTTGTGCCGCTTGGGCTGTACTCGAGTGGGTATCTGGAGAAGAGTTTTGGGCCCTGGTTGCAGTTGGGATTACCTGCTATTGCGTCTGGCATTTTTTCTACCGTTTTAACGATTCAGCCGAAAAATAGAAGCTTGCAAGAAAGCCGAAAGCAAACAATAGAAAACCGTCTAAAAAATAGACTCGCTTACCCTCCTGATGCCATTCTGGTCTAGGCTCCAACAGAAAAATCGTCAAGAAAATACACGCTAAGCTCCTTACTAAAAGCGCATTTCATACCATACTGAGACGCTCCTTTTGTTATAATACTTCGTGTTGAGTATCTATTTTCTTTTTCTTGCTAGATGGGCTTCTGCCTTATCTGAAAAAGAAAGTTTCCCAGATGACTCCGTCGCTACTGCCCTGCAGTTAGCGATTCTTGGCCCACTTCGGTGGGCTTTTTTTTGCCTTAACAAAAGGCGCCGTTTCATACATTTATTCAATGGTCATATTTCCGACACCTTAGCGTCACCAGCTTGTCATATAGTCACTCTAATCTCGAAGTAACCAATAAAGAACTCTTTCCCCTTAGCGGAGCTTCGCTGTGATACAAGTAGAACAATTGATTGCCAATAAATCACCTCAGTTCTTCGACAAGAGCCCTTTAATTACTCGCCCAACACTGAGTGTATTAAAACGCCTATTCCATGAAAATGAAGTAAACGACTTCCTAGAAAATAATGGCGACTGCATCGGCTTCGAATTTATTGATCGTGTTCTAGAACATTTCAATTTCACCTACCAAGTTGGCCAAATAGATCGCCGCAACATACCCGCTAGCGGGCGCGTTATGATCATTGCTAATCACCCTCTTGGTGCATTAGATGGCTTAGCTCTACTGCGTTTAATCGGCGAGATCCGTCCTGACGTTAAGATAGTCGGGAACGACCTTTTAATGGGTTTTGACGGTTTAAAAAACCTTGTTTTACCAGTAGATAACATGGGCGGTAAAACCGGGCGACAACAACTGAAAGCGATAATGAATTGTCTTCATAATGAAGAAGCTGTCATTATATTTCCTGCTGGAGAAGTGTCGCGTTTATCACCAAGCGGGGTAAAAGACCAAGGCTGGAATCATAACTATTTAAAGCTGGCGCAGAAGACCAACAGCCCTTTATTACCCGTCCATATTGGTGGACGCAACTCTATGCTGTTTTACACTAGCTCTCTTGTCTATCGCCCTCTTTCCACCATCCAGCTAGCAAACGAAATGTTTCGTCAGAGAAACCGAAAAATCCCGATGCAAGTAGGGCAAGCTATCCCCATTCAGGAGCTCGCAAAGCTACCTTTAAGCGACAAAGAAAAAAGTAAGCTGGTGAAACGTCACCTTTACCGTATCGCCAAGGGAAAAAAACCCTTATTAAAAACCGAAAAAACGGTTGAGCACCCACAAAACCGACAACTGATTCGTAATGAATTAAAGCAATCTGAGCACTTAGGCAGTACCAAAGACAATAAACAAATCTATTTATTTGACTACGACCCAGCCTCCATCACCATGAAAGAAATTGGTCGTTTACGTGAAATTGCCTTTCGTAAAGTAGGCGAAGGCACTGGAGAACGCTCCGACCTAGATAAATATGATCAATATTATCGCCACTTAATTCTGTGGGATGAAGAAGAGCTCGAAATTGTCGGTGCTTACCGTATCGGTGAAGTGGCGCGCTATATGAAAGAAGAGAGCCCAAACCGTATTTATAGCGCTGAATTGTTCTGCTATTCCTGTGATATGGAACCCTATTTTGAACAAGGTATTGAACTGGGGCGCAGCTTTATCCAGCCGAAATACTGGGGCAAACGCAGCCTAGACTATTTGTGGTACGGCATTGGTGCTTACCTAAATCGGCACCCAAATATTCGCTATATGTTTGGCCCTGTAAGCCTCAGCAATAGCTACCCTCAAATTGCCAAAGATTTTATCGTGTCTTTTTACTCTTTGTATTTCTCAGACAAAGAACACTTAGCGCGCTCATTCACCCCCTACCAAGTGACCCAAGAACACGCCGACATTATCTCGGGACTGTTTTCAGGCACCAGTTATGAAGAAGACTTTAAAGTCCTTAAAGAACAACTTGGTCACTTTGGGGCGAGCGTCCCTACTTTATTTAAGCAATACAGTGAGATTTGCGAAGAAGGAGGAGTTCGCTTCTTAGACTTTGGTGTCGATGCTGACTTTGGCTACTGTATAGACGGTTTAGTCTTAGTAGACCTAAATACAGTCAAAGAAGCGAAGCGAAAACGCTACCTAGGCCAATGATGATGGCGATTAGAGTGATGATGTAACTTATGGCGATGCTTATCGTGTGGTCGTTTAAAAACAACAAGATATATGATCTTAATGACCAATATTGCAATTAACACAACTAACACTGTCATTTGAAGGTCCATGTTATCACCTCTTTTTTAGAGTGGGTGCGTTATGTCACCTTCTAATTATAGTTCATAGAAGCAAAATAAATGTGCACTTTTTGATCAGTAGCACCAAACAGTAGCAGCGTTTAAGGGCTATTTTTATTATGATGTCAGAGGGTGTTCGTAGAAAAACCGCTCATTTGTTGTAATTTTTAATCGTATTAATAAGTTACGATTCATGGCGCAGGACTTGCTTAGAATAGGTGTCCTTACTTTCACCCTAGACATTAATTGCCTCTCAGACTGGACAATGGAGTTGGAAATGATTGAGAAAAAATATTTAAAAACCAAACCTGAATGCAAAGTAAAATTTGCCCTTCCTGCCGATAAGGTAGGTACTGCCAAAAATGTTGCTGTCGTTGGCGACTTTAATAATTGGGATTGCACCGCCAACCCAATGAGAAAGCAAAAATCAGGAGTGTTTGCCTCAACCCTAAGCTTAGAAGTAAACACAGCTTACCAATTTCGCTATGTTTTAGATGGCACTCAATGGCTAAATGATGACATGGCTGACGACTATGTGCCCAGCCCAGTAAGCTACGATAGCAATAGCGTAATTAGCCTTTAAGAAGCCGCACCGACTTTTTCTAAGCCCCTTACTTTAGCCCTTTAAAGTAAGGGGCTTAACTTTACATAGGTCATTATTCTCACGTGATAATTCTTACCTAGTTAGCACAACCTCTTTCTTTTCCCTAACGTTTCCAACTATCCTTAGACCACTAATTATTGCATTACGGCTGCTTTTTATAGTCAAAAAATGTACAATTGTTTTTATTAAACGAGCGTTTAATAAAAACGCGATAGTTAAAATATCGATTATTCATGCGAATTTATCGTCAAGAAACCAAATTCTTAAAGAGGTTTATCATGGCACATCAGCAGCAATATATTCACGGTCGCTACCATGCATCCACCAGCCAAGAGCACTTTGACACATTAAACCCAGCTACAGGTGAAGTCATTGCCACTATAGAGCACGCCGGACAAGCTGAATTAGATGCTGCTGTAGAGTCTGCTAAGAAAGGCCAGCAAGTGTGGGCAGCGATGAGTGCAGTAGAGCGTGGGCGCATCCTTAAAAGAGCCGCAGAATTGTTGCGTGAAAACAACGAAGAGCTGGCCCGTCTAGAAGTGCTAGATACCGGCAAACCACTACAAGAAGCCATTTGTGTCGACATTGAAACTGGCGCCGACGTTATCGAATACTACGCGGGTCTAGCCGATAAAATTCAAGGGGAATACCAAGACCTTGGCAACGGCAACTTTTTCTATACTCGAAAAGAGCCACTCGGTGTATGCGCCGGTATTGGTGCCTGGAACTACCCTATTCAAATCGCTTGCTGGAAGTCGGGGCCTGCTCTGGCTGCCGGCAATGCGATGATTTTCAAACCATCTGAAGAAACACCGTTAACGGCCCTAAAATTAGCAGAGATTTACACTCAAGCAGGTTTGCCTGATGGCGTATTCAATGTGGTTCAAGGCGATGCTCGCACTGGCCAAATGATTACCGCACACCCAGGTATCGACAAGGTGTCCTTCACTGGTGAAGTGGGTACGGGCAAAAAAGTCATGGCCGCTTCCGCGCAGTCCCTGAAACAAGTAACCATGGAATTAGGGGGCAAATCCCCAATGATTATTTTCCCTGATATGCCTGTTGATCAAGCGGTGTCAGCGGCAATGCTCGCTAACTTCTATACTCAAGGGGAAGTTTGCACCAACGGTACTCGCGTTTTTGTCCATGCTGACATTATGGATGCTTTCACTACAGAGTTAAAAACACGCACCGAAGCCATGATTATTGGTGATCCAATGGATATGGATACTCAAGTCGGCGCACTTATTTCTAAAGATCATATGCAAAAGGTACTGGGCTTTATCGATGCCGCAAAAGCTTCTGGCGCAACCCTATTGTGCGGAGGATACCAAGTTACTGAAAATGGTCTAGAAAATGGCGCTTTCGTTGCCCCTACTGTGTTTACTGACTGCACCGACGACATGCCTCAAGTACGCGATGAGATCTTCGGCCCTGTTATGTCGGTACTAAGCTTTAGCAATGAAGATGAAGTAATTGCCCGAGCAAATGACACAAAATATGGTCTAGCTGCCGGTGTTTTCACCAAAGACTTTGCCCGTGCACACCGTGTCATCAATCAAATGCAAGCCGGTATCTGCTGGATCAATGCCTGGGGATCTTCTCCTGCTGAAATGCCGGTAGGTGGTTATAAAGAATCTGGTGTGGGTCGTGAAAACGGCATCGAGACCTTGTATCACTACACACAAAATAAGAGCGTGTTTGTTGACCTAAACGACGTTCAAAACCCTTATTAAGCGAGCACAACAAATGAGTAGCGAATTATACGATTACATCATTGTCGGCGCCGGTTCCGCAGGGTGTGTGCTAGCAGACAGGCTGACAGAAAACGGTGATAACAGAGTATTACTTTTAGAAATGGGCGGCTCAGATAAGAGCCTGTTCATTCAGATGCCAACCGCTTTGTCATACCCGATGAATACGGAAAAGTACGCTTGGCAATTTCATACTGAAAAAGAGCCGGGCTTAGACAATCGAGAAATGCATTGCCCTCGTGGCAAGGTGTTAGGTGGTTCCTCTTCCATTAATGGCATGGTTTACGTTCGCGGTCACGCTTGTGACTTTGATCAGTGGGAAGAAAACGGTGCTAAAGGTTGGAATTATCAAACCTGTCTACCCTATTTCAAAAAAGCCGAAACCTGGAAGAACGGCGCGGACACCTATCGTGGCGGACAAGGCCCATTGTCGACCAACAACGGCAATGACATGACCTACAATCCTCTTTATGAAGCCTTCATTAATGCAGGTGATCAGGCAGGCTACGGTAAAACCGATGACTACAATGGCTACCGCCAAGAAGGTTTCGGTGCTATGCACATGACGGTCAAAAATGGCGTACGAGCATCGACCTCTAATGCCTACCTGCGCCGTGCAATGCAACGCCCTAACCTGACAGTAAAAACAGGGGTTCTGAGCCATAAAATCGTGTTTGAAGGTAAAAAAGCCGTCGGCATAGAATTCAGCAATAGCGGACACACACAACAGGTCAACGCTCGTAAAGAAGTCATCCTGTCAGCAGGCTCCGTTGGCTCACCACAATTGTTGCAATTGTCCGGAGTGGGTCCAAAAGAGGTACTTGAAAAAGCCGGTGTACCAGTCTTGCACGAACTGCCTGGTGTGGGTGAAAACTTACAGGATCACCTAGAAGTCTACTTCCAGTATTTCTGTAAAAAGCCTGTCACTCTAAACAGCAAATTGGGACTGATTAGCAAGGGGCTAATCGGTACTCGTTGGATGCTGTTTAAAACCGGCTTAGGTGCTACCAATCACTTTGAATCTTGTGGCTTTATCCGCTCACGAGCAGGGTTGAAATGGCCTAATATCCAATACCACTTCCTGCCAGCCGCTATGCGCTACGATGGCCAGGCCGCGGTAGAAGGCCATGGTTTCCAAGTCCATGTAGGACCAAATAAGCCAGAAAGTCGCGGTAAGCTATGGATCGAATCAGCAGACCCTACTGCCAAGCCTCGTATCTTGTTTAATTACATTTCTACCGAGCAAGATAAACAAGATTGGCGCGATACCATCCGTCTCACCCGTGAAATATTACAGCAACCTGCTCTAGACGATTTCCGTGGTGACGAGATTCAACCTGGTATGGACATTCAAAGCGACGAAGATATCGACCGCTGGGTAAAAGAAAACGTAGAGAGCGCTTATCATCCGTCTTGTACTTGTAAGATGGGCGACGATAGTGACCCAATGGCCGTCTTGAATGAGCACTGCCAAGTTCGTGGTTTGCAAAATCTACGAGTGGTCGACTCTTCAGTCTTTCCAACCATTACTAACGGCAATTTAAATGCTCCGACTATCATGGTGGCGGAAAAAGCCGCTGATATGATTCTTGGAAAACAAGCCTTGCCTCGTTTAGAAGCCCCTGTTTGGATTCACCCTGAATTTGAAAGTAAACAGCGTTAAAGCGGCTCATTAGACGCAAAAAGGCCCCATGCAATCTAACTTACTTGGGGCCTTTTTAATGCTGGCAGGGTATCGCAACATCCTCCTAAAAAGGGTCTTTCACTACTCGATATTGCTTACGCTGCGGGTCAAAACGATACCAAACACCTTTGCATTTAAAGTAATCATGGTCTTGATAATGCACCACTTTATGGTCTGCGGGAATATCATCTACCCACACACCAGGTGACGGCGCAATGACCACATAACCATGTGGTCCATCCCGATAAAATACGCCATCGGAATAATAAATATCGTTTCTAACCACCACATGTCGTGGCGGCAATGTGGTCAATACTGAGCCTATCGCCACGCCAGCGCCAAATGCAAATAATCCCAATGGCGCACCGCCACCACCGCGCGGCCCCATGGCACATCCAGACAAAGTTAAACAACAACTCAACACGAAAACAGAACGAAATCCCATAGTGATCTCCTTGTCATTTATGATGAGCGTTTATCTCTACCTCGAAAGGTGCATTCAACATCGGCGCTGTGCAGAAGAAGTTCGATCTACCTGCAACCTGATCCAATTGCTAGCCAAACACACGGTATTAGACGCGCTCATGCATTGATCTTATTAGCGATCGGTCGCTTAATTAATGGCTAGGTGGCGCTGGTAATTCTTCTTCCGTAAGGCTACCGCTGTGATCGGCATCAAAACGGTCAAAGTCATCCGCTAGGGGGCCTTTTACTTCGTCTTTAGTTAAGACACCATCACCATTGGTGTCCATTTGAGAAAAAGAAGGTGGAGCTTGTGGTGGCTGTCCGCCCGCCGCTAGGCTGTTGACAGAAAATAGCGTAAGCACACTGGCTGTGATAACAGGCAGTAACACTGCCGTGGAGAGCTTCTTCATAGTTTACTTCCCTTACTTAATCATAAAACTGGAATCAGTTTATTTAGTAAAGGAAGTGTAGGTACGAAGTTAGTATCCAATATGGAGAAAAAGTCTACTGGTCGTCAAATTTATAACCGACACCGTAAACGGATTTAATGCAATCTAACTCTGGATCTATGTCTTCTAATTTACGTCTTAGGTTTTTGATATGGCTGTCTATGGTTCTGTCTGCAACCACACGATGATCCGAATAAATATGATCCATCAGCTGATCACGACTATATATTCGGCCTGAGTTTTTAAATAACAGCGCTAGAATTTTAAATTCGGCGGGGGTTAAAGTCACCTTTTGTTGATGATAACGGACGGTCATAGAAGGCTCGTCTACTTGCAAACGAGCCTGCGTTTTTAGCGCTGGTGCTTCACTGCGGCGCAAAATGTTTTTCACCCTCACCACCACTTCTCTGGTGCTAAATGGCTTACAAATATAATCGTCCGCTCCAAGTTCCAAGCCCAACAATCGGTCAATTTCTTCTACTTTAGCCGTTGCCATGATGACAGGAACTTCGCTAAACGAACGTATATCACGGAAAATATCTAACCCATTTTTATTTGGAAGCATTAGATCCAAAATAATCAAATTTGGGTTATTTTCCTTAACAAAATCAACGACAAGTGCGCCATCATCGAGCTGATATGCTTGATAGCCAGCATGCTCTAAATACTCACAGAGGATAGCCGCTAATGTTGGCTCATCTTCAACCACTAAAATACTTTTCTTTTTCTCATCCATTGTTAATTTCTCTTTTCAATCTGACTTCAATAACTAAACCACCCAACTCGGAGCGCTTAGCGACAATGCTTCCACCATGCATCATGACGATGTTTTGGCAAATAGATAGACCTAACCCTGAGCCACCGTGAGAACGGCTGCGAGATTGATCTACTCGATATAGACGTGCAAATAACTTGTCTAAGTGAACCTCTTCTACCCCGGGCGAGGAGTCTTCAAACAACAAAACCACATCATCCTTGTCAGCTTGTGCGGCTAACTTGATGGTGCCCGGGGCATCCGTATAGCGCAGACTGTTTTCAAACAAGTTCACACACAACTGTTCAAGTGTCTTCTCATCACCCATGATAAATACAGGCGCGCTCAGTGCTCTTGTTAAGACGAGACCTTTTTGCTCTATTCTATGCTCAAAGCGATTCGCAACACTTTGCACGAGAGCAATAATATCGAGCCGCCGAACATCTAACTGGTATCCCCCTGCATCGGTTTTTGATAACAGGTAAAGGTCGTCGACCAAACGACGCAACCCCATCACCTGATGATGCATAGAATCCATGCGCTTCATCTCCGGCTTGCGGATTCCATCTTGGATCGCTTCTAATTCACTACGCAACACCGCGATGGGGGTGCGTAATTCATGAGATATATCGACAAGCCATTGCTCACGGCTTTCCTTTTGACGCTTCAAACTGCCCGCTAGATACTGAAACCGGTTAGCTAACTCGCCAAATTCATCATTACTACCACCTTCGAAAGTGAAGCTATAATCCCCCTCAGAGAGAGCATTTGCGCCTTTTTGTAAGCGTTTTAGTGGTAATAAAAAATGCCGAACCAAGCCTAATGCAACGATTAACGAAGCTAATCCAGCTAGGCCTATTATCCAGATCAAATTGCTTTGTTGTTGTGCATAAAACTGCCCCACCAAAGGCCCTGATAGTTGATCTTTTTGCTTCAAAACGATCCAACCAACTACCTTTCCAGATTGCTTAATGGGCTCTCTAAACCACTCGACACTGGTCTCTTCTTGATCTGGAAAATACACCCCAGCGACCCATTGATGGTCTTTGTTTTCAAGAAAAAGACGATGACTAATCGGACCAAATTCTTCAGCAACAGCCGCATTCCTCGGTGGGAATTCATGGCGTTCGCGGCCATGTTCAGGGCCTCTGTCGGGCCCTGGGCCAAGTTCAATATTAGGGCTCGGATGACGCTCAGGAGCAGAGTGCTCACCGGGAAAAGGCATGCCTATTTTAACAAACATCTCTGCCCATATTTCAGGCTGCATTCTTAGCGTTTGCCAGCCATCATCTGCAGAATAATACCCAGACAATAGATTTGCGAGCCGCCCTACTTCCTTTTTTTCTTGCTGATTTAAGTACTCTTGAAAGCCTGATTTAAAGCTGTAACTAACAAAAAAAGTCATACCAATAACCAGCAAAATACTGGTCATAAACAAGGAAATAAATAATTTTGTAAAAATGGGAACTCGCACTGTATTTCCTTATTTTATAAGCTAGATAACGTATTTTAACGCAATTTCCAGTGTTCTTTGAGCTTGTAAAACTTTCACTTTTCTCCATATTCAACACAATTTTCAGCGCTATGGTAGTAGGGAATATTTCACGTTTAGGTGTGCTCATGACAAGCATGTTAGCAAGTCGGATCTTGGCGTCTTGGTCGCAGTTTATAAAACAAAAAGCCTATCCAACACAAGGCTGGTTAATACTACAAATTTGTTTTTTAGTGGTGATACCCTATGTTTTTTTAGCCATTTTACCTATGGATAACAAAGGACTTTATGTCGGAATATTGAGTTTTTTAAACCTAATAATGATGGTTTCCATGATGCTGCAATTCCCTCTAGCCGCCAGGCTTAAGCGGGCAAAATTGTTCTCTCGCATTGATTGGAACATGCAACAACATAAACGTATGGGAAAATGGATTGGGGCATTTTTCTTCCTCCACCCAGCATTGATCTTATTACCAAAGTGGTTTTTGTCTGGCGCAGATCTAAGTCTTTCGATTATTGAATCCATTACCGCCCCACGCTTATTAACAGGAATTATTGCTTGGGTATTACTGGCAGCCTGGGTGCTTTTTTCCATTTATAAAAATAAGTTTCCACTGAGTTATGCAAAATGGAAGCTGCTGCATACTGCCGGTTTTATGGCGATTTTAATACTCGCCACTTGGCACATCACACAAGTTGGTAGCCATGGTCAGTTTGGCCCGCATATCAATCAAGCTTGGTGGCTAGCTTGCGGCTTATCTCTGGCGTTTACCGTCTATGGCTATACGCTAAAACCTCGCCATTTGAGTAAGCACGCTTTTACCTTGGTGAGTCGAGAAAAAGCCAACTTTAATGATTGGTTAATCACGATAAGAGCCCAGTCTGACTTTACCTTTCAAGCAGGACAATTTGTTTGGCTGAGTACTCAAAAAGACGCCTATCGTCTGGACTACCATCCATTTTCTATCGCCTCTACCCCAAGATCACTACCTGAGTTGTCTTTTGTAGTGAGAGAGCTAGGTGACTACACAAGGTCTCTTGATCAGCTACAACCAGGACAAGCTGTTTTCGTCGATGGTCCCTACGGCAATATGACGCTTGCCACGAATGACACCAGCAATGCCATCATTTTGATTGCTAGTGGCATTGGCATCGCGCCGATAATCGGCCTGTTACGTACGCTTGCTGAGTCCAATGAGCCGCGCCCAGTTCGCCTCATCTACAGTAACCGTACTTTCTCTCAGATGTTATTTTGCGATGAGCTTGCCCACTTCGAACAAAACATGGAGGACTTTAAAACCCGTTTTGTCTGTTATTTACCATCAACTTCTCCTATTTACTATCAGGGTTTTATTGACAAAACCTGCTTACAAAACGCCCTGCAAGACGTTCCAGTTGAGACCAGTTCTGTGTATTTATGCGGCTCCGCCGTCGCCGTAAAAAACATTCGCTATGCGCTGAAGGATTTTCCCATCGCCGCGCGAAATATCTATTTCGAACAACTTTCATTTTAGTAGGAATACATTAATGCCTATTCATCAAATTTCCGGTTGTATCGGCTGTAACGCTTGCATTGAAAGCTGCCCGACCGATGTTATAAAGCTCGATGAAGCCACTCAAAAGGCCGTCATTAAGTACCCTGAAGATTGCCAAATCTGCCATTTATGCCGGCTATATTGTCCGGTAGGCGCCATTACCATTACTCCAGAAAAATCCATTCCTGTGATGGTTTCTTGGAGGTGATAGATGAGTGATTCAGACAACAAAGGCCTGTCACGGCGCCAGTTTATTGGTACCGCAGGAGGAGTACTTGGCGCCGCGGCCGCTGGTGCTTATGTTTTTAATCAGATGGATTTTAACAAGCCGCCAATCAGCAACGACACGCCACTGCCACCCAGCACCTTCTCAGTCAAACACATAGAAAGCGATGTACTCGTCATTGGTAGTGGCATGGCAGGATTATTTGCCGCGGTAAAAGCCCATGATGCCGGAGCCAAAGTCACCATGGTATCGAAAGGCCGATTAGGCAGTTCGGGGCTGACCCCTTTTGCTAAAGGTATTTTTAGCTACGATAAAAATACCAGTAACATGAGCATTGACCAATTTGTTGCCAAAGTCTCAGAGTCGGCCATTCAGTCCAATAATCCTGTCTTTACGCGTCAACTTGCGGAGCACTCCAAAGCACGGGTCGAAGAACTTAAAGAATGGGGCTTCTTTGATTCCCCCCTTTATAACGAATCCTTCTCTCGCCCGATTAATGAACGCGCTATTCCGCTTCACCAAAGGGTCATGATCACCCACTTAATCAAAGAAAATGGCCGAGTGGTCGGCGCTTCTGGTTTCAGCTTAGACAAACCTAATCTGATTCATTTCAAGGCCAAAACTGTGGTGCTATGTTCCGGCTCCGGTGGTTTCAAACCCAGCGGTTTTCCCGTGTGTGATCTAACCCATGATGGCACCATTATGGCGTATAAAATTGGCGCCAAAGTGACCGGAAAAGAATGGAATGACGGCCACCCGGGTTCTGCCAAAAACTCGGGCTCGAGTTATGACAACTGGCACGGGCAAGTTGAAGAAAAACCTAGTATTACAGGGGCTGATATACATCATGATCTGGGCGTCGATATTAACTATCAAGCCTACAAAATAGGCCCTCCTATTACCATGGGGCCGCCTATGGGACCGCCGGGTAAAAATAGCCAGCAGCAAGCCCAAATGGCACAGGCCAAAGGAGGCCCTTTTGTTCCTGCTGCCTTTAGACAGCGATCAGCGCCACCGCCACCGCCACCGCAAAAAGAAGGAGGGATTCTAGCGCTATTTTCTGGTAAAAAGCCGGGCGGTGGCCCCCCTCCTGGTATGGGCGGAGAGCAGGTTGGTGGTTCAAGCGCTGGTATGGCGATTCATAAATCAGAAGGCTTAACCCCAATCAATGAAACAGGACTTAGTACCATCCCTGGCCTCTATGCGGCGGGGGATGCGCTCGGCTCACACATGTCTGGTGGTATTTATGCTCAAATAGGCTCCTCCCTTGCAGGTTCGGCGGTGCAAGGCGCCATTGCCGGTGAAGCCGCAGCACAAGCCAGCCAAAACACGCCTTCTGTAAGCGTTAATGCAGACCGTCTAAGGGAAATTGAACAGGAGATATTTGCGCCACTAAAACGTAAGCGCGGCTATAGCCCTGCCTGGGTAACACAAGTGCTGCAAGGTATCATGATCCCTAACTTTGTTCTCTACATCAAAAAAGAGCGTCTGCTTCAAGCGGCATTAGCTTATGTAGAAGAACTTAAAGAGCATCATGTACCCATGCTAATTGCCAATGACTTACATAAGCTGCGACTGGCGCACGAAACCGAAAACATGATTATCACGGCAGAAATGAAGCTTAAAGCGTCAATCATGAGAAAAGAAAGCCGCTGCAGTCACTATCGTTTAGATTACCCAGAGATTGACCATAAGAACTGGCAAGCGTGGATTAATATTTACCAAGATGAAAACGGTAATATGGCCTTTGAAAAGCAACCTTTTGGCAGCTGGGCTAAAGCCATTAGTTGATGGTTTGTCTGGCACCATATCGTGCAGGAATCACGATATGGTGCGCCATCAATGGAGCCTAGTTAACGTTTAAACCAACGCCATACAAACAGCATTTTTAATAAAGCAGCCGACACGTATGTCATCGCACAAGCGAACAAAATGCGCTTCACTTTAGGTAAATCTTCTTTCGGCAAATAGTCGCCTTCCGCTAGAATTGGTAAAGCTTTATGGAAACTGGCATCCCACTCTTCAGGCAAAATGGCAAGTTGCACAAAAACCGCTAACAACCCAGATATCCCCACGACCAGCGCATGGATCACTACCGCATATGGAATATGTAATAAGATCGACAGCAAAGGCCAGCCAATCAATAAACCTGCGGCGAGACGTTGTAGAAACACCGCTTTAGGTAAATAACGCATTCGCAAGCGGGCAATCCCTTCTTGGCGCTCATGGGCAATGGCATGGCCCACTTCATGACTCGCGACGGCCACCGCAGTCAGCGATTGACCATTAAACACACTAGGGCTTAGACGAACTTTATGTTGCTGTATATCAAAATGATCCTGCCCTTCTTGGGTGGTTTCTACCGACACTTCATGCAACTCAAAGCGGCGAATCAGGTGCTCGGCTAATTCGCCGCCAGAACCCGGCAAATCGTCGCGCTTTTTGGCGTAACGCTGTAAGGTGAACTTCACCCATAAATGCGGTCCACAAAACAGAACTAAAAACAGTAAAATACCCAGTATCCACAACATAACGCACCGTTTAGTAATAACAAAATAAGCGCCATTGAACACAATGACTTTGACCCTTTTGGGCTCACTCATCTACACTTTACGTGTTTTCACAGGGAAGAAACAAATTATGAGAAACCCATTAATTGGCCCTATATTACATATCTTAAGGGAACATCCAGAAGGTGTTGGTGAATTTGAGATCCTTAAGACACTTAAGCAGCAGCTTCCAGAGTTGCAAGACATTGCAGTAGATATCAACCTGCAACTGTTCCGGCAACACTTTTTAATCATGAACGCTCTCTACCAGTTACAAACAAGCTTATGGCAAGAAGAGTCCCTCACCCTCTCAATAAGTGCTACCCATATTAGAATCCTCTCCACAAAACAAGTTCCCTCTTCGAGCAGCAACGAAGTAAACAATAGTGTAGAAGCAAAGCTTGCAGCCTATTATCTCGACTGGAACGAATACGAAAAGACCGATGAACAAGAAGTGTCGCGCTTGCTAAACAGCTTTTACCAAGGAATCTATCTCACAGGCGATCGAGAGGCTGCCCTAGAAACGCTGCAATTAAACCAAAAATCTCCCACTAAAGCAGAAATAAAGCGCCAATATCGCAAACTGGCTCATTATGCCCACCCAGATCACGGCGGAGACACAGAACGCTTTATTTCCTTACGTCAGGCCTATGAATGCCTTATGTTTTAGCTGTCAGTAAGGCTTTCATAAAGTGTAAATTCAGTCCCTAAGCATTGCGTTACCTTAGTCTAGCACTCAAGATAAATAGCACTCGCAGCGACCACATATTAATAGCTGCTTATTATTTATAACGTTCAAGAGACAAGACGCTTATGATCAGATGCATTTTACCCTGTGCCACACCCAGCAAAAGTAAAGCCAAGTCACTGCTTACCACCCTTAGCTTATTGTCATTTTTATCATTAACAGCCTGTAGCCAGTTTGAAGTCGACTCCTCCAATGACTTTGAAAATAACGGTTTAGATAAGAACGGGCTAAAACGAGAAAGCCTATATTTAAAGGAAAGCCTTCCTCCTGGTTTGCCCTACCCTGATGCCAGTTTTCAAATCGGTCTAGAACAACAGCAACGCTACCTAAATAAACTGTCTGAGCAAACCTATGCCTTACAAGATACTCAGGTCAGTGTTACACAACTCAAACAAGTCACCAATGAGGTCGAACAATGGCTTAAACAGCCTAGCTACACCCCACACTTAACAGCATTGCAACTTGCAGGCCAAGACTACCGAGGCAACGTGCAGATCACGGGCTATTATGTGCCAGTGATTCCCGTCCGGCACACTCCGGATGCGGTATATCGCTACCCTCTTTATCGTAAACCATTAACACGAGACGCCAACGGCAAGTTTCCTAATCGTGAGCAGATTGATTTTGAAAATGCGCTACAAGGCCAAGGGTTGGAAATCGCCTACAGCGCGGACCTAGTCGATAATTTCTTCTTACATGTGCAAGGTTCAGGTGTGGTGCAGTATGAAGATGGCTCAAGAGAGTTGCTCTCTTGGGGTGGAGTTAATGGTTGGCCGTATCGCAGCCTTGGTAAGATCCTCATTGAAAATGGTGAAATAGATCGGGCTGATATTTCCGCACAAAGCATCAAACGCTGGCTAAAAGAGCATCCAGATAAAGTGCGAGAAACGCTGTCACAGAACCCAAGCTATTTGTTTTTCAGTGAAGGACTGTCTGCGCCTGTCGGTGCAGCAAACGTACCTCTTACACCACTTTATTCGGTTGCCGTCGACCCTAAGGTGATCCCTCTTGGCTCAATTCTATTGGGAGAAATGCCTAAACTTGATCAACAAGGTAACCTCATCGGTCACGAATTTCGCCTGCTACTCGCGCAAGATAAAGGCGGCGCAATAAAAGGGCCTGGGCATATCGATTGGTATCAAGGCATTGGAGATGAAGCCCATGTTCATGCGGGGCAACTCAAGCATTTTGGTAAAATATGGCTGTTATTGCCTAATACTGTAAACGCCCTATCAGAGCCGTAATATTCACCTGTTGTTGCTGCTGAGCCACTTCAGGCAATAAAAATGGCGCCTTTACTGAATAAAGGCGCCATATGTTCATACTGTGTTTTGAGGATTGTACTGTTTAGTGGTGATAGGGCTTAATAATCACTCAATTTAAAAGACACAGGTAGTGTAATCTTTAACTCTTTTTCTGTCATATCCTTGGTAAAGGCTGGCAGAGGAACGGCACGTCTTAGCATTTTCATAACCGCCTTATCGAGCCGACGATGGCCCGAGCTTTTCACTATCTTCGCATCAGATACATCACCATCAGCATAAACGGTAAAGGCTAATGTCACGACACCTTCTTCATTTCTGCGTCGAGAGGCTCGAGGATAGCGCTTGTTCTGTGCTAATGCGGTAGCAAGCTGAGTAAAATACTTCGCTTTTGCTCCTGGGTTCCCACCCGTGCTGGCCGCGTTAGCGCTGCCTGTTGTGGCTTTTTGGCTGGCCTGTGACTTTGGCCCTTGTTTCTGAGGAGTGCTACTCGCCACTTGCTGAGATTGAGTCGGTTGCGCATCGGCCGTTGAGCTTGTTGCTTCTGCCGCGACGGGTTCTGGCTTAGGCTCAACTTTAGGTTCTGGCTTAGGCTCTGGTTTAGGCTCTGGTTTAGGCTCAACTTTAGCCACGACTACGGGCGATGTTTGCTTGACGACAACAGGCGGCTTAGCTTTGATCACGGCTTTTTCAACCGGTGTGGGCTTTTTCTCGACTGGCTTTGGTTCTGCCTTTTTGACGGGTTTGGGCTCTGCTTTTTTCTCTACCGGCTTTTTAATCGGTTTCGGCTCGGGCTTCTTTGGAACAACTTTTTCTGGTTCCTTTTTAGGGGGTTCTTCTAGGTTTTTTTTCGGCTCAACTTTTTCTTGCTGAGCAAGCGTATTTTGCGCCGCAGAGCCCATATCTCCCATCATTCCAAGGTCAAACTCAATGCCTTGTGCACCGGCCCCCTTACTGCCTTCTACCGGCTGATGAAAAACAACATAAAACCCTGCTGCATGCATCGAAAGTGCCGCAACCCCTGCTATTACCCAATGACGCTTTGAGATCATTGCTGACCTCTTTCTAATTGTGTCGCTAAACTCACTTTGGTCAGTCCAGAGGCTCGAATTTCACTAAAAATAGGTCTTAGCCTATCCACAGGAGTTAGCCCATCTGCTTTGATTTGTACCCAAAATTTATCTTTGTCTTGCGCCTGCTTAAACTGACTTTCTAAAGCGGGTTTTATGGCGTCCAGCGTAACCAATTTATCATCTAAATAAATCTGCTTATTCTCACCCACTACAATCAGCACATTAGGGTCTGTTGCTGCTTTGTTATCATTAATAGAGCTCGGCGGAATCACAGGAATAGGGTCAGCTTTGCGAATTTGGCCTGCTACCATAAAAAACACCAACATAAGAAAAACGACATTGATCAATGGCACCATGTTGTCGTCATCGGCTTTATTCTTAGCCGCAAACTTATCCGCTATTTTCATTATTTATCCTTGCTGGAAAACGCGTTCGCAATAGACACGGTCTTCGCACCACTTTCTTTTAAACGATCAGCCAAGCTCATGACACTTTGTAGGTTTACCCCATCTTCTGCCTTAACTGCAAAAGTGCCTTTCTTATGCTCTGCTACTAGCGTTTTAAACCATGCTGTATCGGATAAAGCGTAGGCTTGGCCTTCTAGCCACACCATCTGATTATTCTGCTTAAGGGTTAATAGCACAATATCATTGTCTTTACTGTCTACTGGGGTGTCTGCAGGTACCGCTAATGGCGTATCCACTGTACGCCAAGGGACAAAGCTTGAGGTCAGCATAAAGAACAAAAGTAGGATGAAAACAATGTCTATTAACGGAGTCAGGCTGATCGCAGTTTTACGCTTCGGCTGACTTAAGTTAAGCGGCATGTAAAACCTCTTTCGCAGCCTTAGCCACTAAGCGCTCTGCTTCTTTGCAAGTGAAGACTTGTGTCACTGCGTCATTCACCATATGAGAAATACGCTCTACCTTACGCTCTAACCAGCTGTGCATAGTCACAACGGGAATAGCAACAGCCAAACCCACTGCCGTGGTTAATAGTGCCTGCCAGATACCGCCAGACAACACAGAAGGATCCACTTGACTGCCTGCCCCCTCCATTTGCTGGAATGCGGTAATCATACCGAGCACGGTTCCTAACAGACCTAATAGTGGGCTTAAGGAAGCAATGATTTCTAGCGGGCGGAAATACGAACGTAGTTGATTCAGTTTGTTCATTGCCAGTCGTTCTACTTCTTCACGAATACGGTCTACTTCCATCTGACCGGATTGTAGTGAACGAATCGAAAAACCCACCAACGAATCAACAGGACGTGTTTCATCCAATAACTCTAGTGCCTGATTTGAGTTTTGCTGACGCCATGCTTGCAACGCTTTATCAACCGTTTTACGACTTTCTGCACGCAACGAAGCAAACTGCCACAGTTTCATTAAAACAATCGTCAAGGCAACAACAGAGAACCCCATTAAGATCCATACTACAGGTCCACCGACCTGCAAAAAATCAACAATCTGCTGCTGTACTGAATTTTCCACGTTGAACTCCAAATAAGAGAATGACTAATAAAACAAATGGTATTCATTCTCAAATACGTTTTCAACTAAACAATTGTGCAAGGAGCTTCATATTTGCGAAATATGCTCTATTCACCGGGTAAAGCGCCTCTCCCAAAATGACTTTTGTTCACATTGAAGGGATAAAACCAACAACGCCACTTGATAGCCTCTATCAAATGGCGTTGTGTAAAAACAGACTCATCAGTGAGCAACAACCAATTTATGCTTTTTCTAGCATCCTCAGTGCGCGACAATAGATATACCAAGAAGCAATCCCTGCCAGTAAATTACCTGCCAATACCCCAGCAAAAAGTCCCTTCAGCTCAGCTATCTCCGCGCCAAGCCAGAGACAAGGCAAAAAGAAAGCAAACAGGCGCAAAGCTGAAATAACCAATGCGGTATAGGATTTACCTAAAGCATTAGAAATCGACACCATCAACATACAAACACCAAGCGGCCCTAAACTGATCGGCACCACCATCAGGTGCCAACGAAGAATCTGTTGTACTTCTGGCTCACTGGTCATCAAACTGGCTAAACCACTGGCAACCAACAAAGTCACCACGGCGATTAATAGCTGAAATAACAACACAAAGCGGCAGGCCACTTTCACAATATAACGAATGTCCTCCATTCTACCCGCTCCTAACAAACGTCCAACAAACGGTGGCATGGACATAGTCAGTGCTAACACAGCAACAATAGAGAAAAATTCATAACGCGAACCCAACGCCCAAGACGCGACCGCCGCCGTACCAAAGCCAGCAATCAATTTCGTGGCAAGCATAGACGATACAGGAGGCAGCAACTGACTCACCATAGCGGGCCCCATAATATGACCAATATCAGAGAGACTTTGCGTTATTTTCAGGTCTTTCCAGTCAAAACTTAGCCAATGCCGACGAGTCACAAGCGGTGCAACGATCAACAAACCAAGGACAAAAGATAAAGTCGTGGCAATAGCCGCCCCATTCAAACCTAACCCTAAGGTAAAGATAAAAATAGGATCCAGCGCGAGGTTTAACAAACTAGTTACTATCATCATGACACCTGGCAACATGGTGTTACCATTAGAACGACAGATGCTGTAAAAAAAATAGATTAAGGCACCGATCCAAGCACTTAGCAACCAATGGGGCCAATAACTGTCAATCACGGGATACACCGATTCTGGAGCGCTTAACAAGGCTAATATAGGGTGTCGCAATAACCAAATCAGCACAGTGAAAAAGGCCAAGCCAACGCTGCCAATCATTAACACCAACCCACCTAACTGCTTGGCGTAACGAACTTTTTCAGCGCCTAATGCCCTAGAGATCATCGCGGTTGTCGCAATCCCTAGACCGACTTGCAAACCAATCACTATCATTTGAATAGGTAATGTAAAGCCCTGTGCTGCCAATGGAAGCACGCCTAATTGGCCTATAAACGCGCTGTCTACTAACTGAAAACTCATAAATGACAAGATGCCAAATAACATGGGCCAAGTCATGGTGAAGAGTTCGCGGGCGAGAGATGGTTTAGCTGAGTTTGAAGTCATAAATGGGTATGTTTAATACATGTAAAAATAAAGAGTTTCGATTATACGTGATTTTCAAAACAAGTTCGTGATATCGAAATTTGCCTATTTAAAACCATGATGCAGCCTTAAAATACGCGGCTTATAGATGGCTAAAGTGCAATTTGCCGAGCGCTATTTCTCAGAGGGAAAGCGCTTGGCAATGTGCAATAGCACCAAACTGGTAGAAGAGAAAATCAAAAAACCACACGCCAATGGTGTAACAGAGTCGGCGTAAAATAAGCCAACCAGAGAAGAGAGCATTACTCCAATCAAGCTTGACGATGCCGAGACGATGGCTGCGCCAAGCCCTGCGGTGCGGCCCAATGGCTCCATCGCCATGGCGTTAATATTACCAAACAACAGACCTTGGCAAAAAAACACCAAGACCCCTAATGTTAAGAATAGCCATAAAGGCGGCACCCCCTGATGAACCAACGCACTTGTCAGCATTACCACAGAGGTTGTCGCTAACAAAATCAGAGCCGCTTTCACCAACAGCGCCATACCTAGACGCATGACTATGTTGCCATTGGTAAAAGACGCAACCCCTGCACCACAAGACAGTAACGCAAAATAAAGTGGAAAATCCTCTCCAGTGCCGTAAATATCTTGAAAAATAGACTGCGCAATACTCAAATACAACAGCATGCCGCTGAACACACACCCTGTGATTGCGATATAGCACACAACATCAATACGCTGAAAAATATTTCGCGCATCTCGTATTAAACGCGATGGTCGAAAAGGCTGACGCTGCTGTTTCGCTAACGTTTCCCCCTGACGTAAGACAAACCATAAGGTTGCGATGGTCGCTTGCACTAAAAAAGCAACAAAAATCCAACGCCAACCGCCTAACAACATCACCTTTTGACCAAACCAGGGCGCTAACATAGGCACTAAAATAAAAATCACCATCACATAAGACATGATTCTTGCCATCGCAGCGCCTTTATAAAGGTCTCGGATTAACGCTCTAGACGCAATTTTAGGACCTGCTACACCGATGCCTTGCACTACTCGTCCCAATAACAACATAGGCAAACTTTGGGCTGTCATTGCCATAACAGTGCCTAAGGCATAAATACCCACACCAATTAAAATCGTTTTACGGCGCCCAATAGCGTCTGATAAAGGACCAAAAATAATCTCACCAAATACCATACCAAATACTAACCCAGTCACTATCCATTGGGTCTGGTGATAATCTGTCACCAAAAAAGCTTGGGTGATATCAGGAAAAGCCGGCAACACTGCATCCATACTCAATGCCGTCAATGACATCATTAAAGCAAACAGCGCAATAAACTCTTTTTCTGGCAAGCGTTTTGCCAATGAGTTTAAAGGGGAAGTTTCAGGGGTCGACATTCTTGTTCCTAATTCAAAGTCATAAAAAGCGCAGTGTACGCGTCTATACCTTTCTTTCACACCTAATTAGCCAACAAGATATGCCAACCAATATAAAAAAGACGACTTATTATTGAGCATCAAACACACAACAGAATAGGCGGCTTCATTAATCGACATACTTGATCATAGGTTTAGAAAAAGGCGGATAAAAGCGTAGATCATGCGCGAAAAAAGCGCCTCAAGCGCAATATTCCTAATGTCCTTTAAGTGTGAATTTCGTATCATAATCAGCACCACAGTGAGTGTACTTTGGCACGCTAACGGTTTTTAGAGAATTAGAAGGATTACATGGAATTTATTTGGATATTATTTGCTTTTGTTTGCGGCCTTGCCGTGAAACTCATTAATTTACCACCGCTTATTGGCTTTTTGTTAGCCGGCTTTTTACTAAATGCTTTTGGTATGCAACCCAGTAGCACTCTAGACTCTTTAGCGAACCTTGGTATTACCTTGATGCTATTTTGCATTGGCTTAAAGCTCCATGTGAGAGATTTATTAAAGCGCGAAGTCTGGGCCTCCACCCTTGGTCATATGAGTTTGTGGTCCTTACTACTGATGGCTGTCTGCTTATTATTAGGCAGCTTAAGTCTTCCTTTCTTTGATATATTGGATTTCAAAACCGCGGCACTGCTTGGTTTTGCTCTTAGTTTTTCTAGTACAGTTTGTATCGTCAAGCTACTTGAGGAGAGCAGTGAATTAAAAACTCGTCATGGACAATTAGCCTTAGGCATTTTGGTCATGCAAGACATAGTTGCGGTTGTCTTTTTAGTATTTGCCACCGGAAAAATCCCTTCGCTCTGGGCGTTGGCATTGTTTGGCTTAATATTAATTCGCCCTGTGTTTAATAAAATCGTCGATAAAGCTGGTCACGGTGAAATGCTCCCGCTTACTGGACTTTTTCTGGCACTCGGTGGTTATGAACTGTTTTACCTTGTAGGCGTGAAAGGCGACCTAGGGGCACTCATTTTCGGCATTTTACTCGCTTCACACAGTAAAGCGGCGGAAATGAATAAAGCGCTAATGAACTTCAAGGATCTGTTCCTTATCGGCTTTTTCTTGTCCATCGGTTTTACCGCGTTGCCAACCCTTAATATGGTCATGGTTAGCCTACTTATTTCCGTGGTTATTCTGCTAAAGTTCGCTCTGTTTTTTGCCTTATTTACTAAGCTGAAATTACGTGGCCGTACCGCATTCTTGTCCTCTATTGTGTTATCGAATTACAGTGAATTTGGCTTGATTGTCGTTGCTCTTAGTGTGGCCAATGGTTGGCTCGCGAAAGAATGGCTTGTGGTGTTAGCCTTAGCAGTATCCTTCTCTTTTATCGTGACCAGTTTGCTGTATCGCAATGTCCATCGCTTATACCGTAAAAACAAAGAGACCATTCGTCGCTTTGAACACCCTACCTGCTTACCTGAAGATGTTTTTGTTCAACCTGTTGATACGGAAATCTTAGTGGTCGGATTAGGACGCGTAGGACGCGGCGCCTTTGAGTCATTAAAAGGTCTAGTGGGAACAACCGTCGCTGGGATGGACGCAGATCGCAATCGTATTACGCAAATGCAAGCTGCCCAAGAGAACGTATTTTATGGCGATGGGGAAGATGCTGACCTTTGGGAGCGTCTTGATACGTCAAGCATTCATTTAGTGTTATTAGCATTACCTGCAACAGAAGACACTACTAATGTGGCGGTGCAGTTACGTAAAGCCAATTACACAGGCCAAATTGCCGCTATAGCACGCTATCAAGATGAACGCGAAATCCTGATAAATAGCGGTATAGATAATGTCTTTAACTTCTATACCGAAGCCGGAACAGGTTTTGCCGAAGAGAGTTTGAGTTTGATTCGCTAACCTGAAAATCCGGTAAAATGTAAAAAGCGATGTGCTACTGCACATCGTTTTTTCGTCTTTATTCTGCCTGTTAGCCTGCGCAAAACGCTAGGAAGCTTCCATATCTCGCTTTGCTTTTACCATTTCGGCTTGTGCTGTTAGCTCTGCATAACGCTTAATATCCCCTGCTCGTTGGGCCTGCATCGCTTTTTCCAGTAGTTTCTCATACTCTTTATTGAGCGCTTTTTGCGGGTTAGATTTAAAAAAAGAAAACATAGTCTCCCCCTTATATTAAAGACTTATCTTAGATACGTCAGTCAGGTCTTCTTGGATGATATAAAGATGCTATGAATCTCCCTGTGATCTGCTTGTGCCCTACGCTCTGCAATACAGTTGAGCGTATCTTGTTTCTCGTTTTGCGACGCGGCTGACCAGGCTAAAATCTCTTTTAAAGAACGAAAGCAACCTAGGCAAATATCTTGCTCATTAAGGCAACACTGTCTAATACAAGGGCTATCAATCATCCTACACCGTCACACAGGTCATCTTAGTTCACTAAGTGTAGACCATTTATGCATGCTGTAAGCTCATTCGCTTAAGCCCGTCTTTAGATAACCATGGTATGGTCTTAAAACGAAAAAAGCACTTTTTTGGAAATCAAAAAAGTGCTTTTGTGAAACATATAGCACTCACTTTGTAAAAAATAATGAGCACCATAAGTTACTTTAAGTTAAACGTCTAAGAAGTCCATGATGCCTTCAGCCGCTTTACGACCTTCATCAATGGCCGTTACAACTAGGTCAGAACCACGCACCATATCGCCACCAGCAAAGATCTTCTCATTGGTAGTCTGGAACATGTACTTGCCTTTCTTAGGTGCGATCACTCGACCACGAGCATCGGTTTCAATACCAAACTTCTCAAACCAAGGCGCTGGGCTTGCTTGGAAACCAAAGGCAACCAAAATCGCATCAGCCGGAATAATTTGCTCACTGCCTTCGATGACTTCAGCACTGCGACGACCATTTGCGTCAGGCTCACCCATCTTAGTTTCCACTACCTTGATGCCTTCTACCTTGCCATCACCAACAATTTCTACTGGCTGACGGTTGAAAAGGAACTGAACCCCTTCTTCACGGGCATTGGTTACTTCTTTGCGAGAACCAGGCATGTTTTCTTGGTCACGACGATAAGCACAAGAGACACCTTTGGCACCTTGGCGAATCGCGGTACGGTTACAGTCCATCGCCGTATCACCACCACCTAAAACAACCACTTGCTTGCCTTTAAGGTTAATGTATTCACTCTCGTCTTCTTCAAAGTCTAGGCAATGATTAACATTAGAGATCAAGTAATCTAGTGCATCATGAACACCAGGCAAATCTTCACCTGGGAAGCCGCCTTTCATGTATTTATAGGTTCCCATGCCTAGAAAAACCGCATCGTATTCTTCTAGTACATGTTCAAATGGCACATCATCGCCAACAGACGTGCCTAATACAAACTCGACGCCCATTTCTTCAAAAATTTCTCGACGGCGTGTCATCACACTTTTTTCTAGCTTAAATTCAGGAATACCAAAAGTAAGCAAACCACCAATTTCAGGGTACTTATCGAATACCACAGGCTTAATGCCATTACGTACCAATACGTCCGCACACGCAAGACCCGCTGGCCCTGCACCAACGATGGCCACGGTTTTATTGACCGGTACCACTTTCGACATATCTGGGCGCCAGCCTAGAGCAAACGCAGTATCTGTGATGTATTTTTCAACCGAGCCAATCGTCACCGCGCCAAAACCACCTTCGCCTAAGGTACACGCCCCTTCACAAAGACGATCTTGTGGGCAAACTCGACCACATACTTCAGGCAGAGAATTGGTTTGATGGCTCAACTCCGCTGCTTCTAATACATTCCCTTCACTTACCAGCTTCAACCAGTTAGGAATGTAGTTGTGCACAGGGCATTTCCACTCACAATAAGGGTTACCACATTCAAGGCAACGGTGAGACTGCCCTTTGGCATGCTCTTCCTCAAACGGTTTATAAATTTCGACGAACTGAGCCTTACGAGTAATTAAAGGCTTCTTCTTCGGATCTTTACGATCCACCTCGACGAATTGAAATGCATTGTTCAAGCGCTCAGACATAAGCTGCTATCTCCTATGGCCGCTTGCGTACAAGCGGCACTTCTCTCAAATGGGTCAAACTGATTCATTAATGGTGCTTTGCACCACTCGCCAAGTTTTATTCTGGGCGCTGACGAGTACTATCTAACAGCGCACCTAAACTCGCGGCTTTTGGTTTTACTAGCCAGAATTTGCCAATGTAGTCATAGAAGTTTTCTAAGATTTCTTTGCCCCATTCGCTGTCAGTTTCTCGAACATATTCTTCAATCACACTACGCAAATGAGAACGATATTCTTCGGTTATTTCCGTTCCTACGCGCTGGATTTCAACCAACTCATGGTTGTATTTGTCCACGAAGGTACGATCCATATCCAATACGTAAGCAAAGCCGCCTGTCATACCAGCACCAAAGTTGTAGCCAGTATCACCCAGTACGGTTACCAATCCACCTGTCATATATTCACAACAGTGATCCCCTGCCCCTTCAATAACAGCATGGGTCCCCGAGTTACGTACAGCAAAGCGTTCACCCGCAATACCAGCGGCAAATAATTTACCGCCAGTCGCACCGTATAAACAGGTGTTACCAATAATAACCGTATCTTGAGATTCAAAAGCAGAGTGACGTGGTGGGCGAATAACAAGCTTACCGCCCGTCATGCCTTTACCTACGTAATCGTTCGCATCACCTTCAAGATACATGTTCAAACCACCCGCATTCCAGACACCAAAACTTTGTCCAGCAGTACCTGATAGTTTCAATGTTAATGGAACATCGGACATGCCTTGGTTACCGTAACGTTTCGCGATTTCACCAGATAAACGCGCTCCAATAGAGCGGTCACAGTTGGTGACACGGAAGCTAAACTCGCCCCCTTCTTTTTCTTCAACCGCAGACTGTACTGTTTCCCACATTTTCAGCGCTAACAAGCCCTTATCATGAGGCGGATTTAGCGGTGTTAAGCAATACTGTGGTTTATCCGCAGGAATCGCATCATTCAACAGGATTGGAGAGAGATCTAAATTCTGCTGTTTATCCGTTTCACCCGGTAAAATCGTCAGTAAATCAGTGCGTCCGATCAGGTCTTGCAAACGTGACACACCTAACTTCGCCATCCATAAACGCGTATCTTCAGCCATAAAACGGAAGAAGTTTTTAATCATTTCTACGGTGCCGATGAAATGTTCATCACGCAGCATTTGATCTTGTGTTGCCACCCCTGTTGCACAGTTATTAAGGTGACAAATACGTAAGAACTTACAGCCCATGGCGATCATTGGTGTCGTACCAAAACCAAAGCTTTCAGCCCCCAAAATAGCCGCTTTAACAACGTCTAAACCTGTTTTCAAGCCACCATCTGTTTGCAAACGGATCTTGCCACGTAGGTCGTTAGAGCGCAGCGCTTGTTGTGCTTCTGCTAAACCTAACTCCCAAGGAGAACCGGCATGACGTATCGAGGTTAATGGCGACGCCGCCGTACCACCGTCATAACCTGAGATAGTGATCAAGTCTGCGTAGGCTTTTGCCACACCCGCGGCAATCGTGCCGACGCCCGGTTCAGACACTAGCTTCACTGACACTAGAGCATCTGGGTTAACTTGTTTTAAATCAAAGATCAGCTGAGCCAAATCCTCAATCGAATAAATATCGTGATGCGGTGGTGGTGAAATCAAGGTAACACCTGGAACCGCGTAACGTAAGCGGGCAATCAAACCGTTCACTTTACCGCCAGGCAACTGCCCACCTTCACCTGGTTTCGCACCTTGCGCTACTTTAATCTGTAGGACTTCAGCGTTTACTAGGTATTCAGGCGTCACACCAAAACGGCCAGAGGCAATTTGTTTGATTTTAGAACGACGCTCAGTGCCATGACGAGCAGGGTCTTCACCACCCTCACCAGAGTTAGAGCGACAGCCCAATTCGTTCATGGCCTGTGCTAACGCTTCATGCGCTTCTGGAGACAATGCACCTAATGACATACCTGCCGAGTCAAAGCGCGGTAGGATGTCTTCCAGAGATTCTACATCATCAATAGAAATCGCTTTCGCTTTATCGGACAAGGTAAACAAGTCGCGAAGCATAGAAGCGGGGCGATTGTTAACGAGTTCAGTGTAAGCCGTGAAGTCTTCAAATCGGCCACTGCCTACTGCTGTTTGTAGGTTACGAACCACATCTGGATTAAAAGCATGGTATTCCGCATCATGAACGTACTTAAGGTAGCCGCCCTGCTGAATAGGTTTACGTTGCTTCCATGCGTTGTTGGCCACGGTGACCTGATCACGCTGGAAGTCCTCAAAACGAGCACCTTTAATACGGCTTGGAACGCCTTTAAAACAAAGATCTACGACCTTGTCATCCAAACCAACCGCTTCAAAAAGCTGGGCGCCACGATAAGAGGCAATGGTGGAAATCCCCATTTTAGATAGGATTTTCATCAGGCCTTTGTTGATACCCTTACGGTATTTCACATGGCAGCCTATTGGGTCACCTAGGACCTCCCCTTTATCCACCATGTCATTGATCAAGCGGTAAGATAAGTAAGGGTAAACAGCTGTCGCACCAAAGCCTAATAAAACCGCAAACTGATGAGGGTCACGTGCAAAACCAGTATCGGCAATAATATTAGAGTCACAACGTAAGCCAACCGCCGTTAGGTGATGGTGCACCGCACCCACAGCCATTGGCGCAGGAATAGGCAAATGGCCTTTTTCGATATCACGATCGGTAAGCACTACGATCACCGCACCATTACGAACCACTTCTTCTGCACTAATACGTAAGTTCTTCACTGCTTGTTCTAAAGAAACTTCATCTGGGTTGTAATTCGTATTCAAGCGCACCAAACGAAAACGGTGGTCGTTCAACGCCAACAAACGGCTGTATTTACGAGGCGATAGAACCGGCGACGATAGAATAATACGGTTCGCATGCTTAGGTGTTTCTTCGAACAAATTGCGCTCTACACCAATACAGGTTTCTAGAGACATCACTACAGACTCACGCAATGGGTCTATTGGTGGGTTCGTTACCTGAGCAAACTTCTGACGGAAATAGTCGGTGACCGGACGAGTCTGGCTAGACATCACCGCCATTGGCGTGTCGTCTCCCATAGAGCCAACCGCTTCATGACCACTTTCCGCTAATGGACGGAAAATTTGTTCACGCTCTTCAAAAGACACTTGGAACATCTTTTGATAAGCCAACATCTCTTCTGTGGTGAAAGGTTCAAACTCTAGCGAAGACTCTTCTAGCAAAGACTCAATGCGGATCGCTTCTTGCTTCAACCATTTTTTATAAGGATGAGCAGACTTCAAACGGTTGTCGATGTCATTGGTATGCAAAACTTGGCCAGTCTGAGTATCTACCACCAGCATTTGACCAGGACCAACACGGCCTTTCGATACCACATCTTCTGGTTTGTAATCGTAAGTACCGATTTCAGATGCCAGCGTAATAAAGCCGTTTTTGGTGATCACCCAACGAGAAGGACGCAAACCGTTACGGTCTAACATGCAGATAGCGTGACGACCATCAGTCATAACCAGACCCGCTGGGCCGTCCCATGGGTCCATGTGCATTGAGTTGTACTGATAGAAAGCACGCAACTCTGGATCCATGTTCTCAACATTTTGCCAGGCTGGCGGAATAATCAAGCGCGCAGCACGGAAAATATCGACCCCACCGGTCACCAATACTTCTAACATATTGTCCATAGAAGACGAGTCAGAACCGGTCAAATTAACCAATGGTTGTAAATCTTGAAGTTCAGGAATCAATGGTGAACGCAGTTTACTGCCACGTGCTAAAGCCCAATTACGGTTACCTTCGATCGTGTTGATTTCACCATTATGCGCCAACATGCGGAATGGCTGTGCCAACGGCCATTTTGGCAAAGTATTAGTAGAGAAACGTTGGTGAAAAACACAGATTGCCGTTTGTAGTGCCTCGTTGCCTAGGTCTTTATAAAATACCGGCAAATCGGCAGGCATCATTAGGCCTTTGTAAGACAAGACTTTGTCAGATAAAGAACAGATATAGAAGTTTTCAAAGTTCGCTAACTCGATTTCCGTTTGACGACGAGCAACAAACAAACGCGTCGAGAAAGTGCGAGCGTCCATACGATTGCTGTCGACAAATACCTGCTCAATACGTGGCAAGCACTCTTCAGCAATACGACCTAGACAAGACGCGTCCGTTGGCACTTCACGCCAACCAACAACGTTTAAACCTTGTTCTTTTAACTGTCTCGTCAAAACCTCACGCTGCTCGCTAGCCGCAGTGACGTCTTGGTCCAAGAAAACCATGCCGATACCATAAAGATCAGACAAGGTGTGGCTAAATAAAGACTCAGCTTCGCCGCGTAGAAAAGTATCCGGCTTTTGAATAAGAAGACCACAGCCATCGCCAGTTTTGCCATCGGCAGCGATGCCCCCACGGTGCGTCATACATGTCAAAGACTCAATGGCTGTTTTTAATAGTTCATGGCTTGCATTGCCTTCCATATGTGCAATTAAGCCAAAGCCACAGTTGTCTTTGAATTCGCCAGGACGATAAAGACCTGCATTCATACACCAACTCCCACAGTTGAAACGTAAAGATATCAAATAGATCTGAATATAATTTTTGGCGATCAGGCTAGTCGAAAGTCGATCAATTGACTTTGAGAATGATTATTATCTGCCTTGTCAACCACCAAAAAGGAAAATGATCTTACCTCGCAGCGTGCGGCGACTCAAATCAAGCTCACTGAATTTACTGCCATTTCAGGGGTTTTTCATGGGGGCTTCAGAGCAATTAAACGCTTCTAGGAGAATTATCTATGGTTGGGGATTTTCCAAACAGAAAATTCCTCTGTGGATCTGTGTATTTCAGAGATAAATGGTTTTTTTATAAGAAAATGGCTTTTTTTGAAAAGAAATACGTCGCCATCTCGAAAAAAACAGCCCAATTGTGTGATTTAAAAGTCAAAGAAGCGAGCAAATACAGTGCAATCCAGCGTATTCAGACGATTATTCGAATTTTTTAATGTCTTGCTGAATACTGCGTACACTTCTTGCCCAAGGGTTCAAATTTTGCAAATCCTTCGGCAAAGATTCAACAGAAGCAATGGCTTCACTGCGGTTACGGTACATTCCATAAACCACAACGTACCAATCTCGACCGTTATACTTTGACTTAAAATAGCTAAAAACACTGATGCTACCCTGAGACTTAATAAAATCCTTTACCGTATCAAGGTTATAAGTACCCAGTAGTTGCAGAGTATAACGACCTGGACTTTGCGCTAGCCACCATTGTGTTTTATCAAACGCATCTGTGGCTTGTTGTTTTTCTGGAATCGTTGCTGTCTTCTCTACTGGCATTGGCTGAAGTACAACCTTAGGCCGCTCCTGAGTAAGCGTCGGCGTAGTCGTGACCGGACTGTCCTGACGTATAGGAGCGGTAGAGATAGAAGATTGGGCTGGTGCAACAGTTGGCTCACTGTCTGGCTCTGCTGCTTCGGTAGGAATAGGTGGTAAGCCAAGGGCGCCCTCGGTGCCTATTTTACGCTGCATGGCATCGATTCTGGCAATGGTCGCAGAAGATGATTGCCCTGCTCGCGGCTCTATTTTGGGGCTTAACGGGATCACGTTACTGGTCCGATCTGCCACTTGCAACTCGGTGTCATCAGGATCACTAAAGAGTACCGCAATTAAAATGCCCAGCATCACCAAACACAATAACGCCATATGCACCAATGGAAAACCGAGTGCCAAATTAAAACGTCGACCGCGTTGTGCGCCCTTGCCGGCATTTCCCATCATCGCTTGAGCGATTTTATTAATAGCACCTGGATAGCCAGCGGACTCTTGATGGATCTGCTTAATTTGCTTGTCATTAAATGGCAGGTTGATACTACCGCCGACGGTCCGTACTCGGTGCAGCAAGTACGCTTTCGTTTGCTCTAACGAATAAGGCGCGATGGTCAAAGTATGACTCAGCTGTTCATAACGTGAACGTTGATAAGCATCTAAATTGCGCGAGAGAGGAAACTCGGTAAACAATGCCACATGCGGTACGGCTTGATTCTCTGTGGCCAGCGACATCATATCCAGCAACATGCTGACGGCATCGGTATTCAGTTCTTGTGCATTATCGATCAAGATCAATGCTTTTTGGCCTTGCGCCTCTAGATCATGAGAAAACTTTAGCAATGGTCCAAAAGTGGCTTCATTGGGCGGCTCTCTTAATTGTGAGGCAAAGCCTGCGTATATCGCTTGCAGCAATTGTCCTGCCGTCATCAACATACTGGCTTTCACTTGGCTAATAATGGTCGAATCATCTTGATGGCGGACAAATTCCATCATAAAACGACTTTTACCACTGCCCTGTGGCCCTTGCACTACCGATAATAAATTGCTGTATCGGCTTAAATGCTCTAGTAATGCCAGTTGTTGGTTGCCTTCTTCTGAGGCGAAGTAAGCCGACATGTCTTTTGAACCGAACGGGTCCCTCAGCGTCGCTTTTGGCGGCTGATTCAGTGCGCTTTCTAAGTCAAACTGAAAATTCGGTTCTGACATACAAGTCCTTTAAGACGGCAGAAATCTCATTATGAAGGTATTTTCTCACTTGCTTCTAAAGCATCGATGATGCACTCATCAAAGTCACTCATCGGAAAATCTGACGTGACAATCGCATCACCGAGCGAGTCTAATAACACCAGCCTTAAGCTGCCATCAAGCACTTTTTTGTCCAGCACCATCAGCGCTTTAAAATGCTCTAAGGTCATTTCCGCAGGTGGTAATACAGGTAAATTCGCCGCTTTAAATAAGGCCACCGAACGGCTCACATCTTGCTCAGTGAGATTCCCCATACGCCAGGATAAATCAACCGCGAGCACACAGCCAGCGGCGACCGCTTCTCCGTGTAACCAATTACCGTAGCCCATATGAGTTTCAATGGCGTGACCAAAGGTATGGCCTAGATTCAAGATAGCGCGAATTCCCCCTTCACGCTCATCTTGAGCAACCACATCGGCCTTAGCCACACAGGAACGATAAATAGCGTCGCTGATTTTATCATTATCCAATGCCATTAAAGCGTCAATTTCTTGTTCCAACCAATCAAAGAACGCAGCATCACATATAAGCCCATACTTGATAACCTCTGCCATACCAGCAGACAGTTCTTTAACGGGTAAAGTAGACAGCGTGTGCGTATCAATAATCACCGCTTGTGGCTGATAAAAAGCACCGATCATGTTTTTACCGAGCGGATGATTGACGCCCGTTTTACCACCGACAGATGAATCCACTTGAGAGAGCAAGGTTGTCGGCACTTGAATAAATGCCACGCCACGCTGATAAGTAGCAGCAGCATAACCTGCCATATCACCAACCACTCCGCCACCTAACGCTATGATAGTCGTGGTGCGATTATGCTTTGCCTCTAACAGCGAAGTCATGATCTGGCCGTATGTCTCTAATGTTTTGAAGGCTTCGCCATCAGGTAAAATACAGGTTGCCACTTGATAAGACTCAGCCAACATTGACACCATGGCATCGAGATATAAAGGTGCGATGGTTTCATTGGTGACAATCATGACTTGCTTACCATGAATTGCCTGATCAAATAGGTCCTTCTGCTGACGAATTCCGCCACCTATATAAATAGGGTAACTTCTCTCTCCTAACTCAACCGTTAACGTTCGCATTCTGTGTCTTGCTCTCTGATTTTAAATGACGTTTGATGGCCTCTAAAGCCTTATTTGCTACCGACTTGGGGTGTCTTGAATCGGTTTCTACAACCAAGGTAGCGACCTCGCGATACAATGGGTCACGCACTTTAAAAAGCGCAGTCAGTGTCGCCCTTGGGTCGCTGGTCTGTAATAGAGGACGGTGATTACTTTTCGATGTGCGATGAAGCTGCTGTGAAACAGACGCATAAAGGTAGACGACTAGCGCATCACTTTTTATCAGTAGCTCGCGGTTTTCTTCGCGCATCACAATACCGCCACCCGTCGCAAGAACAACACTTTCTTGATTATGTAGCATGCACTCTAAGGCGTGAGTTTCGCGTTTACGAAAGCCATCTTCACCTTCTTTTTCGAAAATCCAAGGAATATCAGCCCCGGCATTCTCCTCTATGATTCGGTCTGAATCATAGAATTCTCTGCCCAACGATTGTGAAAGCAAACGACCTATGGTCGTTTTTCCAGCACCCATTGGGCCCACTAAAATTATATTGGGAGCTTTTATCATTGTTTCAAATACATCGGAATTAAGCAGATTCAGGCTGCAGCCTAGTTAACTGACATTTGTAGCAGCTTTGGTGTAATAAATACAAGTAATTCAACCTTTTCTTGTTGTTCTGTTTGTCTTTTGAAGAATATACCCAGTATCGGAATATCGCCTAAAAGCGGAACCTTACTGGTTGTTTTAAAACGTTCTTCTCTAAAAATCCCCCCTAAAACAAGGGTTTCTTGGTCGTTCACAACCACTTGCGTTTTTAACCGGTTGGTTTCCAAACTCGGCACACCATTGACCAACTCCCCAACGGAGTCTTGGTGAATGGTTAACTCCAACAAGATACGCTTGCCTTCTTTAACAAATGGCCTTACCTCTAACAATAAAGCAGCGTCGCGAAACTCAACATTCACAGAATCGTCATCTACTGTTTGATAAGGGATTTCGGTGCCCGACTCAATTCGCGCGAGTTGCCCCTCAATCGCCACCACTTTTGGCTTTGATAACACCTTAGCCATGCCTTCGCTTTCTAGCATATCCAAAGTAAACGACAGCAAGCTTAAGCCACTCGAGCCCGAGACGGATAAACGACTGGTTGGCGCCAATGCGCCTAGATCAACCGCGCCACCAACAGAAGAGCGCACGCTATTCGATAAATTGGCCTGCCAATTCACACCAAACTGAGATTGTGCAGAGGTACTCACTTGGGCAATCTGCGCGCTGATTTCTATCTGTCGCAGCGGTGCATCTAGCCAAGCCAGCGTTTGCATTAACCCCTCAACAGGCTGACAGTAATACGTAATCAGCGAATTGGTTCGTTCATCAACCACCAAAGAAATACTCGGATAAAGCACTTTCAGATGCCCGCCAACGGCATTTGCTTTGGCGTGACGCAATACCCAATAAGCCCGTTGACACTTTTCCTGTTGGCTTTTGGGCTGAGCCGGCATCAGCACAGCAACAGCTCCCTGCCACGTCAGCTCAATTTTGGGATTTTGCGCCACCGCCGCCATCACCTCCTGCCAAGACGCGTTCTTAATCGACAGAGTTAACTTATCATCAATATCTGGGCTGATAACTAAGCTTTCCTGCATCTTTGACGCCAACCAAGGCAACACCTCTTGTATCGCTCGCGCTTCAAAAAAAACATCCATAGCGAGTACTCGTTGGGGCATCCATAACATCAAGGTCATCAATAATGCCCACCTCCGGCCGCTTCTTTTTAATCCTTTCGAACACATAGCATCACTCCTTCACGCCATTAAAGCCGCCAACAAACAAGGACAACTTTTCGCCGGATAAAGCCCTTAGTGTCACTTCATCTGGGGTAATCCGAGCTATTGATAAGCTTAATTCAGGCAGCCAATCACCCGACTCCACCCAGCGTTTATTGACACCATAAGACAGCAACGCGGAGGCTTCTCCGTTCTCAACAACCACTAAAACTAAACGCCATTTAGCTAGGCCTTTAGGTAACACAGAGACACCAATAGGCAACCAATCATGCGGGGCTCGTGACGCCATGGGCCGCAAGACATCAAACAAAAGTTCGCCGTGCCACTGACCATCCATTGAGAAATGCCACTGTGCCTGCGTTAGCCCCACTGCGACTTGCTCTTGTAGCTTTTCTTGCCATACCTGCCAATCTACTAACGACATTTTTCCGCTCACAGACCATTGCGTCACGCTACCACTATGGCTATTCACCACTCGAGTCGATACGCTGTTTGAGGCAAAATTTCCCGCTACTAGTTTCTGGTTTTGGGCTAGTTGTTGCGCACTTATGCCTTCCCATCGCGAGGCTTGGCTAGAAGCGACTTGCTGAGCACTTTGCCGCGACTGCCAGAGTGGATACCAAGCCCCCATTTGCAACATAATCAGCAAGCACAACAGAGTGAATGAGGGGGACGGCCACGCTTTAACGTGCAAAAATCCGAAGCGCCACATCGATCACCTCCTGAGACTCTAAAAGTTTGCTCTGAGGCAAAACTTGCCAGCGCCAATGCGGAAAAGCCTGGCGCCATTGAGCCAATAAAATAGGCAAGCTATCATGCGGTAGCGTCAAATACGCTGTCGCAGCATGCTGCTCACTGCTTAGGGAAGAAAGCCGGACATCTTTAGGTAAAGTACGTAACATTGTCAGTAACTGAGAAACAAACACACTGCCCTTCTGAGGCAAACTCAGAGCCTGCGTTTGCTGCTGCAAAGTCACAGCTAGTTGCTTATGTTGACGGTCAAGAAGATAAAAATAACCCAGTATTAACAGGTGTAACGAAACACTAAGCAGTACAAAAACCAACCAGCGGCGGACAAGATTACGGCGCCGGTCTTCTTCTGGTTGGTAGTTAGACAGCTCGAACTGCCCCCAAGTATAACGAGCAAAGCGCCGCGACGAGCGCTGCTGCCATTGCTGCATCGATATCAATCGACAGTCCTGCGCGGCGTCAAAGGGCTGACGCAGTAAATCCCTTAACATTTTCGAACAAGCAATTACATGCAATTGAAATAGGTCTTTGTTTAACTTATCAACACTGTGATGGAAAAAGATCTCATTCGGGGGCGCAAACGTCGTCTCTGAGGCAAATGCCAACGCAGCCAATGGGGCTAATTTAGGAGATAATGGGTGGGCTATCTGATGCTCGGAGACAGATAACCAAGCATTAGGTACGACAATAAGTAGCTGCCGACTGCTCGCGAGCACACTCTGCTTCAACTCTTGTTGGAGTAACTTGATTTGTTCATCGCTCGGCACTGGACGCGCGTCTTCAACGTCAAATGGGAGCGCTTTAGGGCAAGACTGTATTGGGTAGATATAACATTGTGAGGCGGTGTAAAAGACCACACAATCGGGGGATATTCGCTTCATGATTCATCCTTGAAATAATCAGCTCAATATTGTTTCGGTTTCCTAACCGAATACTGGCAAGATAACACGATTTGCTGCAAAGTTGATCAAGTATGCGCCGCCTAACTTAGTTATAATGTTATTTTTTTAATCCATTTGTATTGGATCTGTATGTTGAAAGTATTAAAAATCTTCTTTTTCTTAGCCTTGTTCGGTGCTCTTTGTAGTGCTGTGATTACCTTTGCCGTTTACCAGAGCGTTAAAGACCGCATCCCAACAGTGACTCAGTTAAAAGACACCGAGCTACAGATTCCTTTAAGAATTTACACTGCGGACAATAAGTTAATTGGCGAATTTGGCGAGCAGCGTCGAACCCCTATTAGTTACGCACAGCTGCCAGCCGAACTAGAGCACGCGATTCTAGCCGCCGAAGACAGCAATTTTTACCATCACCCTGGTATCGATATTATGGGCTTAGGTCGTGCGGCGATGCAGCTGGTCACGACGGGGAAAATTCAAGGTGGCGGTAGTACTATCACCATGCAGGTGGCAAGAAACTACTTTCTCTCATTCGAGCAGACCTTTACCCGAAAATTTACTGAGATCTTCATTTCTTTAAAAATGGAACGAGAGCTCACAAAACACGAAATTCTTGAGCTATACGTCAATAAAATCTATCTCGGTAAACGCGCTTATGGCTTTGAAGCCGCCGCACAGGTGTATTATGGCAAAGAGCTAAAAGACCTGAACCTAGCGCAATACGCCATGATTGCAGGTCTACCGAAAGCCCCTTCGCGGTATAATCCAGTTGCCAACCCGTCACGCGCACTTATCCGCCGTAACTGGATTTTGCAGCGCATGTTGTCACTTGGCTCCATTAATAAAGAGCAATACCAAAGCGCCGTAGAAACGCCGGTTACCGCTAGTGACTACGGGATCACACCGGATGTAGACGCAGGTTACATTGCGGAAATGGTGCGCTCTGAACTACACCAGACCTATGGGGACAAACTCTACACTGAAGGTCTCACTGTCTATACCACGATTGACTCCAAGCGCCAGACTGCCGCAAATAAAGCCATTAACGATGGCGTCCTAAGCTATGATATGAAGCACGGCTACCGAGGCGTTGTTGCGTCCCACCCGGAGCTCCTCGACAAATCGCTCAAAGAGCAAGAAAAAGCACTGAAGCAATATAAGACATTACACGTTTGGCGTGTAGGTTTAGTCATCTCAACTACTGACCAATACGCTAATGTACTGCTTAATAATGGCGATCAAATCACTCTTTCATGGGATTCTATGAAATGGGCGAAGCCCTATATTAACGACGATTTGCAAGGTCCAGCACCAAAAACGGTGGCTGACATTATGGTGCCTGGGGACATTATCGATCTCAGACCAGATGCTGATCTTGGCTGGATTCTCACCCAAAAACCAAAATTGCAAAGCGCCTTAATCTCGATCAAGAGTAGAGATGGCGCTATTCAAGCCTTAGTCGGCGGCTTTAATTATTATGAGAATAAGTTTAACCGTGTTACCCAATCTAAGCGTCAGCCTGGCTCCAGCTTTAAGCCTTTCATTTACTCCAGCGCTTTATCCCGAGGCTATACCGCAGCGAGTCTGATCAATGACGCTCCCGTTGTGTTTGAAGATTCAAATCTGGATAAAGCATGGCGCCCAACCAATGATAATGGCCGCTTTTATGGCCCAACCCGTTTACGCCCTGCGCTGTACCGTTCGCAAAATATTGTGTCAGTCCGCTTGCTGCAAGAATTGGGCATCAGCCCAACCATCAAGTTTTTAACTCGCTTTGGCTTTAATGCAGACGAGCTGCCACGCAACTTATCACTGGCTTTGGGCAGCGCAAACGTATCTCCTATGGAAATGGCGACAGGTTATGCGGTGTTCTCAAATGGTGGCTATAAAATTACCCCTTATTTAATTGACCATATTACGGATCGCAACAATGAAGTGGTTTTTCAAGCCACACCCGACACAGTATGTCGCAGCTGTACTTTACTGGACAGCGACCAACAAGACGGCAAACAGTCAGGTTTGTTCGCTACCCCTCAAGGCGTGCAGAACCGTCCAGTTGCGGAGCAAAGATTAACCCCTGAAGTGGATTACCTAATCTACGACATGATGCGAGATGTGATCCAGTACGGTACAGGCCGACGCGCCCGCGTGCTAAAACGACCGGATCTCGCAGGGAAAACAGGTACCACTAATGACGGCAAAGACGCTTGGTTCTCTGGCTATAATGGCTCTCTAGTTACTACCGTCTGGAGTGGCTTTGATGATTCTACCAGCCTAGGACGAGGTGCTTTTGGCAGCTCAGTATCACTGCCTACTTGGATAGATTATATGCGTGTAGCGCTAGATGATACGCCACTGTCTTATGTGCAAAAACCGTCTACCCTAGTTACCGTCCGTATCGACCCCAAAACCGGCGAACGGGCGCTTCCTGGACAGAAAGATGCCATCTTTGAGATGTTTCGTAGGGACCATATCCCTGCCCAACGCACGGCAAATGTTCTGACCTCTGATAATGGTCAGGAGAATGAAGCACAGCAAGAAAAGCAATCCGACAATGCGCTCGAAAACCTTTTCTAAAAACGCTTAACAAGCAACGTCTTTAAAAAAATCAGCCAAGTGCTGATTTTTTTATATGACGTTTACTGCCATTTTTTTCTTGGTGACTGATAACCGTCAAAAGCGGCGAGCAGTTGTGAGGGGGAATCCGCTTGAATGATCATGTCAGCATAAGGCTGTTTAATGAATCCGGCATCTTGCATTCCCTTTACCATGGTAAACAAAGGCTCATAAAAACCAGCGACATTGTAAAATGCACAGGGTTTATTGTGTAACCCCAATTGCGCCCAAGTCCACACTTCAAAGATTTCTTCTAAGGTGCCAATTCCCCCGGGAAGTGCGACAAATGCATCCGCTAATTCTGCCATTTTAGCTTTGCGTTGATGCATATCAGCCACTAGATGTAACTCTGTTAACGCCAAATGAGCAATTTCTTTTTCTTGGAGATGTTGAGGAATCACCCCTATGACATTGCCACCAGCCTCGAGTGTGGCATTCGCAATCACCCCCATTAAACCGACATGGCCACCGCCATACACCACATCAATTTGATGCTCCGCAAAATAACGCCCCAAGCTAGCCACAGCGACACTATATTCTTCGGTCACTCCTAATGCTGAGCCACAATATACCGCCACTCTCATCTAATTTACTCCTTTACCTGAAATTGGTATCACTCAATCGCCTCTACCAAACCCTGTGTTTGGCACAAAATTCAAAGCAAAAAAAAAGGCGCTGTCTCTATAAGACATCGCCTTTTCTATTAGAGTAATACTACTCACTCTTTGAGAAATACTTAGCCACCAAAGTGATCTAGGTTCTCTAATGGGTAGAACTCTGGGTATGGAAGTGTTGCCACACCAGAATCTACCGCAGCTTGTGCAACCGCTGCAGAAACAACATTCAACAAGCGAGAATCCATTGGTTTTGGCAGGATGTACTCTTTACCAAAGCTCAATGCACCGCCGCCGTATGCTTCTACCACATCAGCTGGGGCTTCTTCTTTCGCAAGATCTTTCAATGCATGAACTGCTGCTACTTTCATTTCTTCATTGATCTTAGTCGCGCGAACGTCTAAAGCACCACGGAAAATGAATGGGAAGCCCAATACATTGTTTACTTGGTTCGGGTAGTCAGAACGACCTGTCGCCATGATCAAGTCATCACGAGTAGAGTGCGCCAATTCAGGATTGATCTCTGGATCTGGGTTTGAACAAGCAAACACGATCGGATTAGCGGCCATTTTATTTAACTGCTCGCCAGAGAAAAGATCAGGACCAGACACACCAATGAAGACGTCTGCGCCATCAATTGCATCATCCAAAGTACGTTTATCAGTATCAATCGCAAACATCGCTTTGAATTGGTTCAAGTCATCACGACCAGAGTGGATAACACCTTTACGGTCAAGTACAAAGATGTTTTCACGTTGCGCACCACAAGCAATGATCAGCTTCATGCAAGCTGTCGCTGCGGCACCAGCACCTAGACAAACGATCTTAGCCGATGCAATGTCTTTACCTTGTAACTCAAGCGCATTTAACAAACCCGCTGCCGTCACAATCGCGGTACCGTGTTGGTCATCATGGAAAACAGGGATAGAACAACGTTCGATCAACTGACGTTCGATTTCAAAACATTCTGGTGCTTTGATGTCTTCTAGGTTGATACCACCATAGGTGTTTGCAATACGAGCAACCGTATCAATAAAAGCTTGTGGGCTTTCAGATTCAACTTCTACATCAACAGAGTTAACGCCAGCAAAGCGTTTGAACAACAACCCTTTACCTTCCATTACTGGCTTACTAGCCAATGGGCCTAGATTACCTAAACCAAGAATCGCAGAACCGTCAGAAATAACCGCTACAAGATTGCCCTTACCAGTGAATCGGTAAGCAGCTTCAGGGTCTTTTGCAATTTCGCGACAAGGCTCAGCCACACCAGGGCTATAAGCTAGAGCAAGGTCACGTGCCGTTGCTGTTGGCTTGGTAATAGTAGAGCTCATTTTTCCAGGTACTGGATATTCGTGGTAATCCAGTGCAGCTTGCTTGATATCTTCTGCCATTATGATGTTTCCGTCTATTATTTGGTGTTTTATATTAAATACTTATCTTACTTAGACCTTGTTCAAAAAACTGCGTTTTTGGAAGCGGTCCTTTTTAGTATTATCTCAGAATAGTCTGCCTCAAAAAGCCTTATAAATCACATTAAAAATGGAACCAACTCGCCACAAGGGTGAATCACATTGCGTCCATATCTTTAATGTCATTTGGGTGTTTCACCGTGAGAACCCAAGACTGATATTTTGATTTGCGACTGCTCCGTTTATGTTGCCAGCCACGCACTTCAACTGTATGACCTTGGAGAAAAAATACTTTCTGAGCTGGCCAATAGTCTGAAGCGCTGGGCGGTAAATTGATCACTAGCCCCTGATTGGTTTCTAGCCACCACCCACCTCGGTTATGAGCAATGGAGGTGATTGCTACTCGAGCCATTACAAATCCGGCTTGTGGCCGCCACTGTAATGATTGCTGCCATACTCCCAAATGCGCATTACGAGCCACTTGTTCAGACGCCTGAAAACAGGCCTGATAAGCAAGGTTAGGAGGTACAGCAACACGGTAACCTAGCCCAGCAGATAGTAACTGACTTGATAGTGAAATACGATCTTTATCGAAAAGGTAGTACAGATATCGTCCGTATTTGTCACGCCCATCTTTACTGGGTTGTAAGTACACATAACGCCCTGAAAGCTGAATTAACCGGCGCTTTGCGGCGACAGCAAACGGCTCATGAAGCCCCTTTTCGTGGTCTAATTCAGGGGTATTAATGCCCACTAACCGAACTCGACGGCCATCGGCTAAATACAAGGTATCGCCATCTACCACCCGCTTCACTTGGGCGCGTTCAAGCGCTCCCGATGCACGACATAAATCGTTCGCATAAGAGGCGCTGGATAAAAACAAAAAAAGCGCCAAGAAAACTTGGCGCTTTTTTTGAAAAATCACTTTCATTCGGCCAATTACTTAGCTGAACGACGTGCTCCGAAACGCTTGTTAAAGCGATCAACACGACCACCAGTATCCAACATTTTCTGTTGGCCAGTGTAGAATGGGTGACATTGGCTGCATACATCAACGTGCATGTCTTTACCTAAAGTTGAGTTTAGGTTCAATGTGTTACCACAAGTACAAGTAGCAGTAATTGCAGAGTAATTTGGATGGATATCGTTTTTCATTGTATTTACCTTCAAGTTTGGTGTGCCGCCACTTGATCGACATAGGGGCTTTCGCCTCGTCAAGCACCGCACGATTCGTTGTACAGACATTGTACAGTGGTACCAAGAGCGCGTATTTTAGGGATCAATCGGTTAATCATCAACCTTTTTATCGCGCTTTCCCGAAAAATTCACACTCGCGCCCAATAGCCACAGTAACGTACACTTAGAAACGCGATCGCCCACTGTTCATTTTTTACTAATAAGGCCACAACACACACATGCAAGAGGCACTTTTAACCCCTTACCCTTTCGTCCAGATTGCGTTACCCGTTCCGATGCGTACCTTATTTGACTATAAGATACCCAAAGCGATGGCGCTACGTCATCGCTTGCAACCTGGCATGCGCGTCAAGGTGCCTTTTGGTAAAAGCAGCCGCCTTGGGGTCATTGTTTCATTTAGTGAGCAAAGCCAATGGGATGAAAACAACATCAAGCCCATTACCTCTTTGCAAGATGAAGCAGCGGTTATTCCAAGCGAACTGATGATTCTATGCGAATGGGCGGCGCGCTATTATCACCACCCAATTGGCGACGTGTTATTTCATGCGTTGCCCGTGTTACTTCGGAAAGGGGAAAATGCAGAGTTTCGTACTGAAAACTGGTGGTTTACAACCCCCGAAGGCCAACACAAAGACCTTGAATCACTGGCCAAAGCACCGCGCCAACAAGACTTTTTAAAGGCGGTACAACAGCACCCCAATGGCATGAGCCAAAATGCAATTTCTTCCCTATCTCTGTCTACCAGTGCCGGCAAAGCACTAGAAGAAAAAGGCTTGCTGCGACGCGAACAACGTTCATTCAATAAAGCAGGAGAGAAGCACACTCACCAAACTCAAGTTGCACCTATCTTAAACCCAGAACAGCGACTTGCTACCGATCATTTACTGGATATGGCTTCTTCTTTTGGTGTTGCTTTGTTAGATGGAGTCACTGGCAGTGGCAAAACCGAAGTCTTCTTACGGGTCATGGAAAAGCTGATAGAAGATGGCAAGCAAGTCTTGGTCATGGTGCCTGAAATTGGCCTAACACCACAAACATTGAAGCGCTTCGAAAGCCGGCTACACACTGATATTGTCCTCATGCATTCCCATATGAGCGACCGCGAACGCTTAGACGCATGGTTGTTGTCCGCCAGCGGCCACGCCAAAGTCATTATTGGTACCCGCTCGGCCGCTTTTATTCCCGCTCCGAATTTAGGTCTGATCGTTATCGATGAAGAGCACGATGCCTCTTACAAACAGCATGAGGGGTTTCGTTACCACGCTCGTGATTTGGCCATTAAACGTGCGCAGCATCTTAATATTCCGGTCTTGCTGGCTTCTGCAACCCCTTCTTTTGAAAGTCTCGCGAATGCATTACAAAAACGTTTTGCATGGTTAAAACTACGTCAGCGAGCCGGCAGTGCCCAGCCCCCTAAAATGGAACGCGTTGATTTACGAGGCCAAAACCTAGTCAATGGTTTTAGTCAGCAAGCGCTCTCAGCAATGGAACTGTGCCTTGCTCGACAAGAGCAAGTCTTGGTGTTTCTCAATCGCCGCGGCTACGCGCCTACGTTAATGTGTCATCAATGTGGTTGGATCGCCAGTTGTGACCATTGTGATGTGAACTTAACCGTCCATAAACGTGCAAACAAACTCCATTGCCATCATTGTGATGCTCAAAAAGCCCTGCTTCACAGCTGCCCTGAATGTCAGTCTGAAGAGCTGTTTACTGTTGGAGAAGGTACGGAACAAATTGAGACACAGCTGTCTGCTCTTTTTAAAGACGTCCCTATTCTACGTATTGATCGCGACAGCACACAACGTAAGTCTGCCATGGCTCAACTGACGCAGAAAATTCACGAACACAATCAAGCCATTCTGATTGGCACCCAAATGTTGGCCAAAGGGCATCACTTCCCCAACGTAACCTTAGTGATCGTCATGGACGCCGACGCGGGACTTTTTTCTGCCGATTTTAGAGGTATGGAACGCACAGCTCAGCTTATTACCCAAGTGGCTGGCCGTGCTGGCCGTGCCAAAAAACCAGGCCATGTGTTGTTGCAAACCTACCACCCAGATCATGCGGCAATTGAATGTCTATGCAATCTTGGTTACGAGCATTTTGCGATCGATGGTTTAGCTGAACGCAAAAGCTTATCCTTACCTCCTTTCTTTCACCAAGTTATTGTTCGCGCAGAGTCAGGCAACGAGCAAGAAGCAATGCAGTTACTCGCAGCTATGAAACAGGATTTAGAGCCTCATTTTCCAGCAGGTTTGCTGTCAGTCGGCCCTTACACGGCGATCATAGTACGTAAGGCTGGACAACATCGTGCTTTACTCTCTATTAAGTCTGCTAATCGGGCTCCTTTGCATCAGATCACCGCACTCATGACCCATTGGCTGGAACAAGCGACACGGCAACATAAAATTCGTTTTGCGATTGACGTTGATCCACTGGAAACTTACTAGCCAAGTCCGCATAATGTGCACAGTTTCTTAAAAAGCCGAAAATATGTTTAATTTTGTACAAATTGCAACCAAAGGCACTCGCCCCAAAAAAGGCGCAACGCGTCGTGCAGCTCCACCAGCGAAACGCAAAACTCCTTGGTGGTTATGGCTGATCGTGCCGACTATTCTGATCGCCTTTATCTATGGTTTAACCCAGCTAAGCCAAGTGAAAAGTCCGCCTCAGGCAAAGCCAGTTCGCCCGCAACCGGTCGAGAGTAAAACCGCCAAAACTGAGGTAAAAAAAGCCCCGCCAAAGAAAGCGGAAGCACCAAAGAAAGAGTCATTTGATTTTTATCAAATCTTGCAAGACAGTGAAGTCGATACTAGCCATGTTGACGCTTATCAATATGAGCCTCGTGGCGAACAAGACTTTTACTACATGCTCCAAGCGGCCTCATTTCGTAATTCAAAAGACGCGGACCGTATGCGAGCTAAGCTGATACTAGCAGGCATGGTTGATACCAGTGTGCGTCAAACCACCAGCACCAAAGATGGTAAGCCTTGGTATCGGGTGGTGATCGGCCCATTCAATGACCGTTCCAAAATGAACCATATTGAAGACAAATTAGTCGATATGCGCATTGAGGCTTACTCCTACAAAGTGAAAAAAGAGCTGCAATCTAAGTAATCTTCGCGCATACAAAGTGAAAGACACTTCTGTATGCGCATTTCGCTTGAAAATCTTCCTGACTGCCCCCACCTTGTAAGAATCGAATTTGGAGTAGACCATGACAACGATTCTTACAGTACGCAAAGGCAACCAAGTCGTCGTAGGCGGCGATGGACAAGTCTCTTTAGGCAACACCGTGATGAAAGGCAACGCACGTAAAGTGCGCCGCCTATACCGTGGTGAAGTGATCGCAGGCTTCGCCGGCGGCACCGCAGACGCCTTCACTCTTTTCGAACGTTTCGAAGGACAACTCGAAAAACATCAAGGACACCTCGTTCGTGCCGCCGTGGATCTGGCGAAAGACTGGCGCTCTGATAAAGCGTTACGCCGCCTTGAAGCCATGCTGATCGTCGCTAACAAAGAAAGCACCCTAATCATTACTGGTACCGGTGATGTGGTCGAACCGCAACATGGTGCTTTGGCCATTGGCTCTGGCGGTAACTACGCAGAAGCGGCGGCTCGTGCCTTGATCGACAACAGCGATTTAAGCGCAAAAGACATAGTCGAAAAAAGCCTAAACATTGCGGCCGATATTTGTGTGTTCACTAACCACAGCTTGACCATCGAAGAAATAACCATCGATTCTCAGCTTGAAGACAAGTCCGCCACGTCCACCAAAGAATAAACGAGAGAACTCAACATGAGCAGCATGACCCCAAGAGAGACGGTTAACGCATTAGACAATCATATTATTGGCCAGCAAAAAGCCAAACGCGCGGTGGCTATTGCACTACGCAACCGCTGGCGCCGCATGCAACTTCCTGAAGACATGCGCGCAGAAATCACCCCTAAAAACATCCTGATGATTGGACCAACAGGGGTGGGTAAAACCGAAATTGCACGCCGTTTGGCCAAGCTATCAAACGCCCCTTTTATCAAGATCGAAGCCACTAAATTTACCGAAGTCGGTTATGTTGGCCGTGACGTAGAGTCGATTATTCGCGACCTAGTCGAGATGGCGATCAAAATGCTACGCGAGCAAGAAACCGCAAAGCTGCGCCATAAAGCAGAAGATGCTGCCGAAGATCGTATTTTGGACATTTTATTACCTCCTGCTCGCGGTGGTGACCCAGAATTAGAAAATAACAGTACACGTCAGGCTTTCCGTAAAAAACTGCGCGAAGGTAAGCTAGACGACAAAGACATAGAAATTGATCTAGCGGATTCCCCTATGGGAGTTGAGATTATGACGCCTCCTGGCATGGAAGAAATGACCAGCCAGTTGCAAAACATGTTCTCTAGCATGGGGTCGCAAAAGACCAAAAAACGCAAACTGAAAGTCAAAGAAGCGTTGCGTCAGGTGCGTGATGAAGAGGCCTCTAAGCTGGTTAACGAAGATGAGCTTAAAGCACGAGCAGTTGAAGCGGTTGAGCAAAACGGTATCGTTTTCCTAGACGAAATCGATAAAGTCGCAAAAAGCTCCGAACGTTCTGGCGGTGAAGTCTCTCGTGAAGGTGTTCAGCGTGATCTTCTTCCTTTGGTTGAAGGCTGCACAGTGAGCACTAAATACGGCATGATCAAAACCGATCACATCTTGTTTATCGCATCCGGTGCTTTCCACTTGTCTAAACCATCTGATTTGATCCCTGAGCTACAAGGTCGTTTACCCATTCGCGTTGAATTAGATGCGCTAACGGTCAACGATTTCGAGCGTATTTTGGTTGAACCAAGTGCCTCTCTGACTCAACAATACATTGCCTTGGCAGCGACTGAAAACATCAATATTAACTTCACCACCGAAGGTATTCACCGCATTGCGGAAATTGCTTTCCAAGTCAACGAGCGTACCGAAAACATCGGTGCTCGACGCTTGCACACGGTATTAGAGCGATTGCTAGAGGAAGTTTCTTACTCAGCGAGCGACATGCCAGACGGGCAAGAAGTTGATATTACTGCCGCGTATGTGGATGAGCAATTAGGTGCCATCGTTGAAAACGAAGACCTAAGCCAATACATACTTTAATCACTACCACTAGGACAGAGCATCATGACACCTGCACCAACCAAGATTCATTACCATAAGCAATCTCGTGAATTGGAGCTGGCGTTTGCTGATGGTCAGTCTTTTCGTTTGAGCGCGGAATATCTCCGCGTTCATTCTCCTTCAGCCGAAGTACGTGGCCATGGCTTACAAATGCCAATCCTGCAATACGGCAAAAAAGACGTCTCTATTCAAAATGTCGAAGGCGCTGGCAATTACGCGCTAAAGATCAGTTTCAATGATGGTCACGACACTGGGCTCTATACTTGGGAATACCTGTATAACCTAGGCAAAAACCATGACGAGCTTTGGAAAATGTACCTGGATCGCCTTGAAAAAGAAGGTCAGACGCGGGAAACTTCGGTGATTCAGCTCCATCAGCTGTAGTGCACATACGTTTTTAAAAAGCATCGCTTCACACCATTAGGAATTAACATGAGCTCCCTTAGCCTTTCTGCTATCAGTGCGATCGAACACGCCATTAACCTTGCCCTTAAGCAGGATGATCCATCGCAAGCACGTCTTAGCAAACTGGCCGGCCAGCAAGTTTTCCTCTATGTGGAAGACTTTTCTTTGATTTTACAAATCCATATTCTTGAAGCCGGTGTCATGCTACACCGTCCAGAAAGCCTAGATGAAGTGGACCTTGACCCTCGTTTAGACACCCTAGTACAAGGCCCAAGTTCGGCTTATCGTAAGCTACTTGAAGGCGACGGCTTCTTTGATGGCGACCTGCGCATTCAAGGTAACGCACAGGCGTTGATGACCTTACACAAGGTAATGGAAAACTTTGAATTGGACTGGGAAGGATTACTGGCTGATTACATCGGTGATTTACCCGCTTCTGCACTGGCGCGCCTATTACGCAAGCAATGGTCTTGGAGCAAAGAAGCTGCCACCAGCTTGCAGCTTCAATTGGTACAACACCTACAAAACGACAGTCAGCTATTACCGAGTAAAATTGAGTTCGAAACCCTAGTCGATGACTTAGAAAATTTTGCTACTAGACTCGACCGCGCCGAAGCCAAACTGCGCATAATGGAACGCAAGCGCAGCCAGCCATAAGCGCTGGTTTCCATAGAAGCTAACGACTCGGCTTCGCCCGGCTCAAGCCTTTCTGCTTAAATAGACGCCACCAATGGTGACAACAAAACCAGCAAGCTGAACCAACGTCATGGTTTCATTAAATAAAAAGTAGCTTTCAATCGCTGCTAATGGCGGTGCGAGTAACAAAAAAGTCGACACCTGAGACGCTCTGCTTTTGCGTAATAACCACACCATCAAGAAGACTCCGCCACCCGACAACACCATTACACCCCACGCTACCAGAGCAAAAGATTGCCAGGCGACGACAAACAGTCGCTCCCCCAAAAACAGCATAAAGCCACAGGACACCACACTGGCGGCAAGGTTTTGAATCGCCATGGAGCTAAAGATATCCGACGAGGAGATCGACATTTTTTGGTAGGTTACGCCCAACGAAAGCGACACAATTGCCATGCACGCCAAGACCAGTGTTAACAGAGAAACAGCGCCTTGCTGAGCCTCCCATTTCAATGCTGGGCTGACCACCAAAAGCAACCCAAAGATACCAACCAGAATGCCTACAATACCCCTTAAAGAGGTTTTTTCTTTGATCAACAAAAAGGCTAATACCGTCACTAATGCTGGCTGTAGCGCTCCTATCAGAGCCATCATACCAGCTGGTAAGCCTTTGGCGATCGCCACATAGGCAAAGCCAAGGTAAAAACCATTCATTAACATGCCAGCAATAATATGCTTCGGCATTTCCTGCCATTTCGGAAAAGGTCGGCGCAGCAAGAGGGCAATCATCAGGAACAATAATCCAGCGCAGAAAAAGCGGATACTCAAATACACATTGGGGTCAATCTGACCGACAATTAATTTACCTGTAATAAATCCAGCGGACCAGATCAACACCAAAAGCATAGAGAGTAGCGCCATTGCCCTTCCTTATTCTCTTTTCAAAAGCGTTATCTCAGACAATTAGCGGTTAAACACACCTTTGATTTCACGACTGTCTAGACCTAAACCAATTAAGAAGTGCAAGCGTGCAAATGCCGCTTCATGGGTGCTATCTTTACCTGAAATCACACCCGCTCTGGCCAATGCTTCACTTTCACAAGCCTCATTGTTTGCAATACGGCCTCCTTCGCATTGACTAACATTAACAATCACTACCCCCTGATCCGTAGCGCTTTTTAGTAATTCATACAATTCAGGGTCGGTGGTGGGTACAGTGCCCGCGCCATAACTGAGCAATACCGCGCCTTTCACTTGAGGGGTTAACAAGCCTTGCCAATGCTGGACCTGTACTCCTGGAAACACAGGTAAGACAGTAACCGCGCCCTCGTCCATGTCAGGAATACGGATTTTCATCGGTGGTTTAATCAGTAACTGAGCGAAGCTGCTGTCGCGCCATTTCCAATCAGACTCTAACACCCCATATTCAAGCGCTTTTGGAGAGCTAAAGGCTTGCCAATCACTGGTGTGAGATAAATGTGCGCGGTCGCCATCAATCAGGCGATTCGCGAAGAATAAAAACACGCCTTTTAAGTTCGCTTCACACGCCGATACCGCACCCAATACATTGTTCATGGCATCACTTCGTGCCTTACCCATGGGAGCGCGTGAGCCCGTCACTATGATGGGCTTCTTACTTGGCGCAATCATGTAGCACAGCGCTGCGGCGGTGTACGCCATAGTGTCAGTACCATGCAGTACGATAAAAGCGTCAAACTCTTGCCATTTACTTTCTATATCACGGGCGATTGTCTGCCAGTCTTTTGGTGTCACATTGGCCGCAACCATTGGCGTATCATAACTGTGCACTACAAACTCATGATCAAGCTCTGAGCTAGATTCAAGCTGCCTTGTTAGTTGCTCAGCAAAAACTGGGTTCGCCACAAGGCCATGGTCTGATGGCATCATGCCCATTGTGCCGCCGGTGTTCGCGATATAGATTTTCATAGGCTTTTTCCATTCCTCGGTTAATGTTCTTTTTTCGTTATTAAAAAGGCGCTGACCTGAGAAGGGAGCGCCTTTCGTTTACCGATTAAACAACATTTACGCGAACATTTACATGCGCTCTAAGGTCTCAATGCCTAATAAAGCCAAACCTTGTTTCAAGGTCGCCGCCGTGTTTAACGCCAATTGTAAGCGGCTGTTCTTCACCTCTTCTTCTGCATTTAGTATTGGGCATGCTTCATAGAAGGTCATGAAGGTTCCAGCCAAGTCATATAAGTAAGCACACAAGAAATGCGGCATACCGTCGTTGGCAACTTGTTGAATGGCTTCTTCAAACTGGCACAACTTCACGGCCAACGCACGCTCTTGCGCTTCTAGCACCGCAATATCACCGGTTAAACTTGTTACATCGATCTCTGCGCGTTTTACAATGCTGGCAATACGAGAATAAGCGTACAGCAAGTAAGGCGCTGTGTTGCCCTCAAAGCTCAACATGGTATCCCAGTTGAAAACATAGTCACTGGTACGGTTTTTCGATAGGTCGGCGTATTTCACCGAAGAAATTCCCACCACACGACCAATGTTGCGCAGCTCTTCTTCACTCATGTCTGGGTTTTTAGAAGCTACTAGCTGGTATGCGCGCTCTTGCGCTTCTTCTAACAAAGCAGACAGTTTTGCCACACCACCAGAGCGTGTTTTAAAAGGTTTGCCATCACTGCCCATCACAGTACCAAATGGCATGTGTTCTAGCTGAGTACTTGGTTTCACAAAGCCCGCTTTACGAGACAAGGTGAAAATCTGTTGAAAATGCAGGGATTGGCGCGCATCAACGAAGTACAGTACTCGATCTGCATTCAAGGTATGCTGACGAAAACGTACTGCGGCCAAATCTGTCGTCGCATATAAGAAACCACCACCGGTTTTCTGTACGATCACTGGCGTGATTTCACCGTCTTTATTGGCAAACTCATCCATGAAGACACACTGGGCACCATTCGACTCTTGTAACAAGCCTTGCTCTTGTAGATCATTGACCACATTCGCTAAATCGTCGTTATAAGCACTTTCTGGCATGACGTGCTGACGCTCTAGAGAAACGCCCAACATCTTGTAGGTTTCTTCACAGTGGGTTAATGAGATATTGATAAACTCATCCCACAACGCCAAGCACTCTTCATTGCCTGATTGCAGCTCTACGACCAATTCACGGGCACGTTTAGCAAACGCTTCATCGTCGTCGAAGCAGGTTTTTGCTGCACGGTAGAAGGTTTCAAGATCGGACAAGGCCATGCTGATTTCAGCACTCTCAGAACGCAAACGTTCCATGTAAGCCAACAACATACCAAACTGAGTACCCCAGTCACCTACATGGTTTTGGCGTACTACGGTATGACCTAAAAACTCTAGCGTACGCACTACCGCATCACCAATGACGGTTGAGCGAAGATGACCAACGTGCATTTCTTTCGCTAAGTTTGGTGAAGAGTAATCCACTACCACAACTTCGGGTGAAGCCACTTGGTCAATGTCTAGGTGATCGCTGCTACGTAGCTCGGCTAACTCTTTGCCCAACCAAACATTTTTCAAGAAAATATTAATAAAACCAGGACCCGCGATTTCTACTTTCTCTGCCACATCAGACAGATCCAGTTTTTCAAGAACCTCCTGAGCGAGTGCACGAGGGTTGGTTTTTAGCGCTTTTGCTACGCCCATAATGCCGTTAGCTTGGTAATCGCCAAACTGCACTTTAGCAGACTGACGAACAAGGGCTGGTGAGCCATCCGGCGCGCCAGCTGCGACCATTGCCGCTTGAATACGTTGATTCAGAAGGGTTTGAATATTCACAAGAGACCTTTTAAACAGTGGACAATCTACTCATTAAGAGTAAGTGCCAGAATCACACAACCCTCTGGTTGCTTTCACAAACAGAGGGCTGAATTCAGAAAATGATAGTGCTGCAATGATAACCGATTTTCCGGTTTTTAGCGAAAGAACAGCTTGCAGGCTTCATTGTTATTTTCATCTTGATAAGGGTAACCAAGCTCGTCCAGATAATGGGTAACATCGGTTTCTTCACCTACCGCTTGTAAGCCCACTAAGACGCGACCATAAGCATCGCCGTGATTACGGTAATGGAACATGGAAATATTCCATTGTCCGCCCAATGTATTTAGGAACTTCAATAAGGCTCCAGGACGTTCAGGGAACTCAAAACTGTAAAGCAGTTCCCCTTTGTCGCTACGTAGATGTCCACCAATCATATGACGCACATGCACTTTCGTCGTTTCATCATCAGTCAGATCAATAATCTCGTAATCTTTAAGGTCTGCTAATAATTCCTGACGGCTGTGTGGGCTGCCTCCCAATGCGACACCAACGTAAATCACCGCTTGCTGATCACTGCCATAACGATAATTAAATTCGGTAATATTACGGCCAACCAGTGCTTGGCAGAAATCTTTAAAGCTGCCTGGCGCTTCGGGGATTTTCACGGCAATAATGGCTTCACGTTTTTCACCCAACTCAGCACGCTCAGAAACATGGCGTAGACGATCAAAGTTAACGTTAGCGCCGCTGTTTATAGCCACTAAGGTTTGGCCTTTCGCCCCTTCTCGCTCGATGTACTTTTTCAAACCCGCTAGAGCACATGCCCCTGCTGGCTCAGTGATCGCGCGAGTATCATCGTAAATGTCTTTGATAGCGGCACACATTTCATCTGTGGTGACGGTAATGACTTCGTCTACAGTGTCTTTGGCAATATCAAAAGTATTTTTACCAATTTCTGCAACGGCGACACCTTCTGCAAAAATGCCCACTTGCGCTAAGCGTGTTGGTTCACCTTTTTCCAATGCTACTTTTAAACAAGCAGCATCTTGAGGCTCAACACCAATGATTTTGATATCAGGACGCAGGTATTTGATGTAAGCCGATACGCCCGCGATCAAGCCACCGCCGCCTACTGGAATAAATATCGCATCAATATCGCCTTCGTGCTGGTGTAAGATTTCCATGCCAATGGTGCCTTGCCCGGCAATGGTGTCTAGATCATCAAACGGATGCACATAAACTTGGCCTGTTTGTGCCATGATCTCACGAGACTTGGCTGACGCTTCATCAAAAGCATCACCAAACAATACAACTTCTGCACCGTGGTTACGCACCGCACTGACTTTTACTTCCGGCGTTGTCGCAGGCATCACGATGGTCGCCTGAATGCCCAGTTTCTTAGCCGCTAAGGCCAAACCTTGTGCGTGATTACCAGCCGAGGCTGCAATGACCCCACAGGCACGCTCTTCTGCAGTGAGCTGACAAATTTTGTTGTATGCCCCACGAATTTTGAACGAGAAAACTGGCTGTAGGTCTTCACGTTTCAAAATAATCTCGTTGCCTAACCGATTAGAAAGTTGATTGGCGCGAGTCAGTGGTGTTTCTACGGCAACGTCATAGACACGTGCCTGTAGAATTTTCTTGATCATGGTATGGGGCATAATGTTTCCTAAGCGAATTACAATGAACTATGTGAGTGATAAAACCTACCAGCGCACATGTCATCCAAAAAAACGGAACATGAAATATACTCTTTCGACTTGTTTCACGCAAAGACAGATGCCCATATAGAACCAATTAATAGCGCATAAAATCGATAAATTGTCTGTTTTTTCGGGCTAACATTCCCTACTTGATATGCTTATAATATGACCACCCTCAGAGGAGGCTATTTGTGCAAAATAGCCCCGCAGAAACATAAGAAAAGGCTCTAGAAGCATGACCCAAGACGAACTAAAGCAAGCCGTGGCAAAAGCCGCTGTTGAATACATTTTACCAATGCTGGATCGCGATACCATCGTAGGTGTTGGTACCGGCTCTACTGCCAATCTTTTTATCGATGCATTGGCTAAACACAAGCACACTTTTGATGGCACCGTTGCCAGCTCAGAAGCGTCTGCTGAACGTTTGAAAGGCCATGGTATTCCGGTTTATGAGCTAAACAGCGTGTCTGAAATCCGTGTATATGTTGATGGCGCAGACGAATCTGATCACCATTTACATCTTATTAAAGGTGGCGGCGCAGCTTTGACTCGCGAGAAAATCGTCGTTGCGTGCAGTGATTTGTTTGTTTGCATTGCTGATGAATCAAAGCTGGTAAATGTATTGGGCGACTTCCCATTACCAGTAGAAATTATTCCGATGGCACGCGGTCATGTAGCGAGAGAAATGGTCAAACTTGGTGGCGATCCTGTTTACCGTGAAGGTGTTGTCACTGACAATGGTAACCATATTCTGGATGTCTACAATCTAGAGATTCTTGACCCGATCGCATTAGAAAAAAGCATTGATGGCATTGTTGGGGTAGTGACGAACGGTTTATTCGCTAAGCGCTCTGCCGATGTTTTATTGCTCGCAACAAAAGATGGCGTCAAAACCCTGAAAAAATAAGCGCTCACAAGGTTTATTCGAACAAATCTTGCATCCAGAAGTCGCTGCTTAAAACCAGCGACTTTTGCGCATAACAATAAACTGCCCTATTCCAAGTACCACTAACACCCCACAAAACAACCAGAAAGCCATACCACTTTCTGTTCCTGGCATGCCGCCAATATTGATACCAAACAAGCCTGTTAAAAACCCTAAGGGTAAGAAAATAGCCGATAAAATCGACAGCACATACATACGTGCATTCATCTTTTCTGACTGCAAGTTAACAAACTCTTCTTGCATAAATAAACAACGCTCACGCAGTGATTCTAAAGCCTCAACATAACGAGTAATATCGTTTGCCGACTCTTGCAATTGCACTACTTGCTCCTTGGTTAACCAAGCTTGTGACTCCACAGCTAAGCGCTGAATCGCTTCTTTTTGAGGCACAAGAAAACGCCGTAATCGAACGGTTTCTATGCGCCGTTGAACCAAGCTACTACGCTGATCTGACGCTGCGGTACTCTGAATCAAATTCTCTTCCAGCTCTGCTAACTCATCTTCTAAGTCATCGATCACTGAAGCCATACGGCCAGTTAATGTTTGAGCCAAAATCGTCATCAGGTCTGCACTATTAATCGGCCCATCCCCTACACTTAAATCCTTTACTATGTCTTGCACAGACAACAAGCGACGGCGGCGGCTAGAAACAATAAAATGTGGCGTCACCCACAACCGCAGTGACACCATGTCGGAAGGGTTAGAGCCGGGGTTTAAATTCACACCACGTAAAGTCACCAGCACACCTTGACCTATCTTGGTCGAACGTGGGCGAGTTTCTTCTGCACACAAAGCTTCTACCACGGCTTCTGGCATATCTTCCACTGTAGAAAGCCACTCCCTAGCGTCTCCTTTACTAAAGTCGATATGTACCCAGCGTCCACCTTCTTTGGGCACCTTATTAGGTAACAACTGATGATCTAACAGCGTGGCACCACCCTGACCATTTAACTCTAAGTGATGAACAATAAAATCCGACATAGTATTTCCCTAAACTTGTTGCCCGTAGGTTATCCGAAAAATCAACGATTCCCTATTTATTTTAAGCACATTTAGCAGACTCAGCTGACACTCTCTTCCTAGGGTGGCATAATTTCTACACCTCTAAAAACAAGGATATTCCAGACCATGCAAAACCTTTCTCAAGTGTTAGCATCCAGCGCCGTCGAAGATTCACTCCAAACGGTACTGATCCAAACAACTGATACCTGCGTTGCTATATCTGACGTGTTAAAGCAAGGCTCACTCGCTGGTATTTTAGGCATGGCTGGAAATGAAAATGTCCAAGGAGAAGAACAAAAAAAGCTCGATGTCATTTCTAATGACATGCTCAAAGACGCCCTGCTAGCGTGTCCTGAAGTTCGTGCTATTGCCTCAGAAGAAGAAGAGGATATTGTGCCTGCGAACACCAAGGGCGAATACTTGATCGCCTTTGACCCGCTTGATGGCTCTTCTAACATCGACATCAATGCCATGGTCGGCACCATCTTTTCCATTTATCGCCAAACTGGGGATAACCCTGCCACCGAACAGGACTTTTTGATCCCAGGTAAAGAGCAAGTCGCAGCAGGTTATGTACTCTACGGTCCTTCCAGCATGCTGGTATTAAGTACCGGTAATGGCGTAAACATGTTTACCCTAGATCCAAAAACAAACACTTTTTTACTGACCGAAGAAGGTGTAACCATCCAGCCAGAGACTCAAGAGTTTGCCATTAACATGTCAAACCAACGATTCTGGTCAGAAAGCATACAAAATTATGTCAATGACTTGGTAAAAGGAAAAGAAGGTAACAGAAACAAGAACTTCAACATGCGTTGGGTCGCTGCTATGGTTGGCGATGTGCATCGAATTTTATGTCGTGGTGGTATTTTTATCTATCCTTGGGACAACAAGGATCCAAGCAAACCAGGCAAACTTCGTCTTATGTACGAAGCCAACCCTATGGCGATGTTACTCGAACAGGCGGGCGGCAAAGCATACACTCATACAGACCGTATCTTAGACATCCAACCTAACGCTATCCACCAACGTGTCGCCGTCATACTCGGCGCCGCCAACGAAGTGGATAAGTGCCTAAGTTATTAACAATCAAAAAGCATTAAGCCGATTTTGACTCAATGTGGACAGCTTAATAAAAGCAGAAAAAGACGCCGAACACGGCGTCTTTACATATTCCCCCTCCTTTTTAACCAGACAGGCACACCAACTACTCTTAATAAGACAGGCATATTATTAGCTTAATACAAGCGGCCATTACGCTCTCTACTCTTAATAAGACAGGCATATTATTAGCTTAATACAAGCGGCCATTACGCTCTCGATTGAAACCATTCGGTGTTCATGAAAGCAAAAATATACTGATTAGCCATCAGTATTCGAAAGCAAAGTAGTAACTTCCTTTTGAAAGTCGATGATTAAGCAATTTTTACACGTAAGAAATCCTCAGCTTAATGCTGATAGATGACATTCAGATTGCTATTGGATTCAGCCGAGCCGCTGATTACGATTGCTGTGCCGCTTTCGTTGGTGAGCGTCACAATACTGATCAAGGGAGGCTGTTTGCCCGACTACCCTGCCCGTTCTGGCTTCAAATTCCGTGGCCATGCACA
>NZ_QUNG01000008.1 GCF_003387375.1 Marinomonas pollencensis | reverse complement strand
CATTCTCCAGTTATTCGCCTAAAGGCAAACCTACAAGTGCAGCCCCACAAGATCAGCGGTATTCTCGATGGATTTGATGCAACCAAATCTTGTTGTATTGAATTGTGCCCGCTGCGCGGCCAGCGGCACATTACGCTTCGCTCATGATGCCCTACGAAGACCGCTCCATCACTAATGGATTTGATGTAATCAAACATCGTTGAGGTGTCTTGTGACATCACTTCCGCGTCGGCTGCTCTTTTTTAGGTATGACGACCCACAAGAGACCGCGGTATTCTCGATGGATTTGGTGCGACCAAATATCGTTATTTCTACCGTAGGTCGGATGAGACGAGGAACGAGGCGTAATCCGACGGAACGGGATGATACCCGACGGATTATGTCTGGGTCTTGTAGGTCGCGGCTTTAGCCCGAATGCCACTGTGCTAATAAAGCCAATCATGCGAGACACCTGTGATTAAAGTGATGTTTTTTTACAAACCGAGCGTCACCTGTCATTTCGACTTTAACCCACATTTGAGACATCCATTCTCCAGTTATTCGCCTAAAGGCAAACCTACAAGAGACCGCGTTATTCCGCGATGAATTGGAGGTTGCCAAACATCGTCGAATTAAACTGTGCCCGCTGCGCGGCCAGCGGCACATTACGCTTCGCTCATGATGCCCTACGAAGACCGCTCCATCACTAATGGATTTGATGTAATCAAACATCACCATCCTCGTCGAATTTAATGCACCAATCATCGTCATTTTCACCGTAGGTCGGATGAGACGAGGAACGAGGCGTAATCCGACGGAACGGGATGATACAAAATACCCTCGTAGGCGGGTAAATGTGAGCTAGGGCAATACCAGTTCCTAGAGCACAACCCCCTCCAACTCCCCCTTGAAGATAAGAGGGAGAGCTAAGAACTGCGCGGCCAGCGGCGATTGCGAGTGGTTTGTGAGGCATCACTTCTGCGCCGGCCGCTTTTTATTGCCTTTATTCCAGTTCTACATTTTCAGTTTGTCTATTGATGCATCAAGTTCGTTCGAAAGCTCAGCCAAGCTCGTTGACAGCTTTTTACTGCTTTCGGAGCTTTCATAGGTTTGCTTCGCCATATCGTTGATTTCGATAATGCTGTTGTTTATCTCTGAAGCTACCTGAGTTTGTTGCTCAGCTGCCGTGGCTATCTGATTGTTCATGTCTTGGATTTCAGATATGGCGTTTTTGATGTTTTTAAGAGCTTCTGCCGCGACAATAGAGCGATCAGATGTGGTTTTTGCTGTTTGAACATTGTTTTCCATTAGAGACACAGAACGCTTGGCTTCGCCTTGAAGTCGAGCTATAACCGTTTGAATCTCTTGAGTGCTCTCTTTGGTTCGGTTGGCTAGGTTACGGACCTCGTCAGCCACTACAGCAAATCCCCGCCCATGTCCGCCAGCCCGAGCAGCCTCAATAGCTGCGTTCAAAGCCAGCAGGTTTGTTTGCTCTGAAATAGAATCAATTACATCGAGGATAGTGTCGATTGCTTGAGTTTCTTGCTCAAGCTGTTTGTTCACACCGGCGACTTGCTCAATTTGAGTAACTAAGACCTCAAGTTGGGCATTCATATCAGAAACCGTTGCCTCGCCTTTGGTTGAGTGTTCGTTTGCGATATTTGCCGCTTCTGATGCCTGAATAGCACTGCGGGCGACGTCTTCGGCTGTCGCGGTCATTTCGTTCATTGCGGTAGAAGTACTCTCTATCTGCCCCATTTGAGCTTGTGAGCTACGATTTGTTTGGTATGCGGCGGCTGAGGCACTTTCTGATGCGGCTTTCAAACTTGCACTTGTTGTGCTGATAGATGTAACAATATCTCTCAAGTTGACAATCATTTTGATCGTTGCGGCAAAAATACCAGTGTCTGTATCTTTTATGTCTCGCGGTAAAGTTAGCAATCCCTCCGAAACATCTTTAACTAGTGACTCTATTTCTGTGGGCTCTCCGCCAAGAGGACGGTACATAAGCTTGTTTATTAACAGGAATACAATAAAGAGAGAGATGGCCACCAGCACCATAGAGGTGAGGACGCTCATGGTTAGGTTATCGGTTGATGCGTCTAATATAGACTCCTTCGATACGCGAGCCCATATAACCCAGCCAAGCTCTTTGGTTGTTGTTTTTTGAACGACATACACTTGGCCTCCGTCTTGGATTTCATATTGGCCGTCAGGTTTGTTCGATAGCGTTTTGTAGGCAGAGTGCTGCTCAAGCAGGTTAGTTCCCACTTTTACTGACTCGGAAGCAAACACAAAGCCATCTTGTCGAGTGACAGTTATATCGCTGGAAGAGGTTAAATTTCCTGCAAATTTAGTTATACGGTCGGTTGCGACGTTCACATTAAGGGTTGATACGATTTTACCATCGCGCACCACAGGGACAGCGACAGCCATGACAGTAAGCCCAGTACTGCTTTGGTATGGTGTTGTGATGACTTTCTTTTCACCAGCGAAAATCCTAGTGTACCATTCGCGTTTTAAGGCTTTCGCGTTAAAGCCTTCTTCTTGGCCGTTCTTGTCATAAGAGTCACCATTTTCAAGACCTACATAAGCCTCTTTCGCGGAAAGATTATCAAGCAGAGCTTTCATTATGGGGCGTAAAGCCATGTCGTTAACTGTGCCATCGGCACTTATGGGGAGGGACGCTTCAAGAACATTTAGAGAATCGAAGTAGCGCTCCATATGCTGATCTAGGGCACTAGCAATAAGTAACGATTCTGACTTGAGCTTTTGGGAGGCATTGCCTGTGGACTCGCCTCGAAATGACATATAGCTGGCTATAGTGATAATGGTAATAACAGTGGCAAACAGTCCACCGATCGATAGTATTAGCTTGTATTTTGCGCTCATGAATAGGGGCCTTATAGGATTAAAAAAGATCGATCAAGCTAAAGCCTATATTGATATCAACTGTGTCTTTTATGTTGTAAGTGTCAATATGAAGCCGTATTTTTTCTCTGGTATGCATAACTTGTCTTTTGAAAAATATGCTCTCTGTCCTAGACCGTGTTAATGCTGTTTAAGGTTAGCTTTTCGTTTGTTTGTTTACCGCGAGACATTTCCGATACTGTATAAATGTACTTTTTAGGGAAAGAAGCCAGTGTGATGTTTTTCTTGTTATGCCCTACGTCAACCGTATTAATTAAGAGGTTTGCATTAGGGGTAGGTGTTATTGCGAGGCTTGTTTCAGGTGTAGATTTGGCCATCAACGGGCTGATAAGGCATACAGAAAGCGCAGCTATAGTGAAGACTTTTCCCATGTTCTTTCCTTGGAACGATTTAGTTTATTAGATAATAAGAGTTTTAATTTCAGTATGTTAAACGTAACCTAGACGATCAATAAAAAATAGTGCTTTTGTTATTGAAGCAATCAACTTTTCCATTACATGGGTTCATTCAAGCTTGCTTAGTATAACGCTCGGCAGTCGAGATTGATTGCCTGGTAATCTGAGTGATTTCTTCATAAGTCATCCCTTTTTCAACATTTCCGTCCACTAACCCCATGCGTATGGTTCACCTTTGTTATTCGTTCGTACGAACAGTTTTCTATCGAACTTGACCAGTGGGAGGCTGGAGATTAACTGTTAATAATTTATGATGGCCATATAAGGGCAAGCAACAGTTTTTTACTCTTACCAACAAAGTCTTGAACTGAGTATGAGCACTGCTTTTACTTTAAGACCATCTGTATATACCAAATATGCCCGTGCTCAGACCTAATATCACGTATCCAGATCCCGCTTCTACCTCGCGACATCCTGTTACCACCATGAACGGCAAAAGCACTTTATTTCAGAAGCGAACAGATTCTGTAGTGGTGTAATCAAACATCACCATCCTCGTCGAATTTAATGCACCAAATATCGTCATTTCCACCGTAGGTCGGATGAGACGAGGAACGAGACGTAATCCGACGGAACGAGACGAACCCCACGGAGTATGTCTTGCTCTTTGCTCTCCCCCTTTTCTTCAAGGGGGAGCTGGAGGGGGTTATGCACTGGGTCTTGTAGGTCGCGGCTTTAGCCCGAATGCCACTGTGCTAATAAAGCCAATCATGCGAGACACCTGTGATTAGAGTGATGTTTTTTTTACAAACCGAGTGTCACCTGCCATTTCGACTTTAACCCACATTTGAGGCATCCATTCTCCAGTTATTCGCCTAAAGGCAAACCTACAAGTGCAGCCCCACAAGATCAGCGGTATTCTCGATGGATTTGATGCAACCAAATCTTGTTGCATTGAATTGTGCCCGCTGCGCGGCCAGCGGCACATTACGCTTCGCTTATGATGCCCTACGAAAACCGCGCTATTCCACAATGGATTTGGTGTAATCAAACATCGTTGAGGTGTCTTGTGACATCACTTCCGCGTCGGCTGCTCTTTTTTAGGTATGACGACCCACAAGAGACCGCGGTATTCTCGATGGATTTGGTGCGACCAAATATCGTCATTTCCACCGTAGGTCGGATGAGACGAGGAACGAGGCGTAATCCGACGGAACGGGATGATACAAAATGCCCTCGTAGGCGAGTTGGATGGATCTAATATGCCCGCTGCGCGGCCATCGGCACATTACGCTTCGCTTATGATGCCCTACGAAAACCGCGGTATTCTCGATGGATTTGGTGTAATCAAACATCACCATCCTCGTCGAATTTAATGCACCAAATATCGTCATTTCCACCGGAGGTCGGATGAGACGAGGAACGAGACGTAATCCGACGGAGCGTGATGATACCCGACGGATTATGTCTGGGTCTTGTAGGTCGCGGCTTTAGCCCGAATGCCACTGTGCTAATAAAGCCAATCATACGAGACACCTGTGAGTAGAGTGATGTTTTTTTACAAACCGAGCGTCACCTGCCATTTCGACTTTAACCCACATTTGAGGCATCCATTCTCCAGTTATTCGCCTAAAGGCAAACCTACAAGTGCAGCCCCACAAGATCAGCGGTATTCTCAATGGATTTGATGCAACCAAATCTTGTTGTATTGAATTATGCCCGCTGCGCGGCCAGCGGCACATTACGCTTCGCTTATGATGCCCTACGAAGAGCGCGCTATTCGCGATGGATTTGGTGTAATCAAACATCACCATCCTCGTCGAATTTAATGCACCAAATATCGTTATTTCCAACGTAGGTCGGATGAGACGAGGAACGAGGCGTAATCCGACGGGACGTGATGATACCCGACGGATTGTGTCTGGGTCTTGTAGGTCGCGGCTTTAGCCCGAATGCCACTGTGCTAATAAAGCCAATCATGCGAGACACCTGTGATTAGAGTGATGTTTTTGCAATGGAGCGTTACCGGTTGTTTGGACTTTCACCGATGATTGATACATAAAATCTCCAGTTATTCGCCTAAAGGCAAACCTACAAGTGCAGCCCCACAAGATCTGCGGTATTCCCGATGGATTTGGTGTGACCAAATCTTGTTGTATTGATCTGTGCCCGCTGCGCGGCCAGCGGCACATTACGCTTCGCTTATGATGCCCTACGAAAACCGCGGTATTCTCGATGGATTTGGTGTAATCAAACATCGTTGAGGTGTCTTGTGACATCACTTCCGCGTCGGCTGCTCTTTTTTAGGTATGACGACCCACAAGAGACCGCGGTATTCTCGATGGATTTGGTGTAACCAAATATCGTTATTTCCACCGTAGGTCGGATGAGACGAGGAACAAGGCGTAATCCGACGGAGCGTGATGATACAAAATACCCTCGTAGGCGGGTAAATGTGAGCTAGGGCAATACCAGTTCCTAGAGCACACCCCCCTCCAACTCCCCCTTGAAGACAAGAGGGAGAGCTAAGAACTGCGCGGCCTGCGGCACTTTACGCTTCGCTTATGATGCGCTACGAAATCCCGATGCCAGTGCGGTTTGGTGACTCAAAGACGCATCAAGGGAAAACTAGATGACTTTCACCTTGATGCGGGTGTTATTTAACACTCACGTTGCATTGTCTTCTTATTAATAGGTTACTGTGCCACGAATCGGGTAGTCCGCTTGGTTACGTACAAATCCTAGTCCGTGCACTACGCTGTCTAGATCTGGGCGTAAAAAGGGTGCGTTTGAAACATTCACCATTTGTAGCCTCCCCTGTTCGTTGATCACAAACAATGCGGGTTCGGAGAAGTTATGGTCTGTTTCTTGTGCGGATCTTGGTGCAGAAATATACACGCCCAACTCTTTCATTTGCGCCTCTGTTAACCCATAGGCAATGGGGTAGCTAATGGTGAGTTTTTCCATGTGTTCTGTTAACTGTTGTTTCGAGTCTGCAGAAATGGCGACTACACTCACGCCGATTTCCGCCAGTGCTTCTTTGTGGTTTTCCAAGGCATTCAGGTAGCGTAGGCATAAAGGGCAATGTTTGCCACGGTAAACCACCACCATTTGCCAGTCTGCTCCGGCTTGCGGTTTACCTAGTTCGATGGCGCTACCATCTAGTAAATTGGCTTCTATGGTAGGAAAAAGTTCACCACTTTTTAGTTTTATTGAATCAGTCATAAGCACCTCTTTTGTTTAAGAAAGGAGCGAATAAGTCGTCTAAGTCTAGAAGACTTGTTCGCATCCCTTAGGTTATTTCTATACAGAAAGGAATTAATGGTTTGCCGAAATAGCCTGTTTTCGACTTCTCATAAGGTGGTAGATCAAAGCGAGAACAATGATCACAAGTCCAAATAGTGTCAGCGCTATCCAACCACCAACGGCAATAACGTGAACCCCAATTGCAGATCCTACTGCGCCGCCCAAGTAGTAACAGAGCATATAGATGGCATTAATGCGGCTTTGCGCTTTGGGGTCTAATGAGAAAATACGCACCTGGTTAGGCACTTGTGAGCCAAACACCCCTAAATCCACCAGAATGATACCGACGATTAGGCCCGCCAAGGTGTCCCCCCAAAGGGCGAAAACAACAAAGCCTGAGAGAATAAAAAGCAGCCCTGCGGCAATTAATTTATTGGCGCCATAGCGGTTCACCAGTCGGCCTGACACTTTGGCACCTAGGGTGCCCGCCAATGCGATCAGCCCAAACATACCCGCCTGCTGCACACTGTAATTGAAGGGTGAGTCCATAACGTGTATCGCCAATGTGGCCCACAACGCATTGAACACGGCAAACCAGAGGCCACCAACAAGTGCCGCATCACGCAACACTGAGTACTTTTTCAACAAGTCCAGCATGGATGCCAGTAATTTTGGGTAAGACAAATTAGATGTGGGTTTCGTTTTTGGCAGATAAAAAGCGAGTAATAGGCCAAAAATAACCGCCAATGCCGCCGCGAAAAGATACACCGCACGCCAGCCAAAATGCTCACTGATAGTGCCACTAATAGTCCGAGACAACAAAATCCCCACTGTCAGGCCTGTCATTAGGGTTGAGATCACCTTGCCCCTGTCTTCTGGCGCAATCAGTGATGACGCCAGAGGAATAATTTGTTGGGTAATATTAGAGCTGAGTCCAACAATTAACCCAGCAATAAGAAGAAAAACCAAGCTGCTGGCGAAGTAGGTTGCGACAAGCCCTGCGATCAACGTCAGTGAAAGATAACGAATTAATTGCTTGCGATCGTAACGATCCCCAAGAGGAGAAATGAAGAAAATAGCCGCGGCGTAACCAACCTGCGTCGACATGGGAATCAGGCCAAGATTCTCGCTTGCAATGCCGAGCGACTCTGCAATAGAAGGTAAAAGTGGCTGATTATAGTAAAGGTTAGCAGCGGTCGCCGAGATCGCTGCTGCCATTAAAAACAACAGCCCCCTATTAATACCGGCAATACTATTTTGATGCTTCATTCTGTAGTTCCCATGCAATGGATAAAACACTGTTGGCGTTTGATGGTCAAAATTTACCCTATCGTCAGCGATTCGATAATGCTTAGGCGTTCAAGCTATGCGCTTGATCGTTCATTTATAAACGCTAGGGGAATCACTAATGAAGAGGAAAAGAGGAGCACATTGAACGCCCAATGAGGCTGCCCACTAGGTTGGCTCTGGGTCTTTGCTTAGTTTTTTACTGTCTTTTATAAGTCTGTTTTAAAGACGGGAGCAGCAGAAGATAGGAGGGAAAACGGAGCACCGCGACCTTGATTGGTCGCGGTAAAAAGCAGTTCAGTCGGCTAATTATCCGGCTTTATATTGTTTGCGCAGCTCTCCTGGCCCTAAGCCAAACTCTTTTTTGAAAATACGAGAAAACGCCGATTCAGAGCGGTAACCGACGCTCTCGGCAACAAACCCGACGGACTTACCATCGACTATCATCGACCAAGCTTTTTGCATGCGCCACCAAGTGAGGTATTCCATGGGAGTCCACCCTGAAACCGATTTAAACTGCGTGGAAAATGCCGTGCGCGACATCGCCGATTCCCGCGCCAGCTGCTCCAGTGTCCAGTTTGATTCCGGCTCATTTTGGATCGCAATAAGTGCTTTGCTCAGCTTTTGGTCAGCAATCAGTTTTAAAATCCCTATATCAAACGTCCCGCTTTTAATATGCGAGCGAATCGAATGAATGATGAGTGATTCCGCTAACTGTTTTAGGATCAAATCTGAACCTAAATCTGCCGCACAACTTTCTAGCTGAATTAAGCTAACCAAAGGGTCTACCCAGCTCTTCGTTTGCGCATTTTTTTTGACAACCAACACAGCAGGTAAGGCATTTAAAACGCTTTCAGATGTTTCGTTTTCATAGGAAAATGAGCCACACAAAATGCCCGTTGTGCCTTTTTTTAGCCCAGAATCGAAAGCCAGTTTTTCCATCTCATCTTCGCTGCATTCAACCGGGTATAATTTGTGCTGTACCTCCCTCATGAATACGATCAAATCACCTGCATGTAAAACTTGCTCTTCTTCTCCCGCTAACGCGAGGCGGCATTCACCATGGGAGATTAGATGAAAAGACTTGGCGCCGGTTTTATGCCCCAGCAACCAGCCTCCGCAAAATTGAGCATTTACCGATAACTCTACATTTAATCGCACAGTCGATAACATGATCGATAAAGGGTCTTTATAAGTTGAGTGGCTAAGCATATTTTAAGACCTTAAAGTAAAAACGAAGACTATTAAATTATCGCATGGAGCTTTCCATGCTCGCTACGCAGCGGGTCGATATTTCTTCTCTGATGCCAACAAACACGACTGCTTTTTATCTATCAAGGCCACCCTTATCTAAAGGGCAAAACCTTTGGCCTGACGCGTTACTCACTGCCGAGGCATACTAATCAGAGATTTGCTTGGCCTGACGCGTTGCTCACTGCCGAGGTATACTAATCTGAAATTTGCTTGGCCTGACGCGTTGCTCACTGCCGAGGCATACTAACCTGAGATTTGCTTGGCCTGACGCGTTGCTCACTGCCGAGGCATACTAATCTGAGATTTGCTTGGCCTGACGCGTTACTCACTGCCGAGGCATACTAATCTGAGATTTGCTTGGCCTGACGCGTTACTCACTGCCGAGGCATACTAATCAGAGATTTGCTTGGGCAAAGGTTGCATTCCTTTTGCAATAGTTCGACCAGTAGTCTTGCCGCAGGTCCGGTACGCTCACCTTTGCCAAAGATGGCATACATATAAAAGGTTCGTTCCCCACCCGATACCAGATTAAGCGTTTTTAGTTTTCCGCTTGCTAGGGCGTCCAACAAGTCGGCTTTTGGCAGCCAAGCAAAGCCAATACCACTAGCAACAATCTCTAACGACGATTGCACACTAGACACAGTCCAGCGGCGATTGGCCCCTAGCCAGCCAGAATCCATGGAGGTTTCTTCTGCCGAATCACGAATTACCAATTGTAACTCTTGGCCTAGGCGCTCGTTATTAATCGGTACTGTCTCTAGGTGCAGAGGGTGATCCGCAGCGGCAACAGCGACCATGTCGACCTCCACAATAGGGTCTGCCAAATAGCCTTTTGGCACTATGCTGCTCAGTACTAAATCTGGATGCCCTTGCTTAAGTGCTTCAGAACCCCCACTAAGCACCACTTCTTTTAGCTGCACTTGTGTCCCTTGGCTTTGCGGTTCAAAGCTTTTTAACGCCCTTAACAAGGCTGGCGTAGGGAAGGCTTGATCCACCACCACTTCGAGCTCCGGTTCCCAGCCTTGACCCAAGGTATTGGCCAGTTCTTCAAGGTCTACGGCTTCTTTTATTAGGTGTCTTGAGCGCCTTAATAACACTTCGCCGCGTTCCGTCAACTTGGCTTTTCGTCCTTCAATAATTAACAGCGGATAGCCTAACTGCTCCTGTAACCTTGCAACGGTATAGCTGACTGATGATTGGCTTTTGTGAAGCGCTTCTGCCGCTTGAGCAAAGCCTCCTTTATCGACTACGGCCTGTAAAACCCGCCATTGCTCTAAGGTTACTCTAGGTGCTTTCACTGCTGATCCCTATCGATTACGAAAGGCTTAAACATATCGCTTTTTTCGATATATATCTGCTAAAAAATACGCTTTTTTATCAAATAAACTGTCTTTAAGATGTTTTCATTAAGATTAATCGCTTAATCATTCAACATAAACATGATTTTGGAGAGTAAAAATGGCTACTTTGTTACGTATTGATTCTAGTGCTGCTGGTGATAACTCTAAGTCTCGCCAACTAGCAAATGAGTTTGTTGAAAAATGGCAGGCAGCAAACCCAGAAGGACAGGTCATTGTCCGTGATGTAAATGCTAACCCACTGCCTCACTTTACCAGCGAAACATTGGCGGCACTGTTTACCCCTGAAGCAGAGCGTACTCCTGCACAAAAAGACATTGTTACGATTGGCGATGAACTGATCGAAGAGCTTGAAAATGCAGATGTTGTGGCGGTTTCCGCTCCAGTTTATAACTTCGGCATTCCTTCTACGCTTAAAGCTTACTTCGATTATATTTCTCGCGCTGGCCGTACCTTTAAATACACAGAAAATGGCCCAGTTGGATTAGTTAAAAAAGACGCTTATGTGTTTACCGCCAGCGGTAGCTTCCTATCTGGCACAGCGATGGATCATCAGACCCCGTACCTAAAAACCTTCCTAGGCTTCCTTGGTTTAACCGTCAAAGAAACATTCATTGCCGGTGGCCAATCAATGGGTGAACCAGGTGAAGAAGCGTTTACAAAAGCGAAAAACGAAATCGCCGCCGCGTTTTAATTAACCTCATCTACCGAGGCATTCGTCAGCCACAACATGAGTCGAATGCCTCTACCACGCAATAAACACTTCATCACCATCAATTTGACATAACCAAACATCGTCGTATTGATCTGTGTCCGCTGCGCGGCCAGCGGCACATTACGCTTCGCTTATGATGCCCTACGAAAACCGCGGTATTCTCGATGGATTTGGTGTAACCAAATATCACCATCCTCGTTGGATTTGGTGTAACCAAATATCGTCGGATTAAACTGTGTCTGCTGCGCGGCCAGCGGCACATTACGCTTCGCTTATGATGCCCTACGAAAACCGCGGTATTCACGATGGATTTGGTGTGACCAAACCGCGGTATTCCACAACGGATTTGATGCACCAAACATCGTCATTTCCACCGTAGGTCGGATGAGACGAGGAACGAGGCGTAATCCGACGGATGGTGGTGATACCCGACGGATTATGTCTAGGTCTTGTAGGTCGCGGCTTTAGCCCGAATGCCACTGTGCTAATAAAGCCAATCATGCGAGACACGTGTGAGTAGAGTGATGTTTTTGCAATGGAGCGTTACCGGTTGTTTGGACTTTCACCGATGATTGATACATAAAATCTCCAGTTATTCGCCTAAAGGCAAACCTACAAGTGCAGCCCCACAAGACCAGCGGTATTCTCGATGGATTTGGTGGCCAAACATCGTCGGATTAAACTGTGTCCGCTACGCGGCCATCGGCACATTACGCTTCGCTTATGATGCCCTACGAAGCCCACGGTATTCACGAATGAATTTGATGTAACCAAATATCGTCATTTCTACCGTAGGTCGGATGAGACGAGGTACGAGGCGTAATCCGACGGAGCGTGGTGATACAAAATACCCTCGTAGGCGGGTTGGATGAATTTGGTGCGCCAGATACCATCATTTCTACCGTAGGTCGGATGAGACGAGGAACGAGGCGTAATCCGACGGAGTGTGATGATACCCGACGGATTATGTCTGGGTCTTGTAGGTCGCGGCTTTAGCCCGAATGCCACTGTGCTAATAAAGCCAATCATGCGAGACACGTGTGAGTAGAGTGATGTTTTTGCAATGGAGCGTTACCGGTTGTTTGGACTTTCACCGATGATTGATACATAAAATCTCCAGTTATTCGCCTAAAGGCAAACCTACAAGAGCCCGCGGTATTCTCGATGGATCTGGTGTTGCCAAACATCGTCGGATTAAACTGTGTCCGCTGCGCGGCCAGCGGCACATTACGCTTCGCTTATGATGCCCTACGAAAACCGCGGTATTCTCGATGGATTTGGTGTGACCAAATATCGTCACGCTCGTCGAATTTGATGTACCAAACATCGTCATTTCCACCCTAGGTCGGATGAGACGAGGAACGAGGCGTAATCCGACGGAACGGGATGATTTCCAACGGAGTATGTCTTGCTTTTTGCTCTCCCCCTTTTCTTCAAGGGGGAGCTGGAGGGGGTTATGCACTGGGTCTTGATGGTTTGCTTACCTTGAAAAAAGAGCGGCCAAAGACCACTGTGCTAATAAAACTAAAGATACGAGACACATGATTAAAGTGATGTTTTTTTTACAAACGAGCATCATCTGTCATTTCGACTTTAACCTATATTTGGAATCGTCCATTCTCCAGTTATTCGCCTAAAGGCAAACCTACAAGTTCAGACCCACAAGATTGACGGTATGCTCGATGGATTTGGTGCAACAATCGCCGTTGTATTGAATTGTGTCCGCTGCGCGGCCAGCGGCACATTACGCTTCGCTTATGATGCCCTACGAAAACCGCGGTATTCTCGATGAATATGATATAACCAAATACCGTTATTTCTACCGTAGGTCGGATGAGACGAGGTACGAGGCGTAATCCGACGGAACGAGACGAATTCCACGGAGCAGGTCTTGCTCTTTGCTCTCCCCCTTTTCTTCAAGGGGGAGCTGGAGGGGGTTATGCACTGGGTCTTGTAGGTCGCGGCTTTAGCCCGAATGCCACTGTGCTAATAAAGCCAATCATGCGAGACACGTGTGAGTAGAGTGATGTTTTTGCAATGGAGCGTTACCGGTTGTTTGGACTTTCACCGATGATTGATACATAAATTCTCCAGTTATTCGCCTAAAGGCAAACCTACAAGTTCAGACCGCGGTATTCTCGACGGATTTGGTGTAGCCAAACATCGTCGGATTAAACTGTGTCCGCTGCGCGGCCAGCGGCACATTACGCTTCGCTTATGATGCCCTACGAAAACCGCGGTATTCTCGATGGATCTGGTGTTGCCAAACATCGTCGGATTAAACTATGTCCGCTGCGCGGCCAGCGGCACATTACGCTTCGCTTATGATGCCCTACGAAAACCGCGGTATTCACGATGGATTTGGTGTGACCACTCATCGTCACCCTCGTCGAATTTGATGCACCAAATATCGTCATTTCCACCCTAGGTCGGATGAGACGAGGAACGAGGCATAATCCGACGGAGCGTGATGATACAAATTACCCGATTAGAGGTTGGTGGCTTTCAGGCTAATTCTTTTGCGTTTCTCATCCACTTCGAGTACCTGCACTTTCACCACTTGCCCGACACGAACTAGGTCCCTTGGGTCTTTGACAAAGCGGTCAGCCAGTTGAGAGATGTGTACCAAGCCGTCTTGATGTACGCCGATGTCAACAAAAGCACCAAACGCCGCGACGTTCGTTACTACGCCTTCGAGTGTCATTCCTTCTACTAAATCAGAAAGTGATTGAACACTTTGGTCAAATTCTGCATAGCGAAATTCTGGGCGTGGGTCACGACCCGGTTTAGCCAGCTCTTTTAGCGTGTCTTCATAGGTATAGCGGTCGACCCCTGAAAAATCCGCAAATTTACCCTGCAGTTGACTCATCGCGGAGGTGTCGTTGAGCAAACTTTGCACCTGTACATTCATCATTTTGGCCATGGATCGTACTAATGAATAAGATTCTGGGTGCACCCCAGAGCGATCCAATATTTCTCGTCCCCCTAATACTCTCAAGAAGCCTGCACACTGCTCGAACGCTTTCGCCCCAATGCCTTTTACTTTTAGCAGTTCTTCACGACTTTCAATGCGCCCCTTTTGACGGCGATAATCGACGATATTTTGCGCCATGCGCTTAGTTAACCCAGCCACATAAGACAACAAAGAGGCCGATGCTAAATTCACATCTACACCGACCTTATTGACACAATCTTCCACTACGTTCGCCAAACTATTCGCCAATTGCGAGGCTTTTACATCATGTTGATATTGGCCTACCCCAATGGCTTGGGGATCTATTTTCACTAACTCTGCCAATGGGTCTTGAAAACGGCGAGCAATGGAAATAGCGCCGCGAATGGTCACATCTAAATCTGGAAATTCATTGATTGCCACATCCGATGCCGAATACACAGACGCTCCTGCTTCGCTGACGACAACGCTTCGACAGCTAAGACCTGCTTGTTTGATCAGCTGGTTGGCTAATTGTTCGGTTTCTCGTGATGCCGTGCCATTGCCAATGGCTAACCAGGCAACATTATGTTTTTTGATGAGACTTTCTAAGCGAGCGATGGCTTTGTCTTTTTGGGTTTCTGAAGTAAATGGGTAAATCACCCCATGATCAATCAACTCACCTTGCTCATTAACAACGGCGAGTTTAACCCCATTGCGAAAACCTGGGTCCACTCCAATTACCCGGTGAGCACCTGCAGGCGCGGACATTAATAAATCGTTTAAATTGTTCGCGAAGACATTAATAGCCCCTTCTTCTGCCTGCTCTTTTAAAATGGAGAAAATATCACTTTCGAGTTTAGAATGTATTCTTTTGTCCCAAGCTCGTACTAAATACCCTTGCTGCCTTACAGTTAATTTACAAAACCCGGTGCTTTTTTCACTTTTTTTCGACTCGAACAGGTTCACCAAATGGGACAGGTTTAGTCTGAATAGCTCATTTACTGAACCTTGAAAATCTATATTTAGCCTTAATATACTTTCCTTTTTGCCTCGAAATAGCGCCAACAAGCGATGCGAAGGTATTTTATTTGCCGCTTCATGGTATTCGAAATAGTCTCGGTATTTCTCACCTATCTCTTTCTTACCTCGAACTAATTTACTTCGGACTTCCCCATTTGATAACAAACGTTCACGAGCTTGCTGTAAAAGACCAGCATCTTGAGAGAGGGCTTCTGTCATTATTTCTAATGCGCCTTCTAAAGCTTCATTAGCGTCTAGTGTTAAGTTATGTAACGCTAACCATGCACTGATGTCCTTTGGTTGTTCTAGCAACTCACCAGACCATAGCGCGGCAGCCAATGGCGTTAGCCCTTGCTCAGCAGCTTCCATCGCCTTGGTCTTGCGCGTTGTCTTAAACGGTGCAAACAGATCTTCTAACTCTGTTTTTGTTGTGGCCTGCTTTATCTTTAGCAATACCTTCGCAGGACAATGAGGATGTTCTTCGAGTGTGGTTAAAATAGAAGATCGTCGCTTTTCTAACTCGACGAGATATTGCCAGCGCGCATGAAAGCGCCTTAAATCCACATCTAACATTCCTCCGGTACTTTCTTTTCGATAGCGGGCAATAAAAGGAACAGTGGCCCCCTCTTCAAACAAAGCTAATATGTTCTTAGCGTACTTTTCCGCTATAGAAAACTCTTGACTTAAACTGTGCGTAAGACATTTCATTATTTACCCTATTTTTTACACTTTACAGAGGTTATTAAAGATTATCATGTTCGCATCTTTTGTAATTTTTCATTAGAATTCACAGGTAAAACTTGAATTAGTATGAATATTAGTCAAACTGTATTGATAATATCAGTCACATGGATGAACACTTATCTTTCTTATGATTAAGATAACAATACAACATTTATTTTCATCCTAATATGCGAAGAAAGCCAAACCGCTTTTATTACTAGAGAAATAACAAGAATTTTTTCGTACCTATTTGTAACACAAAGGTTTATATAGAGAATTTGCTTTTATTCTCTCTAGTCGCTCAAACAAGTCATACCGTTTCGACACTTATTGAGTGTAAGGATGAATCTCTTTTTCGGTGTAGTACGTACAACAACCCGTTCCTAACAGATACATTAGAGGATACTTATGAGTTTATTACTTGAACTAGCTAGCAACAAAGCAAAAGCACGCGCTGCGGCGAAAGAACTAACTGTTGCTCAACTAGAAAACCTGATCGCTGGCTTCACTAACGCACTAGATAAAGTAAGAGAAGAAGAAAACGCTCGCCTAGCCGAAGAAGCTGAAAAAGCGGCTCGTGCAGAAGAGATTGCACTTCTTATCGCAAAAAGCGGTTTAACAATGGAAGAAGTTGCCCTACTAAGCACACCAAAAAACAGTGCGAACAAGGGTAAAACTGTTGAGCCTAAATACCGTCTAGAAGTAAACGGCGAAGTACATGAGTGGACTGGTCGTGGTCGCACGCCTAAAGTCTTCCAAGAATACTTTGATGCTGGCAACAGCCGTGAGAGCGTTGAGATCAAATAATCTCAACTTCTTATGAAACATAAAAAAGCGGCTAATTAGCCGCTTTTTTATTATCTGTCATTTTCACTATGTCTATTAACGTCTGCTTTTTAACTCGGCAACAAACTTTTTCATCAGTACTGCAAACACACCTAGCATGCCTCCTAGCAGCACACTGATAACCAAAATAAGCGCCACCTTGGGCGATTTCTTCTGCACGCTCGGCGTGGTTAATGTTAACGCCTGCTGCTTACTGTTTTCGATTTGATAGATCATGCGTTTAGCATGCAAAACACTTTCAGCCACTGTTTCTGTATTGCGCAAATCCGAAGAAAGGCTCGCAACAATGGTTAATTCTTCTTTCGCAGCATTTAAGAAAGACTGTGTCAGTCTATCGTTTGCTTGTTCCAAATCAGCCGAATAAACCTTAGCACTTTCAGGAGCACCAATATATTGGGTTAATGTTGATGATTTAGCATCAACAGACCAATGACCACCTAGCTCATTACTGAACTGGTCGGCAACACGGCCATCCAAGCAGCGCTGATCTTCTCTACATAGACTAAATATCTCACCAGAAAAAAGATTAACTCCGTAATGTGTCGAAACACTGTATTGGGTTTTTGCTACTACTTTTACGTAAGCAAAACCAAGACAGAAACAAACGACGACAAAACCAAGTATCAGCATCTTCCCTTTCCATAACTCTAGAATAAGCTCTACTAGGTCTATTTCATCATCATTCTGACGTGGCTTAGCGTTTTGCTGATCTGTCATTCTCTCATCCTTTAGCGATTATTTCGTCGTTATTGTTTGTTATAAATTAAATCCCAAACACCGTGACCAAGGCGTTCGCCACGCTGTTCAAATTTGGTTAATGGACGCCATGCTGGACGGGGATGATAGCTCCCTTTGCCTGCTGCATTAGTGTAGTTTTCTTGAGCTTCCATTACTTCCAACATGTGTTCGGCATAAGGTTCCCAATCGGTAGCCATATGAAAATAGCCCCCCTCTTTCAGCACGTTTGCCACTTGCTGAGCAAATAATGGCTGCACAATACGACGTTTGTTGTGCTTTTTCTTGTGCCAAGGGTCAGGGAAGAACAACTGAAAGGCACTGGCGGCTTGCTCAGGTAAGCATGAAGCCATGACTTCAATCGCATCGTCACAGTAGACACGAATGTTTTTAAGCCCTTCTTCTTGCGCCAGCATCATTAATTTAGCTACCCCTGGTGGGTGAACTTCGATACCGATGAAGTCTTTCTCTGGGGCATTTTTTGCCATTTCAACTAAAGAAGCCCCCATGCCAAAACCGACTTCTATCACGACCTCTGACTCGCGGCCAAATACGGCTGGGTAGTCGATTCGGCCATGAGCTAATTCCAGGCCGTAAAATGCCCAGTTAGCATCGTAGTTTTTTTGCTGTCCTTCGGTCATACGACCGCCACGAACAACAAAACTGCGAATCGTACGTTTCTTGATTGGCGCTTGGCCTTCTTGTGCTTGGCTATCTTGCACTTGGCTTTCTAACTCTTGATTGTCAGTCTTTGGATCTTGCATGATTTTGATTCGTATCACTTTAGCGGAAACAGACTATCGAACATTTTTTGATCGACCGTGAATTTTGGCGGCTATCCTACCGGAATTTACTCTTGATGTCCTGCTTTGCACTTTACTTAAGGTTAAGGTTTTACTCTTTGCTCTGCCATTGCCAAAGCGACTTAACTAAAAACAACCATGCAAACAAATAACAGACACCCCCGATCGGTGTTATGGCACCTAACCATCGCACCCCTGTCAGCGCCATAATATACAAGCTACCTGCAAAGAAGATATTACCGACACTGAACAGTACAATGATTTTTTTTGAGGATGTTATGTAACTCGACAGGGCAGCGGCTAATAGCCCTGCCAATGCATGATACATTAGATATTGGCTGCCTGTGTGCCACCAGCTTAGAGCATTTTGATCGAGTATTTTGGTTAATGCGTGGGCTCCAAATGCGCCAGCAGCCACTGAAATCATACCCTGTAAGGCCGCCATGGCTGCCCATTTTGCAGGAAAAGGGAGCATGGATTCTTTATTCAAATACATTCATCATTCCAATACATTAAGGTAGCCATTGCTGCCAATGGCGTAGTAACGGCCGTCTTTACCATAAGAGAGTGCCAGGACACTGGCGCCGGTTGGGCGGAGTGTTTTCTTCAGGTACAAATCCCACTCATGCACCACTTCGCCACTGCTAATATCGCGCAACGAAACACGACGATTAATGCCCCCTACTAGGAGCTGCCTATCGTCTGCGGAAAAGACCGCTTGGCTAATGGTATTTTGTCGTTTATTCAGTTTACCTGTGTCAATCGTGGCAACTTCTCTGCCAGTCAGGGTAGACCAGACTTTCGCATTGCCTAACTGAGCGGCGCCAAATGCGTACTTACCATCTGCCGACAAGGCCACGGTCGCAATACGATTACTGAGTAGCCAGCTGAATTTTTTCTCTCCGGTCTGGGTATCCCATAAAATCACCTGGTGCTTGTCGTCTCCGGTTAGCCCTAACTGACCGTCTGATGACACGTCCACGGAACGCACAATCGCGCCAGCGCGGAAGGTTTGCTTGATGCCACCATTTTTCACATCAAAATAACGCGCCGTCTGATCGTCTAAACCTAATAACGCAAAATCGCCATTGTTGGTCAGCTTAAGTGAAAGGATATCGCCTGGGGTATTCCAGAAGCCAGCCGATTGACCGCTGCTGGTATTCCATAAAACAAGCGTACGAGCAGATCCGGTCGCGGCGAACGCGTTTGTCGGATCAATGTCGACACTAATTAATGAGGTGTACTCCCCTTGAGTGTGATTCCAATTGAAACGGCGATCATTTAACGCAGTGTTCCAATAACTGCCACCGTGCTGAATAGAGCCAACAAGCGCGGCACTTCCATCATCACTTAAGGCGGCAGAGTACAGGCCTTGAACCGCATATTCTGCGGTTCTTTCTGGGGATTTAGCAGAACACGACAGCAAAATAACCGCCGTGCCAGTCACTAGGCTCAGCTTAAGTGCTTTGTTCGCTATGCGCTTCATGGAGCTCCTTGATCAATCTATCTTCGTATTCAAAACGCTCTGCCATAATAACGCTCAGCGCTTGCAACGAAAATGAAAGCGCTTCTAACTGTCCATTACAGTGCTCTTTCGTATCATATTTGTCATTAAATTCGAGGGCGAATTGTGTCGTACTATCAATCTCAGGCAGCAGGTCTTCTAACAACTTTAAGGCCTGATTATCGCTAAAGTCTTGCGCTTCTAGCGCCAACTGCTCGTATATCGCAAAATGCCCTACTGAGACATAATCCACAAGCTGCTCACAGAAAGCTTGAATTTTAGGGGTATCCGTTGGGGTATAGTCACCACGCTCACGCAGTTGCATACCCGCTTCGATTAATTGCCGACGCTGGCATAACCAGCGATCGATAATCTCATGAACCCCACCCCATCGTTCTTGTGCTGTTTTGCATCGTTCTAACATAATAATGACTCCATTTGTGCGATAACGAGCGTAGATAACACCTCTCGCTAATGGCCAGTAATGCCACACGCTACTTAAAGTGTGCTAATAAAACGTTGTCTCAAGCATATTCTGAACGATTCCCTCCTGCAAGCAACTCATTTGAAGGAATTGTAACGTTTCGCAGCCCTGTTATGCTGGCTTGTTAATTCGACGAAAGACGATAAATAGGTTCACTATTGCCATGCCAACAAAGGCCACAAGAGTCCAACCTGGGATACTCAATCCTAAGAAAGTCCACACCACTTCGCCACAATCTCCGGTGCCCATAATCATTGCTTTTGCGATGTCTTGCCAAGGAAAAGCATCGACCATGTAACTCAAACCGGGCAAGCAGGCTGGCAGCTCATCGATCGGCAAGTTCTGCAGGTACAAATGTCGAATCGCTAACCCTGCCCCAAATATAGAGAACAGAACGACAGTGCTGGCAATCCATTTACGTGCTCGTTCACTCGATACGGTCGCCGACACCAAAGAAAAAATGCCGATACATAAGAAGGCAATGCGCTGGAGCATACACAGCGGACATGGCTCCAAGTCCATTTGATATTCCATATAAAACGCGGCACCTAACAAAGCAAAAGCCGCAACCCCTATAACACCATGAAAACGACGCGCTGAAAAAATAGAAAACATATAAATCCCAGACATTCCTGTAGGTAGAGTTGAAAAAAGCATGGACAGTAACAATATGGAAAAGTTCGCCTGCCTACTGTCGCAATGCATTAATGCCAGTTAATATACTGGTGATTAAAACGAGTATGAGACTAGATAATGTCACTAACAATGCCTTTAAAACATTTTTTCCTACTGAGCTTACTTGTTAGCTCTTTGCTCAGCACTTTTGCTCTGGCGGCCGATGAGGACAACACAGCGCAACCCGCTTACGTGGAGCTTAACCCAGATTTCATTGTTAATTACACCACAACCAGTAACCGATTAAAGTACATTAAGACCAGTATTACCCTGCAAACCGATCTTTCCCATGAAGCCATTATTCAAGACAATATGCCACTAATACGTGATGCTTTGGTGATGTTTTTAAGCTCCCGCACCGATGAGCAAGTGTCTGGCGCTCAAGCACGAGAAAAAACTCGGGAAGAAGCCGCGGTGGCAGTCAATGCCGCGATGAAGAAAGAAACCAATCAGGAACCCGTCAAAGGCGTGTTATTTGCTAGTTTCCTAACTCAATAAGCCTTCGCTATCTTTCTTCCAGCAATTAAAAAGCCGATTCAGAAAATCTGAATCGGCTTTTTTAGTATCCGTCATAAGCGCAAGGTTTTAGAGCTCGACGATATCGTCTGGGCTAACGTAGCCTGTCACCTTGTCTGTCGGTTCATTATTAAAAAACTTATCCATTTGCTCCATCACATATTTGCGCGATTCAGGCAGCATTAGATTAAGCTGTTTTTCGTTAATCATCATGGTTTGCAACAGTTGCCATTCTTGCCACGCCTGTTTAGACACGGTTTGTAGGATCTCTTGGCCTTTGGCACCAGGCAAGGGTGCGCGATCTAACGCTTCCATGTCTTTTTGGTACTTTTTGCAAAAAACAGTGTTCGACATAAGGATAACTCGCGATTTAAAAAGGATGTTTTTTATAATGGTGTTAAAACATTAAAAATCAAGGTTTGTCACTGCCAGCATCATCTCGAACCAAGACTCTAATACAAACTTACAGATAGCTACGCAGCACACCGACTAAAATAAACGCGATAATCAACAAGAAAATCGAAGGGCGCTTAAACTTAAGCCACAAAAACCCCACCAGCGCACAAGCCAGATCCCAGCTACTCCCAATGCTAGAAGAAGCAATTGGATGGTACAAAGCAGCCATCAAGATCCCCACTACCGCGGCGTTTACACTGCCTACCCCAGAGCGAAAGCGAACATTCGTCGACAAGGTTTGCCACACATTTTGTCCACTTAGCATCAACAACAAACCAGAGGAAAAAACCGCCAAGGTAGCCACCGCAGCCCACAACCAGCCACTTTCACCATTTGGAGCCGCCGCCGCACCAAGAAAACTCGCCATGGTAAACATAGGGCCTGGCACCGCTTGCGCAGCGGCATAGCCTAATAATAGATTTGAGTCTGATACTGTATCGGAGACAAACGCCGACAGCATCGGTAGCACCACGTGACCGCCACCAAAAACTAAGGCACCCGCTTGATAAAAGCTCGCGAACAGCCCCAACAAACCGCCCTCAACAAAAAAGCTCGCGCCAAATATCCCCAGCGCGATTACCAAGAGCCAATAGGCAAAACGTATCTTGGGTAAGGCTTCAGTGTGTTCTGCTGTGGCTAATGGACTCAAGATGCCCACTCCAGCGGCCAACAACAAGACCACAATACTAGCCAGACCAAAGGGTACAAAAATAATAAACAAAGCACTTAATAGCGCCACCAGCATCATGCTTTTACGCTGACAAAATGAGCGCCACATAGTAAGACACGCATCCGCCACAACCACCACAGCCAGTAGTTTCAAAGCATGCACAACAGCATCAAATAACACACTGCCTTGCCATGCCTGACCAAATTTAGCCAACAACACCATGACCACAAAAGAAGGCAAGGTAAAAGCCAAAAAGGCGGCTAATCCACCAAGGAAGCCAGCATGGTGATAGCCGATTGCAAAGCCCACCTGACTCGACCCCGGCCCTGGAACAATCTGACTTAATGCCACCCACTGGGCGTATTGAGACTCTGTGGCCCATTTTTTACGCAGCACAAACTCCTGATTAAAGTAGCCTAAATGTGCCGCCGGACCACCAAAACTGGTGAATCCTAGCATCAGAAAAGAGACGAAAATTTCGCTAATGCGCTTGATTTGCGATCTGTCATCCATTGTTTTTGATTCCAATTAACGGATTCCCTGATATGAGAGTTTCCCCTAAAAGGAATACAACTCAGAAGTGCTAGCCTTCATTCATACTCTCTAATATGCTGCGAACCGGTGCTGGCAAGCCCAAGCTATAGACTTGTTCTACTGAAAAAAATTGATATTTACCAGATTCAAACACAGCACCAATAGGCCCAATATCAACTCGGCTTGGCTTAATGTCTAAATGGTAGTGGCTAAAGGTATGACGAAAACCGTTTAACGGCGCCATATTATAGATGCTCGTTTGGAAACGCTGCTCAACATGCAACGCAATACTCTCGTCGCAGGCTAGCTCAGGCAAACTCCACAGGCCTCCCCAAATACCTACTTGCGGACGTTTTTCCATGAGAATTTGGTTATCGTCATTTACTAGCACCAACAATTGCAGGCTTTTTTCAGGTTTTGCGGCTTTCTTCGGTTTGCGGATTGGAAATTGTGTTGGGTCTTCAGTACGACGCCCCAAACAGTCTTTCTCAAGCGGACAAATAAGACACTGAGGTTTAGAGCGCGTGCAAAGCGTGGCACCTAAATCCATCATCGCTTGGGTATAATCACCACAGCGTTCGCTGGGCATATAATGTTCGGCCAAGGCCCACATCGCATTTTCGGTTTTTTTCTCTCCAGGCCAAGTGGGTACCGCATGAAAGCGCGCCAATACTCGCTTTACGTTGCCATCCAAAATGGCGGCTTGCACACCACGAGAAATCGATAGAATAGCCGATGCCGTAGAACGACCAATACCTGGTAGCTCACACACCCCTTCGACACTCTGTGGAAATTCACTGTCTAGCTCATCCACCAGCATTTTTGCGGCTTTATGCATATTGCGGGCGCGAGCGTAATAACCTAACCCACTCCAATGGGCGAGTACCTCGTCCTGCTCTGCTGCCGCTAACGCCTCCACCGTTGGAAACGAGGCCATAAATTTATGGTAATAGGGGATCACAGTCGTTACTTGCGTCTGCTGTAACATAATTTCTGAGATCCAAACCCGGTAAGGTGTTTTCTCTTGTTGCCATGGCAGGTTTTTACGCCCAAACTCATCGAACCAGGCTAATACCCGTGGTGCGAAGTTTTCTACTGCTTGCATTCATTTCTCACACTATTGTCTTGCGCTATCAGCCTAAAAGACCTGCTCATGGTTAAAATAAGCTCTTCAACTTATCTTGTAATTTGTCTTGTAACTTCTCTTTTGCGCGTTCGATTTCCGCGTCTTTTTTCTCTTCAAATCGTTCTTTTTCGGCATCTAGCTTGTCTTGCAATTCCGCTTTCGCCAGATCGGCAAACACATCCCCAAAGCCTTTAATATCGGGACGACATAGGCTTGCAGGGTCGTCACTAAATTGACCTTTACAAATCACCGGAAACGCCAACTTAGCTACCTTCTCATTGACGCGACAAGCATGGTCCAGTTCACTGCCAGCCACGGCGACTTTGACTCGATAATCCAGAGAGTTATTTGGTAGCGAGACAATCCCATCGCCGGTAACCGATAGACCCACAGAGGTCATAGTCAAACCCGGTGTAGACACCTTGCCATTGACAATATGAATCGGAAAATCCATGGTTTCAAACGGCGTATTATCGCTAAAATCACTGCTATTCACGGTTTCTTTGCGTACTGCTGCGATCCCCTGACACACTGTTTTGGTCAAGTTCATTCCCACCAAAGCACCATCATTAATTTGCGCTAGGAAGTCGCCATTTAAATTCGCTTTTAGCACGTCTATTTGATTGCCTTGGGCACTCAACTCACCGGTTAACGAGGTGGTGCCAGAGAGTTTGTCCAGCTCCATAAAGTCTTTTAACAGAGGCTGGATTTCGATCCCTTTTACTTGCGTCGACATGGTCAGTTTCGGGTTACTCGTACGGGCATCGTAGGTGGCCTTAAGTGTCGCATTACCCTGATACAAATCGACCGCTGCTGGGGACACATTGACCAAGCCATTGGCCAGGGTCGCATCTAATTTAACACTGTCCAGTTGAAGTTTTTTGACCGTTAAATTATCGAAAACAAAACCAATATGACCATACAAGGAACGCACTAATTCTAATGGTACAAGCTCTTCATCAGTACTAGATGCCGCCTTCTGTGTGTTGCTTGATGCCGTCTCGGTACTGGCTTGTTTCTCGCTCGCTGCGCTGCCTTCGTCTGTGGCTTCCGGTGGCAGGTAGCGATCTAGATCTAAACTGTCGCCTTGAATATTCACATCCCAACGAAGTGGAGAGAGCTCGGTAACAATATTCGCCTGCAAATTGGTGTCATCCATAACCAAAGACAGGGGCTGAATAACCAACTCGTTGCGGCCTCCTTCTATTTTCACCTTGGCGCTGGCTTTGGTGAGGGCCGTACTATCTGCCATGGCTGGCAACGGGATGTTCAGTTGTTGCAACAAGTTCCGTGGGTTAAATTCGCTGACAGATAAGGACGCACTGTATTGCGGATTACTCAGTACTTGATAGAGCTGAGCTTTACCGGTGGCATTCACGCCTAACGCATTTACCGCGATTCCCTCCATAAAGAGGTTTTCTTGGGGCACATCCATATCCATCTGCTTAAGCGCGAGTTCCGCTTTCAACGGACTGACTGGCAAGGAGTCACCGCTTAGCTCAGTGACTAGGGAAGCATTTTCTAACGAGAAGGCTTCTCGGCTCGGGAACACAGTCAAATCGGCGTTCAACTTACTGGCAACCGTTAATGTATTATTGCCTGCTAGATCACTTTGCTTAATCACCGCATCCAACATCATTGGCCAAGCTTTATCCCATTGGACATTGCTTAAGTTCACATTGAAGTTTGCCTCAATTTTCTGCTGTGTTTGCTCATCGATATAGGTCACTTTCGCGTTATCAATTTTTAAGCTGTCTAGTTGTAAATCAGGAATGGCCTTGATATCAGCTCCTGAAGAGGTTGCCTGATAACTATTAGCGGTTGATGAACTATTACTCGCCGACGCGGTATTATTGCTGTTTGATGAACCGCTCGCTGTCGAGCTGGTCGCTTCGGCGTCTGGACTACGCTGCCAGTTACCTCGACCTGATGAGTCGACTTTCAAGCTGGCTTGTAGGTTTACTAAACGCACTCGGTCGACTTGAATGGTGTGTTTCAGCAAAGGCAAGATCGCCAAACCAAATTCGGCGCGATCAAATTGCAATATTTCAGGGTCTTTGCCCATCGCCACACCAATATCGTCTAATTCTAGGCCCAGCCAAGGGAAGAAAGTCCATTGAATATCACCATCAATGCGCAGATGGATGCCTGCTTTTTCTAAAGCGACTTTCTGTAGCTCTGTTTTAAATGAATCCGAATTAACAAAAAACATCACATAAGCCAGCACTGCAATAAGCAACACCAACAAAGCACCGATTACCACACTGAGCCTTTTTAGCCATAACATAGACGTGATTCCTTAGACTTAGTTTGCTGAATGACTAACATAATAGCACTGCAACCCTAGGTTTATCGATCCAATAGCAACAAGTCATTAAAAACGACACGTAAAGGATAGAAGCCTGAGACCCCTCGTTCTATAATGGCGGCAACGATAATTTTCAATGACAATCTATAACGGCAATCTAAACAGACTGTCTAATCCGTGATGCCAACGCGTCACGATTCAACGTGGAGAACCCAATCAATGTCCGACCGCATTGCTAGTGTCGAGCGTAATACGCTGGAAACTCAGATCAAGGTATCAATTAACCTAGATGGTACTGGTAAATTCAATTGCTTCACCGGCGTACCTTTTCTAGACCATATGCTCGAACAAGTTGCTCGTCATGGCTTAATCGACTTAGATATCCACGCGGTTGGTGACCTTCACATTGACGCACACCATACGGTAGAAGATCTAGGTATCACCTTAGGCCAAGCGTTTGAAATTGCTGTTGGCGATAAAAAAGGCATCAAGCGCTACGGCCACGCCTATGTTCCATTAGACGAAGCACTGTCTCGCGTGGTGATCGACTTTTCTGGTCGTCCAGGATTAGAAATGCACGTACCTTTCACCCGTGCATCTGTGGGTGGCTTTGATGTGGATTTGTTCTCTGAGTTTTTCCACGGCTTCATCAACCACGCGAAAGTCACTCTGCACCTTGATAACTTGCGTGGTAAGAACACCCACCACCAAGCGGAAACCATTTTCAAAGCATTCGGTCGTGCGCTTCGCATGGCACTAGAAGTAGACGAGCGTATGGCAGGTCAAATGCCATCGACTAAAGGCTGTTTGTAGGACTTTCGCATGAACGAGATTAAAAAATCGGTTGTTGCCGTCATCGATTACGGCATGGGCAACCTGCACTCGGTGGCCAAAGCATTAGAGTTTGTTGCCGATGAAAACACCCAAGTGGTGGTTACCAGTGATCCGGCGGTTATCGATGCGGCCGATCGCGTGTTATTACCTGGCGTCGGCGCTATTCGTGATTGTATCGGCGAGATGCACAACACAGGTTTAGTACCTAGTATTCGCAAAGCCATGGCTGAAAAACCCTTTTTGGCGATTTGTGTAGGCATTCAATCTTTGATGTCCCACAGCGAAGAAAACGGCGGCGTAGATTGTTTGGATCATTTCAAAGGCAACGCCCTTTTCTTTGGTGAAAAACACACAGATCATGACGGCAGCAAACTGAAAGTGCCGCACATGGGCTGGAACCAAGTCAAACAGAGCATTAATCACCCGTTATGGGAAGGCATTCCAGACAACGCACGTTTTTATTTCGTACACAGCTTCTACGTTGTGCCAGAAAACAAAAACGAAGTGGCTGGCACCTGTGATTATGGCTTGGAGTTTTGCGTTGCTTTGTCCCGCGACAATGTTTTCGCGGTGCAATTCCACCCAGAAAAAAGCCATAAAGACGGCCTTCAACTGTACAAAAACTTTATTCACTGGGATGGCAAACCCTCTTCGGCCAACAAAGATTAGGAGCCTGTTATGGGATTAGCAAAACGTATTATTCCTTGTCTTGATGTGGACAATGGCCGCGTCGTCAAAGGCGTTCAATTCGTTGATATTCGTGATGCCGGCGACCCAGTAGAGGTGGCAAAACGTTACAACGAGCAAGGGGCGGATGAGATTACCTTCTTAGACATTACCGCCAGCTCTGACGACCGTGCAACTACGGTACATATGGTAGAAGCCATTGCCAGTCAGGTTTTTATTCCGTTGACTGTCGGTGGTGGTATTCGCACCTGTGAAGACATTCGCCGCATGCTAAACGCAGGCGCGGACAAAGTTGGTATCAACACGGCCGCCGTCTTTAACCCTGAGTTTGTCCGCGAGGCCGCTCAACGCTTTGGCTCACAATGTATCGTCGTGGCCATTGACGCGAAAAAAGTCAGCGCAGAAGGCGAAGCCGATAAATGGGAAATTTTCACCCACGGTGGCCGTAAGCCGACAGGACTTGATGCGGTTGAATGGGCGAAAAAAATGGTCGAATACGGGGCAGGAGAAATCCTGTTAACGAGTATGGATCGTGATGGCACAAAAAATGGTTTTGATTTGGGTGTCACCCGTGCGATCAGCGAAGCGGTTCACGTTCCTGTGATTGCCTCTGGCGGTGTCGGCAACCTCGACCATCTGGTTGATGGTGTCACCGAAGGCAAAGCCGATGCGGTGTTGGCGGCGAGTATTTTCCATTTTGGCGAATACAGCATCCAACAAGCGAAAGAACGCATGAGTGACGCTGGCATCGAAATGCGCTTATAACCTCAAGCGCTTAGTGACAAAGACTAAAAAGGCGACTCTCTTTACGAAAGTCGCCTTTTTTTATTACGGCTCGAGTTGGTCTATTAACCCTGACTCAGCAGCGGCCACGGCGATTAGTTGTTCGCCGCCGTTCTTAGTGCCTTAGTAGAAGACACATCAAACTCAAACCAGATGTTCTTTTCATCTCCGTTATTCTCGATCAAGGTCGCTTTGACCTGCCAAGTCACATCCTCCGTTTCGGATTCTGGTAAACGGATTGTTCCTTGCCATACATTCGGCTCAGGTTTTTGCGTTAAACGAATTGAACTCACCCCCATGTAGACTTCTTTGCAACTTAGGGTCAATCGAATAGTATTCGTTTTATCAGCTAAGTCTTGCGGTAATGACAAAGACACGGGTATCGGTGTATTAACATGCACCCCTTCGTCAAAAGACAAGGTCGCTGGCATTTCTTCACCAGGTAAAGAAACAACGCACTCATGTTCTGTTTTATCGCATTGGCCGATATCAGATAATCGCTGTTGAGGAATGATTTTATCCACTCCCCAAGTTAGAGCAACAATAATAATAAGCGCTAACGCCGACCAAAAGCCTATCTGCTTTAATCTAACTGTGTTCATGCTGCACTCAACATTTGTCGATCTTATACAATGAATGAAGCATTATTTTACCGATCGTATGAATTAATAACTACAATGGACTAAGGATCGATTTTGCAATCTTTCGTCAGATGGAAAATGTCAGCTTGCTGCCAATAAGCTCGGCCGAGTACAATCAGCGCTAATTATACTTGTCATATTTTTATTGAAGGATAACTTCTTGACTACCTTAACTGATGCTTTAAATGCGCTCGCGAGCCATTGCCAACAAAGTGACTCTTCAGCTGCACTAACGTTTCATCGCGGAGTAGAGCGAGAAGCACTTCGTGTCGACCGATCGCAAGGTCGCATTTCCCACAAACCACACCCTAAAGCATTGGGCGCAGCATTAACGCACCCCTCCATTACTACCGATTATTCCGAATCTCTTATGGAGTTCATCACTCAGGTACACCCGAGTGTTGAAGGCGTTATTCAAGAGCTAACGGATATTCATCATGTGGTTAACCATGAGCTGGCCAAACAGGATGAGTGTTTGTGGCCTGCCAGCATGCCCTGTTACTTAGAAAGCAATGAAGATGTGCCGATTGCGTATTTTGGTGAGTCGAATACCGGCAAGTTAAAACGAGTTTATCGTGAAGGCTTATCCAATCGTTATGGCCGCATCATGCAATGCATCGCAGGCATGCATTATAATTTTTCCTTTGACGCGTCTTTTTGGCAGTTCTTAACTAAGTATAAAGGGAAAACAGCACTCACAGCGGCACAGCAACAAGACTTCCAATCGGACAGTTATTTTACGCTGATTCGTAACTTCCGTCGTAATTCGTGGATGTTATCCTTATTATTTGGCGCCTCACCAGCCATAGATGCAAGCTTCCTAGGAAATAAGCCAGACAGTTTATCCGATTTGGAAAAGCATACTTGGGTCGGCACTAAAGCGACATCGTTACGTATGAGCGACATGGGCTACCAAAACAAAGCCCAAGCGGATCTGTTCGTTTGCTATAACGAAGTGCACACTTATATTCAGACGATTAAAACGGCACTTAAGACCCCTTACCCTAGTTACCAAGAAATTGGCGTTAAGGTAGACGGTCAATACCGCCAGCTAAACAGCAACTTGCTACAAATTGAAAACGAATATTACAGTGATATTCGCCCTAAACGCGTCACCAAGCCCGGCGAACACCCAAGCAGCGCGTTACAAGATCGTGGTGTCGAATACATTGAAGTGCGCATCATGGACATTGACCCGGATTCATCAATCGGTATGACCCCATCGACGCTGTATTTTATTGATGTCTTTTTGCTTTATTGCACCTTGTGTGATGACACCTTGTTAGACATTGATGAATGCCATCAATTGCGCGTTACACAACAAGAAATTGCTTCCCGTGGCCGTGAACTGGACGCCGAATTTGATTTCGGTAAGGGCCCAGTTCGGTTACGTGATCAAGCCAATAAACTGCTTGCGCAACTAAAAGAAGTGGCGCAATTCCTTGTCGCGCAAACAGGCAATCAAGCTTACCTAGACGCCGTTGTTGAGCAAGAAACGAAAATCGCACAAGACGCATTGCTGCCTTCATCACAACTGCTGGCTCGCTGCCAACAAGCACAAGGATTCCAGCCTGCTATGCTGTCATTGGCGAAAGAGCAGCAAGCCGCTTGGTTAGCCACTCCAGTGAGTGGGAAGGCGCTTGATCATTTTGCGAATTTGGCAGAAAAATCGCTTGCCGAACAACAGCAAATTGAACAACAAGACAGTGTTGATTTTGATACTTTCTTGGCGGCTTACCAAGCCTAAAGACAAACCATAGAGACAAAAAAGGCCTCAAAAATTGAGACCTTTTTTTATGGTGTATTCGTTTCGCTCGCGCATAATTAAGCGTGCGGAGAAACAGGAATCTCGTCTAACTTATCAAACACCAACCAAGAGGCTAAACGATTACGCAATTCATCAAGACCGTCATTGTTTAGGGCAGAGAAAGTTTGCACTGTGCCATCTACACCCTGCTCTTTTATCGCTTTTTGCACACTCAACATAGAAGCTTTGGCTGGACCACGCTTCAGTTTGTCAGATTTTGTTAGCAAAACGTGGACTTTCATGCCATTCGACTTAGCCCAATCCAACATCATCTCATCAAACTCTTTTAATGGATGGCGAATGTCCATCACCAATACCACCCCCGCTAACGAGCGACGGTTCATTAGGTAATCTTGCATGTGTGCTTGCCATACTTTTTTCATGGCGATCGGCACTTTTGCAAAACCGTAACCTGGTAAATCGATCAGACGTCTATCGCTTATGCTTAGACCAAAGCAGTTGATCAATTGAGTTCGGCCTGGCGTCTTCGAAGTTCGAGCCAGTTTCTTTTGGTTGGTCAAAGTATTTAATGCGGTAGATTTACCAGCATTAGAGCGACCAGCAAAAGCAACCTCAAGACCTTGATCAAGTGGGCATTGTGAAAGCTTTTCGGCACTTTTGATAAAGTGGGCGGAGCGGAATATAGAGTCAAAAGGAGTCATAAGTTGGTATTCGTCTGTGGAATCGGGATTAGCGTTCACGTTTATTCATCGGTTGTATATAATGCCTGCGAATCGCTCTTTTTGCCATGTTTTCGCCACTAAATCTGCGTAAAAATCCATTTAGTCGGCGAATAGAACGATTTCTAACAAGATCCCCTGACATTCTTCTATTTTCTCTCTATCGACAAAGGTTAACCATGCAGCGCTTATGTCTCAGTTTATTACTCATTGTTAGCAGCGTTTGCCTCGCCCAAACGTATGATGCGAGCGGCCAAGGTAAAGCGCTTACTACACGCTGCATTGCTTGCCATGGGGAAGATGGCAATGGCCATATTGCTGTTTTTCCCAAACTGGCTGGACAACAACCAAGCTATTTACTCAAACAACTCACGGATATTCAATCTGGGCAACGCCACGTTCCGCAAATGGCAGGACTATTGGACAATTACTCCGCACAAGACTTATCAGACATCGCCAGTTACTTTGCGGGCCAGCAAATCACCCTAGAGCACACCGCACCAGATTATCTTGAGCAAGGGGCGACCCTATACCGATTTGGTAACCCAGAGACCGGCGTGACAGCTTGTGCAGCCTGCCATGGTCCAGCCGGAAAAGGCATTAATTCGGCACGTTTTCCGGCCTTAGGTGGGCAGTTTGAGGGCTACACCAAAGCGCAGCTACAGGCGTTTAAAAACGGGACAAGAAACAACGACATGGCCAACATCATGCAACAGATTGCGAAACCACTCAGCAACGCCGAGATTGATGCTGTTGCCAATTATTTACAGGGGCTTCATTAGCCCACAATGTTCAAAAAATAAATTAATGCGTCAAGCACTTAGTGCGACCTTGTAAGTTTTACGTAAACTTGGTCAAATGAAAGAACTTTATGCAAGGCAATGCATCGAATTAAAGCGAAAATCTGGCAATATAACCGCCAGTCTCGATAAACATTGATCACCAGGAGCCATCAATGAAAAAGCTATTTTCAGCGCTAATTCTTACCTTACTTATTCCGCTAACATCCTACGCCCAAGATTACAGCGATGGAAACGGCTACACTACTATTGCTAACCCAGTGCGAACTGACGACCCAAGCAAGGTCGAAGTCCGTGAAGTGTTTTGGTTTGGTTGTCCTCACTGTTACCACCTAGAGCCTTACACGCAAGCATGGAAAAAAACCATTGCTAACAACGACAAGGTAGATTTCAATTACATGCCTGCGGTATTTGGCCGTAACTGGTTAGCCCATGCCAAAGCATTTTACGTTGCCGACCTATTAGGTATTGAAGACAAGGTTCACGATGACATTTACACTGCAATTCATGTCAAACGTGAGCGCCTAAACACAGAAGATTCATTGGCTGCTTTTTTTGCTAACTATGGTGTAAGCGAAGATGAGTTCCACAAACAGTTCAATTCCTTCGCAGTAGAAAGTCGCCTTAACCAGGCGGATGCAAGGATTCGTGCTTACGGCGTGCGTGGCACCCCAACGATTGTGGTAAATGGTAAATATTTGGTCGATGCTTCCACTGCTGGCGGCAACGAAAACATCTTTAATGTGGTGAACTACCTCATTAAGAAAGAAGAGCAAAATAAGTAATTATTAGTATGTGAGGCTCCATGACGGACACATCTCAAATTCAGCTGGTTAACGCTTTACGTAAAGCAGTCTCAAGGACGAGTCTACTAGCTGAGGGGAACGACCCTGAGTTGGACCATGCCGTTCGTCAAATTCGCTTGCAGATTAGCAAAGGGGCAGATGCCACCGCAATTCAAGCGATACTAGACAACGTGGAGCCTCTGCTGCTTAAAGTGGACGAAGCAAGACTAACCCGAGCAAAACACTTTAGAGAGACACTTCACGACCTGATCGATATCTTAGATCATCACGGACAACAGGTTCCACAAAGCCAGAAAAATGCGTTTGAGAGTGCGATTCGTAGCCATTGGCAATCCGTCCCCCACTGGCCCAGCTTACTCAAAGAATACCTCGCCTTAATAGAAGCTAGTCTTGCTCATAATGCTCAAGTAGAAACTAAAAAAGCCCCCCTCATTGCTCGCTTATTTAAACGCGCCCAACCAGCAAAAACCAAGCTCAACAATCAAGAAGTGCTACAACAAGTGCGCCATACCCTCATCGGGTTACTAAGCAATTTGGCACTCCCTAGTGACTATGACGAACAAATTTCTGAGCTGAAAAACACCTTAGCGCAAAATAAAAACTTTAACGATTTCCCCAAAATTCTCGATGAATTGATCGCCCTGATCATGATCGCGATTGGTAACACCCAAGAAGGTTTGACCAGCTACCTTAATGAGCTGAATAAACAACTGGCCAGTATCAATGACTCCATTGTAAAAAGTTACCGCAGCCAAAAGAGCCTTTCTGAAAGCCGTGAAGGCCTGAATACAAGCATGCAAAAGCAAGTTCAAGAAGCGGCCAACGCAGTGCAACAAGCAGATGATCTGGACAGTTTAAAAGCATTAATCAATGAGCGCATGGCCAACATATCTGACACCATGGCACAGTACCGTAAGCAAATGCTTGCCCAAGAGAAAATGTCGACTCAATCCATCTCTTTGCTGAAAAGCAAAGTCACTCGCATGGAAAAAGACACCTCTTCATTGCGCACCAGTCTGCAAGAAAAATTAGCCCAAGCCATGACAGACGCCCTCACCGATTTACCAAATCGAGCAGCGTACCAAGATACTATTTTGCCACTGTGCAGCAACTCGCTTGCCAACGGCAGTCCTTTGAGCCTGGCCATTTGTGACATCGACTTTTTCAAACAAGTAAATGATACCTGGGGGCATCTCGCTGGCGATAAAGTACTGCGCTTGGTTCCCAGACAAATTCGCAATGTGCTGGCAGCATCAGATTTATTATTCCGCTACGGTGGCGAAGAGTTTGTCATCGTGTTTCCAGGCACCCCTCTAAGCGATGCCCAGCAGCGTGCTGAAGCGATCCGTAAAGAAGTGGAAAAAGCACCGTTTAACGTTAATGGCGAGCCAGTATCCATCACTGTCTCTATTGGTTTAGCAGAACTGACACAAGAGAATTACGAAACCTTCTTTTCCCGTGCGGACAAACAGCTGTATTCCGCTAAAGAAGCAGGTCGTAACAAGGTGATGGTGGATAACCCAGAAACATAATAATGCCATAATCCGAGGCACTGACTTTTCCCACGGTGAGGCTTAAAGGCGGCCATTTAAGACCCTCTCTCTAGGCCAACACCAAGAAGGCGTATTCATACCTTCCCTAGCCTCCTCGGGGCAGTTACAATGCTTTACTAATGTGTACGCACCGCAGTTCAAGAATTTGGCGCGTCTTGGCGCCCTTAGGATGATGTAATTTATGCAAGACGATCAGAAAAAAACCACCCACTTTGGCTTTAAAGAAATCCCTACCGACGAGAAAGTTCAGGCCGTTGCCAATGTCTTTCACTCAGTGGCCGCAAAATACGACATTATGAACGACTTAATGTCAGGGGGTGTGCATCGTCTGTGGAAACGCCATACTATTAGTCAATCAGGCGTCCGAGCAGGCAACAAAGTATTAGATATTGCTGGCGGAACAGGTGACCTTACCCTGAAGTTCTCTCGCTTAGTCGGCAGCGAAGGACAAGTAATACTGGCTGACATCAACGACTCCATGCTCAAAGTCGGTCGTGATAAATTAGCCAACCATGGCGTAGTAGGAAACGTAAAATTTGTCCAAGCTAACGCCGAAGCACTTCCTTTTCCAGACAATACCTTCGATTGCATCACCATCGCCTTTGGCTTGCGTAATGTTACCGACAAATCCAAAGCCTTGGCGTCTATGTATCGTGTCCTAAAACCAGGCGGCCGCTTATTGGTGTTGGAATTCTCAAAACCGGAATCCGAGATGTTGTCGCAGGTTTATGACCATTACTCATTCCGCTTATTGCCATTTATGGGCAAAGTCATTGCTAACGATGCCGAAAGCTATCGTTACCTAGCAGAATCCATTCGCATGCACCCAGACCAAGAAACCCTGAAAGGCATGATGGATGAAGTGGGCTTTGAGCGTACCAGCTACCAAAATATGACTGGCGGCATTGTTGCCCTACATAAAGGATTTAAATTCTAATATGTTCACCAGCGCCTTTCGTTTAACGCGCATCATTTTGACCGTGCTGCGCTTTCGCCTTGATGCTTTAATTCCATTTGATAAATTACCTTGGTATTTACGTTATACCTTAGGCTTATTGTGTCAATTAGGCCGTAAACGAGCGATTCAAAACCGAGGCGAGCGGTTGCGCTTGGCCCTTGAGTCACTGGGTCCTATTTTCGTCAAATTCGGCCAAATTTTGTCTACTCGCCGCGACCTACTGGACGACGATATAGCTGATGAGTTGGCCAAACTGCAAGATAAGGTGCCAGCGTTTTCAGGTAAAACAGCCCAGGCGATTATCGAGCGCGACTTAAAAGCCCCGGTGAGCGAACTGTTTGCTGAATTTTCCGCGACCCCCCTAGCTTCTGCTTCCATTGCACAGGTGCATACAGCCACCTTGCATTCAGGTGAAGAGGTGGTGGTAAAGGTGATTCGCCCGAATATTGAGAAAACCATTCGCCAAGACATCGGCTTGCTTTATACCTTGGCGCACTTTATTGCCAAAAGCAGCTCAGATGGCCGTCGTTTACGCCCTGTCGAAGTCGTTACCGATTACGAATACACCATATTAGACGAGTTAGACTTAGCCAAAGAAGCCGCCAACACCGGGCTCTTACAACGTAACTTTACGGACTCTGAACTGCTCTACGTCCCTCAAGTATATTGGGATTACTGCCAAAAGAATGTCATGGTGATGGAGCGTATTTCAGGCATTCCGGTAGCGGACATAAAAGCCTTAAACGCCGCAGGCACTAATATGAAGTGCTTGGCAGAGCGCGGCGTGGAAATTTTCTTTACCCAGGTTTTCTCACACAGTTTTTTCCATGCCGATATGCACCCTGGCAATATCTTTGTGGATGTTTCCAACCCTGAAAAGCCTAAGTACATAGCAATCGATTGCGCCATTATGGGCAGCTTAGATGATGCAGACAAAAACTACCTAGCGCGTAACCTATTGGCCTTTTTCCAGCGCGATTACCGCTTGGTTGCAGAGCTTCATGTGGAAAGTGGCTGGGTGCCAAAAGAAACCCCTGTGCACGCTTTTGAATCCGCGATTCGCAGCGTTTGTGAGCCCATGTTTGCTAAGCCTCTGAAAGACATTTCATTTGGTCAGGTATTGATTGGCTTATTTCAAACCGCGCGTCGCTTTAATATGGAAGTCCAACCACAGTTGGTTTTGCTTGAAAAAACACTGCTCAATATCGAAGGGTTAGGACGTCAGTTGTACCCTGATTTAGACTTGTGGGTCACTGCCAAGCCCTTCCTAGAACGCTGGATGCACCAGCAAGTTGGACCGAAGCGTTTATTTGAGGAGGTGCGTAAACAAGCTCCTGAATGGGCAGGCCAAATGCCGAAGATCCCTAATTTGATCTTCTCCGCCCTAAGCCAAGCCTCGCACCAAGAAGAACGTATGCAAAGCCACACCGCCGCTATTGTTGAGTTAAGCAAAGAGGTGAAGAAGACACGCCGCGGCTTACCGTTCCGATTATTGGGGCTGGTCAGCCTTGGAACCGCCTGGTTGACGATCAACCCTGAGGCGTTAAAACACTTGCAAAGCGCTGACATGTTAAGCATTTCGCTGTTTATTGTTGGTCTATACTTATTGATATTAAAACCGTAACATTCGTGAGATTATAATGAAGATTGATGTATTAGCTGAACTCGCTGCCACTCTAGAACAACGTAAAACGGCAGCGGCAGATTCCTCTTATGTTGCTAGCCTGCACGCAAAAGGGTTAAACAAAATTCTTGAGAAAGTAGGCGAAGAAAGTACCGAAACTATTATCGCTGCTAAAGACGCTCTGACGTCACAAGACAAATCAGAGCTAATTAATGAAACAGCAGATTTATGGTTTCATACACTGGTTATGCTATCCCACCTTGATTTAGGTCCGGATGACGTTTTAAATGAATTAGCGCGTCGCTTCGATTTATCAGGATTAGAAGAGAAGGCGAATCGCTCTAAATAGGAGTATTGAAGATGTTAGGTGGTATCAGTATTTGGCAGTTACTTATTGTTTTGGCTATCCTTGTTCTTATTTTCGGCACTAAAAAATTAAAAAACCTTGGTGGTGATTTAGGCGGTGCCGTAAAAGGCTTTAAAGAAGCCGTTAACAAAGAAGATGAGAGCGAAGAATCAAACATGGCGCAAAACAAAGTCATTGATTCTGAATCTAAAAAAGACGACAAGAGCGTTTAATCTGTGTTCGATATTGGCTTCTCAGAACTGCTTGTTGTTTTCGTTGTGGCCTTGATTATTCTGGGCCCAGAACGCCTTCCTACTGCGGCCAAAACCGCCGGTCTTTGGGTGCGTAAAATACGCCGCTCGATTAGCTCTGTGCAGCGTGAAATTAACGCCCAGCTAGACCAAGAAGAATTGCAGCAGAAAATCAGCCAGACCAATCAGCGCATTATGAAAGAAGGCAATGACATTCAAAACATGATCACGCCTTTACCAGAATCTGCGTTGGCTAAGCAAAGCGGCGAACAACATCAACAAGCAAACCCAGAGCACTCCAGCCCTGCCTCATCAAAAAGCATTGAACAGGCCAATAACCTAGCCCCAGAGGCGCCAACGACGATGGCCGCCAGCACGGCAACAACAGGCACATCAGACAGCACGGCTGAAACATCTCGCTCTTAATTTATTGGTAGATTGTTAACTATGAGTACTGATTCTTCTGCGCAGGCACCACTTGTCGCCCATTTAATAGAACTAAGAAACCGACTATTAAAATCTGTCTTGGCAATTTTAGTCATCTTTATTGGCTTGTATTTCTACGCCAATGAACTCTATATGATAGTGTCTGAACCGCTAAGAATGCTGCTCCCCAAAGGCAGCTCCCTGATCGCCACCGAAGTCGCCTCACCTTTCTTAGCCCCATTAAAACTGACGTTTGCCATTTCCGTCTTGCTGTCGATACCTTATACCCTATATCAAGCTTGGTCCTTCATTGCCCCAGCCTTGTATAAAAACGAAAAGCAAATCGCCATTCCGTTGCTTATCTCCAGTATCCTTTTGTTTTACGGCGGCGTTCTGTTCGCCTATTACGTGGTACTGCCACTGATTTTCGGCTTTTTTACCACAGTCGGACCTGGTGATGTGACCGTTATGACGGACATCAACAATTACCTGAACTTTGTCTTAAAGCTCTTCTTTGCCTTTGGGGTGACGTTTGAAATTCCTGTGGCGACTTATTTATTGGTAAAAGCTGGGGTGACAACCGTGGCAACCCTATCAAAGAAACGCCCTTATGTTTTTCTCGGCTGCTTTGTTATCGGGATGCTAATCACACCGCCCGATATCTTCTCACAAACGCTTCTCGCCATCCCTATGTGGATGCTTTTTGAATTAGGCTTGCTGGCTGGAAGAACCGTAAAAAGAGAAGAAGAGAGCGCTGAGGAAGCTCCTGAGGCAAGTTAATCGCAAGATAAGACAATAATCGGTTTGTTAATAAAGCGGCGAGTTTTCCACAGCCGCTTTTTTTTGCCCTGTTTATTCTTGCCGATAGACACCTAATCGAGCATAAAACCATTTAATCCAGCATAAAAGTAACGGGACCATCATTGGTGAAGGATACCTGCATGTCAGCACCGAAGCGGCCTGTCTCAACCTGGGCGTACTGAGCTCGAACCTTATCCACAAAGTCATTAAATAAACGCTCGCCTTCCGCAGGAATGGCAGCTGTGGAAAAGCCTGGGCGAAGGCCTTTTTTGGTGTCGGCCGCGAGGGTAAATTGAGACACCAACAAAACACCACCAGAGGCTTGCTGGACATTTAAATTCATCTTCCCATCTTGATCAGAAAACATACGGTACTTTAGCAGCTTATCCGCTAGGCGCTGCACATCTTGCTCCGTATCACCTCTTTCAATGCCTACCAAGACTAGCTGTCCATGATCGATGGCGCCGATCACCTCACCATCTACTGAGACGCTGGCATTTAAAGCTCGCTGCACTAATACTTTCATGGCTACTCCTTTTGAATGCGCTGTGTTTTTCTATGCTTATGGCTATTTAAGAGCGCGCTGCGCTACTTTAGAGGACAACTCATCCCCCAGAAAAAACAAAAGCGCCCGAAGGCGCTTATGTCGCTCACGAAACCACTTGCGTGGCTCCATTTGCTGCTGCTCTTTTAAACCACTCTGACGAGTCGCTTATTAAAGAATCGCTATTTCTTACTTACGACCAGCGCGTTTACGCTCGTTTTCAGTCAATAGTTTCTTACGAACACGGATGCTTTCTGGTGTTACTTCTACCAACTCATCGTCTTCGATAAACTCAAGCGCTTGCTCAAGCGTGTGCTTGATTGGTGGCGTCAACGTCAAGGCTTCATCCGTACCAGAAGCACGTACGTTAGTTAGCTGCTTACCTTTTACAGGGTTAACGGCTAAGTCGTTGTCACGTGAGTGAATACCGATGATTTGACCTTCGTAGATATCTACCGCATGGCCTAGGAACATACGACCACGACTTTGTAGGTTAAACAAAGCGTACGCGGCTGTTTTACCCGTCAACATACTCACTAGTACACCGTTTTGACGACTGCTAACATCACCTTCTTTAACTGGACCGTAGTGGTCAAAGACGCTAGTCATGATACCAGAACCGGAAGTCAAGGTTAGGAACAAGCCACGGAAACCGATCAAGCCACGAGATGGCGCGATGAACTCAAGGCGTACACGGCCTTTACCATCTGGTTCCATGTTAGTTAACTCAGCTTTACGCAAGCCAAGCTCTTCCATGATAGAACCTTGATGCTGCTCTTCAACGTCGATAACCACTTGTTCGTATGGCTCTTGGATTTTGCCGTCAACTTCTTTTTGAACTACTTCAGGACGAGACACACCCAGCTCAAAACCTTCACGACGCATGTTTTCGATCAATACAGAAAGGTGAAGCTCACCACGACCGGAAACTTTAAATTTATCAGGCGTATCACCTTGCTCAACGCGCAATGCTACGTTGTGGATCAACTCTTGGTCTAGACGGTCTTTGATGTTACGAGAAGTAACATACTTACCTTCTTTACCAGCGAACGGAGAATCGTTCACCATGAATGTCATGCTTACTGTAGGCTCATCAACAGTCAATACTGGCAATGCTTCTACGCACTCTGGGTTACACAAGGTGTCAGAGATGCTTAGACCGTCGATACCATTAATACAAACGATATCACCAGCAGACGCTTTTTCTGTGTCTACACGTTGTAGACCGTGGTAGCCCTTCACGTTTAGGACTTTACCTTTACGCTCTTTACCATCAGAAGATTTGATCACTACTTGCTGGTTTGGAGACAAGCTACCGCGTGTGATACGGCCGATACCGATAACACCAACATAAGCATCGTAATCCAATGCAGAAACCTGCATTTGGAACATGCCTTCTGGATCAACATCAGGCACTGGCACGCTGTCGACGATCATTTGGTAAAGCGGCGTCATGTCTTCTGCCATAGCTTCTGGATCGTTACCAGAAATACCATTGATTGCAGAAGCGTAGATAACAGGGAAATCAAGCTGCTCTTCAGTGGCGCCTAGGCTATCGAACAAGTCAAAAACTTGATCCATTACCCAATCAGGACGCGCGCCTGGGCGGTCAATTTTGTTGATAACAACGATTGGACGCAAACCACGCTCAAATGCTTTTGATGTTACGAAACGCGTTTGTGGCATAGGGCCATCTACTGCGTCTACCAACAACAATACAGAATCTACCATGGACAATACGCGCTCTACTTCACCACCGAAGTCTGCGTGTCCAGGTGTGTCTACGATATTAATACGGTAATCGTTCCACATGATTGACGTGTTTTTCGCCAAGATTGTGATGCCACGCTCTTTTTCTTGGTCGTTGGAGTCCATGATTCGTTCTGAACCTTGGTCTTTACGATCTAGCGTACCAGATTGACTTAAAAGCTGATCAACCAAGGTTGTTTTACCGTGGTCAACGTGGGCAATAATAGCTACGTTACGTAACTTATTGATATCATTAGACATTATATTTCTCTGCATTAAGCGTAAGCAAAAAGATGTATCGCTGCTTGGCGCGAGCAGTGATGCTCTTCAAGCGCGTTGAATCTCAGTACGGGGTAAAATTCGCGCAATTGTACCCTTATATTTGTGAAGATCCCATTAAACTGACTAAAAAAGTCAACAAATAATCTTCTTCAGGCATTTACTCCACCTTTTTATGGCGCAGCAAATGACGCAAAACCCAGTTCTTGTTGCCAGCCTAATTGACCAGCAACTCGCCTTTATTAAGGCAGGTAAATCCCCACATTCTTATTGCCTTTACCCAGCAAATAAGAAGCATGAATGCGGCTCATCACCCCTTTACCGCAATACAATAAATGCATCACATCGGCGTCTAACTCAGACCATTTTGAGTCCAATGCAAAAAATGGAATGACTTTAACAGGTCGACCACTGACTTTTAGTGGACGCTTCAAGGCTTCGTCAGGGTGACGAATATCAATAATGATTTCATTACCCACCGGCATGCGCACTTCAGGCACTTCCCCTTGATATTGCTTCTCTACATCGTCCATCACATTTTGGATCGACATGACTCGCATATCTTCTACGGCTTTATCCAACACCGCAAAATCGAAATTGGCTTCTTGTTTCTCAACACGGTGCATTTTCGCACGAGTGGTGGGTTTCACGGAAATAACACCACAAAACTCCGGCATACTCGCCGCAAAGGGTGCGGTTCCAATCTCAATGGCTTTATCAATGATTTCTTGCTTATTGGTGGTGATTAAAGGGCGCAGCACCAACTCATCGGTGACTTGATCAATGACTTTTAGGTTGACCAAGGTTTGACTGGAAACCTGGGCAACACTTTCTCCTGTCACCAAGGCTTTGGCATTCACCCCTTCCATCACTTGTGTTGCTGCACGCAACATCATGCGCTTGAGGATTACCCCCATTTCCGCATTGTCTACCTTAGTTAGGATCTCACCTACCACTTCTTCAAAAGGAACGGTAACAAATTTTACGTTCAAACCTGAGCCATACTTTTCCCATAAAAAGTTAGACACTTGCTTAACGCCAATTTCATGGGCATCACCACCTAAGTTAAAGAAACAAAAATGGGTTTTCAGACCACGACTCATGGTGAGGTAAGAGCTGACGGTGGAGTCATAGCCGCCTGACATTAATGACAACACAGAATCTTGAGAGCCAATTGGGTAACCACCCAAGCCCTCTACACGTTGCTCAATCATCCATACGCGATCGTCACGAATGTCGATTGGCACCAACACATCAGGATCTTTTAGGCGCACACTGTGGGCACCAGACTTTGCTTTAAGGCAGCCACCAATATAACGCTCCGCTTCTACAGAAGAAAAGCCATGCTCCTTTCCTACACGCTTAACGCGCACAGCAAACACGGCGTCTTTAAGAATATCCCCATAGGAGACTAACGCTTGATCCACAATACCGTCTAAATCCACCAACGGAAATTCACGGACAAACTGGAAATGAGCAATGCCAGCTATATTCGACAGTGCTTCAGTAAAATCAGCCCTAAGCTCATCACGCTCTGACAACACCTCAATGAAATCCCAATTACCTGCTACCACCACATCCGCATCGTGCTGTTTTAGCACTAGCTTTATGTTTTGACGCAGCTGTTTGATAAATGATTTTCGTACAGGACGACTTTTAATGGTGATTTCAGCGAAAAACTTAACAATAAATTTCATAAGGAGTGCGTTGCATGCCAGGTAATTAAAAACGGGGCTCATTATAGAGAAAAGCCAAAGCGGACGAAAACAATATATTCGCACCAAAAAAGGGCGCAAAAGAATAAATCGCACCAAAAATAAACGGAAGTTTTTGTGCTGACCTATTTTAGGGCCATTCGTGTGCGCCTTCATAGGGCGATATTTTTGTATCTTATTGTTATATAAGGGTTTAATAAAACGCCCAAAATTCTGGCACAGCTTGTGCTAAGTAATCTATCAACAGCGCTTCACCTTGAAGCATTTTAAATACTATATCGGAACAAATTTCTTTTTAATCAATTGGAGAACCAACTATGTCAAACAAGACCCTTGCTTTGATTGCTGAACACGACGCGAAGTGGGTTGACCTTCGCTTTACCGATTTCAAAGGTAAAGAGCAGCATGTGTCTATCCCAGCTTCTACTGTGGATGAAGAGTTTTTTGAACACGGTCAAATGTTTGACGGTTCCTCAATCGCTGGTTGGAAAGGCATCAACGAATCCGACATGATCATGATGCCACAAGACGACACCGTTATTGTGGATCCATTTACAGAAGAATCTACCCTGATCGTTCGTTGTAACATCATCGAGCCATCTACTATGCAAGGCTACGACCGCGACCCTCGCTCTGTTGCGCTACGTGCAGAAGAGTTCCTTAAGTCTACTGGTCTTGGCGACACTGCATTCTTTGGTCCTGAGCCAGAGTTCTTCGTTTTTGACGACGTTAAATGGAAAACAGACATGTCTGGTTCTTGTGTTGAAATCAACGCAGAAGAAGCAGCTTGGGCGTCCAACAAGAAATTCGAAGGCGGCAACATGGGCCACCGTCCTGTTGTTAAAGGCGGTTACTTCCCTGTACCACCGGTTGACTCTCACCATGACCTTCGTGGCGCTATGTGTGGTGCTATGGAATCTATGGGCTTGGAAATCGAAGTTCATCACCACGAAGTGGCAACTGCAGGCCAAAACGAAATCGGTGCTAAATTTAACACTCTAGTTAAAAAAGCCGATGAAGTTCAAATCCTTAAGTACTGTGTACACAATGTTGCTCACGCTTACGGCAAAACAGCGACATTCATGCCAAAACCAATCGTTGGCGATAACGGTTCTGGTATGCACGTTCACCAATCTTTCTGGAAAGATGGCGTTAACCAATTTGCTGGTGACCAATACGCTGGCCTGTCTGAAATGGCGCTTTACTACATTGGCGGTATCATCAAGCACGCTAAAGCATTGAATGCGTTCACTAACGCTTCAACTAACTCTTACAAGCGTCTTGTTCCTGGCTTTGAAGCCCCTGTTATGCTAGCTTACTCAGCTCGTAACCGTTCTGCTTCTATCCGTATTCCTTACGTTGCTAGCCCTAAAGGCAAGCGTATCGAAGCACGTTTCCCTGATCCAACCGCTAACCCATACCTAGCATTCTCAGCAATGTTGATGGCTGGCCTTGACGGTATCAAAAACAAGATCCACCCTGGCGATGCTGCTGACAAAGATTTGTACGATCTTCCAGCGGAAGAAGCATTGGCTATCCCACAAGTTGCGGGCAGCCTAGAAGAAGCACTTAAGTGCTTAGACGAAGACCGCGAGTTCTTGACTCAAGGTGGCGTTTTCTCTGATGAAATGATCGATGCTTACATCGAGCTTAAAGCGGGTGAAGCTCAGCGTGTTGCAATGACAACAACACCTCTTGAGTTCGAACTTTACTACAGCGTATAAATGTAGAAAGCCATAAAGACAAAGCAAAGCCCCGATTCAATTTGGGGCTTTTTTTTGCCCTCGAAAAAAACATATATTTATAGTTGCACCAAAACAGAGCACAATACCTTTATAGACTCTGGAAATACCCAATGAAATCAGTCTTCTTTATGGCACATTGTTGGTTCGTATTTTGCAGTCCATTAGAGTCACTAAAGAGGCACGACTGTGTATAGCTTATTAATAGATCGTTTATCAACGGCTGTGGTACAAGTAGACCGCGAGCTGAATATTGAATATTTAAACCCAGCAGCTGAAATGCTATTGGCCATTAGCCGTAAGCGCATTTATGGTCAGGAACTAGGGGTAGTGTTCCGTGAAGATGAAGCCAGTGTCGCGTCTTTGTTTAACGCGATAGAATCCGGCCACCCGTTTACCAAACGGGAAGCGGAAGTTGAAATAGCCAACGGCAAAAAGTTATTTTGCGATTACACGGTAACGCCTGTTATCGGCACCATTAACACCACCGACAGCCTGCTGATTGAGCTTTACCCTAGAGACCGTATGAAACGCATATCTCTAGAGGATGAACTGATTGCCAACCATCAAACCAGTAAAGAATTGGTGCGCAATCTGGCCCACGAAATTAAAAACCCATTGGGTGGTATTCGAGGAGCGGCGCAATTGATAAGCCGCGCCTTTACCGACGAAGCATTGAAAGACTACACCCAGGTTATTATCGAAGAATCAGATCGCCTGCGTGATCTGGTCGACCGCTTACTCGGCCCTCGTCAGCTACCAAAAACAAAAGAGTTGAATATCCATCGGGTGATTGAACGCGTCAAACAACTGATCCAGGTTGAATCAGAAGGTTTGATTGATATTGTGCGTGACTATGACCCAAGCATCCCTGATATTGTGGGCGATGAATCTCAATTAATCCAAGCCCTACTCAATGTTTCCCGCAATGCAATGCAGGTTTTATTGGAGCAAGACGACAACCCTCACAGACAAATTCGTTTCGTAACACGAGCATTACGACAGTTCACCATAGGCGCAAAACGCCATCGTTTAGTCTGCAAAGTCAGCATTATTGATAATGGTCCTGGCATTCCGGAAGCGTTATTAAAAACTCTATTTTACCCAATGGTTAGCGGTCGCGCTGATGGCACTGGACTTGGGCTGTCAATTTCCCAATCCGTTATCCACCAACATAACGGCATTATCGAGTGCCAGAGCCAGCCACATAACACCGAATTTAATATTTTAATTCCTATTGAGACGCGGGCCCTAGGCAAGGAGAAAGACATATGACACAACACGAGACCGTCTGGATTGTAGATGACGACAGATCGATTCGCTGGGTACTAGAAAAAACCTTAGAACAAGAAGGGATCCATTGCCGTCTGTTTGAGTCCGCCGAACACTTAGTGGACCTGATTGACCAAGAACAACCCAGCGCAATCATCAGTGACATTCGCATGCCTGGCATGGATGGCTTAACCCTGTTGAACAAGTTACAAAATGATCACCCGCACTTGCCTGTCATCATTATGACGGCGCATTCTGACTTAGAAAGCGCGGTTGCATCTTATCAGGGCGGTGCGTTTGAGTATTTACCGAAACCTTTTGATGTAGAAGAAGCCGTCAGCCTAGTAAAGCGCGCGATTTTACACCACCAAAACGCCATGCCTAGCATTGAAGAAACCACCGAAGAAGTTGAAACTCAGGTAGACAAAGACATTATTGGTGAAGCACCTGCCATGCAAGAAGTGTTTCGTGCCATTGGTCGCTTAGCCAATTCCAATATTACCGTGCTGATTAACGGAGAATCGGGAACCGGTAAGGAGCTGGTCGCTCAAGCCTTGCACACTCACAGCCCAAGGGCGGCCAACCCCTTTATTGCTCTCAATATGGCGGCTATTCCCCACGATTTGATCGAGTCTGAGTTATTTGGCCATGAGAAAGGCGCTTTCACCGGTGCCAATACCCAACGACGCGGCCGTTTCGAACAAGCCAATGGCGGCACCTTATTCCTTGATGAAATCGGTGACATGCCTGCCGAAACGCAAACTCGACTATTGCGAGTTTTAGCCGATGGGGAATTTTACCGTGTGGGTGGCCATACGCCTGTTAAAGTGGATGTTCGTATTATTGCTGCAACGCACCAAAACTTAGAAGGTTTGGTATTAAAAGGTTCGTTTCGAGAAGATTTATTCCATCGTTTAAATGTCATCCGTATTCATTTACCTAAATTGGCAGAGCGACGTGAAGATATTCCTAAACTGGCACGCCACTTTTTAAGCCGTGCTGCAGAAGAGCTGGCGGTAGAGCCTAAACTGCTCAGCAAGGAAACAGAAAACTATCTCACCAGACTTGATTGGCCTGGTAATGTCCGACAACTTGAAAATACCTGCCGATGGCTAATCGTAATGGCATCTGGGCGTGAAGTCTTAGTCGAAGATTTACCACCAGAACTATTATCCGAAGCCCCTAGCGAGCAACCTTTTGGTTCTTGGGAAGATGCTCTTAAGAGCTGGGTAGATAGCGCCCTAGCCAGTGGCCAAAAAGGCATTTTAGAGCAAGCCGTGCCTAAGTTTGAGCGGATCATGATTGAAACGGCATTAGCCCATACCGCAGGGCGACGCCGAGACGCTTCATTATTATTAGGCTGGGGCAGAAACACCCTCACCCGGAAAATAAAAGAGCTAGGAATAGATAATACTGAGCAAGAAGAAGATTAATTTTCCACTAGCAGATGGCGGCAGAAAACACTTGGCATCATTGATTGCCAATTCCCTGCGCCATCTCAATTTTCTTATCGTTTGCCCTTGCTTTTGAACATAACAATCCCATACTAATTAATAACAAACATTAAATAGGACTTTGCTATGTATCCAACGCTTGAATCTATGGGCATCACTAGTACAGAAAACATCGAAAAATTCACTCTTCGATATGAAAATGGGCAAGATGTTTTAAAAGTATATTACCGTCGTGAGAAAGGCTCTTTATTACCAAAAAGTAAAAAGTTTAAATTTGGTCGCTCTACAAAAACAGTTTTAGCCGATGGCGGACAACAAACTTACCGCCAAGTACAAGAACCTTCTTTGATTGTGGTTCGTGCTTTAGAAGAGCTAGAAAAAATTGTTGGCAAGCAACAAGAAGCGAGAGTCTCTAAAGAAGACCTTATTGTTGAGCTAGAGCACCTAGAAAAAGTCATGGAAAGTAAGATCGCTGACATCAAAGCCAAAATCAACGCCCTAAAGTAAGCCTTAATACGCTTGCCAGTCATTAAGTTGGGATCGAGGCTGATTAATTTTTCTTAATCGGCCTTACTTTCTGGCTCCTGTTCATAAATACCCTTAAAATTCCCCCTGACGTTTTTCATTTCCCTGTCAGAGTGACCTTTCATGAAACTGATACATTCCCCAACACAACTTGCCGATATTGTGCGCCAAGGTGGCGTTATCGCCTACCCAACTGAAGCCGTTTGGGGCTTAGGCTGTGACCCATTTAATGAATCAGCGGTCAAAAAAATTCTTAGTTTAAAGTCTCGAGCAATTGAAAAGGGCCTGATTTTGGTCGCAGGCAACGCCGCCCAATTAGCCCCTTGGACTGAGACATTAACCACAGAAGCGGCGGAGCGGCTAATCAGCAAAACGGCTATTCCTACTTCTTGGGTAGTACCTGATACGCAAATTACCCCGCCATGGGTCCGAGGTCAGCACGCCAGTGTGGCGATCCGTTTATCACAACACGCGCCCGTCCAAGCCCTTTGTGCGGCCTTTAATGGCACTCTCGTTTCTACCTCTGCCAACCCGGCTGGACTTGACCCTGCCATGTCAAAAGAAGAAGTGATCGCTTACTTTGGTGACGGCATTGATGCTATCTATGATGCCCCTCTCGGTGGCAATAGCCAGCCATCACAAGTGAAAGATCTATTAAGTGATACGTTATTTAGAGCTTAATCGCCACGCGAAGCGATACGGTTTTGCTGCAGTCCAAAAAAATGGCGAATCTTAGCCGATAAGATTCGCCATTTTTGCTCACTCAGCCTTTAAGCAAAAGGCTAATGGCCGCCCAAATACGCCTCACGGACTTCTGGATTGAGCAGTAGCTCTGCCCCAGTGCCGGTTAAACGAATTTCACCATTTACCATCACATAGCCACGATCTGCCAGTTTTAATGCGTGGTTGGCATTTTGCTCCACCAAGAAGATGGTCATACCTGTGCTGGCGACATCTTTGAGTATTTCAAAAATTTGCTTAACAATAATCGGTGCCAAACCCAAGCTGGGTTCATCCAATAACAAGAGCTTAGGTCGACTCATTAACGCGCGCGCAATGGCCAGCATTTGTTGCTCACCGCCAGACATAGTAGAGGCTCGCTGATTACGCCGCTCTTCAAGTCGCGGAAATAACTCAAACATACGCTTCATGTCCTCATCCGCGTGCTGCATACCAATTGGGATGGTGCCCATGAGCAGGTTTTCTTCAACCGACATACTTGGAAATATACGCCGCCCTTCTGGTGATTGAGCCAAACCATGGGACGCCACATAATGGGCTGATTTCTGGGAAATATCTTCACCCCGATAGATGATTTCACCACTAGAAATTCGTGGCTGACCAAAAATAGACATCAATAAGGTCGACTTACCTGCGCCATTGGCTCCGATCATGGTGACAATTTCACCTTCATCTACCGTTAGTGAGACTTTCTTCAATGCTTGGATTGGACCGTAATGGACATCCACTTCTTTAAATTCCATCAGTGTTGTCATAAGGTCACCTCTTCGCCTTCTTCTGCCCCGAGATAAGCAGCAATTACTTTTGGATTACTCTTAATATCATCCGGACCGCCATCGGCAATCACTTCACCATGATCAAGTACAACAATATAATCCGAAATATCCATCACCATGCCCATATCATGCTCGATCAACAAGACAGTGGTCTTATGCTCATCGCGCAACACACGGATCATTTTCGTTAAGGCTTCGGTTTCTGACGGGTTTAACCCCGCCGCGGGTTCATCAAGACAGACAATTTCTGGGTTGGTACACATGGCTCGAGCAATTTCTAAGCGCCGTTGTTGACCGTAGGAAAGCTCGCCAGCTAAACGGTTGGCAAAATCCACCAGATCCACCACGCCGAGCCAATAAAAAGCACGCTCTAAGGCTTCCTCTTCCGCTAATTGATAGGCCTTAGTATTTAAAATCCCCCCCATCAGATTGCGATTGACCCGCATGTGCTGGGCCACCAACAGGTTCTCTACCACCGACATTTCTTTAAACAGACGAATGTTTTGAAAGGTTCGCGATAAGCCAGCACGGTTGACCAGATGCGATCCGCCAAACATCTTGTATTTTAAGCGCTGAATAAAGGCGACAGGTGAAATAAAGTCGGTCATCATGAAGGGCTCACCCAAGACTTTAATCACACTGGTTTCTTTGCCATTAGCGGACAACATAATGTTGCCCCCTGTGGCTTTATAAAACCCCGTCAAACAATTGAATACTGTTGTTTTACCGGCGCCATTGGGACCAATTAGAGCCGATACCGAACCACGTTTTATATCAAAGGTCACATCATTAAGGGCTTTAATCCCACCAAAGTGCATAACCAAGTTTTCTACTTTAAGGATGTTTTCTTGGCTCATTTAACTGCCCCTTCTCTCGCAGCAAAACCATTTCGGGTCACACGAACGAGACCGCGAGGTTTCCAAATCATCATCACAACCATCAAAATACCGAATATCAAGACTCGGAACTCGGCCACTTCCCTTAACATCTCAGGCAATACGGTCAAACAGAAAGCGGCAATCACCACCCCCAATGTTGATCCCATACCCCCGAGTACAACAATCGCGAGAATCAGAGCAGATTCGAAGAAAGTAAATGATGAAGGGCTCACAAAACCTTGGTATGTAGCAAAGAAAACCCCCGCTAAACCGGCGGTAGAAGCCCCCAACATAAAAGCAGATAGCTTTACTAACACATGGTTCAAGCCCAAAGAACGACAAGCAATTTCGTCTTCGCGCAGCGCTTCCCAAGCACGACCAATAGGCATTTTAACCAAACGATGCTTAATAAAAAGAACCGCCCACACCACAATAAACAGCACCAAGTACACGAACATGTATTTGTAACCGGAATCGTAAGGCAGGTTAAAAAACTCATGGAAGGTTTCACCACTGGCGGAACGCCGCTTGAACTCTAAACCAAAGAAGGTCGGTAACGGTGCCGAGATACCATTCGGGCCATGGGTTAAGGATACCCAGTTGGTGAGTACCAAACGAATGATTTCACCAAAACCCAGGGTCACAATAGCCAGGTAATCGCCATGCATTCGCAGCACCGGAAAGCCCAATATGGCCCCAGCAAACGCCGCGGCAATGGCCGCTATGGGCAACATTGACCAAAAGCCTAACCCCAAATTCTCATAACCTAGGGCTAGGGCATAAGCGCCGATTGCATAAAAGCCAACGAAACCTAGGTCTAACAAGCCAGCCAAGCCCACTACGATATTCAAACCAAGTCCTAATAGGACATAGATCAGGCCTAATATCAGTACCGTAAGAATGTATTTCGATGCCACAAAGGGGATCAGAAAACCAATTATCATTACCAACGGAATAACCCAGATCATTTTCGATTTAAAATGCGGCGGATTAACCGTTACGCCGTCATGGTTGCTGGCGTACTTGAAGATCATCGCCTTACCTTTCTCGGTCTGAAAATAGTAAGACATAATCAAACGACCAACAAATACCAAGGCAACAATCACCGCCACGCGCTGAAAATCGATGTCGAATTTATAGCCATCCAGAACGACCCCCATAATAGGGCCAAACACCACCAATGCCATCAAGGCAGCAACCACGGCATCAGTGAAGCATTGCTTATAATTCATACCTGCTGTTTGACTCATCTATACTTTCTCCACTGCTGGTTTGCCTAATAGGCCACTTGGACGAATAATCAAAATCAGCACTAACAAAGAGAAAGAAAACACATCTTTATAATCTGAACTTACCAAGCCTGCGAACAAGGACTCAGAAAGCCCCAAGATAATGCCTCCCAGCATAGCCCCTGGTAGTGAACCAATACCGCCAAGCACCGCAGCCGTAAAGGCTTTGATTCCCATGATGAAACCAATGTAGAAATCAAAAGCGCCGTAATCAAGGGTCACTAATACGCCGGCTAGTGCGGCCATAGCGGAACCAATCACAAAGACAGAGGAGATAACTTTATCGGTATCTATCCCCAAAATAGAGGCCATCTTGCGGTCTTGTTGGGTAGCTCGACACATACGACCCAGTTTTGTTTTCTGGATAATATAAGTCAGTACCGCCATCCCCGTGAACGCGATCAGCAGTATCATCACTTTCATATAGGTGATTTGCACAAAGCCATCACCCACATAAAAACGAAATGCCCCACTGAGTAAGGTAGGCACACCCTGCTGGTTTGGCCCTTGGCTCAACTGTACGTAGTTTTGCAATATCAAAGACATACCGATGGCGGAGATCAACACCGATAAACGACTTGAGTTACGCAAGGGGCGATAAGCTACACGCTCAATTACCCAGCCATAGGCTCCGGTAATGACTATGGTGAAAACCAAGGCGCCAAAGATGATAAAAGGAAAAGATTGCACACCAAAAAAAGTGAGTAGTGCGATTGATATGGCAGTGAGATAAGCAGAAACCATGTAAACATCGCCATGGGCGAAGTTAATCATGCCAATAATGCCGTACACCATGGTGTAGCCGATTGCTATAAGCCCATAAACAGAGCCAAGGGTCAGGCCGTTTACCAACTGCTGGAGAACGATGTCCATCGTATAACCTCGCGGGAATGTAAATCGAAGAACGTCTCGCCGTTGGCTAGCAACGGCGAGCAGTTGAATAAATTAATTCAGAAAAAATTAATTTTGTTGGATGTATTTGCCTTTATCATTCCACTCATACATGACGTAATCGGATACTGTTAAGTCGCCTTTTTCGTCAAAGCTCTTTTTCCCCATCACAGTGTCCACTGAATTAGCATGCAACCATTCAGCGGCTTTAATTGGATCTAAATTAGTATGGCTTAAGGCCGCCGCCGTTACTTGCATGGCAGTGTATGAGTACAGGGTATAGCCTTCTGGTTCATAACCATTTGCCTGAAATTCTTTGACCACACTCTTACCCGCTGGATAGGACATTGGGTCGGCACCAAATGTCATCATCACGCCGTCAACATATTGTGGACCACCGGCAACCGTAACAAACTCGTCTGAAACGATACCATCACCTGACATAAAGATGGCTTTTGAACCTTGCTCACGAAGCTGACGCACCAAAGGACCAGCCTCTGAGTGTAAGCCACCAAAATACAACACATCAGCATTCACAGAACGAATTTTTGTCACCAAGGCGTTAAAGTCTTTTTCACCTCGGGTCAGACCTTCGTACATCACTTCTGTGCTGCCTTTATTATTCAGCGACAACTTCATCGCATCCGCTAAACCTTTACCATAAGTGTCTTTATCGTGAATAATCGCGACGCGTTTGGCTTTCAGGGTATCTACAATATAGCTAGCGGCCACTTGCCCTTGTTGGTCATCACGACCACAAACACGGAACACATTGGGCAAACCACGATCGGTAATGGTTGGGTTGGTTGATGCTGGCGTCACCATTAATACACCGGCTTCAGCATAGATATTAGACGCTGGTTGAGTAGAAGAAGAGCAGAAATGGCCAATCACAGCGATGGCATCATCTGAGTCAACCAAACGGTTAGCTACCGACACCGCCTGCTTCGGCTCACAAGCATCGTCTGCTTTGACCAGCTTGATCATTTCTCCATCAATACCACCTGCGGCATTGATATCTTTTGCGGCTTGTTCGGCCCCTTTCCATAGCTGTTCGCCAAACGCAGCGTAAGCCCCTGTATGAGGACCTGCTACACCAATTACCACTTCTGCCTGAGCCAGTGTCGCCGCTCCTGCTACCGCAATAGAAATCAACGTTTTTCTGATTACCGCATTTGACATAAGAATAGCTCCTACTCGTTTTTGTTTATCGTTATTATTTAAAAAGCAAGAAGCGTTCCAAAAATATGCCACCCCTAAAATGACATATAATATGAAACTTATTGCAGAATTCCCTAAAGAATGTGCACTACAATGTAGCAACAGACTAATATTTGATCAATGACTGGTCAATAGATAAGCAATAAAATAGAAAAATAAACCACCCTGAGACTCGGCCAAGGTAAAATTAATCACTAGTGAAAAACACCAAGATAGGTTTTTATGCTTTATAAGTGAGGCTTACTAACAGGTGAGCGCTGACTGGCTAATGCCATACGCCCATCAAGGGGATATTAGAGAATCAGCGAAGAGACAATCGCCAAAATGCTTACCTTAAGACGTCACGGTAAGCATTTTATTAGGCTTGGTAAGAGGAAGGTGCAAACTTTTGGCTACTTTTGATTGAGACAGTCCGTAGCCTATCCGTTATTCTGTTACCCGTTTTTTCTGGTTAGCTGCATTACTTTTTGGGTGCTTGCGCAGCATGTCAGTCAATGGCACTAATCTTACGCCATCTTTTTCTAGCGCCACCAGACGCTTCTTTAAATAGGCCATGGTTTCTGGGTAAGGGTGCCCTATCGCCAGCGCCTCACCATTACGTTTTGCCAGTTTAACCAATCTTGTAAATTGCTTATCAATGGCCTTTTCCATGCGAATATTATCCAAGAAAACATCTCGACTGGTGGTTGGCAAGCCATACTCTATGGCGGTTTTTTCGGCCACACTATGGGCTGAGGTCAAGCTGTCTATAAAAAATAAAGAGCGCCCTTTTAACACTTCCATCACCCAATTCATTGAGTTTTGCTGTGCGGTTAATAAGCTGCCCATGTGATTGTTTACGCCTTTAATACCAGGCAAACTTTCAATATCTTTTAACAATGCTTTTTTCAGCTGCGTTTCTGTCATTTTGACATAAAGACCGCCTGGTCCAAGCTTCAATTCACGTACATTTTCCATTGGCGCGTGAAGAATAGTGACCCGTTGCTGCTGCTTTGACTGGGTTGCCGTAGCATGAGCAAAAGGCGTCAAAGGCAAGATAGCCAGCGCCACATTAGTGGGTAACGCCAGCGCCGATGTCATACCTTGGCGGTTATAACCTAGATCATCTATTAAAATCGCAATTTTCGGCAAACTCTTATCGGGCTCTTGCTCTGCTGAGTGATTAGACTGCCAAAAAGGAGGCGTCATATTTAGCGGCTTTGCTAACTCGGTATCGTCCTTTGAGTGTGCTAAATCATTGAGGACAGGAGCCAGCCAATGCGGTTCGATAGCCTCCTCAGTGTCCGCTCTATACTCTCGTTCTGGTGCGGCGCTATTCCGTTCTGGCGCTGCGCTATTAAAAATCAATGGTCCTAATGCCTGGGTTTGATCGGTTTCTTCTGCTGACTGTGCTTGATTGCCCATCAAGCTGACCAAGATAAGAGCGCTCCAAATGGCGCTCCTCTTGATGTTTATTAAATTCACTATTTTGTCTCTCGAGGATGGTAATCAAAACTAGGTAGGGTTTGTAAAATGGTTAGCGCTTGGAATAATTGGAAATCCTTCTTTGCTACCTCGCTAAGCTTCAGCAAACCGGCCGTATCCGTTCTGTCTGCGCCACCTGTCCCATTGCTCAGATGCCCTTTTAGCTCGGCTTCTTTGACCACGAAATGATCTTTATTCAAGGTCAAGGTGGCTTCAGGTACTACCAAATCCGGGGTGATACCCTGCGCTTGGATAGAACGCCCATTAGGGGTGTAATACAAGGCGGTGGTAAGTTTAACCGCGGCACCATCAGACAATGGTACCACCGTCTGTACTGACCCTTTGCCAAAGCTTTCGGTCCCCATAATTAGCGCGCGTTTATGGTCTTGTAAGGCACCGGCGACAATTTCAGAAGCGGAGGCAGAGCCATCATTAATCAGCACCACCAGTGGCACTTTTGGTAACTGAGTGTTTTTCGCCGTCGCCTTAAACTCGCTCTTAGATAATTTATGACGACCGTCTGTGTACACTATCATGCCATTCTCAATAAAGGTGTCCACTACCTTCACTGCCGCTTGCAGCACGCCGCCTGGATTGTTTCTTAAATCCAGCACCACACCATTAATTGGCTGTTCTTGTTCCAGCTTAGCGATTGCCTGATGGAATTCTGTGCCGGTATCTCCTTGGAATTGCTTAATACGTATGTAAGCAATACCTTTACTTAACCATTTGCTGGTCACACTTTCATCTTCGACTAAACGGCGTTCAAGGGTAAAATGTTTGATCTGCCCATCCCGCTCGATATCCAAGGTCACCTTAGTGCCTACCTCACCGCGCATCAGGTTCATTACATCTTGAAAGCCCAAATCAGTAATGTAGGTAGTGCCAACCTTAACAATAACATCACCAGAGAGAATGCCCGCTTGCTTAGCTGGCGATCCGTCAATCGGTGACACCACGGTTAACTTACCGTCTTTCATTTCCACTTCAACACCCACCCCAGCATAGTTGCCAGATGTGAGGTCTTCAAAGTCCGCCACTTCATCCTTAGTCATGTATTCAGAATGAGGATCTAGGGCTGCCACCATTCCTTTGAGGGCTCTGTCTAAAATCTGTTGGTCAGAGAGTTGATCAACATAGCCTTCTTTAATGGTTTCAAAGGTTTCCACAAAGGATTGTATTTCAGATAAGGGAAGCTGGGGGGCATGGCTATCGACCGTTTTTTCTGCAGCGCTGACTTGCTGTACAGAAAAAGCCATCAGTAACAATACTAGAGCTCGATTGAGAGACTTCTTCATCATTTTTCCTACTGTTATGCCATGTATATAAATGCGTTATTTATCATCAACTGGAGCGAACCCAAGACAAGGGTGTTAATGGCGCGCCATTGTGTCTGATGGCAAAGAAGAGCGCCGCATCGGCAGGTCCGCCCGAGCTGCCAACGGTGGCCACCACATCGTTACTGTTGACCCATTCTCCCACTTCTTTCAAGAGACTCTGGTTGTAACCATACAGAGACATATAACCATCACCGTGATCAATAATCATCAAGAAACCAAAGCCACGCAGCCAATCGGAAAACACCACTCGGCCATTAAAGATGGCATGCACTTCAGTGCCTTCTTGCGCTTTAAGGGTGACGCCACCAAGATTTACCTTGCCGTCCGTCGGCAAACGAACCAATTTTCTCAGCGGTCGTACTAATTTACCTTTTTGCGAGGAAAAGGGCACATTTTGATCTGGTAGTTTCACATCCGCTAAGGCCTCTTCTAGGCGTTTTAGCATTTCTTTCAGGTCTTGCTGATTTTGTACCAAGCGTTGAGAACGCTGGCTGCCTTTTGCCAGATCTTTATCTAGCTTAGCTAATAAGGTGCGACGAGCCGACTTTTCTTTGCTTAATTGTTTACGCTGCTCGATTAATGAGGCTTCTTCTTGCGCTTGTTGAGCGCGTTTTTGGCGCAAGCTTTTCTCCACTAGATTAAGGTCATTAACTTCATTCGCGTAACCATTAATTAGGGATTGTCGGGCGGTAGAGAAATAACGATTGTATTGCAGCAAGCGCATTGAAGTAGCAGAGTCAGGACCATTCAGCAGTAGCTTAATGCCTTCTTGATTACCGGAACGATAAACCGCCCTTAGTTGGGCGGCTATTTGTTCATTCTGTTTTTGGATACTGAGCCGAAGCGATAGCTGCTGCTGTTGTAACTCCCCCAGCTGCTGCTCACCTTGTTTCAGGCTCTGCTGCAAATTTTTAATCTTGTTGAGCAAATCTTGAATGGACTTGTCTTTGCTTTCCAATTCTTTTTCAACATCAGAACGTTGAGACTTAGTCTCTTTCAGCCAAGCATTCAGTTTTTGCAGATCTTTCTGCAAAGCTTGAATCTGTTGTTTGGCTTCTTGTGGCGTCTGCGGCTCTCCTGCTGCCCAGCTAAGGCTGGACAACAGGAGCAAGACGACACAAAACACATGACGACACAATACAGTCATCAATGCCTCACTGACGAGTGAGTAGGCTAACGCCACTCATTTCTTCAGGTTTTTCCATGCCCATCATGTCCAATAATGTCGGCGCAATGTCGCATAAAGAACCTTCTTTTAAGGCAAGACCCGGCGTTGGAGAGAACAGCACCAAAGGCACTGGCCCAATGGTATGAGAGGTTAATGGCTGAGACCCATCGTTACTTAACATTTGCTCTACGTTGCCATGATCAGCGGTAATCAAGCATTGGCCACCATTCACTTTCAGCGCAGACAAAATACGGCCTAGACACGCATCAACGGCTTCGACGGCTTTTACTGCCGCGTCAAAAACACCACTGTGCCCAACCATATCGCCGTTGGCAAAGTTACAAATAATGGTGTCGTATTTACCCGCTTCAATGACTTCCACCAGCTTATCTGTGACTTCTGGCGCACTCATTTCTGGCTGTAGGTCGTAAGTTGCGACATTAGGAGAAGGGATCAATTCACGCTCTTCGCCGTCAAACACAGCTTCTTCGCCACCGTTGAAGAAGAAGGTAACGTGGGCGTATTTTTCGGTTTCCGCAATGCGCAATTGCTTCTTACCTGATTTGGACAAGATTTCGCCCAAAGTATTGCTGAGCGCTAATGGCGGGAACGCCACATCAGCAGCAATATCAGCCGCGTATTCGGTAAAGGTAACAAACGCAGCATACGCTGGGTGTGCTTTTCGTTCGAAGCCAGAAAACTCCGCTTCAGTAAAAGCGCGTGTCAGTTGGCGAGCACGGTCAGGGCGGAAGTTGGCAAAGATAATGGCATCGCCATCTTCTACTGCAACAGGTTCACCAATAACCGTTGCTTTAACAAACTCATCATTTTCATCACGCTCATAAGCCGCTTGAATTGCTTGTTCTGCAGTGGCGGCTTGATATTCGCCTTTGCCAAGTACAATAGCGTCATAAGCCGTTTGCACTCGATCCCAACGATTATCTCGGTCCATGGCAAAATAACGCCCTGTTAGCGAAGCAATTTTACCCACGCCTAACTCTGTTAATTTTGCACTTAACTCTGCAATTGGGGTTTGTGCTGAACGCGGCGGTGTATCGCGACCATCGGTAAAACCATGCACATAAACGGCTTTAGCACCGCGCTTTACCGCTAGTTCGCACATCGCCATAATTTGCTCATGATGACTGTGAACACCACCATTGGAAAGCAAACCTAAAATATGTACTGCTTTACCTGCGCTTACCGCTTTATCGACCGCCCCTACTAGGGCGTCGTTTTCAAAAAAAGAGCCGTCAGAAATAGCTTTACCGATACGGGTAAAGTTTTGATAGACCACGCGTCCAGCACCCAAGTTCATATGACCCACTTCTGAGTTACCCATCTGACCTTCTGGTAACCCCACGGCCAAGCCAGAGGTTTTGATCAGTGTGTGGGCGCGGTTTTCCCACAGGCGATCCCAGTTTGGCGTGTTCGCCGCCGTAATGGCATTGGATTGGGAAGTTTCGCTGTAGCCCCATCCATCAAGGATGAAGAGTGCGGTGGTCTTTTTATTCATGGTTATGTGTCCCGTAAATTAAACATGACGATGGTTTGATACTATCACAGGCATGTAATTTAATTACAGACTGACAACACTATTCCGTTCATTAATTCTTTTTATCATGCCACTTGTCTGGCTAACAACCAGTCACGAAAAGTCACTACCTGCTCCAAATCAGCCTTGTCTGCAGGGTAAGACAGCAGATATTCATGGGGGGTCGCAACTTCATCGCCAAACGGCGCTACTAGATCGCCATTGAGTAAACTTCCCTGGGCTAGGATGCTAGGAATCACTGCCACGCCCATGCTGTTTTTCGCCGCTTCTATAAGCATATGAAAGTGTTCAAATGAAGTGCCGGCAAACGAGCCGCTTTCAAGGCCTTGGGCTACCATCCAATCGGGCCAAGCATTAATTCTTGCGGAGGAATGCAAGAGTGGCAAATTCACCACGTCACTGCACTGCCACTCAGTACCGCTTCGGCCGTCTTGGTATTGCGCCAACAAGGCGCTGGAACACACCGCCACGACCTTCTCTTGCATCAACTGATGAGACACAGCACGTGGCCAATGGTCACCACCATAATGAAGAATAATATCAACGCTTTCAGGGTCTATCTTGGCGGCGTCGTCGAGTGACCTAACCTTGATTTGAAACTGTGGATAATCCCGTTGAAACTCAGCCAATTGAGGAACCAGCCAATGGGAAGCAAAGGTGGGTAATGCAGAAATGGTTAACGTGGTTTTCTCATCTTCACGATGCAGCATTCGCAAACAGGCATTCTCCATGCCATCGAGTAAAGGGACGACTTCTTTATAATACGCAGCCCCTGTACCAGTAAGCACCAAACGCTTATTCAAACGAATAAATAGATCACGGGATAGAAACTCTTCTAGATTGCGAATCTGACGGCTAACGGCACTTTGAGTAAGGTGTAATTCCTGCGCAGCTCGAGTAAAGCTAAGGTGTCTAACCGATGCTTCAAAACATTTTAGCGCGGTTGACGACGGGATATATCTCCGCATTCTTTGGCCACTTCATTCTAAGGTGATGGAAGGATAAAAGCATACTCTACCTTAAGCTTATTTGGCACACAAAGGAATGCCCTGAAATTGCGCATTCCTTCACTTTTATTGTCAAACCCTCCGTTTCAACTAATCAATAGCGTGGGTTTTTTGGCCTAAATGATAGGTCTGCGCACCCACCTCATAAAACAGGCGTTTCAGCTCTCGTAATGGCACATTACGCAATCTCGTCATAGGTACCGACAGACTGTCTCGCTGGCCTGAAAACCACTCAGCCAGCTCTTTGCCCATCATGGTACCAGGGCCAATGCCACGCCCGCTGTAACCTGCTACGCTAAACAAGCCGTGCTGCAATTGCTGACAATGGGGAAGGTGATCTTCGCTGTAGGCAATCTTGCCGCTCCAGGCATATTCCCATTCTACTTGGCTCAAAAACGGGAATAATTCAGCCACCCGCTGAGATGCCCAATTGGATAACGCCTTTCCTTCGCCGCCCATACCTCCAAACACTAAACGGCCTCGTTGATCTAGGCGAAAAGAACTCATCACTGTACAGGTATCCCAAACACCTTCTGCGTTTGGCAAAACCTTCGCTAACTGGGCTTCACTCAAGGGTTTACTGGCTAGCTGACTGTAAAAGATAGGGACAAATTTCCGCGCTTGCTCTTTCACCCCATGCTCGCTGTATGCATTGGTTGCCAACACCACTTTTTCAGCCCGTATTTGCCCTTTTGGGGTAGTCACAATCCAACCTTCCGTCGAGGGCCGAACACTGTTTAAGGGCGACTGATCAAACAATAAAGCCCCTTCTTTCAGCGCCGCAAACGCCAAACCACGGGCATACGCTAATGGCTGAATGGTTCCCGCTCTTGGGTCGAACAAAGCGCCAATAAATTTAGTCGAACCAATGCGTACTTGCGCTTCAGCTGTGTCTAGCAATTCCACTGGCGCACCGCGCGTTCGCATTTGCTCACAACGGCGCTGTAACTGAGTAAGTCCAGCCTTGCCGACGCCTGCATGCAGAGTGCCATGTCGCGTAGTTTCACATTGAATGTGATATTTATTGATTAGGCTAAACACCAATTCTGGGGCGCCTGCCAAGGTGTTGTATAGGGTTCTTCCCGCTTCGAGTCCAAGGGTTTTATCTAACTGGTCGGGCTCCATCCACACTCCGGCATTCACTAAACCGACGTTACGCCCAGAACCACCAAAGCCAACTTCTTGTGCCTCAATCAGCGCCACAGAGACGCCTAATTGAGCAAGGTGAAGCGCCGCCGACAAACCGGTAAAGCCACCACCAACAATCGCTACCTGTACCTCAATTTCCCCTTCTAACTGGGTGAGTTGAGGGCCTGCTGGCGCACTGGCTCGCCATAAGGAATCACACACAGAATCTTGCATAGTTACGACCTTAAAGCCGACGCTACGGCTTAGCTAAATAACTCAAGCAAACAGGACGCCTTAACAAACGATGACGTCCCTCTCACCTTCTTTGCCTACTGGCAGCCCTAGCTCATTCAAAGACTATGCCCTGAGCCAGTGGTAAATCGCCACCATAGTTGATGGTGTTGGTCGTGCGCCGCATATAGTTACGCCATGCATCAGACCCTGACTCACGACCGCCACCTGTTTCCTTCTCGCCACCAAAAGCCCCTCCTATTTCCGCCCCTGAGGTACCTATATTGACATTGGCGATACCACAATCAGAGCCTGCTGGAGACATGAAATATTCTGCCTCGCGCAGGTTTTCAGTAAAGACCGCAGACGACAAGCCTTGCGGCACTTCATTTTGCATCGCAATGGCGTCTTCGAAGTCATCGTAGGTCAAAACATAAAGAATAGGCGCAAAGGTTTCTTGCTGAACAATGGGGGCATCATGGGCAATACGAACAATCGCAGGCGCCACATAAAAACCGCCTGCTGGCACACCGTCAGTGACCCGTTGCCCGCCACAAATAATCTCACCACCTTGTTGCTGAGCAGTGGCTAATGCCGCCTGCATGCGAGCAAAACTGTCTTCGTCCACTAAAGGGCCAACCAAGGTGCCTGCGGCTAGCGGATTACCAATTGGTAAGGATTGATAAGATTTCGTCAAGCGCTCGACAACGCCATCCACAATAGAGGTGTGGGTAATAAGACGGCGTAATGTAGTACAGCGCTGACCTGCTGTGCCCGCCGCTGAAAACACAATCGCACGCAAGGCAAGGTCTAGGTCCGCGCTCTTAGACACTATCATGGCATTGTTACCACCAAGCTCTAGTAAAGAACGACCAAGGCGTCCCGCCACTGTGGTTGCCACCGCTCGTCCCATTGCAGTCGAACCGGTTGCAGACACCAATGGGAAGGTATCGCTAGCAGCAATGGCTTCACCTAACTCACGATCGCCTATCATGACCGACACCACGGCTTTAGGAATATCAGGCATATCGGCCAAGACATTTTGTGCAATACGATACATGGCTAGCGCACACAAAGGGGCTTTCTCAGAAGGTTTAAGCAACACCGGGTCACCACACACCAAACCGAGCATGGTATTCCAAGCCCACACCGCCATGGGGAAATTAAACGCTGTAATCACAGCAACAGGGCCAAGTGGTTGCCACTGCTCCATCATGCGATGGCCTGGTCGCTCAGAGACAATTGATAAACCATGCAGCATGCGGGATTGTCCCACCGCAAAGTCACAGACATCGATCCATTCTTGTACTTCTCCGAGCGCTTCAGGCACAATTTTACCGGCTTCTAGGGAAATCACTTGGGCCAACTCGTCTTTGTATTTACGTGCCTCTTCACCAATACGACGCACCAATTCACCACGACGTGGCGCAGGAATATTGCGCAAAATTGCAAACGCCTCTTGCAGCTCTTTATTCACCTCGTGCAATTGAGAGGGTGTCGCGTTCTTAAATTGCGATAAACGCGCGCCATCAATTGGACTATGGGCAGAAAACTCAGCACCGTCCCCTAACGCTTGCGTGTTACCCGTCAACACGCTGAAAAAGGTAGCGCCCTGCTTTAATTGATTAATGCCTAAAGTTTCTAAACACGTTAATGACATATTGAACCTCGGTAATCTTGGTGAAATGACAAAATAGAGAAAGCGTTGATGGCCAATTTGCCGCGCTCAAGTCTTTCCAACACCTTACTCAGCTTAGTCAATGATGAGAAATACCGTTTTCCTGTGGGAGGTCTAGTTTTTACCTATAGCCTGCTCCATACTCAGGTAATAAGAGTTTTTTTGGGGGTAATTATGGACGTTCGATCTCTTCGCTACTTTATTGCAGTTTTTGAAGAACGCAGCCTAAGCGCGGCGGCAAAACGCTGTTTTGTGGCTCAACCGTCCATTTCCACCACCTTATCGCAGCTGGAAGAAGACTTAGACACCAAGCTGTTTGTACGTCATTCAAAAGGCGTCGCCCCCACCGACAGTGGCACTCAGCTGTACCCCCATGCTTGCCGCTTGGTGAATGAGTTCAGTAATCTAAAGGACATGTTCCGCCACAGTGATAAACCACTGTCATTGTCGATTTCTTTGGCGCCTTTTTTATCCGGCACCTTGATCAGCCAAGTCATCAAAACCATGTTGGATGACATTCCTGGGTTGACCTTGAGCCTAGTGGACGCGTCTGAAAGCGCTGACTTACGCTTTACCTGCGACAGTTATATTCAAGACGACGATGTGTTTTACCCTCTTTGGGAAGACGACTATGTGATCGCCATGCCGGTGGGATATTGGCTCGCGGATTATTCTTCTTTATCCATCAAACAAATAGATAAACAGCCTTTTGTTTCGCGCACCCCTTGTGACATTTTGGAATCTTGGAATTTCATTATGCAAAAGCAAGGGCTAACAACAGATGTCCGCGCACAAGTGAAAACCGAAGAGTACGCTCTGGATTTGGTAGCAGCAGGGCTGGGCATTTCACTCATTCCTGAGCATTCGTCACGGGGGCGCGCAGACGTCGTGTTACGCACGCTCAATGACATTCAATTAAAGCGTGTAGTGGGCTTAGCCCACAACAAAGATCACAGTTTTCCTGCGTATGTCATTAATACTATTTTGATGACTAAAAACACCTTATTTAATAAAAAGGCCGCTCAGAAAGCGCTAGCGCATCGTGACCCGCATCATTTTTTCGCATGACTAAGTGCATTTTTACCCTTTGCTGGTCCACCACTTGATCCAGTAAAGTCATCCTTAATTGTGACCCTATCTGTGGAGGTAAGTTATGCATGCATCAGAATTTTTCGACGCCCTATGGCAGCAATACATCCAAGTGACGCCTCAAGCCAAGCGCATCCAGAACTTGTTTAAAAGCCATGGAGAAGAGGTGCTTAACGACCACGTCGCGTTCCGCACTTTTGCTAATTCGCCTATCTGCTTGGCCAACTTAGAACCTCAGCTTATGGCCATGGGCTACCAAGCATACGGTGCCTTTCGATTTGAAAATAAGCATCTGGTCGCTCGTTGTTACAAACACCCTGAGCACGAGGCGCTACCGAAAATCTTTTTATCTGAATTGTTAGTAGACGAGTTGCCAGAAGACTGCCAGAACATCATTCAAACACTGATCGAGCAGATCCCTGAAGACTGTGTGCAGTCTCCTGCGATCTTTTGCTCTGGTATTTTATGGCGGCCCATCTCATCAGCGGATTATCAGACTCTCACCCAGCACAGTGAATACGCCGCTTGGCTTGCGACCATGGGGCTACAAGCCAATCACTTTACCGTGAGTATCAATTTATTAGACACCTTTACCAGCATAGAGCAAGTCAACCAACTGCTCCTTGACGAAGGCTATCGCCTAAACGATGTCGGCGGTTTGGTAAAAGGCTCTCCAGCTGTGTATTTAGAACAGTCGTCCACTATGGCGGATAAAATTGAATACCAGTTCGGCGATGGCAAGAGCAGCACCATCCCAAGCTGTTTTTATGAGTTTGCCCGTCGCCATCCAACCGCGGATGGCACATTATTCGACAGTTTTATCGAAGGCAATGCAGACAAGATTTTTGACTCCACTAACAGCAACTAGCTGGCACACCTTGCTCCTTTCCTAGGCGCGCCAATTTACCCTTGTGGCACTTATTTGATGGTCACAAGGGTAAAATTAACCATGCTCTTTTACCTCTAACTCGCCAACGCAGTAGGAAACTTTTTAACAGAATTCAGATCCGTATATAAGGAGTATGTACCCGCCAAGCTGGCCGTGTATAATGCTGGCAGTTTTTTTACAGGTCTTACCGTTATGATGATGAATCAAATTATTGAATTTGCGACTAACCACTGGGAAATGGTCGCAGTATTTTTAGCTGTCCTAGCCACCTTGATTTTCTCCGAAACCAAAGGCGGTCCACAAGGCTTAACACCTTCTGCTGCAACCAATCTTATGAACACAGAAGACGCTGTGATTCTTGATATTCGCCCAGAAAAAGAGTTCAAAACTGGCTTTATTACTGGTGCAATGAATATTCCTGCAACTAAGATTAAAAGCAGTTTAACAAAGCTTGAGAAGCACAAAAACGACCCTATTATTGTAGTATGCAAATCTGGCATTCACTCGGGCCCAAGTTCGAAAGAGCTGAAAAAAGCAGGCTTTAGCAAGGTATTTAAACTGCAAGGCGGCATCGCTGAATGGCAGTCATCTAACCTTCCTTTAGTGAAGAAATAAGAGAGATTATTATGGCTACAGTAACCCTTTACTCTAGTGACTACTGTCCGTTCTGCACTCGTGCAAAGCAATTGCTTAACATGAAGCAGGTTGCCTTCAACGAGATTCGTGTCGACGGACAACCAAAAGTACGCCAAGAAATGATGGAAAAAAGCGGTCGTCATACTGTTCCTCAAATTTGGATCGGTGAACAACACGTTGGTGGTTGTGACGACTTGTTTGCGTTAGAGCGTGAACAAAAACTGGATGCGCTTCTAGCTGGCTAAGCACACCGGCAGACTAAGCAACCAAGAAATAAAAATGGCATCACTGCCAACGGCAGTCGATCAGAACACTCTTCATAAAAAAAGGAATAATAATGGCTGATAACAACGAAGCGGCAGTAAACCAAGAAGAACAAGGTCCTCAGCTGTCTTTACAACGCGTATTTCTAAAAGACATTTCTTTTGAGTCACCACGTTCCCCTATGGTGTTCCAAGAAGAATGGCAACCAGAAGTTGCTATGGAATTGAACACTCGCAGCCGTCAAGTCGGCGAAAGCGTTTATGAAGTCGTGTTAGACATCACCTTGAACGTCAAAAATGCCAATGAGCCAGCGTACCTAGTACAAGTTCAACAAGGTGGTTTGTTTGTTATTGCGGGTCTCGACGACCAACAATTGCATCACGCACTAGGCGCTTTCTGCCCTGCAACCTTGTTCCCTTATGCTCGTGAAAATGTTGATGCGACAATCGTCAAAGGCAGCTTCCCTGCGGTGATGCTAGCGCCTATCAACTTTGATGCTCTGTATTTAGAAAATCTTCAGAAGCAACAAGCAGAAACAGCCACAACACAATAGCGTCATGCACGTTTTTTGCTTATAAAAGGAGGCCATGTGCCTCCTTTTTTGTGGCATAGTAGAGTGAACAAAGACACCCTCCGTGACTCTTAACTTGGCATTTACCTAGCATGACGAAAAAGAAGAAAAAACCTTGCCCCTATTGTCTGAAAGCGCGCTGGATTTTACTTTACCTAGCTTGCATGGCATTAGTTGGGGTACTGTTTATTAACCAGTTTCTAGGCACAGGACACTAATCTTGAAGTGGGCTATTCTTTGCGTGACATTTCTCTTGCTAAGCGGGTGTGCGACCTACCAGCAGGAAATCGATCAAGGCCTCTCTCTGGCCAAGCAAGGTGACTGGAAAAAAGCCGAAAGCCAATTCACTGATGTATTGCAAGACTCTCCCCAAGATCAATTACTGTACCTTCTTGAAGTCGGCGCTCTGGCACAAAACCAAGGCGATTATCAACGCAGTAACCGCTTACTCGAACAAGCCGATCAACTCAGCGACACCTTCTTTCCAAAAAGCTTTAAGAACCGTGCTTGGGCATTGCTCACTAATCCAAGACAAGAAAATTATCATGGCAGTGGCTTAGAACGCATCTACATCAGCTACCTAAAATCGCTCAATTACCTCGCCTTGTCAGAGCAAGCAGATAACCGAGAACAACGGGATAAATTGCGTGACTCAGCCTTGGTCGAAGCGCGCCGTATCGACAACAAGCTCAATGAAATTCAAGCACAAAAACCCACTTACGACGATCTCAACGCTAAGCAAGATCAAGCCTTTTACATGAAGGCGCTCAGCTGGCTTGGCAACTTTTACAATGGCGGTCGCAGCACCGCAGAATACGCCTATCGAGACGATGCTTGGGCGCGTTATGTAGAAGGCTTGCAATATGAGATCAGCAAGCAATACGACGACGCTCGCATTAGCTATCAAGATGCCGCCAAACTCTATGAAGCAGGTTATGCCAAACAGTATGGTCTGTCAGACATGACCGCTGAACGGGCCTGGTTGGACACCATTCGCATGATGCGTAAAGGTAGCGGCTGGAGCCAAGATGAGATCAACAAGCTGATCAAGGCTAAGCTCTCCCCAGCGATGCAAACCCTACTCGCCAGCTACCAGCAAGATGATGCAGAACTGGTTATTTTAGAGCACCAAGGCTTTATACCAGACAAAAGTGAAATGTCATTGCGCCTGTATGCGGACCCGCGCGCTTACTCCTTGGTATTACAACCACTAGTGGGTGGCAGCCACCAGCAACAAAGCGACGCTTATCGCTGGTTTACCATGGTCTATTCCGATATTAACCCATTGAATTTGCTCGCCAACTACAAAGCTGGCGGCGCTTGGGGGGCCATTGGTGGCGTGTTCACCAAACGCGTTATTGTCGGCTCTGGGGTTTGGAGTCAGCTAAAGCAAGCCCACCTAGACAGCTTACTGACGCAGCAGTTTATTCGCGTTACTGTGCCTTATTACCGCCGTTTTACACTCGATCACCAAACGCCTATATTGGATCTTAAAGGGAGCAGTCAGGAGGCGCATTCTAGTCAAACCATTCGCATGACTTCGTTGGCGGATATCGCCGTTCAAGAGCAGCTTTTTGAGGCCCAACGAGACATCTATGAAGGCTTGGTACGGGAGTTATTACGCAGCTGGTTGGCAGATCGCGTCGCCCGCAGCGTGGATGATGACACTGCTAGCTTGATACTCAGTTTACTTGGCCAAGTCTCTGTTTTTGCTTCATCTGCTGCGGATACCCGTAACTGGCTAACCTTACCTGCCCAAGTACGTTTAACCCGCAAGCCATTGCGGGCCGCGACCTATGACCCTCATTATGCGGTCGACAATAAAGACTTCTCATTGGGTCAAATAGTCTTACAGCCCAATGAAATAAAAGTATGGAACTTACGTAACCCAAACTAAACTAATCGTTTAAAACGCCTATATTGTTAGGTTAAAGAAAGAAGGACCCAGATCATGCGCATATTAGCTCAATGGAAACATTTAATTGTGGTACTGCTCGCCGTTACCCTGGTAGCTTGCTCAGGCAGCGTTAAGCGAATCGATACGGACAAAGAGGTGGCCGTGTCTGATCGCTGGAACGACATCGACTCTAAATTAGTCGCCGACGCCATGATCAATGATATGTTGAGTTTCCCTTGGTACCGAGATTACAATTTCTCTAACAAAGGCAATCCAACCGTCATTATTCAAACCATTCGCAATAAAAGCTCAGAGCACATTCCTGTCGACACCTTTGTAAACGACATCAAACGCAGCTTATTGCGCGCTGGCAAAGTTGATTTTGTGGTCTCTGGTGAAGAGCGCGAAGACATTCGTACCGAACGAAGCGACCAAGAAATGAATGCCGCTCCAGATACCGTCGCCAAATTCGGGCTGGAACAAGGGGCAGGCTTTGCCTTATCCGGCACCATAAACTCAATTGTCGATTCAAACGGCGATGAGCGAGTCACCTTTTATCAAGTGGACCTGAAACTGATCAACATGACCACCAATCGTGAAGTCTGGAATGGTCAGAAGAAAATCAAGAAACTGGCAACTAAAGGCGGTTTCTTCTAACCATGAAAAAGGCTAGCTTGTTTCGTCCTTTAAACTGGGCATTGGTGGCGTTGAGCGCCACCGTTTTATCTGGCTGTATCAGCTCACTGCCTGATTTTCAGAGCGCTCAGACTGACCCTACCAAGGTACCTGATTGGGTGCTATCGCCACCCAGCGATCGCTCGCATCTTTATGGGGTTGGCAGTGCTCCTAGGATAGATAACCTTGCCCTTGCTTTCGCTCAGGCTGAACAAAACGGCAATGCGCAAATAGCCCAGCAGTTACGCACTCAGGTCAGTCAGCTCAATACCCAAGACACTCAGGTGTCTTCGACCAGCGGTCAAAATGAACAAGTCATACGGGTGCAAAGCGCGTACACCCAAGTCAAAACCGCCCCGATTGAATTAGAACAAACCGTCAATGAACAACGTTTTGCCGGTGACGATTACGTTTATGTTCTGCAATCTATTGATCGCCAACGTATTATCGCGAAATTAACCGAGGCTCTAAAAGACACCGACGATAAGATACGCAGCGCAGCAGCAAGTTTATCCACATCGCCTGATCAAACGGCAGCACAACAAGATTGGCGCACCTACATGCGCTTAATACCGTTATTTGCACAACGTAAAAATTACCAAGATGAACTGAACCTATACTCGACTCAAGCGGCATTGTTAGGCCGTGCTGACAAGTCGTTGCAGGCGACTGAGCAACAACTCAACCAGGCTTTGAATCAGTTTGGTTTTGATGTCTCTGGCACGGAGCAAAGCGATTTATTGGCCAGTGAGTTGTCCCAATATGGATTAACAGCGAAGCAGGATGCAGTGTTCACCTTGACCTCTAAAACCTCCCACCATACGCAAATGCAACAGGGTCGGTATTATGTCTTTCAAGAAGGAACTTTGTCGTTGATTGGAGCCGACCAACGCCACTTAGCCTCTTGGACTGTCAGGGCTCGAGGCATAGATAAAAACCCGCAAAGTGCTGAGGGTAAAGCGGCAGAGGACTGGTCTCAACAAGCCGTCAGCAAGCTCTTCAACTGGCTTACTAACCAACCCTAAGCGCCCGACGTTAACTCTATAAAAAATGGCCTAGGATTATTCCCAAGGCCATTTTTTTATACTACAACAAGGACTAATTCACTAAGCCCACTGCAATCACAGGGAAAGCCACAATTAAGGCTAAACGCAGCAGATCTGAGATCACAAAAGGCACCACCCCCTTGTACATATCTCCCAGACTGATGTGAGGCGCGACTGATTTAATCACGAACACATTCATTCCCACAGGCGGTGTTATCAGGCCAAGTTCTACGGTAATTACCGCGACAATACCAAACCAAATAGGATCAAAGCCGGCCGCTTCAATCAAGGGATACACCACAGGCACAGTCAGCAACAGCATGGCAATACTGTCCATCACACACCCCAGCAACATAAACAAAACAAGCACACACAATAACACCATGTATGGGCTCAAATTTAAGCTGCCAACATACTCCACCAAGGAGAAAGAAATGCGCGACACAGACAAAAAGTAGCCGAATATTTCCGCTCCGATAATCATGAAAAAGATCATCGCAGACATGACCAGTGTCTCACTGACTGCCGCTTGGAACTGCGTCCAACGCATGCCGCGAAACAGTGCGATCAATAAGGTCGCCCCCGCCCCCACCGCGGCGGCTTCTGTCGGCGTAAACCACCCCGTATAAATTCCCCCAATGATGAACAAAAAAACCGCCGAGAAAGGCAACAAGCCTTTTAGTCCCATCACTTTTTGTTTTAATGTGGTTGCTTCACCAGGATTGGCTGTCGCTGGAAACAAAGTCACCACCACCGCCACGGTCATCCCGTACATCACCAGACCCAGCAGGCCAGGCACCACACCTGCAATGAACATATCGCCCACTGACTGTTCGGTAATCAGGGCATATAAAAGCAAGGCAATGGAAGGTGGAATCATCACCCCTAAAGTACCACCCGCCGCTAATACACCACTGGCCAGCGTAGGCGCATAGCCGTTTTTCTCCATTTCAGGCAGAGCCACCCGAGACATGCTCGCAGCGGTGGCCAAAGATGAACCAGATATTGCCGAAAATATCCCACAAGAAGTTACCGCGGCCAGGCCCATACCGCCACGCCAGCTACCAAACATGGTTTTAGCCCCTTGGAAAAGCGCCTGCGACATACCTGCTTTTGAGGCAAAAACCCCCATTAAAATAAACATAGGTATAGGGCTAAAACTGTAGTTGGATAAGGTTTCAAATGGCCCATTCGCTAAAATTGACACCGCTGGATCAAACGCCACAATCCAAGCAAAACCACCAAAACCAATCAATGCCATCGTTAAAGCAATTGGCGCTCGTAACACAATCAAAAGCATCATGAAGGCGATGCAAATTAAACCTATTAGTGATGTACTCATGCTTCTGCCTTCCCACAAATCAATAGTTCAAACGCGTACACAAACGCGGCAATAGCCAGCATCACAGTGGCAAAAGTGGCCACAGAATAGAAATACGTTAATGGAATCATCAAATCTTGGGTGGTTTCATAACTCATCGCGGCGTCTTCAATATGAAGATAAAAGCTGTAGCTCATCGCCCCGCCTAACACGCCAAAACAAAGACTATAAAAGGCTTCAAACAAGCGCTTCGTAGTGTCTTTAAAGCCATCAGTAAACAGATCTACGATAACTTGTGAGCGGCTGACCGAGTGGGGCAAAATAAACAGCACAGTAAACAACAAACTGTATTTAACCAACTCGATGCCACCGGTAAAGGTCCAATCCACGCTCCCTTCAGTGATACCGAAAAGCCCACGCGCAGCGACATCCGCCAAAGTAACCAGCATCATGGCGACAAGAAAAAAGCCGCCAATAAGATGCATAAAGTGGGTAATGCGCGCAATAAAACAACTCACTGCTTTCATCTGAAATCCCCAAAGTCAGCACAGTTAAAACAATCTCAAGCTTTGCTTATTTACACGCCGTTTGAGCCAGTTCCATCGCGCGAGCGTACACCTTATGCGCAGGTAATCCTTTATTTTGCAACGCTTGCAAATACTCTTCTGTCGCTTGATATAACACTGGCTTCCAAAGAGGGTTCTCTGCACCATCTTTAATCACATCGATGGTATCGCCCATTTCGATTGCTTGAGCACGACCCTTCGCATCTAAGCCATCAAATACTAACGCCGCTTTTTTCGACCATTTCATACCGGAGTTATCATCAATGACTTTTTTAAGGTCGGCAGGCAAACGGTTATAAAAGGATTTATTCATCGTCATCACAAAAGCCAGGGTGTATAAACCACCGACTTCAGTATGGTATTTGGTCAATTCGTTAAGACGGAAGGTATATTGCCCTTCCCATGGTAAGGCCACCCCGTCAATGACACCACGCTGAGTCGATTGATAAGCGTCCGGCGCAGGCATTCCTACCGGCTGTGCTCCCAAACCTTCTAGCAACTTGGCGACCACAGAGGTCGGACGACGAATGCGCAATCCTGCTAAATCTTCCGGTACCTTGATGGCTTTATCTGTGGTGTGCAGGACGCCTGGTCCATGGGTGAACAGAAACAGGGGTTTTGTTTGACGGTATTCTTTTGCAATCAAGCCTTCATCATATAAGCTTTCGACGATACAAGAACCTTGTGCAGCACCTTGTGCAACCCCAGGAAGCTCAACAATTTGGGTAAGGGGAAAGCGGTTGGCAGTATAACCCTGAATAACCACAGCCACATCGGCGATGCTGTTTTTTACCGCATCGTATTGGCCGGTGGCTTTTGCCAGCGTGCCTGAAGGGAAAATCTGTACATCGATACGCCCATTAGACTCTTCTTCTACCGACTTTGCCCATTGCTCGAATAGTTCTTTGTTTTGCCCTGATACTTCAGGAAAGAAATGACTAAAACGTAAGGTATATTCTGCTGCCTGAGTTTGGCTAATGGCGGATAAGGCAAGCGCTGTCAGTGCCACCTGTTTTATTGTTTTTTTCATGATCAACTCCGGGATAACGTTATATTTATTATGATAACCAAAAGCTAACAACCCAAAGCCAAAAAAGGTAATTCATTCTGGGCTTTAGCTATTGAAAAATTGAATAGACAAAACTCTTTTACGCAGAAATCATTAAATACATTTCATTGGTTAAAATAATAAACTCTTATAAATCTATATGATTTATAAGAGTTTATTATTTTAACAACACATATCAGAAAGCCAAAAACTCTCTTTCATTTTTTATTTAAGCCTTTATCCGACTGAAAGGGGCTCATAAGGCAAACCAACATATTGCATCGCAATTATTCGTCGCCCTTCTTCTGTGTCGGTATAGAAATTGAGTTCTGAACTCATGAACTTTTCAAACGTAGCAGAATCCGCACCATTCACTGATACATCACCAAAATCGTGCATCATATTCGTCATCCACCAAGAGAAGCGTTCGCCATTCCAAACCCGGCGCAGGCAAATCTCAGAATACTGAGAAACACACTCTTGATCGCCTTCTTGATACACTCGAGTGAGTACTTTATAGAGAGTAGCAACATCAGACGCAGCCAAATTTAGCCCTTTAGCGCCAGTGGGTGGCACAATATGAGCGGCGTCTCCGACCAAGAATAACTGACCATATTGCATGGGTTCGCAGACAAATGAGCGCAATGGCGCAATACTTTTTTCAATGCTTGGCCCTGTCACTAATCGACTCGCAACCTCATCGGGTAAACGCCTTTTTAGCTCTTGCCAAAAGTCATCATCACTCCAGTTCTCAGCCTTATCTGTTAATGGCACTTGCAGGTAATAACGGGAGCGCGTGGCAGAACGCATGCTCGCGAGGGCAAAACCTCGGTCTGTTTTACAATAAATAAGCTCGTGATTAACCGGTGGGGTATCCGCTAATAAACCTAACCAACCAAATGGATAAACACGCTCATACTCAGTACGTACGCTCTCAGGAATAGTTTGACGAGATACCCCATGAAAGCCGTCGCAGCCCGCAATATAATCGCACTCTAAACGCCGCATTTGCCCACCTTGTTCAAAGGTCACATAAGGTGACTGACTTTTGACCTCGTGCAATGCCACATTACTGGATTCATAAAAGGTGGTAAGACCCGCTTCTGAGCGCGCTTGCATCAAGTCGCGAGTCACCTCGGTTTGACCATAAACCATCACAGTATCGCCGCCAGTTAAGGTGGCTAAATCAATATGAACACGCTTATTGTTAAAGGCCAGTTCAACTCCCGTATGAATTTCCCCCTTTTGTTCCATACGTTCGCTAACCCCAGCTTCTCGCAACAGATCCATCATACCTTGCTCAAGCACACCAGCCCGAATACGACCGAGTACATAGTCTCCAGAGGCTCGCTCGATAATGACATTATCTATGCCTTGTTTTGATAATAATTGGCCTAGTAATAATCCTGATGGACCCGCTCCGATAATAGCAACTTGCGTTTTCATTTTTGCTCACCTTTCTATTGTTATTTTTCACGAGTGCTTAGCTCGCTATTAAAGTGGCTTTAATAGTGGCGAATTAAAAAGCGCTTCGTTAGGCACATATCGGTTAAAAAATTGTACTTTTTGAACAAAATATATTTTCCTCAAAAATGGATTATTTTTATAAAAATCACAGAAAATGCGTGAATTCAGCGTTAGATATAGGTAAAAATATCAACATTGTGTGAAAAACAATAAAAACAAACTAATAGCATCAGCTTTTGCATATTGCACCTTTATGCAATTTCATGGCGCAATCACATGGACCACAAAAATGACAAGCAAGCATAAGATTCCGCATTTCGCGTTATATGGTGAATCCAATTGGATAGATGACCCTGAGTTTTTTCATATTGAGGCCATAGAATCGAGGAGCAGTGATTTAGGCTGGAAAATAAAACCCCATCGCCATGCTCAGTTGTTTCAGATTTTGCTGCTTAAGTCAGGCAAGGCCAATATTCGAATAGATGACCAACAGCAAAATTTACTGGGCAGTTGGGCTATTATGGTGCCAGTCGGTGTGGTGCATAGCTTTCAGTTTGCCCCTGATACTGATGGCCGCGTTATTACCATTGCGGTTCCTGTGATCGACGACATTGATGAAGCAACCAAACGCTTTATTAAACCCTTGTTACACCAACCCAGCTGCATTTCTTTCAATAACCAAGATTCGCTGCTGGCTGACCTCTGGCCGCTGATAGAGCAATTAGAAAAAGAGTTACACCGCCCCCATGAAGGACGCGGCTTAATGTGCCGTCATTTAATCCATGCCATTCTTTTGCAATTAGCTCGCCAGCAAACAATAAGCGGCGAGCAAAATACGACCATGTCGGCACAAGACCAGCAAATTCAGAGCTTAAAAGCCTTGATTGAATTGCATTACAAGGAGCACTGGAGCAGTGACCAATACGCCTGCGCTCTTGGCATGTCAATCAGCCGTTTGAATCGGGCCTGCAAACTTATTCTGCAGCAAAGTGTCCATGACTTAATCCAGTCTAGGTTACAGCTTGAAGCCAAACGGCAGTTACTTTATAGCCGCCAAACTATCGAAGAAATCGCTTATCATTTAGGTTTTAAGGACCCAGGCTATTTCTCGCGCTTTTTCAAAAAGAGTACTGGCTACCCGCCCGGCAGATTCCGCGCTGCCAGTCAGCAACCAATACAATGAAGCTGCTTTCAGGCTCTTCACAAAAACCATTAAAAAATGGATTAAAAACAATGACTTAAACTAAACATTAGTTTTTTTCATCAATGAGCTGAAAATTGATCGTTTGTTCAAGATTCATCCAAGCCCTATTATATAAAGCGTAAACAAAACACACGCAAACTTTAGGAGAGTTACGATGAAAACTGATTATAAATACGACAATTTAGGCAATCTAGACACAGATTACTATGTAGAAAAAGCTTACGAAATGCGTCGCTACTACCTTTCTCTTGCTTTTAAAAAAGCGGTTTCAGGTGTTAAGAAAGCCGTGCTAAGCCTAATTCCTACTCGTTCCGTTCAAGGCCGTACTGCTCATTAATAAGCGCTATCGCCTAGTCGACTGCCCTTGCTCTAACAAGCGTAGTGAAGACTAAACGACCCAAGTTCCCGATCGTAAGGTAACAATAAAAATACCGATCAGGTAACGGGGTTTGCCTCTCTCAGTTCCGATTATTTTCCCAATTTTACTCGCCAAGACATATAGTTACAGCCCTCTGCTGCCTTCTACATATTAATCGCCTTCCTCTTTTCATGCGATTAGCAGTCATCAAACGGTCATAAATACGACATAAACTTATGCTCACCAATAAGCGGATAAAGTATCAGAACTACGATGAGTACGAATGAGCAACGAGTTTTACTGGATAAAATTTTAAAGGAAGGTTTGATCACCCCTCTTTTTCAACCTATCTATGATTTATCGTCTGGTGCGATCTACGGCAATGAGGCCTTATCCCGCGGCCCAGCCAACACCGAACTGTTCACTCCTGATGCTTTATTCACACTGGCAATGCAAGAACAACGCTTGCATGAACTGGAATTACTATGTCGTGAACGAGCTCTGAGCCGATTTGCCAAATTGGCGTTACCAGGACGTTTATTTTTGAATGTAAGCGCGTCCCTTTTAAGCTCACCTTATCACCAAAAAGGCATGACGCTAAACATCCTGAATGAGCTTGGTCTCAATCAAAAAGACATCATTATTGAGCTCTCTGAACAGCACCCTTACGATCACAATGGCCTGTCTAGAACCAGCGTTGAACATTATCGAGAAATGGGTTTCCCAGTGGCGATAGATGACCTTGGTGTAGGTTATTCCGGCCTTCGACTTTGGTCTGAACTACAACCAGACATTGTCAAAATCGACAAGCATTTTATCCATGATGTGGATAAAGATGAGATCAAACGAGAGTTTGTTCGCTCTATTATTACCATTGCCCAACGCTTAGGTTGTAAGCTCATTGCAGAAGGCATAGAAACACAACAAGAGCTGGATCAGTTAATTGAAATGGGCGTCAGTTATGGGCAAGGTTTTTTTCTTGCACGGCCATTAGAAATGCCAGCCACTGAAGCAAATACCTACCTACAAAAGCAAGCACAACGTCGTGCTGCGTTTAATCTTGATCATGCCGAAACCGTACAAACTCTATCCCGTACAACGCCTGCTGTCAGTGTCGAAAGTCCGTTAAATTTTGTCTCCCAATGCTTTATCGAACACGCCAATTTGTTTTCTATTCCAGTACTGAATAACAATCAGGAACCGATTGGTGTCATACGTCGCTACCAATTGCATGAACTCTTCTCCACTACCTATGGGCGCGCCTTATATGAACATAAGCCGGCCACTATTTTGCTCAGTGAAGACGTGCTTATTGTAGAAAGCACGGTGAGTTTGTCTGCCGTTTCTGAACTGGTTACCAATCAAGAAGCAGATACGCTTAACAATGAGATCATCATAGTACGCGATAAAAAATTCGTCGGTACTGGGCATTTAAGGGATCTACTTAAGCGTATTACTGAGCTGAAGATTCAAAACGCAACCTATTCCAACCCAGTCACCTTACTGCCTGGTAATGTCCCTATTCATAAAGAAGTCAGCTTACGCTTAGCAGCTAAAGAAGACTTTTATGTGGCCTACTTTGACTTAAACGATTTCAAGCCCTTTAACGATTATTTCGGCTATTCTAAGGGTGATGCCGTGATCCAGCTGGTTGGCAACATTATCAAAGAGGTAGTCAGTCCAGATGGCAACTTTATCGGACACATAGGTGGCGATGACTTTGTGGTTATTTTTCGCGCCCTAGACTGGGAACAACAATGCCGTGCTATCTTAAGCCGTTTTGCCCAAGAAGTGCTTAGCTTTTACACAGAAGAAACATTAAAAGAAGGCGGAGTATGGACTCGAAACCGACAAGGTGATCTGCTCTTCCACCCCATTTTGAGTCTCGCCATTGGCGTCGTAAACCCTAACCCAGATGAGTGTGACAACCATCACCTCGTTGCAGAATTGGCGGCTCAAGCGAAAAAGTCGGCAAAGCAAAAAGGGGGCAATTACCTCTACCTGCAACCCTATCAAAATACCTATATTACCCCGAATATTGCGATGTGACAGAACTGTCATCTAGCGCTCATAAGTTTGTCATCTAGCCTGCCTACTCTATACAGATATTGCTCGTAGGAGGCTCTTATGCAAACGACTTTTCGATCCGTCTTTATCTCAGATGTTCACTTAGGCACCAAAGCGTGCCAAGCGGACCACTTGTTAGATTTTCTGCAGAAAATCACCACAGACACCCTGTATTTGGTGGGCGATATTATCGATTTGCAAGAAATGAAAAGTCGTGCAAACTTTGTCGATAGTCATACTCAAATCATCGAACAGATCCTCAGCATGGCCCGCTCTGGTACTAAAGTGATCTACATACCAGGTAATCACGATGCTTTCTTCAGACAATTTGCTGGGCAAACCCTATCAGGTATCGATATACGCCTAAATGCGAAACACACAACGTCAGACGGTCGTGTGTTCCATGTTAGTCACGGAGATGAGTTTGATCAGATGATCAAGATCAGCCCTCTGATGCTGGCTATTGGCGACCGTGCGCATGGCCTTATGCTGTCACTCAATCAATGGATCAATGGTGTGCGCCGCTTTATTGGGCTGCCTTACTGGTCCTTGGCCGGCTACTTAAAAACCCATATTAATAAAGCCAAAGAGTTTATAGAACGCTTCGAAACAGCTGCATTGAAGTCTGCTAAAAATCACCATGTGGATGGCTATATCTGTGGCCATATTCATTACGCTTCTTTTCGCCTGAAGGACGATACTCTTTACTGTAATGATGGTGATTGGGTAGAGCACTGTACCGCGTTAACCGAATCTAACGGCGGCGAGCTCAACTTGATTCACTGGTCTGAAAACCCAAAACATCTGGCATCTGAGCCCAGCCGTGAAGCCTGGGAATTTAACCCCAGCCCTTCTCAAAGCTAATTAAACAAAACGGACAATATGCAAGGACGCCATAACATTTACTCCGTTATGGCAGGCAAGTAGGAGCAAGAAATCAAAAAGCAAGGAAGTGACGTCGTAAGGATTGCTATTAAATAGCGCGCTATCTATTATCGACGAATCCAGAGTTTAGAGGTAAGTCCGCCATGACAGGCGTTCTAAAATTGAACGAGCTTTTGTGTTTCTCCTTGTACTCAACGTCTTTGGCGATGAACAAGTTATACCGGAAACTACTCAAGCCCTTAGGCATCACTTACCCACAATACCTGGTTTTAATTGTACTTTGGCAACATAGATCCTGCTCCGTTTCTACTATTGGAGAACAGCTCTATCTAGACTCAGCCACCTTGACTCCGTTACTCAAAAGGATGGAGTCATCAGGCTTAGTCACTAGGCACCGCGCGAAAGATGATGAACGTCATGTCATCATTGAGTTAACTCAGCAAGGGGACGCCTTAGAAGCCAAAGTAGAAGCCATTGTCCAACAAGCGGTCTGCACTTTAGACCTTTCGTTGGACCAATTGGCAGACACCAAAGCGACTATTGAAGCGCTTAGACAGAACTTACTCGCCCACTCTTAATGGTCGCGCCATTAACTGTGCTGATGTGAATAAGTTCTTATTTTTTAGCATTAAGTAGTGCACTACTTAATAGCGCATTATGGGCAAGTTTGATGTGGAATATTCACTAAGCGACCCCTTGCTCCAAGGCACCGAGCAAGCATATCACGCTGTGGGTTAACTCATTAACCTGCAACGAATTTGGTATGGCCACCACCTATCTGTAATAGGTCATGTAGGCGACAATCTTTGCCTTGGTAGGAAATTTGGGCGAGCAAAAGCTCGGCGGTTGCCAAAGCATCGGTGAGCGCATCATGGCCTTGGTACTCAGGCAGCCCATAACGGGCTCGACAAGGAGCTAAGCGAAAGCCGCCTTCTTGTATCGGTTGACTAGCACGCAATGACTTCGTCCTTTCTATGGCCAGTGTATCCAGCCAATGTAACGTGAGCGAGGCTTGCTGTTGCTGCCGCCACCACGCTTTTAAAAAACTCAATTCCAACGGCGCATGGTGCATCACCAACACCTTATCTCGAAGCAATAAACGCAAATAGCGGATCACACTCTGCTCACGGCGACCATGATCTTCTAAGTCACCATCGGTAATTAAATGAATGCCCACACTGGCTTCCACTTGCGCCCCGTTTAATAACAGATGCTGCGCAGAATCCAACTGAATTTGCCCTTCTCGAATCACCACCCAACCGATGCTAATAATGTGATCTTGCTTTGCGTCTAGGCCACTGGTCTCGATGTCTAACACCAGATATTCCCAATCTTGCCATGGCCGTTTTGCGGTTAATCTATGACGTCGCCAGGTCTGAAAACGGGCAATAATAGAAGCAAGCATTAGGCATAGCCTCGTGCGAAACGCTGCAATACGATTTCCTGCGCTTCTTTAATAGTCGCGAAAGTGGCTTTTAAATGTTTACGCTCTAATGGACTTAACGTGCTGGGGTCAAGATAAGCACTGGCTTTACCAGCCGCTTGCCAGTGACGTCGTTGAGCTTCCAGCCTTAAGCCATTTAATTCGTCCCATGCATCGATCAAATTACGCGCAATGTCTTCGCTTATTAACTTCTCTCGAATCGCCTGCTCTAAACGCGGTATGGTACCGACCCGATACGTCTGGCAGGCCACCCCATATAAGCGGGCAATATCATTGATTAATGCCAACCCCTGATGCTTTAGATCTAGTTGGTGCTTATGTTCTCCTGAGGATTCCAACAAGAAGTGACGAAAAAAGCCCAATGGCGGTTTGCTTGCCAAGGCACTACGGGTCAAAGAAACTAAAAACAAACTGTTTTTGGCAATGTCTTTCTGCATTCCTTTGAGCAAGTCCGTCAGCGCTTTTTCATCGCCATAGACACAGCGAATATCAAAGAAAATACTGGCGTTTAACAAGGCGCTTGGCGCCGCACTGGTGATCCAATTAGAAAACGCTTGCTGCCATTGTTCTTGTGTCATTCGCCAATCGGGATTACTGGCCATAATATTACCCGGACACAAACGAATACCGCACGCCCCCAACCCCTCACAGACATAGTTGGATAAGGCTGAGAAATACTCGCTCTGTTGTGCATTAGGAGGGCTAGAAAGCATCAAGCCATTATCCTGATCACTGCCCAAGGATTGGTCTTTTCGTGCTTGGGAGCCAAATACTAGAAACTGGAAAGGGAACGGAGGCTGGCCAAACTTTGCAATGGCTAATTCGATTAAACGACGGGTCAGGTTGTCACTCACTGCCGCTAATACTTTACCAATATCTGCCGGCTTCATATCCGTTAAAATCAAATTAACAATCAAGGTCGGCCACTGTTGACAAACTCGGGCCAGATTTTCGACTGTCGTTTGTCGGTGAATCTGATTAATCAATAGAATAGGGCTCAACTCTTGATGTCTCAGTAAGTCAGCCGCGGTCACCATGCCCACCGGTACCCCATCCCCCGTAACGACCGGCAAATGGTGAATATTGTATTCACTCATCAGGGTTTGCGCCTGCATTACCAGAGAATCTGGTGATAAGGTCGCAGGAGCACAGGTCATCACTTCGCTCAAGGACAGCTCTGATGTGATGCCCAATGCCAGCACGCGAGAACGCAAATCTCGGTCCGTCACTATGCCAACTAAAGGTTTATGCTCTTCTTTAGCGTCTACAATCAGAATCGAGCTCACCCGCGCTTCGGTCATTCGCTGCGCTGCTATTTGCACACTTTCTTCAGGGGTCGCTTTAATCAGTTGACGTGTCATCACCTGCTCAATCGGTGTAGAAAGCTGCAAAGCCGGGGTATTAATGTCTGAACCTTGGGTGCGGGATAATTTACGGGAACGATGATGTTGAGTGTGTTCAAAAAACAGTCTGAGCGCTTCGCTTTGCTCGAAAACCTGAAGAAAAGAAGCTTTTGCAAAACGGTAAACCAAACTGTCTTCCATGGCGACGATTTCTAAACCATCAGGATTTTGGGCCAGCACACTGGAAACGCCAAAGCATTCGCCATCGGCTATTTGATCCACTAACGCGCCATTTGGAGTGCGTATTTCACAGGCGCCACGACGGATCAAATGTAAGGTAGCCGCTGCGCCAGCAAGCGTTAGAGTCTGCCCTTGGCGTACATAAGACACCTCCATGCCATTCAATATAGACGCCATTTGAGCGCTGGATAAATTGGCAAAAGGAGGGGTTGAGTAGAGGAACTTTTGTACCTCAGAAACGTCGATGGCTGCCATTATTATTATGCTCTTCGTATCGAGTTAATAACATAATGCGCCTTTTAGAAGTAGATTTGAACACCACCTAGACTAATGTCTATGACAGAAAAGGCAGGCTAGGTCGTTCTGAATTTGGTTAACAACGAGCCTAGAGCGGCTCGTGATACTTGGCCTTCTGGCAGGCGGTCGTCATCGCCAACAAAGCGTTTGCGTGCTATCGAAAACGCTTCTATGACGATCGATTAATCCAGAGAAATTTGATTACGGCCCAATGACTTAGCCACATAAAGAGCATCATCCGCTCGGGTTAGTAAGGAATCCACCGTGTCCCCTTGACGATATTGACTTATACCGATACTGACACTGGTGGTCAGTTGCTTGTCGCCAAAGTTAAGCGCCAGCTGCTCGATCGCTATGCGCATCTGCTCCATTAACGACTGTGACTCTCCTTGGTCTTTTCCTGGTAAGAGCACTAAAAACTCTTCTCCACCCCAGCGCCCGATATGTACATCTTCAGCCACAATATTGGACATGAGTTGACCTAGCGCGACCAAGACATCATCACCAATTTGATGACCATGCTGATCATTAATCAGTTTAAAATGATCCACATCCACCATGGCAACGCAATACACCTTATGCTGGCTATTAGGCTCGAACTCATGGGACAGACGTTTCATCATCATACGACGGTTAGGAAGTTCGGTCAGGGGGTCCATTAACGCGGTCTGCTCAAGCTCACTGTTCATTTGCTTCAAAATTCGCTGATAATGATCCGAAATCCGAGTGATCTTCTCTAACTGGCGTAAGTGCTTATCAAATCGCGCACTGAGACTTTTTTCCCGCTGCATCATCATATCTTGGTAAGAGTCTGACAAACGCGTAATACGCTCAACCCGATTCCACTGGTTCAGGTTCATTTCCCACAAACGGCCTAATACCTCTCGGGCAGGATGGTTGTCGTATTCTGGGTTTTCCAAAATATTCACAACATCTTCTTCTAGTGCTGAAAAATCAATTTTCATCAGCCACCTATAATGTCGAAAGGAAAGCTGCAGTCTTCTTTAAACTCTTCGGCGAGCTCTGCAACACGCTCATTTTCTTTGTCATATAGCCATTTCACCGCCACTGAGCGTCCTGACTGAAATGCATCTTCCATTTCATCAAAAATATCCATCATGACCTTTATACTGCTTGTATTAAGGTAAATTAGGCTCAACTCTAGGGTCAAAGGGGACGAGTTTGTAGTTAAAAAGCGGCTAACCCAAGCCACCACGTCGGCATACAGTTCATAGGAATTCTCTGGGTAAGAATCACCCTTCATATAAAGAATGCCATTTTCCCAGTCCCCTCGAATTTCTGGAGAGGATTGGGTACTGTTAATCAATAACTCATTCATAGTGTGTCTCAGATTTGTATACTTAAGCTGAAATAGGCGGTTTCATTGTCAATGGGCTTTAATGTTGCGGCCATTGGTTTACTGGATTTTCGAGCCATATCAATTAACCCCAACCCAGCGCCTGTCGTTGCTTGGGGATCTCGCGGCTTTCTTAATTGAGCCTTATAGGCCGCCTTTAACTCTACTTTGTCCATCGTGGCAAAGGATTCAATGCGTTTTAACAAGGCTTCCCCATCCTCTAAACGCACAATATTCCCCGCTGCGACGCTGTAGCAGTCTTCATTGTGGCTGACAATTACCGTTGCGGTGTCCGCTCCTGGCAGTTGTGATTCAACAGCATAGTGTCGAATATTTTGTGTTAGCTCAATATAAGCAGCAAACACATCCAGCGCAGACGCCGGTGGAAGTTGCTCAGATTGTAAATAGTTTTTCAAGGCATTGCCGATTTCTTCAATCAGGCTTCTCGATATCGGCCCATTAAAACACAATAGTATTTTATCCTGTTCGAAGCGCTCTCTTAAACCATAAAGATCCGGTGTTGACATAGCGTATTCCCCATAATTGACTGGGCTATTGATCAAAACGAAACGACATTAGAGTGATGTCATCTCGCTGTGGTTGATCTCCCATATACGTATTTAACGCCTCAACAAATGCTGACGCTTGTTCACTTAATGTTAGCTCTGCATGACGTTGTATTAAGGACTCGAAACGGCGGTTACCAAAACCAAATTTTTTCTCTCCGCCAGCTTGGTCTAAGAAACCATCGGTGGTCATATAATAGGTCCAACCTGATACCGGTAATTCTATGTTCTCGTACACGCCAAGACGTTTATCTCCTAAAGCCCGTCGCGACGGTTTATGCTTCACTATTTCTGAGCCATTGCTAGCATACAAGCCAATTTTGGCGCCAGCAAATCGCATTATGTCATTTTCTTCTGGAATATAAACCAACCCCACGTCAGCATTGGTTGCCACACGATCGGCGGTGGCATCTTCGTTCAACATGGAGCGCAACGTGTGATCAATAGAATGCAACAATGCCGCGGGGTCTTGAATGCCCACTTCAGTGGTGGCGTGATCGATCGCCGCGCGCATCAACATGGTCATTAACGCCCCAGGCACACCATGACCGGCACAATCGACAATACCCAATAAACAACCATGTTCAGCACGCTGGAAGACATAAAAATCGCCGCCAACAACATCCCTTGGGCGCCACACAATACTGTGATGCTCACCTAAAAAGTGCTTCATCTCGCGATCCGGCAAAATCGCTTTTTGAATTAAGCTTGCGTAATCAATCGAGGCACCTATTTCACGGTGTGCATCGAGCATTTCCTGATGAGTTGCTTGCAGCTCAGAGGTACGCTCAGCCACCTCACGCTCTAATTGTTGTGTATGATTGCGAACTTGGGCTGCCATATTATTAAAGGTTTGGCTTAACTCACCAATCTCATCATCACTGGTTACCGGCAAATTCACATCGTAACTCCCCGCTTCCATCGCCTTCGCTGACGTTTGTAACTGACGAATAGGGGAAATCACTAAACGCTCTACGGCAAACCCAAAAACAGCCAGCAAGATAACCAATAGCAGCACAAACACCGCCGCGGTTGGCAGCAGTATATTGGTGTTTAACAAATTAACATTGTGTAAATCCACATTGGTCACAACGTACCAATCCAACAATGGAAAATACATAAATGACATTAATTGCTGAGTGCCTTGTTGCTCAACCAGCACCGAAACAACACCGCTGTCTTCGGTTCTGGCTTGCTTCATTGCCTGCTGCACTTTTTGCTTAGACTCAACATCGTCTAACAAGGCAAATATAGAGCGAGTTCCATAGTTGCCGTCGAGTGTGTCAAAGGCAATTAAGTCTTTATCTTTGTGTGCTTCGATGCCGCCATTGGCATTGATAATAAAGGGATGCACCCCAGCAATAGGCGCACTGGTGAAACGATCAAGAAAATGAGTTAAATCGAATCCGGTCCCCGCTAAACCGACAAATACCCCGTTATTCTTCACAATATAATTCACCCAAATTTTAGTCACTTTTAGGTGTTCGTCTTCGTCCACATTAATATTAAAAGGGGCCAACTGTTGGCGGCTATGAAAATACCAATCATCTCGTGGGTTAGCGTACGAAATGCGGTATTTTGGCGTCATACTAAAAGGGTTATTAACATCCGCAAAGTAGTAATCTTTGGTCGTATCTGTAATGAAAAACATGGAGTGATCTTGAAAAACGCTTAAAAACCCCTTCGCATCCTCAACAAAGGCAGCCTGTTTTTCGGCATTCGTAGGGTCTTGCATCCACTCCCGAACCGTTGAGGTGTCTGCAAAGCGTTCGGCTAATGCGAGCTCCCGTGAGATTGGGGTTAAGATTTTCTGATAATTCAGCTCGGTGAAACTTTTTGCATAATTTTTGGCTGAATAAACCTTGCCTTCTTTGAGCAGTAACCAACCAATAAAGGCAGTAAAAAACAACGCCAAAATACAGGTGACTGCCAATGCAAACAATGACTTACCACGTAATCCCCAACGAGCCATACAGATAAAACCTTACTAATAAGTTAAACATTACAACAATGAAAAACGATTATTTTAGTTGAGACAATGAAACGAATTAGTCGATTTCTTCCGTTCTAACGAACTCGTTGCTAGGTTGTGGGCGACCGAGTAGAAAGCCCTGATAAAGATTACATCCATGATTCTTCAGCCATTCAAATTGCGCCTGCGTCTCTACGCCTTCGGCAATCACTTCCATACCTAAATTCTGACCAAGACCAATAATCGACGCGGCCAGTGACGCTTGCTTATCACTCTCTTCGATAGCACGAGTAAAGGACTGATCAATTTTCAACTGATCTATCGGCAACTGCTGAAGATAAGACAATGAAGAATAGCCTGTGCCAAAATCATCCAAAGAAATAAGCACACCTAAGGTCTTCAGTGCCTGCATTTTTTGAATAATATCCAGCTGATCTCTGACCAACATACTTTCCGTCAGCTCAAGCTGCACTTGCGCAGGATTTACCCCAGTTTGCCGCAGCGCTTCTTCTACTTCTGAGACAAAATCGACTGTAGTAAATTGCAGCACACTGACGTTTATCGACATCACCAAATGGCTTAAAGAAGGGTTTTCTTGCCACTTTGCCAACTGCACCATGGCATTTTTCATAACCCAGCGCCCGAGAGGAAGAATCAATTTAGATTCTTCAGCGAAGGGAATAAATACCCCTGGAGATATCATACCTTTAGTCGGGTGAATCCAGCGCACTAGCGCCTCTACCCCAACCATATTTCTCTCACCATCCCATTGCGGCTGATAGTAGAGTACAAATTCCTCGCGCTGTAGCGCCAACCGGAAACTGGTGTCTAAAGTCACCCTTTCAAGGATCTTCTCGTGCATTTGAGGGGCATAGAAACACACATGATTACGACCATGGCCTTTGGCTTCATACATGGCCATTTCAGCTTGTTTAATAATTTCATCACTGCCAATGGCGTCTTGACCAAAAATCGCAATACCAATACTGGCGGTTAACGCATAAGGTTGCTCATTGAGCTCAAACGCTTGCCTTAAGGCAGCCATGACCTTGTTGGCCACATGCTTTGCTCGGTAAGCAATACGATCTGAATTTTCTGAAATATCCACATCTTCTAGTACCACGACAAATTCATCACCACTAAAGCGAGCCACAGAATCACCAGATCGCGTGGCATCCATTAAACGTGATGCTACTTGTTGCAGTAAAATGTCCCCTAGGTGATGCCCCTTCAAATCGTTCACATCTTTGAAGTGGTCTAAATCAATAAAAAGAACCGCACTACGACGACATTTAAGGTCAATGTGAGTCAGCAGGTAGTCGATTTCTTCACAGAGCATACGCCGATTCGGCAAACGGGTTAGGCTATCGTAGTAATTCAGTTGGTTGATACGGCGTTCATTGGCTTTGCTTTCTGAAATATCTTTAAAAGTCGCCACATAGTGGGTTAACTTTCCTTCATCGTCTTTCACCACAGAAATACTGAGCCACTCAGGGAAAATTTCACCGTTTTTACGGCGATTCCAGACTTCGCCTTCCCAGCTGCCATATTCTTGAATACGCTGAAACATTTCTCGATAAAAGGCTTTAGGGTGGCGGCCTGAGCTAATTACACTCGGCGACTCGCCAAGAACTTCTGCTTCTTGATAACCTGTGATGGACTCAAAGGCAGAATTCACCCGAATAATTTTGTTTTCTGCATCTGAGATCAAGATGCCATCTTGGGTTTGAAAGGCTGTCGCTGCGATGCGCAGTTCAGACTCTACCGCCTTTCGCTCAGTAATTTCGCGTGACAGCAAAATATAAAAACCATTCTGCTCCTCACTGCCATAGGTATAAGTCATGGACATCTCAAACCAACGACGATGCTCACCAAAGTCGTAATAGTATTCATGTCCATTAGAAAAGCCTTTGATTTTCGCTTCAGCCATTACTCGTTCAAATATGGCCACTGTTTCAGGCCCTAATAGTTCGCTGAAATGCTTGCCAAGCGGCCAATTTTTCGCCTGCAACCACTCATCCATACGCGGCGAATGGTAAGAGGTCACCACACCGTTATCGTCCGCTTCATAAAAGGAATCAGGAAGTGCGGACAAAACCGCTTTCATACGTCGATTAGAATTACTTAATTGTTCGGTACGCCGCTCAACTTGACGTTCCAAGTCAGCTTTGCCTGCTCGTAGGGTTAACGCCATAAACACCAAGCGACCAATCAAAAAGCTTATCAGTAACACGATAAGAGCATCGCCCAAGATAATCCAAGGGGATAACCAAAAACCTTGTGGTGACAGGATTAACTGCCATTCACCATTTGGAACACTGATTGATACCGCCACCTGTTGCTTACTAATGCGTTCCGATGAGGTACTAATGACGGTAGCTGGTTGATCCTTCTCTTGGCTCACCTTTACCAGCTGGTAATCAAAACCACTTTTGTTCAGATCAGCGAAGTTGACATAGTGAAGTAATGTGTCGACATGAATCACCACATTAGTAAATCCCCAAAAAGCCGCCTCACGACCGTCGTAGCGAGGCAAATAGACAGGTAAGCGGCCGATGACACCCTGTCCACCCTGAACCAATTCCATTGGCCCGGCAAGGGTCAGCCTGCCGTCTTCTTTGGCTTTTAGGGTTTCACTACCTTGCGCTAAGTCAGCCAGTTGATCAAAACCTATCGCCGCTTCGTTACTTTTATAGGGAAATACTTGGCGCACAACCCCATCAGGAGAAAGCGCAAAAGCAGAGACGTCTGGGTACTCTTTTTTTAGCCTTGCGGCAAAAGCTGGAAACCAGTTTTCGTGGACATGGTCTCGGCCTGCTGCTGCCGCAAGAGTGTAATTCGCAGACAGGTTTTTATCTAAAGCGGTTTTTAATAACAGGGCATTACTTTGAGCGAGAGAAAGGGCGAGGGTTTTTTTAGTCTCATGTTGCTGATGAATAATTTTTGTCGTGGCAAGACTGAACATAAACAAAACGAGCAAAAAAGCAAAAATACTCGCGTGTTTCGGTCGTGCCATCATGTTTTGAAATAGTCGATGCATTATTACCAGCCAACCCGTGATATATAGATTTATCTGCTGTCGCAAGAATAAAACCCACATGCTACTACAGGCATTATGATTAATCGACTCTGGTACTTTGCTTTACTGGCATAAGACAATAAAACATAAAAAACACATTCTTTTAGCCTCTTTACTTTCGCGTTACCTTTTATCTAAGAAGATTTCTATAGTTATCAATAGATTATAAAAAAAACAAAAAAATCGATCTGTCTAACTTGACCAGAATAGAAAGTTACCGGTAACATATAGCCCTTAAGTTACCGGTAACAATTATCTGTAACAGGCAGCCAAGTTCCTACAACAATAAACATCGGGAAATGATCTTATGAGCAAGCTAATGACAACTCTTACCACTGTTGCTCTAGCAGGGGTTATGTCTACTTCCGCATTCGCGGCGGATTACAAGTTTAAGTTTCAATCTTCTGACCCATCAGGAGACAAGAACTACCAAATCCAGCAAGAGTGGGTAAAGCGCGTTGAGACTATGTCCGGCGGCCGTGTCCAGATTGACTTGCTACCTGTTGGCAGTGTGTTCAAACACACTGAAACCCTAGATGGCATCAAAATGGGTATCTTGGATGGCCAAATTACTGCGACAAGTTACTTCTCCGGTAAAGACCCAGCGTTTGGCTTAATTGGTAATACCGTTGGTGCATGGTCTAATACTCAACAACTGCTGCAATACATTAATTACGGCGGTGGCTACCAACTAATGAACGAGCTTTACGCACCGTACGGCGTTAAATTCATCGGTGGCTCTACGACTGGGGTTGAAGCACTGGTTTCCCGTGTTCCTCTAGACAGTGTTGCTGACTTAAAAGGCTTGAAAATTCGTGCCCCAGAAGGCCTGGTGCAACAAGTTTTCGCCGCTGCTGGTGCAGCACCGGTTAACCTACCTGGCTCAGAAGTTTTTACTGGTCTGAGTAAGGGCGTTATTGATGCCGCAGATTACACTGTTTTCTCTACCAACCAGAAAGCAGGAATGAACGACATTGCCACTCACCCGGTTTACCCAGGCTTCCACTCTTTGCCATTGATCGACGTATCTATGAGCAAGAAAAAGTGGGATAAACTGCCTGCTGATATCCAAGCGATCTTAACCGTTTCAGTACGTGATTTTGCAGAAGATATCACCACACAGTTGCGCATTGCGGACGAAGCCGCGGTGAAAGAAGCCAATGCTAACCCAGAGATCACTATTCATAACTGGTCTCCAGAAGAACGTAAAAAGTTCCGTGCTATTGCCCGTGTACAATGGAAAGAGTTTGCTAAACGCTCTCCAAATGCACAAAAAGTATATGACTCTATTACAAAATACCTAGAAGAAAACGGCTTACTGTAATTTGCCGTTTTTGTCCGATAGAACAACTCTCTGAGTTGTTCTATCGCATTTTCGTCAGCCTCGTTTATGCGCCTCGCAAAAAGAAGAGAACTTCAGTCTCAGCTTTACATTGGATTACCGCCATGAAACCCGAAATGATTCATCCTGAAATAGACCCATCTGAACAACCTCGTAACGATTTAGATCGTGTTATTCATGGGTTGGGCAATCTATTAAGTCTGTTATTTATTTTTACTGTTGGTATTTCTTTTTATGAAGTATTAATGCGCTACCTATTCGACTCGCCGACTATTTGGGTGCATGAAACCGCCTCTTTTATCGGTGGTTGTTTATTTGTCTACGGCGGTAGTTATGCCATGGCGACGAATAAACACGTTCGTGTGGTGCTGATCTACGACATAGTGTCTGATACGACACGTCGTTATTTAAACCTGTTCCATCATATTCTAGGTTTGATTTTTACCAGTCTGCTAATTTGGGCATCCTTCCAAATGGTAGAAGATTCTTGGCTATCTCCACTGGGCGATTGGTCATTAGAAACCTCTGGCTCCGCTTGGAACCCAGCTTTTCCAGCGCTTGTTAAAGGTACTATTTTTCTGACAATTTGTTTGATGTTCGCGCAATTCTTTTTACACCTTATTCAAGAAATTAATGGCCTAAGGAAGCATAAAAATGTTTGATTTATCCTCCCTTGGCATAGGCTACGGTAGCCTATTAATGCTGGGGTCAATGATCTTTTTATTGTTAACCGGCATGCAGCTCGCTTTCGTAACCCTACTTGTGGCGATGTTTTTTGCGGTTGGCTGGTTCGGCTTTGGCGCCTTACCTCTGGTGACCAGTCGGTTATACAGTTTTGTCGGCAGTTACGTCTTTTTAGCGGTGCCGATGTTTGTCCTAATGGCCGCCTTACTCGACCGTTCTGGGATTGCTCGAGACCTGTTTGACGCAATGAAGGTCTTTGGTCGCAAACTGCGTGGCGGTGTCGCGGTACAAACCCTATTAGTTGCCGTGGTACTTGCTTCCATGTCTGGGGTAATTGGTGGCGAAACCGTGCTGTTGGGCATTCTCGCTTTGCCGCAAATGTTGCGCCTTGGTTATAACCGTAAACTTGCCATTGGTACTACCTGTGCCGGCGGTGCTTTAGGCACTATGCTGCCACCGAGTATCGTCCTGATCATCTATGGTTTAACCGCTAGCGTATCGATTGGTGATTTGTTTAAAGCGGCTTTTCTACCGGCGTTATTGTTGGCTTTTGCCTATATGGCTTATGTCCTGATTATTTGTCGTCTAAACCCAGAGTATGCCCCGCTTCCAAGTGAAGAAGAGCTGGCAGAAGACGCAAACGTGAATTACTTCAAAGCCTTGTTCTTCCCACTACTTTCTGTGGCTGTGGTACTTGGCAGTATCTATACCGGCGTCGCTTCGGTAACGGAAGCCTCTGCATTAGGTGTGGTCGGCATCATGATCAGTGCCATCATCCGTGGTGAGATGAGCTTCTCAATGCTAAAAGAAAGTGCCAAAGCCACCATGAGCACTTGTGGCATGATCATTTGGATTGGTATTGGCGCCACAGCCCTAGTCGGCGTGTACAACCTAATGGGTGGTATCGATTTCGTTGAAAGCACCATTTTAGCATTGAGCGGTGGCAGTGTGCTCGGCACAGTGCTGATCATGATGCTCGTACTGTTTGTGCTCGGTATGTTCCTTGACTGGGTTGGTGTTGCGCTTCTTACAATGCCGATTTTTGTCCCTATTATCATGAACTTAGGACTTGATCCTGTGTGGTTTGGTGTGGTTTTCTGTTTGAACATGCAGGTTTCATTTTTATCACCACCGTTTGGCCCAGCGGCGTTTTACCTAAAATCTGTGGCCCCTAAAGACATTAGCCTAGGCGAAATCTTCAGCTCTTTGTTGCCCTTTATCGGCTTACAAATTCTGGTATTAGCACTGGTTGTCTTCTTCCCTCAGCTGGCTTTGTGGTGGCAATAATTACCTCACAGTCATGCCGTTCAACACGGCTTTTTGAACGTGCGGTTTATCTCTGAATCAAGATAAACCGCTAGGAGACATGAAGAAATGATTAAAAAAGTAATTGTATTGGGTGTATCTGGCTCAGGGAAATCCTCTATTGGCCAGCGCCTTGCTGATCAACTAGGTTACCCATTCTTTGATGGTGATGACTACCATAGCGAAGCCAATGTCAAAAAAATGGCCGCTGGTACCCCGTTAAATGATGACGATCGTATGGGCTGGCTAGAAACATTGAACCAGCTGCTGGTTGAACACGATACAGCGGTCATTGCCTGCTCAGGACTAAAGCCTGAATACCGCCAGATCTTACGTAACAATATCGACCAACTCGCTATGGTGTATCTAAAAGGCGACATTGAGACTATATGGCAGCGCCATCAGAAACGTGACGGCCATTATTTTAACGGACGTAGCATGTTAGAAAGTCAATTTGCTACCTTGGTTGAACCCACTTCTGATGAAGCCATCATCGTCGACATTAACCAAGATGTTGATGCGGTTTATCACCAAGCGTTAGCACAATTACAGGCATAATATACAAAAGGCATTCTTACTTGAATGCCTTTTTATACTCGCCATATAAGTAAACACTTACTCCTTCACAATTACCTACAAACAAAGAGACTTAACATAAAATAATGCATTATTTTTATTTCTCGAAAGGGAATTGATATGTTAATGTTACGTGTAACAATAATATGGATTTGATTTGAGAATGAAAAAGAAACGCCCCACACTCCAAGACGTCGCAGACCTTGTCGGTGTCACGAAAATGACCGTCAGTCGTTATTTAAAAAACGCAGATCTTGTTTCTTCTCCATTACAAATTCGCATTCGTGAGGCGTTAGACACTCTAGGCTATATTCCTAATCGCGCACCCGATATTTTATCTAATTCGAAAAGCCATGCGATTGGCGTACTGCTGCCCTCTTTAACCAACCAAGTATTTTCTGAAGTCATCCGTGGTGTTGAGGGTGTGTTTGAGCCTGCTGGCTACCAAACGATGCTCGCGCACTATGGCTATAGCCGAGAATCAGAAGAAGCTCGAATTGCCACTCTGTTGTCCTATAACGTTGATGGGCTGATTATCTCCGAAAGTTTCCACACTGATCGAGTACGAAAAATGCTCGAAGTGGCTGGGGTTCCTGTGATTGAAATCATGGATTCTGTGTCACCACCGATTGAACAAGCCATCGGTATTGATAATGAAGCCGCCGCCTATGCTATGACCCATTTTATGATTGAGAAGGGCCATCGAAAAGTGGTTTATTTTGCCGCTCGCATGGACGAACGAACCCTACTCAAAATAAAAGGTTATGAGCGCGCAATGCAGGATCAAGGGCTGACCCCTTTATGTGTCAAAACCACCAGCGCTTCTTCATTTACGCTTGGTGCGACTTTTTTAGAAGAAGTTCTGAAGCAACAACCGGACACCGATGGAATTTTTTGCACCAATGATGATTTGGCCATCGGGGCGCTTTATGCCTGTCAAAAAGCCGGTATCAAGGTGCCGGAGCAAATAGGCATTGCGGGGTTTCACGGTCACGACATCTCCCGCGCCATGGTGCCATTACTCGCTACCGTGATTACTCCTCGAGAGGAAATCGGCCGCCTAGCTGCCGAACATCTGTTGTCTCGCTTACAAGGTAACCCGATCCAACAAAGGGTCATCGATTTGCCTTTTAAAATAGAAGCAGGCGAAAGCCTCTAGCACAAACTTGTGTGATAAATTTGGCGCCAATCTAGCAGAAAATGTGACTATTGAATTGACAAAAAAGCAGCACATCTATTTAATGAGACTTATTATCATTTGATAATTCTCATTAAATAAGAGGCGACAACATGCCGCACCGTGCGGATCCAAGAGTGCAGCAGGAGCTAATGCACTCTCTTTATTCAGATCACCATAGTTGGCTGTTTACATGGATGCGCAAACGCTTGGAAAATCAATGTGATGCGGCAGATCTCACACAAGACACTTTTGTTCGGATTCATACTCGCCAAGAGTCGCACAAGATAGATTCACCGCGCGCCTATTTGCTCACGGTGGCAAAAGGCATCATTAGCCACTTTTATCGCCGTCGCTCCATCGAACAGGCCTACCTTGAGCAACTTGCCTTATTACCAAAACAGGCAATGCCCTCCCAAGAACACCAACTGATTATTTTGCAAACCCTTGAGCAAATAGATGCCCTGCTTGATAACTTGCCAAAGAAAGTCAAAACCGCCTTTTTGCTGTCTCAAATTGAGGGTAAAAAGTACCAAGAAATCGCCGCTGAGATGGGCATTTCGCTGATCAGCGTAAAACGTTATATGAAGCAAGCCTACCTGCAGTGTCTGATGTTTATGGAGGAGGATTTTTTTGCCGAAATCTAACCAGAAAATCCCCTTACGAGCGTTAGAGGAAGCCGCAGAATGGCTACTCAAACTCCAAGATGCCCCCTTGTCCAAGCTCGAACAGCAAACATTTTTAGACTGGCAACAAGCCAACGCTGACAACCAAGCTGCATGGGAAAAAGCGCAGCGCTTGATGCATGGCATGGCACAAATGCCAAAAGACATCGCAAGGCCAATTCTCAACCGTGCAGACGACGAAGGCCGCCGCCTTGCTATTGGTAAACTTGCCCTACTGCTAGCCGCTGGTCCCACTATTTGGGGCGGCAGCAAATTGGTCGAAAGCCAACAATGGAGTGCCGATTATCGCACAACAAAAGGTGGCTTTAGCTCGGTCACGCTGCCGGATGGCTCTATCGTAAAGCTGAATACAGCCACGGCATTTGATATTCAATTTAATCCAACGCATCGGCTTTTAACCCTACGCGAAGGAGAGATTGAAATTGTCACCGCGCCAGTGAACAGCAAACAATTCGGTCCTTTTCTTGTCACCACTCAAGAAGGGAGATTGATACCGCTAGGGACACGTTTCACGGTTCGACAGCACCAAGAAATGACGCATCTAGCCGTCATAGAAGGCCGCGTCAAAGCCACACCAGAGCACACTAAACAAAGCCAAAATAACATCATAGAGGCAGGACAAGAAGTCAGTTTTTCCCGCTATCAGCTTCATGCTCGCAAAACCTTAACGCCAGAATCGACTGCTTGGCTACAACGCATGCTCGCCGTTCACAAAATGCCATTGAGTACTTTTATTAATGAAGTGTCCCGCTACCGCCTTGGCCTGTTACGAGTGTCACCCAAGCTCGCTGCGCTGCCTATTTCTGGTTCATTTCCCACCACGAATACAGACACAATTCTTACCATGCTTTCGCACACTTACCCGCTGACAGTGTCACGTCATCTTGGAGGCTACTGGGTAACATTAGAAGCCAGTTGAGGCGATGACAGCGCAGCCAAAAGAAACTGATAGTAATAATTTTCATTATCATTGATACCTTTTTTATTTTCGAGTGGCTTAGTTAGTAACAGTAAATAAAACAACTAAACACACTCAATCGAAAAGAAAGGAGGTGGCTGTGGCTACTCGTAAAAACAACATGGTGAAAACGCCATTGCAGCAGGCAATAAAAGTGGCACTTTGCAGTACTGGCTTATTGCTTGGTAGCAGCATCAGCCTGGTTGCCATTGCCGCTGAATCGGCGCAACACAGCGCACGTCAGTTGTTCACTGTGCCGGCTGGCGACTTAGGCAAGAACATCACCGAGGTCGCGGCGCAACACCACATAGCCTTGTCTTTTAATCCAGAGTTAACTCAGGGGCTAAAAAACCCTGCTATTCACGGAGAGTTTACGCCTCTCGAATTGATTGATCGTCTACTCAGTGGTTCGAACTTATTGATGGTCGCCAATAAAGATGGCACCTACAGTTTACTAGACCAACAAGATTACACCTTACCCGGTGTTGCTGTGTCGGCCGACAAGGTGGCGCAGAGCAAGTCAACAGCCTACTCAGGCGGCCAAATCGAAGCCGGTGGACGCTTAGGCACTTTTGGTGAGCAAAACAGCGCCAATGTGCCCTTCAGCGTGATTTCTTATACCGATAAGACCATCGATAATCAACAAGCCGAAAGCATCGCCGAGGTGCTGGATAACGACGCCTCTGTTCAATCTGGCTATGGTTACGGTAACTATTCAGAAACCTTTATGGTGCGGGGGTTTGCGCTCGACAGTGACGCCATCTCTTACAACGGTTTATACGGTATTTTACCGCGCCAAGTGGTGTCGACTAACGCCATCGAAAGCGTACAGTTACTAAAAGGCTCCAGTGCCTTTCTCAATGGCGTCACTCCCGGGGGCTCAGGCATTGGCGGTGCGATTAACCTCCAACCCAAGCGTGCCGACACCGATCTAAACAAGATCTCCCTTGATACCAGCGCAAAAGGCCAAACGGGGATTAACCTAGATGTGGCGCGACGCTTTGGTAGCAAAAAACAATGGGGAGTGCGCAGCAATGTACTGTATCGTGATGGTGACAGCGCCATAGACAATGAATCCCGCGAAGAGACGGCCATTAGTATTGGCGCCGATTACCGCTCAGACACCCTTAGAGTGTCAACGGACATTGGCTATCAGAACCTTAAAATAGACAGCGGTCGTTCCGTGGTTCACAACTCATCTTATTTTGATGTTTCAGCACCAGACGCCACAACAAACTACTCACCATCGTGGGCGAAATCGCGCTTAAAAACCCTTTATGGCATGATCAATGCTGACTACGATTTGAATGATGATTGGACCCTTCATGCTGGCCTAGGTGTGAATAAAAACAAGGAGTATGGCGATTATTCGTCCCCTACTTTGAGTAATGCCGATGGTGATGCCACTTTGACCCGCTTATCTGTACCTTATGAGTCAAACACCTTCGCCTCGACACTGGGTCTAGTCGGTCATGTTAATACTGGCGATGTTACTCATAGGATTAACCTTGCCTATTCGGGCTTTTTGAATAAAGCCTACAACGCGTATACCTATGGTAGCGCCTCAGATAATTCGACGAATATCTATCACCCGAACGATACCGAGTACCCTACAGCCTCTTCCTTAGCGGCTGGCAACATGGACAATCCTCATATCCGCAGCAAAACCAACGCCCAAGGTGTTTCCCTTGCGGATACCCTAGGTTTTCTGGATGACACCTTGCTGATTACCGTAGGTCTACGCCGCCAAAATATAACGGTAAACAATTACGACTATGACGGTATTGAATCCAGCTATTACGACGACGCGGCCACGTCCCCTATTTACGGAATCGTCTATAAACCCATAGAGAATGTTTCCTTGTACGCAAACCATGTGGAAGCGCTGCAACAGGGAGACCAGGTTACCGACACCTCCGCCGCCAACTATGGCAGCGTATTAGCGCCTTACGTTTCTAAGCAAAATGAAATCGGTGTGAAGTACGAAAATGGCACCCTAGGCGCAGAGCTGGCGCTCTTTGAAATCACCAAACCAGAAGCCTATACCTTAAATGGCGACTATGGTCTGCATGGAGAACAGCGTAACCGCGGAGTGGAAGTCAGCCTGTATGGCGAACCTATGGCTGGAGTACGCCTGCATACCTCAGCGACGGTTCTGGACCCAGAGTTGCGCAATGCAGAAGACAGCGGCAATAATGGCAATGATGCCGCTGGCGTCGCCAAGTATCGTCTTGTTGTTGGAGGAGAGTACGACTTACCCTTCTTCGCTGGCGCCACGCTTGGCGGCAAAGTCATTCGCAGTGGTCCGCAGTATTTAGACGCTGCCAATACCAGCGAGCTAGATTCATGGACACGTATCGATTTAAGCGCACGCTACCAGACCCAAATTTCAGAGCATGAAGTAACATGGCGCTTAAACATCACCAACCTAATGAACAAAGGGTATTGGGAAAGCGCCAGTAGCTCAGGTTATTTAACCCAAGGCAGTCCGCGTGGAATCAAATTATCAATGAGTAGTACGTTCTAGGGAAAAGCCTCTAGCCTTTCCTAACGCAACAGCCAGACCACAATGCCAGTAGCCATTTGGCTATTGGCTTTGCCCCACCGCGGCAGAAAGCAAAGCAAACGCTTTCTCTTGGGAAATGACGGTGGCATATTCTCCATCTAGATTGGCCAGCGACATGGCATGAACTTCATCTGCGGTGCGCTCATAGCCATCGAAATCCACTTTAGCAAAAGCAAAACAAGCATTCTGAACCACATAAGTATTGAAGCCTAAATTGCCCGCTGAGCGCACTGTCGACTCCACCGAGTTGTTGGTGCTGACCCCTACCACTACTAGGTCTTGTATTTGTTGATCACGTAACCAAGATGCCAACTCGGAGTAGATAAAGGCATCTGGCACGGGCTTCTCGACCACCATTTCATGGGGCAAGGGCTGAAAAACATCTTGGAATAATGCACCATCTTGCTCAGGCCAAAACAAAGACTCTGGCTCGTCAGACAAATGGCGTACATGAACAATGGGGCCATGGTGAACGCGCCAATGGGCCAATAACTCTATAATATCCTGCTCCGCATTAGGATTATTGCGCTCTCCAGCTTGGGGCCACGACATTCCTTTTTGCATATCAATGACAATCAGACACGGCATACTTTTCATGGTCATTTCTCATCTTGTCTACTATTCGATAAAGCGCTGAGCTGACGTGACTGTCGGCGTAGCTGGAACAAGCACAGCAACAGAGCGACAAACATTAAAAACACCAAGTTGCTGAGGAAATTAATGCGAGCGGTCGCCTGTTGGCTGGTTTTCTGTTGGCTCGACAAGGTCTCTATCTGGCTCTCTAATGCTTGATAGTCATCGCTGGTCGCTGTGGATATCTGTAAAATGGCCAAGCTTCTCTCTAACTCAATCACCTTTTCAGCTAGGCGTTGAGTCTCCTTATCAGGCTGTGATTGCAGCGCCATGGCTGGCAAAGCAAAGCCACTGAGTAAACAAAAGATAAAGATGCGCTGCAACATGAAAAAGACCCATTTCTGCTAGAGTGATAAGCGCATCATAACGGTATCTAAGCAAATCTGGCTAGCCTCTTGCCTCTCTCTTTTGCGTCTTTACATTATTGAATACGAGCAAATGCCTGTTTCATAAAGTCGATCACCAGTCGAAGTTTTTTTGCGTTTGCAGTCCCCGGTGGGAACACTGCAAAGACATCAATATCTGGACACCGATATTCTTCTAAAATACGTTCCAGCGAACCTTGTTTAAGGCGTGGCTTCGCATCATAACTAGGAACACGGCCGATGCCATTACCTCCCTCTAAAAACAGAGTACGAGCGGCTGAGTTATTAGTGCTAACCGCACCAACCACCGAAATACTAAAGGAACGCTCCCCTTGGCTTAAATGCACTGAAGTGGCCGCTGGTCGATATACAACCCAGTTGTGATCATACAAATCCTGCGGTTTAGTAGGCTTCCCATGCAAGCGAAAATACTCAGGAGCGCCACATAAATAGGTTTCAAAAGACGCCAGTTTACTTGCCTGCAAACCAGAATCCGCTAATGGTGCACCACGAATGGCCAAATCGACGCCGTCTTTCATCACATTGACGACCTCATCACTCAATGACACATCCAGCTCAATCAAAGGGTACAAACGACGAAACTCATTCAATGCAGGCACGACAACTTGCAAGCCCAAATTAACTGGGCAATTAATCTTCAACTTACCAATCGGCTCCTGTTTGGCTTTTTCCACTTGTAGGCTGGCTTCATGTGCCTGATGGGCAATCGTTCGACAACGCTGATAGTACGCCTCTCCCGTCTCCGTCAAAGAAATCGACCGCGTGGTTCGATTCAGCAACACCACAGCCAACTGATCTTCTAGCTTTTTCAGGTGATAACTCACCACGCCACGAGAAATGCCCATGGCTTTCGCAGCCGCCGTTAAACTACCTTGCTCCACGACTTGGGCAAACACCACCATACTTTTTAGTTGCTCAAAGGAAATATCCATTCGCTGGCTCTGCTAATAATCAAGAAGAGCATTGTATCAATAATTAAACCAATGATGTCAATTCTGTCCCCGTAGTCAAGATTTGAGAGGACTTCTATACTAATCCCACGCCTATCGACACAGCTTGGCTTCGCCAACGGGCAATAATACACAAGCATAGATTTTCATATTAAGGAGCACTCAATGAGCACTAAAAAAATACTCGTCGTTCTAACTTCTCATTCAGAAATGGGTAACACAGGCCATAAGACCGGTTTTTGGGTAGAAGAATTCGCTGCACCTTATTACGCCTTCATTGATGCCGGTGCCGAAGTCACAATCGCGACCCCAAAAGGTGGTCAAGCACCTATCGACCCAAACAGTGAACTTAGCGATGCCCAAACTGAGGCGACAAAACGTTTCTACGCTGACCCTACAGCACAAGACATGATTGCCAACACTCACTTGTTAAGTGACATGAAGCAAGAAGAGTTTGATGCTATTTTCTACCCAGGTGGCCATGGACCGCTATGGGATTTAACGGAGAACACCACTTCTATTGCGTTGATCGAAAGCTTCCTGCACGCCAAGAAGCCTATAGCCTCTGTTTGTCACGCCCCAAGCGCGTTTCTCAATATCAAAGACAGCGCAGGCGAATACTTCATAAAAGGCAAAACCGTCACCAGCTTCAAAAACACGGAAGAAGACGCAGTACAACTGACAGATGTCGTGCCTTTCTTACTAGAAGATGAGCTTAAAAAACGTGGTGCAGACTATCAAAGCAGCGCGGATTGGAATGCTTTTGCAGTACAAGATGGATTGATGATTACAGGCCAAAACCCAGCAAGCTCTGAGCTTGTTGCAGAGAAATTGTTGGCCGCGGTTAAGCAATAACTGACCACTAACCACTAGATAGTGGCGTCTTCAGTCACTACCAACCTCGTTTTATTTCGCTAATAAAACGAGGTTTTTTTATGCTTTAACAGGTTGAATCAACTTGCCATAAAGAAGCAAAAACCGAAACATCCCATTACCACAGCGCAAGGCGCCTCAATTCTTCAACACTGTTAAAGCGGCCTAAAAAAAAGCACATCTATTTGCGAATTCGACTATAAAATGCATTTATATCTTACATTCCGCATATTTGATTCAAACAATTGGACCAATTATTGATTCAAAGCTCGTTTTATAGATTCGTACCATCAAGGGATTTATACTAAAAACAATTCAAAACCTGACACATTATTGACCCTTTTGGAGTTCTTATTATGACTGTTGTTCTTGTCGCAAGTGCTGCTTATTTTTGGTTGTACTCTGTTTAGTTCTGCTTTTTATAAGCAACAAAAAAGGCCAGCATTCGTAAGAGTCCTGGCCTTTTTTGAAGTAAAAACAGTAAGCTGCTTTAGACTTCGAAATCCAACATCACCACATCTTCTAAGATAGGCATTAACTCGTCGTTTACCAAAGCTTGATGCACAGGGTGAGGAAGGTATGCATCACGAGCCGCTTCGTCGATAAAGGTCATCAACACACAATGTGTGTAATTTTTAAACCCTACAGGGCTGTTATTTTCCCCCCACTCAACACCTTCGATACCATCGATTTTGTCTTTTAGTCCAGCAATGTTTTCAAGACAGCGCGTCACATCAGCGGAATTTGCTTCGTCTTTAAATTGAATAAATAGTATATGGCGAATCATATGGATTACTCCCTCAGAGATAAAATATATTAAAAATTAATAATCCAAATATTATCACGCCTTTATTAACAAAACATTTAGTAATTATGACCAATTAAGGTATTTCCTTGTCATTTTCCCCACCCATCCATGACGGAGCTTCCCCATCTGCCACTAACAATACAAGGAAACATAAGCCGCGATGGCATGCGCCCAGACTCGGTACTGAGAGGCGTTTAGATGCAAGTAATCTGACATTATCTCGGGACGCACTCGACCTTCCTCATCGACAAAGCAGTCACCAATATCAAGATAACGCAAACTGTCCCCATCATCATAGGTGGCTATTAAACGATTCACTTCATTATTCAATAGACGTAATCTCTGGGTAGGTTTAGCGCTTCTAGGAAAGATCCCTAATAACAATATCTTGGTCTGAGGCAGCTTACTGCGTAATAGACTGACAATTTGTTGAATAGCAAACGCCGTTTCTTCAGGGGCGTCTTGTCTGTGCCCTGTGTTATTAGTACCAATCAACAACACCAATAACTTGGGCGCAATATCATCCACCGCACCATGATGTAAGCGCCAAAGCAGATGCTCGGTACGATCACCATTAAAGCCCAAGTTTAAGGCATTTAAAGGCGCATAATACTCCGCCCATACATCGCCCCCCACGTCTTCCCAACCCTGGGTAATGGAATCGCCTAAAAATACGAGATCCACGCTTTCCATGGCGTTTTTCTCAGCCAATTTTTGCTCATGCCTTGGTAGCCACCAATCGACTTCCTGTGGGACTGGCACTATGCTTAAGGGCTTTAAATGACTGGGGTTGTTCATAGCGTTCAATCCTCCCTAAAGGCGCCCTTTTGGTCGACGCCTTAGCATTATATCTCGACACGTAAACAAGGTATTCTGTCGCTTTTATCAAAAGGATCTCGTTGACCATGGACATCAGCCTCTTCACCCTCAAAAAACTCATTGGCATGGCGCTTATGCCTATTCCATTGTCGCTTATTTTTATCTTACTTGGCTTGCTTTTCATGGCATCAAAACCCAAAACGGCCAAAGGCTTATTGGTGGCGGCCATTGCTCTCTTAGGTTTGACCAGCTTTGACCCTGTTGCCAACCGCCTGATTGCGCCCTTGGAAAATAGCTACCCAGTTTTTAACACCCAACAAACGGTGGATGTGGTGGTCGTTTTGGGCAGCGCCCACCAGACTTACCCTAATGACCCTGCCGTGATGCAGCTAGGAAGAAGTGCTATTTACCGCCTTGAAGAAGGGTTGCGGATTTTAAAAGCCAACCCAGACGCTCAGTTGTTTGTTTCAGGCTTTGCAGGCCACGCCAAAATTATGCACGATGCGGCAATAGAGTTAGGAACAAAACCAAGCAGAATAGTCATGTTTCCAAAACCAAAAGACACGGAAGCGGAAGCCAATGCCATGGCATCGAAACTAATCGGGAAACGCGTCGCGCTGGTCAGCGAAGCCTCCCATTTAAAACGCGCTCTTGGTTTTTTCCAACAAACGGGCATCACGGCAATGCCCGCCCCAGCCTTTCGTTTAAGTGACTCCCGAACAGAATGGCGCATAGGTGCTTCTGAAAACTACAAATCCCAGCGGGCATTTTATGAGTATTTAGGGCTCGCGTGGCAATGGCTAAAAGCCAAAATGGCGGGCTAGCATACAGGCTCCAAAACGAGGCTAGGAAACAAAAAAGGCCGAGCAAATGCTCAGCCTTTGATTGGATGTCAGTGCCTCCGACAAGCCCTATTAGGCTTGAAACAGGAAGTTCTTAATCAAATCTTTGCCGCCCTCTGTGGCGAAGGATTCTGGATGAAACTGAATACCTTGAATCGGATATTCTTTATGGCGCACACCCATTAATTCAAAATCACCACCTCGGTGAATCGCCGAGATATTATTGAAATCGGCTGGCTGTAAATCACCCACTGTCGCTGTCACTTCTAATGCTTCAGGAAAGCTCTCTGCTTCTGCGATCAAAGAGTGATAGCGCATCACTTCTAACTGGTCAGGAATATCATGGAAGATACCTTCGCCATTGTGCGCAATAGGGCTGGTTTTACCGTGCATTGGCAAGGGCGCTTTCACTACCTTGCCACCAAACACATGACAAATACCCTGCATGCCAAGACACACTCCCATTAATGGGATGGTTTTGCCAAATTCTAGAATCACATCAGCACAGATACCAAAATAGGCTTTATCATCTGGAGAACCTGGCCCTGGTGAAATGATAATACGGTCTGGCGCCGCGCGACGAATGTCGTCTAACGTAACCTCATCGTTACGCTTAACGATCACCTCAAAATTCGACACAGTGCCTTTGCTTTGCTCCGTTTCTAGCACTTCACCAATAAACTGATACAGGTTGTAGGTAAAGGAGTCGTAGTTATCAATAATGTATACTTTCATCTGTGTTACTCCTGACCTGCATCTTGTCCGGCATTGGCTGCAAAGCTTTCTAACACTCGACGCGTGCCAGCAAACTTACGTTGGATTTCTTCGTATTCATCTTCTGCATTGGAATCATAAACATTGCCACCACAGGTCTGAACGTAGGCTTTTTCACCGTTAGCAAACACCGTACGAATCGGAATCGCAAACATGCAATCGCCATTGAAAGAAAACTGCCCCACTGCACCACCGTAAGGGCCACGACCGTCATTTTCCAAGTCGTCGATGATCTTCATTGCTTCAATCTTGGGTGCACCGGTTAAGGTGCCCGCCGGGAAGTTGCTAGCCAATGCCGAAAACATGTCGTGATCTTCTGCCATAATACCGACAATCTCACTGGAAATGTGCTGAACATGGCTAAAACGTTTAATGTCCATCAGGCTGCGAACTTTTACCGTACCAAAACGCGCCACGCGGCCAATGTCGTTGCGATGCAGATCGACGATCATATTATGCTCGGCAATTTCTTTCGGGTCGTTCAACAAAGCGCGCGCCAAGGCTACGTCTTCTTTCTCGTCAACGCCACGCTTTGCCGTACCCGCCAGCGGGAAGGTTTCCATTTCCCCTTGGCGTACTCGGAACAACAGCTCAGGGCTGGCACCAATAACCTTCTGCTCACCAAACTTGATGTAATACATCTGTGGAGAAGGGTTCACTTCACGCAGTTGCTCATACAAGTTAATGGTGTCGCCTTCCATGTTGAACCACATTTTGAAGCCCACTTCACACTGGAAGATTTTGCCGTCGACTATGTCTTGCTTCACTTTTGCAACGGCATCGGCGTGGTCAGATTTCGACATAGATTCACCCGCTGGCGTCACCACAAATGGGCCGTTTTCTGGTGTTTCTTCTGCCATCATCTGGTTCACTAGAGCTACACGGTTGGCGCCCTCTTGACCATCTTCGTAGTAGAAATAAACCACCTCACCCGTCATCTTGTCGTAGATGAGACCGTCTTTGTACAGGCCAAAACGGAAGGCATCAAACATCTCGCTCGATTGCAGATCCAAGCTTGGCTCAAAGTAGTTCATACTGTCATAACCAAGATAACCGGTCAGACCACCAGCGAAACCGCGCGACAAAATATTCTGCGGCACAATGTCGCGTAACAAATAGTATGGGTTCTCAGATTCGTAGGACTCAGTCGTGCCATCACGCTCTTGAATAAACAGCTGTTTGCCTTCGGCCCAGATCAATTTCTCAGGGTCAAAACCAATGATCGAATGGCGGGAAATAAAGCTCTCTTCGCCAAGGGATTCCAACATAAAGCAGTTATCAAATTGCTTCTCGACCGTTTTAAACAAGGCAAAAAAGTCACAATCTGCGCTGATGGTAATGTACTTCGGCTTGCGCGGCAGCGTAATACGCTCAGGTCTTTTCGAGGTTGTACTCATGATTCTTTTAATTCCTTCAATGCACGGGAGCCACGGGTAACGGTGGCAATGCCCACACCTAACTGTTTCGCGATGTCCCGCTGCGGCACACCTTCGTCTAACAAAGCGATAATTTTCAAGCGACGCGCCATTTCACTGATCTCATTCGGCGTCAGCAACACGGTCAAACGCTTTTCTAACTCAGCGGCATCATCAACTTCGGATAAAAATTGGACCAAGTCCTTCATAGGATGCGTCTCTAATGACTCTTATAAAAAGGGCTACGTATTCATGTACTAGTACAATATAGATTTCAAAGGAGTGACGCAAGAGGTCTGAGTGGTGATTTGCAATAAAGTTGGTGATTGACAGTGCGCCTCATTTGCATATCAGTTTCGAGATATCTAGCTTACTACTGGCAATTTACATCTCAGTACCGATTCTCCCTCAATTCTGTTACCGAAATCACTCTATTTCAGTAATATAAACCTTGTAAGTTAAAGATTTAGAGGATTAATCGCATATGCTCTTTTCAAAAATACATGTATTCTCATCAGAATCACCTTTAGATAAAAGATGTTTACATCGTCTTATATAACATACGCATAAAATGGAAAGACTATAATGGACAATTCAGAGCAGCTAGTAGTTTACAAGGATAGAGCTATAAATGATGAACAAGGGATAGTTAGACCAGTGCTAGGGATCGATAGTCAGGGTAAATTCATTAAGCTTGATTCATCTCGCTTCCCTACAGGAATACTCATATCTAAAGGCTACAGCACATTAGATAATGCTTATGAAGATAATGCTCTTTTCATTCTGAAAGAATACCGGAAGGATGAAGCAAAAACAGAAAACGATGGTATAGATCGCTATTGGGGCTTTGGACGTGATGCAACGTCACTTCCACCAAACACCTTACTTCCTGTCATCGCATGTAAACTCCCACCAATTGAAACTGGACAGCTCCCTGAGACAGTTAAAGCTCCACGGGGAATGTTTTTTCTTTTCGATGAAGAACAAAATAAACTATATGGCCCTGCCCAAGCAGCAACCATACCTGAAGAATCCCATCAAGTCATGGAAGCTGTTGCAACCCCTAAACTCTCGTATGGTGCAGATAACCTTGGTGTTTTTATTGCGAGTGAACTGAACAACATATTATTTCCTCTAGTCATCCATGGACAAAAGTTCCACTTTATCTCATCTGCGAACGATCTCGCCAATCATAATCACTCTGCCATAGACTTCATGTCAGACCGCAAACTAATTAGACATTTCAATGGTTTGAAGGTAGGCCGAAACGTAAAAACATTGTCTCGTAAAGAAGCAGAACGGTTAGCTGGTGCTATCGCGGATTTTGAGAAGATGAGACGGAGTTACAACACAAAAGATGAACGTCTAGAGCGACTGAAATCTATACTAGATAGGTATCTAAACGAAAGCGATATTGGATATCAAGTCGTGCGAGATTACTTCGCTACAGCACAAGGTGAACGCTTTCTTAATGATTACGTAGAGGATAATCAAGGCAACCTACTAAGCAAACAACTCTCTTCCTTTAAAGAAGATATTGAGAGACAAGAAGATGAACTCAAACAAACTCTACATAAGATCGAAGGTCAGATTACTTCCAAAGAGAACGAGTTAATTCAAATTAACAACAAGATTGAAAGAGAGAAGCAAGAAGCGGAGAAGCGGATCCAAGAAATAAACAACGAAGCTGATGAAGAAATTCAGGCTCGTATGCGTAGCAGGGAACAAGAGCTGCAAGACAAAATCAGCATATTGGAAAAGGAAAAGGAGCAGCGTTCGAATGAGTTGGCAAAAATAGGAGAGAAACTAGAAATCGCATGTGAGTCTGATGAATTAAATAGAAAGAAAATTTATCTAGAGGAAAGTAACAAAGTATTAGAGGCTGCGGCTAAAGGTTACCAAGACCAACTTCAAAATACAGCTGAGCTTTCCAAGCGTATTGGCGAATATCACGTAATCGGAAAGGTTCTGAAAGGTGGTGATGTAACACAAGAAGCCCGTTTCGACTATACCAATGTAGAGTTCACGAACTCACCTCCATCCAATGCTATAGATTTGATTGATAGAGTTGGAAGCTATCTAGAGTGGGATAATGGGAAGTCGTTCTCTAGAACAGAACTTAGCAACATAATGATCAGCATCACTCAGTCATTCTTAACCGTCTTGGCTGGTTCTCCTGGTGTAGGAAAAACCTCAACGGTCATTAGACTTGCTCAAGCTCTCAAATTGGGGTCGCCAGACGAAAAGAAAAATTTTCTCTATATGCCGGTTTCACGAGGTTGGGTATCATCTCGAGATATTTTAGGATTCCACAACTCTTTAACTGGCATGTATCAAAGAGCACGTACAGGCCTATACGACTTCTTACGTCGTGAAGATGAAGGTTCAAGAGCGCTACAAATGGTTCTTCTCGACGAAAGCAACTTATCACCGATGGAGCATTATTGGTCTGATTTCTTAGGCATGTGTGATTACGAAGGACGAAGACGCCCTATTGATACAGGTATACCTCACGAAGAAGACCGCTTCCTTCAAGTTCGCGAAAATGTCCGTTTTATCGCTACGATCAACCATGATTCAACTACTGAAAGACTATCACCTCGTTTTATTGATAGGGTCCCAGTGATCTCAATTGATCACGAAGATGATCTAGATTATGGATTTGAGACTGGAAGCATTACATTAGATGGAACATTAAACTACACATTATTCGAGAAATTCTTTGGTAGAAGCGATGATGCAGAGCTTTCCGGCACTCACAAAACTATTCTCGATAATCTAATTTCTATTCTTGGTGCTCGAGACCCTGAACTTGGCCAACCTATCTCTATTTCTCATAGGAAACGCGCAGCAATTGCTAACTATTGTGCCGCAGCTATCAACAACGAGTTAATGGATGCTGACACAGCTCTAGACTTTGCAATTAGCCAGCATGTTCTTCCGCACATTGAAGGATATGGTTCAAAATTCAGGAACAGAATAGTTAAGTTACAAGAGGCATTAGACAAAGCTTTTCCTAGAACAAACAAACACCTAGAGCGAATTCTAGCCAGTGGCAGTGACTTTACAGGCACGTATTCATTTTTCTAAGGAGATGACATGAAGCTTCAATTAGAAATATTGAATGGTCACAGGCGAGGAACAGTTCAATTTCTACCTGATACTTCAGAAAATTTACTGCATGAGTTGCCGGTAGTACTGGAGAATGAAATGATCCAGTTCGAGCTGATTGTACCCGATATGTATCAATCAGCATCTCTGGAACTTTATCAACATAGTATTTCAGTTTCAGAGGTCACATATCCTTCTGAGCATCCTGGAATGATTAAGCTTACTTGGATTCCTACTACTGGTTCCTATTCTACGAATAGTAAGCTTTTCTGGAACTACTTTGGCGTGGCCGAGCTTTCTGTCATTCTAATGAATGACGCCGGAGAAATTATTGAGCTAGTTTCATTCCAACCTTTACAAGTCGCAGCATCTAAAAGCCAAGCCGAAAAAGTTGAACAGATGTTTGAGTATCTTGCTAAGGTCTCACCAGAGACACTACACTCAACTTTCAGCGCAACTCGTCATAGCGTTGGTTTTGAAGAAGGGCTTATTTCTCCAAATCATACATTTGAACGTATTGAACATGCTCTAGCAGCATTCAAAGAGCTCATACAGGGAATACTACAAAAACCATTAACCCGTCTCGTTCCAAAGCACCGTTTAAAGCCAGTAAATGGACAAGAAGATCTTGATGATTCATCTGTTGGTTGGCTACTAGAAAACCTCTCGGTTTTAGAACCGACAGACTGCCCTGATGAAGCCCATATTACTTTTGATGGTGATTATTATAAGGCTAATGTCCTAATGCTACCGGAGTTAGATGAGACTTCCGACATATATGAAAACTGGGTTATACATGGCTTTGTAGAACAATTGATACATACAGCTAAGAACCTTGGAAGCCGAATGGAATCTGAAATGGGGAGATATACCTCAGCCGCCTCTATACCCAGTGGATACGTTTCATTCTTTGAAAAGCTCACACGATTTAAATCGTTACTTATAGGAACTCAAATCAGCAAGATAGAAGAAGCTATCAAGGTACTGAAACAATTCAAGTTGTTATTAGAGCAACAACTACCAGTGAACAGATCGATTCATAGTAGGCCAATAATCACGCCTAAAACAATCAATAGACCAGCATATCAGAACCTTTTTTTAGAGATCATAAAGTGGCATGAAAAAGGTAAAGTTGATTGGACTGCATTTCAAAATCTATTCGCAATAGAAAGCATTCCAATGCTATTCGAAGCCTACACTTACTTTCGTGTTTTGGATCATGTTAATCGCTTCTTCGCACGCCAAACGATTGAGCACCCTAGCTCTGAACATCTGATATTTAAAAATACCTTTATTGATCAATTCAACAATGAAATCAAAATCGAACGTGAGCCCAACTATTGGACTATCGGGCATACTAGGCAGCATCCAGAAGCAATAGTAAACAGCGAAGCTTATACAGTCAGAGATTCATCAATTCGAAGACGAGGTCAAGGGGTAAACAGTAGACGCGCTCCAGATGTAGTGATTCAAATCAAGCGCCCTAACGGAAACATCAAACTGATTGTGATGGATGCTAAGTATAGTAGTCCCGATCGATCATTCCGTGATTACCTTCCTGCACTTACGATGAAATACCTTCATGGTATACATAGATTAGGTCAACGAGAACCATTGATTGACTCCTTAATCATTCTTCATCCAGACGATAGTGGAAAATACAGAAGCTTCCATCAGGGAGATTTCGAAATTTTTGGCTCAACTCCTGCAACGCCTTCGTTACTATGTTGTGGGATTATTCTGGGCGAGAACCGACAGTCAGATATATTAAAGGAGTTAGTTGAAAAAACCTTGGAGTTAGTAGGAGTCAAACCTATAAAACTGAGTAATATTCCATCAAAGGAGTCTGCCTAAATTAGATAGATTAGCCTTACAAATTGAGCTGAAAAGTCTAAGTATCTGAGTACTTAATTAAGACAATTGAGAGGCTTATCATGCACGAAGCATATTTAGGCCTGAGCTTAAGCCTGAGAACAAAGAACAGCATGTCTTTTTAGTAGAGTTTTAGTGTATTACTAATAGGAAACCAAGAGATTGATGAAAGCATTAGATGATATTTGGTCCTCTATTAAAGGGCACACTCAGACCAGAGTGAAGGACCCTATCATTGGAACATTTATTGTTTCATGGTGTTTTTGTAACTGGGACAAGTTAGCTCTTTTGTTTTGGGGAGCTGACAAGGTTGATCAACGTATTAAAGACCTATCAAGCAACATGTCAGTAACTTCCAACCCTAGCCTATTATGGACTGACTTAGACTTGGTAATTACCCCCGGAATAATTGCATTAGCCTACCTTTTCGCCCTGCCTTGGTTATCACTATGGGTAAAGAAGTTACAGGATAGAGCAGTTCTGCTGCAGCACTCTCATGCTATTGATCTCGATACAGAACGAGTAAATAAACAAAAAGAGCTGAACAAAGCAGTTTTTCGAGCAAACCCTGCAAAAGAATTCCTTGCAGAAGAAATCAGACTCGATCTTCAAGGCGAAAAAGAGAGGCTTGAACGTAGAAATAAAATCCAAGAGTACATCGATCAGAAGACAAAGACCACTAGAGCAGATGCTGATATAAAAGCTGCTCAAGCTGAAAAAGAGCGTTTAGACCTTGAGAGTCAGAAAAGGCAAGACGAGAGTGAAAAGCTCCGATTTAACACACAGGCCGCAGTCCAAAACGCGACGATGGCTTCTTCTCGCTTCCCTGCTGCCTACCAGTTGATGGAGATGCTCTCAACAAGCCTACGTGAAGATGACATTTTTCTCAGTCTTGATGGGCTTTCCAGATCAATAGCGTCACTATTTGGATATAGGGATGCTAAAGAAATGATGGATGATGAGAACTTCAACAATGAGAGGTTGAATGAAGTAAAGTATCTTTATCATGAGTCATCATTTCTTGCTAAAGCACTCGATCAGGTCGTCAAAAATGAAGAGTCAGATAACGTAGATCTGTCCGGCGAAATGCTTTTCGATCACCTACAGTGGATTATTGAAAGCTACCCATTTGACCTTCTATCAGAAGGTGCTCTTGCTGAGAAAATTTGTGAAAGCATCAATGAAAATAGCTTCGATATTTTAGGTAGTGACGAACTGTCCGGACCAATGGCTGAAACCGACACGGTATTTGAAGAAATTGAGTTAGGAATAGATAACTTTAATTTTGATGCCTCTTTTGAAGTCACAATGAGTGGTTACGCCAGTGGCCATCATAGAAAGGAAGCTAATATACCTGGAGTCGATTTAGACGTACAAGTTGTTGCGACTTGTTCACCATCAGTGGGCAAATTTGGCTTATTTGATTACCAATTAGAAATTAGTGGCGGACCTGTAAATTATGGGGAAGATTAACAATGAACTACTTGCGAGACCTAGACTCCCAAAGCAACGCTATTCAATCAGTCCCAGAACTTCAATGTCTTATCTGATAAAAAGTGCCGGCTCGTTGCTTTTGCTTCTTCGTAAAACACATCAAATGCCCAAAGCGTATCGTAATTATCCATGCATTCTTGCTCCTAACTTAACCATATTCTGACCAATCTAATCGTAGAAGCCATCTACCTACGAGGCTACGCTGGAACGATGAGATAGCTTCAGGAGATCAATATGAAACAAGGTTCAACACTCAGCCTAACGGCTAAACAACAAGCCTACTCAAATAAAAAAGGCGACAATTTCGTCGATAGCATGCGCTTAGAAGGCTATTCTGTAGATAAATCTTTATTTTCGCTTAGCGCAGCAGAACGCAAAGCTAAAAAAGAACAGATTTTGGCCAAATACCTAGGCTAATATAATGGTCGGCAAATATCGCGTAGGACAAGATCCGTACACCTGCCCTAACTCCAACACCCTGGTTAATAAGTTTCATATCAAAGACGAAAAACAGCTTTGTGAATTAGCAAACCCGCTTTCTACTTTGGCATTAGCGGACATCGATTTTACCCCTGCTCCGTACCGCTTCTCCCATCTATGCTCACTCCATAAAGCGCTTTTTGGAGAGCTATACAATTGGGCAGGAGAGCCTAGTTCGATTCTAATATAAAAACTTGATACAGGTTTTTGTCAGCCCGAATTTATCGAGAGAAGCACTGTGCATCAGAACTTCTCTGTTAAACGCGATCTGAGTCTCTTCTTACCAGCTAGGTTATAAAAACATCCCGCCGGACGCTTCAATACGCTGCCCGGTTATCCAGCCTGCGCCATCACTAAATAGCATAGCCACTGCCTGACCAATATCGTCGGCCTCACCGACACGTCCTAACGCGGTGACAGAAGAGACCATGTTATTCATCTGAGGGTTATCGCGCACATTACCATCACGAAAATCAGTGGCAATCGCTCCTGGAGCAAGCGTATTGACGCGAATTTGTCGCGCGGCAAATTCTTTCGCCATATAACGTGTCATCACTTCTACACCACCTTTTGCGATGGCATAAGCACTCGAGCCAGGCAAGGTAAAGCGCGCTAATCCAGACGAGACATTTAAAATATGACCGCCGTTTTTAATCAGCGGCAGCAACGCCTGCGTCATAAAATAAGGCCCTTTCACATGGACAGCCAACATGTCTTCTAACCCTTCGTAACTGGTTTCTTCTATTTTTGCTTGTATGCCGGTGCCGGCATTATTAAGCAAGTAGTCAAACTCATGACGACCGAATTCCTCTTCCAACACCCGGCTTAAAGTGTTGATAAAACTCGGAAAAGCCGCCACATCTCGCGTATCTAGAGACAAGGCATAAGCCTTTTGGCCTTTGTTTTTGATCTCAGCCACAACCGCTTCTGCGGCGTCACGGTTGTGATGATAAGTCAGCACAATATCCACACCCGCGTCGGCCAACGCCAGCGCGCTGCTTTTTCCTAACCCTCGGCTGCCGCCAGTAATAATGGCTAATTTACTCATGTCTGTTTCCTCTCTACACATTAAGTTGCTTGCGATGGTTGAGCTGAGGCGCCAAACCTTGGTGTAGGGTAAGCGAGGGATTGTGATTAATAAATCACCTAAAAGTGATATCATTGTTCGGATATAACGAACAAAAGTAGGTCGTATGGATAAGTTTGAAGCGATGCAACGTTTTGTTTTAGTCGCACAGTCAGGCAGTTTTACTAAGGCAGCGGACACCTTAGGGTTGCCCAAATCGAGTATTTCCAGCTCAGTTCAAGGCCTAGAAAAAGCACTTGGAACGCGCCTCTTACACCGCAGCACACGCAACGTGACGTTAACCCAAGATGGCGAACGTTATCTGCCACAATGCTTAGACCTGCTGGCAGAACTGGATGCCATAGACAGCCAATTCCGTCATGCGCCAGAGGATATCCGAGGGGTTTTACGGGTCGACATGCCCAGTCGCTTTGCCTCAACCATTGTGCTGCCCAATTTATCTGACTTCCTCGACAAGTACCCTAATATCCAACTCAAAATCAGCAGTGCTGATTATCGGGTTGATCTGGTTCGCGAAAGCATGGATTGTGTGGTTCGTGTTGGAGAATTAGAAGACAGTAGCCTTATCGCTAGACCACTTACCCAATACCGCACCGTGAATTGTGTGTCTCCCAGCTACGTCAAAAAATATGGCACACCAACAGCACTTAGCGACCTTTGCCAACATAAGCTGATTGATTATTCTCACACTCTTGGCCATGCAAAAGCGTATTTTGAATACATGGAAAATGGCCTAGCCAAACAATGCGTCATGCCAAGCAGCATCGCGGTCAATGGCACTGACGCCTATTTGTCCGCCTGCTTGTCAGGATTAGGAATAGCACAAATTCCGGCAATTGGTGTCGCTGATTGGCTGGCCCAAGGAGACTTGCTGCAGGTATTACCCCAATACGAAGCTGAACCTATGCCTGTCTCCCTACTGTATCCCTCTCGCCGTCAGCCAACTAAACGCCTAACGGTTTTTATGGATTGGCTAGAGTCCTTGGTCGCCTCCATGAAGGACGAAAGGCTTAATTAAGCACCCTGATTTCAACATCAATTACCCCGTGTCGAGTATTCCCAATGCGCTGGAACGCGGACTTGCTTAGATCAATAATACGCCCACGAACAAACGGACCACGGTCATTAATGCGAACAATGACGCTTTTCCCATTCGCAATATTCGTTACCTTAACCCTGCTACCAAATGGTAAGCGTTTGTGCGCTGCGGTAAGAGCATTTTGATTAAAACGTTCTCCACTGGCGGTTTGGCGGCCTTGATACTTCGCCGCATAATACGAGGCTTCTCCGGATTCCTCATAGCCAGTTGCTGCCGACTTGGTTAATGGTGCGCTCGAACAGGCGGTGAGTAATAAGGATAATACGAACCAATAGATAGGCGCGATTTTGTTCATATAATGCTCTCTTTATGGTGGGGCTCTATCCATCGCTTTAGAGCCTGTCTGAAGCTTGCGTATCTCTTTGAAAATACTAGCAAATACTATGTTTTATAAAACGAATCCTCGATAACTTTTCAGTTTCCTCGCAATCTTTTACGCTTTTCAAGCAAGCGCGGCACTCTCGCCCGCTATAGAAATGTGAATAGATTAGTGACTCCTTGTGTCCTTATCTTATTATTCTTCTATTTCAGGTATGCTTTTGGCGAGCTCTTCCCATGATTATCTTTTGGATTAGAAACATGTCATCGCCCGAGATTAAAAAAGCCACTTTAGCTAACAGGCCAATGCCTTGGCGGTTTTTCCTGCTTTTTATTCTCTCATCTGTGTTTGCCAGCTTATTGGAATATTTCCACTTGCCTGCCGCTTTACTGCTGGGCCCTATGATCGCCAGTATTTTCGTCACTATAAAGGGCGCCAAACTGGCTTTACCTAAACCACTCTTCTTGATGGCCCAAGGCACACTTGGCTGGATGATTGCCGGACACTTACCAACTAACATTTATTTAGAAATCACCCAAGAGTGGCCTCTCTTTCTGCTTGGTACTTGCTCAACCATTGTCGCCTCCAGTCTTCTAGGCTGGCTTTTAAGCCGTACAGGATTGTTACCTGGAACCACCGCTATTTGGGGGTCATCTCCTGGAGCCGCTTCGGTTATGACCATCATGTCTGAGTCCTATGGCGCCGATATGCGCTTGGTCGCCTTTATGCAATATCTGCGTGTTGCCTGTTGTGCGCTTGCGGCTATGGTGGTCGCTACCTTATTCAATGTGGAGGCCGCCAAACCGATAGATTGGTTTGCAACGAGCTCTCCTTATCATTTCATGATTACCGTTATGATGAGTGTTGTGACTGTATGGCTGGGCACCAAATTGCGCCTTCCGGGTGGCGCTATGTTGCTGTCTATTGCCGTTGGCATGCTAGTGAAGTTTTCAGGCTGGTTTCCTATCGAACTGCCCTATTGGTATCTCGCCATTAGCTTTGGCATTCTAGGCTGGGGAATCGGCTTTCGCTTTTCACCTGCCGTCTTACGCCACGCACTGCATGTTTTTCCTCATGTTTTGGGGGCCATTATTGCACTAATTGTTATTAATGGCGGCTTTGCCATGTTGCTTGTGCTCTTCGCTGATATTGACCCTCTTACTGCCTTTCTCGCAACCAGCCCAGGTGGCGCCGACTCGGTGGCCATTATTGCAGCGTCCACTCATGCCGACGTGGCGTTCGTGATGGCCATGCAAATCATGCGCTTTTTTGTCGTCTTGGTCGCAGGTCCGATGTTGGCACGTTGGCTATCGGTAAACAAACGCCTTCCAGCCGGTCATTAACAGGCATAAAAAACCACGCAAATGCGTGGTTTTTAATATCGAACTTAGTGCCAGGGCTAAGCGCTACCTGTGTTGCTTATTTGGCGAGATTCTCTGGTCCAAATGAGCAAGGCAATAACTCTTCCATAGTAAATGTACGGCGTACTTGTGAGCTGCTGCAGACATGGATGCGGGTCTGCTCTGATGCAAACTCACGGATCCGTTGGCGACAACCACCACAAGGGGTCACCAGCTCAGCGCCATTGCCCATTACATAGATATTTTTAATCTGGCTTTCACCGTCTAATACCATGGCAGCAATCGCCCCTGCTTCAGCACATGTGCCTTCAGGGTAAGAGGCATTTTCAACATTACAACCAGAGTAATAACGCCCACTGCTGGTTTCAATGGCCACACCAACCTTAAACTGAGAGTAAGGCACATAGGCCTTACTCATTGCAGCCTTAGCAAGCTCAAACGCCTGTCCATCAGCAGCCATCACTAAGCTCGCTCTTTCACATAAGGACGGCCCACGGCTTTCGGCGCCACCGCTTTACCGATAAAGCCCGCGAGTAACAAGACGGTTAACACATAAGGCAATACTTCGATCAATTGAACCGGAACTTCGCCCATGCCAGGGATCACAACCCCTTGCAAACGCACCGCTACCGCGTCTAAGAAACCAAACAACAAACAAGCGAACAACACAGGAACCGGACGCCATTTACCGAAGATCAAAGCCGCCAACGCCATGTAGCCTTTACCAGCACTCATGTCTTTTAGGAAGCCTGCGTTATGTGCAGTAGACAAATACGCGCCTGCAATACCACACAAGATGCCACATACAATCAAAGCACGGTAACGAATCCAAGCAACAGAAATACCCGCTGTGTCCACCGCGTGAGGGTTCTCACCCACAGCGCGAAGGCGTAAACCAAAGCGCGTTTTATAAATAATCCAGTAAGTCGCTGGTACCATCAAAAACGCCAAGTAAACGATGATGTTATGACCACTCAACAAATTGGAATAGATCTGTCCAATCACAGGCACATCACGTAATGCATCGGCAAAAGGCAGAGTAATTTCGGTGAAGCGTTGGTCCCCAGACAGGGTCGGCGTTTGTCCGCCCATACCAAACCAATCTAACCCCAAGGTTACGGTTAAGCCCGCCACAATGGTGTTAATAGCCACACCCGATACAATATGATCACCGCGGTGAGTGATACAAGCAAAGCCATGTATCAGTGCTAATACGATGGACGCCAGCACACCACATGCAAGGCCAATCCAAGCAGAACCAAACACCGCCGCCCCTGCTGCTGCGGCAAAAGCACTGCCTAATATTTTACCTTCCAAGCCGATATCCACGATACCAGAACGCTCAGCGTACAAACCGGCTAATGCGGCGAGAATCAAAGGAGTGGAGACACGTAAGGTGGCATCCAACATTATGATTAACGTATCAAACATATTATTTCTCCTGCGCCGCAGCTCTGCGAATAAAGAAGCCTTCGATGCGACCTTTAAACATGTGCTCTAGGGCACCACTGAACAGAATCACCAAACCTTGAATAACCACCACCACTTCAGGTGTGATAGTTGGGATCTCAAAGGCAAGCTCAGCGCCACCTTGATACAAAGCACCAAAGAGAACCGCAGCTAGAACGATACCAATTGGGTGATTACGGCCCATTAAAGACACAGCAATTCCGGCAAAACCATAACCCGCAGTAAAGTTCAGTAGTAGACTATGATTGACCCCCATGATTTCGTTAATACCAACAAAACCAGCCAAACCACCGGAAATAAGCATTACCCAAATAGTGACTTTAGCGGTATCAATCCCCGCGTATTTCGCCGCTGTCGGGTTGGTTCCTAGCGTTCTTAACTGATAGCCCCAACGGGTATGCCAAATTAATGCCCACACCAATACACAGCAAATCAGCGCCAGAATAAAGGCACCATTTAACGGCGAGTCACCGATATCAATACCTAATGGTGACAACATGTTATGCAAATAAGGCATCCAGGCATTTTCTTCGAAAGTACGGCTATTCGGTGCCATTCCTGACTTTTCTTTAAGCCAGTTCACCATCAGGTAAACCATTAAAGAAGAGGCAATAAAGTTAAACATAATGGTGGTAATTACGATGTGACTACCACGTTTTGCTTGTAGGTAAGCAGGCACATAAGCCCACGCCGCACCAAACAGTGCCGCAGCAATGATCGCCAATGGCATAATCACAATAAAGGGCATGGAATGATCAAGAGAAAGACACACCAGGCCAACCCCTAAACCACCAATGTAGGCTTGACCCTCACCACCGATGTTGAACAAACCAGCTTTAAAGGCGATCGATACGGCTAAGCCAGTAAAAATAAAGTTGGTCGCATAATACAGGGTGTAACCAACCCCTTCATCATAGCCAAACGCGCCATATACTAAGTAACCAGCGGCTTCGATTGGGTTCTGACCAATGGCAACAAACACTAAACCAGAAACTAAAAAGGCCAACACAATGTTAATAAATGGAATCAGGCCAACATTGACCCAAACAGGAACCTTAGCTTGACTCATTGCGCTGCTCCTTTTTGGTCTTCGTTGTAGGCGTTCGCCATCATCAAACCAAGAGTACGTTCATCAGCGTCTTTGGCATCAAGCTCACCGACAACCGCACCGTCAAACATCACTAGGATACGATCACTCAGTGCCATAATTTCGTCCAACTCTACCGATACCAGCAAAATTGCTTTGCCAGAATCTCGTAATTTTACAATTTGTTCATGAATGTTTTCGATGGCGCCAATGTCGACACCTCGGGTTGGTTGACCAATCAGCAACACATCAGGGTTTTGCTCTACTTCACGAGCAATAACGATTTTTTGCTGATTACCACCAGAAAAGTTGGCTGTTTTGAGGTGGGGATTCGGTGGTCGCACATCCCACGCTGCCATACGGCTATTACACTCTTCCAACATCGCTTTGCGATTCATCAGAATTTTACCGTTATAAGCATCTGAATTGTGGTAACCCAAAACCGCCGCTTCGTAGGCTTCAAAGCCTGTGACTAAGCCCATTTTATGACGATCTTCTGGCACATGAGCCATCTTCAGATCACGTAGTTCGGCGGCATTTTTCGGTGCGCTGGCAGTGATGGTTTGACCGGCGAATTGAATTTCACCTTCGTCCAGCGGCGTAATACCAGATAACACATTTAATAGCTCGCTCTGACCATTACCCGAAACGCCTGCAATCCCCAATATTTCACCAGCACGCAGCTCTAGGCTGACATCTTTCAGGCGTTTAACCCCTTGGCTATCAAGTTGAGACAGGTGCTTGGCAGACAAGAAGACCTCTGCCGGAGTCGCTTCGTCTTTGTCGACTTTTAAGCGTACTTTCTTACCCACCATCAATTCAGCCAACTCTTCTTTATCTGTGTTGGCGGTCTCGCGATGAGCGACCATTTCCCCTTGGCGCATTACTGAAACATTGGTAGTAGAAGCCAAAATTTCGCGTAACTTATGGGTAATCAATAAAACGGTCACACCTTGCTCCGTTAAAGAGCGCAAAATACGGAACAAATGATCCGCCTCTTGTGGTGTTAGAACCCCAGTAGGCTCATCCAAAATCAAAATACGAGCACCACGATACAAGGCCTTAAGAATCTCGACACGCTGCTGTAGACCGACTGGAAGTTCTTCCACAACGGCATCCACATCGATATCTAGACTGTATTCGTGAGCAAGTCGTTTCAATTCGGCTCGCGCTGCATCCATACCTTGCTGCAATAAGGCACCACCCTCGGCCCCCAACATCACGTTTTCCAATACCGTGAAGTTTTCAACCAACATAAAGTGCTGATGCACCATACCTATGCCGGCTTTAATCGCATCTTGTGAGTTGCGAATATCTACAATTTGTCCATCGACTTCTATATGGCCCGAGTCTGCCTCGTAAAAACCATAAATAATACTCATCAGAGTCGATTTACCTGCACCGTTTTCACCAATGATACCGTGAACCGTGCCGGCTGGGACTTGTAGGCAAATATCTTTGTTTGCCTGAACGGCGCCAAAGCGTTTGCTAATATCACGCAATTCAATTGCGTATGGCGTTTTATTGTTTGTCATATCTCAATAATAATTCGTCTGCTTGATGTTAAGGCGGTGAAAACACATTTTGTTCAAAATACACTCAACCTGCCTATATCGCTACCTTAGTTTGATGGCTATCAATGCCTGCTACGCAGATAAAAACTCAACAATATTAGCCAATGAAAATTAGATTATTCAGGGTCTAACAGCTGCTCATTTTTCTTTAGCAGAAACACTCTCACAGAAGCACTAAGACAAAAAAACAGCCGCCCAACAAGGTGAGCGGCTGTTTCCCGATATTATTTAGTAGTTACAAGTACTGTCTGACATGTAGTCATGTACTTTAATATCACCACTGATGATTTTGGCTTTAATGTCCGCTAATTTCGCTTCCATATCAGCACTTACTAAGCTCTTGTTGTTGTCATCTAGTGCCCAATCTACACCATCTTCAGCAAGGCCTAGCACTTGTAAACCTGGCTTCCACTCTCCTGCTGCGGCCTCTTTGAATGTGTTGTAGGCTGCTTGGTCAACACGTTTTACCATAGAGGAAAGCATGACACCTGGGTGTAAATGGTTTTGGTTAGAGTCTACCCCAATCGCATAATGCCCCGCATCGGCAGCGGCTTGGTAAACACCAATGCCTGTTCCGCCAGCGGCTGCAAAGACAACGTCAGCGCCTTGTGAGAATTGGCTTTTAGCCAGTTCAGAACCTTTAGTAGGGTCATTAAATGCTGCCCCCGTTGATCCTGTCATGTTTTGGATCACTGTGTCGTTTGGCGCGACGTATTTAACGCCTTGCTCAAAACCACAACCGAACTTACGTACCAAAGGAATATCCATACCGCCAATAAAGCCAACCGTACCGGTTTTAGACTTCATTGCCGCTAGCGCGCCCACTAGGAAAGAACCTTCGTGCTCTTTAAAGACAATTGATTCAACGTTTGGTAGATCAACCACACTGTCAATTAGAGTGAAATGAATATTAGGGAAATCTTTCGCTACTTTCTGAACAGAAGACGTCATCGTGAAGCCAACTGCAACGATTGGTGAATAACCACGTTTAGCTAAGCGGCGTAAACCCTGCTCAACCTGCGCTTCATTCTTTGGTTCAAATTCACGTACTTTGACACCACTTTCTTTTGTGTATTTCATAATGCCGTCGTATACGCCTTCGTTAAAAGACTTATCGAATTTACCGGCCTGATCGTAGACAACCGCAGGCTTGTCCGCAGCATGAGCCACACTTACAGATACAGCCAATGCTGTTACGGTCGCAAGAAAGATACCTTTCATTCCAATTCCTCTCATGTTTTTTAATGATGGCGCGCTCAATTTTTATTATGAAGCTGCCTAACTGGTCAAAAATAAACTGATTAATGTCATACCGCAATGACAACAACGTTCAGATACACGGCTTATTTCAAGCGGCACCCAAAAATACAAAAATGCGATACTAGATTAATCAAGATTCGCAAGAACAACAGCAATAAACATGCCTAAAACTTAACCAACAGGTCAAGTTTGGCATTTGCTACAATATACCGTACTTCGTTGACCTTGTCTTATTTCCTTTAATCCCGTGCCACAAACGGTACAGGCTTCATTTGCACGGCCATAAACGGCAAGCTCTTGCTTAAAATAACCAGGCTTACCATCCCCTCCGACAAAGTCTTTTAAGGTGGTGCCGCCCTGTTTTATTGCCGCTGCCAGCACTGCTTTAATGCACTCTAACAACACAGCATAGCGTGCTTTACTAATATTCCCTGCCATGCGCGTTGGGCGGATACCTGCCATAAAAAGCGCTTCATTGGCGTAGATGTTACCGACACCGACAACCACCTTGCTGTCCATAATGAAGCTTTTGATCGCAACTTTCCGACCTTTAGCCTTCTGATAAAGGTAGTCGATATTAAACGCTTCAGACAAAGGCTCTGGGCCAAGGTGCGCTAACAGCTCATGCTCTAGCCAGTCACCTTGAGTCCATAGCACAGCCCCAAAGCGGCGCGGGTCTGTATACCTCAACCAAGGCCCATCACCGGCAAAGCGAAAGTCCACATGATCATGAAACAGAGGTTCCGTTTCAGGCTCAACAAAATACAAACTCCCCGACATCCCAAGATGGATAATCAAGGTACCGGCTGCGGTATGTATACCGATGTATTTGCCCCGTCGTGTCAGGTGCGTGACCACTTGGCCTTGCATCTCAGACACTAACTCTGGCGTAATCGGCCAGCGCAACTTTGGTTGTCGCACATCAATGCGAGCTACCGTTCGCTCAACAAGATGCGGTTCTATTCCACGTAGGGTTGTTTCTACTTCTGGTAATTCAGGCATAGGGACCTCGGCAAAAATGCACGCTGAAAACAATGCTGACCAAATGTTCAATGGGTTCTACTATATAGTAGATACAAAAAAACCGACTCTAAGAGTCGGTTTCTTTTTACAAAGATCGAAAATTATTTAATTTTCGCTTCTTTGTACATAACATGCTTACGTACAACAGGATCAAACTTTTTCATTTCTAGTTTGTCTGGAGTATTACGCTTGTTCTTGTCAGTTGTGTAAAAGTGACCAGTACCAGCGGAAGATACCATGCGAATTAAATCGCGAGCGCCTTTAGAAGCCATGATTCAGATCCTTATACTTTTTCGCCGTTAGCACGAATTTCAGTAAGAACTGTTTCGATGCCTTTTTTATCGATAATACGCATACCTTTAGAAGATACACGTAAACGGATGTAACGGTTTTCACCTTCGACCCAAAAACGGTGCCAGTGAAGGTTAGGAAGAAAACGACGCTTAGTACGGCGTTTTGAGTGAGAAACGTTATTACCTGTAACAGGACGTTTCCCAGTAACTTGACATACGCGAGACATAATTAAATACCTTTTGCTATCCAGAAGATTATTGGAAGTGTGCTTCACTTCCTCAGGCGGAGCATGATTCCTTATGAATCAAAAATATCCCGTACCGAGGAATAGCGGCGCGCATTCTCCCATAAGCAGCTCTGCTGGGCAAATACTTTGTTAAAAAATGATCAACTTTTCAAAGTTAGTCACGAAATAAAGCCGATTCGTGGCGAATATAGTGCAAAAATGGGCAAAACACCTGTCGCTTTCATAACACCCCGCGCTCAGCGAGCGACACAGGTTCACCCTCCCCTATAACAAAGTGATCCAACAGACGCACATCCACAAGATCAAGAGCCTGTTTTATTCTGCCAGTGATGGAAATGTCCGCTTGGCTGGGTTCAGCCACACCACTGGGATGATTATGAGCGACGATCACCGCTGCCGCATTATATTGCAGCGCGGCCTTCACCACTTCCCGAGGATATACTGCTGCGGCATCTATGGTGCCCATAAAAAGCTCTTGATATCGAATCAAACGGTGCTGACTGTCTAAAAACAGCACGGCAAACACTTCTCTTTGGGCGTGCCTTAATTGCGCAGAAAGATACTGACGGACATGTTCTGCGCTGGTGAAAACTGTTTCTCGCTGCAATTGCTCCTGCAAATGGCGTTTAGACATTTCAAGCACCGCTTGCAGCTGGGTGTATTTGGCATCGCCCAGACCAAAGCCTTGGCAAAACTCTTCGCGACTGGCAGACAATAAGGCCCGTAGCCCACCAAATTGCAGCAACACCTGGCGCGCCAACTCCACCGCACTGACACCTTGTGTTCCGGTGCGTAAAAATATGGCCAACAACTCTGAGTCGGTTAAGACGCTGGCCCCATGCTTAATCAACTTTTCTCTAGGTCTCTCTTGTTCAGGCCAATGCTTAATACTCATGATCTACTCCTTGATCCATGTTAATCTTGGCAGCAATAAAACAGAGACATCCTGTCTCTATCATGACTATTTTAGTCGTTATTTATCGATTGGATACTTTACCTTTTCGGCCACCACTCAGATTGAGAAGTTTTCTATGTCAAAGCTCGCGCAAAAACGCATTTTATTAGGCATTACTGGCGGTATTGCGGCGTACAAAAGCATTGAGCTAGTACGCTTATTAAGCAAAGCCGGCGCTGATATACAGGTTGTGATTACAGAAGGCGCTAAAGCGTTCGTTACAGAAATGACGCTTCAAGCTGTCTCTGGGCACCCAGTACGCAGCACGCTTTTAGACCCCAATGCAGAAGCTGGCATGGGGCATATTGAGCTTGCCAAATGGGCCGACTTAATCGTGATTGCACCGGCGTCTGCTGACTTTATGGCACGCTACGCCCAAGGCATGGCCAATGATTTATTAAGCACTTTATGTCTCGCCACTGAATCGCCTGTGTTGCTTGCACCCGCCATGAACCAAGCCATGTGGAAGCACCCAGCTACCCAAACAAATGCTTCCTTACTGTCTGGCCGTGGCGTGTTAACAATTGGCCCAGCCAGTGGCGTTCAAGCTTGTGGCGATGTGGGGGCTGGGCGAATGAGTGAGCCAAGCGATATTTTTGCCGCGATCAATGACCACTTCAAAACAACGGCGAGCCCTCAAGATTTAGCCAAACAACATTGGGTTATTACCGCGGGCCCTACTATGGAAGCGATCGATCCGGTGCGCTTTATTAGCAATCACAGCTCAGGAAAAATGGGCTACGCCTTAGCACAAGCAGCCCTAGAACGTGGTGCGACCGTGACCTTAATAAGTGGCCCAGTACAATTGCCAGCACCAGCTGGAGCACACTTAATCTCGGTCAAAAGCGCCGATGACATGTTGGCCGCGTGCACAGCCGCAATGGCGCATCAAGCGGATGTTTTTATCGGCGCGGCAGCCGTTGCCGACTTTAAAATGAAGCACGCGTCTGAACAAAAAATGAAAAAGCAGGGTGACATCGACGAGCTGCAACTGACCTTGGTCAAAAACCCTGACATCATTGCCCATGTTGCCAAAAACAATCTAGCCAAATGTGTCATCGGCTTTGCGGCAGAAACCCAAAATGTGATCGAATACGCAAAAAGCAAACTAAATAAGAAAGGTCTGGATATGATTATCGCCAACGATGTCTCGCGCACCGACATTGGCTTTAATCAAGACGATAACCAAGTCTCTGTCATTACTAAAGACGCTATTTTGTCACCAGAAAAAGCCACTAAAACGGCGTTAGCCAGTGAACTAGTGAGCCTGATTGCACAACATACCCACGCCACCCATTAATATCTATTAACAAGATAAAGTGAAGATTATGAAACATGCTATTCAATTAAAAATCCTTAACGACAAAATCGGCAAGGAAATCCCATTGCCAACTTATGCAACAGAAGGCTCTGCTGGACTTGACCTACGCGCTTGCCTGGATCAAGCCATTGAACTCGCTCCTGGCGACACTACCCTGCTACCCACTGGATTGTCTATTTATATCCAGGACCCTAGTCTGGCTGCGGTGTTGTTACCGCGCTCAGGCCTAGGCCATAAGCATGGTATCGTACTGGGTAATCTTGTCGGCCTGATTGATTCAGACTACCAAGGTGAGTTGATGGTGTCTTGTTGGAACCGTGGCCATTCAACCTTTACTATCGAGCCAGGTGAGCGTGTCGCTCAACTTGTCTTAGTGCCTGTTGTTCAAGCCGAGTTTGATATCGTTACTGAGTTTGAAAGCACCGAACGTGGCGAAGGTGGCTTTGGCCACACCGGCACGAAATAAGCACGACCTCAAAAGAGAAAAGGTGAATTTTTTTCACCTTTTCTCACACTGCTTTCTAGATTCTCTCACCCTTCTTTCGAAACCGAAATTAAATTTACTTTCATAAGTCAAAAGTTCGTAATTTTCATACATTTTTTTATAGTTTATCCCCTTCGATCACGTTATTATTTCTACCCTAAGTGGTTGCTCACACTTGTCACTTGCCTTGAACCGTCATCGTTCTGACACAGCAACCTATTAACATTATTATAAAAATGGCTCTTTGCTGAGCCAGCCAGACCCTAACCAACAAATTCTGGGTTTTATCGCTTAACAGGAGTAATTTGACCGTGGCCTTTTCAGGTGAATCCGCTTTAGATGTTGCCAATGTACTCAGTGAATCTTTGCCTTATATTCAACGTTATGCAGGCAAAACACTGGTAATCAAATATGGCGGCAACGCCATGACAGATGAAAAACTTCAAGCAGGTTTTGCCCGTGACATAGTCCTTATGAAAGCCATCGGCATTAATCCTATTGTGGTTCACGGCGGCGGCCCACAAATTGGCGACATGCTTAACAAACTTAGCATCGACTCCAAATTCATTAATGGCATGCGAGTCACTGATACTGCCACTATGGATGTGGTTGAAATGGTGCTTGGCGGTCAAGTTAACAAACACATTGTAAACATGATTTCTCAGGCGGGCGGTAAAGCCATTGGTCTTACCGGCAAAGACAGCTATTTCATTCAAGCTAAGAAGCTGTTTGTGAAACACCAAGCGGAAGGCATGAGCGCGCCAGAGCAGGTAGATATTGGCCACGTAGGCGAAGTCGCAAGCATTGATACAAATGTGTTAAAAGTATTAGAGAACAGCGATTTAATCCCTGTAATTGCCCCTATCGGCGTGGACGCGGAAGGCAACTCTTACAACATCAATGCCGATTTGGTCGCAGGTAAAGTCGCAGAAGCCGTGGGCGCAGAGAAATTGATGCTGCTAACGAATATCGCAGGGGTTCAAGACAAACAAGGCAATGTCTTAACGGGCTTATCCACCGCTCAAGTTGATGGCTTAATTGCCGATGGTACTATCTACGGCGGCATGCTACCTAAAATCAGCTGTGCCTTATCGGCGGTCAATGCAGGTGTCGCGAGCGCCATTATTATCGATGGCCGTGTACCGCATGCTATTTTGCTGGAAATCTTAACCGACAAAGGCGTTGGCACCTTAATCTCCAATACAAAAGCGGCAGAATAAGCGGCTTGTAAAACACGTTTTTCAACACAACATATTAACAATAACGAGTTTGGGAACAATAGATAGATGAGCAACAAAAAAAGCGATCGTCGAACACAGATACTACAGGCGCTGGCTCAAATGCTAGAAAGCAGCCCTGGCGCGCGTATCACGACTGCCGCATTGGCGAAACAAGTCGGTGTATCAGAAGCCGCTTTGTACCGTCATTTCCCAAGCAAGGCAAAAATGTTTGAAGGCCTAATCGAGTTTATTGAAGAGTCATTGTTTTCACGTATTCATCGTATCGTACAAGAAGAAAGTGATGTCTTGGCTCGCATTGAAATGATTGTCACCTTGGTATTGGGCTTTTCTAGCCAAAACCCTGGCATGTGTCGCCTGCTTACTGCTGATGCCTTGGCAGGTGAAACAGAAAGATTACGAGCCCGTATTGCACAACTTTTCGATCGCATCGAAACCCAGCTAAAGCAAGTTATGCGTGAAGCTGACTTGAAACAAGGTTTGCGTCCCGTAATGGGAGTGGCGCCTTGTGCCAATTTTTTACTGGCCATAATTGAGGGTAAAATTCGTCATTATGTGCGCAGTGAATTTAAAGTAAAACCAACAGAAGCGTGGTCTGAACAATGGACAGCATTAGCTAAAACACTAATGCTTAACCGCTAGTACTGGGAGCAAACGCTCCCTAGCACTATGTCCCAGTAAGGCTCGATTAGGATTCGATCCCATACTGTTGACGGTACGCTTTAACAGCATCAAGATGCTCAGCAAACTCAGGCGTTGCTTGTTCTGCTAAGTAGGTCATGATGTCATTAAGAGAAACAATACTGACCACTGGCATAGCGAAGTCACGTTCGACTTCTTGGATTGCAGATAGCTCGCCTTGACCACGTTCTTGACGATCTAGGGCAATCAGCACGCCAGCCGGAACGGCTTTTGCTTGTTGAATAATAGCCATGACTTCTCGAATGGCAGTACCCGCGGTAATAACGTCATCAATGATCATGACTTTACCGGCCAAAGGTGCACCCACAAGAGAACCACCTTCACCGTGCGCTTTTGCTTCTTTGCGGTTGAAAACATAAGGTGTGTCCACATCATGGTGATCGAACAACGCCACCGCGGTTGTGGTTGCTAACGGAATGCCCTTATAAGCAGGGCCAAACAGAACATCAAATGGAACATTAGCTTCCATTAATGCGGCCGCATAAAAGCGACCTAACTTTGCTAATGCTTGCCCTGAATTAAATAAGCCTGCATTAAAGAAGTAAGGGCTTACACGGCCAGATTTGAGTGTAAACTCGCCAAAACGCAATACATTTTGCTCAATGGCGAACTCGATAAATTCTCTTTGGTAAGGTTTCATGCCGACTCCAGACAGATTTTTTAAAATAGAACAAAGCGCCGCCAAGAACGAGCGAAGCCATGCCAACATTGGATAGGCGCTAATATAACACACGGCTAGGAATTGTAGGGACCAGAAATGAAGGTCATCAGCCTTAATGTAAACGGTATAAGACAAGCAGCCGATCGCGGCTTTTTCGAGTGGATGGTTCGTCAGGACCCTGATGTTGTCTGCCTGCAAGATATTCAAGCAGACGAACGCAGCCTGAATGACAGCGTCTTCTTTCCACCTGGCTACAACACTTACTTTTTTGACTCATTGGAAGATCCAGAGCAAGCAGGTGTGGCCATTTATTGCAAGACGATGCCTAAAGCAATTATGACAGGCATGGGTTTTCCTGAATGCGACTTTGAAGGGCGCTTTATTCAAGCTGACTTCGATAAGGTCAGTATTGGTGCTTTCTTAACGCCACATGGGTCAAACCATGAAAACGAGCTACAAGAACACAAATACCGCTTTATGGAAGGTTTTAAAAACCACCTAATCAAAACGCGTCGCAAACGTCGTGAGTTTATTTTTTGTGGAACCGCCAATGTCGCGCGTTCGCCAATTGACGTAAGCAGCTGGTTTGTTAATCAGCGTAATTCCGGCTTCTTAGCTGAAGAGCGCAAGTGGATTAACGAAATCTTTAATGAGCTTGAATACGTTGATGCTTTTCGTCAGGTGAACAAACAAGACAAGCAATACACTTGGTGGCCGGATTATGAACGCGCTTGGAAACTGGATGAAGGTGGACGTTTGGATTACCAAATTACCACGCCAGGCATCAAGCACCTAGTACAAGGCGGCAGTGTCTACAAAGGCCAGCGCTTCTCTGACCATGCGCCATTGATCATGGAATACAACATCGACTGATTTGCCTAGCCTTTGGCGCGCACAACGGATCGATAAAAAAGCCCATGCTGCACTTATACTTCACGTGATGAACGCGTTGTTGATAAGCGTGGCATGGGCTTTTTATGTTTGCACCAATCTAGGATTCGGTTGGCACGACACTGACGTTCAATCTTAACTGATGCATATCGCCAGGCTTAATCTCGTAACTATCGTTCAAAGCATTCGCGGTTTCTACACACACAAAGTGACGATAATCTTCGTCTTCCATATCGCTGCGCTGTTTCGCTAGTTCCGGGCCTGGGTTCCACAACACGGTACTTTGGCTACCTTCACTGCTAACAATAAGCTTACGCTTAAATTCGCTGTCATGGATCTCACACACGTCTGGAGACTCTAAATAGACACTGTCTAGGCACTCAAACGGCGTAACCGCACCTTCTTGTTGCTTGCGCGCATTTTTCGCCAATTTATCAACATAAATCCCCCCATCCAGACCATGTACCGAGGTCGCCTTATTGTCACCCACATGAAAATAGGTATGCAAAGCCTCGCTAATAGACATGCTCTTCTCGGAGAGGTTTGCCGCAGAAAAATTGATGCTAAAACCGTCTTTGGTGAAACGGAACACTTGTCTTAATTCAAATGCTTGTGGCCACATTTCTTCAATCAGCGGATGGTCTTCAGATGCTAAGCGCAATACGATCTTCACATCTTCGTTTTTAAAACGACCAACCTCAGCCAATTGCCAGCGGAAGTAGCGAGCTAATCCATGGGCAGGGTAATCACTGTGCTTTTCATGTGCCCCAAACCAAGGCCAGCATATAGGAACGCCAAAATGACGACGCCCAAAACGCGTGTCAGCGCCCTCATTAGCAGATTGAAATAAAAGGTCTGCTTGCCCAGTGGGAACAAAGCTCACCAAATGACCACCCCACAGCGCGATACGCGCGCTAAAGTCCGGCTGGTTAATTACAATTTCATCACAATCTTTTAGGCTAGCAGGAAGAATCTCACCACCTAGTGTTTCCAACTCTCGAATCAGTTGGCCATTCATTCAAGACTCCATAAGCTTAATCTAGTAAGCACATATTAGCCCCAGACAATACGATTACAATAGTTTGTGCTTATGCTGACTATTTAATAAGTTTAATATTCGTTTTACAGCGAATAAAACTTAACCTAATAGGCTTTTTAGGCTATAAAGCCAAGCCATATGATAGCGTCTTCTTCGATAGAAAAGAGCGGCTTGTTGTTTTTGCGATTATCGACATTTCAGTCGGAGCTTAAGTTTTATGAATCCACCAAACGAACCCAAAATGGTCATCGGTAGCGAAGAATGGTGCGCCTTTCCCAGCTTGCATATTCCAGCCGTGAAGGCGCGCATTGACTCAGGCGCTAAAACCTCTTCTTTGCACGCCATTAACATTCGCTATTTTAACCGCGATGATGAGCAATGGGCTCACTTTGAGGTTCATCCTTTGCAGCGCAATAGAAAAATCACCGTGCATTGCGAGGCCAAAATCATTGACCAACGAATCGTCAAGAGCTCAAGCGGAGACAAAGAAAAACGCCCAGTTATTCAGGCGCAATTAACGCTGGGAGGAAAAGACTGGCAAATCGAGCTCACGCTGACAGATCGTGACAGTATGGGCTATCGTATGTTGCTCGGCCGTGAGGCCATGAATGGCCGCATTCTTATTGACCCTGAAGGCTTGTGCTTACAGGGTGAGCGCCTCAAAAGTGAGCTACCTGCTTTGTATCAGAGTGCAGACTAACAGCCTGCCAGACGGCTCATACGCGTGCCGAGTTGTTAAAGCGACGCGTGGCTGATCGCTTTAACACACTGTCTGGTTGCGCCCCGCTGTCTTAGCTTTATACAAAGCCTCATCGGCACGCGTCAACCAGGAGGAAGTATTCACATCTTGCTCGGTCAATTGCGCGACACCTAGGCTGATGGTGATTTTAATATTCCCTTTATCGGTTTTAAAATCGGTGGCCTCGATTTTTTTACGCAGTTTCTCACAAAAACTAACGGCACCTTCACTGGAGGTATTGGGTAACAACACCACAAATTCCTCACCGCCATAGCGCCCAACGAAGTCCCCTCTGCGGGTCGATTCAGACATCAGTTTAGCCACTTCTTTTAACACCAGGTCGCCAATGGGATGCCCATACTGATCATTGATCTTCTTGAAATAGTCCAGATCAACAATCGCCAATGAATGGGCGCTGGTTGGCTTTTCTTGATAGGCAGAAAAAATAATACTCAAGGCTTTTTCTAAGCTGCCACGGTTATGCAACTCAGTTAACGCATCTGTTTTGCTGAGTTGTTCAAGTTGTCGATTCGCGGAGGACAATGCCAGTTTATGGGTCGCGGCATCTGTAACATCATAAACAGCAATACAAACATGATGAATTGTGCCATCGGCATTCGCCAAAGGACGTAATGTAATATTCTGATACATGTTATCAGCAAGGCCAGTAATCGGCCGGTAGCTCTTAAAAGCAAACAAATAAGGCTGTTGCTCCCAAGACACAAAAATTGGTGTTTTCAGGGCAATTACATTATCTAGCTTGCGCTGTAGCCACTCTTTGTCGATTTCGGGGAATAGGTCAAATAGTGACTGATCCTTGGCGATGGAAGAGCTCTTGCCGCTGTGGTTTTCCATAAAACTGTTCCACAGGGTTACCTTGTAGTTTTGATCAAGCACAACCAAGCCAAGGTCAATATGGTTCAACATATCAAACAGCCAATGCAGTTCCATTATATCTTTCAAAGAGTTAGGCATGGCTAATCCTCAACCAAGTATGACAGTAGATTTTCGAGTACTGGAATGGAGTCTTCGGTAAATAACAAAAGTAAATCACAGCTCACGTTATAGTTCTCAATTTCGTAAACGATCTCCACCGTTAAGGTCCGCTTCCAGCTCGCTCTTTTTACATCAATTAAATTCGACATTTTGACGTTCTGACCAAGTAAGGAGGGGTGCCCAAAACTAAAATCAATGTTCATTTGCTTGCCCAATGCTGCCATAAAAGGCCCCACCAACACAGCAGATACTTCCATTAATAACTCTATTTCACGGTCCTGATCAATGCGCCCTGTAGAGCTTAATAATTTAGCAATATCTGGCAGGCTAGTGTCGTTAAAAATCAGTAAGGCTTCAAAGGCAACACCTGAGCCAACAAAGCCCTGAGAAATAGCAGAAAAGCGGCTGTCTTTGCTACCATAACCAAGGGCCATTTGCAGCTCACTGACCTCTAATACATTAACGGTAGGCACCGGCAATTTGACAAAAACATTGAGCATATCGGCCAGCACGCTGGCAGCTTGTCCCATGGCAATATTCGAAACTTCTTGCAGACACTCAGAAAAAGAGAACTCGTCAGCGGCGTTCTCAATTCTAAAATCACGCTTACCTGGCTCTTGTGTGAGCAAACCTAATGACACAAGAGAATCTCGTAACACCTTAGCTTGTATCGGCTTTTTATGAAACTCTAGAGCACCAAGGTCTTTCACTCGCTGCAATGCTTGAGGCTGTACATCACCAGATATAACCAGCACTTGAGGCATTGTTTCGCGGCGTTGCAATGCTTCTAAAGTTTGATAACCGTCCATAACGGGCATGTTTAAATCTAGAAAAAGAATGTCGATGTTCTTTTTCTCTATTATCTCTAGGGCTTCCTGTCCGTCTTGAGCGTAATCTAAATCTATGTCCCAATCAGCAGGCAAAGTCTTTGCCAATTGCTTCCTTGCAATACTGGAGTCGTCGCAAATTAATACACTTTTTTTCATATGTGTTTCCCCCAGAAGCAATCGGTCTTGGTTAGCATCTAACCTCGCCTTTCATGCCATCACATCAAAGACAGCAAAGCCTTAACAACCATTTGCTCATCGTACTTGTCTTCTTTTTCAGTAATCAGTGGAGTTTTGATCACACTAACACCTAGTGAGTTCAGTTTATTCTCATCAATGTCGCCATAATCATAACGATCGTCCAACAGCAGAAAATCCAACCCGCCAAAATGAATCGCTTCAATAGATTGGGTATCCGCTAGAATCGTAGTCACCAAGCGCTCTACCTGTGTCATTAACGACAGACCAAATTGCTCAGGATCCACGCCTAAATTAGGTAAGTAAATTTTAGGGTTAGGGTTTTGGCAAATCGCTCGGCCCACACCAATCGGTAATAAGTTCGCCAGTAGGCTGCTATAGAAACTGCCAGGCGGGTAACAAATCAAATCCGCCTGCTCTATCATGTCTCGCCGATCGTCTGCGATTTCACTGTTGATCGGTGCTACCGCTTTTAAACCTTTATTCAACCACATGCGTTTTATCGGGCTATCTAAGGCCGCCTGTTCTTTACCAGTAATCCGGTGCTGGCCTAAAATCTTCTCGCCATTTTCAAGCTCAACACTTAAATGGTAAGGCTCATCCAAGACTGTTTTTACTTCTCCTAATGCTTTCACCAGACGGGAGAAAAGAAACACTATAGGGTCTAACTGTTGCTGATTATTTAAATACCCCCCAGCAATAATGAGATTGCCTATACTGGCGCCGCGTAAATCAAAACCTTCACTAATCTTAGCTTGTGTTACGCCAAGCTGAGTTTGGATAAGCTCACGCATTGGGTTCAGAATCGGTTGGATCAGTGGGTGGGTTCCCGCCACCAGCTGCTTTAACTCCTCTGTTAACTCAGCCAAGGTCGCTGTCATCTCAAAACGATGGGTAAACAGCGCATAGACCTCAGGCTGCCCCATAACAGTTTCGTCTGCTAGGGCCATCAGGCGGCTACGCAGGTCGCCCACTGCTGGCATATCAAACTCAGCACGCAGGCGCGCTGAGCTGCCACCAGAATCAAAAGGGGTAACGAGGTGAATAGAATGATGAGTGTAGCCTTTGAGCACCCGACTTATTTTATTCAACGCCGACCCGCCACTAAAGAACAACACTTTGGGGCCTTGCTCTGGCAAACTGTGATAACGGTGTATCCGAGCAAGATCGGGCATTTGCATGCGCCGCCAAATGCGACAACTACTAGACATATTGACCTCAAAACCATAGAACTGGCCCTACCTTAAATAACCTAGCCCATGACAACAAGAGGAAAAGTGTTAATACGGCTTACAAAAGCCAACATCAAGCGCAGAAACAGCAGGCAACCGCATTGCGGGGCCATTTTTCCCTATTTTTACTCTCGAAAACTTTATGATGTTATTGTTTAACTTCGCTTTTTTAGCATGATTAACGCACAATAAAACACTTCACAAACCATGCGATGGAATGCCTAAAATGGCCATGACAGGACTGCTTGCACTGCTCGACGACATTACTACTTTGCTTGACGATGTGGCGCTGTTTTCCAAACTCGCGGCAAAGAAAACCGCGGGGGTATTAGGAGATGACCTTGCCCTAAATGCAGAACAAGTGACAGGCGTCAAAGCAGATCGCGAGCTTCCAGTTGTATGGGCCGTTGCCAAAGGCTCGTTTGTTAATAAAATCATTCTTGTGCCCCTGGCTTTGACCATTAGTGCGTTTATTCCTTGGCTTATCCAACCTCTGTTGATGCTGGGCGGCGCTTATTTATGCTACGAAGGCATAGAAAAGATTCTTCACGCCTATCAGCACCGCCATGACGATCAACAACAGAGACACAATGACATAGTCGAACAACAAAGCTTGTCCGACCATGCTCTACTCGCTTTAGAAAAAAATAAGGTGCGTGGCGCGATCCGCACCGATTTTGTTTTGTCTGCGGAAATCATCGTCATTGCACTTGGCTCAGTAAATAGTCAGCCATTATTAACGCAAGCACTTGTGGTGAGTCTTATTGCGCTCGTGGTGACCGTAGGGGTGTACGCTCTGGTAGGTTTGATTGTGCGACTTGATGACATTGGGCTGTATTTAATGCGGGCCAAACATACATGGATCAACCATGTCGGCTCAAGTATTCTAGCCAGTTCACCCTGGGTGATCCGCCTGTTATCTATTATCGGAACCATCGCCATGTTTTTAGTTGGTGGTGGCATTGTCGTCCATGGCTTACCGGCACTGCATCACCTTGCTCAATATGCGGCGTCGGGGCAAATCGCGCAGTTCCCCTTGGTTAACATGGTCATCAACACCAGCATCAGTTTATTGGTTGGTCTTCTGCTCGGCGCTGCGGTCGCACTAGGAATGCATTATTGGCAAAAAATACGCCCCCATCAACAAGGCTAACACACACCTTGCTAACTAAAAGCTGGCCCAACTCCGAATCAGCAGTGCCCCATTGAGTGTTATCGATTTGCCAATAAATGCGCCGCTAATTCGGCAAAGCCAAAACCACCTGGCTGCTGTGTTTGAAAACTGGGGTGATGCTGCATATTCTCTAGGTGCTGAGCAATATTGGCGACCCCAACACTTAACGGAAAACGGGCAAACATACTTTCATCATTGGGCGCATCGCCCACATACAACACTTGCTGGCGACAAGCCTCGTCACTCAACCCGTAACGCTCCCGCAGCACTCTTTCTGCCATGGAAAATTTGTCATACCCACCGCCACTGACATTAATATGAATCGAGCTGGCTTTAGCATTTAAGCCTTGCGCTAACAGCTTGGCCAATAAAGCGTCTTTTTCGGTAATCGCCGCAGGCCTCACGTCTTGGGCATAATCGATGGCGACATCGGTGAGTCGATAAGACTGATCGCGGGCCAAACGCAAAGCAGGAAACGCGCTCAACGACTGCTTAACCTTCTCCATAATTGCGGTTTGGTCGGCTCGCATTTGGGCCTCATCTCGCCAGAAGTGGTAATCTAATACTCCTTCTGTATTCGCAATAAAGCACCCGCCACCTTCTGTGATAACACCTTCTACAGGTAAAGTTCGTGCAATCATGTCTGACCAGCCCGCACAACCGCCCGTTACTGGCACGACTTTAATGCCGGCACGACTTAATCCCGTCAATGCCGCGAGAGTTTGTTCTGGTAAGCGCCCATGCCAGGTTAAAGTATCATCGACATCGGTAAGAATAAATCGCACCCCATGACAGGCCGCTTTGCTTAACTCTTCTAGCGAATTTATTGACATCATATTCCTAATTAACCAGTTCTAATTTAACACCAAAACGCTGCAACAATTGCTGCCTTGGCGCGGTCATTTCATCGCTAAAAAAACAGTCTATTCGGTCAAAAGACTCTACTCGTGCCATCGCTTTGCGATTCCATTTATGCTGGTCTGCCACTAAAAATGTATGACGGCTTTGCTCTATTAAAGTTCGGCCAATTGCCGCTTCTTCTGGGTCAAAATCCAAGATCCCCTGCACATCGTCTAGCCCGCCACAGCCTAAAATACCGTAATCAAAGTAATATTGGCGCAACCCTGCGATGGTTTCTTCACCGACCAAATCATGGTGTTTATGACGCAATTTGCCACTTAAAACACGCACTTGAATATTGGGCCGAACACCAAAAATACTCGCCACCGTCAGATTATTGGTAAACACCTGCAAAGCGTTATGATTCAATAACGCGCGACTCACATATTCCACCGTCGTCCCCACTCCTAAGAATAACGAGGCACCATCAGGAATGGCTTTCGCCACGCGTTCCGCGATGGCTAATTTAGCGGCAATGTTCAGGTTATGTCTGTGCTCAAACGGCAAATTCTCCATACTGGAAACAGGGGCGATACCGCCATGGATACGGCGTACCAAGCTCCGCTCTGCAAGCTGATTAATGTCTTTACGTATGGTTTGTGAAGACACATCAAACCGCGCTACCATTTCTTCTACTTGCAAGTTATCTACTTGCTGAACCCAGTTCAGTATTTGGCTCTGTCGTTCATTAAGGCTTAACATCTAGTTCCTGTTACTAAATTAAAGAAGCAAACAAAGATGGGTCATCGGTTATTACCATATCCATCCCCCAGTGCCAGTGCTCTGCAACTGCGTCGACATCATTGGCGGTATAACACATCAATTTATAACCTTGCGCTTTAATCGCCTGCGCTTGTTGCTGGGTTAACTGTGCATAATCACAGTTCACACTGTAGCCATGAATCTGCTCTAATTGCGCCAGCCAATCCTCTGGAACCACTTCGTAGAGCTGGCCAAGATGGCGCTGTGGATCCAGCTCAAATACCATTTTCAGGGCACTGTGGTTAAAGCTGGAAATCAGCAGTTTATCGTTATCCACCCAATACTCTTTTAAGGTGTCTAATACGGTCGGAACAATGTTTTCCACATCCGCCGCATCGTGTTTAATTTCTAGGTTTAGCCCTAAGCCCAACGCCTGAATACAATCCAGCGCTTCGATCAAAGTCGGTACTAATTCACCCTTAAACTGGTCACCAAACCAAGCGCCTGCATCCAGCATGCTGGCTACCAGCGGGTCGGTTTCTCGGGTCAAACCAGAGCCATTCGTACAGCGCTCTAGGGTGTCGTCATGAAAGATAATCAAGCCACCTTTATCAATCAAATAGACATCAATCTCTACCCATTTCACGCCCGTTGCCGCGGCGGCTTGTAAAGACGCCAGGGTGTTTTCCGGTGCCAACAACGCCGCACCACGGTGCCCCATTACTTTGCTTTTCAAAATGTCTTTCTTTAGCGCCGGATTAGATTGCATATCAGCCTCACAAACGTTGTTGGGTAATGGCATCAAACAAATGCCAGTGCTGCAACGGGGCCGTTAACCACATTCGACTTCCTATATCAGGTAAATGAGGCCCGCTGAGTCGCACTACAATAGGGTTAGGTTGCTCAGCTCCATCCTCAAGCACACCATGTATTAATGTTTCTGCACCTAGGGATTCTACCGCTTGTACCTGTAAAGAAAAGTCCCCATTTACGGCATCGCTCTGCTGTAAATGTTCTGGACGAATTCCCCATTTAATGGCACCACGATAATCGTGCGCCATTGGCAAGGCTAGGCGGTCAGATAATGCTATGCCTCGCTCCGTCAACATACCGTCCAATAGGTTCATCGATGGCGAGCCAATAAATTCCGCCACAAACGTGGTCGCAGGCTTATCATACAATTCCATCGGTGTGCCTATCTGCTCGGCTTTGCCCTTGTTCAGCACCACCAAACGATCCGCTAGGGTCATGGCTTCCACTTGATCGTGGGTCACATATAAGGTCGTTGTGGCCAGCTTACGCTGTAATTGACGAATTTCGACGCGCATCTGCACCCGCAATTTGGCGTCTAAGTTCGACAAAGGTTCATCAAACAAAAACACTTTAGGGTCGCGCACCATAGCACGCCCCATCGCTACTCGCTGACGTTGGCCACCGGATAATTGGCCAGGACGACGCTCCAACAACTCATCTAACCCCAACATCGCCGCCACATCCATAACCTTGTTATGGCGCTCTTGTTTACTGACACCGCGGTTTTTTAGCCCATACTCCATGTTGGCGCGCACCGTCATATGCGGGTACAAAGCATAGTTCTGAAATACCATGGCGATATCACGATCTGCAGGCTCTTTGTCATTGACGCGATTGCCTTTGATCAACAGGTCGCCCTGAGTAATCGTTTCAAGGCCGGCAACCATGCGTAATAAGGTAGACTTGCCGCAACCTGATGGGCCGACCAAAACGATGAACTCACCTTCTTCAATGCTTAAATCAATACTTGGTATCGCTTGGTAACCATTCGGGTAGGTTTTGCCTATGTTTTCTAATACTAAATCGGTCATTGCTTACTTCTCCGCGTCAACCAAGCCTTTCACAAATAATTTCTGCATGCCCACCACAACCGCAACCGGAGGCAGCATGGCTAGCAAGGTAGTCACCATCACATAATTCCACTGAATGTCGCCGTCAGGAACAGACAACATACTCTTAATGCTCATTACCAAGGTGTAATAGGTGTCATCTGTGGTAATGATCAAGGGCCATAAATATTGGTTCCAACCGTAAATAAACATAATCACAAACAATGCCGCGATATTGGTACGCGACATGGGCAACAAGATGTCAAAAAAGAAACGAATCGGCCCTGCGCCATCAATCCGAGCGGCTTCCACCAACTCTCCTGGGATCGACATAAAACACTGACGAAACAAGAAAGTCGCTGTTGCGCTGGCGATCAAAGGCAAAATCAAACCGCTGTATGAATTCAGCATGTCCAAGTTCGCGATCACCTGATAAGTCGGCACAATACGCACTTCAACCGGCAACATTAAGGTGATAAAAATGATCCAAAAGATCACCCCACGAAACGGGAAACGGAAAAACACAATCGCATAGGCTGAAACAATCGAAATGGCGATCTTACCTAGGGTAATACCCAGCGCCATCACCAAAGAATTAAGCAGTAGATGCCAAACTGGAATTTGCAATGTACTGCCCGCCTCAGCAAACAATACATGGGCCCAGTTTTGTACGCCTTGGTCCCCAAACCACATTGGAATACTGCCCGAATTAAACGACCCTTCCGGCTGGGTTGAGCCCACTAAAGCGACCCACACCGGCAACGCCACCAGAAACACACCGACCACTAAAATAAGGTGGCTAAAGAACCTTAGCCAAGGACGATTCTCTATCATTAGTACTGCACCTTACGCTCAATGAAGCGGAATTGGATTACCGTCATGAGCCCGACAATCGCCATCAAGACAATAGATTGGGCAGCAGAACCACCGCTGTCTAAGCCAATGAAACCGTCCTTAAATACTTTATAGACAAGGGTATTGGTGCTGCCGTCTGGGCCACCTTGTGTGGTGGTGTCAATCACCCCGAATGTTTCAAAAAAGGCATACACTAAATTCACCACCAGCAAGAAAAACGTCGTGGGTGATAACAAAGGAAACACAATATCCCAAAAGCGTTTAAAAGAGCTGGCACCGTCGATTGCCGCCGCTTCAATTAACGAACGAGGAATCGCTTGCAGCCCAGCTAAGAAAAACAAGAAGTTATAACTAATCTGTTTCCAGGTCGCCGAAATCACCACCAAGATCATCGCTTGGTCACCGTCTAAAAAGTGGTTCCAGTGCAGACCAATACGATCCAAAAACAACGCCACTGGCCCGATGTTTGGATCGAACAAAATCCACCACAAAACCCCAGCTAACGCCGGTGCCACGGCATAAGGCCAAACCAATAAGGTTTGATAAACCATTTTTCCTCGAATGACGCGGTCTGCCATCACTGCTAACCAGAGCGCCACCGCAATCCCCAAAAAGGCGACCGAGAAACTGAACACCATGGTCACCATCATCGACTTGTAATAAAGCGGGTCTTGAAACAAATCAACAAAGTTCTCAAGGCCGACAAACTGCTGACTTAAGCCAAAGGCGTCTTCTCGGTAGAAGGCTTGAAGGACGGCTTGGCCAGCGGGCCAAAGGAAGAAAATAGCGGTAATCACTAGCTGTGGTAATACCAGCAAGTAAGGCAGCTTTTTTTGTGGGAAATAAACAGACATAACGTCACTCGAACAAAAACAGGAAATCCAATACCCCTACCCAGATGCTGGATAGGGGTAACAAGCAGAGGAATTAGTTGTGCGCTTTTTCGAACTTACGCAACAACACATCACCACGTTTCACCGCGGTATCTAATGCCGCCTGAGGCGATTCTTTACCACTCCACACACTTTCTAGCGCACCATTAATCACATCACGAATTTGCACAAAATTACCCAAGCGCAAACCACGAGAATTGACCGTCGGCTCTGACGCGGTCATTTGTAGAACCGCTGCTTCGGTACCTGGGTGAGATTGGTAGAAACCTTCTTTTTTGGTTAGCTCATAAGCAGCATGGGTAATAGGTAAGTAACCGGTGAACTGGTGCCATTGAGCTTGGATTTCTGGGGTAGATAAGAAATGTAGGAAAGCCGCTGCAGCTTGGTATTCTGCTTTGTCTTTGCCTTGCAGAACCCATAACGAAGCACCACCAATGATGGTGTTGTTAGGTTGTTTTACTTCGCTTGCCCAATACGGCAAAGAAGACACGCCAAAATCAAATTTCGCGTTACGAGTCATACCACCGAACGCAGAAGAAGAACCTGTGTACATAGCACACTGCTGGCTATAGAACTTAGGCGCGGAATCACTACGACGACCACCATAGCTGAAAATACCGTTCTGCTGCCATTCACGCATCTTACTAATATGCTTAACCTGCAGAGGGCTATTAAATAACAAATTTGTATCCAAACCAGCAAAACCATCGTCATTGCTGGCAAACGCGACATCATGACGCGCGCTTAAGTTTTCCAGCTGCACCCATGACTGCCAGCCAGTGGTGAAACCACATTGCGCGCCACTGGCCAATAATTTTTTCGAGTAAGACTCGACTTCTTCCCATGTTTTTGGCGCCGAGGTTAAACCGGCTTTTTTAAACATCTCTTTGTTGTAATACAGCACTGGGGTAGAGCTGTTGAAGGGCATCGACAGCATATTGCCGTCTACATCAGAGTAATAGCTTGTTACAGAGCTAAGATACGCATTGGGATCAAAGTCTGCTTTGGTGTCTTGCATCAACTTATAAACAGGATAGACGGCACCTTTCGCTGCCATCATGGTGGCAGTACCCACTTCGAAAACTTGAACTATGGCTGGTTGTTTATGGGCTCGAAACGCGGCAATCGCCGACGTCATGGTTTCCGTGTAGGTCCCTTTGAAGACTGGATCTACTGTGTATTGCGTTTGCGAGTCGTTAAATTCTTTAACGATCTCATTTAATTTTTCACCGTTAGCGCCACCCATAGCATGCCACCATTCAATTTGGGTAGCGGCAAAGCTGGAACTAGCAATAGACAAACCTAAAACGCTTGTCGCGAGCATTAATTTACGCATTTTCGGAGTTCCTCATGTGATTTTGTTATTGGTTGAGGAAGCACTTTAATCGCTCGATGTTTCATTTTTATTATGTTTAAGTTTCAAATGAAAGTGTAAAGGCAAAATAAAATCGCCATAACCACTCAAACGAGTAGCCCAGACAATCAGGCCATTTCAGACCTTTTACAATGAAAAAACGCTTAGGGTGAGGGGGAATGGGGGATAACAGGTGAAGCGCAAAATAGTTTAGGCTTCTCTAGGACGCTTAAAATGCGCTGTTAGACAGCGCGCTGGCCAGTGCGACATAATCCTTTTGCAGCTGCTCTAAGACTTGCTTCGCGGCGTCTATGTCTTGTTTTTCTAATACCACTTCCAGCTGTTGCGCGGTGGCACTCATGGCCAAGCCAGATACTTCTGCACTGGCTCCTTTAATACGGTGGGCGGTACGTGCAACTGCATTCCAGTCATCTGCTGCGGCTTGCGCCATAATTTGCTCAACCAAGCCTGCGCCTTCTGTTAAGAACTCTTTCGCAACCAAGGTCATTAGCATTTTATTGTTGCCTAGCCGATTTCCATAATCGACTATATCGAAATCTTGCATCCTTTCCTCTTTATTCAGTTTGTTCTAACTCTTCTGGTAACCACTTTTCAAGCTGCAGTTGCAATTGATCTTTGGCAATAGGTTTGGCGAGATGATCATTCATGCCGGCGTCAAGGCACAGATCCTTATCCCCTTTCATGGCGTTGGCACTCAAGGCGACGATGGGCACATCGTGCGAGGTTGCCCCAGCCTTCATACGCCGAATTTCACGGGTTGCTTCATAGCCATCCATAATGGGCATTTGGCAATCCATAAAAATCAGGTCGTATTTTTTTAAGCTCGCTTTTTCAACAGCTTTTTGCCCGTGCTCGGCAACTTCAACCTCTAAGCCAAACATATTGAGCAAGCCCCGCACGACAATTTGATTGGTCAAATTGTCTTCTACTACCAAAACATTAGCGCTAAAGTGCGGATTGGTGTTGGCCGACACATCAGATAACGAGCTTGCTGTCATAGTAGACTCTCCTTTTGCCGACAAGGTCATTGTGGACAATAATGCTTCTAGTTGAGAATAGCTTATGGGCTTTTGGATAGAATCAAAGCCTAGTTTTTCCACTTCTTCTAGGTTCGATTGTAGACGAACTATTTGGATCTTGGAATGGCGACAAGCCGCCAAAACAGCAGACTGTTGTTCTGTTGTCGCGCTTTCCACTGCTTCATTATCCAACAACAAAGCATCTATGCCCTGTAGCTGTGAGTCAAGCAAGGAGCCTAGCGTCTCATGTAATTCATGACGCACCTTAAAATGAGATAATAGCTGACTGACATATTGCCGCCCCGTTTCATTTTTATACACCACGGCCAGCGATAAGTCATATTCTGGCGTGATCGCTCGCTGTGGTTCGTGCCCAAGCGCCACATGAAACCAAAAAGAGGCGCCCTTTCCTTGCTGCGAAGAAAAGCCAATTTCGCCGCCCATCAACTCGATCATTTCTTTGCTGATCGCTAACCCCAAGCCAGTTCCACCATATTGTCGGGTGGTAGAGCTATCGGCTTGTTTGAAACGTTGAAATAAGCGCTCATGCTGCTCTTCTGGAATACCAATCCCAGTATCATCAACACGCACATACAGCTCGCTTGAGCGATCACTTAAGCTGCGCACAGTAAGATATAAATTCACCTCTCCTCGCTTGGTAAACTTAATTGCGTTACCTAATAGATTCATCAACACCTGTTTGATTCTTAAGCGGTCGCCGACTAGCACTGTCGCTGGAATAAAGACCGCAGGCACATTAAAGACAATGCCTTTTTCCTCTGCTTTAACAACCAACAGGTGTGCAATTTCGTCAACCAAGTCTTGAATATTAAATGGCTCACTCTCTAATGAAATGCTGCCAATTTCAATCTTAGACAAATCCAGAATGTCATTAATTATATCCAATAATGACTCGGCACTTTGCTTTGAGAGGTTAGCAAGATTACTCTGCTCAGGCCGTAGTCCGGTATTTTCCAATAGCGACAAACAACCGATTACCCCATTGAGCGGCGTTCTAATCTCATGGCTCATATTGGCCAGAAAAGCACTTTTCGCCCGGTTGGCGTTTTCCGCGGCCAATTGCGCATCACTGTGGGCTTGCTGTGCCCTTTGTAATGATTGATTGGCCAATGACAGATCTCTTGTTCGTAAGCGAACCCGGTTTTCTATTTCTGCGGTATGGCTGCTCACCACTAACAAAAACCAGCCAAGCAAGGCGGCTAAGAAAAAGCCACCCGCTAAGACAAAATGCACGCCCCAAGGTTGGCGATAAAACCCTCCTTCAGTAACTTGAAATAAATACCATTGTTTGGCGCCAACGGTCACCTCATGCCGTGTTGCTCGACCAAAATCATGGCTCGCATAACGATCCAATACTTCCTGCGAAGACAAGTGAGCACCCTGACTGCTCGCCAATATCGATGAAGTCTGCCCATCCTCACTGATGTCGACTAAATAAAGCTGGGTATTTGGTAACACACCTCTGTCTACAATCGCTTGCGCTAAAGCATCCAGCCGTAAAACAATGGTGGCCACGCCCTGTAACCTGTCGGTTTTCTCATCAAAGAGTGGCAAAAAGAGCAACACTGCGACATCGTCTTGTACCAATTCTAGCCGGCTTGTCGGATACGGCTTTCTCATGCTAATGGCTTTATCTAAAGCATAAGAGCGGTTTTCTTGAGAGTAGATGTCATAACCCAATGCCGCCTGATTGCCTTCTAACGGGTTGACAAAAACCACCACAATATACTTTTCTCTAGGGGCAACAGGAACGAAATCGCCATCCTTATTCTTCTCTTTCACATAGAACACAATATCGTCATAGTTCTTTTGAATTTCATTTTCAAACGCTTCTAACCCTCCTGCATACACCGCCATATTTAACGACACAGCAAAAATAGAATTGTCTCTTTGTAAAATAGAATCCGTGTATTTGTTAAATTCTTCTACTGTGATTTCATCACTGCCTTTCACCAGCCCCATGACGCCATACAGAATATCTTCCATATTTTTTATTCGATTATTTAATGAAATATCCAGTAATTCGGCATTGGAATTAAATTCTTCTGTTTGCTTAACGAGCTCAAAATGGCGCACGCCAAAAGCGAGGGCGATGGTGATTACAATCACTATTAGTAGCCCTAGTAGCAGCTGAAAGGGACGCTCTAACTTGCAGTTAACAAGCTTAGGAAAAAGCACCACTAACCATGGCACCACTACCAACACCCCAATAAAATCTCCTGTCCACCAACTTAGCCACTCGCCCCACAGCGATATTGACTGAATTCGCCCTGCTGCATACAGCGCCGGCACAGCCACACTCGCACTGATCAAGGTAGAAACAAGCCCAGCTAAGATAATAAAACGCAGAACTAACGTAAGACGGTAAAAGGCAAATGGAAAAGACACATAGCGGTAAACCAGAAAGCGCCCCACATAAGCTTGTAATGCGGCAGCACCAGACAGAGCAAGAAACAGAGGTAAGTGGAAAGTATGATGATGCAGTTCCGCTGCAATGCTATTAACGGCGAGAGAACCAAGAAACACCCCGAGCAACGCCCAGTAACGAAACAAGATGACGCTCATCAACGCGAAACCTGCAGCAGGAAAGACAATCGTCGCATAACCTGGCGGCACTACTTCTAACATGCCGAGCCACCCTAGAATAATGTAACCAAACATAGTCAGAGCGGTAATCGTCATTCCTTTGCGCATAATTGAGGGCTACTCTTCTCGTTAGATGTTTCAGTGGGGTTATCCATTCGCACTTTGAACTATCTTTAAAGGCCAAGAATAAGATTCCTATTAGTGTAGACAAAAACCCTAGCTGACATCCTCCTTTAAAGCGTTACGATATGTAATAACCCTGATTGATATACTTCTCTCTCGCTAGAGTACTAGATGGGAACCTGATAGCGGCTCGCAGAGCATAAAAAAGGCGCGCTCTAAGAGCGCGCCTTTGCTGAATATAACAAGCTAACTTGCGCCTATAACTGGAATTGATTCACTGCTAAGGTTAACTTTTCTGACAGGTCATCCATTCGTTTTGCCGTGGATACCGTATTTTTAGCCGCTTCCGAGCCTTCTTCTGAAATAGTCGCTATTTCATCTATTTTACGCGCAATGTCATCACTGGCATTACTTTGCTCCAAGAGCGCATTACAGATGTAATTAATGGCTTCTTCTACCTGATCGGTACTGCCGCGTACTTGCGCCATTGAGCCACCGGCTTTTTCAGCTAGCTGCACACCTTTTTCCACCTGCTGTAACTCGGTTTCCATACTGCCAGCAACCGCCACCGTGACTTCTTGGATTTTAGTCACAATAAAAGTGATTTCTTTTGTCGACTCTGCGGTACGCTGAGCCAAGTTACGAATTTCATCTGCAACAACCGAAAAGCCTCGCCCCTGTTCACCAGCACGCGCCGCTTCAATCGCCGCATTCAAAGCCAATAAATTGGTTTGGTCAGCCACATCTCGAATCACCTGCATAATGTTATTAATATCACTGGAGCGCTGCTCTAGGTCACGGATTAACTCCGCAGAATCTTGTGACAACAGAGAAATCTTAGTCATCTCGTCGGTTGCCGATAACACAACACCACCCGCTTCGGCCGATAATTTGCCTGACTGAACAGAATAATCTTGCGCATTCTTCGCCTGCTCAGCAACCTGTCCGATACTGACAGATAACTCTTGCACCGTTGCCGCCACAGACGTTGCCGCCTCACTCTGTCCTATCGAACTATGAGCACTGTGTTCTGACACATCGTATAATTCGCTCGCCGCCACAGACACTTCATTTGAGCCTTCTTTTACATGGCACAAAATAGTATGGGTCTTCTCAACAAATTCATTGATCGATCCTGCAATAGCCGCCAATTCATCACGCCCTTCCACAGGTAGACGCCGAGTTAAATCTCCTTCACCAAGCTGCTTTACCACAGTTTGTATTCGAAACACCCGTTTGCGTAAATCACTCGCCACCAGGCGCTGAATCAATACAACGAAAACACCACCGGCTAACAAGGGTATTAGGATCATCCATAATATGCTGCTCATCAGCTTAGATATCGTGTCATAGGAGATTTGCTCTCTGACTTGATTGTCATTAATCAAGCGATCGATTCGCTCGATCATAGGAATAAGCTGCAGACCATAAATCGCATCTGGAATTTGCAGCGCATCTTGAGGGCTTTCTGGTGCAATCGTTATCGCACTATTAAATTGCTTGTTGTACTCCGACCACAAATTGGTAATGTCGACCAGCAAAGCTCGGCTTTCTTCTACGCTAATCGAGGCAAGAGCGTCGGCTGACTCCGAGTCATCCTGACCCGAACTGGCTTTTTCTGCCGCTTGATCTTGCTCAGTCTCATCTGCTGGTTTTTGTTCAGCGGGTAAGGTTTGTTCTATTTGCGCCAATAGCATCATGATCTTAGTATTTGCTGCATCCAATGCGGTCTTAGTGTTCGGCAAGATAGGGTCATTTTTCGCCACCGACAATGCCGTGGCTTTAATCGCAAAAAAGCTCTGGGAGATCGCAACTTGGCCTTGATAACGACTAAAGCTAGCGCGCAAACCAGAGAGAGTATAAGCGCTGAAAACACCCACCAAAATAATGCTGACTGCAGTAATGGCAGAAAGTAGCCACATTTTTTTATTGATACTCAAATCTATGACTCCGAAGAAGAAAGGAACACCACGCATCAAGCGCAATTTATGAGTCGTCACAATACAGTAACAATATGAAGGAAATGTAACAGCGGCCAACTAGATCAACTTGTATTGCCATCAACTTTTCTCATTATGAGAACGGACAGAAAAGATCCACAAGGACAAGATCCCCAGATCCATATTCATACAACCCACACTTTGAAATTGAAGAAAATGTAACCTTTGCCTCTTCCATTTAATGTCCTTATATAATTTTGAATTCAGATCAATATCACCAATGGCGTCTTGTTTGTCACCATTTGAAAACATTTTATTGACTAGATACTGACAAATCGAGCAACCACCTGTTAATCTGCTAAGCGATCAAAAAAAACATTCAAGGAAAGAAAATGATTGCTATTCGAGACGCAAAAGTTGCATATCCTGAGCTTTTAAAAAATTTCCAAAGCTTCATCGAAAAATTTACAAGCATGGCAGGAGAGACCGGCGGTGTAGAGAAGGTAGATGGTGGTGATGCTAGATTTGAAGTTTTTGGAAAGCTCTTTGAATTCAAATTCTCTATGGTTCGGAACCAACCCGGACGCCCACAAATAAAATTTTTAGGTCAAATCAGGGCATATACTCTAATAGAAGAAGATGGACTACCTAAAAAAGGCATTGATTTAAACCAAGTATGGTTCGATCCTAACGGAAATGCACAAGACACGCCCACCGAAGAAAGTCGTCGATACCCGCTATTAGAGAGTGATTCTATAAAAAATTTTGTAGATATACTCTTACAGAATTTACTAGAATCTGATGAATTTAGCCCATACGAAATACAGCAAAAAGAATAACCATTCTACTAACAAAGCCCTACAACTGACATCGCTCGGTAGCGTTGGCCATCAAGCGATATAAGGAGTGGGGAGATCACTCTGCCAGAGAACAGGATGACTTAGCGAACAGGATGACTTGATTGATATTGTTCGTCGTAAGATCGATGATGAAGAAAAGGTGAGCGTCCGGGCATCCCCACCTAGAGGCGCTGGACATTCCATGGCAGAAGATTATCAAGACTGTCGTTAGCCTGTCTTTTGGGCAGTTCTTCGAAGAGCTTTACTAGATAATCATAAGGGATAAGACCATTCGCTTTAGCCGTTTCGATGATGCT